>NZ_NGKC01000002.1 GCF_003987655.1 Vagococcus acidifermentans | reverse complement strand
ACACTGTCAGTTCTTGGGCGCCATTCCAAAGCAAGTTGCAGAAAGCGCAATCTGTCTTGAAAGATGAGGATGCTACTCAAGCTGAAGTTGACAAAGCTGCCAATGAACTAGTCAAAGCGTTGAGCGGGCTGGTGATAAAACCAGCTGTTGATAATAAAGTCAACAAAGACTTGTTGAAACAAGCAGTAGAAATGAATACTGGATTCACTGAATCTGACTATACACCTGAAAGCTGGGATTCTTTCGCTGATGCTCTAGCTAAAGCAGAGGCTGTATTAGCTGATGAGGAAGCGACACAAGCAGAAGTGGATGCTGCAGCAAATGCTCTTATTAAAGCATCTTCCGAATTGAAACTTATGCAAAATGAAACGGTTCCTAACCCTGATCCAACTGATCCTGTAGATCCGACTGATCCTGCAGATCCAACTGATCCTGCAGATCCAACTGATCCTGCAGATCCGACTGATCCTGTAGATCCAACTGATCCTGTAGACCCAACTGATCCTGTAGATCCAACTGATCCTGTAGATCCAACTGATCCTGTAGATCCAACTGATCCTGTAGATCCAACTGATCCTGTAGATCCAACTGATCCTGTAGATCCAACTGATCCTGTAGATCCAACTGATCCTGTAGATCCAACTGATCCTGTAGATCCTGCAGATCCTGCAGATAGTGCAAAAGCAAAACCTGCTGTCAAAACAACAACAACGACAGTTACGAAAAAAGTGTTGCCGCAAACTAACGAAATTGGCAATTACAAATTAACTGGTCTTGGCGTTGCCTTGTCAGGTCTAGCATTGGCTCTTTACTGGTTGAAAAAGAAAATTGCTGAATAGTAATCAGCACTTCGTCAAATCGGACCGATAGTATCACCTATGAACATCGGAGTAAGGAATAGTTTTCCTTCTCCGGTGTTTCTTTATTTGAATCAACCCACTGGTGCGCATATTGGTAAAGCTCCTAAAGCCATAAGCTATTCGTTTTAAGGTCTTAATATGCGTATGCAGGTTCTCTAAACGCCCATTAGAATACGGTGTGGTAAAGGCTAAGTGAATGCCGCTCTCGTATTTAAAAAAGGCTTTTTTGATATGCTTCAACTCCCCCGGCAGTTCATTTGGCGCGTCTTTAAGTAGATTGAAGAACTGGTCAGCATCTTTGGCATGATAAGCTGCAAAGAGTTGTTGGTAGTAATGATAAGCCGTTTTTAATTCAGAAGAAATCAATAATAAGCGGTCCACGACTTCAGCATCAGTCAAATAACTCCACCCAAAGTTTCGTCCCTTTTTAAATGTGACGTAATCCAACTTATCCGCAGACTTCAAGAGTAATTTGTACAATGATTTTAATTGTCGATACAGTTTGGCTTGGGCAGCATTCGTTTGATCAAGGTGCTTCATGACACGTATCCGAACAGCGTTAAACCCTTTGTTTAAGTGTTGAATCATATGAAACCGGTCCGGCATTTGGGAAACACTCCCTCATCAACGCAAAGTAGAGAGCGTTCATATCTATCACGATATAGCAGACTCTGTCACGCGCCTTGCGGTCAAAGCGCAGGAAATACGCGACCAAGTCTTTTTTCCTGCGGCTCGGTAAAATGTCAAAGAGTTTGCCGGTATCGCCGTCCATGCAGGAGAAGGAGTATTTTCCGTAACATGATGGTAACGAACGGAATTCATCGAATAAGAGACACGTCGGTAACTAGTCTTTCTTCTGGTTAATTTCGCCAGTCAATTCAGATAATGTGCGCAGGATGGTTGTGCTTGACACTTGGCAACGGGCAGCGGTTAAACGAGCGAATCAAGTCAGTTTCAGCAATCATCACCTTCTTCCCTTTGTATACATCTTCATGACAGTTGTGGATTTGGATATATTTATCTTTCACTCCGAGTAATTGTTTGATAGGATGAGATGTCGACATATAAAATCTTCCTTTTTAGATAGTGTTATGGTGATTCTATTCTAACGGAAATTTTGTATGTCGGCTTGTTTTTTTACAAAAATAATGAGACTGATAGAATTTTTCTATCAGTCCCATTATTTATAGCGGCTTGGTTCATTTTTAATACTGACCCAAATTTCTTAAACCTTACTTCCCTATATATTCCTAATCATATAATCAAACGCGCCAAGAGCCGCCGTTGCACCGGAGCCCATTGAAATAATGATTTGTTTATACGCGCTGTCCGTGCAGTCGCCTGCAGCAAACACCCCCGGCATGCTGGTTGCGCCGTGCTTGTCGACCAGAATTTCTCCCATCCGGTTGCGCTCCACAGAATCGCCGAGCCAGTCAGTTACCGGAACGAGACCTATCAAGATAAAGACCCCGTCCAACGCCAGATGTGTTTCCTCGCCAGTCTCGCGGTCAGCATAGGTTATACCGTTGACTTTATCAGTACCGGTAATCTCTTTGGTTTGGATATTGGTCAACACTGTCACATTCGGCAGTGAATACAATCTGTCCTGCAGCACTTTATCAGCTTTTAATTCCGGCATAAATTCCAAAACAGTCACATGGTTGACGAGACCGGCCAAATCGATAGCCGCTTCGATACCCGAGTTGCCGCCGCCGATAACTGCAACATTTTTACCTTCAAACAGCGGGCCATCACAATGCGGGCAGTAAGCCACCCCTTTGTTTTTGAACTCCTGCTCACCGGGAACACCGATATTGCGCCAGCGGGCACCGGTTGCCAGGACAGCTGTCTTGCTTTTAAGTACTGCGCCGTTTTCCAAGGTCACTTCGACCAGGTCTTTTTTCTCAATGCCGGAAACACGCTGCGACTTCATGATATCGACGTCATATTCTGACACGTGCGCTTCAACTTGGGCCATCAGCTTCGGTCCTTCGGTGTATGTCGTGCCGATAACATTTTCGATACCGAGTGTTTCGAGTACTTGTCCACCGAATGTTTCAGCCACTAATCCTGTGCGGATCCCTTTTCTGGCAGCATAGATAGCTGCACTCGCCCCAGCTGGACCGCCGCCGACCACCAATACGTCAAACGGGTCTTTTCCTTCAAATTCTGAAGCGTCCGCCGGTCCTGCTATTTTCTCGAGAATTGCTTCAATCGTTGTGCGTCCGCTTATAAACTCTTCGCCGTCCAGCATCACAGTCGGTACAGCCATGATGCCTTTTGCCTCGACTTCATCTTTGAACATGCCGCCTTCAACCATCGTATGTGAAATATTAGGATTCAGGACGCTCATGATATTTAGCGTCTGCACCACATCCGGACAGTTGTGACAAGTTAAACTGACATATGTTTCAAACGCCAGCTGTTTATTGATTTGTTTAATTTGATCAGCTGCCGCCTCATCAATCTTAGGTGCCCGTCCGCCTACTTGAAGAAGTGCGAGAACCAGCGAAGTAAATTCATGTCCAAGAGGAATGCCGGCAAATACAATGCCGCTGCTTGCCTCGCCTTCCCGATCAACGGCAAAACTCGGTGTCCGCTTCAAACGTCCTTCTTTGACTGTTATTTTAGGTGTCATATCAGCAATTTCGTTGATAAACTCCGCCATCTTTTGCGAATTTTCGCTACCGTCCAGACTGACCGTCAGCACGAGATTATTTTCCAATAAATCAAGATATTGTGCCAATTGGCTTTTTAACCCTGCATCTAAACTCATGGCAATTCTCCTTAAATCTTACCAACCAAATCAATGGTTGTTGTCAATGTTTCTTCGCCCTCTTTCCACTTGGCCGGACATACTTCGCCCGGATGTGTGCGCACGTATTGGGCTGCTTTAATTTTATCAATCAGGATGCTTGCATCGCGTCCGATACCGTCTGCATTGATTTCGATACTTTGGACCACTCCGTCCGGATCAATGATAAACGTGCCGCGCTGCGCGGTCCCTTCTTCTTCGTCCAACACGTCAAATATACGTGAAATTTTATGAGAAGGATCACCAATCATAATATATTCGATTTTACCGATTGCGTCTGAATGGTCATGCCATGCTTTATGGGTAAAATGAGTGTCAGTGGATACAGAATAAACTTCCACTCCCAGTTTTTTCAAGTCATCATATTGTCCTTGCAAGTCCTCAAGCTCAGTTGGGCAGACAAATGTGAAATCAGCCGGGTAAAAACAAACAATGCTCCAGCGTCCTTTAAAATCTTCTGATGAAACGTCGATGAATTTTCCTTGGTGATACGCGTGTGCTGAAAACTCTTCAATTTCTTTACCAATTAATGACATGTAAGATTCCTCCCGATAAATTATTGTTCTTTGCAGAACGATATGTAAAATAACTTACAATATTAATTATGAAGCTTCAAAAAAAGAAAGTCAAGACATTTTTGTAATTATTCCCTTTTTATAATTATTATAATTATACTCCGAGGTACTACGGCTTTATTTTAACATCTTTGAATATAATTATCATAATCATTCTCATTTGCATAAACTAATTTATTACAACTGACAGCAGCTCTTCACTCTTATGCATGATTCACAGATAGTGCGATAATCTTTTAAAAAAACACTTTTGTCAATTTTGTCATGTATAAAAATTAGCCATCATCCTGATTTTTTGATAAAATTTTCTAAGGAATAAAGACTCACTATTTGTGAAAACAAGCACATACCTACACCCTGCTGTGCGGCCTATGTGTGTCTGGAGGAAACACCATGTACTTTTTAGCAAAACAACTTATCACTGAAAAAGATATCCGCAGAAAAATCGCCATCATCGAATGCCTTGTGAATCAAGAAAAAGCCACCGCCAAACAGATTGCTGCGCTTGTCAAGACAACCGAACGAACTGTCTTTAATGATATTTCCCACATGCGGAGCGAACTGCCCGCAGGCTGGGTAATCGAAGCAGAGGGCAACAACGGCATGCAGCTGGTCAATTACGGCAGCACGCCGGCAAATCACATCTGGGAAAATTTCATGAATGATTCCCTCGGTATCCGTATCGTACGGGAATTATTGAAAACAAGTCAAGTGCCGGTCCAGCTGTTCGCAGCCGAAAACGGTGTGTCTTTTGAAACACTGCGGCGCCATATCACCAAAATGAATATGCAGCTTGACTCATTCCATTTAAGCATCCGTTTGACAGCAAAGACACTCTATTGGAAAGGAGATGAAATAAACATCCGGATTTTTTACCACCGCCTGCTGCTGCCGTTTACCCACAACAACTTCTTCTTTGACGATTATCCTGTTCACGAAAGCAACTATCAGTTCTTTTTGAAACAGCTCAGACGAAACGATCTTGACGTTGCAACTGAGACAGTGTTCGGTACTTGCTGGTTTTTCATCAATACGATTCGCATAAAAGCGGGGTGCCGTTTGTCTGATGATATGGCAGCGAATTTCGACGACCCGTTATTCGTGCTCTTTAAACAATACTTGGAGACATTGTACGAGTCGGAGGGGATTTACATAAAAGACGACGAGCTGTTTTTTGCTTTTTTCTGTTTTCTGGAAAGCTGGGGATATAATAAAACACTGCCTCCCGTACTGCAGCAAACTATCGTGTCGCATTACCAGCATCTCATTTCCTACTGCGACGCAACTGCCGGAAAAATCAGCGCACATCTTGGTAAAACCGTTAATTTGACAGCTTTGACTGACGGCCTGCTTTTATTCTTTTTAAAATACGCGGAGTCGCATATACTTGCAGACCGCTTTCTGTTGGAACATCAGGAACTGATTGAATTCAGCCAAGACAAATTTCCTGAACTGTTCCAGTTTATAGATCATCTGATAAACCACAGCAACAGCATAATCAGAGTGGCTGATTCAGCACCTGTCGTCAGCACATTGCTGCTGATCACACAAGACGCATTGCTTTCTGTCAATCAAACATGGTTGACCGCCTACTTTGTCTTTCAAGGCGAGCCTGCCTGGAAAAACTATCTGTATCAGGAACTTCAAGGCTTGTTAGGAAGCCGCGTCGCATTGGCAATGACAGAGCTGGACGAGCTGCCGCACTTGCCCGGCGGTGACAGCGATATCCTTATCAGCAACATGCTGATTGAATCCTCTTTGACATTGCCTGTCTATTATATTTCATCCATCCCGACCCGCAACGAATTAGACCGTTTAAAACGGGCTGTTTCGTCCTTGTATTTATAAAAACCGAGCAGCTTCAGCCATTGGTTAGCTGAAGCTGCTCGGTTAGGCAAGTTTTGTCCTGCTCTTTCTACCCGCCAGATACTTGGTAATCATTTTTTCGGTTTCAACGATGACAAAAAGAATCGCGCCAACCAGTATCAGTTGAATCTGCTGTTCTGCCGACAGCGGGACTGTGCCGAGAAGCGCATTGCCGTACGGGGTATTGACAGAAAAAAACTGCAGTATGAACAACGCGCCAAACGAGATGAATAATGCTTTATTACGGAACATGTTGCGATTGATTGCTGGATGGAGCAGTTCACGGCAGCTGAGCATGTAGCATGCTTGAGACAAAACAATCCCTTGCAGCAGTACTGTTTGTCTGACCGCAGTGTCCTCGAATTGGGAAGCAACAATAAAACAAGGCACAGTAACCAGCAATGACACATAAAAAATCCTGAACAGGCTGTAGCCGGACAAAATCGGCTCGTTCACAGGGCGCGGCGCACGAGTCATTGTATCGCGGGCAGCCTTTTCAAAACCAATTGCATAGGAAAGTGCCACAGTCGTAACCATGTTGACCCACAATACTTGAGTCGGGCTTAACGGCAGCGGCATGTTTGTCAACAGTGCAACCAGAACAACCAGCCCCTGCGCCAAAGAGGAGGGCAGAAAAAAATGAATGGTTTTGGTTAAATTGTCGTACAGGCGTCTGCCTTCTTTGACCGCCCGGGCAATTGTGGCGAAATGGTCATCGGCAAGTATCATATCTGCCGCCTGCTTGCTGACATCACTGCCTTTAATCCCCATAGCAATCCCAATATCTGCTTTCTTTAGTGCCGGCGCATCGTTGACGCCGTCCCCGGTCATCCCGACGATTTCGCCATTTGCCTGAAGTGCATTGACGATTCGCAGTTTCTGTTCAGGTGTTGTCCGGGCAAAAATATCCACCTCTTGTACGAGGCTCTGCAAAGAAGCATCAGACATGCTTTCGATGTCGCTTCCTTCCAGTACGCGGCAAGTATGCTTCATCCCCAGTGTTTCGCCAATGGCCCGTGCGGTGTCCTTATGGTCTCCCGTAATCATTTTCACGGCAATCCCTGCCTGCAAACATTGCTCAACCGCAACGATTGCCTCCTCTTTCGGCGGATCGATTATCCCCGCCAAACCAATCATCTGCAAATCAGACACATCCTCATGCTCAACTGTCTGTCCCGAAAAATCCGGTTTGACGGCAAATCCCAACACACGTCTGCCCTTTTTTGTCAACCGGTCCGTTTGTGTCTGCCAGTAGTGCCGCTCCTGTTTTGTCAGCCGACTTTGGGCCAGCAATTTTTCCGGTGCGCCTTTTACATAGAGGCAACGTGACTTATCCGGCAAATCATGTAGTGTGGCCATAAATTTATGCTCCGAATGAAACGGCAATTTGTCGATTGCCGGTAAAAAATCGCCGGATAGTGGTTCTGAATACATCAGCAATGCCCGCTCTGTCGGATTTCCCGATAACTCAGACAACTTCTGGCAGCTGTCAGTCCGGATGTCCTGACAGCTGCTCATCACTGACAATAAAAGCTGTTCTGCTTTTGTTACCGCGGCACTGGTATCAAGCTGGCCGTTTTTGGTAATCACATCTGCTACTGTCATATCGTTTTTGGTCAGTGTCCCTGTTTTATCCGAACAAATAACAGTCATAGCACCCAGCGTTTCGACCGCGGGCAAATGTTTGATGATGGCATTCTCTTTAGCCATCGTGTTCACACCCATGGATAAAATCATCGTTAATACTGCCGGCAGTCCTTCTGGTACAACCGCCACAATCAGTGCAATCAGCGCTGACAGCAATAAATTAAATTCCATCCCGTACCTGAAGACCGCAAACACGACGACAAAAGCGATTAAAACAAGCAAGCCTTTGACAATCAGTTTATTTAAGTGTGTCATTTTTTTGATTAACGGCGTTGTCTGCTGCGCCACAGATAAAAGTGCCGCATTGATTTTGCCAAGCTCAGTTTTATCGCCGGTAGCAACGACAACACCGCTAGCTGTCCCCGACTGAACAAGTGTTCCTGAAAAAGCCATATTTATACGATCCCCTAAAGCAACATCTGCATCAAACATCATCTCTTTTTTTTCTATAGGAACTGACTCGCCAGTCAGGACAGACTCTTCAATCACCAACTCTGATGTGCTGATTAATCGTAAATCAGCCGGCACAACGTCACCCGAACGCAGCAGTACGATGTCGCCGGGTACCAGAGCCGCGGTATCGACGGTGACTTGCTTGTTCTCTGATAAAATAATGGTTTCCATACCCATCATTTGCTTTAATCCGTCAAGGGACTCTTCTGCTTTCCGCTCTTGAAAGTAGCTGATACACCCGTTAATGAGGACAACTGCAAAAATAATCGCCATCTCAATGTAATCGCCGGTCAGTCCTTTTAAAATTCCGGCTGCAATCAGCACGATGATTAACACGTCGACAAAGTGCTTACCGATTTTTTGCCATGCTTTCAGCGGCTCTTTTTCAGATAACTGATTGCTTCCCGCAGCTTCCAACCGCTCTTTTCTTTCATCAGCTGACAAGCCTTTAAGTGATGTGCCAAACTCGTTTAAGACTGTATCAGTTTCTTTTTGATGCCATGTCACGTGCGTCAACCCTTTCTCTTATCTCGTTACACCAACAGTATAACGCTGTATTATTTGAAAAGATGCGCGGTTTTTTCATAGTTTCATGAAATTTTCTGCTAGATTTAATTATCAGTCTGTTTTTCCGCTGTCTCCAAATAGCTGGCAGGAAATCGCCATTTCAAGTAAAAACACATGAAAAACACCACCGCCAGCAGCGACATACTGTAAGATGACGCCATCATGTATAAGCCTGTCACCAGCTGCAACGACCCGTAAAAACCAACCAGCACAGAGATACCTGCAAACATCGGGATGCTGCCCAAAAGTATTCGGCAACCCCACTTTTTAAGCAGTCGAAACCACTGCTGTCCGCCAGCAGCTTGTCTTTTTTTCATCAGGAAAACATAGATAAAATAGCCCGTCAAACTGAACCGGACGAACAAAAGTATGAAAAACTTGCACAAAGAAACGAGTCCTAAGCAAATAAAACTGCCCGCAAGACCAATAATCAGAAAAAAAAGCATGACTTGCAAAAAGAATATCAATGACTGTGTCAACTCGGACTTGCGTGATTGTTTAAGAAAGAGGAAAAAGCCTGAAAAACTGACAAAAACGACGAGTATGCCAAGTACAAGCAAGTCAACTGTCACTGACGACTGACTCGTGAAAAACAGCCGGTTTAATCCGAACCAGCTAACGCCATTAAGTACAGCAAACACACGATTGATTTGGACAAGCCGTTTTTGCGAAAAACCGGCGATTTTCGCAAAAAGCCAAACACCCTCAAATTCCCGCTGTTCAAATTGAGCCAAGCTGAAAGGATGCAGTTTTTTCAGAATGGTTTTTATCACCGTCAATCTCACCCGCCAGATTCTTTTTCAGCTGAACAACCAGCTGTCTTGCTCCATTGTAAAACTTTTTTTGACTGATTTCTTATGTTTTATTCGTGCAAAAAATGAATTTATTTATAACTGGACAAGCAATAAAAAAACACGCAAAAGCCCCCGAAACAACTCCGTCTCGGGGGAATGCCTGTCATTTTTGATCGTTTCAATCAATTACATGTTTCGGTTCTTTTCAGCAGCCACGCGTACAGCTTCAGCAGCTGCTGCCCGGAAACCATTTTGTTCCAAAGAATTAACAGCCAAAATGGTCGTTCCTCCCGGTGAGCACACCTGATCTTTCAACTCGCCCGGATGTTTGCCTGTTTCCAGCACCATCTTGGCAGAACCCAACACCGTCTGGGCGGCAAATTGATAAGCCATCGGCCGCGGCATCCCTTCAGCCACAGCACCATCCGCCAATGCTTCGATAAAGAGATAGACATACGCCGGCGAAGAACCGCTGACGCCGACAACAGCATCCATCAATTTTTCATCAACCAGTTCCGCTTTGCCGAAACTCTGGAAAATGGCAAGGACCTGCTGCCGCTCATCGGCCGTTAACTGTTTATTCACACTGATGGCAGACATGCCTTCACCGACCAGTGCCGGTGTGTTCGGCATCACACGCACAACTTTATGTTCCGGAGTCAGAATATCCGTCAACTGTGTCAGCGTGATACCTGCCGCAATAGACACCACCAGCTGCTCTTTAGTGATACGGCCGGCGATTTCACCGAGCACTGCCGGCAAGATATTCGGTTTCACCGAGATAACCAGAACGGCACTTTGTTTTGCCAATTCTTCTGTTGAGGACACAGGCGTAATGCCCAATTCATCATGCAGCTGGGTCAATGCAGCCGGATTGACATCAAATACAAAAATATTGGGTGCCTCATATAATCCGGAACTGATTAACCCGGTAATGATTGCCTTGCCCATATTGCCGCCGCCTAAAAATCCAATCGTCTTCTTCATTTTCTCGTCTCCTTCATTGTTTCGCTATTCATTTCTATTATAGCCCAGAACGCTCTGATTTAATATGGCAATTCCAACTGAATTGTCTGAAACAATGAAAATTAGCCGGAGAGATACACACAAACAGGTTTCCGACCATTCTCCCGAAAAGTCAGAAACCTGTCTTGTTTGTTATGAATAGCGGTTTATGCTGATTTCAATCCGTTTCACCAGACGCTCAATCCCGATACACAGCAGCCAATAGATCACGGCAATCAAGACATAGAGACTCATGTAATTAAACTCCCGTCCGCCGATTATTTTAGCTTTTTGGAAAATATCAGGTATCGTAATCATCGCGGCAAGGGATGTGCCTTTCAACAAATCAATCGCCACATTCCCCAATCCCGGCACAGCGAGCCGGAAAGCCTGCGGCAAAATAATCAGGCGCAAAACAGCTGGTTGAGTGAACCCTAAAGACCTTGCCGCTTCCCACTGCCCTTTGTCAATCCCTTGGATAGCTCCGCGGTAAATTTCCGTTAAAAAAGCGGCGCTGGTCAGCGTAAAGCAAATCAAGACTGCCGATAATGCTGACAAGCGTACAGGCAAACCAAAGTAGAGTAAAAACAGCAGCACCAGTGCCGGTATGCCTCTGAAAAAAGACACGTACAGCCGAACGGCAGACCGAATCAGCGGATTTCTCGCATACCCGACAAAAATCAGTACAATGCTGACCAGATTGCCTGTTAAAAAACTGGCAAATGCCAAACCTATTGTATACGGCAAGCCGGTCAGGACAAAAGGCAGCGACTCAATCATTAATTTAATGTCTAATGTCATTTGCTTTCCTGAAGCGGCGTAATTTCTTGAAACTCTCCGGTCAACTCTTGCGACACGTCATCGCCAAAAAACTGCTGCGCCAGTTTGCTCAGTGTCCCGTCATCCTGCATGTCCTTCAATGTTGCATCAATTTTTTTCCGCAGTGCCTGGTGATCCTTTTTAAACAGAAGACCCGACGAAGACGGATTGAAATAAACATCTTCCAAAATCTTCACGGGAATGTCAGGCAGTGCCCCCACCGACATTTTCTGTAAATAATAGTCATTCAGAATCACATCTGTCCGGCCATTTGCCACATCAGTCAAATATTGATCGTTGGTCGCATTATCATAAACCACCAGTTCGGCACCATAACTTTCCGCAAGCTTCATGTAACCGGTCGAAGCTTCCCCGGCTGCCCGCTTCCCTTTCAAGTCTTCCAGCTTGCTGATACCTGAATTATCGCTTTTCCTGACAATCATACTGTCAAAGGAATATTTAATCGGCGTTGACAGGCTGAAACGTTTTTCACGTTCCTTGCTCAAGCCAAAATCATTTGCCGCAAAATCAGCCGTACCGTTGTTGAGGGATTCCAGCTGACCGTCCACATTGTATTCTTTAAACGTGATATCCCAGTTCAGCCGCTTTGCAATCTCCCTGGATACTTCCACATCATAACCAGTCAATTGCGTATCATCATTATAATATGAGCTGGGAAACAACGTCCCCGACGTTGCCACCGTCACTGCTTTCTTTTTCTCCACTTTCGTCAAACTATCGTCTCCTGACGATTGACTGCTGCCGCAAGCTGTCAGCGTTAAACCGATGACGGCAGCTGCAAATCCAAAAAGCACCTTCTTCATAAAAAAGACCTCCACAAGTTTTCTTTGATACGTTGGCATTATAACACCACTTAGGAAGTGCCCTTGTTGCAAACGCCTGTCAATCGGCACAAAACAACTTAATTTGCATGAGAACGCCGGTTTTCCGGGAAATAACGGAGCTTTTTGCATGCTATATAAAAACTATTTTGCTTTTGAAACAAAAAACAACACAGTCAGTCTGCCCTTACTCCAGACTAACTGTGTTATTTTTAAATCAGACACTGTCATTGATAGCGGCGGTTGTAATCCCACAGCAGTACCAGCAAGCCTGACAAACCAGCCAGCATTTGAACTGTTCCGGCATAACCGATATGTTTCTGACCAACGACAATCAGCCCCAAACAAACCAAAAACATTACGACTTTCAAGCCAATCCGCTGTTTAGATGTCATACGATTCCCTCCAGACTATTTCGCCGCCTGCCAAAGTCAAGCGGCACGGAACACCTGCACCGTCAAACACCGTTGCTGTTCGCTCTTCACTTGAGTTATTAATGACAGCAGACTTGCCCGCTTTTGGATAGTAATGCACTTCTACATTAACATCATCACTGTACCATTGTTTTAACATCGCTTCTTTATGTGCGGCAAAGTGAATGCTCCGCAGCAGCAAATCGGCATTTTCTGCACAATAAGGCAACCCGCTGATGTACACACTGCGTCCGGCGCCAATCTCTTTTACCGCAAGATTGACCGTACCGTTTTCATAATGCAAGATAGTCGTGTCGCCGTCGATTGCATATATATTTTTCTGTCCTTCGCCAAAATCATAACGGGTCATATTTTCTGTCAGGAAGTGCCGGTCTGCCGGCTGGACAAAATACTTGTCTGTCGACAAACTGAAACCTAACTCCTTGTCAACGCCGAGTAAAGACGCAAGCT
Organism: Vagococcus acidifermentans; assembly: GCF_003987655.1. Taxonomy (GTDB): domain Bacteria; phylum Bacillota; class Bacilli; order Lactobacillales; family Vagococcaceae; genus Vagococcus_B; species Vagococcus_B acidifermentans. Next base: position 261,459 of record NZ_NGKC01000002.1, on the reverse strand, counting down.
GGAAATATCGGCCATTGCAACTGACAGCCGACGGTTCGCCGATACCGATAAGACCGCCTCCTTCGATTACCCACTGATTGATTTTAGCGATAAGCTCAGCATCCAGCCAATGTGTGCCGCCGGAAAAAGACGTCCCCGCATCGCCAGCATTAATCAGCACATCCACCTCTGCCAGCCGTCCTTCCCTGACATCGTCGAAGCTGAGAAAAACCACCTTTACTTTTTGGCCGGATAATGCTTCAAGCACGCCAAGATAACTGTATGTCTGTTGATACCATAGTGCATGGGCAACCATATGTGTCTGCCAGCTGCGCAATTTTCCCCACGCATTGACAATTCCTACTGTCACACTTGTATACGGCTCTATGTGAGCAATCGTGGCGTAAATTTCTCTGAATTCATCAGCTACTTTGCGGATGTATTCAACAAAATCGGGAAACTGGTTGGCCAGACTCAAATAGCCGCCGTAACCAATCCGGTCAACCGGTTTGCGCATAATGGCACGCCGGGCAGTCAGCCAGTTTTCTTGAGCTTCAACAGTCGGATCATTGCCCTCTCTAAATACATCCGGGAAAAAGTAGGGTAAGAAGCGCCCTTCCGTATAACGGACTGATGGAATCTCGGAAATCATCCGCAGCGTTGTGCCGTTGCCGACACTTCCAACAACGGCATCCAAGCCGATCGTGCTGAAATACTCACCATATGGTTCAGTTCCAATCCAGTTGTCACCTAGAAACATCATCGCTTCTTTTCCGCTGTCATGGACTAAATCCACAAGCGTGCGCGCTTCCTGGGAAACAAATTTCTGGATAAATGTCATGTAATCTAAATACCGCTTGCTGGGCACTCTGAACGTCGAATTATAATACCCTTCGTCCACAAAATCTTCAGCCCTGAGCCGGTATCCGTAAACTTTCTCAAAGTCAGATAACGCCTGAACTGAGACTGTCATACCATAGCCGAACCAGTCCACAAACTTTTCTTTGCGGGCATCATTAAAAAACAGCGTAAAATGGTAGAAGAAAGTCGTAAATCTGACAATGTCCGTTTGGTCATTCTGCGTGAGCCAATCCTTTAAAAAATCAGCCATATACTGTTTAGAATGTTTTTTTCTGACATCAAAGGGAATGTCATGAGGGACATCGCCCCAATCGTTTGTGATGTGGTTGTACATCTGTGTCGGGTCCCAAATCACATACGCTAAAAATGACACTGTGTATTCGTGATAAGGTGTGACACCTGTCACGTTGACCTGTTGTTTTGTCTCATCATACGTCCACGAAGCACTGTCAAGCAGCTCACCGGTAGTGCGGTCAACAACCTCCCAATAAGTATTTGGCGGGTCATCGTGATTCGGTTCGATCTGCTCGCTGAGAAAGCCGGTCATAATATCTATTTGGCATGTGTCGGACGTTGCCATCACCCGTTCGCTCAATAAAAACATCTGCTGGATTTCATCTCTGTGCTGATTAATAAAGTCATTATGATTCCGTGCCACAAAGTAAGTCGTATAAACTTTTTCAGCCAGCTGTTTAATTTCGTCATCAAGTTTTGTCCCGTCACTATCCCTTATCCCGTCTGCTCCCCACAGTTCAATCAGCCGTTTTGTTTCTTCCAAATAACCTGATTCGCTTGGAATCGTCAATCTTCCTCTTTTGCTTGTCATTTTCCTCACCTACTCCTTACTTCCGCCTACTGTCATCCCTTGCGTCAGCTGTTTCTGAACGAGTATATACAGCAGCAAAGTCGGCAGCATGACAATTACTAGTCCGGCATACAGCTGTCCGTAATTTGCAGCTGCTTTCTGTCCGGCCATCAAATTAATCAACCCAACAGGCAGTGTTTTGTTTTCGCCCGGCAGTAATGTCAAGGCGATAATGTACTCGTTCCAGAAACTTAAAAAGTTAAACAAAATCACTGTGATGATACTCGGCTTGGCTAATGGTGCCATCACAAAGACGAGCGTCTTGAAAAAGCCGGAGCCGTCCATGTATGCCGCCTCTTCGTACGTTTTTGACAGCGTCCTGAAATAGTTCGACAGCAAATAGATGGTAAACGGCAGGGCCGTTGCTGCATAAACCAGTGACAGCACAAATAAATTATCTATCAAAACACCCGTTCCGGTAAGCCGTCTGGCTAATTTGTCGCCATCCAGCAACATCAGAAAAATAGGCACAACGATATAATTTGAATTAATGAACAGCCCTGTCATAAACAGTGTGTTCAACAAACCTCTGCCCGGAAATGTAAACCGTGCCAGCACGTATGAGGCCGGCAACGCAACGATAATCAACATTACCAGTGCCAGCAAAGTCACTTTGACCGAATTCAACATATACAGTCCCATATTGGCTTTTTCGAATGCTTCTATAAAATTTTGTACATAAACACCTTTCGGCAGTGACCAGGGATTTCCGTAAAACTCGGCATTTTCTTTGATTGAAGCTAAAAACACCCAAGCGATTGGAATGATAATCGAAACTGCCAGTGCAATCAGTACCAGATAAACAAACAACTTATACAATTTATTGCCCTTCATACTGCTCGCTCCTAAAATTCATATATTGGGCGTTTTGTTATGTTGTTCAAAATTGCCGACAGGGCAAATGAGAACAGAAAAACAACGACGCCGATTGCCATTCCATAACCGTAAGATGAATTGGTGTATGCTTGCTTGTACATGTAACTTAAAAACACTTCCGTTGACCCGTCCGGCCCGCCATTTGTCATGGCCTTCACCAGAAGGAAACTCAAATTGATTGTACTGATGACAAAAAATGTCAGTGTCGTACGGATAGTTGACCAAGTCAGCGGCAGGGTAATCTCAAAAAACTGTTTGAAAGGAGATGCCCCTTCCAGTGCCGATGCTTCATACAAACTTTCAGGAATACTGGCCATGGCAGCCATATACATCACCATATAATAGCCGATTGCCTGCCAAATCAGGGCAAAACTGATGCTATAAATGACGATTTGCTGATTACCCAGCCAAAGCTGCTGGAAGTTTTCCAGCCGAAACACTTTCAGCAAGCTGTTCAAAAGTCCGCTTGTCGGGTCATAAATCGCAGAGAAAATCGCCGCAATCACGACAATCGATAAAATATTCGGGATATAGAAGATGACCCGGAAAAAAGTGACGCCGCGAAACTTTTCCCTCGTCAAAATTGAGGCAAAAATCAAAGACAATGTCAAAGTGACAATGGTAACGATCACGATTAATAAGATAGTATTCTGAAATGATTTGAAAAAGAGTGCATCTTGAATCAGCTGTTTAAAGTTATTAAAGCCGGTAAACTGTTTGTCCGCCGTGTAGCCGCCCCATTTAAAAAAGGACATGAAAAATACATTGACGGTCGGATAAACCATGAATATCAAAATCAGCAGTGTAGCTGGCAGCAAGCAAAAAAAGATAAACAGATTTTTTTGTTTCTTTTCACTCAACATGTTCACACCTCCGTGTAAGTGGCATGGCAAAGGCTGTTACCAGATAACAGCCTTTGCATCGCTTATTTTGCAGCTTCTCTTAATTTATCGGTAGCCGCTACGATATCTTTTTGCCAGTCTGCCACCTTTTTGTCGCCTGATACGATACTGTCTACCGTGCCAAAAAGCGTGTCTCTCAAGTTGACGCCTTCCACAGAAACAACATTTTCCAGTCCGCCCAGAACCACTTTCGCATCGTCGTCATAAATACTGTAAAAGACTTTGTTCTCGCCGTCCAGTTTATCCGATATGCCTTTTATCGGTTGGATAGCTCCGGATTCTTTGAAGATATCTGCCGCTTCATCAGAGTACATGTAGCTGATGAACGCCTTGCCTTCTTCCTTGTTTTCAGCACCAGCCGGCATCCAGATCTGTTCAAAGAATGTGTATGAATAACGGTCACCTGAACCAGCAGCCGGCAATGGCGTCAAACCCCATTTAAATCCGTCGGCTCTAGGTGCATCTTTCATCTCTCCTGAAACCCATGTGCCGTTCGGCATGAAAATCGCTTTGTTATCCAAAATCAATTGTTGATTTTTGGTAAAATCCTGATCGTTAGCATTGGCAACCGTAGTCGGCTCTGTGTAAGAGGCAAGTTTGCCGATGATTTCAAGAGCTTCGGTTGCTGGCTTGGAAGACCAGGCCCCTTCTTTATATGTCATAGCATCTTCAAAAAATTCCGGTCCGCCGGCTACTGACAATAAACTGTACATAAACGAATCGAGATAACCGGTCGTCGGATACGTAAACAAGGCAATGCCTTTCTCTTTTGCTTTGTCACCCAGCTCCCACATCTCATCCCAAGTTTTCGGGAGTTCCCAACCGTTTTCTTCCAAGAGGCTGCTGTTATAAAACAAACCGGTCGGCGAGTAAAACATTGGTGCCAAGTAAGTCTTGCCGTCATTGTACGGATTAGTTGCTAATGTGTCGGTGAAGCCCTCAATCAGCTTCTCGGATACTTTTGTGTCTTCGCCGGGAACTGTCATCTCGAGCACATCTGATAAATCTTCCAAGTTTTTGTCTTTGATAAACGTTTCGGTCAAGCCGGCTTCGCGTCCTGTGGCCAATAAAATGACATCAGGATAATTGCCGGCTTTCATATCCGGACCAATGACATCCTCCAATTTTTTATCGACTGTCAATTCAACTGTGACATCAGGGTTGGCTTTTTCATACGCTTGTTTGATTTGCGACCACATGTCAGCACCGTAACCAGATTCCAGCGCAGCTACTTTCAAAACAGATTTGTCTTTGTCTCCTCCGTCGCCGCTGTCTTTGCTGCTGTTTCCGCAGCCTGTCAACACGAGCATACCGGCAAGCCCTGCGAGCAGAAATGTTGATAACCGTTTCATCCTAAAATCCCCCTATTTATTTTTTATGCCCTCATCATATCAGAAGTGTAAGCGTTTGATTTTATAGAAATTGGTGTTTTTTTTAGAGATATTTATTTTTGAGCTTGACGATAGGCACTCGGTGTCATATCTGTCATTCGTTTGAACACTTGTGAAAAATAGGATTGGGAGGAAAAGCCGTTGATTGCACTGATTTCTTCTATCATGTAGTCGGTGTCTTCCAGCAGACGCTGTGCATTCATGATACGCCTTTGGGTCACGTAGTCAATCGGTGTGGTACCGTACGTGTCTTTAAAATAATGGATGATTTGATACCTGTTCAGATGAAACCGTTCTTCGAGAAACTGAAGTGACAAATTTTCTTTGTAATGATTGTCAATATAGTCCTTTATTAGTTTTAACTGCCGGTTCGTCTGCCTTTCCGGCACATCTTCAATCGGCACGATGCCGAAATTGGTTTCCCGCAACAATCTGATGAGAAAAATTTCGCAAAAATTTTTCAGTACCCGCTCCTTTCCTTTCTTTTTATGCGATATTTCATAAATCGCCGGTTTCAAAATTGCAATCAATTCCTCAGAATAATCGGTCACAACGTGAAACGGGGTTTGCTGGTTTTTTTTGTCGGTCAGTTTGATGTTTGTCAGCCCAATGACCACATAATGCAGCGGTGTGTCATCATGGGATATTTCCGTATGGCTCACGAACGGATCGACGATAATAATATCTTTGCGTTTAATCGTCTGAGAAACATCCTCCCCAATAAATGTCCCTTTTCCGCTCAAAACATAGATGATTTCCGTAAAATAATGAGAATGAAGCCTGCTGTGCCACTCCTTTTCAGAATAGGTGGACTCCCGTATATACAGAAATTCTACTTGTCTGACCATGTCAATAATCGATGTTTCCACTTGTTCACCTCCGTTATCTTTATGCTTATAAGATACACTAAACGGTTGTTTTTTGAAATACCCCTCCTACTGGAAAGTAAAAAAAGAAAGCAGCTGTCTGAATTATCAGTGCTGCTTTCTTTCAGCCTATTGGCGTTTAATCTGCAATGGTGACATTGATTTCCTGAACAGGCACATCATAAAAAGGGTCTTCTCTCCGACCGAGAAAATCGCGTCCCTGTTTTGGAAACATGGCGAACATCAGGACATCTTCTTCAGAAGTCGCATATTCGCTGATTTCTTCAGCGAATACCGGTAATTCCGGCGGCAGCAAATCGGCCGGACGGACTGTCATCACGTCTTCATCGCCGATCAGCAGGTTCTTCATCTCCGGTGAAATAGGCGCAGGTGATTGGCCGTACAGACCGCGGACATAGTCTTTAATCTCATTGGGCACCAGTTTGTAGCGCTCGCCGCTGATGACATTCAGCAATGCCTGCGTACCGACCATTTGCGACAAAGGCGTCACAAGCGGCGGATAGCCTAAATCTTTTCTAACGTTGGGGACTTCCTGTAAGACTTCGATGTACCGGCTTTCCAGATGCTGCTCCTGCAGCTGACTAAGCAGGTTGGACAGCATGCCGCCGGGAACTTGATAAACAAGCGCCTTCGGTTCCGTATCTTTGACACGCGGATTTAACCCGCCTTCGTCTCTGAAGCGGTCGCGTACTGTATTAAAGTAATCTGCCATTTCAGAAATCTGCGACATATCCAAAGAGGTTTCATACCCTAGGTTGTTAAGCGACAACGCCAGCGACTCCGTTGCCGGCTGACTGGTTCCGCCTGAAAATGACGAAATACATGTGTCGATAATATCCGCTCCGGCTTCCACTGCTTTTAAGTATGTCATTTCCGAAATGCCGCTAGTTGCATGCGTATGGATTTCCAGCGGCAGTGCGACTGTCTGCTTGATTCGTTGAACCAGCTGATAGGCATCTCCCGGCGTAAGAATCCCCGCCATGTCTTTGATGCAGATAGAATCCGCCCCCATTTCCTCAAAACGGGACATAAGGTCAACATAATAATCAATCGTATGGACCGGGCTGGTGGTATATGAAACCGCTGCTTGACAATGCCCGCCATACTTTTTAATCGAATCAAGCGATTTTTGCAGATTGCGGGTATCGTTCAGCGCATCAAAAATACGAATAATATCAATGCCGTTCTCTAGAGATTTTTTGATAAATGATTCAACGACATCATCTGCATAATTTTTATAGCCTAAGAGATTTTGGCCTCTTAACAACATTTGCAGTTTAGTGTTCGGTGTGTGCTTGCGGATAGTCCGCAGCCGCTCCCAAGGGTCTTCATTCAGAAACCGGAGACAGGCATCGAACGTCGCCCCGCCCCACACTTCGAGGGCATGGTAACCGGCCTGGTCCATCGTTTTCAAAATAGGAAGCATGTCTTCAATCGGCATACGTGTGGCGAGCTGACTTTGCTGGCCGTCACGCAACACGGTTTCCATCACATCAATCTGCTTTTTCATGAGAAACTCCCTTCATCGTTTTCGGTATTTGCACTGTGTCACATACGCTGACGTCAGTTTGTCTCTTTTTTACCCGGAAAAATTTTTAACAGGATAATCGACACAAGATACAGCAAAAACAGGACGAGAAACACACCGCCCATGCCGAAAACCATCAGCTCCAGAGCTACTCTCAGTGCATTCACATCAATCGACATACTCTTTCCTCCTGTCATTTATTTTATTAATCCTTTACAAAAAGAAGGCCAACAGCAAGCCGCCCGCTATCACAGATGCAATTTGCCCGGATACGTTGGCGCCCACTGCATACATCAGCACAAAATTTTGAGGATCTTCCTCTGTCGCCATTTTCTGAATAACACGAGCCGACATCGGAAAGGCGGAAATTCCCGCTGCACCAATCATCGGATTAATCTTCTCTTTGCGGAATAAATTGAGTACTTTGGCAAACAGCACGCCGCCAACCGAATCCATAATGAAGGCGACCAGACCGAATAAAATAATCATCAATGTCTGAATATTAAGAAACAGCTCCGCCTGCATTTTTACGGAAATCGTCAAGCCAAGTAAAATGGAAACGATATTGACCAGTTCGTTTTGGGCGGTGTTGGACAGCCGGTCCAGCACGCCGCACTCCCTCAGCAGATTGCCGAACATCAGAAAACCGACAAGCGGGAGCGACACAGGGGCGATCAAGCCCGCGACAATCGTAATAATGATTGGAAATAATATTTTCGTCATCTGCGAAACGCTGCCTGCATGATAGGTCATTTTAATCTGACGTTCTTTTTTGGTCGTGACAGCTTTGATGGCTATCGGCTGAATAATCGGGACGAGCGCCATGTATGAATAAGCCGCGACAGTGATCGGGCCAAGCAGGTTCGGCGCCAGCTGATTTGACACAAAAATGGATGTCGGACCGTCAGCTGCCCCAATAATGCCGATAGCGGCTGATTCTTCAATAGTAAAACCCGCCAATACCGCAATAATAATTGTAAAAAATATACCAAACTGGGCCGCAGCCCCAAATAATAGCATAAACGGGTTTTGCAGCAGCGGTCCAAAATCAATCATTGCCCCGATGCCGATAAAAATCAATAACGGAAACAATTCATTGCCGATACCGATATTAAAGAGCACGTCAAAAACACCTTCGGTTTCGGAACCGTTGACTGTCTGAGTCAGTACGCCCGTATTTGGAAAATTGACTAAAATAGTTCCTAAACCCATAGGCACCAATAACGTTGGTTCATATTCTTTTTTAATCCCCAAATACATCAGCAGCATGCCGATCCCCATCATGAGCAGCTGCCCGCCAGTAATCGCTGTGATCCCTTCCAACAATGTTTCCACGTAGTCATCACCTTCCTGAAGTTTGCTTTGTGCAACACGCCGGATTACCCAATCCCGATTAATTTAGTCCCCGCATCAACCGTTTGACCGAGGTTGACAAAAATATCGGTGATTTTGCCGTCTTGCGGTGCCACAATCTCGTTTTCCATTTTCATCGCTTCAAGAATCATTAACGGCTGATTCACTTTTACCGTATCGCCGATCGCCACGAATAATTTTAAAATCGTCCCGGGCATCGGCGACGCCATGACATGTTCAGGCTCCATCCTGCTTGCTGCTGCTTGTACCGGCTCTTGCGGGACAGCGGCTGGCTCCTCCTTTATATCAGGAAGCGGTTGGGACGGCGGCTGGACGGCGGTGGCTTGCGCAACAGGTTGAGAAGAAGCAGTCAATTCTTCCATTTCGACTAAATATTCTTTACCATCCACTGAAATCTTAAACTTTCTTAACATACTGTTCCTCCTGTTTTTTGACTTTGATTGACTTAATGACATATTGACAGCCGGGATTATCAAACGCTGCTACTGCCGATGAGAGAGCCGCAACTAACTGAAATTCGGGATTTCTCGCCCAAATACGTGTGACAGACAACTCTGTTTGCGCTTGATTGCCGGCGGCGATACTGGCTGCCAAAACTGCTACCAGTTCTTTCTCTTTTTCCGGCATAGCCTCCTGAGACCATTCGGGAAGCTCTTCCCACTCAGTCGCCGTTGAATCGGAAGCCGTCACGTCACATGGGCCATGATGATTTGACGGACCTTCAGTACTTTTTTTTCTGCCGAATAAACGGGTGAAAATGGACACTTTTTTCGATACCTCCTTCCTTTTATTGAACCACACCAATGTTATTGATTGCGTTTTCAAAAAGCCGGTCTTTTTTACGAATAATAGATTTAGAAAACGAATTAATCTTTATCTTTATTATACATCAACTAGCAATAAAATGTTTAGACGATTAGATATAAATTGTTCTTTTATTAATTGAATTCTCATTTTCAACACAACTATAGCCGGTTGAACGTATACAAAAAAAAGAATTGGTATGCCGTTATTACAGACCGGCACACACAATTCCGTTTTACCCATCAAACAGTCAGCATCTTAGCGAGCAGGGACGCCGTAAATTCATTGGACAAGACTACCGGCAATCCGGTGTCAGCCATCAATCTTTTTTTCAAAGCGGGCGGATATCCCATACAGTCAAGCAGCACAAGCTGGCAGTTCTCATCTCTGAAGTATGCTGCCACATTTGAAACATCATTGTCCGTATACGCCTCGTAAGGCGACAGACAATCATAGACCACCCGGGAGATCCCTGTAAATTTAGAAGAGATACCGGGAATCTGTTCGGCTAGCGGCACCAAAACACCCAGCGTGTACTGCCCGCGGTTTATTTTTGCCAATATGCCGGCAATCAGACTGTCCGGTTCAATCAACAAGCTGCGGGTCGTCACGATTTCCGGAAAGGTCCCCGTGCACAATAGCCAGATAAATTCACAGCCGTCATTTTCCAGTCTGGTCAACTCTTTCTGCAGCAATGGCAGCAGGCGCTCGCGCGACAACAGCACAGAGCTGCCGTCTCTCAACCGGCTCGTCAGCACGTCTTCCCCCGAAGAAGGAGCTAACGCTAAAATATCTGCCGGCGGCACATCATCCAAAACACCGGTATGCACATAATCCGTGATACCGAGTATCTCTCCAATCGCCGGCATAATATCGGACCGCGGCGCCTGGCCGATAGTCACTATCCCGAGTCTATGCGTCATCGGCTGTTCTCCCTTGCGTCTGGAGTATCTTAAAACTGCCGTATAAATGCTGGAGACGATTGAATTCCGACTCATCATACAACCGGCAGACTCCCCGGCCGAACTCTTTGGCTACTTCCACAGAAAAACGGACCGCCGAAGCCATATCTATTTCATGACTTGCGCCTGTACCGCATCCCGGGACCGCACTTTCCGCCGTGATGGCAACACCGACGACAGGGGCATCTGTTGCCACTGCAGGTTGTAAAATAGAATTGATATGATACACGTCATTGCCGTACGGTGTAATATCCTGCATGGTGACCGGAAATGTTTTCGCCAGACTGCCGGTAGTCATTTCCATAATCCGGACTAAATCCGGACTGACACGCAAAATATACCCAGCCTTGACCGTCGGTGAAATCGCAATACCTTTATGGTTGATTATGTTATTTCCCTTGGTCGTATCAATTGATAAAATGGCATCCATCTCGGCAGACACTTCGTGTTGATTCATCGTCAAAATATCAACCGGCGAGCCCATGAAATCAACAGGTTCATGTTTTTCAGTCGGCGCATCTGGGCAGATATGCGTCGCAACTATCACATCGCCTGCGAGCAAATCACCTTTGGCCCGCATGTCGCATAATTTTAGTGCCGCGGCGAGCGCGGATACCGCACCGTCCGCATCTGAAACCATGCCGATGCGTGACGGACGGGCACCGATGCCGCCCAGTCTGCCGACAATCCCTAAGGTCGGCGACTGTCCGCCTGAAGTTTTTCCTGACGTGCCGGGAATCAAGAGCTGAATGAAATCAGTGAAACCTTTGGCGCCATCGACCCGTTTGACGGAAACAGCAACATCGGAAAACGCTGCGAACAATTCTTTCACAGCCGCACCAGTCACAGCCGCCGCATCCAATACATCCATTACTTCGATTACTTGTTTCAGTACCACTGACATCTCACCTTTTTTAAATTTATTTGTGTTATCAAACACATTGACAGACCTTTGCAATTCCTATAATCTCTTTGTATAAGCTAAGGAGGAGAAACCATGTTGAAAACGTTGAATCAGGCGCTGCAAGTCCTGAATCTTTTTACGAGAGAAACGCCAGTATGGAGTGCAAGAGAAATCGCCGACCATCTGGACTTAAATCAAATCACGGTCTACCGAATATTAGAAACATTTGTCAATAATCAATTCCTGACAAAAAATAATAAAACAAAACAATACCAAATCGATGCGTCTTTGGCCCGGTTTGGTCATTTGTCGTTCGAGCGCTACAATGTGGCTGCGATTGTCCAGCCCATCCTCTATCATTTGATGAAACAAAGCGGTGAATCTGTTTACTTAACCAAGCAGACTGATTTACATGCTGTCACCATCGATGCGTTCGAACCTGAAAACAAAGTCAGCTTTGCGGTTCCCCTTAACCAGTCCATGCCGCTCTATGCTGGTGCTTCGTACTGGTCAATCTTGGCATTTTTGAATCCGGCAGACATTCAGGAAGTCCTGAACACCCCTTTTGACGAATTGCTTGACCCGCAGGCACTGACCGCAGAGCAGCTGGAGGAGCAGTTGGCACATGTCCGCAAGCACGGGTGGTGCGTCAGTCAGGAACTGGTGACTCCTGAGGTAACAGCCATCGCTGCGCCCGTTTTTTCAGCTCAGCAAGTCATCGGCTCACTGACCATCGCCAAACCGATTTACCGAACACAAGAATCCGATATTCAACCCCTTGGCGAACTGGTCCGCTCCAAAGCACAGCAGATTTCGGTCGAACTGACTAAACACGGCCAATCTTTTGACTACTACAGCTTTTTTAAAGAAAATATGACTAAAATCGATTAACTGTTTCGATAAAAAGCAAACCACTTCATCATTTCTTCCAGTCTGATCCGGCGCAGCTGCGGCAGACCGCTGCGGGACAAATCGTGGTCGGACTGGTCGAAGCGGATAAAAGCGGCGTCTTTTCCTAAGTATTTCAGTGCCGCATACCACTGCTCCGCCTGCTCCATCGGACACCGGTCGTCTTGTTCCGAATGCATAATCAACACCGGTGTATTGACCTGTGCGACATAAGCCAACGGTGATTTTTGCCACAAAATATCCGCCTTTAAAATATCCGCCTTATTCTCCTCGACAAAAAAATGATACCCGATATCGCTTGTTCCCACCATACTGACAAAATTCGACATGGAACGCTGTGTCACAGCCGCTTTAAACATATCGCTGTGGCAAATCATCCAGTTGACCATAAAACCGCCGTAACTGCCGCCTGTCACAAACAGATTATCTGCGTCCAGCATCCTGTACTCTGCCAAAACTTCATGAACAGCTGTCATCATATCCGTATAATCTTCTTCGCCGTATCTGCCCAGCACACCGTCCAAATGCTGCTGGCCGTAACCGAAACTGCCCCGGGGATTGACCAGCAAAACGGCGTATCCTGCACCCGCCATCATCTGCACTTCATGATGGAATGTTGTGGCGTGCATCGTGTAAGGGCCGCCGTGGATGTTCACGATTAGCGGTATTTTGGCTGTTTTGTTGTCAGATGGCAGCACAAGATAGCCGGGAATACGTCCGCCGTCTTTTGCCCGATATTCGACCGGCTGGTAGTCGGCAGTTGCCATTTCGGCAAGTGGCTTGTTTGGGTCGACTAATACATGCTTCTCGCCGCTTTCGGTATGCAGCTGCACGATACGCGAAGGAACACCGGGAGTGCTCTCGCAAAACAGCAGCTCCTTTTCACTAGGATGGACCGTAAAATCGGTGATGTGATGAGCTCCCGGTGTCAATTCTTCAAACACGCCTGTGTCAGGGACAAGTTTAAAAATGGATACTCTGCCTTCCAATGAAACAAGTGTGTAAAAGCACTGGTCAGCCGGGGACCATTGAAGCAGCGGGTTTGACTCGCCGGCCTTAATATCGCTGACAGCGAAATCACTGACTTGGCAGTCAAACCGGCCAGTCATATTTTGCAGTGTCCGATTTGCTGTATCATAAAGGAACACACAGAACTGATTAATCGTCTGATATGGTTTATCTGAGCCGACTGCTGCCAAGTAGCGCTGGTTGTCCGACCAAGTCGGTTCGCCGAAACAGCCGGCTGATATTTCCGATAACAGTAATGTTTCAGAAAAATCAGTCAAATCCACTTTAAAAAGCAGCGTATCCTGATTGAAGGGGTCTGCTTCATCTGCCGGTTTTTCAACAATCAGCGCAGAGCCGTCCGGCACCACTGTCCAAGCTTTTTTAAGTCCGTAACCGAGACTGTACGTGCAGACTTCACACCCCTGTTTTTTATCTATGTGCTGCATGACAACGACTTGACGCCTGTCATCGCTCAATAGGCCTTTGCCATTGCTCAAATAATCAAGCCGCCGGGTCACAAACACATTGTCAGCGATAAACGACGAACGCTCTGTCCGCTCTGTCCCGTAAAAAAAATGCACATCATCGACATGCCACGCGACTTGCGCGACATCAGCGTCTTCAAAGGTCAGCTGCTTTTCCTCGCGGCTATCGACATCAAACACATACACCTGATTAGTCCCCGTCCGATTTGAAATAAATAAAAAAGAGTTCCCTGCGGCATTCCAGACCGGAAGGGTATTTTTACTCGGATGGGACACAAGAGATTCTTGCGTCCCAGTTTCAAGATTGTATAGCATAATACGGGACCGGTAAACGTTTTCCCGCTCGCAAATACGGTTGGTCACATACAAAAAACACGAGCCGTCCGGATGATAAACTGGTGTCGCCACTGTTTCAATTAAAAATAAATCAGCCATGGTCACTTTATCCATATCGCAGCCCTCACTTCACATCAAGAAAATCGACTGCAGTCAGAACATATACTTTGGCACAATTGATGACATTGGACACCTGTACCTTTTCGTCAATGCCGTGAATCGTTTCCAGTTCCGCCGGCCCATACTGCAACACAGGAATATCATGCTCCCTGAAATGACGTGCATCGCTGCAGGCCCACTGCAAAACACCATAAGCTTCTTTACCAAGCACCGCAGAAATGTTGTCAACAACGGCTCTGCAGATCGGGTCATCGGCAGGAGTATAGTTGGCTGAACTTTTGAAGCCGAACGGTTTTATCTGATAATCAATGCCCAACTGTTCCAGCTCGCGGTGAATGTAAGCCATCGTATCGTCATACGTGGTGCCGAACGGCAGCCGGCAGTCGACAGCCACTTCACAACTGTCAGGAACGACATTGGCGCTCGTGCCCCCTTCAATTGTTCCGATATTGCACGTTATTTTCTCAAAAATGCCTGTCGTGACAGCCCGTTCATTTTCTACGAGGTAGCGATTGGACACCGACAAAAGCTGGGTCAATTCTTCCGGCGGCGACAGCTCAATATCTGTCACTGTACGAATCCGTTCGATGGCCCGGATAGCATCTATAATCGCGTTAGTTCCGACAAATGGCGCCAAACTCCCGTGTGCAGGAACACCATTGACAGTCAATGTGAACCAGCAGGACCCTTTTTGACCGATAGTCGGATTTAGTTCGCTGGACGGTTCTGCTATCAGGCAGCCGTCTCCCTCGATCAGTTTATTCTCCAGAAGCCAAGGTACGCCGTATTCGCCACCGCTCTCTTCATCAGGCACAACTGCCAGAGTCAGCTCTCCCGGCAATGGAATCTCATAGCGTTTTAAAAGAACCATGGTGAAAATTAGACCGGCCAGACCGGCTTTCATATCGCTGGCACCTCGTCCCAACAAATAGCCGTCTTTGATATCGCCCGAAAACGGCGGAAACGACCATTTGTCAAAATCGCCGACCGGCACAGTATCCGAGTGGCCGCAATAAATAAGTTTTTTGCCGCCGCTTTTGCCGATTGACGCAACAATATTGAAGCGGTGCTTATCAGATTCATAGACAGTCGATTCGATGCCGTTCTTTTTCAGATACTCAACGATAAACGACGTGATTTGACGGGTATCGCCTTCCGGATTTTCGCTCGGTATCCGCAGAAGGTCGGCACAAAGAGCAACCAGTTCATCTTGGTGTTTGTCAACCAGTGCGAGTAATTGTTGTTTATCCAGCATGTATATTATTCTCCTTTATTCATATATTGGTTTTGGGATAGCCGCCAGCAGTTTTCGCGTGTACTGATCTTTAGGGGCGCCGTAGACCTCATCGGACGGGCCGGATTCAACCACTTCGCCCATATTCATCACTGCAATCCGGTCGCAAAAATAACGCACGACATTCAAGTCATGGGAAATGAAAAGATACGTCAGGTGATTAGTCTGCTGCAAGTCCAACAACAGGTTTAATATTTGCGCCTGAATCGAAACATCCAATGCTGAGACCGGTTCGTCGCAAATGATAATCTTAGGCTGTAAAATCAGCGCCCTTGCGATATTCAGACGTTGGCACTGGCCGCCTGAAAACTCATGGGGATACCGAGCGGCGTGGGCTTTTTGCAGACCGACTTGCTCGAGCACGTCGAACACCATCTGTTCGCGTTCGCTTTTCGTTCCGATATGATGGATCGCCAGCGGCTCAGCCAGCAGTTGGAAAACACGCTTCCTCGGGTCAAGCGAGGCATAAGGGTCTTGAAATATCATTTGAATGTCTCTGCGGACAGCCGTCAACTGCTCTTTAGTAAAATTGGTGATATCCTCCCCTTTAAACAGGACCCGGCCGGCTGTCGGCTTAATCAAACACGTTAACAGCCGGGCCAGTGTCGACTTGCCGCAGCCCGATTCTCCGACAATACCCAGTGTTTCACCTTCATAAACGCCAAGAGACACATGATTGACAGCTTTCAGTACGTCACGCTGACCGCCGAAGAAAAATTTTTTTTGGAGTGTGAATGTCTTACTGAGCTGTTTTGCTTCCAGTAAATATGACCGTGTCATTTTGCCACTTCCTTTCATTGATCGCCGCCGGTCTCTTTCAGCCGGAAATTTTTATAGCAGGTGCAGCGCACAAAGTGACCGGGCTCTACTTCTCTCAATTGCGGATTTTTTTCGTGTGCCTCCTCCGGTATCCACGGAATCCGGGTGGAAAAACGGCAGATACCTTTGGGAATATCTGCCAGACTCGGCACATTTCCCTCAATCGTCGGCAAACGTCCTGCCGACTTATTTGCCTTGGGAATGGCATCTATCAATAAGCGTGTGTACGGATGCAGCGGATGATGGAACACCTGCTCTTTCGAACCGGATTCCACCACCTCCCCGGCATACATAATCACCACATCATCTGCGATTTCCGCAATCACTTCCAAATCATGGGTGATAAAAATGATGCTGGTATGAATCTTCATCTGCAACTCCTGCAACAAATCAATGATTTGTTTCTGGACTGTTACATCCAGTGCCGTTGTCGGCTCGTCTGCAATAATCAAAGACGGAATGGATGAGATGGCCATTGCAATCATCACACGCTGCCGCATACCTCCTGAAAATTCATGCGGATATAATTTGAGCCGTTTTTCCGGTTCTTTGATGCCGACCAGTCCGAGCAGTCTGACTGCTTCATCACGAGCCTGTTTTTTAGTCATTTTTTGATGCAGACGAATCGCCTCAATCAACTGATTTTCAATAGTAAACACAGGGTTTAAACTAGTCATCGGGTCCTGAAAAATCATGGCGATTTCATTGCCCCGTATTTTCCGGAGTTCCTTCTCATTCAGCGTCAACAAATCCTGATTGTTATACATGATTTTGCCTTCCGGAACTCTGGCATTCGCCGGCAAAAGCTGCAAAATCGTTGACACCGTCACACTTTTACCTGAGCCGGACTCACCGACGATGCCGAGCGTTTTGCCTTTTCTGACAGTCAAACTGACATCATCGACTGAACGCAGACTGACGTTATCGCTTATAAATTCAACAGATAAGTTTTCTATGGTTAACAATGTTTCATCTGATGGCGCCATTGTTTTGTCCTCCTTTACCACTCTTAAATCCTCGTTTTCGGATCCAGCGCATCCCGCAAACCGTCACCAAAAATATTTAAGCCTAATACGGAAAGTAAAATTGCCAATCCTGAAAACACTGCTATGTGCGGGGCAACAATCAAGAAATCCTTCCCTTCTTTCAGGATATTGCCCCAAGAAGCGGTCGGCGGCTGGATACCCAACCCGAGAAAACTCAATGCCGCCTCTGAAATAATGGCGCCGGCCACACTCATCGTTGCATAAACAATGAGCGGTGTCAGACAATTCGGCAGGATGTGATTGAATAAAATCCGCCAATTACTCGCGCCGAGGGACTCCGTGACTTCAATGAACAGTTCCTCTTTCACACTCAGTACCTGTCCGCGGATCATGCGCGCAAACCCCGGGACATTACCGATTCCGACAGCAATAATCGTGTTGGTCAATCCTGTGCCCAGTACAGTCATCAATGTGATGGCCAACAAAATAAACGGAAATGCCGCCAATGCATCCATCAGCCGCATAATGACTGAATCCAGCAGTCCCCCGAAATAGCCGGCTACCAATCCCAGTAAAATGCCGACCGCCGCACCGACAGCCACCGCACCGAGTCCGACAATCAATGAAATACGGGCACCGTAGATGATTCTGCTGAACAAGTCGCGACCGTAATTGTCTGTTCCCATCAGATAGCCTTCCTGACCGGGTTTTAAAAGCGCTAAATCGGCGGCCATCTCATTCGGGTCTCTGGGAGCCAAAACAGGTGCAAGCAAGGCGACTATCATCATCAGCGTGATAATCAGCAGGCCGATGACGGCAAGTTTATTTTGCAATATTTTTTTGACAAAAATCTTTGTCAGGCTTGGAGCTTCTTTCACTTGCGCCATTATTTCTCCACCTTTCCAAGCTGGACTTTCGGATTAACGACTCTGTAAAGCAGATCAACCAGCAAATTAATCAAAACAAAAAGCAGTGCGAGAAATAAAACAGTCCCTTGAACGACAACAAAATCCCGCTTATTAATCGCGTCCACAATCAGACGGCCCATGCCGGGCCAGCTGTAGATCGTCTCCGTCAGGACTGCCCCGCCGAGCATCGAAGAAATCTGCATGCCGATAACTGTCAAAATAGGAGTCATGGCGTTCTTCAAAGCATGTTTCGCGATAACCATAAAACTGCTTAAACCTTTAGCTTTCGCCGTTTTAATGTAGTTGGACTCCAGCACATCGAGCATACTTGAGCGCGTTATCCGCGAAAAAGTCGCCATAGGAATCGTCGACAACGTGACGCCGGGCAAAATCAAATGACGCATGTAGACTCCCAGACCGTCATCTAAATTGCCGATGCCGGTCGAAGGCAGCCAGCCCAATTTGACACTGAACAGCAGTACCAGCATCAGACCGAGCCAGAAGACAGGAATCGACACCCCGACTAAGGAAACAACCGTGAACACATAATCAAGAATACTTCCCTTCTTTACTGCCGAGATAATTCCCGATACAATACCGACAATTAATGCAATGATGAGTGCAAAAACAGTTAAAATGATGGTATTCGGAAACCGCTCGCTGATCAGTTCCACCACAGGGCGCTTGTATGCTAAAGAATAACCTAAATCAAACCGGAGCAGGTCCTGAATATAGTGTGCGAATTGCGTAGTTTTTGGCTGGTTCAACCCCAGCTGTTCTCTAAGATTCGCAACTTCTTCTACGCTTGCCTGGGGACCGAGCATCGTACTTGCCGGGTCGCCGGGTATCATGCGGGTCACAGCAAATACAATCAGTGCAACTAAAAACAGCGTCGGCAGCAAGTCAAGCAAGCGTCTGGCGATATATTTTAACACGTGAAAACACCCTTTCTATAAAACAAAAGCATATATTAGTCTGAAACTGCCGACAGAACCGCAAGAAGAGCGGGCTGTCGGCTGTTCATTCTTTTATAGAACGGATATTCCATAAAAACCAGCTAATATATGCTAAAGAACTTAGTCTTCCAGACTGACATTCGTCTCATTGGTGACGAGATAGATTGAATTGTCAGGTCTGACGTTGTAGCCTTTGACTTTTTTGCTCAGACCGACAATAATGTCCTGGTCATATAAATCAAGGTGAGGCAAATCATCGGTAATAATGTCAAGCGCTTCTTCGTAAATGGCGGCCCGTTCCTTTTCATCAGTTGTTGTGCTTGTCGCTTTAAGCAGCAACTCGTCGACTTTCGGATTGTTGTAGCCTCCGCCATTTCCCAGCGAACCGATTTGTTTGGAATCAAACAGCTGGTACAAGAAGAAGTCAGGGTCCGGATACCAGCTCCACCCCATGATATAGAGCGGTGCTTTCCCGCTGGAGACAGTGTCGCTGAATGTGCCCCATTCAACGGCTTTAATTGAAATATTGATGCCGATTTTTTCCATCTGGTTTTGCACGATTGTGGCAGCTGCCACCCGTGCCTCACTGGTATAAAGTTCAATGTCGAACCCGTCAGGATAACCAGCATCGGCCAGCAGTTTTTTCGCTTCGTCCACATTCGGACCGCCCTGCTCCTTCACTTTCTGCGCTACTTTTTCGGAATAACCCCATGAACTTCTAGGAAGCGGCAAATAAGCTGTTTTGGCTTCACCGTATTTATAAAATCCTTTCAGCAGTTCGTCTTTATCCAGCGCCAAGTTCATTGCCTGACGGACCTTCAAATCCTTTGTCGGTCCCTCGGTTACATTGAATGACAAGTAGCCAATCGACAAACCGTTCACTTTTTCTAACACTAGATTATCGTTTTTCTCTATCAATTCGACATTTTGTCCGCTGATGTCTGTCGCTACATCAATGTCTCCTGATTGCAGCGCATTTCCCATCATGTTTTTGTCCGTGATAAAACTGAATTTGACTCCCGAAAGATTCGGTGTTGTCAGCCAGTAATCATCATTTCTGACTAACTGGACATAATCATCCGTCAGCCATTCTTTGAAGACAAACGGCCCGGTTCCCACCGGATTTTGCCCAAATTTATCGCCCCAGCCTTCCACTTCTTCATGTGGAACGATGACGTTCCCCATGTCAGTGAGCATCGCCAGAAACGCTGCATATGGCTGCTCCAGTTCAATCGACAACTCGGTATCACTGATGACAGTTATTTCTTTGACATTTCTCAGTCTGTTTAAAGCTGACTCATTCAATGACCTTTCTAAAGAATATTTGACATCGTCAGCCACCATTTTCCGGCCATCCTGATATTTTCCCTTATGAAAATGGACATCTTCACGCAATTTAAACGTATACGTCTGCATATCTTTTGAAATAGTCCAGCTTTCAGCTAATTCAGGTACAATTTCCTGCATATCTTTATCATAGCTGACAAGCGTGTTGAAAACACTGCGCATAATATTTGATTCATACACAGCGGTATATGAAATCGGGTCCAACGAAGCAATGCTCGAAGACAAAGCAATTTTTAATTCGCCGCCTCCTGACGCGTCCTTCTTACCATCTTTTCCACCTGAATCCCCTCCACCAGAACCACAGGCTGCCAATAAAAACAGAGCAGCCACCGAGACTAGAAACAGAGCTAGTTTCTTTTTCACATCAGTTCCTCCTTTTTCATAATGAGAAATAAAATTTCACATAGTGTAATTATTAGAATTTTATCAGTTTTCTAATCGTTTTACAACCGTATTATCATAATTTTTTTAATTAGCGGGCGATTGCAAGTTTTTTCAAATGGAAATACGCGGGAATGTTTGGCGGACAAATGATGAAAATAAACGTCAGAAAAGGGTTATTCGGGCAGCAATTGTTTTGACAGGTACAGTACCAGACTGTCGTCATTAATACAAGGAGCATTTACAGGAAGCAGCTTTTCTTGATACCAGAGTCCGGAACCATCTGGAATGTAGCCGCGTTTGACATATAGTCTTTGTGCAGGTCCATAACCCGGGTGCATCCCGACTCCTAATGTCACAACATCAGAAAATCGGGAAACGATTGCTTCACACTGCTCCATGATTTGATTGCCGATTCCTTTCCGCTGATAGTTAATAAATACATTGAAATCAGCGATTTCCGGGTAGCCGCTGCCGCGGAACGGGCCATTTTCCGGCTCTTTCATGATTGTCGCATAACCGGCAAGCTGCTGGTTACACTCTGCAATGACCACATGACGGCTGCCTTCCTGCTGTTCACGATAGTATCTTTCAAACAAACTTTTGTCTCTTTCCCATTCCTGCATGGCAAATGCTGCGTGCAGCGATTCGATGTCCTGAGCTGTCATAGACCGCATGACAAGTTTCGTCATTGGTGATTCCTCCTTTAAGCATTACGTTCATTTTGTTACGTTTAATATAATATAAAACAGAAAATTAAAAAATAAGCAAGCGGATAAACACAATACTTGCGCCAGAGAATTGCCAAAAAGCAATAAAAAAAGGAGCAGATTTCTCTACTCCTAAGCCCGACTATTGTTTAGCCTTCATTAACTTTGCCATCCCCGTCAATGTCTTCATGTGTCAGGACTTCTACTTCCTTGATAAATTTCGTGGTTGCCTCATCCAAATCAGCAGAAATGGCTGCTTCGGGAATGGCATCCAGATTAGCATATATTTCGATATGCTGCTTCAAATTAGTGAACGTCATTGGTGCATCGCCGCCGTAATCACCGTCAAGATTGATCATCATCCGGTAATTATCATCCAGCGTCTCCGCATAAAAACTGGATGTTTTTGTGTAAATAATCCGATTGTCGTCAACATGTTTACCGCCATTAATCATCAATGCAATCAAATGCATGATTTCGATGATATTGGCTGTTTTGACGATAATCAGCGAAAATTTCCCGTCATCCAGCTGAGCATCAGGTGAAATATACTCAAAACCGCCCATGGAATTCGTCAGGCCGAGAAAAAACATGGATGCTTTGCCGATGTATTCACCCTCATCATAAACCAGCTTCATGTTGATCGGCTTGACACGCGGCAGCATTTCAGCTCCTTTGACAAGATATGCCAAATAGCCAAACATGCTTTTCAGCTGGGACGGCACTTCATATGTCAGCTCCGTCAGGTAGCCGCCGGCAGCAATGTTCATAAAATATGTGTCATTTGCCTTGCCGATATCTGTTTTGATTGTTTTATTTTGCAAGACCACTTCTGCTGCTTTTAGTAAGTTATCCCTTGGAATGTGCAGTGCTCTGGCATAATCATTGGTAGTACCAGCCGGGATAATCGCCATTTTAGGGCGTCTGTCCTCCGGCAGGGGCGCAATCCCGTTGATAACTTCATTGATTGTACCGTCGCCGCCAGCAGCTACAACCAAGTCGAACCCGGCTTCTCCCGCCCGGTTCGCTTCTTTTTTAGCAGAAAAGGGGTCTGCAGTGGTGGCGAAAGCACTCGCTTCATATCCAGCTTGTTCCAGAATAGCCAAAATATCCGGCACATTTTTTTTGATAAGTTCTTTTCCTGATGTTGGATTATAAATTAACCGCGCTCTCTTCACACCAATACCTCCGTTTTCTCTTGACACTAACGTTTAGCCAGCTCTTCCTGGATTAATTTATTCACAACACCCGGGTTGGCTTTGCCTTTTGTGGCTTTCATAATTTGGCCGACTAGGAACCCGACAGCACGGTCTTTACCGTTTTTAAAGTCTTCCACTGACTGCTGATTGTTGTCAAGTACTTCTGAAATAATCGGCAGAAGCTGTGACGGGTCGGAAAGTTGCACCAGTCCTTTTTTCTCAACCACTTCTTTTGCATCGCCGCCGTGTTCAATCAACTCTTTGAAAACTTTTTTCGCTATTTTAGAGCTGATTGTACCGTCAGCAACCAGCTGAATCATGCCGGCCAGATTGTCCGGTGTCAGCTTCGTGTCATGCAGCTCAAGTTTTTCGCTGTTAAGATAGGCCGACACTTCACCCATCAGCCAGTTTGACACTTGTTTGGCATCTGCACCGTGAGCCAACGTTGCATCAAAGAAATCAGACATCTCCCGTGTCAGAGTCAAGACCATTGCGTCGTACTCAGGTAATCCTAATTCTTCGATATACCGTTTGCGGCGCGCCTGCGGCATTTCTGGCAATGTTTGACGGACCTCTTCTACCCACTCGTCGGAAATCTCAAAACGCGGAATATCCGGTTCCGGGAAGTAACGATAATCGCTTGAGCCTTCCTTTGTCCGCATCAACAGTGTTTCCCCGGTCACCTCATCAAAGCGGCGTGTTTCCTGCTGGATTTCTCCGCCTGACAGCAGTACACGTGCCTGGCGTTTTTCTTCATAAGCCAGACCGCGCTTGACGAAGTTTAAAGAATTCAAATTTTTCAGTTCTGTTTTTGTGCCGAATTCTTCTTGTCCGTAAGGGCGTAATGAAATATTCGCATCACAGCGCATGGAGCCTTCTTCCATTTTCACGTCACTGACACCGGTAAATTGGATGATTGAACGGACGGCTTCCAGATAAGCGTAAGCTTCTTCCGGCGAGCGCATGTCTGCTTCAGATACGATTTCGATGAGCGGAGTGCCTTGTCGGTTCAAGTCGACAAACGAATAGCCGTCTGTGCCGTGAACGTTCTTGCCGGCATCTTCTTCCAAATGCACCCGCTCGATTCGGATGCGCTTCGTTTCCCCGTCCACTTCGATATCCACCCAGCCGTCATGTCCGATCGGCTCATCAAACTGTGAAATTTGGTACGCTTTCGGGTTGTCAGGGTAGAAATAGTTCTTCCGGTCGAAATGAGTGTGCTGGGAAATCTGACAGTTCAGTGCCAGTGCTGCTTTCATCCCGAATTCCAGGGCGCGCTTGTTCATGACAGGCAGTACACCCGGGAAGCACCAGTCCACCACATTCGTGTTCGTATTCGGTTCTGCACCAAAATGTGCCGGCGAGGAAGAAAAGATTTTTGATTCCGTTTTTAATTCAACGTGAACCTCCAACCCGATTACTGTTTCAAAATTCATTCGTCTGTCCCTCCTAAAATTGCCGGTTTTTGTTTATGAAAATCTGTTGCTTGTTCAAAAGCATAAGCTGCCTGATACATTGTTGCTTCGTCAAAATGTTTGCCCATAAGCTGCAGGCCGACAGGCAGACCGCCCGCGAATCCGCATGGGATGGACATCCCCGGAATACCTGCCAAGTTGACTGGTATCGTCAAGATATCCCGCATGTAAGCTGTGACCGGATCATCCGCATCTTGCCCAAAATCAAAGGCAACTGTCGGCGATGTCGGCGAAATCAGCAAATCATACTCGTTGAATACGCGGTCAAAATCCTCTTTGATCAGCGTCCGGACTTGACCCGCCTTTTTGAAGTAAGCGTCGTAATAGCCGGAACTTAATGAGAAGGTCCCCAGCATGATACGGCGTTTGACTTCCGGTCCGAAACCTTCTGAACGTGACATGACATACACATCATCCAGTGTTTTGGCTTCCGGCGAGCGGTAGCCGTAGCGGATACCATCAAACCGCTGTAAATTAGACGACGCCTCAGACGACGCAATAATATAGTAAACTTCTACACCGTAAGTGGCATTCGGCAGACTCACTTCTTCCACTGTCGCGCCTAAACTGCGGTAAGTTTCAATCGCGTTCAGCACTGCCTGGCGAACTTCGGGCTGGATGCCCTCGCCCATAAATTCTTTCGGCACACCGATTTTTAAGCCTTTCACGCCTTCAGCAATGTTGGCTGTAAAATCAGGAACCGGCAAATTCGCACTTGTGCTGTCTTTCGGGTCGTGGCCGCACAGTGCTTTCAAAACCAATGCGTTGTCAAACACGTTGCGTGTCAATGGCCCGATTTGGTCCAGACTGGAGGCAAACGCAATCAGTCCGTAACGGGAAATGCGGCCGTAAGTCGGTTTCATGCCGACGATACCATTGAATGACGCAGGCTGGCGGATACTGCCGCCGGTGTCGCTTCCCAGTGAAACCGGTATTTGTCCGGCTGCAACAGCCGCTGCCGAACCGCCGGAAGAACCGCCGGGAACCTTTGATGTGTCCCACGCATTTTTGGTTTGTTTGAAATAAGATGTTTCCGTCGTGCCGCCCATGGCAAACTCGTCCATGTTTAATTTGCCGACAGGAATCATCCCGGCAGCATAAAGGTTTTCTATAACGGTTGCGTCATA
The DNA here is from genome assembly GCF_003987655.1 of Vagococcus acidifermentans. Lineage (GTDB taxonomy): Bacteria > Bacillota > Bacilli > Lactobacillales > Vagococcaceae > Vagococcus_B > Vagococcus_B acidifermentans. Next base: position 236,066 of record NZ_NGKC01000002.1, on the reverse strand, counting down.
AATCGGTTCAAAATTTTCAAGCATCCGGCTTGCAGCAGTTGTGCGCAGTCCGTTAGTCACGATGTTATCTTTTATACCAATCGGGATACCTGCAAGCACTGCGTCTTCTGAAATACCCGACTCATCAAGACGGGCTGCCTGTGCCAACGCTTTTTCTTCATTAATTGTGATAAAAGCACCGATAGTATCTTCTGTTTCCTTTATCCGGTCAAGTGTTGCACGCACAATGTCTGTGGCAGTGATTTCTTTGCTGACCAGTTTTTCATGTAATTCTGATAATGACAACTCATACAGCTTGCTCATTATGCACCAGCCTTTCCATTTTCCATGATTTCCGGCACTTTAATAAAGCCGTCTTCGGATTCCGGTACATTTTTCATCAGTAGTTCCCGGTCTGTTCCTTGGTCTGCGATGTCCTCACGCATCACATTTATATCAAGCAGGACATTCGATGTGAACGGCACACCTTCAGTGTCAACTGTTTCTAAACGGTCTACCATTTCGATGATTTTACCCATCTGGTTAGTAAACTGTTCCAATTCCTCCTCTTTAAATGACAACTTGGACAATGCCGCCACACGTTTGACTTCTTCTTTGCTAATTGCCATGTTTCCCCTTCTTTCTAACCTTTCATTTTATACACTATTCTATCATAAAAGATGATTTGAATTGTACTTAACTTTAAAATACTCGGCTTATTCTTGCGAATATTCATCAAGCACTGCCACCATGTCAGCTTCTGTCCAAACAGTAATGCCCAGTTCCTGCGCTTTTGTCAGTTTACTGCCGGCATCTTCCCCGGCAATTACTATATCTGTTTTTTTAGACACACTGCCGGTGACCTTGCCGCCAAGCGATTCTATTTGCGCTTTGGCGTCATTGCGTGAATAGCGTGTCAATTTACCCGTCAAGACGACGACTTTGTCTTTAAAAGGTGATTCGACTGCTGCCAGTTCAGCGGTCGTCTTGCCAAGATAGGTCAAATTGACGCCGGCCTCCCTCAGCTCCGCAATCAGCTGATGTACTTCCTCGTTTTTGAAATACTTGACCACACTATCGGCAATAATGTCGCCGATGCCGTCAATTTCCAAAATGTCTTCCGCTGTTGCCGATATAATTCCATCAATTGTCATGAAACGTTCCGCAATCAGTTTGGCGGCTTTGGCTCCGACGTGGCGGATACCCAGACCAAACAGCAGTCTTTCAAGGGAATTCGGCTTGCTTTTTTCGATTGCCGTCAAAATATTGGTGGCAGATTTTTCTTTGATTTTATCCAGTGTCAGCAGCTGGTCCATCGTCAAATAATAGAGTCCTGCCACATCGTGTATCAACTCCTTTTCATACATCTGTTCCAGCACACGCGGGCCAAGCCCTTCGATGTTCATCGCATTACGGGACACGAAATGTGTCAGCCCTTCTTTGATTTGTGCCGGACACATCGGATTCAGGCACCGCAATGCCACTTCCTCATTGAGGCGCGCCAGTTCGCCCCCGCACGCAGGACAGGCGGCCGGTTCTTCATAAGGGACGCTGTCTGCTGGTCGTTTGTCAAGCAGCACACGTGTCACCTCAGGGATGATGTCCCCGGCCTTATGAATCATCACAGCATCGTTAATCCGGATATCCTTCTCCGCAATCAAATCCATGTTGTGCAGACTGGCACGGGCGACGGTCGAGCCGGCCAGGAATACCGGATTCATGATAGCCGTTGGTGTCACAACTCCTGTCCGCCCGACAGTCCACTCGATGTCATTGACGACTGTTTCTGCTTCCTCTGCTGGAAACTTGTAGGCAATCGCCCATTTCGGCGCTTTGACCGTATAACCGATATCTTCCTGAGCCGAAAAATCGTTGACCTTGATGACAATGCCGTCAATTTCATATTCAAGGGTATGCCGCTTGTCTTGAAAAGCTTCGATATAGTCCCAGACTTCCTCGATTGTGCTGCACAACTTGCGTTCTTTGTTTGTTCGTATGCCGATTTCGTCAAGCATTGCCAGTGCTTCCGCTTGCGTGCCGGCTGCCAGACCATCAAAATCAGCCACTTGATACAGAAATGTATTTAATTGCCGTTTGGCTGCCACTTTGGTATCCAGTTGACGGAGACTGCCTGCCGCAGCATTCCGCGGATTGGCAAAAACAGACTCGCCGTTGTTCTCCCGCTCTTCATTTAACCGGATAAACGATTTTTTCGGCATGTAGCACTCGCCCCGGACTTCGATGGACACCGGCTGCTTTAATCTCAACGGAATCGACTTGACCGTTTTTAAATTTTCAGTGATATCTTCGCCCGTGACTCCATCGCCGCGAGTCGCCCCTTGAACAAACAAGCCGTTTTCATAGCGTAAACTGATTGCCAGACCGTCGATCTTCAATTCGACCATGTATTGAAGCGGTTTGTCGGTCAGCTTGCGTATCCGTTTATCAAAATCCAGCAAATCCGACCGGCTGGTAGCATTTCCTAAACTCAGCATCGGGATGCGGTGTGTGACTTTGGCAAAGCCTGCCAAGACCCGTCCGCCGACTTTTTGTGTAATGGAGTCCGGTGTTACCAAGTCGGGAAATGACTGTTCAAGAGATACCAGCTCACGGTAAAGCTGGTCATACTCAACGTCTTCGACTGTCGGGCTGTCCTGTACGTAATATTCATACGCGAGACGGTTCAAAGTCTCCCGTAATTCAAGGATGCGTTTTTCAGCTATTTTTTTACTTGCCTCTGAACTCACTCAATCACTTCCTAGTCAACTTTTTTTATCGGTGCGAAAGCCGCCAGCAATCGTTTGATACCTTGAGCCGGGAAAGCAATATCCAGCTCCAAATCTTGTTGACTGCCGCTGACTTTGACTACTGTGCCGACTCCCCAAACTTTATGCTGGGCTTTATCGCCCGCCTGCCAAAGAGCCGTTTCGCCGCCAGTTGCCACTTTACTGCTGACGACCGGCTTTGCCGGCTGTCGGTAAGCCGCTTTGTGGGATTTGCTTTGCGGCCGGGCTGTCCGCGGCTGTTGTTCCGCTTGCGGTATCATGAGTACCTCGTCATCGATTTCCTTCACGAACCGTGACGGCCGGTTGTACTGTGTTCTGCCGTACAGCGTTCTCGAAAAAGCATGAGTCAAAAATAAAACTTCCTCTGCCCGCGTGATGCCGACATAGGCCAGACGGCGTTCCTCCTCCAGTTCAGCTTCTTCCATCATCGCCCGGGAAAGCGGGAAAACCCCTTCTTCCATGCCAATCAGGAAAACAACCGGAAATTCCAGTCCTTTGGCTGCATGAAGCGTCATCAGCGTCACTTGCGAGGCGTCCTCTTCAAGACTGTCAATATCAGAAACGAGCGCCAAATCGTTTAGAAACAGTCCCAGTTTGTTGAGTGAGCTGTCAGTGTCATCGTCGTACTCGCCGGCTTCAAACTGCTTGTCAAACTCCTGTGTCACTGTCAGAAACTCTTCAAGGTTTTCCAGCCGCGACTGGGCCTCCAGCGTGTTCTGATTTTTCAAATCCTGTTCATACCCGCTCTTGTCCAGTACTTCCCTGACAAGTTCTGTCACAGACAAAAATTCGCTCATCTTTGAAAAGTCCTGAATCATCGCACCAAATCCGGCCAGCTCCTTTCGTGCCTTGCCGGTGATGTTCGTCAGATCAACGTCGATTGCCGCCTGCAGCAGCGGCCACTCATGCATTTGCGCAAACTCCCGCAGTTTTTCAAGCGTCCCGCTGCCGATTCCCCGTTTTGGCGAATTAACAATCCGCTCAAAACTAATCGAATCCATATTATTGGAAATAATATTCAAATAAGCCAGAATGTCTCTGATTTCCTTACGGTCGTAAAACTTGTGCCCGCCGACCATTTTATAAGGGACGTTCGCTTTTACCAACGTTTCCTCCACCACACGAGACATGGCGTTGGTCCGGTACAGTACACAGAAATCGCCATAACGGCGCTGATTGTCAGTCAACTCTTTTTGAATCGTCGACACGATAAAACGGGCTTCATCGCGTTCCGTTTCTGCCTGATACAGCACAACTTTCTGACCCTCGTCATTGTCTGTCCAGAGTTTTTTTTCTTTCCTGTTTTTATTGTTGACAATCACACTGTTGGCCGCCTGCAAAATATTTTTCGTTGACCGGTAGTTTTGTTCAAGCAAAATCGTCTTCGCCTTCGGGTAATCCTGCTCAAAATTCAGGATATTCTCCATGTCAGCGCCGCGCCAGCCGTAAATACTCTGGTCCGCATCGCCGACCACGCACAGGTTTTGAAAGCGCTCGGCCAGCATCTTGACAAGCGTGTATTGGGCATGGTTGGTATCCTGATACTCATCCACATGAATATAGTGGAATTTATTCTGGTAATAAGCCAGTGTTTCAGGGCTGTCCTTAAATAAACGAATCGTCAGCATAATCAAATCATCAAAATCCATTGACTGATTGAGACGCAGTTCTTTTTGGTAACGGCGGTAACACGTGGCAACGATTTTCTCGTAAAAACCGGTGTACAGCTGTTCATAGGCTTCCGGTGTCAGCAGTTCGTTTTTCGCATTGCTGATGGACCCGATAATCGAGCGCGGGTCATATTTTTTCGGGTCGATATTTTCTTCTTTTAAAATCCGCTTCATCAGTGTCAACTGCTCGGACGTATCGATGATTGTGAAATTGCGGTTATAGCCGATGACATCCACATCACGCCGCAAAATTCTGACACACATGGAATGAAAGGTGGAAACCCACACATCCTCGCTGCCGTTCGCCAAGATACGGCTGACACGTTCTTTCATCTCCTTGGCAGCTTTATTGGTAAATGTAATCGCCAAAATATTCCATGGATTGACATTTTTTTCTTCAATCAAGTAGGCGATTCGATGAGTCAGAACCCGTGTCTTGCCGCTGCCTGCGCCTGCCATAATCAGCAACGGACCTTCCGTATGCAGCACCGCCTCAGCCTGTTTCGGATTCATTTCTTTCAGTAAGTTATCTCTTATTGACATGTGAATAGGCATCCTTTCTTATCCAATCTCACCTATTATAGCAAATCTCTTGAAAAATTTCTTTTGAGATGCAAGGAAAATCAAAAAAGAAAGAAAATTTCTTTCTTTTAAGCGATTTCCATTTTAAAGAATCATTTGCAACGGCTCAGGAAACATGTATCATGGACTTAAATAAGATAGAGTCGAGGAGGCATGCACCATGACTGAAGAACTGATGAAAGACATTTTTTCACTATACGAACGTGTCGGCTGGACAAATTACACACAAGACCCCGAGCGCCTCGCCAAAGCGTTCAGCCGTTCGCAATACCTCTTAAAACGTAACGAAGCAGGACATGTGATAGGGGTAATACGCTGGATCACCGATTTTGCAACGATTGCTTTTATACAGGATATTCTGGTCCATCCCGCTTTTCAGCGAACAGGCATCGGCACAGAACTTTTGACACAAGCAACAGCGATAATAACAGCATACGGACCCGTTCAAATCGAACTGCTGACCGACAATACAGAAAAGACCCATGCGTTTTACACTTCCTTTGGTTTTTCGCCAGTCACCCGCATGAATTGTGCGTCGTATATGATGGATACGAGGAATAATTGACACCACATACAAAAAAACAGCAGGCATCTGTGTGAGATACCTGCTGTTTTCATCCTGCTATATTTTTTTCCGGTTCAAACTCAACGAGTTAGTCAAAACACTGACTGAACTGAATGCCATTGCCGCTCCTGCAACAATCGGATTCAAGTAGCCGAGTGCCGCGAAAGGAATGCCGACTGTGTTGTAAACAAATGCCCAGAACAAATTCTGCTTGATCTTTTTCATCGTCAAATGCGATAAATGAATCGTTTTGACAATATTTTGCAAATCACCGTTCATAATTGTCACATCTGCTGTTTCCATTGCGATATCCGTACCGGTACCCATGGCAATGCCCACATCAGCATTCGCCAGCGCTGGTGCATCATTGATACCGTCGCCCGCCATTGCGACAAACTTGCCTTCAGTCTTTAATTTCTTGACATACTCGGCTTTGTCTTCCGGCAAGACTTCGGCAAAAATATGTGCCTCATCCAAACCAACTTGCTCGCCAATATACTGAGCCGTGCGTTTGTTGTCGCCGGTCAGCATGTAGACGTCCACGCCCTGTTTTTGCAATGCTAGAATCGCTTGTCGTGATGTTTCTTTCACCTTATCGGCAACAGAGACAAAGGCGACTGCTTCTGTATCGTCTGCCAAGTACATGACTGTTTTGCCTTGAGATTCCATTTGCGCCGCCTCCCGCTCGACAGCCGGCGGCAAAGACACACCGTGAGCTGCCAGCAGGCGTTTTGTCCCGACATAAAACAGCGTACCTGAAACCTCACCGGAAATACCGGCACCGGTGATTGCCTGAAACTGTGCGACAGGCAAATCAATAGCAATATTCTTTTCTTTTGCGTAACCGGTGATGGCTTGTGCCAGAGGATGTTCGGACAAATTCTCCAAACTTGCTAAAATTTCCAGCGCAGCCGTTTTTGTGTAACGGTCCTCAGCAATGACTTCAAAATCAGTCACACTCGGTTTACCGTGAGTGACAGTGCCGGTTTTATCAACAATCAGCCCGTTGATGTTAGCCGCCGACTCCAGCGATTCGCCGCCTTTAATCAGAATGCCGTTTTTGGCACCCAGTCCCGTGCCGACCATGATAGCAGTCGGTGTTGCAAGCCCTAACGCACAAGGACAGGCAATCACCAATACGGCAACACTATGGATGACAGCTGTTTCCCAGTTGTTCGTCAGAAAACCTGTCACCAAAAGCGTGACTAAGGCAATCACCAGAACAGCCGGCACAAAAATTCCGGAAACTTTGTCCGCCACTGCCTGAATAGGCGCTTTTGACCCCTGAGCTTCCTCAACCATCCGGATAATCCGCGACAAAGCTGTATCGGAACCAATCTTCGTGGCTTCAAACACAATCGTGCCGTTTGTATTAATCGTACCGCCGTAAACAGTATCTCCAACCTGTTTATCCACCGGCAGACTTTCGCCTGTCAGCATGCTTTCATCAACAGCTGTCTGGCCTTCAGTCATTTTCCCGTCAACCGGTATTTGTTCGCCCGGACGGACCCGGACCAAGTCATGCAGCAAAACTTCTTCGATGGCAATGTCTTTTTCCACACCGTCGCGGATGACAGTCGCCCGTTTGGCTTGCAGCGCCATCAGCTGTTTGATGGCATTGCCCGTCCGGCTTTTTGCATTCTGCTCCAAATATTTGCCGAGTAAAATCAGGGTGATGATTGTTGCACTGCTTTCAAAATACAAATCACCGTGATGTCCGGCAAAGAAGCCGTTATACACACTCAGCAGATAGGCCGCTGAAGTGCCCATCGCCACTAGGACATCCATATTCGGCGCCTTCGTTTTGATGGCATGGTAGGCGCCTTTATAATAGCGGGAACCAATCCAAAACTGTACGGGGGTCGCCAAAATCAACTGAACGAGCGGCTTATGCAAAAATGCCACAACCGGATGATGCACACCCAGCAACATAAGAATCATGCCAATCATCATTGGTGCCGTCAGCAAAGCGCTGATAATCAAATCCCGCTTCATGCTGGCCACTTCACGTGCTTTTTCATCAGCAATTTTTTGCTTGTGCGCATCATCATACAAAATAGCCCCATAGCCGATGTGCTCGATGCTATTAATCAGTCTGTCGACGGATGTGATGCCTTCCTCAAATTGCACCGTTGCTTTTTCAGTAGCCAGATTGACCGTTGCACTTTTTACACCGGGCTGTTCCTTTAGTTCTTTTTCGACCCGTGCGGAACAGTTGGCACACGTCATACCGGTGATAGCTAGTATCTCAACGTCAATTTTTTCGGCTTGTGCCATAGTTATTTCACCTCTGCTTCATATCCCGTTTCTTTGATTTTGGCAATGATATCGTCAGCTGTCACTTCCGCCTCATTGAAAGTGACTTTGCCTTCACCCTTTTTCAAATTGATTTTCACTTTATCAATTCCAGCCAGCGAGTTCAACCCTTCTTCCACTCTGGCAACACAATGTTTGCAGCTCATCCCGTCAATTTTAAATACTTGTTTCATTATTCCTCTTCCTTCCTTTCATGACACCGGCAATTATCCGGCAAACAGTTGCACGCTACTTCTTCTACAGCTGTTTTCTTTTTTTGCTCAAGTATCGCTTCCAGTTTCTCAATGTCATCGAAACTTAATGTCACTGCTTCTATAATCTGACCGATGGTTCTGCCCATTTTTCTGGCGCATATACGGCTGGCCAATTCATGGGCAACATTTTTATTGGCCTCGTTCTCTGAAATGCGCGCATGGTAAATATACTTGTTGCCTTCTTTGGTCGTCGCCAAATATTCTTTTTTGACTAAACGTCCTAAGAAAGTTTTGATGGTCGCCGGTTTCCAGTCAGTCTCTTCAGACAAATAACTAATCATCTGCTGACTTGATACCTCGCCCAGCGACCACACGATCCGCATGACGCGCCACTCCGCCTCGCTAATCGTCATCTCCTGAGCTGACATCTCCTCACCCTTTCTTGTTTACATGTGTAAACGTTGATTTCAAATAAAGTTTACACCTGTAAACATTTATTGTCAACAGATAAAACAGCTTTTTTAATTTTTTCTCAAAAAAAATACTAGCCGAAATTGCGAGATTACCCGAGATGAACAAAAAAGAACAGGCACAAAATAACCATGCCTGTTCGATAAATCATCTTCAGTTTTAAGGATAGATACGGTGCAGCAGGCGCGGGAACGGACTGGCTTCACGGACATGTTCGATACCGCAGACCCAAGTCACCGTCCGCTCCAGACCAAGTCCGAAACCGGAATGGGGCACGGCGCCGTATTTCTGCAAATCAAGGTACCATTCATAGTCAGCACGGTCTAACCCGTCTTTTTCGATTTGCTCCAGCAAGTAATCATAGCCGATTGCCCGTTCGCTCCCGCCGATAATTTCACCGTAGCCTTCCGGTGCAATCAAGTCCGCGCGGATAACGACATCATCTCTTGTCGGATGAGGCTTCATATAGAAGGGACTCATTGATTTCGGATAGTTCAAAATAAACACCGGCTTGTCGAAGTGGTTGGCGATAAAAGTCTCGTGAGGCGAGCCGAAGTCATCCCCCCATTTGACATCATCAAAGCCGTTTTGTTGAAGCAATTCAACCGCCTCGTCATAAGAAATTCTCGGGTAAGGCAATTCTGTGTATTTTTTCAGCGTATCCCGGTCCCTGTCAAGGACGCTTAACGCATAATCGCAGTTCTCGAGCACTTTTTCAATCATGAAAGCCACATATTGTTCTTGAATTTCCAGACTTTCTTCCTGATGGACGAATGCCATCTCAGGTTCCATCATCCAAAACTCCGTCAAGTGGCGGCGAGTTTTTGATTTTTCCGCGCGGAAGGTCGGCCCGAATGAAAAGACTTTGCCGAATGCCATCGCAGCCGCTTCAAGATACAGCTGGCCTGTTTGCGAAAGGTAGGCTTGTTCGCCGAAATAGTCAGTTGCAAACAGTTCAGTCGTCCCTTCAGGCGCGCTGCCGGTCAGAATCGGCGGGTCAATTTTAATAAAACCCCGGTCATTGAAAAATTCATAAGTGGCACGGATCAGTTCGTTCCGCACTTGCATGATGGCATGCTGCTTGGTTGAACGCAGCCACAGATGACGGTGGTCCATCAGAAAATCAGTTCCGTGTTCTTTCGGTGTAATCGGATAGTCATGACTTTCCCCGATGACTTCAATATTGGAAATGCCGATTTCATAACCGAACTTGGAACGGGCATCTTCCCTGATTTCTCCGGTGACATACACGGATGTTTCCTGATTCAGGTTCTTAGCCAGAGCAAAGACTTCTTCCGGTACTTCACTCTTCACTACCACACCTTGAAAGTATGCTGTGCCGTCTCTCAGTTGCAAAAAGGCGATTTTGCCGCTTGAGCGCTTGTTGGCGACCCAAGCACCGATTGTTACAGTTTCGCCGACGTGATTTTTTGAATCGATGATTTGAATTGTTTTCATTACGCTACTACTCCATCTAAATTTTTATTTTTCATTGTCAGAGGGAATCATTGTCCCTGTTTCTTCGAAATAAACGCTTTGATGCGTTCGACTGCTTTATCGAACGTTGCCATATCAGTGGCATAACTTAAACGGATATGATTTGGCGACCCGAATCCTTCTCCGGTTACGACCGCCACATAACTTTCAGCCAGCAAATCTTCCACCCACTGCGTCACATTGTCATATCCGCAAAGTGCCATAGCCTCGCTGACATCCGGGAATAAATAAAAGGCGCCCTGCGGTTTTTGCAGTTTGAACCCGGGGATTGATTTGACCTTTTCATAGGCTTCATGCAGACGTTCTTCGAAGGCTTGGCGCATCTCTTCGACTGTGTCTTGTTTGCCGCTCAGCGCTTCGACGGCGGCATACTGGCTGACAGCCGCACAGTTGCTGGTGGATTGCGAAATAATTTTAATCATGCTGGAAATGATTTCCGGGTCGCCGATGGCATACCCGATCCGCCAGCCGGTCATCGCATAACTTTTTGACACACCGTTGATGATGATAGTCTGTCTGCGGATTGCGTCGGAAATCGTTGCAATCGGGGTAAAGACATTGCCGTCATATACCAGTTTGCCGTAAATATCATCTGCAATAATCAGGACGTTATTGGCGACCGCCCAATTCCCGATAGCTTCCAGCTCGTCTTTTGTGTAAATCATCCCGGTCGGATTAGACGGCGAATTGATAATAATAGCTTTCGTCTTCGGCGTATAAGCTGCTTCCAGCTGGGAGACCGTCACTTTAAACCCATTTTCCTGCAGTCCGGCAACGAAAACCGGTTTGCCGTCCGCCAGTCTGACCTGGTCGCTGTAGCTGACCCAGTAAGGCACCGGGATAATGACTTCATCTTCTTTTTCAAGAATCGCCTGAAACAACGCATATAAGGCAAATTTGGCTCCGTCAGTCACCACAATGTTGTTTTCCTGATAGGTCAGGCCATAATCCGTTTCTGTCCGCTGGATAATGGCTTGAATCAGCTCAGGGATGCCTGCAGTCGGCGTGTAATAACTTGCCGCGCCGGATGTGATGGACGCGATGGCAGCGTCAGAGATATGCTGAGGTGTCCTGAAATCCGGTTCTCCTACCGTCAGACTGACCACGTCTTTTCCCGATTTTTTAAGCGCGCGTGCCTTAGTTGCCGCAGCCAGTGTGACTGACGGCTTGATTTGTCTGATTTTTTCTGAAATAAACATAAACTCTTCCTCCCGTTTTTAAACACAGCTAAACATTGTGCAGCGTGTGGATAATATCTCCTGTCCGAAATGAGACTAGGTAATAATTAATCCCATATTCTTTGCTTTCTGCGACGATTTCCCAAACAGGTTCATCGTCGACCAACCCTAAAGTAATTTTTTTGATTTCGTTAGAGGTTTTATCATCCAGAACCGACTGGATGGCCTCTTTTTCAGTCACACCTTCGCTTTGTTTCAAAATCTCTGTTTGTCCGCCTTCCTGAGGTATGATGGCAATTAAGCCCTCACCCTTTTCCGTCAAGCCGACAACGGTGAAATAAGTGTCCTTGCGCGTGAACCAGTAAAAGTCCGTGACTTCTTGAATACCCGCCTGTTCTTTGGCGATAGCTGTCGCTTCCTTCTTTGCTTTATGCATCGGGTAATCCGCCCGTACAAAGATGACAACCGTCAGGACAATCAATAGAAAAAGAAATAATGCTAATAATTTTAGGTCTCGTCTTTTTTTCATGTCATAACCCTCTCAAAATCTTGTTCTATTATACCAATAAATGCCCCTTCGTGGTATTCATTTTCCTAAAAATTCACTTATTTGTTGGAAAAGTGCTTCTTGATTGACGGCAGCTACCGGCAGTTTGTCCGGCAAAAAAGCCAGCATCCGTTTGCTGTATCCCGCTGTCAGCAGCCGGTCATCCAGCATGACCATGACCCCTTTGTCGTCTGCTGAGCGGATCAGTCTCCCCAGCGCCTGCCGCAACCGGCTGGCAGCTTGCGGCAAGGCTTCATAATAAAACGGATTGAGACCCTGCGAAGACAAATAAGCATACTTTTCTTTTACAAATGCCCGTTTTGGCGGGTCGAACGGCAGACGGGTCATGACGATCAGCTCCAGCTGTCCGCCCGGCAAGTCAATGCCTTCCCAAAAACTTTCCGAACCCAGCAAAACGGCATTGCTGCTGCTTTGAAATCTTTTTAAAATACGTTCCTTTGAACCAGAAATACCTTGCCCGAGCACCTCCCGCCCTTTCGTCCCGTAAATCGGCGCCAAGCCCGCATAAACCCGCTTCAATAAATCATGGGAGGTAAACAAGACAAGAATCGGCCGGTCATACACATCGACTAGCTTTTTAACAACATTCGTAATGTATTTCCCAAAACTTTTCTGGTCGTTCAAATCAATGTGCCGGTCTTTCTGCAAGACGAACAGGCGCGCCACTTTTTCATAATCATACGGATCAGTGATTTTGCGTTTTTCAACAGCTTCCAAGCCGAGTTCGTGTTCAAAATAATGGGATTGTTGGTTCAGCTGCAGTGTGCCGCCGGTAAAAATAATTTTGTCATAACGATTGTACCAGTTGGTTGCCGACAGTTTTGCCTCGGGCAGACGGCTGACATAGCAGGTCAGCTGCTGTTGAAAGAGATAGGTCCATTTAATGACGCCCGGCTCCCAGTCATAAAAGAAGGTCCGGCAGGTTTCAGCCCATTCTTTAAACACAGAGGCAAGTGCAAACAAATTCAACAAGTGATTTTTTTCAGACGGCAGCCAGTCAGACAAGTGGCTGATTAAGTACTGTATCATTTTTTCAACCAGTCCGTCCGCCTCGTTTAACAGCACGCCAACATGCCGGATTAATTTTTTCTCCGAAATCGTGAAACTGTCAAACTGGTCTTTCGTAAAGACTTTTTCATCTTGACTGTTGCCGAAAAACTGCGTTAAAAACATATGCAGCTCGGTCTGCAGCAGCGACAGCTCATCCAGCACCTGATAAAACAATGCCAGAGTCTGAGACAGCGTCTGATTTTTTGCAGAAACAGCTGTGACAGAGTCTTTCAGCGTTTCTTCTGTCAGAAGTGACAACTGCCTTTCCAGTCGTGAAAAAACAAACTGTTGGGTGCTTGTTTTCTCCAATATCCGCGGCAAATGCTGCGCCTCATCAATCACCAGCACAGCGGATTTAGGTACTTTGTACTGATTGCGGCGGTTCTCTTCGCATAAATAGGCATGGTTCACAACGATAAAACTTGCCTCTGCCAGCTGCTGTTCCCGGTGAACTAGAAAATCGTCCGCATAAAAAGGCGACTGCTCGGACAACAGCACTCTGCCCTGATGGCTGACCTGCTGCCAAAATGTAAATTGCTGACGGTTGGCTTTCAGTTCATTCAAATCGCCGGTAGTTGTTTCCGTCAGCCAGACCAACGTGGCCATTTGCGACAGACCGTACTGCTTTTGCTTCACAGGATGCCGCAATGTATACGCAAATGTTTCCAAATCAAGGTAATGACTGTCGCTTTTCAGCAGTACAGCCTGATGTTCTGCGCCAACCAGACGATTCAACAGCGGCAGTTCTTTGTTTATCAGCTGGTTTTCGAGCACGATCGACAGTGTACTGATGACAATCGGCGTCTCCGGTGTAGCCTGATAACTCAGGGGCAGCAAGTAGCCCAATGTCTTGCCGATACCTGTTGCTGCTTCAATCAGCAGATTTTTAGACGAATTATCCGGCTGCAGAAACTGCTGAATCAGCTGCACCATCTCTTTTTGTGCTTGTCTCGTTGTCACTTCTTCATCCGCCAAGGCGCGCGACACGAACACTTCTTCCGGCAGTGTGTCATGCGGTGACGGTTTGAAGCGCGGTATCTCCTTTTTTCGGAGCGCAATACCGTTGATTACTTTTAAACGGCTGTCGAGCGGTTGAAGTGCCGTCCGCATATCTGCAAAAATCATCGCCAGATATGCCTGTGTATCCATTGCCAGGACATCCGCCAATGATACCAGCTGTTCCATCGTCACAAGCGGCAGCTGGCGGATGCGCTGTTCGATGGTCAAAAAAATTTCTGCCGTCACTTCTGCATCACTGTCAGCCTGATGGGGATTGTCATGAATAATATCCAGCTGCCGCGCCAAATCAGCCACACGGAAGCCTGCCGATTGCGGCAAAAAGATTTGTGCCAGCTCCACCGTGTCAATCCCTTCAACGGCTAATTCATTGACCCTGCAGCGTTTAAGCTCGCTGTTAAGAAACAGCAGGTCAAAATGAATGTTGTGAGCCACAAACACACAGCCGTCCAACAGCTGATAAATGGTATACGCAACATCTTCAAAATAAGGCGCATGGGCGACCTGCTTGTTTGAAATGCCTGTTAATTGTTCAATGTGAACAGGAATCGACTGCAGCGGGTTAATATCTGTCGCAAAGCGTGACACGATTTTGCCCTTTTCGATCAGAACACAGCCAAATTGGATAATCCGGTTCTTTTCAGGGTCAGTGCCGGTCGTTTCTATGTCAACCACCGCAAAGATATCATCCTTTTTCAAATTGAACACCTCTTTTCTAAAATGACGATCGCTTTTCATTATACAAGTATTTCGGAGATATTTCATCCATTATCAAAGCACTTTTCATTTTTCTACGGCGGATGATATAATGAACAAGTAACAGACATTTGAGCCTTCTGCCGGTTGCCTCGCTGATACCGGCAAAAAGCCGCTCACAGAAAAGGCAGACTGAAAAAAGATATGGACACACTCTTTTTAAAATTTCAAAAACGCAAACACCAATTAAGCGGTCTGGAAAACCAAGTAGCTGAATATATTATCGGCAATCCCCAGCAAGTCGCCGACATGACGATTGATGAGCTGGCAAACCGGTTGTATATTTCCACAGCAACCATTTCCAGAACAGCCAAACATCTCGGCTTCAAAGGGTTTCAGGAGCTGAAGTTTTCACTGGAACAGCACGTCGCCAAACAGCAGGCAGCGGCGGCCGTTCAAGGACATTCGACCCAAGACCTGATATGGTTTAAAGAGACGCTGCAAAAACAGCTCGACCAGACATTTGACGGGCTTGATACAAACAGGCTGGACCTTGCTGCCGCGGCAATTGCAAAAGCAGGTATGATTGAGGTATTAAGCGTCGGCGGCAGCCTGACATTAGGCATTGATGCCGCCCGGAAGCTGACGGCCCTCGGCAAATTGGCCAACGCCCGCATTGACTGGGATGAGCTGCGCTCAGTCTCCCGCGCACTGACAGCCGATGACTTGGCGATTCTTATCAGCCTGAGCGGGGAAACCATTCACATTGTGGAATATGCCACCAATCTTTCGGAGAAAAAGGTACCCATCCTCGCTGTCACCGGTTCGCCCGACAGTCCGCTTGCAAAGATGGCGACTTACCTGTTCACCGCACCTGTTTTGCCGATTTATTTTGGCGAAGCCGACTTGACGTCCCGCACCGCATTAGCAGCATTGCTGGATGTTTTACTGATTCATTACGCAGACATCTACCATCATTAAACATTAAAATGAAAGTCCGTACATTTAACTGTACGGTTTTTCTTTTGCATGAAAACGAATGCAAAAGAAAAAGCTCCCGGCTATAATAAAGGCAAATCAAAAAAAAGGAGACATATTATGAAACAAACAAAGAAAAAAACCAGTGCTTGGGAATTTTTTCAAGGATTAGGGAAAACATTTATGTTACCGGTTGCTTTATTGGCATTCATGGGTTTGCTGTTGGGAATTGGAAGTTCGTTTACTAGTCAGGCAACGATTGATATTTTGCCTGCGTTGGGCCACCCGGTCCTCCAGAACATTTTCCAATTCATGTCTACCGTCGGCGGGTTTGCATTCAGTTATCTGCCGGTGATGTTCGCCATGGCGATTCCGCTCGGTTTGGTGCGCAAAGAAAAAGGCGTAGCTGCCTTCTCAGGGTTTGTCGGCTACACTGTCATGAACTTATCCATCAACTTTTATCTGACAGCCACTGACCGTCTGGCGGATGCGGACAACTTGCGCGAATCAGGCCAAGGCATGGTGTTTGGTATTCAAACAATTGAAATGGGCGTGCTGGGCGGTATCATTGCTGGTGTCATCGTCTATCACTTGCATAAGAGATTTTATGCCACCCAACTTCCGGACAGCTTTGCATTCTTCTCCGGTGCCAGATTCGTGCCGATTATCACGTCGCTAGTACTCGCTGTTGTCGGGCTGGTTATTCCGATGATTTGGCCGATATTTGCCCTGCTGATTACCGGGATCGGCAACTTGATTCAAAAAGCCGGACCATTCGGACCATTCTTGTTCGGTTCCGGCGAACGTCTGCTGTTGCCTTTTGGCTTGCATCATATTCTTGTTTCGATGATCCGCTTTACAGAAGCCGGCGGTGCGATGCTGATTGACGGCAAGGAAGTCTTTGGCGCATTGAACATTTTCTATGCTGAACTGCAAAACGGTTTGAGCATCAGTCCATCTGCTACTGCCTTCCTGTCACAAGGAAAAATGCCGACCTTCATGTTCGGACTGCCGGCGGCCGCTCTGGCGATGTATCACACAGCGGCACCGCAAAACCGTCATAAAATCAAAGGTTTGCTGATTTCCGGCGTCGTTGCAACATTTGTCACTGGGATTACAGAGCCGATTGAATTTCTCTTCCTGTTCATCAGTCCGCTGCTCTGGGTCTTCCACGTCATTATGACTGGTCTCGGCTTTATGGTCATGAGTCTTGTCGGCGTTGTCATCGGCAATACGGACGGCGGTGTGCTTGACTTCATCATTTTCGGCGTCCTGCAGGGCAGCTATACAAAATGGTGGATGGTCCTGATTATCGGGGCATTGTGGTTTGCCATTTACTACTTTGTTTTCAAAACTGTCATCATTAAAATGGATTTGAAGACACCCGGACGTGAAGCAATCGTTGCCGACACTGAATACGGCGAAGAAGAAATCAGCTACAATAAAAAAGGCGGCTATGATGCAACCGGCATTTTGTCGGCATTAGGCGGGTCTGAAAATATCGAGTCGCTGGACAACTGTATCACCCGGTTGAGACTTGTGCTGAAAGACGGCACTGTGGTTGATGATGACAAGCTTAAAGCGTTAGGTGCCTTGGGCGTTGTCCATCTGGATGATAAAAACGTCCAAGTCATCATCGGAACAAAAGTCACAACTGTCAGAAACGCACTGGATGCTATTTTGTAAGTAATTGGAGGAAGCCCTTGTGAATTTTAATGAAACACTGGACCGGCGCGGTACCTACTGCACACAGTGGGACTTTGTAAAAGACCGGTTCGGTACAGACAATCTCTTGCCCTTTACCATTTCCGATACAGATTTTGCCTTGCCGGACGAAGTGACGCACGCTCTGAACAAGCGTCTGTCACACCCGGTCTTTGGTTACACACGCTGGAATCACACCGCATTCAAAGAGGCGGTCGTCGGCTGGTACCGCGAGCGGATGCAAACGGATATCCAGCCGGATTGGCTGATGTACAGCCCCTCTGTCATCTACAGCGTGTCCAAACTGATAGAGCTTCACTCAGACGAAGGGCAAGGCGTCGTGATGCAAACACCTGCCTATGATGCCTTCTTTAAAACTGTCATCGGTCAAAACCGGCGGGTCGTGGACAATCCGCTGATTTATCACAATCAGACCTATACCATCGACTTTGCTGATTTGGAAGAAAAACTGTCCCAGCCGGAAAACCGCATCCTGCTGCTTTGTTCGCCGCACAACCCGACTGGACGCGTCTGGCGGGAGGATGAGCTGCAGCGGATTGTCGAACTTTGTCTGACATATCACGTTTTTCTGATAGCTGACGAAATTCACATGGATGTACTAAGAAAAGGACAGACACATCTTCCTATTTTAAAGATGATGACCGAGCATGTGGCACTTGTCTCTTCTGGGTCGAAAACATTTAATTTTCCCGGACTGATTTTCTCTTACGTGATTTGCCCGGATGAACACGTGCGGGATAAATTTTCCCTTATTTTAAAGAATCGTGATGGCCTGTCTTCAACAAGTACGCTGGGCATGATTGCAACCATGACTGCCTATAACGAATGCGGATACTGGGTCGATGAGTTGAACAGCTATATTGACGGCAACATTGCATTTGCCGCGGATTATTTAAAACAGTACTTGCCGGACATCCGACCAGTGCACTCGGAAGCAACCTATTTGATGTGGCTGGACACTGCCGGCTGTGCCGTACCGATGGCTGATATTCAGGAAAAACTCATCAACAAAGGCGGCGTCGCTATCATGGACGGCAGTATCTACGGCGGCAACGGCAGCCAGTTTCTGCGTCTGAATGTCGGTTGTCCGCAGTCCAAACTCCAAGACGGACTGGAGCGCATGAAACAAAGCTTAACGGCTAAATAAATCATACTTTCTAACATCAATAAACATCGGAGAAAGAGAGAACTCTTTTTCCGATGTTTTTAAGAAAGATGATTTCACTTTTATTTTAAACTTTGTCATAAACTTAACATCAATCAGTTGATTCAAATTGATATGTTATAATATGCAAAAAGGAGGCAGTAACATGGGAACAAAACACAACTTTCATAAAGATAGAAGAATAATTGTAACCGATTTACTTTTGTCTGTCGTGCTGCTCTATTTTGGGTATAAGTTTGTGGCATTAACTGCTGTTGTCAACAACCAACAAGCAAACATCGCAACTTTAGAATCCGAGAAAAATCAAAAACATGAAAACCTTTACAAAATTCTTATAATAATTGACCCTAAAACCGATGAAGATGCCATCTTAGGATTTGAAAACTCAGTAAAAAGAGATTATGATATTCAAACGCTTGAAAGGTCCCAAACGGAAGAATCAGGCGAATCGTATATAATCATAAATGTCTCACTCAAGTCTAAAAATAACGAAGAAATGAAGCAGATTTATTATGAGATCAAAAGCAGGGTACCTAACTTGCTCAACATAGATTCTACATACCTTTAAGTCTGATTGTACCAAGAAACCTTAATCGTCAACAATATTGTCTGGTTGAGTAATATTTTTGTTTTTAGTATTCAGACAAGACTGAAAAACACAGCCTCGGCAAAAATCATTTGCCGAAGCTGTGTTTCTTACTTATTGAATCGGAGTGATTGTACCGCTCCATTTTTCTTCGATGAATGACGTGATTTCCTCAGAATGCAGGACATCCATCAATGCTTTGATTTTCTCTGTTTTTTCATCGCCTGTACGGACTGCGACGATATTAGCGTACGGAGAGTTGTCTTTTTCTACAAGGACGCCATCCTCTTTAGGACTCAAACCGATGCCGTTTGCAAAGTTGGCATTGATGGCAATCAGAGCTGCTTCATCGTTCTGGTAAGCACTAGTCATCATGCCCGGGTCCAAGTCATATTTAAACTTCAAGTTCTTTGGATTTTCAGCAATATCATCAAAAGTTGCTGTCAGCAGGTCGACACCGTCTTTCACCTTCACCAGTCCGGCATCTTGCAGAATAGTGATGATTCTGCCCCAGTCCGTTTCGGAATTACTTGTCAGGACGGTCGCTCCTTCTTCCAAATCCTTGATGTCTTTCAACTGCTGTGAATACAATGCCATCAGCTCGATATGCACTTTGCCGGCATTCACAAAATCAAAGTTGTTCTCTTCAACGGCATTTTCAAAATACGGGATGTGCTGGAAGTAGTTGGCATCCAGTTCTTTGCTTTCAAGTGCAGTGTTCGGCAAAATGTAATCGTCAAACACTTTGATTTCCAGGTCAAACCCTTTTTCTTTCAACAATGGTTTTGCTTCTTCAAGAATTTCGGCATGCGGTGTTGGTGAGGCCCCCACAATGATTGTGGTGTCTTCACCGCTTTTTCCGCCGGCCGACTCCTTCGTTGCCTTTTCATCAGAGCCGCCGCCGCAAGCTGCCAATCCTAAAACCAGTGCTGATAATAACCCAAATGCTGCGAATTTCTTTTTCATGATAAGTCCCCCTTTAATATTGTCAAAAATTTATCGTTTATCTGTGAGACGGACCAGTAAATCACCGAGCCACTGTATCACAAAAACAATCAAAAGAATGAGTAGTGTTGCAAATAAGATAACCGTATAACGCTGGCGCAGAAAGCCTGCCTGATAAGCCAGTGCCCCCAGACCGCCGGCGCCGATAACACCTGCCATTGCAGTGAACCCGATCATCGTAATCGTCGTGACTGTGATGCCGGATATCAAAGCTGGCAGACTTTCAGGAATCAGTACTTTCGTGATGATTTGAAATCTGGACGCGCCCATCGCCTCGCTTGCTTCGATGACACCCGAGTCGACTTCACGGAAAGCAATTTCGACCAGCCGTGCAAAAAACGGGGCGGCTGAAATAATCAGTGCCGGCAAAGCGGCGGTGGAGCCGAGTGTCGTGCCGATCAACGCTTTAGTCATCGGAAAAAGTAAAATAATGAGAATAATAAACGGTATCGAACGGAACGCGTTGCTGATAATCGAAACGACACTGTACAAGACTTTGTAAACCGTCAGGTGGCTTTTGCTGAAATAATAGAGCATCAACCCAATCAGGAGTCCCAAGACGCCGACAAATAAAATAGAAATACCTGTCATATACAACGTTTCGACAATTGCCTGCTTGAATGCCGCAGTGTCGATTTGGCTAAAATCAAAATACGTCTCAACAAAACTTTTATCCACGTTGAATCACCTCAGTTCCCACTTCATGTTCTTTGAAAAACGCCAGACTTTTTGCCAGCGCATCCTGTTCGCCTGTGATTTGGACGAGCATCGTGCCGAATGACGTATGCTGTGTCTGGCGGATAGTCGCCTGCAGCACGTTGATATCGATTGGCAGTGAATGTATCGCTTTGGATATCGTGGCCTCTTTCGACTTTTCGCCTTCAAAAATCAGCCGGACGATGATTCCGTCAGGGTACGCGTTCACCAGATAATCCAGCGCACTTTCGCTTTCATCCGCGTCGGCAAAATTATCCTGCTGGACAAATTTTTTGGTGACCTCGTGCTGCGGATTTTTAAACACAGACAGGACTTCGCCCACTTCAATCACTTTACCGTCTTCCATGACGGCTACACGGTCGCAAATTTTGCGGATGACGTTCATCTCGTGTGTAATCAGCACGATGGTCAGATTGAGTTTCTGGTTGATTGCCAGCAAAAGGTCGAGCACTTCATCTGTCGTCTGCGGGTCAAGGGCACTTGTTGCTTCATCGCACAACAGAATCTCCGGTTCATTGGCAAGCGCCCGGGCAATGCCGACACGCTGTTTTTGACCGCCGGAGAGCTGGCTCGGGTATGCGTCTTCCCGACCTTCTAAACCGACCAGTTTAATCAGCTCCTGTGCCCGCTTGCGTCGTGCCGGCTTGGAAACACCCGTCAGCTCCAGCGGCAACATAATATTTTCTATCACTGTGCGCGACCACAGCAAGTTGAAATGTTGAAAAATCATGCCGATTTTTTTCCGGTAGCCGCGCAGTTCAGCTCCTTTTAAATCATTGACTGTTTGACCATTAATAATTATTTTCCCGTCAGTCGGTTTTTCCAGCTGATTCAAAAGCCGTATCAGCGTGCTTTTGCCAGCACCTGAATAACCGATCACACCGAATATTTCACCTGCTTCAATCGCCAAGTCCACTTGGTCGACGGCTGTCAGCTTTCCCTGTTTACCGTTAAACTGTTTCGTCACCTGAATGAGCTTAATCAAACTCATACAAAACGCCTCCTCCGACTTAATTAAAAAAGCTTTCGTCCTTGCTGTATCCCAACAAAGGACGAAAGCTGAGCTTCCGTGTTACCACCTTAATTCGCCCCTGATTCGCACCAGCGGCCTTTCCCAGTACAAAAGTCACGCTTTTTTACAAGACTTTGATACTGTCGTGCTGTAACGGGCATCCCCGAAACGGACTCACACAGTGTGTGCTCATCCATCTATGCTCAAAGACCATCTTCCATTCCCATCCAGCTCCTCTTTTTCACCTGACAGAGGTCTCTGTTAAACCTTGCTGAAATGTACTCTTCTTTTCAAAGCAGTTCATATAATTGATTATTGGCATATTATCAAAATAAAACAATTCTGTCAACTGTTTCCGTCATTTTTATCCGGCCGGGTCCTCAGCGCACGCGTTTTGCCACCGCATCAGCAACAACCGCCGCGACTTTTTCGTTGAAAGCCGACGGGATAACATAATCAAACGCCAGTTCCTCGTCAGAAACGATGGAAGCAATTCCCTCAGCGGCGGCCAGCTTCATCTCGTCGGTAATTTTTTTGGCACGGGCACTCAATGCGCCTTTGAAAATGCCCGGAAAAGCCAGAACATTATTGATTTGATTCGGAAAATCTGAACGTCCCGTACCGACTACAGCTGCACCGGCTTCCAACGCCTCATGGTAGCCGATTTCCGGCTCCGGATTTGCCATGGCAAAGATAATCGGCAGGTCATTCATCGAGCGGACCATCTCCTGCGTCACCAATCCGCCCAACGATACACCGATAAAAACATCGGCCCCGACCATAGCACCTGCCATATCCGTATCCAGATTGTCAGGATTGGAAAGGGCTGCGATTTCCTTTTGAAGAAAATTGTAACCGGCACTTTTCGCTTGCGACAAGATGCCTCTGCTGTTGAACACATAAATCCGGGTCACGCCAAAATCCCTCAACAGCTTCACAATCGAACTCCCGGCTGCACCGGCACCGGAAACCACTACTTTGATGTCTTCTTTTTTCTTGCCGGTCAGTTTCAGTGCATTGATGAGCGCCGCGACTGTCACAATCGCCGTGCCGTGCTGGTCGTCATGAAAAACCGGGATATCCAGCGCTTCAATCAGCCTACGTTCAATTTCAACACAGCGCGGTGCGGAAATATCTTCCAAATTAATGCCGCCGAACTGATTGAACAGCACAGCTTTCCCTTCCATCACAGGCAGCGCCGCTTCCGGTCCGATATTACCCAAACCAAGAACAGCTGAACCATCAGTCACCACTGCCACCGAGTTGCCTTTCCATGTGTAATCGTACATTTTCTCTTTGTCTTTTTGAATTTCCCGGCACGGTTCAGCCACACCGGGACTGTATGCTAACGACAGTTCTTCTTTGTTCGACACAGGTGCCTTAGCTGTCACAGACAACTTACCTTGCCACCGCTTGTGAGCTTCCAGTGCTTCCTGATAGATATTACTCATGCTATCCCCTCTTTTTATGTGATTTCGGCAATGCATACCATCAAACTTATCATAACACGAGCAAGGAGCAGAAAGAAAGCAGGAGTAACAGACACTGTCATAATTTAAAAAAACTCCCGGCACAGCCGTGAAAACCGCCTGTACCGGGAGACTGCTATTTTGATTTTACAATTAACGACACGGCGTCTTGGATTTTCTGGTCTTTTTCTACCTCGGACAGCGCGTCGTCACTCAAGCAGCTCACCAGATTTTCAGCCACAATGATGCCGATGGCCCTGTCGATACTTGACCGGACTGCCGAAAGCTGAGTGACGACATCGCGGCATTCCGCCCCGTCGCTGATCATCTTTTGAATCCCCCGCAGCTGTCCTTCCGAACGCTTCAAGCGATTTAAGATTTTTTTCGTTTCATCAGCCAACTTCTATTTCACCTCTCCATGAGAACATACCGCCCATGACATTAGTTACTTGATACCCTTCATTTCCCAAAAATGCGGCGGCCTGTGCAGACCGCGAACCAGATAAGCAAATGAGGTAATACGGCAGCTCTTTATCCAGTGTGTCGGAATAGCGTGCCACAAGCTCCGACAGCGGCAGCGACTGAGCTTGTGGGATGTGACCGGCTGCAAATTCATCTGCTTCACGCACATCAATGATGTGAATGTCGTTTCTTTTCTCAATTTGTTCAAATTCATCCGGTGAAATACTTTGATACATTATTTTTCCCCCTGGTTGTGCATCATCGCATAAACTGCGTATGCACCGTCCAAATTTTTGACATTGTAACCAGACTGCTTCAAGATACGTTCAGCTAAGTAACTTCGCTGACCGCTGGCACAGCTGACGATGACTTCTTTATCTTTAGGCACCTCATGCAGGCGGCAACGCAGATTGTCCAGCGGAATATTCACGAAATCTGCCAATGGCGCATTGTCGAATTCATTCTCATTTCTGACATCCAGCAAGTAGGCGCCTGCTTCACGTGCCGCATCCAGTTCATACCACTGGATAGTGTCAGACAAACCTTCAATAATATTCAGTGCCGCATAACCTGCCATGTTGACCGGGTCTTTGGCAGAACCGAACGGCGGCGCATAAGTAAATTCCAGTTCCGGCAAATCAGCGACTGTCAAACCGGCTTTAATCGCCGTGGCAATGATATCGATACGCTTGTCAACACCGTCTTCGCCGACTGCTTGCGCTCCGTATATTTCCCCGGTCTTTGGATGGAACAACAGTTTCAGAGTCAAATCAGAAGCTCCCGGATAATAACCGGCGTGGCTCTTGCCTTGGACATGGACCACTTGATAATCACGTCCGGCCAACTTCAGCTGCCGTTCATTCATGCCGGTGGAAGCTATCGCTTTATCGAAGACACGTACGATAGCGGTCCCCAGACTGCCCCGGTTTTTACGGGCTAAACCTGAGATGATGTCTGCTACCTGACGTCCCTGACGGTTTGCCGGAGAAGCCAGCGCAATCATGGTATCTTCAGCTGTTACCGTATGTTTCACGATGATGGCATCACCGACTGCGTAAATATCTTTGACTGATGTTTCGTAATTGTCATCGACTAAGATGCCCCCGCGCATGCCTGTTTCAATGCCCGCATCCACAGCAAGTTTGTTTTCCGGCTGGACGCCGACGGAGAGCAGAATCATGTCTGTTTCCACAATCGACCCGTCATCCAGAATGATTTTACGGCCATTTTCCTGAAATTCCGTTGCGCCGACTGTTACCATCACGTTGACTTGATGAGCTTGTAATTCGTTGGTCACATGGGCCGCAATTTCTTCATCTACAGGCGGCAGCACATGAGGCGCTTTTTCGATAATCGTGACATCCAAGCCTTTCTCTGCCAAGTTCTCCGCCATTTCCAGTCCGATAAAGCCGGCGCCGATAACGGCGGCTTTTTTAGGCTGCTTTTCGGCTATAAAAGACATGATGGCGTCCACATCGGGAACATTCCGCAATGTGAAGACATTATCAGCATCAGCAAAGCCGGCAATCGGCGGGACAAACGGCTTGGCCCCCGGCGACAGAATCAATTTATCATAAGACAGCTGGTACTCGCCATTTTTGCTGGCAACTGTCACTTCTTTTTTATCCGGGGAAATACTGGTGACTTCGCTTTCTGGACGGACATCCAGCTGGAATCGCTCACGCAGTTTTTCCGGTGTCTGAACAAGCAAATCATCACGTTCTGAAATTTGCCCTGATACGTAGTAAGGCAGCCCGCAGTTTGCAAATGATACGTACGGCCCCTTTTCAATAATGATGATCTCCGCATCCTCGTTCAATCTTCTCAATCTCGTAGCCGCCGACATCCCGCCAGCCACACCGCCGATAATCACAATTTTCATTACAGTTTTCCTCCCCTTGTTTTGCCTCGCCAACCCATCATGCCGCCCTTAACATTGACTGCATCCACACCATTTTGCTTCAGCTCCTTGACAGCTCGCCGACTTCTGGCGCCGGATTGACAAATCACATAAACTTTCTTATTTGATTGGTATTTTTTTATCTTTCGTAATGGCACATTCTTTGCTCCGGGAATATGTCCGCCGGCAAATTCATTCGTTTCTCTCACATCAATGATTTCCAGTGGTTCTCTTTGACTTATTTTATGTTCAAGTTCTCTGGAAGTGATGCTTGGCAGCCTCTTGAATAAAAACATATATGCCTCCTCTAAATCGTTTATACCCCCACGGGTAATTATGATTATACCCCTTGCGGTATATTTTAGAAAGCAAAATGCTCATAAAAAAACTGATTAATGCTTCGCCCCCGAAAACCGAAGTTTCAGGGGCACATCATTAATCAGCCAGCTCTTTTTCATTTAAACGTGCTGCATATTCCTGATTGACTTTGATGGCACCTTCCTGAGTATACAGCGGTGTGACCGCAACACCCGAACCGTTGTCGAATACCAGATATTCCACACCCGTTTCACGGTCGACATACACGTCGCCCATGCCGGAAAATAAACTGCCGGGTAATTTTTCAATGCGATTTTTTGCCATACAGAAAACCTCCTTCATTCTTAAACCTATTGTATCAAAATTAACGACTAAAAGCGCCGGTTTGACGGTAAATAATACAGTACTGTTCAACTATTTTTTTGTGGTACTTCACAAACTCAGGATTTTTGTTACAATATTAGTAGTTAGTACTTAAAATGATTAGAAAGGACACACTCCCATGGATGCCAATAACTCCTATCAAGCGGAAAAAAAATACTACGAAACACAGGCGAGCGAAGAAGCCTTTTTGGAATGGTATAAGAAACAATCCCGTCCAACTTACGACACACCGTCGGTCACTGTCGATATGGTGCTCTTTTGTTACAATCGGGAACAAGATGAACTGAAAATTTTACTCATCAAACGAAACAGCCATCCCTTCAAAGATTCATGGGCGCTGCCCGGCGGCTTTGTGCGGCGGGACGAAGCTACTGCCGACAGCTGTATCCGCGAAACATTTGAAGAAACCAATGTGCGCATCACCCATCAAAATATTGAACAGCTCCACACTTTCAGCAGACCTGACCGCGACCCGCGAGGTTGGGTAATCACCGTCAGCTATCTGGCATTTATCGGCGAAGAGCCGGTCAAAGCCGGAGATGATGCCAAAGACGCTTTATGGTTTTCTTTGAACCGTTCCGGCGACACACTTGTTTTATCCGATAATGCACAGAAAGACATCATGATCGATTTGCCAAGTGGTAAAAACTTGGGAACTGAGAAGCTGGCATTTGACCATGCTGAAATCATCGTCAAAGCGTTCAACCGGATTGCCAACAAAATGTATCATGAACCGCAAGTGCTGCGTGTCTTAGGGGAAGAATTTACGATTACCGAGGCACGAAAAGTTTATGCCAAGTTTTTAGGCATCGACTACCGTGAAATCGACCATTCCAACTTTAAAAAAGCACTGCTCGACTACTTTGTTGAAGTCAGCGAACGCGCCACCGGTGTCGGCCGGCCGTCAAAAATATATCGGCTGAAAAATGAAGATTAGGGAGGCAGTTAAATGGAACCTGTAACAAATATTTATTGTGTTGGAAAAAATTACGCCGAGCATGCCAAAGAACTTAACACGGAAGTACCTGAGGAACCGCTCTTTTTCATGAAACCGACCCATGCCCTGTTTTTGATTGACGAGGCATCAACGGCCGCTTTCCCGGACAGTTTGGGAGAAGTTCATTATGAAATAGAACTGGTCGTCCAACTGAAAAACGACTATGACCCGCATGCGCCGCTGGAAGCCAGCATCGGCACGACGCATCTCGGCATCGACTTTACGCTGAGGCAGCTGCAAAATGAGCTGAGGCAGAAAGGATTGCCATGGTTTGCTTCAAAGGGATTCAAACAGTCTGCCGCTCTCTCAAAAGCCGTTCCGTTCGTTTCCGAAACAGCGTTCAACCAGCACCAATTCGCACTGGCTATCAATGGTAAAACGGTTCAGAAAGCTTCGCCGTCACTCATGGTCTATCCGTTAAGGGAACTGTGCGATTATTGCCACACGCATTTCGGATTGAAAAAAGGCGATATTCTGTACACCGGCACACCGGCTGGTGTCGGCCGTGTTCACAAACAAGACGTATTGTCCTTGACGCTTGACAATGAAACAATCGGAAACATAACCATTTTGTCATAAATAAAACACATATCATAACTTTTATTTTAAAAAAATACGGCATAAGTCGTATTTTTTTTTCGTTCATTTGATTGATTACATCTGATTTTTAACGCAGTAAAATCGTTACATCAATTAAATTATCCTTGCGTTTACCAGGGGAGGAAAATCAGATGAAGCAACTGTTCAAAAAATATCAATTAAACAATCGTATCGCATACTCGCTCACGTTTGTGGCAAAAACTCTTTTTTATCTGATGATTATGCTGGCTCTGCTCTATATGTATCACTTCAGCCACGTCGGCGGCGATACATTCATTTACAATCAATTTTAAGGAGTTGCACCATGACTAATTTTATTATCGCAAAAATTGCTGAACTGGCAACACAGTCGCCTAACCGCCTGTGTTTTGATTCTGAAGAAAAGACAATGACCTACAAAGAATTGAACGACCGCTCAAATGCGCTGGCGAACTACTTCAGTACCCATTTACCTAAAAAGCAGCCCGTCGCTTTATACGGCGGTCTGGACATAGAAATGATTGTCGGGTTTATTGCCTGCATGAAATCAGGGCGGCCGTACATTCCGATTGATAAGCATACCCCGGCCAACCGGCTAAAAATGATTAGTGCTGAAGCCGGTGAGGCAGCTGTTTTGGCACTGGCAGAATGGCCGCTGGCTGAGGATGAACGGGTGATTACCAGGGAAGAGTATTCGCATATTCTCCTTAATACTGCCGTACCGAACGATACTTGCTGCGTATCCGGTGATGATATTGTCTATATCATTTTTACTTCCGGGACGACCGGCAAGCCAAAAGGTGTCCAAATTTCTTACACAAATCTGATGAGTTACTTGACGTGGATGCTGACAGATTTTCACCTTGAAGATGGTCAGCGCTTCCTGACCCAGGCACCTTATTCCTTTGACTTGTCAGTCATGGCCGTCTACCCTGCTTTAACCACTGGCGGTTGTCTGGTACCTTTGGAAAAAGAAGTGGTCGATGATTTTCAAAAATTATTTCACGTTTTGCCGCATTTAAACATACATGTCTGGGTATCGACACCATCCTTGATGGAGATTTGTCTGCTCAGTCCTGAGTTCCGAGATGAACATCATCCTGAGCTCAGCCACTTCCTGTTTTGCGGCGAGGAGCTGCCGCACACTGTGGCTGAAACATTGAAAAATCATTTCCCGCAAGCCCGGGTGTTCAATACGTACGGACCGACAGAAGCAACCGTCGCAGTGACAAGCGTGGAAATAGATGGGAATGTCCTCGCTTCGCATCAGCGGTTACCGCTTGGTGTCCCGAAACCGGACACTGAGGTGCTCATCATGGATGACTGCAATCAGCCGCAAGTTGAAGGCGAGGTTGGCGAAATCGTGATTGTCGGTCCAAGTGTGTCCAAAGGGTACATCAACAACGCGGCAAAAACCGACGAGGCCTTTTTCACGTATCAAGGAAAGCAGGCTTACCGGACCGGTGATGCGGGTTATATAAAACACGGACTGCTCTTTTACAGCGGACGGACAGACTTTCAAATCAAATGGCATGGCTACCGGATGGAGCTGGGCGATATTGACTGTCACTTGGCAAATCTGGCGTATATCAGACAAGCATGCGTTGTCCCCCGATACCGGCAGCACAAAGTCCAGCAGCTCGTAGCTTATGTTGTGAAACAAGAGACGGCAGACCCCTCGCCCAAGCGCATCAAAGATGACCTGGGCAAAACGCTGATGGATTACATGATCCCGCAGCAGTTCAAGTTTGTTGACTCGCTGCCTTTGACAAGCAACGGCAAGATCGACCGCAAATATCTGATCAATGAGGTGAACAGCGGATGAGTCAACTGCTGGCGGCACTGCCGTTTTTAACACCTTATGAAAAACCTTTTTACTTTGTGCTGATAGCTGTCACTTTCATTCCGTCAATCATCGCCTCCTTGCGCGGCAAACGCCTGCTCTGGTATCAGAACTTGCTGACAGTTTTATTTTTATGGATGGGCTTTGCCGGGCCGAACATCAGCCAAGGCATCGCTTTGGTTGCCTATCTCGTCTGGCAGACGGTTGTGGCGCAATGCTATTTTCGTTACCGGCAGACAGGCAACCGCGCCGGCTGGTTTTATCTCTCGGTCGTACTGAGCCTCTTGCCAATGATTCTGATTAAACTGCTGCCGTTTGTTAAAGAGGGACAACCGTTCCTGTACTTTTTGGGATATTCTTATTTGACATTCAAATCAGTCCAAGTCGTCATGGAAATCCGGGATAATCTGATCAAAGACTTTCGCTGGCAGCATTACTTGCAGTTTTTGATTTTTTTCCCGACGATTTCCTCCGGTCCAATCGACCGCTACCGCAGGTTTGTTGATGAACTCAAAAAACCGCCAAGTAAAGAAGACTACGTTATCCTCTTGAACAAAGGCGTCCACGCTATTTTCATGGGGCTGCTTTACAAGTTTATTATCGGCTATATTCTAGGCAAACAACTGCTGCCGATCGCGCAGGATTATGCGCTGCACCATGATATGCTGCTGGAAGGCAGTATCGCCTATATGTATATTTACAGCTTGTATTTATTTTTTGATTTTGCCGGCTACAGTTTTTTTGCTGTCGGAACAAGCTACCTGCTCGGCTACCGGACACCGATGAACTTTAACAAACCGTTCATCAGCCACAACATCAAAGAGTTTTGGAACAGATGGCACATGTCGCTCTCCTTCTGGTTTCGCGACTATGTTTATATGCGCTTGATGTTCACACTGCTCAAGAAAAAAGTATTCAAAAGCCGGATTGTGGCATCCAATGTCGGATACTTTGCCTTGTTTCTGATAATGGGCATCTGGCACGGGCTGACATGGTATTATGTCGTTTACGGCCTGTACCACGCAACATTAATTTGTTTGACCGATGCATGGCTGAGATTCAAGAAAAAGCATCAGGAGAAGTTGCCGAGCAACCGCCTGACCCATGCACTAGCTGTCGTTTTGACATTTCACGCAGTCTGTTTCAGTCT
Source organism: Vagococcus acidifermentans (assembly GCF_003987655.1). Lineage (GTDB taxonomy): Bacteria > Bacillota > Bacilli > Lactobacillales > Vagococcaceae > Vagococcus_B > Vagococcus_B acidifermentans. The sequence continues at coordinate 205,207 of NZ_NGKC01000002.1, read as the reverse complement.
GCTGATTTTCTCCGGGTATGTCGATGTCCTTTTTAAACAACTATTCTAACTAATTCAATCATAGGAGTGACTAACATGAATACAAAAGAAACTATTTTAAATATTTTAACTGACGTGACAGGTAATGACGAAGTGAAAACAAACCTCGACCTCAATCTCTATGACGAAGGTCTGCTTGATTCCATGGCAACAGTGCAACTATTGGTCGAAATCGACAGCCAGTGCGGCATCACTGTGCCTGTGTCTGAATTTGACCGTGATGATTGGGGAACGCCGCGGCAAATCATTGACCATGTCCTTGCGTTAGGTGCCTGATGAACGGCAAAAAAATCATTGCGGCGCTCGGTCCGCTGCTGGCTGCATGCGCTCTATTGGGAGCACTGCTGTTTTCCCCGATCAAACAGTCTGACAAGCCGTCTGATAAGGTACTGTCCAAATCGGCAGCGTCGATGTCCGTCAATGTTATCAGAGGGAACATGCTGAAAAACACAGCCATGGCAACTGGCCGGTTTATCCCGTTCTTTGGTTCTTCGGAATACAGCCGGATTGATGCGTTTCACCCGACCGTACTGGCAAGAAAATACCAGCGCCCTTATGAGCCTTTTCTATTAGGTGCCGCAGGAACACAGTCCTTGACTCATTTTTTCATGCTGCAGTCCATGAGCAAAGAACTGCAAAATAAACAAGCTGTTTTCATTATTTCCCCGCAATGGTTTGTCAAAGACGGGATATCCGACGGGATGTTTTCACTTTACTACTCCCCGCTCCAAGTCAACGGCTGGTTGTTGTCACTGGAACATATCGGTCCAGATGAAATGTATGCAGCTGACAGACTGCTGTCGTTTTCCAGCATTCAGTCTGATACGACGATGAAGACATATCTGAAAAAAATCGCCGGCGGCTCCCCTCTTTCCGACAGCGAGAAAGCGGCCTGCCGCCGGACCTATCGTTTATTAAGCCGTGAAGATGCGCTGTTCAGCCGAATCAACTTGAAAAACAAAGAAGAAAAAATTGCCAAAGCAGTCAGCAAACTGCCCGATGATTACAATCAATCCAGCCTGGACAAGCTGGCTGTTGCAGAAGGCAAACGTGCTATCGGCGATAATCAGTTCGGCATATCAACACATTTCTATCAGCAGCGCATTGCGCCTATGAAAAAGAAACTAAAAGGGGCGCAACAAAAATATAACTATCTCCAATCGCCGGAATATGCCGATTTCCAGCTGGTACTCGATGAACTGGCTAAAAACAATGTCAACGTGCTGTTTGTCATCCCGCCGGTAAACGGCAAGTGGTCTGATTACACCGGTCTATCAACTGAGATGCTGGATACTTTCAGCAAAAAAATCAAAAAACAGCTGACTTCTCAAGGCTTTACCAACATTGCAGATTTTACACAACAGCGGTATATGCCCTATTTCATGGAAGACACTATCCACCTCGGCTGGCGCGGCTGGCTGGCGACTGACCATGCATTGCAAGAGTTCTTGAACAAGCCGTCCGACAGACAGCTCCAGTATCATACGGCACCGGCATACTATCTCTCCAAAGACTGGTGCAACGACCAAGCTATACATTAACTGAATGAGAACGCAGCAGCGTCACTCATTTTACCAACTGCCCTTCGAAATTCGAAGGGCAGTTTTTTGTGTCAGAATTTTTTTGGACTGAAGTCAGCAACACAAAGACCCCTATTCAGGACAAACAGTCATCCTGCATAGGGGCAGTCCATCTAAAACATCTGTTTACGTGTCACGGACTAATGTGTTTTCCAAAAACTGCCGCACACAGTGATTGAACAATTCCGGTTTCTGTTTGACAAAGGAGTGGCCACAGCCTTCTGCGATAAAAAAAGTTGTCCCGCCGGTAATCTGTTCCCCAAGATGAACAAGACGGCTGCTGGCGACAATGTCCCGGCTCCCGGCCATTAATAATACAGGACAGCTAATGTGCTGCAGCTCTTCGTCTGTGACGGCAACTGTGGTCATTGCGAGGTCGAGTACACGCCGCCATTTTTTGAAAAAAGGCAGGCCGTTCAGAAGTTTTTGAGCCGCTAAAAACTCAAGCTGATGAATGGTTTTTAAATCGGTAAAACGCTGATTAGGTGACACGATAACCAGCTGACTGACCTGAGCAGGATATCTGCCGGCAAAAGCCAGTCCGATATTGGCACCGTCACTAAAGCCGACAATGGCGACGCGCTCGATTTTTTCATGTGTTATCAGCTGCTTGATGTCTTCACAAATCTGGTCAATCGTCAACTTCTCAGAGCCGTTGACTGATTTGCCATGGTCCCGGGTATCCATTAAAATCATTTGGTAATCAGCAGCAAATACTTCTTTTTGATGGTGAAAGTAACGGCTGTCAGCATGATTGCCGTGCAGAAACAAAACAGGCTTGCCGTGTCCGTGTACATCATAGCGAATCTGCGACCCGTCAACTGTATGCAGTATTTTTTCCATTGTCACATGTCTCCAATTGATAAAAATCAGTTATTATCCTATCAATTTTACTATAAACAACCCCGGATTGCGAAAAAACACGCTGTACGTTCCGCCGGATTTAGCGAAACGTACAGCGTGTTGAGGCTGCTCATATTTAAACCATTAATCTTCGTCAAAACGGTATGTCAAAATCGGATGGCGTGCAGCCGTGGTCTCATCGACACGGCGAATCAATGTATTGACCGGTGCCTCTTTGACTGCGTCGGGCGTGTCATAGGCAGCTTGATGGATTTTTTTGAACACGTCAATGGCGTAATCCAACGTTTCTTTGGATTCAGTCTCGGTCGGTTCAATCATCAGCGCTTCTTTCACCACATCAGGGAAATACATGGTCGGCGGGTGCATGCCATTATCCAGCAAGCCTTTCGCCACATCGAGTGCTGTGACCCCCGTATCCTTTTTCATTTTTTCCAATGTCAGGACAAACTCATGCATGCAAAAACCATCGTAAGCGACATCATAAATGTCCTTCAGCTGATGGCGCATATAGTTGGCATTTAAAACGGCCGTGCGTGAGGCTTCCGGGATGCCTTCTTTGCCCAGTGTCAAAATATAAGTCAAGGCTCTGACGACAATCAGGAAATGACCGTAGAAAGACTTGACACTGCCGATGGTCTTATCTGCTGTTTCAAACGCAAACCCGCTGTCGGTTTTCACCACGCGGTACTTAGGCAGAAACGGCATCAAAAACTCTTTACAGCCGATTGGCCCGCTACCCGGCCCGCCGCCGCCGTGTGGAGTTGAAAATGTTTTATGAATATTCAAGTGAACCACATCAAACCCCATGTCGCCCGGTCGGACAGTGCCCATCACCGCATTCAAGTTGGCACCGTCATAATAGCACAAGCCGCCGGCATCATGGACGATTTTAGTGATTTCAATAATATCATGTTCGAACAATCCGACTGTATTTGGATTGGTCAGCATCAATCCGGCTGTGTCTTCGCCCACGGCTTCCCGCAATTTATCCAAATCAACCCGCCCGTTGGCTTTTGAAGGCAAGTTGATGGTTTTATAATCCACCATCGAGGCTGTTGCCGGATTAGTCCCGTGAGCGGAGTCGGGGACAATGATTTTATTGCGCGCCGTATCCCCGCGGCTTTCGTGGTAAGCTTTAATCAGCATGATTCCGGTCAGCTCGCCCTGAGCACCTGCGGCCGGCTGGAAGGTCATGGCATCCATGCCGGTGATTTCACTCAATAACTGCTCCGCCTGATAGAAAGCTTCCATTGCCCCTTGAACTGTTGCAGCCGGCTGAAGCGGATGAATGTTTGCAAAGCCCGGAAGCGACGCCATCTCATCATTAATCTTGGGATTATATTTCATCGTACAAGACCCCAGCGGATAAAAGCCGTTGTTCACACCAAAACTGTTGTCTGCCAGATTTGTGTAATGTCTGCTCATATCAATTTGAGCAACTTCCGGTAAACGCAAAGCCTGCTTGCGCGATAATTCCTCCGGCAGCTCCGCCACTGGCACGTCAATTTCAGGAAGCATACTGTTGTAACGATCTTCTTTACTTAATTCAAATACTAATTTCATTAGTCAACAACCTCCTTCAGTGCTGCCACAAGCGAGTCGATGTCTTCTTTCGTATTCATTTCTGTTGCGCACCACAAAATATTGCCGCCCACCGGCAGTCCGCCCAGAATATTTTTTTCTTCCAGCTTCTGCAGCAGTTCTTCAGCCGGAGCCGGTGCAGTTGTCAGAAACTCATGGAAAAACGGCGACGTATGCACGCGCTCAAAACCTTTGACCGTTGCCAGCTGTTCAGCCAGATAATGCGCCTTGCTGTAACAGTGGTTCGCGACTTCGCGCAAGCCTTTTGGCCCCATGGTCGTTAAATAAATCGACGCTGTCAGTGCACAATGTGCTTGATTCGAACAAATATTAGAGGAGGCTTTTTCACGGCGGATATGCTGTTCCCTTGCCTGAAGTGTCAGGACAAAGGCACGCTTGCCGTCTTTATCCGTCGTTTCACCGACGATTCTTCCCGGCAGTTTGCGGGTCAGCTCTTCTTTTGCCGCCATGAATCCCAAGTACGGGCCGCCAAATGCCAGCGGCAGTCCCAAAGGCTGGCCTTCACCGGTTGCGATATCCGCATCACATTCCGCCGGCGTCTTCAAAACAGCCGACGCAATCGGGTTGATGCCCATAATAAACTTGCCTTTAAAGGAATGAATGATTTCACCAAGGGCTGTACAGTCTTCAATACCGCCGAAATAATTAGGCTGCTGCACGAAGAAGCAGGCTGTTTTGGTGTCAGCCAGTGATTCCAGCGCCGCCATATCGGTCACACCGTCTTTTGCAGGCACGATCACGACCTCAGTGCCCATTGCATGGCAATAAGTCCGGATAGTCTGGACAGTCATCGGATGGGTGGTTGCCGACACGAGTACGCGCTTCTTCTTGCGGTCGATACACATATTCACTGCTTCTGCCGCAGCATTGGCACCGTCATAAACGGACGCATTCGACACAGGCAATCCTGTCAGTTCGGCGACCATCGTCTGAAATTCAAAAATAGATTGCAAAATCCCTTGGCTGATTTCAGCCTGATACGGTGTATAGGCAGTCAGAAATTCTTCCTTGCCTGAAATTTGTTTGACAATCGCCGGGATGTAGTGGCGGTAGGCACCGGCACCTCGAAAAACAGAAGTGAACACATGGTTTTTATCGGCCAGTCCTTGCATGATTCGCCGGACTTCCAGTTCAGATTTTCCTTCAGGGAGATTCAGTTCGCCGACTCTCAAGTCCTCAGGAATTTCGGCAAAAATCTCATCAATCGATGTGATGCCTAAAACCGACAGCATCTCCTGCTGTTCAGCTGATGTTGAAGGTATGTATTTCCCCATGGACTATTCCTCCTCTTCTACAACTGTCTGATAGTCAGCTGCGCTGATCAATTCCTCACTGTCTGTAATTTGTTCCACTTCAAAAAGCCAGCTTGAAAAAGGCTCTTCGTTGACTTTTTCCGGACTGTCTTCCAAGTCCTCATTTATTTTAGAAATCACACCTGTAAACGGCGAATAGATGTCTGATACTGTTTTGACTGATTCCACTTCAGCCACCTGTTCCCCTTTTTCTACTTCATCACCCGGTTCAGGCAGTTCGACAAACACGATGTCGCCCAGTTGTTCTTGGGCAAAATCGGTGATACCTACTTGGGCTGTTGTGTCGTCGATAAATTTAACCCATTCATGTGTTTTCAAGTACTTTAATTCTTCTGGTCTGCTCATTATTATTCCTCCTAAAACTATTTTTTATAGAAAGGGAGTGCCACAATCTCCGCAGGTATTCTGCGTCCCCTTACTTCAGCTTCAAGTGCGGTCCCGATTTCGGAATAGTCCTTGGCAACCATCCCCATTGCAATGGCATAGCCAAGATACGGTGCATGAGTGCCGGATGTGCTGTAACCTACTTCTTCATCACCGACATAAAGTTTTGCATCTTCACGGATGATGCCCCTACCGGTCACTTTTAACCCTACACGGACTGTCTCAGGCTCTGTTTTGGCTGCCAGTGCAGCCTTGCCGATGAAGTCATCTTTCTTTAATTTCACCGCAAATTTCAATCCGGCCTCGAACGGCGTGATGCTGTCGGTCATTTCATGGCCGTAAAGCGGCATGCCAGCTTCCAAACGCAGCGTGTCACGGGCACCGAGTCCGCAAGGCAAGATGCCGAATTCCGCACCGGCCTCAAGCAGCAAGTCCCAAATGCGCCCGACATCTGCTGCGTCGGTGTACAGTTCGTACCCGTGCTCGCCGGTATAGCCGGTCTGAGACAAAAGAATCGGCATCCCGTCAATGGCAACATGCTCTTTGAATGTGTAATACTTTTCAGGGATGTCTGTTTCAGGTATTAATTTTTTCAGCACTTCTTTGGACTTCGGCCCTTGCAGCGCCAAAAGCCCGATATCATCGGAACGGTCGATGAACTGGTCGGCTCCTCCCAGCTGGTCCGCCATCCAGTCAACATCTTTGTCATGATTTCCCGCATTGACGACGGCCATAAACTTTTGATCATTGAATTTGTAGACAATCATGTCATCCACAATACCGCCGTCCTCATGACACATGAGTGTGTAGCGGATTTGTCCGTCTTTCATGGTTGAAAAATCGTTTGTGAATAATTTTTGCACGTGCGCCAGCGCGTGCTCGCCTTCAAAAAACACTTCTCCCATATGGGATACATCAAACAGTCCGACTGCTTTTCTGACAATCAAGTGTTCATTGACAAGTCCGCCGCCGGCATACTGAACGGGCAGCAAAAAACCGCCGAAAGGCACTATCTTACCGCCCAGTTCCAGATGTTTGTCATAAAGGGCTGTTTTTTTGTCCATTTTTTTCATCGACCTCCTATTATGTAAAACGTTTCCTTCCTTCTCTTAAATACTACTTTTTATTTCACAAAAAAACAAGCTTTTGGCAATTTTTTATAAAAAAAGCCGCTGCTTTTCTACACTCGCTGCAAGCTTCTCTGTCTAACTCGGCGGTTTCAGCCAAGGGAAAAATCGGCAAAGCCGCCGCAAAAGACTAAATCAGGTAATAATGGTTTAAAACCGGCGATAATCGGACAACAGGCCGGCAAATCAGCACGACAGCCTGACACATGACGACCGGCAATATCCTTAGTACTACTTTAGCGGTTTATTTCAAAAAATTCAAACTATTCCGGCATTTAATAAAAAAACAATCTATGAAGACGCAGGTCATTCACAGATTGTCTTTTATTATTTTTTTCCCGACAGTTTCATTTGTTTGCTGCGCAACTGCCCGCAAGCCGCATCGATATCAGTCCCGTGCTCTTGGCGTATGACGCAATTGATGCCGTTTTTCTTCAAAACATCATAAAATGCAAGGATGTCTTCTTTGCTGCTTCGCTGATAGTGGTCATGTTCGCCAACGGGATTGTACGGAATCAAATTGATGTACACCAGTTTCTTTTTATCCCGCATCAAATCAGCCAGCTCTTCGGCATGTTCCGGCCGGTCGTTCACATGCGACAGCATAATGTACTCAAATGTGATGCGCCGGTTTGTTTTTTGCAAATAATCATCCACCGCCGCCATCAACTTCTCAATCGGGTAATAGCGGTTGATTTTCATGATGGACGACCTGACGTCATTATTTGGCGCGTGCAAAGAAATGGCTAAGTTGACTTGCAGACCGTTCTCTGCAAATTTTCTGATTTGCGGAACTAAACCGCTAGTTGAAACGGTGATATGCCGTGCGCCGATTGCCAGCCCTTTGGCATCATTGATGATATGCAGAAATGCCATGACATTATCATAGTTGTCGAACGGTTCGCCGATACCCATCACAACGACGTGGCTGACCCGCTCGTCTTTTCCCCGCTCATCCAAATAGTGCTGGACCTGCATGATTTGCGCTACGATTTCGCCTGCCGTCAAGTCACGCTGTTTGGTCAAAAGACCGCTGGCGCAAAACGTACAGCCGATGCTGCAGCCGACTTGCGTGGTCACACAAACAGACAGCCCATACGGATGGCGCATCAGCACAGTCTCTATCATGTGTTTGTCTGCCAATTCAAACAGATATTTGACAGTACCGTCTGCTGATTCCTGAACTACCTGCTGCTTCAGCGGCGTCAGTTCGAACGTTTCAGACAGTTTGTCAATCAGTGGTTTGGAGACATTGCTCATCTCTTCAAATGCACTTACGCGTTTGCGGTACAGCCAGTCCCAGACTTGAAGCGCACGGAATTTTTTCTCGCCATTATCTAAAAACCATGTTTCCAGTTCTGATAACGTCATCCCGTATATTGATTGTTTACTCACAATAGTTCCTCTTTTCATCTGCTCCGATTTGTCCGTTCTCAACTATACCGCAGAACGTTCTTCTTTTCAAGCCAATCATTCCACCTGCCTCAGTACGGCTTACTGATATTTTGCCCTTAACATCCGGGCGGCGGCAGTCATTGATTTTATTTTTTCTTGAATAATGTCCATGCTGCTCATGGGACGGGATTCAAACGTTGCAAAGCCGCAGTCAGGGTTGAGCCAAATGCGTTCCGGCGGCAGAAATGCCAGCACTTCTTCCACACGTTTCACGATGTCTTCCGGCGACTCTATTTTATCGGACTTGGTATCAATCACGCCCAAGCCCAGCCTGATGTCCGATGCAATCTGTTCGTTTTTAAATAAATCGGCGATTTTTCCGGCCCTTGGTGTCGAAAATTCCAAGTTGAGCATGTCCGGCCGGACGACTGAGAAAAAGTCGGACAACTGTGCGTAGGAGCCGGACAGCAGCCCGCTTTCATCCCTCGTGTAATTGCCGCGGCAGACATGTAGAGCGCCGATAGTCTCACTTTCTCTGATGATGTCAAAAACCGGTTTGATTAAATCATAGGCAAACGTTAATTCTTCGTCAAACTTGACGCGTTCAGAAAGGCGCCCTCAGTAAAAAGTCTGGTCTTCATCATCCGAAAACACGATTTGTGTCAACACCGGGTCGTCTATTTGAATCGTTGCGACACCGCGCTTGATCAGCCTCTTGACTTCATTGCATATCAGCCGGGTAATGTCTTTCCCCAAACTGTTTCTGCTGCTGTAATAGCGGTCACTGACACCGGTCAGCCACACAGACCGGGTCAACAAATAAGGACTGGGCAGCGTCGTCTTTAACGGCTTGTCAGTCAACTCCCTGAGCAAATCGATTTCATCTTGATTCAGTTCTGCATCAGTATCGATTTTACCGATTGCGATTGGATTATTGATATTGGCGTCGGCCGCATCTCTTTCTTTTAAGCTTTGTCGGTATTTTTCTTTGACATCCTCCGGTGAATAATCCATGACCTCGTCGTTCGTCATTGTCCGGATGCCGGAGACTTTTTGTGCAGTATAAGAAATATAATTGTCGCGGTCTAGCTCGCCGTTCGTGATGATGTCAATACCTGCTGCCTCCTGCATGTCGACAACTTTTTTCGTTTCGTCACGTATCACCTGATTGTACGTTTTGTGCGTGATCTTACCTTCTTTTAATAAGGCTTTAGCCGTCAGCACTTCCGCTGATCTCGGCAAACTGCCCATCAATGCCGTTGAGAAAGGCATATAATTATCACTCATTCAAACCACCTCTGTTCAAGAATTTCCGTGTCAGTCGGATTGGATTCATCCAGCTGCCATTCACACCAGCCGCCTTCAAAAACCGATAGATGCGATATGCCAGAAACATTACCGAAATATTCCACCATTGCGGCACCCCAGCCGGCGCTTCCGCAGAAAAAAGCCATGGGCCGCTCCGGGTCGATGCGGCATTTTTGCCAGATTGACTGCACCTCTCTGAGGTTGCGCATCGTATCATCCACATTTTTATACGCCAGCCAGCTGTCACCATAGACAGCCCCGGGAATCCGGCCGGCCTTGGGAATATAGTCGTAACCACTGACTTGGCCGCTGTACTCCAGCCACTCGCGAATATCGACAAGCTGGCCGTCCCGCTCGCCGCTGAGTATCTGTTTTGCCTGTTGAAGATTGACCAGCCGCTGGTCGACAGCCATCTCTGCCGGCGTAATGTCTGTCCCTGAATTTGGCTTTACAGAGACGCCCCGCTCCGTCGGCAGTCCTTTCATCCGCCAGGCAGTATAGCCGCCATTCAGGACAACCACATGTTCAACTCCCAAAGCTGCCAGCAAAATGGCTGTCTTGTATTCCGCCCCCTGGTCTCCTGTGGAATAGAGGACTGTGAACGTGTCTTTTTTTATCCCGTTGAGCGATAAAAAGTCGTGTAATTTGTCAGTCGACACATGAGTCCAAGCAGGTGCCTCTTCAAATTCATCCGTGTCGATATGAATAGCACCCGGAATATGACTTCCCATAAAGGTAATGCTTTCTCTGCCCCAGTTGCATTCAAAAATTTTGATATCTGAAAATACTTTGTTGACCGGAAGCCGCTTATCAATCAATGCGTTGACCCATTCCGGCGGCACCAGTTTATCGTAGCGGGGGCAGGTTGCCAACGGACCGTCCCAGTCATTCAAATCAAAATAGTATAACTCAGTCAAACCGTTGGCCTTCAAATAGCTGGCAACGATTGCCGCGTCTTCTCCATTTGAATCATAAATAATCAACGGACTGTCAGGGGCGAACGATTTCTCTGCCAGCCTTGTTTTCAGCATCTCTGTCCGCCGTTCTTTTTCCCTTTTGCTCAAAATAGCTTCTTGCAAATACCTCAGCCAATCGGCAGAAAAATCAGTTGCCTGCGGGATATGTCCCCGGGATACAGCGCCGTCGACTTGCCAGCCGATATAAGCACAATTACTCCGTGCATCAATGACTGGCACATCATTGCCAAGCGCCTCTCGGACAAATGCCGCATCCACTTTTTTCAAACTCACCACTCCAATTTTCTAACAGGCCAGCCGATCGTTAAAAGCTCGCCTTTTTTTCAGCTCTTCTCAGCAAACGGTCAGCGATAATCGCAATCAGCACAATCGGGACCGTCCCTTCAAACACAAACACCATATTATATGTCGCAATGCCGGTTTGAATCAGCAGACCCAGACCGCCGGCTCCGGCGCTGAAGGCCAGCGTGGCTGCGCTGATACAGATAATAGTCCCGATACGAATGCCTGAAAGAATGACCGGTTTGGCCAAAGGCAGCTGTACCTTGAACATGGTCTGCGCTTTCGAGTAACCCAGCCCATGAGCAATTTCAATAAAGTTATGCGGCACACTGTCCAAGCCGGAAATCGTGCCGAATATGACCGGCAAAGCACTTTGAACCACCAAAGCCACTAATGCCGCCTTCATACCGACACCGAAAATGGTGACGGCAAACAGCAGCAGTGCCAATACGGGGATTGTCTGCCCGATCATCGCCAACTTTTGAATAATGGTTTTAAATGACCGGCCGATGCTGCTGTGTGCGAAAATGCCTAAGAGCATGCCCGTGGCAATCGAAAGCACCGATGCAGTGATACTGACACGGAAAAACTCGAAGGTCAGCTTGGGCAGGCTGTATGAGGCAACTTGTCCGACATTAGCCGCGAAATGCTCATAAATCCAGCTCTCGATGCGACTATACCCGAAAACAAATGCCAGCAACACCGCTATCAGCAGCACGGTCACCTTGAGATTACGATCCATGCGAATTCTGCTCATTGTTTCTTCTCTCCATTACCTGTGATATGGTTGAAAAATCGATGCTGCCGGCAATAGCACCTGTCTCATCGACAACAGAAACTGTCGTGACATTTTCTTTCAGCATAAGCCCCAATATATCCTTTAGATCGTCGCTGTGAGACGCATATGCGTGATAATCCGTCCGGTCAGCTTGTGTCATGTAAGCCGCTGCCGTATACCTTGTTAGTACTTTCAAGGTTGCTTCTTGCCCTAAAAATGTTTGGACAAATGGGTTATCCGACAAAACAACCTCTTCCGGCGCACCGAACGCTTCCAGTTTCCCTTTTGACATAATGGCGATTTTATCGCCCATTTTCAATGCTTCTTCGATGTCATGGGTGACGAACACAACGGTTTTCTTCAGTTCCCTTTGCAGCTTCAGAAATTCATCTTGAAGATTTTTCCGGTTGATCGGGTCGACTGCCCCGAACGGCTCGTCCATCAAGATGATATTGGGGTCTGCCGCAAGCGCCCGGGCAACACCGATTCTTTGCGCCTCTCCTCCCGATAATTCATCAGGATACTTATTGATATACTGTTCAGGACTCAGTCCGACCATGTCAATCAAATGAATCACGCGGTCCAAAATCCAATCTTCTTTCTTTTTTAACAGTCTGGGAACAATTGAAATGTTTTCCCGGACATTCATATGGGGAAACAGCCCTGTACTTTGCACAACATAGCCGATTTTCCGCCGAAGTTCTTCCAATTTATAATCCATGACGTCTTGCCCGTCAATTTCTATTTTCCCCTGTGTCGGATCGATTAAACGGTTAATCATCCGCAAAGTCGTTGACTTGCCGCAACCGGATTGTCCCAGCAGCACACATAATTCACCTGTCTGGATGCTGATTGTCATATGGTCAACGGCCACTTTTTCATCAAATGTTTTGACAACATTGTCTAAACGAATCATAGTTTCACCATTCCTCTGGATTTTCTCACTTTATCAACGATTTTTACCAGCCCCTCAAGACAGGCGTCGGACAGAAAAATCATGACCATGATCGGGATAGTCACTAACAACACGATGTCCACAGCAAATCCTGTCACACCTTGCAAAATAAACATGCCCAAGCCGCCAAAACCGGCATAAGCGCCAATCGTAACACCCAAAATGGTCGACACCAGCGACACTTTGATACCCGATATCACAACCGGAAAAATAAGCGGCAGCTCAATCTTAAAAAAGATTTGCCGGGGCGTCATGCCCATCCCTTTTGCAACTTCAATCAGTCTTCTGTCAACCACCTCAAGGGCACCGACGGTACTATTGACAATTTGATAAAGAGAATAACAAAGAAGCGCAATAAAAACAGGCGGCAAGCCGATACCGGTAATCCCCAGTCTGTTGGCCAGAGGCACGTGATTATTCAAGAAAGCCAGCGGAAACATCAGCAGCGAAATCAATGCCAGAGCCGGCAGTGATTCCACGATATTCAGCAAATTGATGATGATCTCTCCCAGCCGTTTTTTATTGTAAGCAACCCAGCCCAGAGGCACGCCGATCAGCGTCCCCCAAAAGACGACGGAAAAAGAAATCTGAACATGATTTTTTAATTCAACAAAAAATTGCTCTTTGCGGTTCAGGTATTCAATGACGATGGACAAGTGGTCCAGCTTGCCCAGCAGAAAACCCGCCGCAATCATGAACACACTTACCAGAACGACACTCATCTTTTTTAACGAACCTGTATACTGTTCGTTACACTTCACAATTATCAGATAGGAAACAATCATACTGGCGTAAGCACCGATACTGAGCGACACCCGCGAAGTATCGCCGGAAGCTGCAACCGCCGCCGCATACCGCCCGGCAGCCGTAACAACTATCCCTATCAGCAAACTGCTCCACAAAGCCGTCAGGTAATTCAACCACTGATTATCCCTTTTCAGCAAGACCAATCCCGCTTGTAGCACCACAAGCATGACATACCATTTATACAACGATCCGAACACCTCAGCCGGTGTCAACCCGACTTTGGCACCGATTCTTGATTCGGCAATAAACATGAAATGGGTCGTGAACAACAGCACGACCTGCACGATAATCAAAAAATAATTGGCTAAATCCAGATGTTTTTTCAAACATTATCTCTCCTTAAAAAGTACTCTCAAAACTAACAACGCGTCTGAGAGTACTTTAGTTAGCTAATTTCCCGTTATTTAACCAAGCTGTGTTCTTTTAAATAATCTTCGGCGATTTTAGTTTCGCTGATGCCGTCGCTTGACAGCAGTTTATTCAAATGACGAATCGTTTCTCCGTCGATTGTTTCAAACAGCGGTTGAAACACCTCTGCCAGCTCAGGATATTTGTCAAGCGCTTTTTTGGAAACGATTGGTGCCGGACTGTAAACCGGCGACACCATCTGCGTGTCCTCGATCACTTCAAGTCCAAGTGTTTCCAACGTGCCGGCTGTGGTATATGCATGAGCTGCCACCACGCCGTCTGTTCCCTCAGAAGCCATCGACTGTGCATCATTGACCCCGACAACAAGCTGCGACTCGGATAATTTAAAACCGTAAGTCTTTTCCCAGCCCGGCAGACACGTCTCCGCCGTAGTAACATACGCGTTTTCACCATTGACTGCCAGCTTCATATCACCGCCGTCATTGACAAACTTGGCAAACTCCTCAAAAGTGTGGACATCGTTTTTGTCCGCCCACTCTTTGGCGACTACGATACCGTCCGTGTTGTTATAGGGTGCATAGGTCAGCCAGATGATGCCGTTTTTTTCATCAGCTTTCTTAGTAGCTTCAAAAGCCGTTTCCAAGTCGGATTGATAATTTTTAATGTCGACTTCCTTGTCAAAGAACATGCCGCGCCCGGTGTAGTCCAATGAAAGATCCGCCTGATCCTGTTCAATCGATTGACGGACCAACGTGGTATTATTGAACGTGCCGACCTTGGAATCCACTTTGTAGCCGTGGTCCTCAAGCACCATCCGCATCATTTCCCCAAGTATTCTTCCTTCTTCATCCGTCATCGTTGCTAAACGAATCTCTTTTGTTTCTTCAGCCTTTTTATCATTGCTTTTTTTAGAACAACCCGAAAGCGTGCCTATTAAAAAGATGATAGCTGCAACTGTCACAAGTGGTATAAATCTTCTAGAAATTTTCTTCATGTTTTCCTCCGTTACTGAACAACAATAGTCGTTCGCTTTGTTTTTTTAATGAATTAAACCAATCATGGCTAAAAAAACTTAGGAGTTTTCTAATGTCATTGATAAACAGTCCGCATTATATCAATCCACATAGATTGAAAACACGGAAGCGAAAATCATGTGTGCCCTTTCCTTAGAAACTCTAAGTTTATCTGTTGCTCATGATCACTGCCTTGCCACTAACATGATTCTCACCTCCAAAAGATTTGTCATTTAATTATTATATAGTAGAAAGTCACACTTTACAACGCAACTAAGGCTAAAAACAGTGTTTACGAAGGTGTTTTCAGTTATTTTATTAACACTATTTTGTTTTAAGAGCATAAAAAAAGCCGATTCTGTTTAAGGAATCGGCTGTGCCAAATTGTAACAAGTTACCCTTTGTAGACAAACGTTTTAGGAGCGAACCGGCGGATAATCAATATGCCGACAATAAAATAGCATAAAGCGACACCAGAAATAATCAGTGCATACGTTAGACTGGCTGTATTGATTTGCATGTTAAGATAAGCAAACAAGTAGAACAGGCCATCAACGATTTTATAAATCGGATTAGCAACTTCCAGTTTACTCGTAAAAGGCTGAAGCATATAGTAGACAAATAGTTCGTGAAACGAAAAAAGAATTGTCAAACTGATAATCAGCAAAGTAAATGTGCCGATAAACTGCCAGGAAAGTATAAACTGATTCACCGCATTAATCAACAAGACCATTAACAGCACGGTCAATGTTGTCAAACCATTGTACAGCAGTATTTTGTAAAAGCGGTAAAAGAATCCTTTCAAGATGGCTTCCTTCTCACGATAAAATGGATACGACAACATGGATGAATCACAACTGATAAACAATGTCTGTACGATTTTTTTCCCTAACGATATGAGATACAAGAAGAAAAACATTGACGGGAGCATATTTGTCAAACTTTTTTCAAAATCCGCGTCAAACGGGATAAATAAGCTGACAATCAGTATAATCAGTCCGACAATCAACACGGTCCCGACACGAATACCCGCTCCTTTGACCAGCGTTTTGCGGTATCGGCTGAACAGCAGCGCATTCAAATATCCGCTGCCTCGCAGGTGATCGTAGGTGTTTTCGCTGATCGTCATTTTTTTATGCATGCTGAGTCCGTCGCTAAAATATTTTTGGGTTTTCGCCTTCTCAACCGTAGCTGCCGCTTTAGTTGACGCATGTTTTAACTTTCTGACAAACTCTTCTTCATGAGCATACGCAAATAACAGATACGCGCCAACGCCCGATAAGAGGAAAGCAGCAATCAACCCTGCCAGTACCATGATACTGGTCGTTTCTTTCGCAACCAGCAGCAGATAACCAAGCCCAACTGCCGCTAGCAGCATGCCGATGGAACTGCTTCCCTTCAATAAAAATGACCAGCGCACCTCATAGCACTTGCGATTGACATACAATCCCCAAGAAACCATCCCCAAATAGAGAACGGCAGCGAGAGGCAACGACCAAACCGGCCAGTTGAAAAAAAAGATAAACACAAGAAAGGCAGGCACATAAGCAACTAAATCAGATGCTGATTCCAGCAGGTGATAGTCACGCGAAAAAAAATGGCCGGTCACATGAAAATTGCTCATAAAATGATACTGTTTTGTGTCGATGCTGTAGTAGAGGCCTTCATTGAAATTGCCTGTAAAGACAACACACAAGACCCAGATAATAAAAGAAACTATGCCTCTTTCTCCGGAAAAGAAACTGGCTTTTCCCGCTGCAAAGTAACACAAGAACAGCCAAAGGAATTTAAACATAATTTTTAATACGATTTTCCCGGCCAAAAGAAAATAAAACAAGACGTCCTTTAGCCGGTAGTCGCCCACCAGCATAGACAGCGGCACGAATTTTCCAATGAATGGAATCCGGGTGAGATAGTAAAACAAGCCGTTTAAAAAGAGGCGGAGCGAATATTTTTGAAACAGCCAATACATCGAAAAAGCAGACTTGACCGCCTGAATCATTGCGGGTCACCGCCTTTTTTATCTGATAAAGCAGCGACGATGGCTTCTTCAAAGCCCGGCTCTTTGATTTTTTCTGAAGGAATGCTTGTCAATTGCTTGTCATGCAGCAGTACGATTTCATCACACAAGTCTTGTGCCAACTGTAAAATGTGTGTTGAAAAAATAACGATTGAGTCAGACTTCATCGATAAAATCAATTCTTTCATCTCATGGGCAGCAACCACATCAAAAGAAGTCAGCGGCTCATCCAGCAGCAGAACAGGCGGTTGAATCATCATCGTTGCAATCATTTGGACTTTATTCTGCATTCCGTGCGAATAGTCACGCAGCAGACGGTGACGGTCTTCTTTGGCAATACCCACTTTTGCCAAATACGCGTCCGGTGTCCGGACATTATTCATCTGGTCACGGTTCATATCAATAAAAAACTTGATAAACTCATAACCGGTCATAAAATCAGGAATCCGCGGCGAGGCATGGACCAAGCCGACTTCAGTATCCTGATAATCCCGTGGGGCAGCATTATCCTGCAGCATGATGCTGCCCGACTCATATGCCAAATCTTTGGCGATACAATTGAACAGCGTCGTTTTGCCGGAACCGTTGCGCCCCAGCAAGCCGTAAATCCGTCCTTTCTCAAACGTAAATGATGCAGCGTCAAAAATTTTTTTATTTCCGAACTGCTTGACCAAATCTTTAATAATCAGCTCCATAATTCCTCCTAAAATAACAGATTAAATATCTGTATCACTATCTCCTAATAACGAACACGTCTCCAACGGCAACCCCAGCCGTTTTTTCACTAGACTTTGATAACAATTAAAGTTTATCCTGACTATTTTCAAATGTCAATACGACCTTATCCGTACAAATAAATTGAAAAAATCCAGCCAGTTGCATTATCGACAAAAAAAGTCTATAATAAATTTTCGTATTATGGATAAATAAAGTCGATAATAAATCAAGACATAAAGGAGTTGATTGCCGTATGAAGCTGACACATGCGACAGAACAAGCAGTGGCAGTCATGGCAATGCTGGCAACGCAAAAATCAGATGTATATTTATCTTCCGATGCCATTTACCAAAAGCTCAATGTTTCCAAAAGCTATGTGCAAAAATTGCTGCGCAAGCTGGTAGTCGCTAATATCATTGAAGGTGTCACAGGACTTAAAGGCGGTTTTTTTATCAAACGTCCGTTAACTGATATTTCATTGTACGAAGTGACAGCCGCTATTGAAGGCGAGTTCGATTCATTTTCCGGACACGACGTCTTGTCCCAGGCTTTTGCCGGATTCAATACAAAAGCCCGTGAAGGACACCAAATCATCGCCAGTTATTTTGCACGGGCGGACGAGCGCTGGGTCCACTATTTAAAAAATGTGTCCCTTGATGAAATCATGCGGGATGTATTTTCTGAAGAACCCGAACTGCCGCAGCACGATTGGAACTGTGAATAATACTTGGAATAAATTGACTAATTAAGGAATGATGAATGTGAAACAGGTCGTTGAATTGTACCGACAAGACTGGAAAAGAGTGTTTCAAAATAAGCTGACGTGCTTGCTGGTTTTGGCGCTGATGATATTGCCGTCACTGTATGCGTGGTTCAATATCGCCGCCCTTTGGGACCCGTACGCCAACACCAAAGATATCAAAGTAGCGGTTTTTTCTGAAGACCGGACTGCTGACATCCTTGGGAAAAATGTCAATATCGGGGAAACAATCATAGCTAATTTACGGAAAAATGATACGTTGGACTGGCAGTTTGTTTCTTCCAGAAAAGAATTGGACAAAGGAGTGAAAAGCGGGAAGTTTTATGCGGGCATCGTGATGCCGGCGGATTTTTCAGCCAATCTCCTCAGTTTTGCGACAGGTGACATTAAAAAGCCGGAAATCGACTATTCCGTCAATGAAAAAATCAATGCCATCGCTCCGAAAATCACTGATAAAGGGGCGGCGACTATTCAATCAACCATCAGTACAGAATTTATTGATACTGTCAGTCAAACTGTTTTCAAGGTGATGAATCAAGCGGGCTATGACATCGATACCCACTTGGTTACCATTAACAAAATAGCTGACAAACTACTGTATGTAGATGAACATTTGGATGATATCGACAACTATACTAAAGAAATAACGGCACTTAACGCTAAATTGCCGGAATATAAAGCGAAACTCGCGCAAGCACAAGGATTGACAAGCTACTTGCCGCAAGTCGATGCCCTGGGTCAAAAAATAATCACACTTAATGAAAAGCAAGATAAAATCGCACAAGCTGGCCAGATGATTGTCTCGCTGCAAGGAAAAATCCCGGAAATAGAAAATGCCGGCCGGCAGCTGAAATTGGTTGATGAGGAGTTCGACGACATCGCAAACGCTCTGTCCCTGGCTGTCACGCAGGCAGAAAACGGCTTGGTACTCATCAAAGAAACGCAGGACATACTGCCGGAAGTCAGCCGTTTTGTCGATCAGGCAAATCAGACGCTGCCAGTGATTCAAACGGATGTCGGCAAGATACAAGACGCATTGCCGCAAATTTCTTCAGGTGTCGCCACCAGCCTGCAAGTCGTCATCGTCATGACTGAAGATGTGTCAAGAACAGCAGAGACACTGCTGGCTTTTCTCGACAACAACCAGTGGACCGCTGACGACAAAGAAAAAGTCCGGCAACTGCTGCAAGCTCTACGTGAGAAAGCAGCCCGTCAAGATGCCGCTCTGACCGCCTTGATTGCTACCTTGTCTGATTTGCAGCAGTTGGCCGGAAATCAAAATCTGCAACCAGTGATTGACCGTTTGAACGATGTTCAGGCACTGGTACGGGCGGTTCAGGAAAAAGCCGGCGATTTGCAGGAGCACCTTGACCACTTGTCGCATGCCGACATCACGCAAAAGTTGCAGGACATTTATAATAATGCCAGCCGGCTGAACCAGGCATTGGCAAACATCAATGTCCCGCAGCTGGAGCAGCATGTGTCGCTGTTGTTGGAAGACGTCGCAGTGCTTCTGGATAGTGCCGGCCGTATCACGGGAACAATCGACGACAAACATCTCATAAATTCGCTGGACCAGCTGTTACAGAACACCAGCGATGTGATTCAGCAGGCGCTCGCTTTCTTTAAAACGTATCAAGACGAGCTGCCGCTGATCAAACAGGAAATCCATGATGCCAACGTGATGCTGAATGACAACATGGTCCTGATTACCGCCGGTATCAACAAAGGCGTTTCGCTTTATCAAAAAGATTACCCGCAGCTAAGGGAAAAACTTGCTTTGGGCGCGGACTTTTTTGCAAAGGACTGGCCTGATGTCAAGCGGGATCTGATTGGAACAATGGATACGCTCAATGACAAAATGCCGCAAATCGAAGAAGCCTTGACATGGACCACAGCCTTTATCGACAATGACTGGCCCGACGTCAAAAACGGTCTGCATCAGGCCGCCAACCTCGTCAGAAAAGGCGAACAAGATGTGGATTTAGGCAGCTTGATTGCTTTATTGAAAAAAGACGCCGTCGAAGAAAGCGACTTTCTGGCGGAACCTGTTGTCCTCAAACAGCATGCAGTCTATCCAGTGCCCAATTACGGCTCGGCCAGTGCGCCGTTTTATACTGCACTGTGTTTATGGGTGGGGGCTGTCTTGTTTTCCAGTATTGCAACCACGGATGTTTATCTGGACAAAAAAGACCGACAGACATTCGGTCCGAGAGCGCAGTTTTTTGCCAGAATGTTGACTTTTCTGACAGTTGCATTCTGTCAAGCGCTCATCGTAAGTCTCGGCAACATGTGGCTATTGAAAACATATGTGGTCAACCCCGTTTGGAGTGTGTTGTTTGCCGTCTTGGTGGGGCTGGTATTCATGACACTTGTTTACATCCTCGTTGCCCTATTCGGCAATCTCGGTAAAGGGATAGCTGTCATCATACTAGTCTTGTCGATTTCCGGCGGCGGCGGAAATTTCCCGATTGAGATGTCCGGCCCGTTCTTTCAGCTGATACATCCGCTGTTGCCGTTTACCTATGCCGTCAACTTGCTTAGAGAATCCACCGGCGGTATTTACTGGCCTAATGCTGCCTATGATATTGGCATTCTATGTTTATTCGCCTTTGCCTTTACCGCCGCGGGATACGTGCTGCTGCCGCGGGTCAAAGACAGCATGAAACGCTTGAATCAGCAGTTAAAAGAAGGGCATTTGCTGCACTAAAAAAAGGGGACAAAATCTTTTACTGATTTTGTCCCCTTTTTAATTGACCCGATTTATCTTGGTATCTTTTTTTGGCTATGGCAACTATGATAATCAGCAGGCCCATGATTCCTGCGGTCATAAACATCGCATATTGAATCAACCGTTCAGCGCTGGTCTTCGTTTGCAAAGGCTGAATTTTCTTTTTTTCTTCCGGACGGTAGTCTGTCCGCTTGCCCCGGACCAGCAAGCGGTGCGAGTTTATCCCATAAGGCGTACACGTGACAAGTGTACAATAATCTTGCTCGGCGTCTGCTTGGATACCAGCTAAATCATCAGCCTCCACGACTTTAAGCTGGTCCACTTCATAGGCAAGCGTCCGGCCCAGCACATGCACATAAAACAAATCGCCTTCGGCCAGTGCCTCCAAATCGGTAAACAGTTTAGCATGTGCAAGACCCGTGTGACCCGTCAACACACTGTGACTTCCCTTCCCGCCGACCGGCAGCGATGTGCTCTCCATATGCCCCACTGCTTTTTGCAGCACTTCTTCACTTGTACCGTGAAAAACCGGCAAGTGAACCGATATTTTGGGAATATCTATCGTAGCCATCGTATCGTCAGGAAAATCCAACTGCTGCGCGTAATCAGCCGGCAGCTCCCGGCCGCTGCCGGCAATAAATGCGTCACTTAGCCGTTTCCCTGCCAATCGTTCGTTATAGGCAAGTGCTTCGTCCCATTCCGCTTGAATCAGGGATTGGTTTTCGCTGCTGACTTTCCGCTCATAATTCTTCATTTCAGCAGAAATTTTCCGGTCATACAGTTTTTCGCTGAGCAGCGGATAACCAAGCATGCCGATCCCGGCCAGAAAAAAGAAGATTGCCCAGCCAAGGCGCTTCAAAGGATGCATTGATTGTCTGGTAGCATCATCATGTTTCACGTGTTATGATCGCTCTTTTCTGCCTGTCAGAATGAAAAAAATCACGCTTGCGCCAATGACGACAATTCCGAGAACAGACAGTACAATCGCTCCGATACTGCCGGTCCGCGGCAACAATCCCTTTTTGCTGTTTTTTATTTGCGTGCTGATTGTGTAAATCGGCTGCTCGCCTGTCGAGCTCTCTTCGTCAAAGGTTACCAGAACAGGCTGGTCCAGCAAATAATAGCCTGCCGGTGCTTTGGTCTGCACCAGCCAGTATTCGGCAAAGCGGCTGATAGTTTCTTCCCCGTCAGCATCTGCTGTTGACAAATAATCTCGTATACCTTCAAAACGTGTATGGCCTTCCGCATTGGTCGTCTCAACCCATGGCTCAGCTTCCTCATATCCTGTCTCGTTAAAGTCAATCACTCCCCCTTGGGCATCTTTACGCATAAACCGTTTGTTTTGTGCATTTTCTTTTGAACTGGCAATTTGAAAAGAAGCACCGGACAATTTGGCCAATTGTTGTGCACTAACAGTCGTCACTTCAATGATGCCAGTATGAATATCGACCGGCAATGTTTGCTTCTCGATAACCACACCATTTTTGTTGGCAAAAATCAATTTTGCCGTATTTGCCACTACGGGCCGCTCGTTTGCCAGCACATGCGTATTCAGGATGCTGTCAAACGCCAGCAACACATATTTCTTCTTGGAAAGCTTCTGCCGTCCTGATTCAGTGAAATGAATTGAAACATCAGGCTGCCGTACAACATCATAATCTTGACCAGCAGACAGCTCTGCCAGATCAGCCCCTGTACTTGTTATCTGGTCTGACTGATACACTTTCAATGAATCCGGCAGAAAAGACAAGGCATCATCCAACACATCCTGAATAGTGAAGCGGATAGCGCTGTTGATTGCTGCGTCATCGTCAGATATGCCCGCCGGAACTTTGGCGTGGACAAGATAAGAAACCGTCCCGCCGATGTTTAATGCACGGGACGTTGCCACAATCTTCCCCACCACGATTCCTTCATTTTTCGGATACACATGGACATCAGACAACCAGCCGGTACCAGACGGATTGGTCAACGGCACATGCACAACAAAAGGCGGCGACGGATTGACAACCATTTCTTTTCCGTCCAACGTGACTGTCCCCACTGGACGTTCAACGACGACATAACTTCCTTGCGGGATGCCGACAGCCTCTGCTGTGCCCTGGCTATTGGTTTGAACAGAGACACTTTTTTCAAGACGATAAGCAATACCTTCATCCGTCACAGTCAGTTTGTCCGCATCCACGACTAAACTTTTACCTTCAGGATACCGGCCGTCAATCGGCTTTATTTGGTATAAATCAAATGTCACACCCGGAAGCGGCACAGCTGATTCCGGTATCTGTGCTGCAAGTCGCCCATCATTCGGCAATCCTGCTTCTGCGATATCATCCATGTAATATTTATGGATAAAAAGGTTCCCTTCCAATGGAGGCAAACTGTCCGCCGCTTCTGTTGCTAAGGGACTGCCGACAATCAATACTGCTGCTATTGCCAGCAACACCTGTTTTATCACTTGTTTTATCATTATATATCCTTCTTTCTAAATATAAACACATTCATTTTGCATCATGTTTTCCTTTTACCAATACACCGCGTACTAACAAAAGTCCCGATCCGACACTCACAATCCCGCAGATGATAACCAGTGCGGCCCCATAACTGCCTGTTGCAGGCAGCGTCTGCTTTATATCATTGGGCAGTTGCAAGACAACTGTCCCCTCTTTATCGCCGTAAAAAAAAGCAGGAGGAAGCTGACTACCCTGCCCGGTAATAGTCATTTGTTCCTGTAATGTTGGCTTTTCCGGATGAATGGACAGCAGCCAGCGTCCCTCAGGCAAATGATAGCCCGACGGCGCTCTGGTTTCTTTTAATAGATACTCGCCTTTCGTCAATTCCCCAAATGACAAAAACCCGTCAGATGAACTGACAGCGACCGCTTTTTCTTGCCAGCAGTTTTCCGTCTTACTGGGTTCAGGTGTGTCATGCTGGTATTCTTTCCCGGAAGACTGGCAGTCATACAGCGTAAATTGCGCCCCAGCCAACGGTCGGCCGGTCCTTGTGACCTTGTAAAAACTGAAAGGTACAGTCTTCTCTTCATTCATAACATCAATGGCGAGCCTGTTCGGTTCGTCCCCTGTCATCAATTCAGAGGCCACTTTGCTTTCGCTGTCAACCGTCCCGTCTGGATGGATTCGGAAAGTGATGGGTTTCTCCAAACCGATGAATCCGTCAGGCGGGCTGATTTGCGACAAGGTGTACTCTCCCGGAGGCAGATGATTAAAAATAAACCGGTCCAGCTGCTGATTATCAGCCGGAAGTTTGACTGACATTTCAGGGCCAGTCAATTCGAACACCGCCCCTTTTAACAGATTGCCTTCAATATCAGTATTGGTTACAGTCAAATCGAACTCTTTCAACCGATTTTCTAAACGAAATTGTCTAACTCCGCCGGTTTCTGAATATTCGTGACCTGTGTAGATGATACGGCCATATTTATCCAAAGAAAAATGCTTTGGCGCCGGAGCAGGCACAAAACCAGCAGGCACTTGCGTCTCCAGCAGTTGAAAATCACCAGGCTTTGGCAAAGTAAACGCAACATGACCAGTTTGATCTGTCGTACTCGACCCTATCACTTCGAACTGACCGTCGGCTCTCTGCATTGCCAGCTGAAAAACCGCACCAGATAGAGGGATAGACTGGTTGGAACTGTCAGCTACTTTTTTTTCAATGTCCAGAGACACCGGACGGAACTGATTTTCAACGGCAAGCGTGACCGTTTGATTTTCTTTCAGCCGCGGTCGGCCATCAATGTCGATCGCATTTCCCGGATAAACCCTGAGATTCCAACTCTTTTTTGACGGCAAGTCATGACCGTCAGGCGCTGTGACTTCCGACAATATATAGTCCCCGCTAGGTAATAAAGCACTGGCCATACCGTTATCATTAGTGACCAGCTGTTCATAAACAGCCGTCGTATTATTAGCTTTGACTATGTTGAAAACTGCACCGGCCAACGGTTCGCCGGCCGGATTGACTTTTTGGATATTCAACTGCGTGCCGAACACTAGTTTTGAAAAAACCACCCCTTGGTCTTGACCCCAGTTGGCAGCCGAGTCCGAAGTACTGCCGGTTATTCCCCAATAAACATGTTCCGGGTCCTGCACATCGTATCTGATGTTGTATCTGTAACGAAATGTCATGCTGCCAATTGTGACCGATACTGAACCGTAGCCGTAATTGGCTGCCGGGTCCCACCTATACACAATTTTCTGCCAACCGCCATAAGCAATCGGAGACATTTGCAACCCCTGTGCAAGCATCCTATGCAAGGATAGAAAACCGAACCGGTCGCTCGTTCGGAATGCTATATGACCGACATAATTTCCTGATTTTGTAGTCAAATCCCGCAAGTCACTGTCACCGTCACGCACATCCCTGTTCTGATTTAGTACATTATTGTAATACGTATCGAATTCAAGAACGAAAGCTTCTCCCAAAGAAGGACCGTAAACTCCCATCCCGGAACCAAAGCGTCCGCTGTAAAGCGGCGGACCATTTCGCAAAGTGACTGTCAGACCATCGGCAACAACCCCATTTTCAAAAGCATTGCCGAGATAGGCGTAAAATTCCAAATCGAACGGGTCGTTTAAATTAACCGGCTGTTTGCTCCACACTTGGCCGCCATAGCGATCCGGACCAGTCACGTCAACCAAATGTACACCGGATACGTGGTGGAGCATCGCAGAACCTGAAACATTCACCTTGTCACTGATATCAACAGATACAACATCAGCAGGTAAATCAGGGAAACTCCGAACCCCCATGGCATTCGCTTGCTCGCCGCAAATAAGCACAAAAAAACAAGCGGCGACAAAAAGTATTGCCCCCATTTTTTGCCCTAGTTTATTCATTTGATACACACCACCCAAGTAACACACTCATTTCAAAACTACAAACTTTTAAAACCGCCTTTCCTTGTTAAAGCTATAAACTTTTACAACTTCATGACTTATAGCAAACAACACTGCAATTGATACAACTGCTTCTTTTCCTCTTGACTCAGTGACGCTCGCAAAAAAGCAAAAAAAATAACCACTAATTGTCATAGCGGCATTTTCTTGCCTTGATAATAAATGACAGACGACTCCACTAGGAAGGCTGCCACACATTTACGTTTCAATTGTAGCGGCAATCAATGCCATCTTCATTTTCTTTTATGTCCGTAACCATCGGAAGACCAGCATGTTCATTCGGGCGGCAAATCATCAAACAAAAAAATGACGTCTAATTGCCAAGAAATAAAAAACTATCTATCGAATGACGAGTTCGTGTTTAATTTATTTTTCAAAAGCTAGACCAGTTTAATTTTTGCGCAAAATCTCAGCAAAAAAACTAATTTCAATGCAGCA
This sequence comes from Vagococcus acidifermentans, assembly GCF_003987655.1. Classification (GTDB taxonomy): domain Bacteria; phylum Bacillota; class Bacilli; order Lactobacillales; family Vagococcaceae; genus Vagococcus_B; species Vagococcus_B acidifermentans. The sequence goes on along the minus strand of NZ_NGKC01000002.1, from coordinate 178,835 downwards.
ACACTAAAATAGTCCCGAAAATCCTTATTTTTTCAATGAATCAGGCATGCCTCGGACTTGCTGACGCCTTTTCCACTATAGGTACCTTTCGTGCAACAATTGATTTTCCCTCTTAATTTATTCCAAGAATATGTTATTCTGTAACTGTTGGTTAAGAACTAAAATGAAAGCGTTTTATAAACAGCGGGCTTTACGGTGTTAAACATTTTATATTTTTATGCCAATATTCAAAGATAATTTGACGAGGATGCACTAACACGCCCAGCCCGCTGCTGTCAACTTAATCAACAACATGTCAACCATTAAGGGGGTGAGCCTATCACGATTGCACAATACCAAACAACCCGCAGCAACCGGCAGTCGGTTCGCTGGGCAAGATGGCAGATGAATTATCATGAAGACTGACAAAAGAACGAACTGTAATTGGTATAATTCACATTAATGATTAGGAGGATGTCATGTATTCACCAGAAGAAATCATTGCAATCACAATTGAAAAAGGCATTGGCAAAGTACGTAAACCACTACAGGAAAAGCTGATTCTCGGCTTTATTGGCGGAGCCATGATTTCTTTAGGCTATCTTGCTTATATTCGGGTCATCTCCTCGATTGTCGCAGATTGGGGAAGCTTTGCCAGTCTAATCGGTGCGATGGTCTTTCCTATCGGCCTTATTGTCATTTTGCTCGGCGGCGGCGAGCTGGTTACCGGTAACATGATGACAGTCGCTGCCTCTTGGTTTGACCGGAAAATCAGTTTAACGGACCTTATCGCGAATATACTGACCATTGCCTGTGCTAATTTTGTAGGCGCAGTTTTTGTTGCCTATCTTTTTGGACATGTGGCAGGCTTAACCAGTTCGGGCGTATTTCTCGAAGAAACTCTCACGTTGGCCCAAGCAAAAATCTCTGCCGAACCGCTGCAGGCTTTTGTGTCAGGTATCGGCTGCAACTGGTTTGTCGGACTTGCTCTTTGGCTGTGTTATGGTGCGAAAGACTCTTTCGGAAAATATATGGGCACCTGGTTTCCCGTCATGACGTTTGTTGCCATCGGTTTTCAACACAGTGTGGCAAACATTTTTCTTATCTCCGCAGCAATTTTTGAAGGCGGAGCAACGTGGTTCCAATTTCTAACAAACTTTATTCCTGTTTTTTTGGGGAACATTGTCGGCGGTTCATTCTTGGTCGCCGGCCTCTATTATCTCGCATACAAACCGAAGCACTAATTTCATTCGATGCTGGTCTTCTTAAGATCAGCATATTTTTTTCCCTCGTCACTTCCACCTGACTTGAATCAGCTTTGGCATAACACGTATAATGAGAATAGAACAGTTTTAGTTGAAAGGAACGGTGAAACAAATGAAACGATTTGCTATCACATCATTTGGCGATGCAGAAAAAGTATTTCAAGAAATCGAAGCAGCGCCCAGAGAATTGACAACCCCCAGACACATTCGTGTAGCAATCAAAGCGTTCGCTGTAAATCCATACGATATTGCGTTTCGAAAAGGCGAGATGTCTCCCAAGCGTCTGCCAAATTTTCCGTATGTTTTAGGCAAAGATGCTGCTGGCATCGTCACAGAAATCGGTGAAGAAGTGACCCAGTTCACTGTCGGTGACCCTGTCATCATTCATCCTGTCGGCGGGGCTTACGGCGAAGAAATCGTCCTGCCGGGTCATAAAGCTGTCTTAAAACCGGAAAATATGAGCTGGGCTGAGGCAGCGGGACTCGTTACACCCGGGATAACTGCCTATCATCTCGTCACCCATTTTCTCAAACCGCCCCCGAAAACAATTGTCATGATACAAGGCGCCTCTGGCAGCGTCGGTTCCTTACTGGTACAGCTGCTCAAACAGTTGGATGTCGTCATTTTAGCCAGTGCCTCCTCTGCAAATAAATCTTTTGTAGAAGCTCTCGGCGTCGACCGCTTCGCCGCTTATGACAAAGAAGATGTCGGAGCAGCGTTTCTAAATCAGGCTGATATCGTCATCGATGCAACCAAAGGCGGCCGCACCAGTACTTCCGGCATGGCAATCATGAAAACCGGCGGCACATACGTTGCGCTTAATCGTTTGCCGGAAGAACACGCACGTACCAAGTCGGGGATATACCGGCAGTTTGGCCCTTCGCCTGAATACGATGATGCCGAAGCTTTGCGTGCCCTGAGTCACTTATTTGCCAACCAGCAGCTGCATATCAATATTGCACAAATTTTTACGCCGACACTGGAGACTATTGTTCAATCTCATCACTTGTTGGAAGGACATCCGCCAAACGGCAAACTTATTTTTGAATGGTAGAAACCGCTTTTGTTTTTATCTAATCGTTGACAACAATTGAGTAACGTTATATTTAGAAGCAGCAGATAATACTGCTGCTTTTTTTGTGAGCTGTTAGGAGAAATTACTTTGTTATTTCTATTAGCACACGCAGCATATTTTTTAGCTGACTGTTTGTAAAACGCTTGCGCTTTTTCACAAGATTCTTTATAATGAACTTACAAACTTGTATATACAAGTTAAAAAGGAGGAAAAATCATGGCTAACAAGTTTACAGAAGATGCTAAATCGCTGCTATCAGCTGTCGGTGGCAAAGAAAACATCGCAGCTGTCAGTCACTGTGCAACGCGGATGAGGTTTGTATTAAATGATGCAGACTTGGCAAACGAAAAAGAAATTGAAAGCATTCCAAGTGTTAAAGGTATGTTCACACAAGCAGGTCAATTCCAAGTTATTATTGGTAATGAAGTCGCGCAATTTTACAATGAATTTTCTGCTGTTTCCGGAATTGAAGGCGTTTCAAAAGATGCTGCAAAGGTCACAGCCAAACAAAACATGAACTGGCTGCAACGGGCAATCGCCGTACTTGCTGAAATCTTCAGTCCGTTAATTCCTGCAATTATTGTTGGTGGTTTAATTTTAGGTTTTCGTAATATTTTAGAGCAAGTTCCTTTTGACGCACTTGGAGGACAGACCATTGTCGAAGTTTCCCAATTCTGGCACGGTGTCAACGCCTTCCTATGGCTGCCCGGGGAAGCTATTTTCCATTTCTTGCCGGTAGGTATCACGTGGTCTATTGCTAAAAAAATGGGCACCACACAAATTTTGGGTATCGTACTCGGTATCACACTTGTTTCCCCACAACTGTTGAATGCATACGGCGTGGCCGGAACAGCCGCCGCTGACATTCCGTTCTGGGATTTCGGATTCATTCAAATCAACATGGTTGGTTATCAAGCTCAAGTCATCCCGGCGATGCTGGCAGGTTTCATGCTCAGTTACTTAGAGAAATTTTTCCGGAAAATCATTCCAGAAGCTATTTCGATGATATTCGTCCCATTCTTTGCATTGATTCCGACGATTTTAGCGGCGCATGTCATTCTTGGACCTATCGGCTGGCGCATTGGCTCAGTAATTTCCGATGCGGTGAATGCGGGACTGACAAGTTCTGTCAACTGGCTTTTCGGTGCAGTGTTCGGTTTCCTTTATGCGCCGCTCGTTATCACTGGACTCCACCATATGACAAACGCAATCGACTTGCAGCTGGTGGCTGATATCGGCTCAACTAATCTCTGGCCGATGATTGCACTCTCAAACATCGCTCAGGGCTCAGCGGTACTGGCAATCATTTTCGCCCACCGAGGCAACAAAAAAGAAGAACAGGTTTCAATACCAGCGATGATTTCCTGTTACTTGGGAGTCACAGAACCGGCAATGTTCGGTATCAATTTGAAATATGTTTATCCGTTTCTGGCAGCGATGATTGGGTCTGCCATTGCTGGGATGTATGTCACCCTCATGGGAGTTACCGCCAAAACGATTGGTGTCGGCGGACTGCCAGGCATCATTTCAATCAAAGACGGCTACGGACATTTTGCAATCGCTATGGCTATGACGATCGTCATTCCGTTTGTCCTGACACTGGCATTTAGAAAATTCGGCGTACTAAATAAGATGGACACGGTAATGGAATAATTTAAGAGGTGAGAAAGTTTGGATTTCAGAAAAAAAACAATTTATCAAATTTATCCCAAATCGTTTAAAGACAGCAATGGTGACGGTGTCGGTGATTTACAGGGAGTGATTCAAAAACTGCCTTACCTTGCAGACTTGGGGATAGATATGATTTGGTTCAATCCATTCTTCTCCTCCCCGCAGCGAGACAACGGCTATGACATTTCCGACTATTACTCTATTGACCCTCTTTATGGGACGATGGCTGACTTTGACCAGCTGATAGCAGAAATGTCGGCCTATGGTATAGAGATGATGCTGGACATGGTTTTCAATCATACGTCAACAGAACATGTCTGGTTTCAAAAAGCGCTTCAAGGTGATAAAAGATATCAAGATTATTATCTTATCCGGCCCAAAAAAGAGGACGGCGCTCCTCCGACCAACTGGCAGTCAAAATTTGGCGGCAGTGCGTGGTCCCCGTTCGGCGAGTCAGACACTGACTGCTACTTGCATTTGTTTGATCCGACGCAAGCTGACTTAAATTGGCGAAACCCTGATGTGCGGCAGGAAATGAGCCGAGTCGTCAATTTTTGGATAGATAAAGGTGTCAAGGGCTTCCGCTTTGATGTCATCAATCTGATAGGCAAGGATGACGTCCTGCTTGATGCGGATGACGGCATCGGCAAAGCACGCTACACTGACCGGCCAATCGTCCATGACTACCTTCAAGAATTGAACCGCAGCTCCTTCGGCCGGATAAACAGTGTTACCGTGGGCGAAATGTCTGCGACTACAATAGAAAACTGTCTTCTTTACAGTCATCCGGAGAGAAATGAACTGGATATGACGTTCAACTTTCATCATTTGAAAGTCGACTATGAAGATGGCGAAAAGTGGAGCGATATCCCGTTTCGTTTTGATGAACTGAGCGGATTGCTGCATGAGTGGGGAGAAAAAATGGCAGACGGGAATGGCTGGAATGCTTTGTTCTGGAACAATCATGACCAGCCGCGGGCAGTCAGCCGTTTTGGAAATGACACGACGTATAGAAATGAATCTGCGACGATGCTGGCAACAGCCATCCACTTGAGCCGGGGCACTCCTTTCATTTTTCAAGGAGAAGAAATCGGACTGACAAATCCTTACTATTCCGATTTACATTCCTACCGTGATGTGGAATCAATTAATGCCTGCCACATGTTGACAGAAAAAGGATACAGCACGAAGGACTGTATGCAGATTCTTCAAAAAAAATCACGGGACAACGGCCGAATACCGATGCCGTGGAATGATGGGCCAAACGGCGGATTTTCAACGAGTGAGCCATGGATTCCGCTTGGCAAAAACTGGCAGACAATCAATGTTCAATCAGAAACAGAACACGGGGTGATTCATCCCTATTACAAGCAATTGATTGCGCTGAGAAAAGAACTGGATATTATCGCGTATGGCGACTATCATGCTTACGCGCGTAAGCATGAAGGTATATATGCCTTTACCAGAACTTACGGTGAAGAAAAACTGCTCGTGCTGACCAATTTCACTGACAAAAAACAGCGTGTGGCACTTCAACCGGAGTGGCTGAACGGCAGCATCCTGATTCATAACTATCCCGACAGCCACACTTTGTCAGCTGATATGATATTACAGCCCTATGAAGCACTGGCCATTCTTGTCAAATGAGCATGGTAATGAAAAGCGAGCCATTGATTCTGACATCAATGGCTCGCTTTATGTATGCAGCTGTTTTTTTCGCCGCGCAAATTCCACAAATTTAAACTTGTCCAAACGGTGACGCGATTCAGTATATTGAAATAATTGAGCGTTTTGAAGAAACACTTGGCTGCGGACAACGACCACATGAGTGTCGTTTGGCAATAAATCAATGTAGCGCCGGTCTTCCTCTGTTGTCGGCTCCACAGTGAATTCTTTTTGCGCAAAGCTGATATCCAACCCCAAATCTTTTTCAAAGTACTCATAAATCGAATCTTCAGCGGTTTCTTTGGTCAATTCCGGAATCATCTCTGCTAATAGATAGTCCTTGTCTAGAAGCACGACTTCACCGGCAATTTCCCGCTGTCTGACGAGTACCCACAGCTCCTCATCGTTAAAAGGGAACATATCGTGGGTCATATTTTCATAGTGTGTCGTTTTTTCTAATGAAACGACCCGTGTCCGGTTTGAAATGCCGCTTTCTTCAAAGATTTCTTTGTAACTGGTTAATCCCGAAATCGGGAAATCCATTTTTGCTGTATCGAGCACGACAGAGCCTTTTCCCTGCTGTTTATGGATGTAACCTTTTTCGGACAGCAGCAGCAGTGCTTTGCGGATGGTTTCCCTTGAAACACCATATATTTGAGACAGCTTGTTTTCGCTCAACAGCTTTTCTCCCGGCTTGTATTTTCTGTCAAGAATTGCCTGTTCTAAATCAAGGAATATTTCCATATATCGGTTCATGATTAGGCCTTCCTCCTTTTATCACGTCTTCTCTCATTCCAAGTATATCAATAAAACGGCAAAATGACGAAAACAATTTTTAATCTGCGTTTAATTTATTTCTTGCCAGGATATCTATGATGCCTAACTATGATAAAAAAACGCCAGATACATTCAGTGGTTTTTAATCACTTTGCATCTGACGCTGGTTGATTACACTTTCCATGAGTTACTTCAACTGTTTTTCAGTCGTTGTTATTGTATTTTCCGGACAAATACCTCATTGCTTCATTTGATGATAAATCGACAAGTAGGGCTTCCAGCGGACAAATTTTCTCTGGATTCTTAGAAGAATAAATCAGATCAATCGTCTTGTCGGTCACTGTATAAGGAATCTTTTTCTCAATACATATTTTTTCGGCCGGTTTCGACATTATCTTTGAAAAGACATGCTCAAAAGGAATGAGCGTTGTTAGCGTTGCAATAACCAAACCAACCTGATTGGCATAAAGCTCCAATTTTTTGTTTTTGAGAGTGTCTTTATTTGAAAACGCATACATCGCCAATTTACTATGCGGATGCACGGTTTCTTCAAATAGCACCGTTTGACTTTCTTTATCAACCAAGCAAACCAAAGAATAAGTTGACAATTTCTTAAGCTGATTCATATTAGGAATTGCTTTTTTGTCGGTAGCTTTCAATTGCAGCTAATAAACGCCGGCAGCCTTCCTCTACTGTCGCTCTAGGGACCGCAACGTTCATACGTACGTGTCCTTCACCAGCTTCACCAAAATCAGCACCATTATTTAACCCCAACTTTCCGTCTACTTCAAATAAAGTGATTAATTCATTTTGTGGTAATTGAAGTGAACGGCAGTCCAACCACAGTAAATAGGTGGCTTCCGGTTTAATGAAATTGATTTCAGGAATATTATCATCAATAAATTGTTTAACATAGTCGATATTTCTCTCAATATATGGTATTTCCTGATCGATGTAGTATTCGCAATGCTCATAGCACGCGATAAAAATATTCTGACCAAAAACAGTTCGCCCCATTGCTTTATTGTTCTTCCGTGACACAATAAACCGCTCCATGAGCTGTTGATTTTCAATAATAACCGCAGCTGTTCTGACGCCGGCAACGTTGAATGATTTGCCCGGATTCAAGCTAGTAATTGTTATATCGCTAAGTTCAGCGGACAAACTGGCAAAAGGAATGTGTTTGTGGCCTGAAAATACAATATCTGCGTGAATTTCATCTGAAAACACCCATACATGATGTTTTAAGCATAATTCGCCTATTTTTAATAATTCGTCTTTAGTGAACACCCTGCCAACCGGATTGTGCGGGTTACACAAAATCAGCATTGTTGTTCTTGGATGTGCAAGTTGTTTTTCCAAGTCTTCAAAATCTATTGTGAAATAGCCGTCTGTCTCAATTAATTTGTTTTCCGCGATATATCGGCCGTTGTCCCTGACAGCTTCCTGAAGCGGGGAATACAGTGGTGTCATAAGTGCGATAAAATCTCCAGGTCTAGTCAATTCTCTGATGGCAAAAATAGCAGCTGGTACAACTCCGGTAACAAATTCGACTGCCTGTTCGCTTATATCCCACTGATGCCGACGCTGCATCCAGCTTTTTACAGCCGTATTGAATGCTGGCAGCTCGTAGGGATACCCAAACGCTTCGTGGGACGCACGCTTGCGTGCTGCCTCAATCACTGGTTCCGGCACCCTGAAATCTGTATCCGCAATCCACATAGGCAAAACATCCTCTGCAAATCTGCCAGGATTATACTTCTTACAATCTGAACCTCTCCGATCATAGACTTCATCAAAATTATGAACTCGATTGGTCATTGTTTTCTTCCTCCCTATTTCTATTAAAAGACCACGTGAATCAGGTAAGAGCTGATGATATTCGCAACTAATCCACAGACAACCGGCACAGTATTACGTTTAATCAAGCTTTCCAGTTCAACACCTGCCAATCCCACTACAGACAACATTGCTGCCGCTACAGGTGACAGTCCTCTTCCCATTCCGGCTGCCAGCTGCATAGGAACAGCTATTTGTACTGCCTCCAGTCCGACTTTCGGTGCAATGTCTGTAACAAGCGGTCCAAAAGCATACCAGCCGGCATTGCCGCTACCCAAAATAATCACTGCAAAGAATGACAGTAGTGACAGAGCAACAATAATAATTAACTGAGCGCCGCTGAATTTTGCAATTTGATTGGCAATCAGGGTAATTCCCCCAAGTTGAATCAATCCTTTGGCAAACACGCTGGCTGCAACTATCAGCGTCACAATATTGGCAAAAGAATTCCCCATCGCTTTAAACGTGACACTTAAATAATCGGCAAGTGTCTTCGCAATATCTTTGCGTAAACGGATTGTCTCAAGAAGCAGTGTGACGATTAAACCAATCACGTTAGCTGTAAATACTTCGATTTCCATATTTGGCAAAAATACTGAACTCATTACCAGCAACAGCGGTAAAGCTGGTAAAATAGCATAAAGCCAATTTAGTTCATTTGCCTTTTCCCCATTATCATAAGCAACATCAGAGGTTGAGCTTTTTTCGGCTCCTTGCCTCGCATCAATCCGCTTGAAATAAATTGCCATTACAATTGCAACAGTTAAAATAGATATACTCGCCGGTAAAAACTGATAGTTTACAAAATAGTCCGAGACGCTGAAACCACTTACATTTTCAGCAGCAAATAAGACAGCTCCGTCATTGACACCCCAGTCTAACGCACCCGATATCAGAATGGCTGAAGCGGCACTCAATTTACTGATTCCTAATCGTATAAGAATCGGAAATGTCGTAGCCATTAACAAAAGAGATAAGCCTGCGTGACTAGTAATCATCATCTTCAAAACAGCACCTATAATATATAAAAAAGCTAAAATAAGATAGGGCTTATTCAGTTTCATCAATGGTTTAGTCGCAGTAACAGCCAGTTTTTCTGATGCCCCTATATGCGTCATCAAAGAAGCATAACCGGCAACAACCATCAAATTGGTACCTACTCCGCCGAGCTGTTCTTTAAATTCACTGCCAATGAATGCAAAGACATCCAGTATAAGATTGCCGGTTGTTTGTTCTGCAATAGGCGAATAACCTGTGGCAATTGCCAAATACAAATTAATAAGTAAGCCAGCAGCAAAAAAAACTAAAATAGCATTGTATTTTTTCAAAATCAATCTGGCAACAATCACAATAGAAATAAACGTAATTACTAAAGTCAGTACATTCTCCATTTTTCCTCCTTTTTAAAAACAACTAAAATCATATCAATAGCCAATTTGTTTTTATTGATACACTTTTTCCGTTTTTGTTGTAAAGAGACGTTTGTCATGTTACTGATTAATCCACCCCTTTTCCAATGATTGGGCTAGTTTGCTAATGGATAGGTTGTTAATTCTATTGACGTTTTTACGCAAATAGTTTAATATATGTCCATGAGTAAATAAGAGCAACAATAGAGTATCAAACCTGTGCCGGCAAGCAAACTTAGTTTATACTTTCTATTTTTGCGCTTTTTTTAGAGAAACAAACTAGCCTGTAAAACCAATATTAAACTAAAAGTGTAATAAGGTCAACCATTTTTTACCATAAAAGTTTAATTATTTTACGGCTTTTAACGAAAGGTTGATTTTTATCTATGTTTGAACGAGTCAAGGAATTGTGTCAATTGCGAGGAATTTCTATTAATAACTTGGAAGAAGCATTGGGATATTCAAAAAATACGTTATACCGTTTGAAGTATCAAAATGCCGGAGCAGACAAGCTGGAAACTATTGCCGATTACTTTAACGTTTCTGTTGATTATTTGTTGGGAAGAAGCGATTCCAAACAATATCCATCCGGAGACGAAAAGATTGATCTTGCCTTCACACTCGAACATTTGTTATCCGATATTATAGAGGAAGATGAACTGACTTACTATGGCAAACCAGCGACAAAAGAACAAAAAGACCGTGTGCGTATTGCGCTTGAAACAGTGATACAAATGAATAAGATGGATAGCGACAATAAATAAACCCCCAAGCAGCTTGTCTTGAATCAAGCTGCTTGAGGGTTCTTTCATATTGCTTAAAAATGCAAGTGCTCCATTTTTTTGCTGATTTCGTCCATTGCCAATAGCAAACATCCGGTAATGCCTGCATCGTCCTTTAACTCGCAAGGAACGACATAATTATCAAAATCTGGTGTCTGGACATAGTTGTTCATTAATTTTTCAAAATGTGTCCGCATCAAAGGATACAATTGCTGCTGTTTCATCACACCGCCGCCGAAAATGATTTTCTCCGGTGATAAAACCAGTGTGTAATTCATGACAGCTTGCGCAAGATAATAAGCTTCAATATCCCATGCTTCATGAGCGGCGTCCAGCTCTTGTGCTTTCACGCCAAACCGTGCTTCAATCGCCGGTCCGGCGGCCAAGCCTTCCAGACAATCGCCGTGAAACGGACATGTCCCGGTATAAGTGTCCTGTTCATGACGTCTCACAATGATGTGGCCCAACTCCGGATGGCCGAAGCCGTGCATGATGTTACCGTCAACGACGACACCACCACCGATGCCCGTGCCGACGGTGATATAGACACAACTTCTATGTCCTCTTCCGGCACCGGCATGCAACTCACCATAAGCTGCCGCGTTAACGTCTGTTGTCCACGCCACTGGTACTCGGTAACGCTCCTTGACTGCTGTCAAAAAAGGGTAGTGCTGCCAAGCAACTTTAGGTGTTGTCGTGATATTGCCGTAAGTGTCAGATGCTTCATTCACATCAATCGGACCGAAAGAACCAATACCGATTGATTTCAGCTGATACTGGTCAAAAAACTGGAACACTTTAGCCATGGTTTTTTCAGGAGTTGTTGTCGGGATACTGATCCGTTCTTTAATAGTAAGTGTCTCATCACCTACAGCACAGACAAATTTCGTGCCGCCGGCTTCTATTGCACCAAATAACATGTGATAGCCCTCCTAGACTTATTCTTTTGGTTAATGGTTATATTATCCCATAAAATCACACATTTTTCTATGTATCAATGAGGCAAATTTTTTGTCGGCCGGCTACTCTGCTTTCAGCAAATCATATTGTGACTGATACAAGAAGTAGTATCTGCCTTTTTTGGCCATCAATTCATCGTGTGTGCCGCGCTCGATAATCCGTCCTTGGTCGATAAAGAAAATTTCAGAACTGTTTTTAATGGTCGACAGGCGGTGGGCGATAATAAATGACGTTCTGTTTTTCAACAGCTCATTCAAACCTTTTTGGAGCAGTTCTTCTGTATGTGTATCAATGCTGGATGTCGCCTCGTCAAGTATCAGGATACGCGGGTCTGCCAGCAGTGCCCGGGCAAAGGAAATCAGCTGGCGCTGTCCTGCCGATAGTGTGCTTCCCCGTTCTTCGACAACAGTCTGATACCCGTCTTTCAGCTCTTTGATGAATTCATGCGCGCGGACAGCCTTGCTGGCGCGAATGATTTCTTCTTCTGTGGCATCGAGCTTGCCGTAGCGGATGTTTTCAAGAATCGTTCCGGAAAAAATAAATGTATCTTGAAGCATGACGCCCATTTGCGAGCGCAATGATTGAAGTGTCACATCTCTGACATCCTTGCCGTCCACTTTAACGCTGCCTTCGTCAACATCATAGAAACGGCTGATAAGATTGATTACCGTCGTCTTACCGGCTCCCGTCGGACCGACCAGCGCAATCGACTGACCTGGTGCAACTGAGAAGGTCACGTCATCCAATATTTTTCTGCCTTTAGTTTCGTAGCGGAAAGAGACATGTTCAAACGACACATTGCCCTGCACCGTATCCAGCACTTGGGCATCTTCTTTATCCTGAATTTCAGGTTGTTCATCCAGTGTTTCAAAAATCCGCTCCAGATATGCGGTGGCAGTAATTAACGAGTTATAAAAGTTGCCGATATTAATGACCGGATTCCAGAAGTTATTGATGTAGCCCATGAATGCGATTAATGTCCCTGTGCTGACTTCCACACCGATTTGACGAATGCCGATAAAATAAATCAGGCAAGTTGTCAAGATAGAAATATTCTCCACTGAAGGCCAGAGCAGGCGCATGATTTTAATGGCTTTCATCCAAGCGGTCCGGTAGTCATTGGACAATTCATCAAAGATACGTTCATTGCGCTCTTCGCGTGTAAATGATTGCGTGATACGTACTCCTGAAATACTTTCATGAATATATGCGTTCAAGTTGGACTGTTTGTTGCTCAAATGCTGGTAGGCTTTCCTCTGTCTGTTTTTTATAATCATCGTGATGAGAAACAGCACCGGCAGCAACGCCAGACTGTAAAGTGTCAGTTTTACATCTATCAGAAACATGACAATCAACGTAATCGCCACATTGAATAAATCCGAAATCAGATTAATCAAGCCGTTACTTAGTAAATCACTCAGTGTGTTGATGTAATTGACTACCCGAATCAAGATTTTCCCGTGGGGACGTGCATCAAAATAAGAGAAAGGCAGTTTCTGCAGGTGCGTAAAAATATCATAACGGATATCCAGCAAAATCTGCTGGCCCAGTTTGGTAATATGCCAGATGCGGTATTTCAGGCACCATGAGATGAACAGCAGTGATACAAAAAAGATAACGCTGATTGTAATGAGCATGGTAATATTTTTTTGCGGAATGATCTCGTCAATCGCTAGTTTCGTAAAATAAGGACCTGCCATCGCCGCAATATTAGCTAGTATGATTGTCAGCAAAATCAGCATAAACGGTTTCTTGTACGGCACGATATATTGAAAGAGCCGCTTGTAGTGAAACCAGTTGAATTCTTCTTGTAACGTTTCGTCTTGCGAAAAAGTATTTTTAGCCATTCATCTCACTCCCTTCGTCAAGCCCTAATTGCTTCCTGTAAATCGCCGCATACTCGCCGTTTTGCTCCAGCAAGCCGGCGTGAGTCCCCTGCTCCACCACACGGCCTTTTTCCATGACTAAAATCAAATCAGCATCTCTCACAGAACTGATGCGATGGGCAATCACAAACGTGGTCGTGTCACCGGTGACTTGGTCCAGTTTCTTCTGGATTTTACTCTCTGTTTCCATATCCACTGCTGATGTCGTATCATCCAATATGAGCACAGCCGGTTCTTTTGCCAGTGCCCGTGCCAGCGAGATACGCTGTTTTTGTCCGCCCGACAAACCGACACCTCTTTCGCCGACAACTGTTCGGTACCCTTCCGGCATCCGTTCGATAAAATGACTCGCATCTGCAATTTCAGCCATATCGCGAATCTTTCCGACCGGCATCTCCGGGTCGCTGAAGGCAATATTCTCTTCAATCGTATCGGAGAATAAAAAGACATCCTGCATGACCATGGAAACTTGTTCGCGGACCATCTTGATAGGCCAGTCGCGAATGTCTTTACCGCCGATTTTGACAACACCTGATGTCGGGTCATAAAAACGAGCAATCAAATTGACCAGTGTGGTTTTGCCTGCACCGGTCTGACCTAAAATCCCGACCGTCTGACCTGCTGAGACAGAAAAAGAAATGTTTTCCAAAATATTGGTGTCTGGGTCGTCGCTGAAATGAAACGATACATTTTCAAAAGACACATCTCCTGTCAGCCGCTTTATTTCTGTTTCATGGACAATGTGGAGACTGCTCCGCCGGTTCAGCAATTCGCGGATTTTGATACAGCTGGCAAGAAAACGCTGGGTGTCGTTAATCAGCCAGCCGCTCATCCTCAGCGGATTATTCAGCATCCAAAGATAGCTGTTGAAAGCAACCAAATCGCCAATCGTCATCTGCTCCTGAATCACAAACAGACCGCCAAAAAACAGCGTCAGCACACTTAACAGACCGGCAAAAAACTCAAGGCCCGGCAAATATTTGCCGGATACTTTGGCCGATGCCATATTTTTTTCCATATAATCCTGATTGACTCGATTAAACTTTTCAATTTCGTAGCCTTCTCTTGAAAACGCCTTGACCACACGGTTCCCGCTGATATTTTCTTCCACCATCGAGTTTAATCTGGAAAAAGATTCCCGGATATCAAAGAATTTCGGATGACTTTCGCTGGACATGCGCCGCGTCAGCATAAAAATAGCCGGTGTAACCAACAGCATGATCAATGTCAGCGGTATGTTGATGGAGAACATGACGGCCATTGCCACAAAGAACCACAGAACCGATTCCGCGATACTATATGACGCCCATGACACGAAATGGCGGATAGCATCTGTGTCGCCGGTCATCCTTGCCATGATGTCACCAACACGTGTGTGGTTGAAATAGTCAAAATCCAGTTCATGCAGCTTATGATACATATCTTTCCGCAAATCAAACAAAACATTTTGACCGACTTGTTCAAACATATTCTGGTAAATGTAGCGAATGATTGTGCGCAGCAGTGTCACCACAATCATCAACAGCAGATAAGGCAGCAGCATATCAGCTTTTCCCTGATTAATGACCTCGTCCACAATTTTTCCGACAATCAATGGATTGACGATAAGTAATAACGCACTAATAATTAATAAGACCGTCGCAATAAATTCCTGCATTTTATAAATTCTGACATACCGCCATATCCATTTAAAGTGAATCATTTTCACCCCTCCTGTATTATATGTTTCGACTACGATATAGAGTAGCCTGTTTTTTTTAATAAAAGAATGGATTATCTTCACAAATTCATGTAATATATTGTAGAGATGTCAGGAGTGAGAAAGAACGATGCTAAACATACCATCTAAAACATTTAATCCGGAAGTGTTATATATTTTCGACGGTTTTTGGAAACCGGGGCAAGCGGCTAAACAGCATTTCCACGGGTTCATTGAATTAAGCGTTATCGTCGAGGGAACAAGCGTCTATCACATCGGCGACAGAACATATATTTTGAAGCAAGGCGATGTCATCTGCCTCAATCCCTATACCATGCACTGGGAAGAACAACGTGACGCATCAGGCAGCCATCAGCTGCATATCGGCATAGACAATTTCCAATTAACCGGCTACGAATCCAATTATTTTCCGTCTTATTCGCCTATCTTGCATTTAGGCGATTATCAAACTGCTTTTATGGAAACGATTCAACAAATCATCAAAGAAAAAAACAGCAATCACCCCTATCAAGATTTGGCAGTAAAACATCTGGTCAGCCAGCTGTGGGTGCATATTTTCCGGGCAACAGCCAGCCAAACTATTCAACTGCTGCCTAAAAATACGAAAAAATCTGACAAGAAAAAACTCGTCAATGATATCATCTATTATCTGGAAACCTACCATGCTGAGGATATCAGCCTTGAAAGCTTATCCAGTAAGATGTATATCAGTCCCGCCTATATTTCCAAGCTTTTTAAAGAAGAAACCGGCGATACACCAATCAACTACCTTATCAAAGTACGGATGAACAAAGCCAAAGAATTGCTGGAAAACGAAGAAATGCCGATTAAGGAAGTCGCAAACCTGGTCGGTTATCAGGACGCCTATCATTTCAGCAAACTGTTTAAAAAATACTTTAATATTCCGCCCTCGGAGTATTCGAAGACAAAAAAACAACCGTGAATTTATTGATTCATGGTTGTTTTGTTTGTTAAAGATGTGATAGTCACCCAACAATCAAAAAAACTGCCAGGATTTTTTTATAGTTATCTTTCATCAAAGATTGTAAACAGAAAAAAACGCTGATAAATCAACGTTTTCGGAAATTTATTAAGGAAGCGGTGGGATTCGAACCCACGAGCCCAATTAAGGACTACCGCATTTCGAGTGCGGCTCGTTATGACCACTTCGATACGCTTCCAGCTAAATGGCTTTTTAACCACAAAATCTATTATAACTGTTTTTGACTTTTTTTTCATCAATTAATTGTATTTTTTTTATTTTTCTTTAGATAAAAGAGACAGCCACTGAATCAAGGTGACTGCCTCGCTATTTCTACGCCAACCCGACCCGCTCAAACAACGTATCCACATGCTTCAAATGCCATTGATAGTTGAACGCATCCTCAATATCCTCAAGAGTCAATACGGACATAATCCGTTCATCATCTTCAATCAGCGGACGGAACTGTGTCTGATTGTCCCACGCATAGGCTGTTTTCGGCTGTACCAAGTCATACGCCTCTTCACGGCTCATGCCTTTATCGATTAGCTTCAGCAACACACGCTGGCTGTAAATCAAACCAAATGTGGCATCCATGTTGCGCAGCATATTTTCAGGGAAAACGGTCAAGTTTTTCACAATACCGGCAAATCGGTTCAGCATATAGTTCAACAGAATCGTTGTGTCCGGGATAATGATTCTTTCGGCAGATGAATGAGAAATATCCCGTTCATGCCATAAAGATACATTTTCATAAGCAGTGACAACATGCCCGCGAATAACACGCGCAAGCCCCGTCATGTTTTCCGAACCGATTGGATTGCGTTTATGCGGCATGGCAGAAGACCCTTTCTGCCCTTTTGCAAAGTACTCCTCAACTTCACGGGTTTCAGATTTTTGCAGTCCGCGGATTTCGATGGCAAACTTTTCAATACTTGTGGCAATCAGAGCCAGCGCCGCAATGTATTCTGCATGCAAATCACGCGGCAGCACTTGCGTTGAAATATCCTGTGCACGAATGCCGAGTTTCTCGCAGACATAAGCTTCCACTTCAGGCGGTGTATTGGCGAAGGTTCCGACAGCACCGCTGATTTTGCCGGCTTCGACTCCTTTGGCGGCATGTTCAAAACGTTCCACGTTACGCTTCATTTCAGCATACCACAATGCCAGCTTCAGCCCGAATGTCGTCGGTTCAGCATGTACCCCGTGCGTCCTGCCCATCATCACTGTATATTTGTGGGCTTTTGCCTTCTCCCCGATGATATCAACAAAACGATTCAAGTCCTGACGCAAAATATCGTTAGCCTGTTTCAGCAGATAACCATACGCCGTGTCCACGACATCCGTACTGGTCAAGCCGTAATGGACCCATTTCCGTTCATCTCCCAGACTCTCTGACACTGTGCGCGTGAAAGCGACCACGTCATGCTTGGTCTGTTCTTCGATTTCCAAAATGCGGTCTACATTAAAATCTGCGTTCTCCCTGATTTTTTGGACATCTTCTTTAGGGATTTCCCCCAATTCAGCCCATGCCTCGCTGGCAAGGATTTCCACTTCCAGCCACGCGCGGTACTTGTTCTCCTCTGTCCAAATAGCTCCCATTTCAGGTCTTGTATATCGTTCTAGCATGTTTCAGTCTCCTTATCTAATCCCAAATGTTTGTTTCTGCAATTTCCTGCAGTGTCTCTTCCAGATTCTCTGTTAAAATAGTGACATGGCCGACTTTGCGTCCTTCTTTCAACTCTTTTTTGCCATACAGATGAAAATGCCAGTTCTTTTTCTCCGGTATTTGAGCAAATACATCCACCACTTGCTCGCCTAATATATTGAGCATGACAGCCGGCGACAACAACGTGATTTCCGGCAGCGGCCAATTGCAAATCCCCCGGATATGGGCGTCAAACTGCGAAAAGTTGCACGCTTCGATTGAATAGTGCGCAGAATTATGCGGACGCGGTGCCAACTCATTGACGTAGATTGTCCCTTCTTCAGTCAAAAACATTTCAATACCCATCACACCGCTTAACTGCAACCCTGAAGCGATAATTTTCGCCGTCAAATGAATCTGGTCGACTATATCTTGGCTGAGAGCAACGGGAGCGATGGTCTTTTGCAAAATACTGTTCTTATGGATGTTTTCCACAATCGGAAAAATGGTATAATCGCCATTTTGGTTCGCCGCTATCATCACGGAAAGCTCTTTGACGAAAGGAATAAATGCTTCTAAAATGCACGGCCCGTGTTGAATCAAAGGCACTGATTTATCAATGTCCTCTTCTGAATACAGGACAACCTGCCCTTTGCCGTCATAGCCGCCGCGCGTTGTTTTCACAACACATGGGAAGCCGATGCTCGATACAGAATCCCTGATATCAGACACGACCACCACGGTTTCGTATGGCGCGATATTGATATTATTGGACTCCAAAAAACTGCGTTCCGACAAGCGGTCCTGTGTGACTGACAAGCCGATAGTCCCTTGCGGAATGTGCGTCATTTTTTCAATATACTTTATACCGTCAACATCCACATTTTCAAACTCGTAGGTGATGACGTCACATCTTTTTGACATGTTTAACAAAGACAATTCATCATTGTAATCAGCGATAATATGCCAATCTGCCACCTGTGCTGCCGGGCAGTCAGGTGTCGGATCAAGTATCCCAACAAAAAAACCCATTTCCTTCGCAGAAAATGCCATCATGCGGCCCAACTGACCGCCGCCGATAATGCCGATTGTCTGTCCAGGTAAAATTAACTTAGACAAGTTCCTCACTACTCTCCTTCACTTTTTCCTCCAATTTCAGCCGTCTTTCGTCAAGCTGACGGGCTAACCGCTCATCAGTCATGCTTAACATTTGAACTGCCAGCAAACCGGCATTCGTCGCTCCGGCTGTCCCTATAGCCGTGGTTGCCACCGGCACGCCCCCCGGCATCTGCACAATCGACAAAAGAGAATCCAAGCCGTTCAACGCTCTCGACTGGACAGGCACACCAATGACCGGCAGCGTCGTCTTAGCTGCCACCATCCCCGGTAAATGAGCGGCACCGCCTGCACCGGCAATAATGACTTTGATGCCTCTCTCCCGTGCCTCGCTTGCATACTGGAACATCATATCAGGCGTCCGATGTGCTGAAACAACTTTTTTTTCGTAAGCAACATGGAATTCCTCTAAAATATCACAGGCGTTTTTCATCGTCTGCCAATCAGACGTACTTCCCATAATAACACCAACAACTGCTGACATGATTTATCTCCTCTCTCTTCACATTCTCTATAGGCTATGTCTATCTTATCAATTCACTTCTTTCGTGTAAAGCATGTTCGAATTATATTAATATTTTTTTATTTAATGTTCGTGAATGGATGTGAAAACAAGCCTAAAAACTCGTTTCAACCAAAATAACATAGTATTTTGCGAAACGAGTTTAGCTTTATCCTTTATTTTTCGAATTTAATGCAGGCAATTCGTTAAACAGCAAATTCAGCAGAATTGCGCACAAGCTGCTGATGACAATCCCGTTGCCAGTGAACATCTGAACTGTTTCCGGAAATTGATTGAACAGCGTCGGCATGCTGTTGAATCCCAATCCCAATCCGATCGATATCACCATAATCAGCAAGTTTTTATCATTGTTAAAATCAACGCTGGACAACATTTTAATCCCTTGAACAGCGACCATACCGAACATGACGAGCATGCCGCCGCCAAGCACCGGCTCCGGTATGATTTGGGCGAAAGCACCCGCTTTAGGCAACAAGCCAAGTAAAATCAGGAAAAATGCCGTGTAATATACAGGGCGTCTGCTTTTAATTCCTGAAAGCTGAACCAGGCCGACGTTTTGAGAAAAACCGGTATAAGGGAATGTGTTGAAAATACCCCCGAGAATCACAGCGATACCTTCCGCGCGGTAGCCTTTTTTCAACTTTTCCTCTCCGACTTTTTGACCAAGAATATCGCCCAAGGCAAAATAGACTCCTGTCGACTCAACCATACTGATGAGTGAAATAACCGTCATTAAAAAAATGGATGATACATCGAAGATCGGTTTGCCAAAGTAGAATGGCTGCGGAAAATGAAACCAGCTGGCTTCTCTGACCGGGTCAAAACTGACAAGACCAATGGCACCTGCCACCACCGTGCCGGCAACCAGCCCGATCAGAACTGAAATAGAGCGCATAAAGCCCCGTCCCCACACTTGTGTGGCGACAATCAAAATGACTGTGCCCAATGCAAGCAAAATATTTTTCGGATCGCCGAAATTAGCATGTCCGGTATCGCCGCCGCCCATTTTGGTAACAGCAACGGGAATCAGCGTCAGGCCGATAACAGTAATAACGGTACCTGTCACGATATTCGGAATGAGTCGTTTGATTTTAGAAAAGAAACCTGAAATCAGCACAACAATCACTCCTGCCGCAATAATCGAGCCGTACATAGCACCCGGTCCGTGTTTAGAGCCAATCATAATCAACGGCGCCACGGCCTGAATAGCACACCCCAGGACAACGGGCAGTCCAATACCGAAAAACTTCGTGACAGTCAGCTGCAGCAGTGTGGCGACGCCGCACATAAAGATATCGATTGAAATCAGATACGTCATATCCTTTGTGCTGAACCCTAACCCTTGACCAATCAATAACGGCACAGCGACTGCCCCGGCGTACATCGCCAGTAAGTGCTGCAAACCGAGAATCGCTGATTTTCCATGACTTTCATTCTTATTCATTGCTGTTTAGTCCTCCACAAAACTGACATGATTATTTTCAAGCGACTGGATGCGGGCCAGCGAATACACTTCAAAGCCTTTATCTTCCAGCAGTTTTCTGCCTGTCTGGAAGGCTTTTTCGATCACAATGCCGATGGCTTCCACGTGGGCACCGGCTTGCTGACACAGTTCAATCAATCCTAAGGCCGCTTGACCGTTTGCCAGAAAATCATCAATGACCAGAACGTTGTCTTCGCTGTTTAAGAAACGTTCCGAAATCGCAATGGTATTCGTTTCTTGTTTTGTAAATGAATACACCTCTGCGGTCAGCAGTTCCTGATTCATGGTCAGGCTTTTCTGTTTCCGCGCGAAAATGACAGGCACCCCCAATGCCAGACCCGCAAATGCGGCTGGCGCAATACCGGATGATTCGATTGTTACTACTTTTGTAATGTTGCGGTGCTGATATTGTTTGGCAAACTCCTTGCCGATGTCGCTCATCAGTTCCGGATCGACCTGATGGGTTAAAAAGCTGTCAACTTTCAGGACATTTTCTTTCAATACACGCCCGTCCTGTTTGATTCTGTCCATTAACTGTTTCAAAACAATCCTCCTAAACGTCAAAAAAAGCACCTTTCTCAAGCAAAAAAAGGCACTTTTCAGTATCTTTATTTACTTATAGTCCGATATTTACGGTATCGGGTAGAGACGACTAACCATATTATAGTCATATATAAGTTTCTTACTTACATATTATGCGTTAAAAAACCATAAAAATCAACTGAAAATTGTCAAATGTTCGTAAATTTTCATAAAAAACTTGAAAATCAGTTTAAAACGAACGTATTGTCATGAAATTCTTAATATTCTTCCGACAAGTCGTGGTACGCGCGATAAACTGTCTGTTTTTTTAACGCCCGTAGTTTGGCAACTTGTTTGATGGCCTCCTTTGATGTGATCCCTTGTTCAGCCATCAAATGTTCCACATGGGCTTTCACACCCAGCTCGGCATATGCCGAATCTGCTTGCTGCGGGCGGTCGTTTCCGGCAATGACCAGACAGCACTCGCCCTTCACTGAATGTTCGGCAAAAAAGTCATTCAGTTCGGACAAGGTGCCGCGCATGTATTCTTCATAAAGTTTCGTCAGTTCTCTGCATAAAACCGCACGACGCTCCCCGCCGAATATCTCCGTCATTAATGCGACTGTTTTTTTTAAACGGTACGGCGATTCATAAAAAATCAGCGTCTCCTTCCGTTCCGCCAGCTCTGCCAAAACGGCTTTCTGTTCTGATGATTTTCTCGGCAGAAATCCGTAAAAGAGAAACGGCTGCGGCGAAATCCCTGACGCAATCAAAGCCGTCACACCAGCTGTTGCTCCCGGCAGCGATACGACCGGCAAGTCGGCTTCGATTGCCGCTCTGACCAAGTCTTTCCCCGGGTCGCTGATGGACGGCATGCCGGCATCGCTGACTTGTGCTATGCTTTTGCCGTTTTCCAACAATTCCAGCAAATAAGGTATCCGTTCCTGACTGTTATGCTCGTGAAAGCTGACCTGTTTTGTGCCAATCTCAAAGTGATTCAGCAATTTTTGTGTGTTGCGCGTGTCTTCACTGGCAATAACTGCAACTTCTTCTTTAAGTATGCGGATGCTGCGAAATGTCATGTCCTCCAGATTGCCGATGGGGGTCGGCACTAAATATAACGTGCCTGTATTTTTTGCGGTAAAACTTCGTTGTATGTGCATCTTTTTCTCCTTAAAAAAACTGACAGGAACATTCCTGACAGTTTATTTTCCGCGCTCACCGTAAATGACATCCAGACAGAACGCGCATTCTTCATTATTTTCACGACGGGACCCGTATAAAATATTGCATACATGGAACCCTTCTTCATACAGTTTTTCAAGATTAAGACGGGATTTGGACAATTCCTGCTTGCCGTCAGAGCTGCCTTGCGTTTTTTCGAGCTGAATCAGATGCTCCCGCAAATGCTTGTTTTCCAGCTCCAAATTGAGATTTTCTTCTACAAGTGAGTGAATAGCAGTTTTCATGTCGCCGACTTGAGCAAGAATTGCCTGCAGTTCTTGTTCAAACTTTTGAAGTTCATCGTATAGTGTACGCTTTTCCATGCTATTCTTCCTTTTCTCGTTTTGCTTTCCCTTGAGAAGCTGCAACAGCTTCTGTTTTCAGCGTGACTTCCTCATGATCGTAATCGACAGGCGTCTCACGATGAAGCAAGCGGACCTTCACTATCCGGCTAATCAGGTTCAGGCCGATCACTTTTCCTTCACCGTCCGGCGTCACAACCATTTTACCGAAATCAGGCAATGCTTTCCGTGCTTCTTCATACACGTCGTTCTCATATTTCAGACAGCACATAAGCCGCCCGCACAATCCGGAAATCTTGGCCGGATTCAGCGACAGATTTTGAACCTTCGCCATTTTAATGGAAACCGGCATAAAATCGCCTAAAAATGTACTGCAGCATAACTGGCGGCCGCATGGTCCGATACCGCCTAAAATTTTCGCCTCGTCTCTGACACCGATTTGTCTTAGTTCAATCCGTGTTTTGAATACTGAGGCCAAATCTTTAACCAATTCACGGAAGTCTATCCGCCCTTCGGCAGTAAAGGTGAAAACCATTTTGCTGCGGTCAAACGAATAGGTCACTTGTATCAGTTTCATTTCAAGCTTATGAGCTGCTATTTTTTCTTTGGCAACCGAAAAAGCAGCCGCAGCATCTTCGCGGTTTTTGGCTTCTTTTTTCAAATGCTCGGACGTTGCCGTTTGAAGAATAGGGTTCAATTCATCCGGCAGGTCCTCTTTTGCCACTTGCTTTCTGGGGATGGCGACGATTCCTAGTTCCTTTGCTTTCTGGCTTTCCACCAGTACACGCTGATTATATGTATATTCCCGATGTTTTTCAGGAGTAAAGTAATAAATACGTCCCGCCGGTTTAAATCTGACACCGACAACTTCTACCATATTGGTCCTCCTTATTGATTTAATAAGCGCCAGGACAGTTGTTCGCTAACATTTTGAAAACTTAGGTTTGCTGACAACTTTTGCTGCGCCAATAAAATCTCGTCCATTGCACCAGCAAGTTTGTTAATCGTTGCCCGGTCAGTTTCCAAACAGTCCTTCAACAACCATTCGTGATATATGAGCAGCAGATTCAGGACAAGCAGCTGCTGTTCTTTTTCTTTACAAAGTGCCACAAGTTTTTGCTGTACAAAGACAAAAGCAAACATGTCGCCTTTTCTAATGTACGCAAACCACTTTTGAACACTCTCGTTAGCATTATTAAACCACTCATCTTCAAATAATTCAACCGCTTTTTCGGTACTCTCAGACAATTTTGACAAAATGAATGCGGTCCGTTCCGGTATGTGCTGTTTCATTAAATCCTGCTGTATCAGTTCCTTTTTTAAAGGCAGCAAATTTATCTGCTGACAGCGGGATTGAATGGTTGACAAAATCTTTCCTTTTTGGGTCGTCAAAAAGAAGATATAAATTTTCGTGTCAGGTTCTTCGATAAACTTTAACAAGCTGTTAGCAGCACTGGCAGTCATTTTCTCGGCATCTTCGATAATCAGGACTTTTTTATTTGATTCAAGTCCGCTTCTGACAAAGCTTTCCTTGATTTGACGCACCTGGTCAACTTTGATGCTCAGTCCTTCCGGTACGATGTGAATAATATCCGGATACTCGTTGGCGGCAATCCGGCGGCATGTCAAACAATCGCCGCAAGGTCTCTTACTAAAATCAGCATGTGTGCAAAACAACTTTTGCGCAATCCACATCACCAGTTCATATTTCCCGCTGCCTTTGTCGCCGGTTATCAAGTAGGCGTGGGACAGCCGGTTCTTTGAAAAAATCTGTTCGAAAAAGACCAGCCATTCCGGTTGCTTCTCTTGAATCATGTTTTTCTCCTGTGTTGTCATCAGAATCGGTGAAACCCTTCAACCGGCAGCACGAAACAAGTAGCTCCGCCGACTTGAATTTCGATGGGATAGGACGAATGGGTATCCATGGAGATGTCCAGGCTGATTGGGGCATTGACATACTGCTCCCGTGCCTGACAAACTTTTTTGATAATTTCCAGTACCTCATCCACCCGTTCATCATCAATTCCGACAATAAATGTTGTGTTGCCGGACTTCAGGAAGCCGCCCGTCGTCGACAGTTTAGTGGCACGGACATCTGCTTCGATGAATTCATTTGACAGTCTGTTGCTGTCTTTATCTTGAACAATCGCTAAAATCAGTTTCATTTTCCACACAACCTTTCGTGTTAATTGAAAAGATCAGGATACTTCTCTTTAATTATAGAATAACACGTTTCCACTACATCTGCTATATTTTCCCTCGCATCCACTCTGATGATGCGGTCCGGATTATCTGCTAAAATTTGCAGGTAGGCGTGACGGACACGCTGGTGAAATTCGGGTGATTCCACGTCCAGTCTGTCCAGCTCATGCGACTTTCTGCCCTTTCGTATCCGCTCCAACCCGGTATCTGAATCCACATCCAAGTAAAGCGTCAAATCCGGGTACTTGTCTTCGATGGCAAATGCATTGATTTCCGCCACTGCTTCTATACCGATTCTTCGTCCGGCTCCTTGATAAGCGAGCGAGCTGTCAACAAACCGGTCGCAAACCACGAGTTGCCCGTCCGCTAATGCGGGCAGGATTTTTTGCACTAAATGCTGTCTGCGGGCTGCCGCATAGAGCAGAGCTTCAGTCCGTTTGTCCATTTCCGAATTGCCGGGGTCAAGTATGATTTGTCTGATTTTTTCAGAAATCGGAATACCTCCCGGCTCTCTTGTCGACATCACTGTCACTTTTGCAGCTGCCTGCAGCCGCGGCAGCAGTTCTTGCAGCACACTTGTTTTGCCCGCGCCATCCGGTCCTTCAATACTGATAAATATACCTGTCTTCATCTTGTCACCTGTTACCCTTTGCATTTATAGTTCGCGTCTGCCTTCCACAGCCTTCAACAAAGTCACCTCATCAGCATACTCTATATCGCTTCCGACAGACAAGCCGTGAGCCAGTCTGGTCACTTTGATGCCCGCGGGTTTGATCAGCCTTGACAGATACATGGCAGTCGCTTCCCCGTCAGTCGTGGCATTCGTTGCAATAATGACTTCTTTCACTGTGTCGTCATGCAGCCGTTTAATTAGTGAAGCGATATTCAAGTCATCCGGCCCTGTACCTTCCATCGGCGAAAGGACGCCATTCAACACATGGTACAAGCCGTGATACTCGCGGACTTTTTCCATCGACATCACATCTTTGGACTCTTCGACCACCAGTATCGTGCTTTTATCCCGGCTGTCGTCTGCGCATACGGCACATTTTTCATCTTCTGTGATATTGCCGCATATACTGCAATAATGAAGGTCGCGTTTAACACTGATGAGTGAGCGGGCGAATTCCGTCACGTCTTCTTCACGCATATCAATCGTATAGAACGCCAGGCGCGTAGCTGTCTTGGCACCTATTCCCGGCAGCTTCATATAGCTTTCTATCAGTTTTGCTATCGGCAATGGATAGTTCATATCGTTTTCCTTCCTTCTAAAAAAACAGGAAGTTGCCTTCCTGTATCCATCTGAATTATAGGCCTGGAATGCCTTTGGTGTATTTGCCCATGACTTTTTCAGTCTCGCGGTCGATTTTTTCAAGAACATCGTTGGTTGCCGCCAATACCAAATCTTGCAGCATGTCGATATCATCCGGGTCGACCACGTCTGGCTGAATGACCACGTCGGTTACTTTTTTATCACCAGTCATCATGATTTTTACTAAACCGTTTCCTGCCTCGCCTTGAAATTCCTGACTGTCTAAAATCTCCTTATTGGCTGTCATTTCTTTCTGCAGTTTTTGCATTTGCTTCATCATGCCCTGCATATTACCCATTCCACGCATCATATCATTATTCTCTCCTTATTTTGCTGATTAATCATCTATCACTTCTGCTAATTCGCCGAACAGCTGTTTTGCTTCGTCGACAATATCCGGCTCTTTCTGGTTGTCCGGCCGGCCGGCGAGTTCTTCCGGCTGTTCATCTGCGAACTGGCCATTCGCCCGTCCGTGATTCAAAAATTCCGAACGAAGCGGACCCCATTGTTCTTTCGGGATGTTGACGATGTGCGGTTCATATTGAATAAAGCGGGACAACCCATTGAAAATGTTTTGCCGCAAGTCATCGTCGCTGTTTGCCCGCTGGCACACAATTTCGTAATCAAACGCGATGACCAGCCCGTCGCTGCTGGCGGCTACAGGTTCACTTGCACGAACCATCGCCCGCTGTGTCACTGTCAGAACTTGAAGCAAGTCCTGCCAGACGCTTTGCACCTGCACCAGCTGCTCCCGGGTTGCTTTTTCGAGTACCTGATAGACCTGCTCCACCGGGACCCGGTAGGACGGCGCCTTGTTTTTGCGGGCCGGCTGCCGCTCGGCTGCATCGTGTTCGTTCGTTTCTGCTGTATTGTTTTTAAGCCGTTTGATTTCTTCTTCCAATCCTTGAATACGGGCCGATAACTGCTTGATCACATCGTCTTCAGCAGACACCGGTGATGCACTGCTGTTTTGGGCAGCTTGACCGACCTCAGTTGCCAGTCTGACTGTCAAAATTTCCAGATTGACTGTTGGCTGGTGGCTAAATTTTATTTCTTTTTGCGTGTCGTTCAGCTGTCTGATAAATTCGTACAGCTGAGGCTGCTGCATCGTTTCAGCAAGTTGTTTGAAGCCGTCTGTCAATTGCCCGCTCTGCTGCATGACCAGTTTTGGCGCCTGCTGGTACATTAAAATATCCCGGCAGTACATCAGCAGATTTTCAACGATTCGGTTGCTTTCTTTGCCTTCTGCAACTAGGGTATTCAAAATCTCCAATGCCGGTTCAACCTCACCGGCCAGACAAGCGAGCAGATACCGGTCCATAATATCAGTTGTCACACTGCCGGTCACTTGCAGCGCATCTTCCACAGTCAGGCTTTCATCACTGAAAGAAATTGCCTGATCAAGGATGCTCAACGCATCACGCATACCGCCTTCAGCCGCACGCGCAATAATCGTCAAAGCTTGTTCATCAAAGCGCACGGCCATTTCATTGAGAATGTTCGCCATATGTGTTTTGATGTCTGTTATCCCGATACGTTTAAAGTCAAAGCGCTGCGTTCGCGAAATAATAGTCGCCGGAATTTTATGAGGCTCCGTTGTTGCCAGAATAAAAATCACATGCTTCGGAGGCTCCTCCAATGTCTTTAACAAGGCGTTGAATGCACCTGTCGACAGCATGTGGACCTCATCAATAATATATACTTTATAATCGACCTGCGTCGGTGCGTATTTGACTTTTTCGCGGATGTCCCTGATTTCCTCCACACCGTTATTGCTGGCTGCATCAATTTCAATCACATCATTGATGCGTCCTTCGGTAATCCCACGACAGCTTTCGCACTGGTTGCAAGGTTCGCCGTCAACACTGTGCCGGCAGTTGATTGCCTTGGCAAAAATTTTTGCCGCACTGGTTTTACCGGTACCCCGCGGGCCGGTAAAGAGATACGCATGGGAGACTTTGTTTTGTGTGATGGCATTTTTCAACGTTTGAGTGACCATCTGCTGTCCGACCAATGCGTCGAAAGTCTGGGAACGCCATACACGATAGAGTGCCTGATAAACCACATTCAATCTCCTCTCAAAAAAAATCCGATACAGTTTATTATACGTGAAATAGTCAAAAAAAGCCACTGTACACCATGTGAATATTCAGCTGTCCAGATTGTTGCTTACTGATTTTTAACTGTGGTAGAATGAAGACACCAAATTAGGCAAAGTAAAGAATGGAGTTGGGTATATGGGCATTATTAAAGCAGCAGCCGGCGCTATCAGCGGCGGACTGGCAGACCAGTGGCTTGAGATTATTGAACCGGATGACATGTCAAACACCTCAGTAATGGTTGAAGGGGTGGCTGTCCGAAAAGACAATAAACGCGGAGCCAATCGCAAAGGGACTGCTGATGTGATTACTGACGGTTCCGTGATTCATGTGTATCCAAACATGATGATGCTCCTTGTTGACGGCGGGAAAATCATCGACTTCACCGCCGAGGAAGGTTATTACACAGTCAAAAATGACTCGGCGCCTTCCATGTTCACCGGCGGGTTGAAAGAGGCTGTCAGCGAGTCTTTCAGCCGCTTCAAATTCGGCGGAACCACACCGCAAAAACAAAAAGTTTACTTTATCAATTTACAGGAAATCAAAGGCATTAAGTTCGGGACAAGTGCCCCGCTGAATTATTTCGATAACTTTTACAACGCTGAGTTATTTTTGCGGGCACACGGCAATTACTCAATCCGCATCGTCGACCCGATTCTTTTCTTCCAACAAGTCGCACCAAGAAATAAAGAGCGTATCGATGTCGAAGATATTAACGAGCAGTTTCTGGCAGAGTTTTTAACTGCCCTGCAAACAGCTATCAACCAGATGTCGGCGGCCGGAGAGCGCATTTCCTATGTACCTTCCAAAAGTATGGAACTCAGCCGCTACATGGCTGACGTGCTGGATGAAGATTGGCGCACACTGCGCGGCATGGAAATCGTCTCGGTCGCAGTCGCCAGCATCTCTTACACGGATGATTCAACTGAGCTGATCAACATGCGCAACAAAGGCGCAATGCTTGGCGACCCTTCTATTAGAGAAGGTTTTGTCCAAGGATCTATTGCAGAAGGGTTAAAGGACGCCGGCTCAAATCCCGGCGGCAGCATGGCTGGTTTCATGGGAGTCGGTGCAGGCATGGCAGCCGGCGGCGGATTCTTCTCTCAGGCGTCGCAGACCAATACAGAACAGATGAAGCAGCAGCAGACGAATACGGAAAACAGCTGGACTTGCCCAAATGACGGCACGGTCAATACAGGAAAATTCTGTTCGGAATGCGGTGAGCCGAAACCGGCGGCAACTAGCGGCGGTATCCAAATGCGTTGCAGCGAATGCGGCGAAATCGTCACGATAACGGATAAATTACCGAAATTTTGTCCGGAGTGCGGCAAACCGTTCAAGGCTTTGCCGGTATAGGTGGCGGCTCTCATGGATGAAGTCATTACACATAAATGTCCCAACTGCGGCGGTCCGCTGACATTCAATACCGAGTCGCAACAGTTTCACTGCGATTACTGCTTGAGCACATTCAGCGAAAGTGATGTGCTGGCTTTTGAAAAACAGCAGCAAACAACAGCAGAAGCAAGTGATACCGACGACCAGCAGACCCGCAGCACCTCTCCTTCCGACTCGGCAGCCTCTAAGCCTGCCGAGTCGGCGATTGATTTATTTCTGTGCCCGAGCTGCGGTGCCGAAATTGCAACAGACGCGACGACTGCTGCGACGTTTTGCTACTACTGCCATAATCCAGTCGTGCTTTCCGGCAGAATCTCCGGTGAATTTCTGCCAGACACGGTCTTGCCTTTTAAAATCGGAAAAGAAGAGGCAGTCAAACAATTTCTCGCATGGACGAGTCATAAAAAATTTATCCCGAAAGATTTTTTCAACAAACAGCAAGTTGAGAAGTTGACCGGTGTATACTTTCCTTATTGGCTGGTCGATTCGACATTGAACGGCGCCATGCAGGCAAAAGCGACCCGTGTCTCTGTCTGGCGGGTCGGTGACATCGAATACACCCGGACAACCCATTATTCGATTATCCGAAAAGGACTGCTGACGTTTAAGGCTCTGATTAAAAATGCCTTGTCGAAAAACCAGGCGCAAAAAATGATTGAAGCGGTCCTGCCTTTTCAGGTCAATGAAGCTGTCCCGTTCAAATCACAGTATCTGGCCGGGTTTCAAGCAGAAAAAAGGGACATAGCCTATCAAGATTTAAAAGAAGAAATAACGCGCGAGCTGACCGATTACACCGGCAGTATTCTCAAACAGACAGTCTCCGGTTATGCAACAGTGACTGTACAGCGGACTGACGCCAACATCACAGAGGAAACAAAGACTTACACCTTGCTGCCGGTTTGGCTGCTGACTTACCGTGCGCGCGGCGATAAAAAAATATACTACTATGCGATGAACGGTCAGACAGGCAAAATTGGCGGTATCTTGCCGTTGGACAAGAAAAAACTCGGCTTCCTGTCCCTCGGTATTGGCCTGTCCGTGTTTGCTCTTGCGCTAATAGGGGGGTACTTTCTGCTATGGTTGTAACAAAACTGCGAACGCTCTGTCTGACAGTGCTGCTGGCTTTCAGCCTGATACTCTTGTTGCCCCGCGTCGCTAAAGCCGAAACGGCGCGTACCCCTTCAGGCAACGACAATCAGTACATTTTTGACAACGTCGGTCTGTTCACTGACGATGAACGTCTGGTGCTGGAAGAACGGTTCGCCGCTATATCCGCTGATATCAATATGCAAATCACTGCACTGACGTTAAACGGAGAAGCCGACGGCGATTATGTTGATTACGGCAAGTCTTTTTTTACTGAACACCAACTGGGTTTCGGCAAAAATCAAGACGGCGCCATGCTGATTATTGACATGGCTGAACGGAAATATGACATCATCACGCACGGCAAAATGATTGTCTATATGACCGATAAGCGCATCGACTCACTGTTGGACGACTTGCTGGACGCAATGTCAGCCGGCGACTATCTGTCTGCGCTTGACACTTTCGGCAGCGGCATTCTGGCCAACTATCAGAAGGGCGTTCCGAAAGGCCAGTATGAGTATGATGAAGATACCGGAAAAATCATCCGATACAAATCGTTGACCGCTCTTGAAATAGGTTTAGCCGGGATACTCGCCATTGCGGCTGGTACGGCGGCCTTTTTCACCGTGAGCCGCCGCTACAATATGCGGGGCAAGGTCTATACCTATCACTTTCAGGAAAACAGCTCCCTGACTTTGTCTGAGTCAACTGATATTAAAACCAATGAATTTGTCACCACGCGGCGAATCCCCAAAAAAACGTCCTCAGGCGGGGGCGGCAGCGGCGGTGGACGCAGCACCACCAGCGGCGGATTTGGCGGTGGGGGCGGCGGACGGTCGTTTTAACAGCACATGTGCACAACATAAAAACCAGCTTGCAAGAAACAACTTCTTCTTGCAGGCTGGTTTATTTTGGCTTGCCTTTAAATATCAACTTTTTGCAGCCAGTCTTTGCCTTCCACAATGCGGCTCACTAACATGGCGCACACAGTGTTGCCCGTTGAATTCAATAAAGTGGCCGGAATATCAATGATGGTACTGATGATGACCACTGCAGGAATCATTTCCAACGGGAATCCGAATAGCGTCACAATCAGCAGCTCGGCTGTCAGGCCTCCGCTTGGAATCGAACCGATAACGACACCGACAATCAGCGCCACAGCAATCACGATAAAGGCTTGGGAAATACTATGATAATCTTTGCCGAAAATCGTGTACAGGAAAATGATTTTCAGCATGCCGCCTAAAACAGAGCCGTCCTTGTGGGTATTCGCTCCCAGAGGAATCACCGTTTCTGCAATATCGTCGGGCACACCCATTTTTTTAGTCGCTATCAAATTGGCCGGGATGGAAGCTGAACTGCTTGCTGTCGCCAGAGCTATCAATGAAGGCTCCGCCGCATTGCGCCAAAACAGCCGAACTCCTTTGCTCCCGCCGGAGAGAAACGCATATAGACTGAACATACCGAAATAATACACCAGTGTGATGACAATATAAAGAATCAATGATTTCACGTAACCGCCTAAAATCTGTGTACCCAAGTCACCAATCGTATACGCAAAGTAGCAGCCCAAACCGACAGGGGCGACTTTCATCAACAGCTCCACCAGTTTCATCGTCACCTCATTGGCTGAACGGATGACTTTAATGGATGGTTCAGCCGCTTCCCCCACAAGAATCAGCGCAATGCCGAGAA
Source organism: Vagococcus acidifermentans (assembly GCF_003987655.1). GTDB lineage: Bacteria > Bacillota > Bacilli > Lactobacillales > Vagococcaceae > Vagococcus_B > Vagococcus_B acidifermentans. The sequence continues at coordinate 146,215 of NZ_NGKC01000002.1, read as the reverse complement.
AAATGGAAAAGAAAATCAGCTGCAGCAGATGGGATTTGTCAAACAAATCCAAAAAGTTGGACACGGTAAATGTATTGACGATGATCTCTCCCAGACTGTGTGTTTCCTGCTGAGCCGCTTCTCCCATCAAACCGCGCACTTGCTCTGTGTCAATGCCTTCAAAAGGATTGTAAAAATAAACGACAATGTAAGAAATCACACCCATCACCACAGCGGTCGTTAAAAACACCAGCAGCGTCGTTGACAGGATTTTTCCAAGCCGGTTGATTTCTTTTGTGCTTGTAATGGCATTCACCAGGCTGAGAAAAACCAGAGGAACGATTAAAACATACATCGCATTCAGGAAAATTTCGCCAATAGGTTTGACATAAACCGTCAAATCCCCGAAAAAGACCCCGAACAGACCGCCAAGCGTCACCCCGAGCAACATCAGCAGAGAACCTTTGTTGTTTTTTATCAATTGCACAAACAGCACTTCCTTTCCACTAAAAAAAAGACCAGCCGCTGCTAGTCTTTAATTAATACTTTAATCAAGATAGCACCATTCTATCTAAAGAATGAGTGAAAAGGATATTCTCCTTTCCACCATTTCAACCGTTTGCCAACAGTTGAAATTCGGCGATGATTACCTTTCGCTAATTTCCTTGTGTGCCCACTCCCTCAGCTACTCTGATGCACCGCAACCTCTACTTCTTATTCAATCTAAAAAGAGTGTAGCATATTGATAAAAAAACAGCAATCACAACTTTCCGGAAACAGTATCCACGACACAAAAAGCTGTGTTTAATCGTGCTTTTACGAACTTACAACCTGCCCTTTCAAAAAAACAAGACAGTCGGATGATTCATCACGATGAATTAATCAATTCCTTAACAAATCACAATGACTTTCTGCCGATTTATGATAAGATAAAACGTGTTAAAACGAATTCAGGAGGTATCTATGAAAAACTCTGACCTTGCTGTTCGCTTTCTTTTTGCCTTGACGGGTGTCATTTTTATTGCCTTTGGCTCGGGTGTTTTAAGGGCCGGCAATGTTGGAATCGACCCGCTCACGGCTTGCGGCTTTGCCCTCAGTCATCAGCTGGGCATCAGCCTAGGTGTTTTTATGCTGGGCTTTAACATATCCGTGCTGATAGTTATTTTTTTCTTCGGCAAAAAGTATATCGGGCTTGGCACCATTGTCAACATGACGCTGATTGGTTTTCTGATTGAGCACTTCTATCATTTGATTGCTGATGCCATCACTTTTTCGCTGACACTGCTCTGGCAGGCCGCTTTTCTGATTTTGGGAATCCTTATTTTCACGTTCGGTATTTCATTATATATGACGGCGCAACTGGGGATTTCGCCTTATGACGCCATTTCACCGGTGATTGTCGACCAGACACACGTCAAATTTAAAATCGTGCGTATCATACAAGATACGCTAGCCGCGGTGATTGCCATAATCTTTGGCGGACCAGTCGGTATCGGGACAATTATCAGCGCATTTTTCACCGGACCGCTGATTGATTTTTGGAATGAAAGAGCCGCCAAACCGTTGATGAAACGGCTCACGGGCGGATGAATAAAAAAAACGCCGGCAGCTTTTCAGCAGTCCGGCGTTCTCTTTTTGTTTAACGGTCAACCTCGATGAGGCGTTTGCTGTCGTTATCAATCGTAACCTCGACACTGTTATTGTCTAATCTGATATCCACTTCCCAGACAGTCAGCCCGTCATCTTTTGTCACTTCCCACTCAACTTGCTGCCCCTTGCCGACCTCGGCTTCCGCCAGATTGATGACCTCTTGCACCGGCAGTAATTTTGCCATGTCCAGTTTTTCCTGCGAACGCTTCACACCGCCGCGCTCATCATCATCCAATGATTCCTGCTCCATTTCTTTGATGTCAAACGTATCTGCAAATAATGACAGACTGTATTCCGTCTCATCGTCTACCCCTTCGATTTCATACTTATCGGCAACCCGGGATATATCATAACTGACCGATGTGATGTCGCTGTCAGGAAACGTTGCTCGATACATGTCAACGGCCTTGGCAAACAGCTCATTCACATCATGCGGTACCTCTGAGGCGGTATCTTGACGGCTTTCTTCAACTTTCGGACTGCTTGTCTCCAGTGTGCTGGATTCACCGGCTGTTGACGACGAAACGGGTTGAGTTTCTGTGGATTGCGTTTGACAGCTTGCCAAAAAGAATAACGCACCGGCTGCCAGCACCCCTGCTTTAACTGTTTTTCTCATGACGTTCTCCTCCTCCCCTTGTTTTTACTTAATTATACCTTATCTGCAAAATTTTTCATGTTATAATAACTGTACTTGTTATTGGGAGGGAAATACATGGACCGAATGAATCTCTTATTCGCGATTAACAGTACTTTTTTTAACCAGCTGAAAACAACTTTATATTCCATCTTTGAAAACAATTCGCATACATTCGACATTTATGTGCTTAACAATGATTTGACCGCAGACCAGATATCAGAGTTAGAACGATTTTGCACCCGCTTTGATGCGCAGTTATATCCGGTCAATGTGCCGGCTGACTGGTTCGCCGACGCCCCTGTTTCCAAAAGATATCCTGAAACCATTTATTACCGGCTGCTCGCCCACTCGCTGCTGCCGCAAGAAGTCACGCGCATTCTTTACCTGGATGCCGATATTTTGTGTATCAACAGCCTAGCAAAGATTTATCAAACAGACGTCTCTGATTATTTGTACGCCGCTTGTTATCATCCGAGCGTTACCGGCGTCACGGATACCGTCAATAAAATCCGCTTAGGCACTTATGAAAACAAAGGGTACTACAATTCAGGTGTCTTGCTGATGAATCTTGAAAACATCCGCCGGACAGTTTTCAAGGAAGATGTCTACCGGTACATAGCTGATAACGCCTTGACCTTGCTGCTGCCTGACCAGGACGTGTTAAACGGACTGTATGGTAAAGACACGCTGCCGCTGACTGATACACTTTATAATTACGATGTCAGGTATTACACTATCTATAAAATGCTGTCCGAAGGGGAAGCGACTCTCGACTGGATCATGGAGCACACCGTATTTCTTCATTACTGCGGGAAAAATAAACCGTGGCAGCCTAAAAACACCAGCAAATTCGCCGTCTTATACAAACATTATCGCCAAAAAGCACTCAGGATTTAAGTCCGCCGTTTTGCGAAACGTTGTGGGCTGTATTTCCGCTAAAGATTTCATAAGTTATTTAAGTTATCTTTAAAAAGCAGACAATCAATTTTAGTTACTTGTCAAACTATGGTAGAATTCTCATGGAGTAAATGAAAAACAATAGAGAGAGTGAATAGTATGACAGTAGGGATTGATAAAATTAATTTTTTTACACCAAATCTTTACGTTGACCTGGTCGATTTAGCGGAACACCGAGGCATAGACCCAAATAAATTTACCATTGGGATTGGTCAAAACAAGATGGCCGTGCCGCCGATTACGCAAGACACTGTCGCTTTAGCTGCCAATGCTGCGTTTCCGATAGTTGATGAGTCAGATGCCGCGTTAATCGACTTGGTGATTCTCGGCACTGAGTCAGGTACCGACTATTCCAAAGCCGGTGCAATCTATGTGCACCAGCTGTTAGGTATTCAACCCTTCGCTAAATCATATGAAATCAAACAGGCATGCTACGGGGCAACTGCGGGGCTGATGCAGGCACGTGATTACGTGGCCCGCCATCCGGAGCGGAAAGCACTGGTCATTGCCTCTGATATATCCCGTTACGGGCTTGCGACTTCCGGCGAAGTCACTCAAGGAGCCGGTGCGGTCGCAATGCTGGTCAGCAGCAATCCCCGTATTTTAATCTTAGAAGATGATTCGGTTGCACGAACAGACAATATATTCGATTTCTGGCGGCCGAATTACAGCGATACCGCTTTTGTCGACGGAAAATTTTCCAATGAAGCGTATATCCACTTTTTCCAGAGCATCTGGGCAGAGTATCAGCGCAGGAGCGGTTACAGTCTTGAAGACTTTGAAGCGTTTTGTTTCCATCTGCCTTATTCCAAAATGGGCAAAAAAGCTTTGCAGACAGTTATAGGCAACGCTTCTGACAATACACAAAAGCGGTTATGGAAAAACTACGATTTCAGCACAAGTTACACAAAAGAAGTCGGCAATATTTACACAGGTTCATTGTATCTCGGCCTGATATCACTGCTGGACCATCATAACGAACTGCAGCCCGGTCAGCGTATCGGCTTTTTCAGTTACGGCTCAGGCGCAGTCGGCGAGATGTTCAGCGGCATCCTCGCTGACGGATTTGACCGGCAAATTGACCGGACGGCTCACCAAGGCATGCTTGACAGCCGCACTCGGCTGACTGTTGCGCAGTATGAGCGGATTTTCTCGGAAGTCCTGCCTCAGGACGGTCAGGACATCACGCTGGAAAACGACTATGATAACGGGCGCTTTTATTTGGAAAAAATCATTGGACATAAACGACATTATGCCAGCAGGAATTAAGGAAGGGGGACGACAGTATGCAAGAAGTTGTCATTGTCAGTGCTGTGCGCACACCCATTGGAAAATTTAATGGAGCATTTGCGGATATCTCCCCTGTCGAACTGGGAACGCTCACTACAATAGAAGCGCTCAAGCGCTCGGGCATCTCTCCTGACGAAGTCGACCAAGTGATTTTAGGAAATGTTCTTCAGGCTGGCCTCGGTCAAAACATCGCCCGTCAAATTCTCGTCCATGCCGGCATCTCATTCACCAAACCCGCCATGACTATCAATGAAGTCTGCGGTTCCGGTTTAAAAGCCGTGATTCTCGGCAAACAAGCTATCCAGCTCGGCGAAAGCGATGTGGTAGTGGTTGGCGGTGTGGAAAGCATGAGTCAGGCGCCGTATCTCCTGCCGCGTGCTTTAAAAGATGAGGCGATTGAAGAAAACTTGATCGATTCCATGATTCATGACGGCTTGACGGATATCTTCACGAAAAAACACATGGGTATCACAGCAGAAAACGTGGCTGAAAAATACCATATCTCACGTGAAGCACAAGACCGCTTTGCCCTTGAGTCTCAGATGAAAGCAGCCGAAGCAACGCGCAGCAGAAAATTCGCCAATGAAATCGTGCCTGTTGTTTTGAAAGACGGGACGGTGCTGGCGCATGATGAAGGCATCCGCGGAAACAGCACATTGGAAAAATTAAGCACGCTCCGCACTGTTTTCAAAGAAAACGGGACGGTCACTGCCGGCAATGCTTCAACTATCAATGACGGCGCCAGTGTGCTCATCCTGATGTCAAAAGAAAAAGCAGATAACGAAAACATTCCTTATCTAGCTGTTCTCGGCAGTTATGTGGAAATCGGCAATGAACCCGACTACATGGGCTATGCACCTTATTACGCCATCAAAAATCTCTTGAAAAAAACCGGCAAAACAGTGTCTGACATTGATTTATATGAAATCAACGAGGCATTTGCATCACAATCCTTGGCAGTGATGCAGGACCTGAATCTGCCGCATGAACGCACGAATATCCACGGCGGAGCCATTGCTCTCGGCCATCCAATCGGCGCTTCCGGTGCCCGTATCCTCACGTCGCTGGTCCATCAGCTGAACGACTATGATAAACAAACCGGCATCGCCTCCCTTTGTGTCGGCGGCGGTATCGGTTTGGCGCTAATGATACATCGTGATTAAGTAATTGGAGGACAATATGACCAGTAATATGTCAAAATTTTACCAGCTGGACAGAGCCGGCCGAATCGCTGCACTGCAGGCACGTCACATAGTAGATGAGCGGGCTGCCGAACTGCTGTACGACCAGCCGCTGCTGCCGGAAGATGTTGCCGGTCACCTGATAGAAAATCAAGTCAGTCAATTCCCTTTACCGATGGGAGTTGCGCTGAACTTTATCATTGACGGCCGAGACGTCGTCGTACCGCTAGTTGTCGAAGAACCTTCTGTCATCGCCGCCTGCAGCAATGGTGCTAAATTTATGCGCAAGCAAGGCGGTTTTACCACAACTGTCGCTAAACGGTTAATGATTGGGCAAATTATTTTAAAAGATATACCTGACTTTGAATCCGCCATAAAGCGCGTGATGGCGGCAGAAGAAGAGCTGATTGCCCTGTCAAAACAAATTCACCCGTCCATCGTCAAGCGCAGTGGAGGCGTCAAACAAATCAGTGTTCGCACCATCCTTAACGAAGAAAAACAGCCGGAATTTTTAACTGTCCACGTCGGTATTGATGTGCAAGATGCTATGGGGGCAAACATCATTAACACGATTTTGGAAGGACTGGCCCCTGAAATCATCCGGTTAACGGGCGCCAACTCTTTGATGTCAATTTTAAGCAACTACAATACGGATGCACTTGTCACAGCCACCTGCCAAGTTGCCATCGCCGATTTGACGCGCAAACACTTTGACGGCAGAGTCATCGCCGAAAAAATCGTTGAAGCAACACGCTACGCCGACCTTGACCCGTATCGGGCGGCAACTCACAATAAAGGCACGATGAACGGCATTGATTCGGTCGTCATCGCCAGCGGTAACGACCCGCGGGCTGTTGAAGCAGGGGCCCATGCTTATGCCAGCCGCTCAGGCCAGTACCGCTCCATGACGCAATGGGAAATCATCGATGATACTTATCTCAAAGGAACACTGACGCTGCCGATGGCCGTCGGTTCGATCGGCGGCGCTATTTCCGTCTTGCCGATGGCCCAAGCCAACCTGAAGATGATGAAATGCCAAAACGCCACTGATCTTGCCCGGATCATCGTTTCAGTCGGTCTTGCACAAAACTTCGCCGCGCTGCGTGCATTGGTCAGTGAAGGCATTCAAAAAGGACACATGAGCATGCAAGCCAATTCACTGGCCATTTCAGTCGGCGCACAAGGCGATGAAATCCCTCGCGTCGCCCGCCAGCTGCGGCGTGAAGAAAAAATGAACACAACAACGGCGGCGCGGATTCTTGAAGAAATCAGAAAGAGACACGACTAGACATTGGCTTTTTTTAATATCTCTGAGCTTTCAAAACATGCTGAAAAATGAAAAAAGATATGCGTTAATCAATAGTAAACTGGAACATCCATTTCCAGTATTTACTATGACGAACGCATATCTTTTTTTGTCACTGTTTTGCTGAGCCGTTACCATGTCCCGGGCTGTAATTTGCTGCCTCGGCATCGGTAATCAATCGAAAATTGCCTGGATTTTTAACTTGTCCATAAGTTTTGCCGCTCTCAACCTTCAAATATTTATAACCTGCGGGTGCCCGGTACCAGCCAGCACTATAGGTCGCCTCGCCAGGCGAATTATTAGCAGATGCCTTGATTTCTGCTTGACGTGCCGCTTCTGCTGCTGCTTTTTCTTCCGCTTTTTTCTTTGCTTCTGCAATCCTAGCATCACTTTTTTTCAAATAATCACTGTAATCAGATTGCGCGTCCATGTAAACAGCTTTCAAATCACCCGGCTGATAATCATCTCGATTCAATTTGTTTTTGATACTTTGAACGCCGCTTTTCAACGAACTTTCTTCTTCTGCCGTTAAATCGCCTGCTGACAGCAATACCTCTATGGATTTTATCAGCTCTTCAGATTTTGTTTTATATTCCTTAAAATCCGCCTCTGTCTCTTTTTGTTTGCTTTCAATTTCCTCAACAAGTTTCTTGGAGTCTGCGATTCGTTTTTCAATATCATCCAAATTATCAGCATCTTTGAAAAAAAGTTCATTTTCTTGACTGTCTTTTTGCAAAGAAGTCCTTTCATTATCCGTAATATATTCTTTTTTAGCAAGTGTTCCGGATTTCTTATTGAGCTCCTGTAATTCCAGCGAATAAGAAGTTAGCTTTTCCTGATTATCAGCCAATTGGCGAGAAAAAGCATTTACCTTTTCTGACAGCAGTCGAATCGGCTTTACTTTTGTGCTGCCCTTTAATTTAGAAACATCATCTTTCAATTGAGGTATTTGTTCCTCGTCTAATTTTAAGATAAAATTTTCTTTACTTTTTGTTTCAAGAGTGGTTATTCTTTCATTTAAATCAAAAAACTCTTTATCAGCTGCCGTTATCTCGTTTAACATAATAGCCTGTTCTACTTCTTTAAGAATCTGCTTTTCTTTAGATAGCACTGCTTTTAGTTCTCTGCGGGTTTCCGTATCTTTTACTTCACGCGTTTTGGCAAGACTTTCTTCTAGGCGTATTGTATCATTAGCTGAAATAAATTCTGAATTCAGTGCTTTTTCGATTTTTATCTCATTTTTCCCATAATCATCGAATACTTTTTGGTACGCATTATGGTCTGCCGAGGATGCGACTGTCCCGATAATAGAAAAGGATAAAATGATTCCTAATAGTTTCTTTTTAAATGACATCTCTGCTCACCTGCTTCATATATTCTTAAAACATCTTAGAATTCCAATGTTTCCATACTCAAATCCTCAGATAACGACTCATATAGAAATTCAATCTCAGCAATTTTCCGCATAAATTTTTCGTTATGATTTTTACAACTTAAACTCTTTTTTAATTCTTTAGGATTTTTTTTATAAGCTTTATTCAGCTGATAATCCATGTAAAATAATAATTTTTTATTTCCAGATAATTCTGGACGATTTATTTTTAAAAATTTGCAGAGCCGGTCATAGTTACTGCTTACTCTTCTTGTTTTTATCACAACTACAATCATTGTCAACATACCTAATAAATAAAATAAGAAGGGATCGATTCTTACTACATCCAAGCTTACAAACAGACTTATCCCTACTAATAATCCTAGTGACAGCCTTAAGATATTCTTTTCAGTTTTGCAGTGTAATTCAAACTCTGCCATTATTCTTTGAAACTCATCCATCGTACGCAACTCCCAACCCTAATCAATTAAAATATAACAATTCCATTTTAAAAAAAGACAGCAGCTTCACTATTGAAATACGGAATTATCATTTAAGCGAAACTGGTATGCTAATAATCACGCATTCTATAAAGATTATAACATATATTCCTTCTGACAATCAAAGTAAGATAACAAAGGTTTTCTCTAAAAGAATGTTATAAATAACAAATCTACCAATTTATTCAGTTTAAAAAGAATTCACGATACACTCTTTTGAATGTCCGTGAATTCTTTTTCGAATTTTCGATGCTTTCGTCAGATTCAACTTCTTATAGATACATACTGAATTTAAATCATTTTACTACAGTGTCATGTTATCGCTTTTCGAAACTTTCATGAATAGAAGCAGGGAAATAACGGTAATCAGAGTCAGTATCGTCGACAATGCAGCTGCGATTCCATAATTTCCCCGAATAACTTCAGTATATATAGCAACTGTCATCGTTCTTGTATTAACAGTATATAATAATATTGATGTGGAAAGTTCTGAAATCATCGTGACCCATGATAAAATTGCTCCGGAAATGATACCTGACATCATCATTGGAATTGTAATTTTCACAAACGTATTTAATCGTGAACTTCCAAGACTAGAAGCTGCTTCTTCAATACTTGACGGTATCTGCTGTAAGCTTGCCACACAGGATCTAATGGTGTACGGCAACCGTCGGACAGACAAAGAAACAATCATAATAAATGCAGTGCCGGTAATTGCCAAAAATCCCGTTCCGCCAATACCTGTGTTAAAAGATGTGATAAAAGCAATCCCCATAACTGTTCCGGGAACAATATAAGGAATCATGCTCAAACTATCAATTATTGATGTGAAAAAATTTCTCTTTTTAACAGCTAAATATGAAATAAATACTGCAAAAACTATTACTATTGCTAAAGCAATCAAAGGTATTCGGATTGTATTGAATATAGCTGATCCCATACGATTAAAAGCATTCCGGTAGCTGTCGAGAGAATACCCTGGAACAAAAACCATCCCTGATGTTTTCAAGAAAGACGTATATGTTAAGTATATTTGTGGTAATACCGCTAAAAAAACGGTCCCATATACAAATATATAGACAAACAAGCGTTTTATTGGCCCTAATTTTTTTTCTTCAACCGGATGTAAGGAGTTCATAGTAAAGCTATGTTTATTCGCTACATATTTTTGAATGATAAAAATTGTTAGCGCAATAGTGATTGCAATAATCGCAAGCGCTGAAGCAAAAGCTGCATTCCCGCCAACTTCACTAATAAACTCAGTGTAAATCAGCACCGGAAAAGTACGATAACCTTCACCGATTAACATGGGGGTTCCAAAATCTGAGAATGCACGCATAAATACTAATAAAGCAGCAGCTAAAAGAGTTGGCGTTAATAAAGGTAAAATGACTTTAAAGAATCTGTTAATTCCTCTGCTTCCCATGCTCTCTGCAGCTTCAAGAACTGAATTGTCAATGTTTTTAAATGCGCCGTTTGCATATAAAAAAACGAGCGGAAATAACTGTAGTGAAAAAACCAGAACAATACCACTAAATCCATAAATTTCAATTTGTGGAAAGTGTAAAACATTCATTAAAAACTTCGTGATTACACCGTTTCTGCCCAACAATAAAATCCAAGAGTATGCGCCAACAAAAGGTGCTGACATTGATGCAATGATAATCAAAATCTGCAGTAATTTTTTGCCCTTAAACTGGTACATGGAAAATAAATAAGCCAGTGTTGTGCCAATAATCAGTGCAAACAAAGTAGCCGCAATCGAAACTTTAAAACTATTAAATAATGTTTCGAAATAATAGCTTCGAGAGAAAAATGTTGTGAAATTTCCGAATGAAATTTTGCCATTTACAAATAAGGCTTGGCCAAGTATCGTAACAATGGGATATACAAGAAAAAGCAAATAAGTGATAAAAATAATGAACGAAGAACTCGTCCAAATATTGATTCTACTCCGTTCGTTTTTCACTTATTCCACCCCCAGCAAGTTTTTAGTACCATCAGCATTGAACACATTAATTTTCTGTTGGTTAATACTTAGATAAACTTTGTCACCACGTCCCAGATCTTCATTGAATGTGGACTCTTCAATAAATTGAACTTTATCAGCAAAAGGTACTTTTAATAAATACTCTGTATGCAAACCTAAATAAATACTATCAACGATTGTCGCTTCAATTTCACCATGTTTGGAGCGAACAAATTCTTCTGGTCGGATACTTAATCTGACTTTCTGATCTTCTTCATCGTTTAACGCTTCAAACGGAAACTCATAACCATTTTCGAATTTTAAAAAAGCTTTCCCATCTAAATGAAATAACTCAGCTGAAATAATATTGGTTCTGCCGATAAATGTTGCAACAAATTCATTTTTTGGTCGATGGTATAATTCTTTTGGCCGACCAACCTGTTGTATTTCTCCCAAATTCATGACTGCAATTTGATCAGAGATAGCCATTGCTTCTTCTTGATCATGTGTAACATAAACTGTAGTAATACCCACTTCACGCTGTATTTCACGGATTGCTTGCCGCATATCTAAGCGTAGTTTGGCATCTAAGTTACTCAAAGGCTCATCCATTAATAAAACCTCTGGATTGACTGCGAGCGCTCTTGCCAATGCTACACGTTGCTGTTGTCCGCCGCTCAACTGTTCAGGCTTTCGATTTTTAAATTGTTCTATTTGCATAAGTGTCAAATATTTTTCTGTTTCCTGTTCGACTACTTCTTTGGAAACTTTTTTTTGTTTGAGCCCAAAAGCGACATTTTCTTTAACTGTTAAGTGAGGAAAAATGGCATAGTTTTGAAAGACCATACCAATATTCCTCTTACTCGGTTCCATATTGTTGATGCGAGTCTCGTTGAAATAAAAATCTCCTCCCTCAATGGAGTTGAAACCAGCAATCATTCTTAATAATGTTGTTTTTCCGCATCCTGACGGGCCTAATAGTGTAAATAGGCTCCCGTCAGGAATAGTTATCGTTAAATCTTCAATAACTGGATTATTATCGTATACTTTTTTGGCATGATTTATTTTAATCGAGCTCATAGATGTCATTCCTTCTATTTTGATTGTGTTTTAACAAATATTTCGCTATAACGATCCACTATTTCTTCCTTATGTTTAGTGACATAGTCATAATCTTCTGTTAATGTTTTAATTTCATCTATCGGTTTCATATTGTCACTTGTTTTTGCTCCCTCACGAACTGGCCGGTTGGTTGTTGCAGTTCCTAAAGTATCTTGGACCTCTTTAGAGATAATAAAATCTATAAATTTCTTAGCATTTTCCATGTTCTTTGCATTCTTGATAATTGCCGCACTAGCTGGAAGAAAAACAGTTCCTTCTTTAGGGTATACAATCTCTACTTTTGCTCCGTCATTCAGTAATTTCACAGTCGGATCTTCATAAGAAAGACCAACAGCCATTTCACCGTCAGCAACTGTCTTATAAACATTCGAGGAACTTGAGCTGATTTTTCCATCTATCAGTGTAAAAAGATCTTCTACATACTTCCATGCATCATCTGAGTCGTATCCGCCTTGAGCTGCTAAAATATTAGTCAGCTGGGAAAAAGCACTTGACGAATTGGCTGGATCAGCGGTAGAAATTTTACCTTTTAGTTCAGGATTAATTAAATCTGCATATCCTTCAATTTTCATCCCCTTAGTTAGATCCGAGTTTACAACTAACACGCTTCCATCCAACGTATAAGGAGTAGAATATCCAGTGGTATTTCTATATTCAGAAAGAACGTTTTTATCTTCGGGAGACGTATATTCTTCAAATAGATGACCATTTTGTGCATACTGGGTGTAAGAACCTCCGAATATAATATCTGCCACTGGAGCTTCCTTCTCACTTTCCAGCTTTTTGAATAATTCTCCGGTACCAGCCTGAATCAAATCAACTTTAATGCCGTATTTCTCTTCAAATGCTGGAACTGTTGCATTAATCAACCCTTCAGAATTTGGAGAGTAAACAACCAACGTATCACTTGTTCCTTTCTCATTTGTTTTGTCAGCTTGATTGCCCTCTGAACATGCCGATAAACCGATAAATGATGCCGCCAATAAAAGAGTTCCAATTATTTTTTTCATGTTGTGCAACCTCTTTCTTTTAGTGTTTAATCAAATTATACATCTGTTAAAGCGCTTTCTAAACTAGAGTATTCTCTATAAAAAGAAGAATATTCTCTACAGAATATTCTCCCTAAAATCTGATGCGTTCATACCTATATATTTTTTAAAAACTTTATTGAAATAATTGTAATCAGAAAAACCTGTTTGTTCAGCAACCTCATATATCATAAGTTGGGGATCTTCAACAAGTTTAGAAATAGCTTGTTTCACACGGTATCTGCTAGTATAGTCATTAATCGTAATGCCTAAATGATCTTTCACCTTTTTATAAATATAGCTTTCACTATACCCAAAACTTTTAGCAATATCTGCTACTGTAAATTTTTCTTGAAAATGTTGTTGTATCCAAATCAGAATTTGATTTACTAAAATATCCTGAGAAGGTCTAACAGCCTCTAATGTATCATACTGGTCATTGTGAAGGCTCAATTCTTCTTTTCTTTCTTGCTGAAGTTCTAAAACTAAGTCTTTTAAGCTGCTCTTCAACTCTTCTGCATTCAGTGGTTTAGATAAAAAATCTCTAACTCCGTGATGCATGGCTAGTCTGGCATTTTCAAAATCGTTGTACCCGGATAATATAATTTTTTTATAGCGATTATCTTGAGTTTCTTTAAACATTTGAAAAGCATCCATAACTGGCATATTAATGTCGGTCAAAACAATATCTGGATTAAGCGTTTGAATCATTTCTGCTCCCTGCAGTCCATTTTCTGCCTCACCAACAACTATTATTCCAAGTTCTTTATAGTTCACCATGTAAGTTAGCCATTTTCTAATGTAGTGCTCATCTTCAACGATTAACAATCTATACATTTAAACCCTCTCCTTTATGATAACCAATTGAACCGTTGCTCCGTCAGAGTGATTGAAGATGCGAAGATCCGTATAAGGAAAACTCATTTTCAGTCGGCGGTAACTATTGATCAAGCCATGATGCGATCCTTTATTTTCATATTGAAAGTAAATTTCTTCAATTAAATCAGTTGGAAAGCCAGGCCCATTATCGGATACTTCGAAAAAAATTTCAGAATCCGTCTGGTAAACTTTGATCTCAATATGTACGTCTTCTCTCACTTTCATTCCATATTTCAACGAATTTTCTACTAAAGGAAGTAAAAATAGTCTTGGAATCTTAAGTTCTTTCAATTCTTCACTCAATGACACTTTATATGTCAATTTATCAAATCTGACGACGTTAACTCTTAAAAAATCGACAATCACATCCAGATCGTCTTGCAGAGTAACTTCTTCATCTGAATGATCAATACTATGCTGCAAAACCCTACGCAAGGAAAAAATCAGCTCTTGTGCGACTTCTGGTTCAATTTGACTAGTGATGCGAATATTTTCCAATGTATTATACAAGAAATGCGGATTAAACTGAGCTTCAAGCATTTTTCTCTCAAAATGCAATGTTTGTTGATGAAGTTGTCCCAATTTGGAAACCATCTCATTGATACTCTCAGCTAAAAATTCAAACTCATCTCCTGTTTCCATTTGTATCATCGGTTTTATCCCTTCACTTACCTCTTTTGTCTCTTCTACAAGAGTATCAATATTTTTAGTTGTTGTGTCAGCAATTTTTCTAGCCAAATGAAAAGATAGAAAAAGCATAATACCAGTTAAGAGAATGATAAAAATAATGCCAAAAATAATTAAAGCTGGCAATGGAAGAAACAAGGAATATGTATAAAGGTACATGTTTTCTTTAAGGTTTGTTTTTTTGGATAAGTATAATGCATTATCCTCATAAAATAGACCTTTTTCAAGCTGTATGGTGTCAATTTTTTCAAGTGAGCCTTTGATAAAATGATTGGAACTTCTAGAAAAAACATTGTCATATGAATCTGCAATGATAAATTGTGTACCATAGTTTGTACTGTTCGGCAAAAAATCATTGCCATTCAATAATAAGATACTATAACCAAGTTCCTCACCTTTCTCTATAATTTTTTCCATAATAACTAAATAATGATTGTAATTATTATCCATTGCCACACGTGTAATTGAATTGGCATTTTTGCTTGAGTTGATGACAATCCGAAGGTAGTACTCATTTATTGCAGATGGTTGATGAAACGATGCGGACTCAAAAACGAGGTCTCCTTTCTGATTCATTACCCATAACACTCCTCGACTGTGCTCTTCAGATGTTATGCGGTAAAACTCTTCATACAACTTTCTGTCTTCCTCCTTACCGCGTATGACATTTGGAATTGACCTGGAATTTAAGAGACGTAAATTTTCATGTGATTTGGTTTTGATGTGTTGCCATTCATCCTTAATAACATCTGTTTCAATTTTTAATTGGTAATTTTGATTAAAAAAAATAAAAGAAAAAAACATTAATAGGACAAGACCAGATACTATTAATGAAAAAACACTGTACTTCCTTTTGATTTCTTTTTGCAAAATTTCTTTGAATGTTTTTTTCATCTCGACTGCTCCAATCGTATAAATACTGTGAAAAATGCTGATTTAAACTTAGACGGTGTTGATAAAAATTTATCATTCGAACTAAATAATATTCTGAACCATTCATCGGCTAGTATAATCTATTTTCTTCTCAATTGAAATAGGTATAACTGTATAGCTCTGAAAATCAATATTTTGCATATATTTTTGTATAACGGATTTAAGTTTCAAAAATAAAAGTAAATTCTATTTTATTTCTTCCCTCCACTTAATCCACTCACACCCAGCGCAAGCTGCTCTTGCGCGCTAACTCACCACATTCCCAAGAGATTTGCTTTTTTTTTCTCACTACTTATGTTATAAAAGAATTGAGAGGTGAGGGAATGGATATCGGCACACTGCTAAAAAAATACAGAGAACAGCAACAATTGACACAACAAGATGTAGCAGATAAACTATTTGTTTCCCGTCAAAGTGTTTCCAATTGGGAATTAAATAAAAATTACCCTGATATTATCAAATTGATCGAATTAAGCGAGCTATATGAGGTGACATTGGATGAACTGGTCAAGGGTGATGATAACATGGTGAAGCATTTAAAAGAAAGCACGGACATCGTTAAGAAAAATAAACAAGTGATTGCCGGCTTTACTGTCAATATGATTCTGTTCGTTGTCATCATTATAGGATTTTCTGCTTCAGCAGAACTTTTACCTGTCGGATTGATTGTTTTGGCACTGATTTTGATTAATTCGACCATCATCATGTATCATTTGTTCAAAAACTTTTAGGAGGCGGGGGGTATGATTGCAGCAAGGCATGTCTTACTTGCCGTAAGCATTCTTATCATTATTTCCGGGAGTGTGTGGCTGGCTGTCCATGTTTTTCAACTAATAAAAATCGATGCAGCTGCACGGCACATCAAGCACGGCAACTGGCTCTGGCCGCTGATTTCCGTATCAGGGCAAAACAGCAGCGGTTTATTGTTGTATTTTATCAAACGCCGAAAATATCCGGCTGATTATTCTGCTGAAGATAAAGCTGCCGCTGTCAAACTAAAGAAAGCTATCTATAAAGGGCTGGTTATACAACTGATAGGCGGGCTGTTGCTTATCACTTGGTTATACCTGACTGTTGCACTGCATTAAAAAAAACCATCAGCACAAAGTTGTACTGATGGTTTTCTTGTTGTGTTACAAAACGAGCGCATAAGGATGGGCCAGCAGATCGCAAATTTTTTCCAAAAATTCAGCGGCTGGTACTCCATCAATGACTTGATGATCAAAGGTCAGACTGAGCGGCAGCTTTTGCTTAGTGACCAGACTGCCGTCTTCTGCCAATGCCAAATCAGTCGCAAGCGTTCCGACTCCCAAAATGCCGACCTCCGGTGTATTGATTATCGGTGTAAAATATTCGATATTAGTTTGACCCATGTTGGATATGGTAAAGGTCGAACCACCCAATAAATTTCCCGAGAAATCACCACGCTGAGTTTTATCGACGATGTGTCTGAAAGCCTGACCGATGTCAGTCAGCGTCATATGTTCCGCATGTTTGATGACCGGTACAACCAGCCCGTCGGCCATATTCACCGCAATACCGATGTGAATCTCTTCAACGGTCTGGTGCTCGCCGTTGAAATACCAGGCGTTCATCTGCGGGTGCTCTTTCAAAGCCAGAACCACCGCACGCGTCAACAGGGTATTGATACTTAATTGCCCGTCAGTCAGAACTATCTCTGCATTTTCCTTGATTTCTTTCCGGAATGCCATGAGTTGTGACACATCAGCCTTGCGATGGAGCGTAACCGGTGCCGTCTGCTGCAAGCTCTGCCACATGCGTTTGGCAATTGTCTGGCGCATTCCGGTCAGACCTTTTCCAGGTTCCATCACCGGTGTTGCCAAAACAGCAGCCTCAGTATCAGACGTGCCGGCAGCAGCGTATTTTTCAACGTCTTGACGGGTAATTCTGCCGCGTCCGCCTGTGCCGGTAATGCGTGTGTAATCAATCCCTTTCATTCTGGCGAGTCTGCGCGCTGAAGGAGTAATAAAAATTCGTTGCGCCTGTTTTTCCGGTTCTTCGTTGACCGGCGCTGCTGCTTCTACGGTTTGCGGCGCATCGGCGGCGTCAGTTGCTGCGACGTAAGCAATCGGCTGCTGGACAGGCACTTCTCCCCCTTCCTCAACCACGATTTGCTGGAGTATCCCGTCAACCGGCGACTCCACATCGTGCGTCAACTTCTCGGAACTGATGCTGGCAATCATTTCACCTTTTTCAACAGTGTCGCCTTCTTCTTTATACCAGGCATCCACCGTACCTTCTGTCATTGTTAGTCCAAGTTTTGGCATAAGAATTTCTGTTGCCATTCATTTTCACCACCTTTTATTTTTTTAAATCGTTAATCAGTTCAGCCGCTTGCACCAGTACTTTTTGCGCATCCGGCACGTAAAGTTCTTCAAGATTTTTAGCAAACGGAACTGGCGTATTCGGGGCACAGACACATTTTATCGGACCGTCAAGGTAGTCGAACGCTTTATCGCTGACGACTGAGGCGATGTCTGTTGCCGTATTATTGTGCGGATTAGCCTCATCAATAATGATTAAACGGCCCGTTTTTTTCACCGAATCGATAACCGTTTCTTCGTCCCACGGTGAAACTGTCAGAAGGTCAATCACCTCGACCGACACTCCTGATTGTGCCAGCTGTTTGGCAACATCAAGGGCTACGTATAGCATTTTTCCGATGGTCACGATTGTTAAATCAGTACCTTCTTGTCTCACGTTTGCCTGTCCGATAGGCACCGTGTAGTAGTCTTCCGGTACTTCGCCTTTTATACCGTACAATGTTTTATCTTCAGAAAAAATGACGATATTGTTTTCCTCAATCGCTGAAAGCAGCAGTCCTTTGGCATCATAAGGTGTAGCAGGCACTACCACTTTTATCCCCGGAATCGCCCCCAGCATCCCGTAATATGAGCCCGAGTGCTGTGCCGCGGCCGATGCCCCTGCCCCGTGGGTCGTTCGGACAGTCATCGGTATGGTCGCTTTACCGCCAAACATGTAGCGCATTTTTGAGCCTTGGGTCAAGATGGTGTCGAAACACACCCCGATAAAATCGTTAAACATCAATTCCGGCACTGGATGCAAACCGGTTGCCGCTGCCCCGACTGAGGCGCCCAAATAGCCCATTTCGGAAATCGGTGTATCAATGACGCGTTCCCTGCCGTACTTTTGCATTAGTCCTTTAGTGACGCCGAAGACTCCGCCCCACGCTTCTGCGTTGCCTTCCTCCAGATGCGTTACTTTGACTCCACCGGCGATGTCTTCTCCCAATAAGATGACCCGTTCGTCTTTTGCCATCGCCATATCCAATCCTTCATTGATCGCTTCCATAAAGGTTATTTCTCTAGCCATTATCATTGTCTCCTATCTTATTATTTTTAATAGAGTACATCTTCATACAATGCTTCCGGACGAGGTTCACGGCTGTTTTTGGCAAACGCCAGAGCAGCCTCGACATCAGCTGCCGCTTGTGTTTCTATTTTATCGGCCTCTTCAGCCGTCAGCCACTTCTCGCTGATGGCTGTTTTTCTGAATTCTGTGATACAATCTCTGTCCGCCAGCTCTTTCTCTTTACTTGCCGTCCGTGCTTTGTATTTCTGTTCATCCCCCTCGAAGTGGCCGTAATTGCGGTAAGTCACACATTCAATCAATGTCGGACCTTCACCTTTTCTCGCACGGTCGATGGCTTCTCCTGCTGTCTGATACACCTCGACCAGATCTTTACCGTCAACCCGCACACCCGGCATATTATACGCCGCCGCACGTTCTGCAATCGTTTTGGAAGCCGAAGAGTACCATTGCGGGGTGGACTCAGCAAACATGTTGTTCTCATTGACGAAAACCACCGGCAGCTGCCAGATTTTGGCTAGGTTCAAACTTTCATGGAACGACCCCTGGTTGGCTGCACCATCGCCAAAGAAACACACGGCAACATCGTTTGTCTTTAAATACTTGTTTCTCAAACCGGCGCCGACAGCCAGTGCAAATCCGCCTCCCACAACGCCATTGGCACCGAGCATGCCCTTGTCGACATCGGCTATATGCATGGAGCCGCCTTTGCCTTTACAAAGACCCGTTTCCTTGCCAAAAATTTCGGCCATCATGCTGTTCATGTCACAGCCTTTGGCGATACAGTGCCCGTGTCCCCGGTGTGTACTTGTGATATAGTCTTTTTGTGTCAAATGAGCACACACACCGGCAGCGACAGCCTCCTGTCCGGCTGACAAATGCACGAATCCGGGAATAACCCCTGTCAGAAACTCATCGTGGACAGTATCTTCAAAGCGGCGAATGTCATTCATCGTTTTGTAAATCCACAGTGCCTGTTCATTATCAATTTTTTTCATTGTAAAATCCTCCTAATGTTATTCTTACTGTTTCTGTTTACAATTGACGGCTTGCCTTACAGACTGTTTCTTCACTCGCCTTTTTCACTCATGTTTTTGGCATTTTGGTCACACCGGCCTTTCATTACTCCCCATCCTATTACATAGCAATAACCATGCCACTTGCTAAAAGCCTGTCAATATCACATTTGCCACACTTCAACATGAAAAAACCTGTGCCATTCTGACACATTATGTATCAGAATGGCACAGGTTTTTTCCAAACAGCTGTCTGCTTACGCAAAAAAACTCTCTTTACGAACGAAAAAATACTGAGAGTTCGTAAAAAGAGTATGTGTATGTCACTGATAATCGGCTTTAGCGTTTAATAGCGTATTTTTTCATTTTACGGTACAACGTAGAACGTGACAAGTTCAATGCGCGTGCCGTCTGACTGACGTGATAGGTATTTTCCTGCAAGGCTGTCATTATGCGCCGCTTTTCATCATCATCATGACCAGCCTCACTGCTCGCAACAGACAGCTGCCCCATCTCAATCAGCTGCCGCATCTGATTAACCGACGGGCATTGGTGCGGATAAGAAAGCCGTAAGCGTTCTAAAAAATTGCGGAACTCCCGAATATTGCCTAACCATTCGTATTCCCTCGATACGTGACATATTTGCTCCTGCCAGCTGATTAACCAGTCCTTCTGCCGGCAAAACTCATCGACCAGTTCCTGAAAATCTTCCGGCCGCTCCCTTAAAGGCGGAACCAGCAGCGGCAAGATGTAAATACGGTAAAACAAATCCTCGCGGAATGTGCCCCCTGCAACCAGTTCCTTTAAATCCTGATTGCTTGCAGTGACCAAGCGGAACGAGACGCTGATGTCTGACACAGCTCCGACAGGCGATACTTGCTTGTCTTCAATTACCCGCAGCAACGCTGTCTGCATACGCAGGGACATGCTGTCGATTTCATCTAAAAACAGCGTACCGCCGTCAGCCTGTCTGATTTTCCCGTGATGTCCTTTAGCTTTAGCGCCAGTGAATGCCCCCGGTGCATAGCCGAATAGTTCGCTCTCCAGTAAACTCTCGCTGACACTGCCGCAATTCACACGCACTAATTTTCCTTTTTGGCATCGCGGATGGTTGAAATGAAGCATCTCGACAATCCGTTCCTTGCCGCAACCGGTTTCACCAAAAACATGCACCGGGACATCACTGTCGGCAACATTTATCACCTGCGTCAGAAATTCATTGTAGCGCTGATTGCGGCTGCTGATGCCGGCATAAAAAAGTTTCTCTTTTGCCGATTCCTGATTAAACAGCCGGTAACCAATACCAACAGGCTGTTTGTCGCGGTAAAGCGTCTGCATATCAGACGATATATTCCTCCCGCTCAGCACCTGCGGCATATCTGCACCGATTTTAAGCCAGCTTTCCGACCGGTAACCGGAGGGAATATGAACAATGCGGTACTGCTCATCGCAGATTACCTTATCAGTCAGCGTTTCAGCGGCATACTGCAGCAAAAACCGTGTTTTATCCAATTCTTCACGGACCAGCTGATTCGTGACACACTGCGCAATCAGCTGCGAAATCGCGCGGCATTGTGGCAGGAAAGATGCTCGCTGAATGGACACATCAAGCACTCCCAGTAAATCATCTCTCCCGTCCACAATAGCTGTCGCATAACAGCTCCACTTGCGCTGCCCGGCCTGCTTGATGGCAGATTGGCTGGCAGATACAGCTTTTTCCAACTTGACAGAGCCGGAGACCTCCAGCTCTGTCTGCTTGCCATCACACCACAACACATTGCCTTCATCATCCGTTAAAACAAATACCGACTCTTTCCATAATGACTGTTCAGTTAAGTGACTGACTTTCTGTCTGACCAGTTGAACAAGCTTGGCGTGCAGCCGCTGCCGCGCTTGAAATTGCCCCTTCGTGAGCATGCGAGCCGGCATTTTTTTGAATGGAGCGGCTTGACGCTCACGGCAAAACTCCCACGAAGCGACTACTTTATTGGCTGCACGCAACGGACCAAGATTTTCACTCGCAACGAACCGTTTCCATGATTGATTTTCCACAATTTATGTCCCTCCTGATTGGGTTCAGCACACGACATAACTGGCAAACTGGACAACAGCTTTCAGTAATAAATATTTAACAGTCATCAGAAAGCACTTATCATTATTATCTCACATGTTGTTTGTTTTCTCTACCTAACGGACAAGCAATCATTATCGCAGCGCCTTTTCAATCGCCGGAACCATCTTTTCAGGCGTCGTCTGTGGTGCAAACCGTTCAATCACGCGGCCTTCTCTGTCCACCAAAAATTTTGTAAAATTCCACTTGATAGCCTGCCCCAGCGTGCCCGGCGCCTCAGATTTCAAATAGTCGAACAGCGGAGCCGTTTCCGCACCGTTTACCGCAATCAGCTCATGCATTGGAAAGCTGACGCCGTATGTCAGCCGGCATGCGGCGGCGGCTTCCTCAGATGTTGCCAGCTCTTGCTTGAACTGATTTGAAGGGAAGCCGAGTACCATAAGTCCCTGCTCTTTATACGTCTGATACAATGTTTCCAACGCCTCAAACTGCGGAGCAAGTCCGCATTTCGTCGCAGTATTCACAATCACCAGCACTTTGCCTTGATACTTCTCCAATGAATACACATCACCATTCTCTAACCTGACAGAAAAATCATAAATCGACATTTGTTTTCCCTCTTTTCTTTTTCTCAAGTATAGGCCTTTTCATTTGATTTGACTGTCAAACTGCTCAACCAAATCTGAACGGCTTGCCCTTTAGCATAACCAACATACATCATCCGACGGATGTCAGCTGAAACTCGGTCATTTATAATGGATGGTAAAATACAGATTCGTTTATAAATAAGGAGCGCACATTATGTCTGAAAACAACATTCTTGGCGGCTTGGCCTACTTATCGATTTTATTCGCACCATTTCTTTTACCGTTTATCATCTGGCTGCTTACAAATCGCCAGTCAGCAGCCCATGACCATGCTAAGCGGGCTTTTCTACTGCATCTGGTCCCTGTCATCCTGACAGGCATCTTGCTGATGGCGGCACTCTCAACCGGTTTTCTGGCGCATGATACACGGACTGTCAGCTTGTTAACAGTAACAGCAATGGCGGCCGGCGGATTAATTGACTTTTTATTCATTGGGTATAACCTTTATGCCGGTCTTAAATTGCTTGTCTCTTCCCGCTAATCTAATCATGCAAAAAACTCTTCAGAGCGATAAACGCTTTGAAGAGTTTTTTCTTTTATACGTGGATTGGCAAACCTAGTGCCAATTCTGCTGTATCCATCACAGCTTCTGAAAGTGACGGATGCGAATGAATAGTCAGAGCAATGTCTTCTGCATTCATGCCCGCTTCGATCGCCAGTCCGATTTCAGCAATCGTGTCACTTGCTCCCGCTCCGACAACCTGACCGCCAACGATGACGTTGTCTTCTTTCGTTGTCACTAGGCGAACAAATCCTTCTGTCTGATTCAAGGAAAGAGCACGACCGTTTCCGGCTAGTGTAAATTTCGACACCTTCACATCCAGACCAGCTTCTTTGGCTTCTTTTTCAGTCATGCCGACAGATGCCAGTTCAGGGTCTGTGAATGCAACCGCCGGCATCCCAATGTAATCTACTGCCACATCTTTACCGGAAATTGCTTCTGCAGCGATTTTTGCTTCATAACTTGCCTTGTGAGCCAATGCTGCGCCCGGCACAATATCGCCGATAGCGAAAATACTTTTCACGTTCGTACGGCATTGTTCATCCACTTTGACAAGACCGCGGTCGGTCATCTCAACACCGGCAATTTCAAGACCCAAATCGTCCGTGTTTGGTCGGCGTCCGACAGTCACCATCACGTAGTCTGCTTCGATTTTTTCTTCTTTGCCTTTGGCTTCGTAAGTAACCGTCACGCTGTTGCCGTTATCCACGGCTTCTTTAGCCATGGCATTTGTAACGACCTTGACGCCTTTTTTCTTGAAGGAGCGTTCGACTAATTTCACCATGTCTTTTTCAAAGTTAGGCAAAATTTGTGCCGTACCCTCAAGAATAGTGACTTCCGCTCCCAAATTGGCATACGCAGCGCCTAATTCGGCACCAATGACACCGCCGCCGACGATTGCCAATTTTTTAGGTACTTCTTTCAAGTTTAAGCCGCCAGTCGAATCAATGATCCGTCCGCCAAACTTGAAGCCTTTGATTTCAATCGGACGGCTGCCGGTTGCAACAATCGCATGATTGAATGAATATGTTTGTGCACTGTCTTCATGGATAACACGTAATGTGTTGGCATCAACGAAGAAGGCTTCACCGCGGATAATCTCCACTTTATTTTTCTTCAACAGAAACTCAACGCCTGACGTCAGTTTTTTGACGACAGAATTATCTTTCCATTCTTGTGTTTTGGCAAAATCCAGTTTGACACCCTCTGTTGTAATCCCGAAAACCTCTGAATCCAGAGCTTCCTGGTAATGATGTCCAGCACTGATTAATGCCTTTGATGGGATACAGCCTACATTCAAGCAGACCCCACCAATGTACTCCCGTTCGATGATTGCAACTTTTTGTCCCATTTGAGAGGCGCGGATTGCAGCGACATATCCGCCAGGACCTGCACCAATCACTACAGTATCCAGCTCCAATGCGAAATCTCCAACTACCATTCAGATATCACCTTAACCTTCCATTAATAATAATTCCGGATCTGCCAGCAAGCGTTTCACGTTGTTCATCGCTTTTTGGGCAGTCGCTCCGTCAACGATACGGTGATCAAAACTCAATGACAGTTTCATCACACGTCCGACAACCAGTTCACCAGCTGCATTGACTACCGGCTGTTGAACGATTGTCCCTACTCCTAAGATTGCTACTTCAGGGTAGTTGATAACCGGTGTGAACCAGCCGCCGCCGACTGAGCCGATATTACTGATGGTGATAGAGCCGTCACGCATGTCAGCCGCAGATAATTTTCCGTCGATTGCCATACCAGCTTTTTCAGTGATTTCATCTGCAATGTCGAACATGCCTTTACGGTCGGCATTTTTAATGTTCGGTACATACAAGCCATGATCCGTATCTGTTGCGATACCTATATTATAATAGTGTTTGTAAACAATTTCATCACTATTATCGTCAATTGACGCATTTAATACTGGGAACTTCTTGACAGTTGCTGTCAAAGCTTTTACAACATAAGGCAAGAAGGTTAATTTAGTATTGCGTTCTGCTGCAACTTCTTTAAATTTCTTGCGGTGATCCCACAGTTTAGACACTTCTACTTCATCATGCAGCGTTACATGAGGAGCTGTGTGTTTGCTGTTGACCATCGCTTTTGCAATCGCACGACGTGTCGGAGTCATTTTCTCTCTTGTTTCCAATTCGTCGACACCTACGAAAGGTTTTGCCGGTGCGGCAGGTTGTGCTGCTGGCGCTGCCGGTGCTGCGGCTGCTTCTGTAGCAGCTGCGGCTGGTGCTGCCGGTACTGCTTCACCAGTGAACCCGTCAATATCGGCACGTGTCACACGTCCGCCTTTGCCTGTCGGTGTGACTAATGTGATGTCGACACCTTTTTCACGGGCATACTGACGTACTGACGGCATAGCCAGTACACGTCCGCCAGCTTTGCCTGTCGGTGCTGCGGCTGGTGCCGGTGTTGCCGGTGCTGCAGCTGCTTGAGCTGGGGCAACGGCCGGTGCGCCTGCAGGTACAGCATCATTGTGCCCCGGTGCATCGATTTCAACAAGGACGTCACCCACATTTGCAACTGTTCCTTCAGGTACGATAACGTTGACAACCGTTCCTGTAACAGGGGACGGGATTTCTTCAACAGATTTATCATTTTGGACTTCTAATAATGTATCATCTTCATTGATCGTATCGCCGGCTTTGACAAACCATTTGACGATTTCTCCTTCAGCAATACCTTCGCCGATATCCGGCAATTTGAACTGGAAGACTGCACCGGATGCAGCTGGAGCTGCAGCAGCAGGTGCTTCCGCGGCTGCCGGCGCATCGTCGTCAGACTCATGTCCCGGAGCGTCGATCTCAACGAGGACATCGCCGACATTGGCAACAGTCCCTTCCGGAACGACGATGTTCAGTACTTTCCCTGTAACTGGAGACGGGATTTCTTCAACAGATTTATCATTTTGAACTTCTAGTAATGTATCATCTTCGTTAATCGTGTCGCCTGGTTTAACAAACCATTTAACAATTTCACCTTCGGCAATGCCTTCGCCGATATCTGGTAATTTAAATTTGAAAGCCATGTTCGATTTTCTCTCCTTTATACTAATTTCACCGCTTAGAATTCGTAAGTTTCTTTCACTTTCGCTTCAATATCTGCTGCGTTCGGCAACCAGACATTCTCAGCTTGACCGAATGGGAAAATCGTATCTGGCGCTGACACACGTCCAATTGGCGCTTCAAGTGACAGGACTGCCCGTTCAGAAATTTCTGAAACGACCTGAGCACCGACGCCTGCTTGTTTTTGTGCTTCCTGTACGACAACCACGCGACCTGTTTTCTTCACTGAATTGATGATTGTTTCCACATCAAGCGGCGCAACTGTACGCAGGTCGATAATTTCAACTGAAATGCCTTGTTTTTCAAGATTTTCTGCAGCTTTGATTGCTTCACGGACCATTGCACCGTACGTGATGATTGAGACATCTGTCCCTTCACGGGTTACAGCAGCTTTATCCAAAGGCACAGTGTAGGCTTCATCCGGTACTTCTTCACGGAATGAACGGTAAAGTTTCATGTGTTCCAAATAAACAACCGGGTCATTGTTGCGGATAGCTGAGATCAGCAGACCTTTAGCATCGTACGGGTTGCTTGGAATCACAACGCGGAGACCCGGTGATTGTGCCATCAGGCCTTCCAAGTTGTCGGAGTGAAGTTCAGGTGTGTGAACTCCGCCGCCGAATGGCGCACGAATAGTGACCGGCAGATTGCGTGTGCCGCTCATACGGTATCTTGTCCGTGCCATTTGTCCGACGATTTCATCCATTGTTTCAAATACAAATCCGAAAAACTGGATTTCAGCAACCGGACGGAATCCTTCCAATGCTAAACCGAATGCCAAACCGCCAATGCCTGATTCCGCCAAAGGGGTATCAAAGACACGTTCTTCGCCGAACTTGGCTTGCAAGCCTTCAGTGGCACGGAATACCCCGCCGTTATTACCAACGTCTTCACCAAAAACCAATACATCTGGATTGTTCTCAAGTTCCAGCGCTAATGCATCTGTAATTGCTTGTATCATTGTTTTTTGTGCCATGATTAGTTCGACTCCTTCGCTTCATAAATTGCAATTTGCTCTTTAATTGTTTGAGGTGCTTCCTCGTACATGTTTTTCAGGAAGTCAGACACTTTTTGTTTTGGAACGGCATCTGCTTCTTTGATTGCTTGTTTGATTTCTTCTTTTGCTGCTTCAATCAGCTCTTCTTCTTTTTCTTCTGACCACAGACCTTTTTCAGTCAGGTAGTTGCGGAAACGAGTCAACGGATCGCGTTTCACCCAGATGTCTTCTGTTTCTTTTGAACGGTAACGAGTCGGGTCGTCACCAGAAAGAGTGTGCGGACCGTAACGGAATGTCATTGTTTCAATCAGCACCGGGCCATTGCCGTTGGCTGCCCAATCACGCGCTGCTTTAGAAACCGCATAAACGGCCAGAGCGTCCATGCCGTCGACTTGGATAGACGGGATACCTGCTGCCACACCTTTTTGTGCCAACGTTTTAGCTGCTGTCTGCAATTCTCTTGGAGTTGAAATGGCGTAACCGTTATTTTGAATATAAAATACAGCATTGGCTTTATAAGCACCTGCAAAGTTGATGCCTTCGTAGAAGTCGCCCTGTGATGAACCGCCGTCACCAGTGTATGTGAATGCCACATTCTTCTTGCCGCGTTTTTTCAAGCCCAGCGCCACGCCGGCAGCTTGGACATATTGCGCACCGATAATGATTTGAGGTGGCAATGCATGCAAGTCTTCAGGGTATTTATTGCCTTCCGCGTGCCCTCTGGACCACAGGAATGCTTTTGTCAATGACAAACCGTGTTGAATCAACTGCGGTACATCACGGTAACCCGGCAGCAGCACGTCTTCCTTTTCCATGGCAAAATGACTGGCAAGCTGACTAGCTTCCTGTCCTGCAGTCGGGGCATAGAATCCCAACCGTCCTTGTCTGTTCAATGCTGTGGAACGCTGGTCAAGCACACGTGCCCACACCATGCGGCTCATCAGATCAACCAGTTCATCGTCTGTCAAATCAGGCATTAGATCTGCGTCAACGACTTTGCCTTCCTCATCGAGCACTTGAACCATCGGAAAGTCTGCATTAATGTCATTCAGAAGCGCTTCAAAGTCAAGTGGGTTAAATTTTTTCTTCGCCATTTTGTTACACAATCCTCTCTTTTTAACAATTAAAATTGTATTTTATAAAACAGGCTAAAAATCTGTATTATTTTCTATGCCTTTACATTTAATAATTTAACACGGTGAAAAAAGATATGCAAGCGATAAAGCTCAACTAAAATACGCTAAAAACCTTTTTGTTTCTGTATTTAAACCATAGTGAATAAAATCACTTTCGTTTCTGCAAGCAGTTCTTTTTTTATGTAAGGGGTTTAGCAAACTGTTTCCTGCTGTCACACTATATCCACCAATCTGTTATACATTAGTTTTCAGAAAACTGGAAGAAAACATGCCCGTACGTCATTTTTGACAGTGTTGATTGAATGGACAAGCTGCTGATTCTGTTACACAGCAAAAACACATGTCTCCTGTCTTTCTAAAAAAAACAGGAAACATGTGTTGCATTCGCTATTTTTCTGTGTTGATTTCCTGCTGCTTGTGAACTAAATAATTTGACGCTTGTTACAGCCAAGAGTGATTCTTGACATATTTCATCTTGATAACTTGTGCAGTCAGCATGTAGCCAAAAACGACCACGATTAAGAACAGCCAGTAGCTGCCAGGCAGTGCCGTCATATCCAGATAAGATCTGACAGGGTCGATGAGGACAATCGCTATCCCCGCCGCAACAGCCAGCAAACTGCTGATTAAAACGGACGGACTGGCGTTACTTTGCACAAATGGTATCTTCTCAGTCCGGATAACATGAATAATGACCGTCTGCGTCGTCAGCCCGACAACAAACCAGCCTGTTTGGAAGAGGCTTTGTTCGGCGATCGTGTTGGCACCGAACACATTCCACATAACGAGAAACGTGATGATGTCGAAAATGCTGCTGATAGGTCCAATCATTAATGTAAATTTCAGCAAGTCTTTGGTTTCAAAAATAACTGGTTTCATGATTTGCTCTTCATCTACCCGGTCCCATGGCATGGCTAACTGTGAAAAGTTGTAAATCAGATTTTGCACCAGTATTTGCATGGAAAGCATCGGCAGAAATGGCAGAAACGCACTGGCAACAAGGACGGAGAACACGTTGCCGAAGTTGGAGCTGAGCGTCATCATGATATACTTCATCATGTTTTTAAAGACAGTCCGTCCTTCAATCACACCATCGACCAGCACATTCAGACTCTTTTCCAGTAAAATAATCGAACTGGCTTCTTTGGTGATGTCCGCAGCTGTATCGACCGACACACCCACATCGGCTGCCCGCAAAGCCGGCGCATCATTGATGCCGTCGCCCATAAAGCCGACCGTGTGCCCCTGCTTTCTTAGCACTTCAATAATCCGCGATTTCTGCATCGGGTTAAGTTTGGAGAACAGGTTGGAAGAGGCAGCTGCCTCGGCCAGTTGTTTGTCATCCATTTGTTCGACATCCTGCCCGGTATAGGCGTGATCGACATGGATGCCCACATCTTCACAGACTTTCCGCGACACGATTTCATTGTCGCCGGTCAGTACTTTGATGGCAACACCGTGTTCTTTCAGCGACGTGATGGCTGAAACGGCCGACTGTTTGGCAGGGTCAAGAAATCCGACAAAACCGACTAAAATCATGTCTTTCTCATCAGCCACCGAATAGGTCGGCGTATCGTGGACATCGCCTTTGTATGCGACGGTGATTACCCGCATGCCTTTTTCATTCATCGATCGGTTGACACGGTTGATTTCTTCATGAAGCTCATCCGTCAGCGGCACGACGTTGTTGTCGATTTCGACATAAGAACAGATTTTAGACATCTCTTCCACCGCGCCTTTGGTAATCATCAGCTGATGACCGCTCTCCTTCAGCACAACAGTCAGCCGGCGGCGTGAAAAATCAAAGGGAATCTCATCTATTTTTTCAACATTGACAAACTTACTATGTTCGTTATGTTTTTCATAAAAGTGAATCACGGCATAATCCATCAGATTTTTCCAGCCCGTCTGATAGTTTGAATTTAGAAACGCCATGTCGATGACCTTCTGATTCATTTTGCCCATCGGGTTGACATGTTCAACCAGCACGACCCGGTCCTCCGTGATAGTGCCTGTTTTATCTGTACACAAAACATCCATTGAGCCAAGGTTTTGGATAGCATTCAGCTCTTTGACGATGACTTTCTTTTTAGCCAGCGACTGGGAACCTTTTGCTAAATTGCTGGTGACAATCGCCGGTAGCATCTCAGGTGTCAATCCGACTGCCACAGCGACGGCAAAGAAAAATGCCTGTGACCAGTCGCCCTTTGTAAACCCGTTCAAGAGAAGTACAATAGGAAATAACACGCCGACCATTCTCAGCAACAATTTACCAATCCGGTTCAAGTCTTTATCAAATGACGTCACAGCCCGCCGGGTACTTGCTTTTTTGGCAATGTCGCCAAAAAAGGTCTGCTTGCCCGTCTTTAAAATCAGAGCTTCGCCCTTTCCGCTCAACACATCTGTCCCCATAAACACAAGATTGCTCATGTCGATTGCGGAATCTTCCTCGTCTTCGTGACTGTCAATGTCGGTGATTTCAAATTTTTCAACTGGCATTGATTCACCAGTCAAAGACGACTGATTGACAAACAAGTCTTTCGTCCAAAGCAGCAGGCTGTCGGCTGGGATCATGTCGCCGGCTGACAGCTGGACGATATCTCCCGGTACGACTTCTTCCATCGGACGCTCTCTCACTTCATCGTCGCGCTTGACAGCACAGGTATGTTTAATCATGTCCTGCAGGGCAAAAGCTTCACGCTGGGCTTTGTAGTCCTGTACAAAGCGCAGTATCGCACTTGCCAAAATCATGATAATCATGACCGTGGCTGTTTCATAGTCGGCTGTCAGTACAGATACGGCAAACAACAGCAGCAGTACGTAAATAAACGGGTCAAGAAATGAGTGAAACAGCAACTTGTACCATGGCGTCGGTTTTTGAATGTCGACTTTGTTTTCTCCATATTCCAGCAGCCGGTTCCGCGCATCTTCAGAGGTCAGGCCTTTCGGGGATGTCCGGAACGCCATCATCAAATCGCGTGTACTCATTTTTGCCAAATTTTTCAAATCGGTATTTTTTGTCACATTGGTCAATTCTTTTTTCATCTTCAACACTCTCCTTTTTTATAGGATGAGCTTCTTCTTGCTGACTAGGCGGAAAAAGCCCTCCTTCCGCAACCAACCGTCTGCATCGTCTGCATCTTCCCTCATAATCATTGCCACTTTTTCCACCGTCCTTTCAGTACTTACACACAAAAAAAGCACCCTCAAAAAAGAGAGTGCATAAACACTTGAGATAATTGCCGCACACGGCAGTTTCGTTATGACCTCTTCGTTGAGCTTTAGCACTACAT
Organism: Vagococcus acidifermentans; assembly: GCF_003987655.1. Classification (GTDB taxonomy): domain Bacteria; phylum Bacillota; class Bacilli; order Lactobacillales; family Vagococcaceae; genus Vagococcus_B; species Vagococcus_B acidifermentans. The sequence continues at coordinate 114,629 of NZ_NGKC01000002.1, read as the reverse complement.
GGCGTAGATACACGTATCAGCTACATTAAGAAAAGCCTTAAGTCGACCATTCCTGTTAACCCGTTGAACCATTCGTCCAAACTTTTTCAAACATCTTTGGATATTTGCAGGGCAGTAGCGTGTGTCCATATAGGAGCCTCACCTAACAGATGTTATTGTGATGTATTACATCTATAACAGTATACCTCAATTGCTCTTTTGTCAAATCATTCCCAGTAATGATTTGACAAAGCCGCTAATTTATCAGCAATTTCTAATGAATTATCCGGTGAAATCCGCGCAAAGTTCAGCCGGAGCGCCGGTTTTTTTATTCCGAACAAAAAACTGGGTGCTGCCAACAGGCCGGCATCAAATAAAGCGTGCATGTTTTTCATCGTCACATTGTGCTGTTTTAATTCCAGCCACAAATAAAAGCCGCCTTCGGGCAGACGGTAATCGAATAAACCGGGAGCACGCCTTTCCAAATCAGCGGTAAACAACTGCAAGCGGTCTGACAACTGCCTGCCAAGACGGCTCAGCTTTTGTGCGTACTGCTGATTGTTCATTGCATTTAACGCCAGGACCTGCGGAAAAATACTGACGTCTGCATCCATTTCCTGACGCGCATCCGACAATTTACCAATGACTGCCGGCGGTGCAGACAGCCAGCCGATTTTGGTACTGGAACCCAGAATTTTTGAGAGAGAACCGATGTAAAGCACATTGTCAAAATCAAGTTCCTTCAAGCTGGGAATATACGGTGTCTCCGGAAAATACAAATCAGCGAACACATCATCTTCTACTATTGGTACCTGATATTGATTGCACAAAGCTACCAGCTCTTGTCGGCGCTTCAAACTCATCTGCACGCCGGTCGGATTTTGAAACGTCGGATTGACGAAAACCATCCGGATTTTATTTTTCAAAATGCTTTTCTCAAGCGCATCAATCCGCATGCCCTCATCATCCATCGGTATCCCGAACATGCGGACACCGGCAACTTGGAAAAGAGACAGGGAATACAGAAATGACGGTGCCTCCACCGCAATCGCATCTCCTTTTTGCAGCAGCACTTGAATAATCAGAAACAAAGCCTGCTGTGCACCTGAGGTAATCAGCAGGTTATCAGGCTGATCAAATTGCGGAGTTTTTGCAGCTAAATGTGTGCTGATTTTTTGCCTGAGCGGCGGATACCCCAGCTTATCCTGATAGGCATCTTCCTTCAAAAATTCTTTCCAAGTGATATTCGGCAATTCCAATGTCGGAATGAGCTCCAGCGGCAAATCGCCGGTCACAAGGTCGATATAGCCCGACGAGTGGCGGAGTGTCATCAGCTGTTCCATGAAAGTGCCGTGCACATCAAAATTATCGGTCATCAAATAATCCCGCCAATCAATTGTCGGACCAGTATACACTCCCCATTTGCCATCATTGATAATCGTGCCGCTCCCTTGCCTGCGGATGACAATCCCCATCGCAGCAAGCTCATCCAAGGCATGGACAACCGTGGAACGATTGACTTGAAATTTTTCCGCAAGCGCTCTTTCTGACGGAATTTTTTGCCCGGGCAGCAACAGTCCGCTTTGGATGTGCTGCATAATCAACTTGACAATACTTTGGTAAATAGGCAGCCCCGGTTCGCGTGTTAATTCCCACATCATGAGTCCTCCTGTCAAAACAAAGTGGATGGGTCCACATTAACCCAATTGGCTGTTTTTGTCAAAAAGAATCTGAGGTATACTGTAATCAGTCATTTTTTAACAAACGGAGGGATTGTTTTGATTAAAAAAACATTAACAGTTGCCGGTTCAGATGCCAGCGGCGGCGCCGGTATCCAGGCAGATTTAAAAACCTTTCAAGAATACGGGACATTCGGCTTCACCGCCGTCACTTGCATCGTCACAATGGACCCGGACAATAACTGGGCGCACAACGTGACAAACATCAGTCCGGAGATTGTCAGAAACCAGCTGAAAACTATTTTCTCAGCCGGCCCGGTCGATGCCATGAAAACAGGTATGCTGGGAACCATTGAAGCTATCAACCACACACGGGAATTCATCGACATCCACCAACAGAAAAATATCGTCATCGATCCTGTCATGGCATGCAAAGGCACCGATGAACTGCTGCAGCCGGAAAATGTGGCTGAACTAAAAAAAAGACTGATCCCGCTAGCAACGGTCGTCACGCCTAATCTGCTGGAAGCAGGTATCTTGTCAGAGCTGGGGACGCTGACCTCAGTCGACGACATGATTGCGGCAGCTAAAAAAATCAAAGACTTGGGACCTGAAACTGTCGTTGTCAAAGGCGGCAAAGCATTCCACAGCGACCAGGCTGTTGATGTCTTTTTTGACGGCAAAGACGTAACCGTCCTGAAATCGAAAAAAATTCCGACCCATAATAATCATGGCGCAGGCTGCACATTTGCCGCCGCGGTGACTGCCGGTCTGGCAAAAGGCATGACGCCGCAGACAGCTGTTGAAACAGCAAAGCAGTTCGTCACGGCTGCCATCAAAAACGGGGTCGATATTTACCCGTACGTCGGGCACATCTGGCACGGTGCATACAATGAAGCTGAAAAGCGCATGACAAAAAACTGATTCACGGATAAATTTCAAAAAAAGCACAATATGATTTCCGATTTTGCGAAGTTTTCTGTATAATATAAAAAAAACGGGTGAAAATAATGGGGAAAAAACTTAAAAATGCTTTTTTCATAACGCTGATTTATATTCTTGTCGCAAATATCGGAAACTTTTTTTTCGATAGAACGGGGGCAATTGATTGGACCTCTACCCTTTGGGAAGCGGCCTTCTTCTTTATGTTTATTTACTTACTGCAAATGTTCCGGACAAAAAAATAAATGCGTGTTGAGTCGGCAGGGAAATTGGCTTACTTTTTATAGTAATTACTGGTATAATGAATTCAAAAAGAGGACAGTACATGCAATATAAAAAATTAATTATTTTTTTTGTGAATATGGCCATCGTGTTTGTTTTTATGATAGTGTTGATGCTTGTGTTGCAAAAAAATGAATCGTCCAGTAATTCTCCCATCAGCTTCGTTTTAGCTGCAATCCTGCTTATCTCATATTTTGCCTATAAGTACGGCTATAAACGCAATAACAAAAACCGAAAAAAATAAACCGCCCAAAAAATCCGGGCGGTTTTTTTCGTTGCCCGAAGCGTGTCACCTTTCTATCCGTGAGAGGTTTGCTTTACACCCGGTTCGCTCCGATGATAGAATAAAGTGAAGGAGGCGTTTTCAATGGAACAGTATCATCACATTCTTGTTGCTTATGATAAATCCGAGCAGTCAAGAAAAGCTTTGAGACAAGCATTCGACATCGCCGAATATAACAACAGTCTGGTGACCATTCTCTATGTTGCCGATTCGTTCGGCTTGAATCCCACTAATCCAGTTGTCCTTGGTGCAATCGATGATTACTACAAGTCTGAGGAATACACATTGACAAAATCCCTTGAAAAAATCGTCAGTGAACGAGATTCGAAAGACAAACCGGAAGTCAAAATCATTACGCTCAAAGGCAATGCCAAGCGTAAAATCGTCAAGTTCGCAAAGGAAAGAAAAATCGACCTCATCGTTATGGGAGCCACCGGCAAACACGGCACCGAGCAGAATATTGTGGGTACGACCACTTCTTACGTTGTGAATCATGCACATTGTCAGGTGCTGGTCGTCCGGTAGCAAACAGCTTCGTACAGCAACTGATTGCCAATCTGAAAATCCTGCCCGTTTCTTAATCGAAACAGGCAGGATTTTTTCATGTATTGGTTGAGATTAGTTTGAAGCTGCACCCGGTTCAGACGCAATAATTTGCAAATCGCCTTCTATGCGCCAGTTTTTAATATCATTTGGCAAAATAAAATGTGTGCCTTTCGTCAATTCGAAGCCCTTTGCCTGGTCATTGACATAAATGTGGCCATACCCGTCAAGTACACTGACCAGTGTATACGGCGCTTGTCGTTTAAATCTTAAAATGCCTTCCACATGCCACTCATATACATTGAAGAAATCAGTCTTGATGAAAGTCGTCACGCTAGAGGCTTTCTCAATTTCCTGAGAAATATGCAGTCTCGGCTCAACGAACGGGACAGTTGTTACATCAATCGACTGCTGGATATGTAAGTCGCGGAAGTTGCCCTGGTCGTCCTTTCGGTTATAGTCGTACACACGATACGTCGTATCACTGCTTTGCTGCGTTTCCAGTATCATCAGCCCCTTGCCGATAGCATGAATCGTTCCGCTCGGCACGAAGATAAAGTCACCTTTTTTGACTTTGACTCGTTTCAGCAGTTTTTTCCACTTGCCTTTTTTAATCATTTCTTTAAGTTCTTCCCGGGTCTGTGCGTGATGGCCGTAAACGATTTCGGCTCCCGGATCGGCTTGCAGCACGTACCAGCATTCGGTTTTCCCCAGTTCTCCTTCGTTCGCCATGGCGTACGCATCGTCTGGATGCACTTGAACCGACAAGTCATCATTGGCATCAATGATTTTAGTCAGCAGCGGGAAAACAGCTTCTTCCGGATGACCAAACAAGGCAGGATAGTCTTGCCAGACCTCGTCCAGTTTTTTTCCTTTCAGCTTGCCATTTATTATTTCACACGTGCCGTGCGGATGCGCACTGATAGCCCAGCACTCGCCTGTTTGCTGACTTGTGATGTCATAGTCGAAGATTGTTTTCAGCTTTGTGCCGCCCCATATTTTTTCTTGAAAAACCGGTTTTAAAAAAAGTGGTTGTCCCATAAAAACACCTCAATTAACAAATTTGTGTATATTATAACACACTTAACTGTGAAGTTTGCTTTTTTCCGACAAATAATTAGCAACAAGCCGGTCTCTTTGAATGAGATATGCCTCTTTGTTGTCAGTCGGATGCACACGGTTGGACAGGAAAATAAATGCCTCTGACAGCGTTTGATCGATAATCAAAAATGTCCCTGTATAGCCTGTGTGGTAAATCAGCGGCTGATTGGTCTGCTTATCATACAGCAAATCCCAGCCCAGCGACCGCCCCAGCGTGCCAGAAGGAGTCCAATCTGAGAATAAAGAGCTAATCGTCTGCTGCGCCAAATAACGCCGGCCATCAGGCAGCTCGCCGCCCTTAAGCATCATCTCTGCAAAACGGATGACATCAGCCAGAGTGGCAAACAAGCCGGCGCTGCCGCAATGTCTGCCCAGTATGTATGCTTTCGTGTCATGGACTTGCCCGTGTATCAAGCCCCGCTCAGGGTGGTTTTCAGTCGGAACTGCCCGCTTGGTGTCTGCTGTTCCCAAGCTGCTGCCGGTCATCCCCAGAGGACCCAGTACCCTTTCTTTAAATATCGTGTGCAAGTCTTGATGCAGCAGTTTCTCCAGCATAAAGCCAATCAAAATCGTGCCGGTATCCGTATAAACCACTCGGCGACCCAAGCGCTCGCCTGCGGGCAATGAATAAAAGGCGCGCGTCAACTCTTCCCGGCTCAACTGGTTGCGGTTCGGGATATAACCGTTGATGTCGGACGTGTGCGTCAGCAAGTGGCGAAGCGAGACACGCCCGTCTTGATACTCAGGCAGATAGTGCTGAAGCGGCTGGTCGATGTCAACGGCTCCGACCTCAATCAGCTGGAGAACAACAGAATTGGTACAGATGACTTTGGTCAGCGAGGCCACGTCATAGCACATGCCGCTGGTCAGCGTCCGGTCGGCAGGATAGGTCCGCGACTTGCCGACGATATGCTTTTCACACTGCCCGTCTTTGATAAAAGCATAGCTCGCACCGGGAAAAACCCCGTCGTGAAGATACTGCTCTATTAAGTCTCTTGTTTTCGGGTACATAAGTCTCCTTCCATACACTTGACATGTAATAAGCACTGGCAATCTCAACTGATTAGCCAGTGCTGTCGGTTATTGCTGTTTTTTAAAAACGATGAACCAGAGTTGAATACCATTCGGGTCATCAATACCGATTATCTTTTTGCCGTTGTTAAAGTAATGAGGTATTCCCAGTTCTGTCAGCCGCTCTTTCAACGCAAGCAAGTTGTCGAACGGACCGATGTCAAACGTGATATGGTCAACCCCTAAATCAGAATCGGCAATCGGCTTTGCCTGTATACGCATGTGATTGTTGATTGCCAGCTGATGGTGCAAACCGCCGTTTCCGGTTCCCAGATATTTAACTGACGCATCAGAATCATCTGTTACTTGAAAGCCCAGAACGTCATGATAAAAGGCCAAGCTTTTTTCTAAATTAAGGACTGATAAATGCACGTGCCCGATCTGCGTGTTTTCCGGGATATCACTGTAAGAAGCTTTTGCTTCGCTGATTAATGCATCAAGCTCGACAGTTTGATCAGCTGTCTGCTCACTGTTTTCCCACTCAGATTCCGGCTTATTATAAATAATTTCAATTACGTTCTCTTCCGGGTCCCTGACATAGACGGACTCGCTGTACACATGCTTTTTCAACTCATCAATCGGATAATTTCTTTCTTTCAAGTGAGCGCAGAACTCAGAAAAATCTTTTCTTGACGGTAATAGAATCGCTGTATGATATATACCCGCATGTGCTGTTTGTTCCTCAGAGCTGTCAGGTGAAAAAATCAAGCCGATCAGCTTGCGTCGGGTGCGTTTAATGCCCATGATTGCCATGCCGTTTTCTTCATTCAGCAAGTGCAAACCAATCACATCGCGATAAAAATCAACCATCTTCTCAAAATTTTTTACTTTCAACGCAACGGATGCCACTTGCGTGCTAGGTGACAACAAAAACTGTTTCATCTAAAACACTCCTCCTACATACACTTATCTTACATTCAAATCTATAAATGCCTCATCGAAATATATTGTACCATTTTTTGTGAAAAAACGTTACTAATACACTTATGCGGAACAGCACATTCTTGTTTTTTTACAAAAAAAGAAAGCCAGCATGAACATTCTGTCCATCTGACTCTCTTGATTAAATAGCCACGTTGGTCGTAAACTGGCTATTGTATAAATCAGCATAAAACCCGTTTTTCGCCATCAGTTCATCGTGGCTCCCTGTTTCCACAATACTGCCTTTGTTCATAACGATGATGTTGTCAGCATCGCGAATCGTAGACAATCTGTGCGCCACGACAAAGCTGGTTCTGCCTGCCAACAGCTTGCTCATCGCCCGCTGAATCAAAATCTCCGTCCGTGTGTCCACGCTGGATGTGGCTTCATCCAGAATCAGTACTTCCGGATTAGCTAAAAAGGCTCTGGCGATTGTAATCAGCTGTCGCTGTCCTTGAGAGATATTGCTGGCTTCTTCATTCAAAACGGTTTGATAGCCCTCAGGCAAGCGCCGGACAAAGTCGTCCACGTGGGCCGCCTCAGCTGCCTTGTAGACTTGTTCCTCTGTCGCATCTTCATTACCATATTTGATGTTGTCATAAATCGTGCCGGTAAAGAGCCATGTATCCTGCAGTACCATTGAGAAGTGGGAGCGGAGTTCTTCGCGCGACATGTCGCGCGTGTCCGTGCCTTCGTAGCGGATGCTTCCGCCGCTGACATCATAAAACCGTTCCAGCAAGTTGATGAGTGTGGTTTTTCCTGCACCTGTCGGACCGACAATCGCAACTTTCTGCCCTTCCGTCACGTTCAAATCAAAGCCCGTCATCAACAAGTCATCGTCATAACCGAACTGGACATTGTCAAACGCCACTTTGTAAGGACTGTCTGCAACCGGTGCAACACCCGATGGTTCATCTGTCATATCCACTTCGTCCAATACTTCGAATACCCGTTCTGCAGAGGCGATCGTCGCCTGAATGGTATTCAGCAAGTTGGCGATTTGCGTAATCGGCTGAGAAAACTGATTGGTATACTGCATGAATGCCTGGACATCCCCTAAATTCATGCCGCCGTTAGCAACCTTGATACCGCCGAGTACCGCTACAAAAATATACCCGATATTTTTAATAAAGTTCATGAGCGGCATAATCATGGCAGAAATAAACTGTGCTTTCCACCCCGCCTGATACAACGCTTCGTTTTGGACTTCAAATATGCCGATTTCAGCCTCTTCACGGTTGAAACTTTTAATGACGCTGTGCGCACCGTAAGTCTCTTCCACTTGGTCGTTCAAATGACCCAAGCTTTTCTGCTGGGCTGAAAAATAAGTTTGTGATTTCGGTGCAATAATCATCACCACAATCAAACTCAGCGGGACCGTAGCCAAAGCCACCAGTGTCAACTGAACGCTGATTGTCAGCATCATATAGAGAATCCCGAAAAAGGTGACAACGCTGGTAATCAGCTGGGTCAGACTTTGCTGGAGAGTACCCGCAATATTGTCCATGTCGTTGATGGCACGCGACATAATATCGCCGTTGGAATGCGTGTCATAATATTTGATGGGAACACGATTCATCTTGTCTTTCAGTTCTCTGCGCAATTCATAGACTGTGCGCTGTGACACCCGGGTCATGATAAACTGCTGGATAAAACTGAACAAAGCAGAGGCCAGATACATCGCAATGACAATAAACAAGATTTCCGCAATCCGGTCAAAATCAATCGGTAGCCGGTCAATCTTCATGCCCTGCTTCATCTGTTCCACACCCGCCATTACACCTTTAAAGATTTCTGTCGTTGCCTGTCCTAAAACTTTCGGTGTCCTGATTTGAAAAACAGTTGAGATAATCGCCAGGACAAAAACAAGCAGAATCAAGTAAGCGCGATTGGACATATACCTGAGCAGCCGTTTCGTTGTCGGCCAGAAATTTTTCGCTTTTTCCGGTTTGCCGCCTCTCATTGGGCCGGGACCGTGTGCTGGTCTTGCGCTCATGCAATTTCCTCCTTCCGCAGCTGAGATTCGATAATTTCAATATACGTTTCATTGGTTTCTTTCAATTCATTGTGGGTACCTCTGCCGACCATCTTGCCTTCATCCAGCACGATGATAGTATCGGCATCCACGACAGTACTGATACGCTGTGCGACAATGACCACAACAGCATCCGTGATATGTTCTTTCAATGCCGCCCGCAACAATGCGTCTGTTTTAAAGTCAAGCGCCGAGAAAGAATCATCAAAGACATACACATCCGCCGGTTTGACCAGAGCTCTGGCGATACACAACCGCTGGCGCTGTCCGCCGGAAAAGTTGCCGCCGCCTTGTTCAACGTAGCTGTCCAGTTTGTCAGGCAATTCTTCCACAAAGGATTTGGCCTGGGCAATCTCTAAAGCACGCCAGATTTCTTCATCTGTGGCATCCTTTTTGCCGTACTGCATGTTCTCGCGAATCGATCCCGTGAACAAAACTGCCCGTTGCGGCACAAAGCCGATTCGGTCCCGCAATTTTTTCTGTTCAACTTGACGGATATCCTGACCGTTCAACCGGATCGTACCGCGTTCAATATCATAAAACCGCGGAATTAAATTGACCAGTGTGGTTTTCCCTGAACCGGTACCGCCGATGACAGCAACTGTATCACCTTTCTCTGCGGTAAAATCGATGTGCTTCAAGGCCCTGTTCTCAGCACCTAAATAACGGAAGTCCACATCGTCAAAAACCAGTGAAGTATCCCCGTCCAGCCCGGCTGGCTCTGTAGGGTCCTCAATGTCATTTTTCATATCAAGCACTTCATTAATCCGTTCAGCTGAAGCCTGTGCCCGCGGAACGAAAATGAAAATCATCGACATCATCATAAAACTCATTAAAATCTGCATCGCGTAAGTCATAAATGCCATCATCGTTCCGACCTCAAGTGTGCCCTCGGCTATGCTGTGGCTTCCCAGCCAGATGATCGACACGTTCGTTCCGCTGATGACCAGTGTCAACACCGGCATCATGAACGACATGATTGTATTGACTTTAATTGCAGTATCTGTGTAATCTTTATTCGCTTTATCGAACCGCTTCGTCTCAAACTTCGACTGGTTGAACGCCCGGATGACGCGAATTCCTGTCAGCCCTTCACGAAAAACCAAGTTCAATTTGTCTGTCTTGTTCTGCAAACTCTTGAACAGCGGTGTCGCAAAGTACATAATCACACCCATAAACACAACGATTATCGGGACTATAAACAGAAAAATCTTGGTCAGTCCGGCGTTTTGCTTGTACGCCATCAGACTCGCCCCAATCAGCGTCAAAGGCGCATTGATCATCATCCGCAAAACCATCTGGGTCACCATCTGAATCTGGTTGACGTCATTAGTTGTTCGTGTGATCAGTGAAGCTGTCCCCACTTTTTCAAACTCGTTGTTTGAAGAATACTCGACTTTCCGGTAGATTTCCGAGCGGATTGTACGACCGAGTTTCTGCGATTCCCGGGTCGCAACCAGCGTATTGAATACCGAGGCAACAATCCCGACTAAAGAAACTCCCAGCATGATGAAACCAACACGCCAGATATAATCAATATCCCCGGTAGCGACACCTTTATCGATAATATCTGATGTCAATGTCGGCAAATACAAATCAGCAATGACTTGTATAAACATGAACACAAATGCCATGATGATTGACACGACAGACATTCGCTTAATCATTTTTATCAAATTGCTTCACCTTCTTTATTTTTCTCAACTCCGTGTCTCAGCCAATTCAACTTCATGTTGAATGTGACCAGCATCTCGGACACCTCAACGGGCTGCCCTTCTTTTTGACATTTCAGCGCATAATTGATAGTGGAAAGAAACATGGATAAAATCAGTCGAATCAGCACTTCCAGCTCTCGTTTCGTTGTAATATTCAGGTTGCCGGTATCCACATTTTCCAGCAGAGTCTGGTGATTTGACTGGTGTGCGTGATGGAAACGGTGCGGCCTCTCAGTTTTTTTCAGCTGCTCATCGGTAAATGGTGCAATCCGATTGGTCCGGCTGTAATTCATATGGTAAAAAAAGTTTCTGAGGAAATCACTGTTTGGACCATACAAAATATCATTGAGCAGCACTTCAGCGTATTTCTGAAAAGTCGAAAAAAGATTGCCCTTCTCCTCCCGCAGCAGCCGCTGCAAAGAGTCTTCCGTTTCTTTATGTACAGAATCAAAATAATAGAAAAAAAGGTCTTCTTTATCGGTAAAATACTGGTAAAAACTGCCGCGTGGAATTTCCGCATATTTGACGATGTTCGCTATTGATGCCTCATGAAGCGGCACATCAGAAAACTCCCTTCTGGCTGCTTCCATTATTTTACGCCTCTTTGCTTCATCCAAACGGAAAAAAGTATCTTTCGGCATATGGTTTTCTCTCCTTTATCAATCTGCTTTGAAACATGACACCATGTCATTATATATGACGGTGTGTCATATTTCAAGCATGATGCATCATTTTAAAAAAAAAATTGTTTTTTTTTGGCTGACGTAGTATGCTTTTAAAGTTGGGAGTTATTTTTTTAGGGGGAAATTTTATGACACGAAAACTATCATTAAGTTCTTATATTACAGTCGGTTCACTGCTCTTCGGACTGTTTTTTGGTGCCGGCAACCTCATCTTTCCGGTCCACATGGGACAAGCAGCCGGCAGCAACACTCTGCCTGCCACACTCGGGTTTATTTTGACGGGCGTCGGCTTACCATTTTTAGGTGTTGTTGCAATCGGTATTTCAAACAGCTCCGGGCTGTTTGATTTGGCCAGCCGGGTCAGTCCGTCGTTTGCGTTATTTTTTACCGTTGCTCTCTATTTGACGATTGGTCCTTTCTTCGCCTTGCCGCGAACTGCTACCGTTTCTTTCGAGATAGGCATCAAACCGTTCATTCCCGAGGGATACTTAACGGTTGGGCTCTTCGTCTTCACACTGATATTTTTCCTTTTAGCCTGGCTGCTCTCGCTCAACCCGGCTAAAATCATGGTGTGGGTCGGGAAAGTGCTGAATCCATTATTTCTAGTCTTTTTAGCACTGCTTATCATCACCGCTTTTTTTAATCCTATGGGAACTACAGCCAACTTGCCGGTCCAGCCGGAATATGCTCAAGGCGCGTTTTTCCAAGGATTTATAGAAGGCTACAACACGATGGATGTTCTGGCTTCGCTTGCATTTGGCATCATCATCGTCAACGCCATCCAGCAGCTTGGTGTCACCAAGCCGGGGGATATCGCCAAGGACACCATCAAATCAGGCATCGTCACAATCTTTTTGATGTCAGTCATCTACGGCAGTCTAGCCTTTCTCGGTGCCCGCAGTCTCAATCGGTTTGCGTTATCTGAAAACGGCGGAATCGCACTCACTGACATTACGACTTATTATTTTGGCGAGATCGGGAAAGTCCTGCTGGCGATTATCGTCACCGTTGCTTGTCTGAAAACAGCCATCGGGCTCATCACTGCATGTAGTGAAACATTTGCCGAACTCTTCCCCTCAATCAGTTACCGGAAATTCGTGCATGTGTTCAGCCTTTTGGGAATGGGTATCGCGAATGTCGGGCTGACATCCATTATTAAAATTTCTATACCAGTCCTGATGTTTCTGTATCCGCTGGCGATTACCCTAGTTGTTATCACCTTTTTGTCGCCTTTATACCATCATCAGAAAATCGTCTACCAGTCAGCGATCGGTTTCACGTTTATTTTCGCTGTGCTTGAAGGCATCAAGTCACTGCCTGCTGCTATCAGCGAACACCCGGTGATTCATCAAGTCACGCAATTTATCGACAGTCTGCTGCCGTTTTCAGCGGTTCAGATGGGCTGGATTTTACCGGCGCTCATCGGCTTGGCAGTCGGCTGGATTATCAGTTTGGCAACGGCCGAAAAAACAACTGGCTGACACACAAAAAAAGCTGTCGACTGTTTTCTCTTTCCGTGAGAGCAGTCGACAGCTTTTTTGTGTTTAGCCCAAAGGTACCGGGAACAGGGCGCCAAAAATCATTGCGCCTAAAATCGCACCACCTGCGATTGGTTTTTTCCAGACATAGAATATCAATGACCCGATAACAGCACCGATGCCGATTGGTGCAGATGCTGAGGCCGCACTCAAAATGATGAGCGGTCCCAAAAAACGACCTGAAGCATTTCCTGCCCCCATCATGATGTCGGCGCCAAATGTGGAAGTTGACTGGCCAATGGTGAATTTTCTAATAAGAATAATGATACCGCCAATCAACAGTCCCAATGTCAGCCCGACCAATAGTGACAGCAAGAAGTTATCTGTCGGTGCAGTGATTCCGACACTGAGCAGCATCGCCGGAATCCCGATGCCGACACCCGTTAAAATCGAACCGCCCAAATCCAAAATCCCGACCAGTGACCCTTCTAAAATTCTGGCAAACAAGAAGCTGGCACCGAATGCTGCCGCAGCACCGTAAGAACCGCCATCCAAACCGGCTTTCAACATTGCTACAATGGACACTTCATTAAATGCACCGACCCCGTGAACAATGTACATGTGCGTTCCCGAAAATACCGCTGCCGACAACAGACCGACAATAATCGGAAATGACCAGTCAGCCAGCCAGAAACTTTTTTCTCCCAGACTTTTTGCCACTGTAGTCTCCGTATTTGTATGCTCCATTTTTCTGACACCTCTCTACTTTATTTTAAATTCACGATGTTATGCATGTTTTCAAGCCATTTTGGCACTTGCAGTTTGAAGCTTTCGAGTAGTTGCAAGTCGAATCCGCGGAAAAAACCACTTAAAATGAACAGCATGATAATTGCCGCCAAGATGCTTTTGGTGACACGGTTCCAACCAGTATCATCGACACCTTTACCAATCAATATACCAAGAACGACACCCGGTACAGCATTGCCCATAATCATTTGGGACAAACCGCCAAACAAAGTAGCCCAAAATCCTGTCCTGACGCCTGCATCCAATGCTGATAACCAGAAAAGAACCGGCATGACAGTATCAATCAGAATGGTTGCAGCCGGCACAAGCACGGCCACAGCCGTTACCTGAAGCGACTCGGGAATAGCAGCGGCAGTCGAATTTAAAAAAGTGACCAGCAGCGCCCCGATGACTGTTCCTGCTATCGCCATTTTTTTAGGATTGTGCATCGTTTCTTCGACATTTTTATTTTTCATCAATAACGCCGCCGTTGCCCAGTTCGGCACGATACGGTGTGTCACATCTTGTGTAAATGCACCGGCACCGACGGTCGATGCCCACGCATTAAAGAAGAACCCGAGTCCAAATGAAAAGTGGGCAGCCGGATCTCCCTCACACGCATTCATTTCGCCAAACGTCCGGAAAGCTCCGAGCGCTTGGGATTTCGGCGTATGAAACATACGTGCGGCCCCAACGCTTGCCGCAAAGCCAAGCAAACCGCCAATCACTAGTGATTTAAGAATTATAATGATCATTTATTTTACCCTTCTTTCAAAAATCGTTGTTTCACGTTCACCCAAAAATGAGGCGAACGCTTTTCTTCTTGAACGTTAAACCGCACCTCTGCCAGGCTGATGTATTGCACTTGGACCTCAACTTGCAAATCGACAGAAAAATGCTGCTTTTCCCTTGGCAAAAAGAAAAACAGAAAATACTCCGTTTCCTTTTTCTGAACCGCAGACAAGACTGTTACGTCTATTGGCTCGATTCTAAGATATATATCTGAAGATTTCCCCAACACCGCTTGTTTGACTTTCCCCAACGCATCCGCGAAAGCTTGGGACGGAGTGTCCCCTGTTCCGGAGACGCGCACGGTTTGATTAAGCTGACGATTTACAGACATATTATCATCTCCCTTTCGTCCGTCGTTAGCTTTGATGTTTTTTGATATAAGCCTCTGTCAGCCGTTTGCCCAGTTCTTCCACGTCCATGAACCCAAAACCGAGAACCGTCTTGCCGTCTTGAATGGCTGTCACGCCCTCTTCGATTGACCGCATGCCGTGGCGTTCCGGATATCCGTACTTGGTAGCTGCTGTAATAGCGCCTGCTCCGCCGCTTCCGCAAAATGAAATCCCTAAATCGGCATTTTCCGCCTGCATGACGTCCCCCAGCCGCATATCTGCTCCCATGCCGGGCACGACGATTGCTTTTCCGCCGGCTGCTTCGACTCCTTTTGCCACATTTTGTCCTTTACCTAGTCTGTCCGCAATAACCACTGTAATCATTGTTTTGTCTCTCCTTTTTTAATTGTTTTTCGCTGTCTCGAAGTGAATGGACAGCAAATATCCTTCTTCTTCTGATAGTTTTCCTATACATTCAACCACTTGCATTGCCATGCCGAGCGATTCTTCAGAAACATCGGCAAACATCTCCAAATCAAATTCCGGCAAACGGTCTTGAGTAATTGAGCGTTTAATCATTTCGTTGACATGATTCATCATCACAACGTACTGGACCGGCGTCGGCTTGATATCTTTTTCAGAGAGCAAGCCGTCGATAAAACTCATTGTCTTTTCCAACGCTTCCCGGTCTGGACTATTCGTTAATATTTCTGCTTTCTGAGTATGAACGTCCACGATACCCCTCCTTTCGTTTGAAATAATGGAGCATAGCCATCATTTCACTTTGATTGATTGCCAAGCCCTGCTCAGTAAAAATGTTGCGAATAGATTGTACGTCTTCTTCGCGTACATCAGCATGCGTTTCGCAGCAATCTGTCTCATCCATGTACTGATGATCAAAAGCAATGCGGTGAACAGCCAACAAGACGTGAAGCATCAGCGAATCCAGCAATGCCTCGTCCAATTTATCTGCCATTGTTTTCACGATGGACTGGTAAATCACATATCCCTTAATAATAATTTCCTGACTTTCTTGTTCGTAAACTGTGCTGTCAGAATCCAACAGGCGGGCAGACGAATGTGTCATTGCTTTCGGCAGTTCATCCTCCGCTGTCCTTTGAATAACAGCATCCGCATATTCTTGAATGCTCTTTAAATTTTGTTCTGTCAAAATCGGTTCTACTTTTACCCAAGGAACATCCAGTTCTTCCAAAGGAAAAATACTGATAACAAAATCCGGCTGCAGCTGCTGAACAATCGTCCCGACATTTAAAATAGAGGCAAAGCCGACAATTTTTATCCCTTTCATCCGCTTTTGAATCGTTTGTGTGATTAAATTGGTGACGCCCAGACCTGTCGAACAGACATAAACGACTGATGCGCTCTTGCGGCTTGTATGTCGTTCATAGGAACCGAGAAAGTGCAGCGCCAAATAGCAGACGAAAGAATCATTGACGAATAACTGGCTGCTTGCGATATGGGTTTCGCACGCCTCCTTGATACTTGCAAATAAATCCGGGTATTTTTCCTTCACGTCATCCGCAAAAGGGTTGTACTCATTCAAGTACGAATGCTTTTTTGATAATCGGATGGACAAATGAACGAATAAATTATTGAACAGCAGGCTGTCCTCGGAAAAATGATAGCCGGTGTCTTCAGACACTTGGCGGATGATTTTTTTTGTTATCGTCAAAATGTCATACTGCGGCACATCATGCAGCATATCGCTGTTGATATAGTCGTATTCATCGGCAAAAATCGGCAAATCAAAATACGTGTAGGCGCTATTAATCAGCTGGTAAGGCACTTCATTTTTCAAACTGCTTTCATTTAGCTGACGGTAATCGCCAATAGTGCACTTGTTTTGCAGCCGCATAATTGAAATGCTGGTACGAATCGTCAGCGACAGCACCTCGCTATAGTTCAGCTCAGCCGGATCAATGGTTGCCAGTACCTCGGACATCGTCGCCAAAACTTGGGAATAAATCGTCTGAAACTGTTTATTGACGCCTATCTGTATGTCCTTTTCATAGTCATGGGCCTGCAGCAGTTTATTGATGATGTAATACACATCATATTCAGTCAGTTCCTCTTGGATCATCTGCTCGAGTATTTGTCGTTTCGGCAATTCCTGACCTTGAATAGCAAATCCTTTGCTCGGTTGTCTCACCAGCAACAAGCCGTATTCATTCAACAAACGTTCTGCTCTGTCTAAATCTGAAATAATCGTGTTTTTACTGACCTTGATGCGTTCGCTGAGCCGGTCGCTGGACAACATGCCGTTTTCGGTAATAAGTTCAAAAATGATTTTATGATACCTGATATGCTGATTGCTGACGTACGAATCCATTTCATCACTGAGTACACTGTTTTTCAACGTCTTTTTCTGTTCACTAGTCAACTCCAGCCAAATACCGCTGCCTCTTTTGGAAAATAACTGAATGTCTTTTTCTGCAAGCCACGAACGCACATCTGCTAAATCATACTTAATGGAACGGACACTTATCGAAAACATCTCTGCCAGTTGTTTGGTCGTCGTAACATCAGAAATCATCGTAAGATATAATATTATATCTTTTTGCCGTTGACTCAACTGACACGTCATGATTATCAGCTTCTTTCTGTGATGTGTTTATTCTATACTTATAAGTTAAACGATTATAGCGGTTTCTTCAATACAAAAAAAATGCACTTTCATTAGTGCAACACTTATAAACTGCTCAACACCATTAGTAATATACATTTCCGAGCATCTCTATATATTTTTTTTATTGTCGAACAATCCCATCTGCCGCTATCTGCTGCAAACATATTTATTTTTTTTTTGCTGAACATCCTTTATACTACGTAGTGTATCGTTAGAAAAGGCGGGTAATTTAATGACAAAACAAGTATACGATATTACGATTATCGGCGGTGGCCCAACTGGGCTGTTTGCAGCATTCTACGCAGGGATGCGCGGCGCCAAAACTAAAATTATTGAAGCATTGCCGGAGCTGGGCGGACAGTTAGCGCTGCTGTATCCGGAAAAATATATTTATGATGTGGCTGGCTTTCCAAAAGTCAAAGCGCACGAACTCATCGACAACTTGACGAGACAAATCGAAAAATTCAACCATACGATTTGTCTCAATCAGGAAGTCAGCGACATTTTGCCGCAAGCGGACCAGTCGTTGATGATTACGACGAACACGCAAGATGACCATTACACCAAAGCCGTTATCATCGCGGCAGGAAACGGGGCGTTTCAGCCAAGACGGATAAATTTGGCAGGAAACGAGGCGCTGGAAGGCACCTCCCTCCATTACGCCGTCAAAGACATGACCCAATTTTCAGATAAACGGGTCGTGGTTTGCGGCGGTGGCGATTCGGCTGTCGACTGGGCACTGATGCTGGAAAAAACAGCGGCGGAAGTCACGCTTCTGCATCGCCGCCCGAAGTTCCGGGCACATGAATACAGTCTTGAGCAGCTCGAGTCGTCCAATGTTATGGTAAAGACACCTTACGTCCTTGAAGAACTGGAACATGATGGCTGCACATTGCATGCGGTAACTATCTACAATCCAAAAGAAGACCGGCGGGAAGTGGTCGATACCGACCATTTGCTGATCAATTATGGTTTTTCATCTTCTCTTGGACCTATCAAAAAATGGCCGCTTGAACGCAAAGGCAACACTTTACTTGTGAACAGCGACATGTCCACGAACATTTCAGGTGTCTACGCCATTGGCGATATTGCGACATATGCCGGCAAAGTCAAACTGATTGCGACCGGTTTTGGCGAAGCTCCGACTGCGGTCAATAACGCCCTGCATTTTATCCATCCGGAAGAACGGCTGCAGCCGATGCACAGTACCAGTCTTTACGGATAGTTGTGTTTAGGTTATACTTAGATATCATATCAAGCGAGTGCCAAAGGGGGATAATTTTGAAGATAAACACTGAAGAATTAGGCAGAATTGCAAAAGATTTGCTGAAGCAGCGCGGCGTTTCCATCGACAGCATTGCGGAACTTGTCTACTATTTGCAAAAAGAATACGTGGAAGAACTGACACTGGAACAATGTCAGGAAAACGTGGAAGCTGTTTTAGAAAAACGCGAAGTCCAAAATGCCATTATTACGGGCATCCAATTGGATTTGTTGGCCGAAGAAAAGAAACTTCTCCCTCCCCTCCAGCACATCATTGAAAGCGATGAAGGACTGTACGGGGTGGATGAAATTCTGGCACTTGCTATCGTGAATGTTTACGGCTCCATCGGCTTTACCAATTACGGCTATATCGACAAAGTCAAGCCGGGAATATTAAAAGAACTTAACTCGCACAACGGTAACGCTGTCCACACATTTCTCGATGATATCATCGGCGCTATCGCCGCTGCCGCTGCCAGCCGTCTGGCGCATTCCATTCCTGAATAAATGCAGCAACATAAAAAAATGTCCTTCTTGTTTTTAAACAATCAAGAAGGACATTTTTTATCGTAACCGTTCGACCTGCTTCTTGGCAATCAATATGCCCAGCAGTTGAAAACCGATAAATAGAATAAAAAACAAAATAAAACAATGCATAAAGTACGCTTGCGGCAAGGCAAGAATAATCGGGTCCGTTGCCGGGTCAAAAATCCACGCATCGTTGTTGAAAAACACTTCGTGAAAAAGGACAAAAAAGCGGTCAAACGCAATCCCCATCAAAAATACCAGCGCAATCAAGAATGTCACCAAAGACTGAAACGGCCGGATGATACGCCATAAAGAAGCTGTTTTCACCAAGTAGCGAACGTAAACGATGCTTGGGATTACTGTCAGCAAAAAAACAGCATAGTTCAGTTGAAACAAGCGCTTGACCTCATAAAAGTGAAGCGCCCCGCTTTCAGACGTCGGGAAATCAGGCATCTGAAGCTCCCGCACCCACGGGAAGTTCAAGTATTCCATCAAAATATGGTAATTTTTAATTAATGCTTCTTTGGTTACTTCCACATAGTCCAATATATTTAAATAGTCGATATCGGCATAATACAGCGGAAACGCATTAATTGTGATTGAAATGGCCAGTGTCAGCAGACACAGTATCAGTGCCGTCAGTCCAAGCCAATGGGTTATTTTTTTGTTCATATCAAACCTGCCAGTCATCGAGGGAGTCGCGGACATATGTCGGTGCAACCGGCAAACCGGCGATTTCCTCTTTCTGAGTGAAACCTGTCAGCACGAGCAAAGAATCAATGCCGTCCTGAATGGCTGCCTGAATATCTGTCTCATAATTATCTCCGACCATCAGAACATCGTGTTTCGGCAGCCCGAGTTCCCTCAAAGCCGACTCCATGATGTACCGGTTAGGCTTGCCGATTATCACTGCTTCCTGCTGCGTCGCCGTTTCCATCAACGCTATCAGTGAGCCTGCCCCGGGCACCAGTCCTCTTTCTGTCGGAATATTTTTGTCTGGGTTTGTGCCGATTAACAGTGCCCCCTTTTGCACAGCCAGCGTCGCAAGTTCAAACTGTCGGTAAGTCACATGACTGTCCAAGCCAACCACGACATAGTCAGGCGTTTCCGTATCCCAGATGTATCCTGCCGCTGAAATCGATTCTATCAATCCGGCTTCGCCGATTGCGTAGAATGTTTTGCCAAGTCCGCGGCTGTCCATGTAGTCGATAGTTGCCAACGTCGCTGTGTAAATGACAGCTTCATCAACAAAAATACCGAACTCGTCTGCCAGACGCTGCTGGACGACTTGCGGTGTTTTTGTCGTATTATTGGTCACAAATAAAAATGGAATATGTTTTTGCTGCAGGCGTTCAACAAACCGTCTGCCGGCCGGTATCGGCTTTGTTCCTAAATAAATCGTGCCGTCTAAATCAATCAAATATCCTTTATACGTCATACATTTCTCCTGAATCAGCTTTCTTTTTTACGAATGGTAAAGTGGCGGTTACTGTCTGTGTTGCCGCCCGGTTTTTCAGCGGGTTGTTTGCGCTGTGTGTCCTTTTTGTTTTTAATCGTCGGATTGCGCCGCTTTTTAGTCGTATCGATTTTTTTCTCATTGATATGCGCCTGCTGGCGGTCGCCTCTGGATTTGCGGCGATTGTTTTGCGGACGGCCTTTCTTCTTTTTAGGACCTTCCAACTGCTTGATGACAAAATAGGCACAGCCGAAATTGCAGTATTCATAGAGGTAATCTTCCAGCGCACTGATGCGCACATCTGCCGGTGTATTGCGCCGGGAATCTTCAAAGAAGCCTTTCAACCGCAACTGATCATAACCCCAGTCGCCGACTATGTAATCATACCGGTCCAAAATATTGTTGTAGCGCTCTGTCAGTCTCTCGTAATCAAACCCGTCGCGGTAATTTTTGACTAACTGGTAACGCAAATCGCCCAGTTTAAAATTAGCCGGGTCAAGCGGCGCCAGTTCGCCTTCCAGCACATCTTCTATGATATCATCCAATTTATCTGATGGTTTGTTTGTAACTGTGTCGTCTTTCAACAGTTTCTCTTTATTATCAGCCATTTTTTCAGCCTCGTTCTTTCTCAATTATTTACGCGAAGCGGACAGTGCCGGCCCAAATAGGCACCCAAAATTTCCCTGAGAAATCCGGCAGACACCACTTCAACATCTCCTGCCAGCTCGATTGTCGGAAAAAAAGGAATAAACATAAAATGATCCACTGTCACCAGTTGATACTCTTTTGCTTTGTCCACCGGCTGACCGCACCAGTAGACGGTACCAGTTGTCTGGTCGTACGCCAACTGATAATAACAAATATCACCAAAAATTTTACCACGAAACCCCATGCCTGTCACCGAAAAGTGTTTTAAAAAGCCGCGGTTTTTCTCCATCTCTCTCACCAGACGGATGACATCTGTGCCTTTCAGCGTGACTCGGATTAAATGCATCGGGTGCGGCAGACAGCGGTGCAGCTGCGCCATATTGACAGAACCTTGCGGCAGCTCGGTCAAAAACAATCCGGTGCTTAAAATCCCCACCGGCGCGCCTGCCGTTTCTGTGATGGCGTACAGTGCTTGCGTGACAAGCGAACGGTCGTCGTTGCGTCCCAGCTCCAGCGGCTGACACAAAAATGCCTGTTCATCCGCTTCAAGAATATGTCGGCCCTTGTCAAGATAACCGACAATCTCAGCGGCATCTTCCTGTCTTTCCGGCAGTGATTCAACAGCAACAGTGACAGCTTTTTTTTCAATAATCTGATGTTCGGGCGTCACTGTCAAACGCACTTCTCCAATATATTCACCAAAACGTCCGGCACCGGTCAACAGCGTCTTGCCAACCACAAGCCCCTCCGGCAGCAGATGATGCGTGTGCGAGCCGAGTATCACATCAAATTCAGGATACTCGCGGGCCAGCCGCTTGTCCTCCGGCAAACCGAGATGCGACAATAAAATAAGAATATCCGTTTTGCCGGAAAGTTCCTGCAAGAGCTGGGGCAGCACGTCATCCGGCGGCACCACATCCCAGCCTAACGCATGGTGGGTCAGCGGAAACGACGCCGTCAGTCCCAACAGTCCGATGCGTGTGCCGCCGCGCGTCGTCACTATTTTATACGGTGACGCCCAGGCTGGACGCTCTCCGCTTTTCCTATCAAAAAAATTGCCCAGAAGGACATCAAATTCAGCGCCATCATACAGATGGTCAAGACGATCATGCGGCAGTCCCAGACCCTCGTTGTTGCCGATTGTCACCGCATCAAAGTTAACCGTATTCATCAAATCAATATTCCCTTGACCAAATGTGGCATCAGTAAACGGATGCACGCGGTCGATAAAGTCGCCAAGGTCGATTGTCAGTGTAGCAATTTCCTTTTGTCTCAGTTTTTCCTGATGGGCAATTAGAAAACGCCTGATTTTTGGCCAATGCTCTAAGTGGGAATGGAGGTCATTTGTATGAAAAATATGTATTCTTTCCATTCAGCAATTCCTTCTTTTCTTTACCTTGTTTTTATACTATCATATTTTGCCTGTTTTTGATATGATACGGTAAAAAGGAGACGGCAAGATGATTTACCGACACCCGTTTGCATTACTTGAACTAACAGCAGACTCGTATGGCCTGACTGGTCTGCGCTTTATTACCGAAGAAACTGCAAAACAACAGCAGGCAGAAAATGATGCGTCCTTGGAGTCGCCCAACCAGTTTATCCGGCAGGCGATAACAGAACTGGATGAATATTTTGACGGGCAGCGCACTGAATTCAGCGTAAAACTGCATATCCCCCAAGGGACAGCCTTTCAGCAGCGGGTCTGGCAGGCACTGCAAGCCATCCCGTACGGCGAAACCCGGACATATCAAGACATTGCCGAAGCAGCCGGTTCACCTGATGCGGTCAGAGCTGTCGGACAAGCCAATAAACAAAACCCGGTTGCAATCATCATTCCCTGCCACCGGGTCATCGGCAAAAACGGCAAACTGACCGGTTATATGGGGTCTGGCGAACAAGGTATTTTATTGAAACAAAAACTTCTTCAGCACGAAGCTGTCACCGCAAACAAACGTCAGTCCTGACCAGACTGACGTTTGTTTTACTCTGTATATAAGCTGACCATTGTCTCGAAGTAGGAAGCCGGCATCCCCAGCCCGTCTTTGCTGCGGATAAACTCTTTGATGCCGCCGAATTCCAAATCCATCAGTTCAAACGTTCGCGCGAGATAGTCTTTTTTGACATACAGCATTTTCATGATTTCAACAAGCTGATGGTCTTCATAGCCCTCTGCCTTAAACATTGCCAGCATCTGGTCGTTGGCTGGTTTCCGCAAGGTGTTCGTGACGAGATAGTCTTCGTAAATCTGGTCACGAGAGACATCCATGCTTGCAAGAATCAGCGCCGCGGCGATACCTGTCCGGTCTTTTCCGGCAAAACAGTGGAACAATAGCGGAATATCGTCGTCAGACACGCTTATTTCCAAAAAGGACTTTAAGCCGTTTTTCGCTGTCGCATTGTAGACGAATTGCTCATAGAGTGTCATCATGGCAGCATCTGCGGAAAAATCCTGATGAATCATACTTTGCAGACTGCCGGTCGCGCCGTCGATGTCTTTGGAGATATCGATATTAATGTACTTGACACCGTTCAATGTATCGTCCGGGCGCATTTTGACTTCCGATTCGCCGCGAAAGTCGACGATTGTCTGAAGCCGGTACTCAGTGACCAGTTTTTCGCTGGTGCCGTTCGGAAGACCGACAACTTCGCCGCTTCTAAAAAATTTTCCTGAAACAACCTCGCGTCCATCAGCTGTCTGCTTGCCGCCAAGGTCTCTAAAGTTTACCAGTGCATCCATATCATTTTCCCCTTTTATGCATTGATTAGTCTGATTTTCAATACATTTTTATTTTTTGATAAATCTTCTATAATATCTGCGTAATTTTTCCCTTTAGGCAGTTCAATGGTGTAAACATTCGTATAAATACGAAAATCCTCACTGAGGTCAACATCAAAAACGACATCCTTGATTTCAACTTGCTGTTCTTCAAAATACGTTGTAATAAACTCTTTTGTTTCCAGACGATGCACAAACCGGATTTCCAGATTTTTCATTGACGGAATCGTGATAACTTTCTTCAGTACTGACAAAACCAGAACAATCGAGACAAACCCGATAATCGAAATCGCGTAAAATCCCATGCCGACAGCTATCCCCAAACAGGCGACCGCCCATAAAGAAGCTGCTGTCGTCAAGCCGCGGACCGATTGCTTGGTGACGATGATGGTGCCGGCACCCAAAAAACCGATACCGCTGACCACTTGGGCGATCAGACGGGACGGGTCAGCCCGCAAAGCAGCTGTCAACTCCGGCCGGCTTGTGACTTGCGCAAGCGCGTTGAGAGAAATCTGTTCTTGAATCAATGCAATAATTGTTGCACCGACACATACTAAAATATGTGTGCGGATACCTGCGGGACGATTTTTATATTCCCGGTCAAACCCGATGATACCGGAAATGATGATGGCAAGAAACAACCGCGAGATAATATCTATGCTGCTGATACGGCTCACTCCCTTTCTAATTGATGAGTGCCAGCTAGTCTACCTGATTTCTGATGTCAACACGTGCTACTGCTTTCCGTGTCAGCCAAAAGCTAAGCAGCAGGCCAATCACAATGATTGCGGCGGGGACCACGATTTTCGGTACGAGCGTTTGGTTCAACCCGAGCAGAAAACGAATTGCCGTAATGACTGCTGTCCGTATGACGGCAGGCAGAAAGGCAAAGCCCAATACCAGCCCGATAACGGCAGCCGCCAAAAGACTGAGCAGCACAAATACTTTTAATCTGCTGAAGCGATAAGCGATTGCCGCAAGCGTATTGCCCAACTGCATCCCTGTGAAAAAGCACAGCCAGATAAAAAGCAGGCTGAGTGCATACAATAGGGGCTTTTCGTTTGTCCATTCTGCGAGGTACACCGTTTGCAGGGCCGTTTCGGGCACGACAAAGTACTCCAGCGAGAAGCTGGTGACCAGCAGATTATGAGCGACCGACAAAACAGCAGTCAACAGACTGATACATAACTGTGCAAGTGCTAAACTGCGGATTATCTGTTTGCGGGAAAAACCATGGTAACTGAAAAACGTCAGACTCATGGAAAAATTCAGCCAAGCGGCAACCACCATAAAAATAAAGAACAACAGACTGACGGATTCCAAATGCAGTGCGCCGTCAAAAAAAACGACCGACACACAGCTCGCCGCCATCACTATCAAATAAAGTAGGACTAAAACCAACAGTCTGCGGATATAATACTTCATCTGAAACGACCACATGGCCCTATTCGTTTTCATTGCCGGCACCTCCTGCTTGACGGACATCACGCGTCAGCTGAATAAACAACTCCTGCAGATTGAGCCGGCTCAGAGTCAGCTCCTCGGCAGCGTCTGCCACATCCTCCCCGGTTAAAATCACTGCTTCGATAAATCCGTCGTCATATTCCTGTCCTAAAATTTCTTTTCCTTGCAAATAGTCACGCACGGGGCGCTCGGCACCACACACCAAAACCGCTTGGTTCGCCAGCCGCTCGACACTGTCGTGCACGAGGATTTGACCATCTTCGAGAATGATAACTTCATCAAGAAATGCCGTGATTTCGTCAATGACGTGCGAAGCAAGCACGACCGTCTTGGGATGCCGCTTGCAGCTTGCCAGCAAGTCATCGTAAATGGCGTGTCGGTGGTAAACATCCAAGCCGTACCCCGGTTCGTCCAGCAGCAAGTAATCCACATCCACACTAAACGCCAGACTGCTTTTGACCAGCGATTTTTCTTTTTGCGACAAGGAATAATACCGTCTGTTCTCATCCAAATGATAAGTATCCAGCAGCCGCTTGCAGTTCGCCGTGTCAAACTCTTTATAAAATGAAGCCATCCAGCGGACAAGGTCCTTGACGCGCGCCCGCTTGGGATAGATATCATCTTGTGTCAAAAAATAAAGCTGCTTCAGTTTTTCAGGTCTGTCCGCGCCCGTTTCGCCCTCTATCAAGACGTGCCCCTCACTCGGCAGCAGCACGTTCATGATGACTTTCATCAACGAACTTTTCCCTGAATCATTCTGACCCAGCAACCCGTAAATCTTATGATCTTCCAACACCAAATCGATATCATTCAAAATCAATTTGCTGCCGACTGTCTTTGACAACCCGTTCAGTTCAATTGTCATGTTTTCACTCCTTTAAGCGCTCTGATTCTGGCGCTTTCCCGGCATTATCCGGTATATTCCAGCTTGATGCCGCTAACGAGGGATTCCAGCGCCAGCAATTCCTGGTCGGTCAATTTTTTTTCTGAAAAAATCGCCACCGAAATCAGCACGTCGCCTGTCCGACCTTTATACATTTTGGCTTTGCCGTCTTTTGACAATTGCACAGCTTCTTCCATCAAGCCTAGAAGATATACTTGTTCGCTCTCCTGCCACTGGACATCTGCCAGTTGATACTCTGCAATGGTGCCATACGCATCTGTCGTCATATCCGATACATCCAGCTGGACATGGACACCAGGAAAATTGTCGCTTTCGAAAGTTCCCCACAGCTCATGTTCTTTAAACTGCCCGTCCGACATACGGTTGAATTCTGTGTTATTGAAACTGATTTTTGTGCCGCCCACCATCACGTTGTTGACAATGGTCTCAGCGTCGCGCGCAGCGGTTGTTTCAACCTGCTTCTCTTCAGAACTGCCAGTTGAGGTAGACGCTGGTTTAGAAGGCTGGCTGCAGCCTGCCAGCAAAAAAACGCCCGTGAAAAAAATCAAAAAAAGTGTTTTTTTCTTCATCATATTCTCCTTCAAACTTCTCAATATATGTCATAAGTATACACTAAAACGAAAGAAGAGTCAGTGATATTTTCAAGACCAGTTGCGCGGACTCCAGATTGTCCCGTCAATCTCGCCTTCTGCCTGTTCTATCCGTTTATATTGTTCCTGCACAATCTCCCGCAGCTCCTGAAAAAACGCCCGGTCCTCATACTGCTGGCTGCTTGCTTCAAGGGAGGCAATTTGTGCGTAGAGCCAATCTTGTTGTGTCATCTTCATCCATCCTTTACTTCCGTCAAAACCAGCAGCAAGTCATCAAGCCGCGAACGGTTTTCCGTTAATTCTGCCAGTACAGCCGACATGATTCTTTTTCTGTCCTCGTTGGGTTCCTTTTCTGTCAATGCCTGCAGCCGGTCGGCAAACCAGGCTTCTGTTTCCTGGAACGACGCATTTACCGGCATGGTCAAATACTGTTGATACGCAATCAACAGCTTTTGTTTCATCACTTCTGTCATATACATGAACTGGTGAATCGCAAAGATCGGCAAAAATGTCATACCGCACCGATTGGCCAGTGCCTGAAAGGGCCGCAGCAACTCCGAAAGGGTGAACTGTTCTCTACCGCCGGCTTGAAACGACTTTGCCGAAACACCGAGAGTCACCACCAGCCCTAACTCGCGGCCTTTTAACCTGTCTGGAAAATCGTCGGTAAACACACTGTCTAGCCATTCTTTCAAGTTGGCCGGCGAACTGTACCAATACAATGGAAACTGCCAGATAATCCGTTCGTACGCAAGCAGGCGGGTTTGTTCACCGGCAATATCTGCTTGCCAGTCGTCGGACAATTCATACCATGCCACGTCTGGTAAACGGGCACTGGCTTTCAGAAATTGCTGCGTACTGGAATCGGCTGCATCGGGATGTGCAACTACAATCAATGTTTTCATGGCGTGACCTCTCTTAATAAAGATAGTTAAATCATAACAATTCTCGCTGATTTTTTCAAAAAAAGACTCATCTTTGCAGATGAGCCTTTCACGGTCAGCCTGTTATCTTTCAATTAAAAAGGTATCCGGGTTTTTATTCACACGCTCACCGGTATGCAGCGTGTCAATCGCGACCATATCTTCTTTGGACAATTCAAAATCAAAAATAGCCAGATTTGAAATAATGCGGTCCTGGTTGACAGATTTTGGAATGACAATCACATCATTTTGGACATCCCATCTCAAAATAACTTGCGGAATCGTCTTGCCGTACTTGTCGGCGATGGTTTGCAGCAGCTGATTTTCGAGAATCGTGCCGTGTCCCAGCGGGGAATATGCTGTGACGGCAATATCGTTTGCCTGACAAAACGCATGCAGCGCTTTTTGATTTAAGCGCGGGTGCAGTTCGACCTGATTCATCATCGGCTTGATTTCAGCTGAAAACATCAAGTCTTCCAAATGATGCGGATGGAAGTTTGATACGCCGATTGCTCTGACCCGGCCGTCTTTGTACAGCTTTTCCATCGCACGCCACGTCTCTTTATACTTGTCCGCCACCGGCCAATGAATCAAATACAAATCCAAATAGTCCAGTCCCAAGCGCTCCAGACTCTGGTCGAAAGCTTTCAGCGTTTCGTCATAGCCCTGCTCGTCATTGTATACCTTGCTTGTCACAAACAAGTCTTCACGGGCAATGCCTGACTCTTTGATGCCGCGGCCGACACCTTCTTCATTTTTATACACCGACGCTGTGTCAATCATCCGATAGCCGGCTTCGATTGCCCACTTGACCGCATTGACCACTTGCTCGTTATTCTCGGCTTTCCAAACGCCTAAGCCGATTCTCGGAATTTGCACGCCATTTGTTAATACTTTATATGTTTCCACAGTCATCCTCCTGAATAATTTTTTTCTGTAAACTTATTATACCATATTACGAAAACAGGGCGATTAAATTGACTGCTGGCATTTTACCGAAGCTGGATTGCAATAAGAGCGGAAACATATTACATTAGAAGCAGCAAATACCATGCGTAAGGAGAATAGTGATGTATCAGCCGTTGATTTTAACCCGCCAACAAGACAAATATTATGAACTCCCGCCCCATCCTGATTTGAGACAACTAATTCAAACTTTTTGGGTTAGCCCGACTAATGATTCTTTTAACCGGATATTGCCGGACTTCTGCGGTGACATTATCCTCGTTCTATCCGAAAACTTAATCATTGAAAAAACCTTTTTTACAACCCCGCAAACCGACTATTTTATATATGAAGGAGATGAACAATATCTGACAATCGGCGTCCGTTTTTATTTGCACGGACTACCGCTTATTTTGACACATCCTCTGAGCGGACAAAAAAATACCTCTTTGCAGGAAACAGACTATTTTTCAGATTTTTCAGCGGAATTTAAACCATTTGACACATTTTCCAATCTTTCCAGCTTGTTTGAACAGCTTAATATTTTTTTCCTAAACAGACTCTCGACCATGACACCGTTCAAGTCAGAAGCTCTTTTAACTAATTTTATGGCAAGTGCATTCAATCGTCTCTCATACCGGGAAGCCATCCGTAAAGAAGTGCTATCCGAACGCAGCATTCAGCGTAAATTTAAACATGACATCGGACTATCGCCTTATGAATTGTTTGACTCCATCCGTTTTCAACAAATCCTGCAGGAAATCAAACGAGGCAAAAAAACCTTTGTCGACTTGGCGTATGATTACCATTTTCATGACCAATCACATTTCTCGAAGACAATCAAAAAACACAGCGGCTTATCGCCAAAACAAATTGCCCTTGCGTGTCGGGATTATACAAGAAATCCGCCTCCTTTTTGACTATAATGACATCAAAAGGAAGGAGAGAAAGGCATGCAATTGGATATGGTCGGAATCATTGTAGCAGATATGGCAAAAGCGATTGCCTTTTACAATCTATTAGGATTTGCTGTAAAAGGGGATGTCTCAGCCGATTACACAGAATTAACCAGTCAATCTATCAGAATATCACTGAATTCAAAAACGATGATCACGAGTATTTACGGTTTTGAGCCTGAATTGACCGGCGAACGGTTGGAATTGGCTTTTTTATGCGATTCCCCCGCTTCATTAGAACAAAAAATTGCTGACATCAGAATGGCTGGGTTTAAGATTTTCAAAGAACCTTGGAACGCATTTTGGGGACAGTATTACGCCATCATCGAAGACCCGGATGGCAACTACCTCAGTTTATTCTGTCACGGGTTAAAAGAAGGGAGCTGAAATAGGTTGTGACTGTTGATGAACCTAAAATCACCAATGCTGCCGGCGCCATTCAGCCGCTGTTAACAGAATTGAAGGAC
The DNA here is from genome assembly GCF_003987655.1 of Vagococcus acidifermentans. GTDB lineage: Bacteria > Bacillota > Bacilli > Lactobacillales > Vagococcaceae > Vagococcus_B > Vagococcus_B acidifermentans. The sequence goes on along the minus strand of NZ_NGKC01000002.1, from coordinate 84,440 downwards.
ACGATTCAACATTGGCAAGGAGCCGAAGTCTATTACCGTAAAGATTGGGCGTGCGAGTATTTCCATGTGGCTGGAAAATACTTTTGTCTGTATGTCCACCATCCGCAATATGGTTGGCTCATGACTGTCAAAGGGTTACCGGAAACCAACGACCTGCTGCGGGAACAGTACACTTTTGTGATACCCGGCTACTACGCCAATAAAACTCATTGGAATTCCATTGTGCTGGACAAAACAACCTTTAGCCGTGAGACATTGCTGTCTATGCTGAAACAGTCCTATGACTTGGTCGTGGCAAGCTTACCGAAAAAAACACAACGAAATTTGGCAAAAGAAAAGAGATGATTCACTCAAGAATCATCTCTTCTTCATTAGACATCATAAACATACTGGGAATAAAACGCTAGTTGCCGTCCTTACTCACAGATGCCTGATAAATCGCATCAATGGCAGTTCCCAGCACGCTGTTGAATGCTTCTTCCGATTGCTCATAACTCAATCCTTCCAGCAAAGCGCGGGAAAAGCTGGCAATCATGTCGCGGTTTTTCGCCAGATTGCGGGTCGCTTCTTCACGGCCGTATATACCTGAAAGGGCAACAATCCGCACAACGTGTTTATCCTGCGCCAAATCAGCATAAAAATTATCTTCTTTGGGCAGCGTCAGTTCCAGCATGACATACTGGTCATCGTCCAATAGTGCCAGCTGTTCCTTGATGGCCTGCTTCAACAGAATTTCCGCTTCGCCTTTTTCCGTACTGCGAATATCTACCTCTGCTTCGATAATCGGCAGCAAATCCGCAGCCAAAACATCCTTAGCCAAATCAAACTGCTGTTTGACCAGCTCCCTGATGCCCTCTTCGTCTGCACGACGGATGACTGAACGGGCTTTCGTGCCGAAAATATGATAATCTTTTGCCAATTGCAGTAAATCAGGCAAATCAGTGATCGGATTTAACTTCTGAACACCCTTGTCTTCCACATCCAGACCGCGGTCGATTTTTAAAAACGGGATGATGCCTTTTTTCTGCCACAAAAAATCTGCGGTAAACAAACCTGCGACTTCACGCTTGACGGTATCTTCATATAAAATAGACGCAATGATTTTTTCAGAATCAAACGCCGGACTTTCCAAAATACGAATCCGCAGCTGATGCACCCAATAAAACATTTCTTCCTCTGTTTGATAACTGCTCATCGGAATGCCATAAGCTTTCAACGCTTTCGGCGTACTGCCGCGGCTCTGATCCAGCGCTGTAATAAAGCCCTTTTTATTTTTTAATATCGCCAGTTTTTCCTGATCTAACATGGGATTCCCTCTTTCCATTTAGAAATTGACTGAATCATGCATTCTGATAGTCTTCTATCATGAGAAATTATAACACCATTTACTGGAAAAAAGCGACTCTCCGGCAAAATTTTTAATTAAAAAAGCACGGCATCAGGCATGTTGCAGTGTTAAAAAACTATTTATTCGCTGCGACCCTCTGGTTGAACAGCCACGCCAGCCCGCACATCACACTCAAGTTAATAACCGGTAATGCAACGAGAAAGAATTGGTTACCGAGCAATGAACTGACTACCGGTATGAGCTTAGCGACCATTCGGCTCGTCAACTGACCTAAAAACTCTCCTCCTGCCATCAAAAATCCTAATATCATCATTAGCGAGATACTCACCGCCAAGACCTTGATAAGTGAATAGCGGTAAACCAGCAAATACAACAGCAACCCAAACACTCCGATACAAATGCAATCCAACGTCGCTGACAGAAAAAAATACACTCGGTTTAAACTGTCACTCACAAAAAGTGCACGCATCGGCAGCTGCCAGTCGACCTTGCCGAAAACCCCTAAAATCAGCGGGTAGATATATTGATTGATGGCTGTCAATATCACTGATATGACTGCCAGTGCTGAAAGAAGTCCGTAAAATTGTGATTTTCTGGAAACATTAAACTGATTGCCAATTAGAAAGTTTTTACTTGCCAAGAAAAATGATACCCCTAACAGACCGCCTTTTAACGAACCTGCAAATGATTGACTGTAGGTGTACGTCGTTTGAAAAACAGCAGCGACCGGTTCGCCCATCATCCACTGAACTAACATTTTGAACAGTATATCGAAGGTTAAAAAGAAGGGAATCACCATTAGTAAAACCCATTTGACGTTATTCATATTAAACCAAAAAACTTGTTTGACCCGCATCTTATTTCTCCTCCAATCGATTGGTCATCATAATAAAGAGCTTTTGTAACTCAAGCTTCTGCTTCTGAATCGTATCAGGCAGCCTGCTGACATCATCATACACGTATAAGGTCGTTTGATTGCCCAAGTATTCTACGCCAATCACATTCAGTTGTCCTGCATAAGCATCAACATCCTGACTGGCACCTGTCAGTGACCAGGCTTTTTCAGTCACCGCCTCGACTGTGTCCGCAACCTGAATCATCCCCTTATCCAAAATTAGAACGGAGTCAATCAGCCGGGCGACCTCCTCGATCAAGTGCGTCGACAAAACAAAGGTCCGGGGACGTTCCATAAACGCATCAACCAGCTCTTTGTAAAATAAATCCCGGTGGTTGGCGTCAAGCCCTAAAATCGGCTCATCCAGAAAAATAAATCGCGCCGGCACACACAGCGCCAAAATGATATTAAAAATCGAACGGTAGCCGGTCGACAGCTTCGACAGTCTAAGTGAGGTGTCCATGTCAAAAGCTGCGACTAAATGGTGACACAAATTTTCGTCAAAATCAGGATAAAACAGCGCCGCGTGCTTAAAATAAGAAGCAACCTTCTCTGTCTCTTCCCGTTTGAACAAGATTGTATCATTCACCAGAAACAGCTCCTGCAGTAACCCGTCATTCTCTCTGATATTCTGCCCGTTGTACAAAACCTGCCCCTCTTCCGCCCGCATCCGATTATTTATGATGTTGAGCAAGGTACTTTTGCCTGCACCATTGCGACCCAGCAGCCCGTAAATATGTCCCTCTTCAATCACGCAGGAAACATCCCTTAGCACCTTTTTTTTGCCAAAACTTTTTTCCAACTGCTGAATTTCGATACGATCCATTTAGTATCCCTCCTCGATGATGCGCAGCAAGTCATCTTTCTCGATGCCTAACCGCTTCGCTTCGTCAATTACTTGAGCCAGCTGTTCCTTCAAAAAAGACTCTTTGCGTTTTTTATATAAAATATCCAGACCTTCAGCTGTTACAAACATCCCCAGCCCCCGTCTTTTTTCTAAAACCCCTTCAGTCACCAGTAAATTCATCCCCTTTAACACTGTTGCAGGATTGATGTTGAACCGCTTCGAAATTTCCGTAGTGGAGGGAACTTGTTCCCCCTCCTTAAAACTGCCTTGAAGAATACCTTCTTCAATCTGAACAGCAACTTGCATATAAATCGGAAGCGCGCCGTCAAAATCAAATGTCATCATCATAGACACTCCTAACTCAATTGGTTAGTTACTCATGTAACTAACTATATAACATAAATTTGCCGATGTAAAGAAAAATTTGAATTTTGATGTTTTATTTTCCCGCAAACAGATATAATAAAGAGAGGACGTTATTTATCCTATTAGCTGAAATGAGGTATCATTATGCAGACAAAAAAACTATTTCAGGCCTTAGCCGATAATCCGGTTATCGCAGCCGTTAAAGACGAATCAGATTTGGAAGAAGCACTGGCAACAGACGTGACGATTATCTTCGTGCTTCATTCAACCATTTTCAACATTTATGACATGTCAAAAAAAATCAATGCGGCCGGAAAAATCGGCTTCATTCATTTTAATTTCATCAAAGGACTCTCTGATGAAAACATGAGTCTGAAATATTTGAAGGAGAACACTTCTTTTGATGGTATCATCACCACGAAGGCTTCTCATATTCCTGCGGCAAAAGCTCTTGGATTCTATACAATCCAACGTATCTTCCTGCTGGATTCCATGTCAATGGAAAACATCCACACACAAGTTCCGACTAAACACGTCGATTTGATTGAAATCCTGCCGAATGTCAGCGGTAAGATAATTCACAGTGTCCGCAAAAAAATCTACCGTCCGCTGATTGTCAGCGGCCTGATTATCGACAAAGAAGATGTCATGAACGCTCTTTCAAACGGCGCGATTGCCATATCTTCCACTAATCATTCTGTTTGGAAACTTTAATCAGAGAACGTTTGCAAATGTATGTGAAAAATAGTATAATAAGGACAAGTTAATAAAAGTGCTGGAGAGATGAGTGCATAGAATTCAATTCCACCAATCAGTGGAATTGATTTTATGCACTCTTTTTTTGGATGCTAACTAATTGGGAGGTAAACTTGAATGTATGATGTGACAATTATCGGTGCCGGTATTATAGGATCGGCGATTGCCTATGAATTAGGCAAGTACCAGTTGGATGTCTGTGTTCTTGAAGCTGAAAACGATGTCAGTGTCGGAACAACCAAAGCCAACAGCGCCATTTTACACGCTGGATATGACCCGAAGCCCGGTTCCTTGAATGCAAAATTAAACGTGGAAGGCTCCGTACTTGCCAAAACCCTCTGTGAAAAACTGGATGTGCCGCGCAAAGAAATCGGTTCGCTGGTCATTGCATTTTCAGAAGAAGATTTGGGAACAATCAATAAGCTATATGAACGGGGAATTAAAAACAACGTAGCAGGTGTGCGTCTTATTGCACCGGAAGAGATACTCGCCATGGAACCCAACTTGAACAAAGATGTCTTCGGCGCACTCTACGCACCGACAGCAGCTATCGTCAATCCATGGGAATATGCTTTGGCTTTAGCTGAAACAGCCAGTAAAAATGGCATCACCTTTATGTTTAACCGAAAAGTCACAGGTATTGATACAGAAGACGGCTACTACACTTTGCATACAAATGCCGAGACAATCGACAGCCGGCTGGTGATCAATGCGGCCGGTGTACATGCCGAAGATATTCATAAAATGGTGGCCGAACCATCCTTTAAGACCATTCCATGCCGCGGCGAATACTATCTGCTCGACTTGGAAGAATCAGGCACTGTTAACCACGTGATTTTCCAGTGTCCGACAAAGGTCGGCAAAGGAATCTTGGTCAGCCCGACCGTTCACGGCAACATTATCGTCGGACCGAACGCTGAAGATATCGATTCTGAACTTCTGGATACAGGAGCCGACTTGGCAAATACAATAGACGGACTGGCTGATGTGGCGGCCGGCGCACGGCTCAGTGTCCCGGCTATCAATCTTGGCAACTCTATCCGGAATTTCTCGGGTGTCCGTGCCAATACCGACCAGGAAGATTTTATTATCGAACAAGTCATCGACGGTTTTTATGACGTTGCTGGCATCAAATCGCCGGGACTGACAGCCGCACCGGCAATCGCCTTGCATCTGCTGGACATCATGATAGCCGACGGATTGAAATTGACGGAAAAAGACAGTTATGTTGATGAGCGCAAACGTGTCCACTTCGATGAAGCAACCATTGAAGAAAAACAGCAGCTGATTAGCGAGAACCCTGATTACGGACGCATCATCTGCCGCTGTGAAAATATTACAGAAGGCGATATCCGCCGCTGTCTGAAAAACGAGCTGCCGGCAGTGTCTGTTGACGGTGTCAAACGCCGGACACTGGCAGGCATGGGAAGATGTCAAGGCGGTTTCTGCGGGCCGCGCGTTGTCGATATCATTGCAGATGAACTTGGCATTTCACCGACCGACGTTGATTTAGATAAATTCGGCAGCCGGATTTTAACCGGTGTCACTAAGGAGGCAAATTAAATGTATGATTTAATCGTAGTCGGCGGCGGACCGGCGGGATTGGCTGCCGCACTGAGCGCCTATGAAAACAACTGCAAACGAATTTTAATCATTGAGCGGGATGTCGTACTGGGCGGTATCTTGAATCAGTGTATCCACAATGGGTTTGGTCTCCATTATTTCAAGGAAGAACTCACGGGGCCTGAATATGCGGAACGCTTTATCGAACAGCTGAAAGATACAACGATTGACGTCATGCTTGACACCATCGTTCTGGAAATCACCGAAGACAAAGAAGTCCATATCATGAACAAACAAAACGGCTACCAGATTCTTCAGGCCAAGGCAATTATTTTGGCAATGGGGTGCCGTGAACGCACAAGGGGCGCTATCCAGATGCCCGGCTCGCGACCTGCCGGTATCCTGACCGCCGGAGCTGCCCAGCGCTATGTCAACATTGAAGGCTATATGGTTGGAAAAAAAGTGGTCATCTTGGGTTCCGGCGATATCGGATTGATTATGGCGCGCCGGATGACATTGGAAGGAGCCGAAGTGCTCGCGTGTATCGAGGTCATGCCCTACTCTGGAGGGCTGAACCGGAATATCGTGCAGTGCCTGCATGACTTTGACATTCCGCTCTACCTCTCCCACACCATCATTGATGTGACAGGCAGAGAGCGGCTGGAGTCAGTCACAATGGCTGAAGTTGATGAAAACAGACGCCCGGTGCCCGGCACAGAGCAGGTCATCGAATGTGATACGCTGCTGCTTTCCGTCGGCCTGATTCCTGAAAACGAGTTGTCGCGAAAAGTCGGTGTTGACATCGACAACCGGACACGCGGCGCAGTTGTCTATGAAAACATGGAAACCTCTATCCCCGGCATTTTTGCTTGCGGCAATGTGCTGCACGTGCATGATCTGGTAGACTATGTCAGTGCAGAAAGTGCGCTTGCCGGAAAAGCCGCGGCTGAATATATCAGCAATCAAGCACAAGAAGAAGCTGAGGATTACTTGCAGCTCACACAAGGAGACGGTATTTCCTATATCCTGCCGCAAAAAATACGGAAGAACAATGTCGAACGGAAAGTCGACCTCTTCTACCGCGTTAATCGCGTCTATGATTCGTGTGTGCTTTCCATCAGATACAAGGGTGAGGAAATCGCGAAATACAAAAAACAAAATCTGGCGCCGGGTGAAATGGAAACTCTCTCGCTGCGCAAAAAATTATTCAATGACGATGACATCAACGAACTTGAAATCGCCATAAGGGAGGCTTAAAAATGGCTGAATTGATTTGTATTGTTTGTCCGATTGGCTGCCATTTGACAGTGGACGAGGCCAACGACTATAAAGTGACCGGAAACAGATGTAAAAAAGGGGAAGCTTACGGGAAGCAGGAACTGCAAAATCCGGTGAGAACCATTACATCGACTGTCAGATTGAACGCCGCTGAGCTGACCCGTCTTCCTGTAAAAACCAGCGACACTATTCCAAAAGGAAAAATGAGCGACATCATGACCGTTATCAATCACACAGAAGTGACAGCGCCAATCGAAGCCGGCGATGTCATTATCTCAAATGTGCTGGATACAGGTGTGGATGTCATCGCCACACGCACCATCAAAAAAGCAATTTAAACATAAAAAAACCGCTGAAAAACAGCGGTTTTTTTGTTTTCTAATCTTCTTGGCCGTACCAGTCATAGTGGAACACGCCTGGACGGTCTTTTCTCAAGTAAGTATGTGCGCCGAAGTAGTCTCTTTGCGCCTGAATGATATTAGCCGGCAAGTCAGCTGTCCGGTATGAATCATAGTAGGCAATTGCCGAAGAGAAGGTTGGTGTCGGCACACCTGCCTGAACAGCCAGCGAAACCACATCTCTGACAGATTGCTGATATTTCTGCGTAATCTCTAGGAAGTAATCATCCAGAAGCAAGTTTTTGATTTCCGGGTTCCGGTCGTACGCATCTGTTATTTTCTGCAAGAAACGGGCACGGATGATGCAGCCGGCGCGGAAAATCTTCGCAATATTGCCATATTGCAAATCCCAGCCGTATTCATCACTGGCAGCCCGCATTTGTGCAAAACCTTGGGCGTAGCTCATGATTTTGCTGAAATACAATGCTTGACGAATTTTTTCAATAAATTCTTTCTTGTCGCCGTCAAATGTATACGCAGGCGGTCCGGAAATGATTTGACTGGCTGCTACACGTTCTTCCTTCAAAGCTGAAATAAATCGTGCAAACACCGACTCGGTAATCAGCGGCAGAGGAATGCCCAAGTCCAATGCGTTTTGACTCGTCCATTTTCCTGTGCCTTTATTTCCGGCAGCGTCCAGAATCACATCGACAATCGGCTTGCCTGTGTCCAAATCATCCTTGCGTGTCAGCAAATCTGCTGTGATGTCAATCAGGAAACTGTCAAGTTCGCCTTTGTTCCATTCAGCAAAGATGTCAGCCGCTTCTTCCACCGAAATGCCCAGCACCCGGGTCAGCAAATCATACGACTCGGCAATCAGCTGCATGTCACCATACTCAATACCGTTATGCACCATCTTCACGTAATGCCCCGCACCGTTTGGTCCGATATAGGTCACACATGGTTCGCCGTCTTCCGCTTTTGCTGCAATTTCCTTCAAAATCGGTTCAACCAGCTCATAAGCTTCTTTCTGTCCGCCTGGCATGATGGACGGCCCTTTCAGCGCGCCTTCTTCACCGCCCGAAACACCTGTACCGATAAAGTTGACACCCGATGTTGCCAGTTCTTCATTCCGGCGAATCGTATCTTTGAAGAATGTGTTGCCGCCGTCAATCAGCACATCGCCTTTATCCAGATGAGGCAGCAGACTTTGAATCGTTTTGTCTGTCGCATCGCCCGCCTTCACCATCATGATGATGCGCCGAGGTGTTTCCAGCGACTCAACGAAATCTTCAATAGTGTATGTGGGAATTAATTTTTTATCAGGATGTTCTTTGACCACATCTTCGGTTTTGGAAGCAGTCCGGTTAAAAATCGAGACACTGTATCCCCGACTTTCAATATTTAAAGCTAAATTTTTTCCCATCACTGCCATACCAACGACACCGATTTGCTGTTTTGACATATTGTAACCTCCTACAAGTTCATTCAGCCGCAAGCGGCCGCGTGATTTCAATTCTTACCTATTATACCTTACTTTTTTTAAAATTAAAACTAATGCAGAACGTCAACAAAAAAACAGCCGGCAGATACACTTCGGAAAAATGAAGTATCTGCCGGCCAGTTATTCCGTCACATTTAGTTAATCGATGCTTTGAGTGCTTCAAGGTTGTCCCGCATCACACTGAGATAGTCTGCCCCTTTATCCCGTTCTTCTTTGCTCAACGTTTCCAGCGGATTCAGGACCATCAGTTCGGCTCCTGTCGCATCTGAAATCGTTTCAGCTATTTTGGATGACGCAGAACTTTCAGTATAAATCACATGAACCCCTTCTTTTTTTATGAAATCCTGCATTTGATTCAGCTGCTTGGGTGTCGGCTCCTGCTCAGGTGAAATGCCGGAAATCGCCACTTGCTGCAAATCATAGCGCTTGGCCAAATAAGAGAATGCTGTATGCTGTGTCACAAATTTTCTGTTTTTAGCATCTTTAAAGGCAGTTTCATACGCCTGATTCAACTCATCCAGCTCCTGTTGAAACGCACTCCTGTTTTTCTCATAGACTGCTTTATTTTTGCTGTCTGCCTTGATCAGCCCGTCTGTAATTGTCGCCACTTGCTCTTTGACAAGGACCGGGTCCAGCCAAACATGCGGATCATACGCATGAGAATGGCCTTCGCCTTCTTCTTCTGCTTCATGCTCATGAGCATCTTCTTCACCAGAAAGCAACTCAATCCCGTCACTGGCTTCGATGACCAGCGTTTTCTGGTTATCAAGGTTTTTAATGATGGACTTGACCCACGTTTCCATCTCGGAAGACGCATAAATAAACACATCTGCATCTTGAATCATCGCCATATCTTTTGCACTCGGCTCGTAAGTGTGCACTTCCGTCCCGCCGTCAATCAACATATGAACATCAGCCGTATCACCGGCGATTTTTTTGGTGAAATCATAGACTGGATAAAACGTGGTCACAACCGTCATTTTTTTTGAGTCGTTCTGCTGCGTCTTGCCGCTGCCCGAATCATCCGGCTGCCCGCAAGCTGTCAATATAAATAAAAAAATGATAGAAAATAAAAACAGTAATTTCTTCATGGCTCTCTCCTTTTTAAATCGTAACGATTACTATTTAGATTTATATTTTATCACACTGGAATGAAAAAGCAAGAGAATTTTCACAAAATTTTTCTGTTCACAAAAAAAGATAAACTTCGGAAAGTTTATCTTTTTATCTGATTATTTTTTTCTTTTCTTGCTGCTGCCGCTGAAGGCGTCTTTCATTTTATCGAAAAAACCTTCTTCTTGTTCAATGACCGTGTCGCCGCTCGCTTGCGCAAAATCACGCAGTGCTTTTTTCTGTGCATCGTTCAAATTTTTCGGAGTGACGATTTTAACAGTTACTTGCTGGTCGCCATTACCTGAACCACGCAACCTTGGCGCACCTTTGCCGCGTAATCTGAAAGAAGTACCCGTTTCTGTGCCCGCCGGAATCTTCAATTTCACACGTCCGTGAACAGTCGGTACTTCCACTTCATCACCAAGTGCCGCCTGCACGAAGGATATCGTCTGTTCATAATAAATCTCCGAGCCGTCGCGGTCAAAAATCGGACTCGGCTCGACCACAAAGACGACATACAAGTCGCCGAACGGTCCGCCATTGTAACCTGCCTCTCCCTGACCTGCCAGACGCATCTGCTGGCCGTCTTCAACACCTGCCGGCACATTCACCTTGAGTGAGTGGGACTTCGTCATCCGGCCTCTGCCGTGACATGTGTCGCACTTCTCTTTGATGATTTTCCCGGTTCCTTGACAAACATCACACGTCTGCCGACTCATCATCCGGCCGAGAGGCGTTTGCCTTTCAACGTTAATCGTTCCCGAACCATGACACTTGCCGCATGTCTCCGGCTCTGTTCCGGGTTTGGCTCCGGAGCCGTGGCAGGTAGAACATTCATCTTCACGATTATAACGAATTGTTTTTTCAAGTCCAAAAACCGCCTCTTCAAAGGTCAGATTCAGTGAATACTGCAAATCTGCTCCTTGTCTTGGCGCATTTCTGCTGGCGCCGCGACCGGCTCCCCCGCCGCCGAAGAACGATTCAAAGATATCCTCAAAGCCGCCAAAACCGCCGCCGCTGAAGCCGTCAAAACCGCCGAAGCCACCAGCACCGCCAAAGTTCGGGTCTGTCCCGGCATGTCCGTATTGGTCATAAGCCGCACGTTTCTGCGGATCACTCAACACTTCATATGCTTCGGAGACTTCTTTAAACTTCTCATCAGCGTCTGGTTCTTTATTTATATCTGGATGGTATTTTTTTGACAGCTTGCGATAGGCTTTCTTTATTTCATCATCGGTGGCGCTTTTTGACAGTCCGAGGATTTCATAATAATCACGTTTCGCCATTTATTTTCCTCCATCTTTTCTAATCTCGCTAAACTAAGCCTTATAAATCATAACATATTTTAGAGGATTTCAAAACACTATTCTTCATAAACATGATGATTTTCGGACTCAAGTGAAAAAGCCAAAAGCGCAACGCTTTGGCTTTTCCAGTAAAAATCATTGTTATTTCTGGTCGTCGTCGACTTCTTCAAAATCGGCATCAACCACATCATCGGCACTGCCTTGAGCCGCATCAGGATTGTCTTGCGCTTGTTGCTGTGCCGCTGCCTGTTCATACAGCTTCACTGTCAAGTTCTGTACGATTTCATTCAGCGCGTCGCGTTTTGTCTTCATCTCTTCGATATTGTTGGCTTCCAGTGCCGCTTTCAGTTCGTCACGGGCAGTTTCAGCCTTCTTGACTTCGTCTTCGCTGACTTTGCCTTCCAGCTCTTTCAATGTTTTATCAACAGAGAACAGCAAGGCGTCCACATCGTTGCGCAGGTCCACTTCTTCCTTACGCGCTTTATCGGCTTCAGCATTAGCTTCTGCATCTTTCACCATGCGGTCGATTTCTTCGTCGGTTAAACCGGAAGAAGATTTGATGGTGATGGTCTGCTCTTTTTGCGTACCTAAATCTTTCGCACTAACGTTCACAATACCGTTTTTGTCGATATCAAACGTAACTTCGATTTGCGGAATGCCGCGTGGTGCCGGCGGAATGTCCGTCAATTGGAAACGTCCCAATGTTTTATTATCTGCTGCCATTGGTCGTTCACCTTGCAGTACGTGAATATCTACGGCCGGCTGATTGTCAGCTGCTGTAGAGAAGACTTGTGACTTGCTGGTCGGGATAGTTGTGTTACGGTCAATCAATTTCGTAAACACACCGCCCATTGTTTCGATACCAAGCGACAGCGGCGTAACGTCAAGCAAAACTACATCTTTGACATCACCAGTGATGACGCCGCCTTGGATAGCCGCACCCATTGCAACTACTTCATCAGGGTTGACTGATTTATTTGGTTCTTTGCCGGTTTCTTTGCGCACTGCATCCACAACAGCCGGAATACGTGTTGAACCGCCGACTAAAATCACTTCATCAATCTCAGATTGGGCAATGCCTGCATCTTTAATGGCTTGTCTGACCGGTACTTTTGTTCTTTCCACAAGATCGCTTGTCAATTCATCAAATTTGGCACGTGTCAGCGTCAACTCCAAGTGAAGCGGACCTGCATCGCCGGCAGTGATAAACGGCAAGCTGATTTGAGTGCTTGTCACGCCTGATAAATCTTTTTTCGCTTTTTCAGCTGCATCTTTCAAGCGCTGAACAGCCATTTTATCTTTTGATAAGTCTATGCCGTTGTCTTTCTTGAATTCTGCAACCAGGTAGTCGATAATTTTGTTGTCAAAATCATCCCCGCCCAAATGGTTGTCGCCGGCAGTTGACAAGACATCGAAGACGCCGTCTCCTAATTCAAGGATAGAAACGTCGAAAGTGCCGCCGCCCAAGTCAAAGACTAAAACTTTTTCATCTTTGTCTGTTTTGTCCAGCCCGTAAGCCAAAGCTGCTGCTGTCGGCTCGTTGACGATACGTTCAACTTCCAAGCCAGCAATCTTACCGGCATCTTTGGTTGCTTGACGCTGTGCATCGTTAAAGTAAGCTGGTACAGTGATGACTGCTTTTTCAACTTTATCGCCCAGATAGTCTTCTGCAAAACCTTTCAGATATTGCAAAATCATCGCTGAAATTTCTTGCGGTGTATAAGTTTTCCCTTCCATTTCTACTTTATAGCCGGCTTCACCCATGTAACGTTTGATGGATGAAACAGTGTTAGGGTTAGTGACTGCTTGACGCTTAGCCACTTCTCCAACTTGGATTTCGCCATTTTTAAAGGAAACAACGGAAGGTGTTGTCCGGTTGCCTTCCGGATTCGTGATTATTTTTGCTTCGCCGCCTTCCAATACAGATACGGCAGAATTTGTTGTTCCTAAGTCAATACCGATAATTTTGCTCATGATGTACTCTCCTCTTTTTACTTGAATTTCAAATTACTGAGATACAACGACCATTGCCGGCCGTAAAATCCGATCATGCAGGATATATCCCTTTTGCAGAACTTGTACGACTTCTTCCGGCTTTTGATCGCCTTCGACTGGTACCGTCTGCACAGCCTGATGCAGATTCGGGTCAAATGTTTCACCCATGGATGGAATTTCCTCCACACCCGACTGTTTCAATGCGTGAATCATGCTTTCGCGCACCATTTCAATGCCTTTTTTCAGGCTTTTTCCTTGTTCATCTGACACGTCAATTTCCAACGCTCTGTCCAGGTTGTCAAGAGCTGACAATAAATCTTTGGCTAAATCTTGTGCACGATATTTTGCCAGTTCCTCACGCTCTTTGCGGTTGCGGTTGCGCATATTGACAATTTCCGCCTGCGCTCTAAGATACTGGTCTTCCATTTCATCCAGCTTCGCTTGCAGTGATTCGACATCAGCAACGTCTTCCGCAGCCGTTTTTTCTGTGTCTGCTGCTTCCTCAGTCTGTTTGTCGACTTCGACCAGCTCTTCCGCCTGTTTCTTTTCTTCTTCCAAGTCCTGACCTTCCTTTCACTAGGATTCGTTTACCGGAGAATCCAAAATATGATAATAAGCCAACAGCTGATGGGTCAATTCAGTGCGGAACGCATCCACTACTCCCATCAGGCGGGAATATGACATGTTTGTCGGACCGAGCAGTGCAATGACCCCGCGGCCGTGATTGGTTACCTCGTAGGAGGCCGTAATCAAACTCATATTCTCCAACAGCTTATTTTGTAGTTCTTTACCTATTTTTATTTCAATTCCTTCATTTTTTGGAATTAAAAGCTCTGTTAGTTCCTCCCGATCACTGATGAAGGAGTAGATTGACTTAAACTGAGAAACATCTGATAAAATGTCAAAATCCAGCAAGTTCATTTTTCCGCTGATAAAGAGCTGTTCTTCAAACACAGACTCAAACACGTTTTCAAACAGCACCATGACATTGGCAGAATTATTGAAATAACGCTGCAGTATAATCGGAATCTCTGTCCTCAGCTTGTGATACACAGTCAGCAAATGTTCGCCAATCAATTTATCATTGATGATGGCCGTGATCTTTTCGATGTCGGAACTGGAAATCGATTCTGGAATGGTGAATACTTGGCTTTCCACATTGCCCCGGTCAGTTACAATGACCGCAATCAGCTGATTGGCATTCAACGGGATAATACGAAAGCCGGTCAGCTTGCGTTCCTTCATCTCAGGTCCTAAAGAAAAAGCTGTGTAGCTGGTCAAGTCCGACAAAATTTTTGCCGACTGTTCCACGATGTCACTGATGGCATTGACATTCTTCCCGAGAGATTCCCGAATCAAATGCTGCTCTGACGGCGACACGCGAACCGGCGTCATCAGATGATCCACATAATAGCGGTAGCCTTTGATAGACGGGATCCGCCCTGATGAAGAATGGGTCTTCTTAATATAGCCCTCATCCTCCAGCTTGGCCAGATCATTACGAATCGTTGCCGAACTCGCCTTGATACCTGCATTCATCAAAGTCTTAGAGCCGACAGGATAATCAGTATCCGTGTAGATGTTGATGAGGAGATGTAAAATATTCAACTGTCGTTCGCTTAACATTTAAACATCACCTTTTTTCTTCTTTAGCACTCGTTAAAACTAAGTGCTAAGTACAACTAATAATATAGCAATATAATAAAAAAATGTCAACCAAAACATTCCTATTTTTAGCACTCTATCGGATAGAGTGCTAAAACAAAAAACAGACTGATTATATCAATCAGTCTGCTCGATTAAAAATTGTTCAAAGACATCATTGCCGAGGTGCAGTCCCTGCTTGGTCAGAAAATAAGCGCCGTCTTTTTCCGCCAAAAGCTGCCGCGCCATCAGGTCGTTCAGGACATCGCCGTAAACCTCTGTCAATGCTCTGCCGAATTTCTGCTGAAAACGCAGTGAGGATACGCCGGCAGCTTTCCGCAAGCCTAAAAACATCTCTTCTTCCATTTGATTTGTTAGCGACAAACTCTCTTCGCTAACGACCGGCAAACAGTGGTGTCTAAGCGGCTCCAGATAGTGCTGAATCGGCCCGTGGTTTTTGTAGCGCTTCTGCCCGAGATAGCCGCTCGCGCCTGCCCCCAGTCCGTAATAATGTTCGTTGTCCCAGTAAACTAAATTATGACGGCTTTCTTTACCTGCATCTGCAAAATTGCTGATTTCGTAGTGATGTTTGCCGGCTTGCACCATGCGGTCGATAGCCATGTCGAACATATCGCTTTCTGTGTCTTCCCCCGGCAGACGGAGCCGTCCCTGCCGCATCCAATTGTAAAACATGGTTTTGTTTTCCAATATCAGCGAGTACAATGAGTAATGCGGCAAGTCCAACGCCAGAGCTTTCGTCAGCGTGTCCTCGAAGCTTGCCAGCGATTGGTTGGGAAGTGCGTAAATCAAATCGATACTGACATTGGTCAGACCGGAGGACTCAATCACTTTCATCGTGTCGAAAACATCTTGCGACGAATGCCGCCGCCCGATTTTTTTCAGCACCCGGTCATCAAAAGACTGCACGCCCATGGAGAGACGGTTGACCCCGTAGTGTTGCAGCACGCGGAGTTTTTCCAGCGTTAAATCTCCCGGATTGGCTTCAACGGTGAATTCGTTGCGGTCATCAAAGGGCAGTTCCCTCCGCACACCAAGCAGCAGTTTGTCCAGCTGTTCAGCAGATAGAGCAGTCGGTGTCCCGCCGCCGATGTAAATCGTTTCCATCTTGTCTGCCGGATACAGTTGTCTGGTCAACTGCATCTCACGGATCAGCATGTCGATATACTCATCCACCGGCTGTCCTTCGATAAATACTTTATTAAAATCACAGTAATAACAGATGTGCTCGCAAAACGGAATGTGAATGTAAGCTGACACACTGGTATTGACCGATTGAGTTGTTTTTTCCATTTTCCATGTCCTTCCGAAGTGCTGAATCTCATCAAAACTATACCATTAATCCGGCAAACACGACAGCATCATGTCTGACAAAATGATACGGGCATACATCAGGCAAGGCGGCATCTGCAGTTTTTCCGCTTCACGTGTCCCGCAAAAAAATAGAAGCTGTTTTCGATGCAACAGTTTCTATTTCATTTGCACCTTCCAAGAGGTGGCCTGTCTGTTAATTATTTTTTGAAAAATAGTCACGGGTATGCTGCTCATCAAGCTGAAGCTGTTCAATCAGACCAGCCGCGCCGTCAAATTTCACCTCGGGCCTCAAGAAATGATGCCAGCGGATTGTGACAAATTCGCCGTAAATATCTTCTGAGAAATCAAGTATATACACTTCCACTGTTTCCCGTCGATTAGCGCCAAAAGTGATGTTATACCCTATTTGCGCCATTCCGTGGTACCAGCGGTCGGCGATGTTGATTTCCACGACATAAACACCCTTTTTCGGCAGCAGTACGTTGGCTTCGCTGGCAATATTGGCCGTCGGGAAACCAAGCGTGCGCCCACGTGCATCACCGTGAACAACTGTGCCTGAAGTTTCGTACACATAACCTAAAAAGTGATTGGCGTTTTCCATGTCGCCCTCGCTCATCATGTGCCGGATATTCGTTGAACTGATTTTTTTGCCGAGGTCATTTTGCTTTGCCACTTCAATGATCTCAAAACGGCCGCGTGCATATGCCGGCAGATGCAGCATATCAGCGATAGCAGCCGGCCCGTATGTGTAGTCAAAACCGGCGACAACCACCTTGGCATGCAGTCCGACCATATACTCATCGACAAATCTTTGCGGCGATAAGCCGGCAAATGCGGAGGTGAATTCAATCACATAAAGGTAGTCAACACCAAGCGATTCCATGATTGCGATTTTCCGGTCAACATTGGACAAATACTTCATCGCGTCCGGGTCCACTTTCTGGAAAACGATGGACGGGTGATGATTAAACGTCATGACCGCCAGCTTCAATCCTTTTTGTGCTGCGGCTTGTTTGCCGGCCGCAATCACTTCCTGATGTCCCCTGTGAACACCGTCAAAAAAACCCAAGACAAGGACGACATCATCTGTCGGAATGTCTGCCGCCTCGTAGGGGTGATGAATAGAAATCACATTCATTTTGCCAACTCTCCTTCAAACATTTCGTAACATTTTTAAAGGCTTCAAAAAACCTTTTTTAGTCGGATGGGCATGATACAGCGCGATAATCCGACGTTGGTAATACAGTGCGTAAGGTTCTGTTAATGTGTCAATAGCAAAGAATCCTTCCGGCAGTACTGCGCCGTTTTTGACGCGGGCAAACTGTTCGTCTGTCAGCTCAACGCGGGCAAACGCTTCAAACACTCGTTCAATCGGTAAAAGTTTATCAGACAGCTTATTTTCAGCCATCAGGACTTCAACTTCTTCCAGCGACAGCGTCTCTTCCTTTGAAAATCCGCCGCTGGCAACGCGTGTCAAATCGGACATG
The DNA here is from genome assembly GCF_003987655.1 of Vagococcus acidifermentans. Taxonomy (GTDB): domain Bacteria; phylum Bacillota; class Bacilli; order Lactobacillales; family Vagococcaceae; genus Vagococcus_B; species Vagococcus_B acidifermentans. The sequence continues at coordinate 66,667 of NZ_NGKC01000002.1, read as the reverse complement.
TGCGCCGGGTACCCCAGCTTGGCGCCTGTATCGACCGCCAGCGTCCGGACATACGTCCCTTTTCCGCATTCGACAGTAAATGCCCAGCTGAACGTCCCCTCTTCTTCATTATATACCGGCTCGCCCGTACGCTGAAACGAATAGATTATTGCCTGCCGCTTAGGACGTTCAACCGTGATGCCTTGCCGTGCGTATTGATACAAACGCTTGCCGCCAACTTTGACAGCGGAATACATCGGGGGGATTTGCGTGATTTCCCCTTCAAATGAGACCATCACGTCATCAACCATTTGTGCGGTCGGCGGTTCAGTCACTCGCTTGCGTTCAACAACGTCGCCGCTGCTGTCTTCAGTCGTGGTCGAAAGCCCCAGTGTCACTTCACCATGATAGATTTTACGGCCGTCCTGCAAATATTCAACGACTTTGGTGGCCTGCCCGACACAAATCGGCAGCACACCATCAACATCGGGGTCCAACGTGCCGCTGTGACCGATTTTTTTCATCTGTAAAATTTTTCGCAATTTGAATACACAGTCATGACTTGTCATGCCGCGAGGTTTCCATAATGGTAAAATACCTTCCATTGATTATCTCCATTCTTTAAAATCACTTCAATATTATAACACAAAACAATTTAAGTATGTCTTCACATGATTTTAACCAATATCACCTGCCGGATTTACAGAAAATTTACATGCTTTCACGCATCCATTTTACAATCAGAGGCTATACTGATTTTAGAAAATTGTAAAGGAGTTTCATTTATGAAAAAGATTTTTAACACAACATTTTTACTATTAACAAGTGTTCTTGTTCTGACTGGTTGTCAAACCAATAAAGGCGAAGCAGATGAAAATAACCAGCTGGAGAAATTGACGATTGTCACCATGCCGGATGAAAACAATCCGGAAGCGGGCGGAAAAAACAAACAATTTCAAGAAGACATGAGCAAAGCTTTGGGCGTAACTGTCGAACAGATGGAAGGCGCAGATTATGCCGTCGGAATCGAAGCGATGAAAAATAAACAGCTGGACGTGCTGCTCGTTTCGCCGATGAGTTATTTTCAGGCTAAACAAAAAACCGCCATCGAACCGGTCGTTACCACGACATCCATGGGAGCCAGCGAATACCGCACACTCTTCATTACACAAAAAGATAACGATAAACTTAACAATATTGAAGATTTAAAGGGAACAAATTTCGCTTTTGTCGACCCGGCTTCATCCTCCGGCTATATGTTTCCAAAATATACGCTGGTCAAGGAATTGAAACTGTCAGCCGATCAACTGGAAGAACCCGGTTATTTCTTCAAGACGGTAGCTTATTCAGGCAAGCATGACGCCAGCGTGATGGGTGTGGCTAAAGGCGACTATGAAGCTGCTGCCGTGGCCGGCCAAGTGCTGGATCAGATGGATGCCGCTGGTCTAGTTGATAAAGATGAACTGAAAGTTATCGGCAAGACGGATGTGATTCCAAATCCAGTCTACGTCATGCGCAAAGATTTGCCTGAAGACATCAAGAAAAAAATCAAGGACTTTTACGTGACTTATGACAACACCGACTATTTTGAAACTTTTTACAAAGATCCTACAGTAAAATTTGTCGAGGCTCATGAGGAAGACTATCGGGTGGCAGAAGACATGATGAACACACTCGGGATAAAGGGGGACAACTAGCGTGACCATTTTACTTGACATCAAACAGCTCGAAAAGAAATACACAGACAAGCAGTACGCACTCAAAAACATCACTTTTCAAGTCGCCAAAGGGGAATTTCTGGTCATTATCGGTCCGTCAGGGGCCGGCAAATCGACATTGATCCGTTCCATCAACCAGCTGGTAAAACCGACCGGCGGCAATATCTATTTCAACAATGAAGATGTGACGGCGGTGACCGGGGCGGCTTTGCGGAAACTGAGATCACGCATTGGCATGATTTTCCAACACTATAACTTGATTTCCCGCACCAACGTGTTAAAAAATGTCCTGCACGGCCGGCTGGGAAAAGTTTCTGCCCTGACTAGCACGTTCGGACTTTATTCCCAGGAGGAACGTGAAAAAGCCGTGGCGTTGCTGAAAACAGTCGGCCTTGAAGAACACCTTTACAAGAAGACGAAAGAATTGTCCGGCGGGCAGATGCAGCGGGTCGGCATCTGCCGGGCGCTGATGCAGGAACCGCAGCTGATACTGGCGGACGAGCCGATTGCATCGCTTGACCCGAAATCATCGGAGACGGTGATGTCCTATTTAAAAAAAGTAACTGAAGAACAGCAGCTAACTTGTATCGTCAATCTGCATCAGGTGGAAATTGCCAAGCGTTATGCCACCCGCATCATTGGCATCCGGGCCGGGGAAATCGTGTTTGACGGTAGGCCGGAAGCTTTGACAGAAGAAGCCATCCAGCACATCTACAATCAGCCGGCTGCGACGCAGGCAGACAATAAAGATTGGCCCCTCGTACATGGAGGCGAAGCGATTTATGGGTAAGAATCAGACTCCTGAGATCCCATTGACAAATATATCCCAAATCAAGCGGCGGATGACGCTGACCTTTTTGACCGCTCTGGTCGTCTTCGCCTATTTCTTTCTGCAAATCAATCCGTTGGATATTGCGGCGGCATTTCCGGAAATTATTGCGTTCTTCAAGGAGAATTTTTTTCCGCCGAATTTCCGCCAGTTTGCCAGCTATGTCCCGCTGATACTCGAAACACTGTTTTTTGCCGTAGTGGCGACTTGTCTATCGGCAGTCATTTCAGTCATCTTCGGCTTGTTGATGGCTGAAGCCATCAACCCGGTTATGCCTGTCAGATTAGCGGTCCGGCTGATTGTCTCGCTGATTCGAAATATTCCGGTACTTGTTTGGGCATCCCTGCTCGTTTATATTTTCGGGATTGGCAGTCTCGTGGGGATTCTGGCACTGATTTTAGCGACTTTCGGTTTTTTGACCCGCTCGTATGCCGAAGAAATGAACGCTATCGCCGGTTCCAAACTGGAGGCGTTGCGGGCAGTCGGTGCGTCCAGAACACAGCTCATCGTGCACGGTCTGATTCCTGAATTCTTCCCGGCCTGGATTAACTGGACATTGTTTTCGTTTGAAATCAATATCCGTGCCTCTGCCATTCTCGGGATGGTCGGTGCCGGCGGTGTCGGGATTCTCATTCAGACGAATATCCGGCTGTTTAAATACCGTGAAGCCATGTCACTGATTATCACACTCGTCATCTTGGTTTTACTGACAGAATTATGTGTCAATAAAGTCAGAAAAATTATTCTTTAGGAGCAGCTTATGAAACAGACAATTCCTTTAACTCCTCGTGCTGAAAAAATCACCATAATAAGTGCGGTCTTGTTAATTGCAGGAGTGTTCAGCTTCAGCGCCGCACAGCTTGAGCTTGATTTTTTGACCTTTTTCGCACGCTTGCACACGATTTCCGACATCGGCCGCCATTTTTTGACCCTCGACATGACGGATTTTGGCGAAATCGCAACAGAACTTTTTCTGTCAATCAGCATCGCGCTGGCCTCGCTTGCCTTTGGGACGGCAGTCTCTTTCGTTTTAGCTTGTCTGGGAGCTGCCAACATTGCCCCCGTGCCTCTTGTCTCAATCGTCATCAAAGTATTCGTCTCGATCCTCCGGGCAATCCCTTCGTTGGTCTGGATTTTGATGATCGTGGCAAGTCTTGGTTTCGGGCCGATTGCCGGTGTCATCGGACTGATTTTTCCGACTGTCGGCTATTTGACAAAATCATTTATCAGTAGTATTGAAGACGTCTCGCCGGCAATACTCGAAACGATGCAGGCTGTGGGCAGCAACTGGTTCCAGCTGATCTTTGAAGGCGTACTGCCTTATGTTTCCAGCCTGTTTCTGACATGGATTGCTATCCGTCTGGAAAGCAATGTGGCAGAATCCATTTCATTGGGTATGGTCGGCGCTGGCGGTATCGGTACTTTACTGACAAAGGCCATCGGCAGTTATAATTACGGCCGGATTTCCATCATTATTTTAACTATCTTTACAACAATGGTGACCTTTGAACTGCTGGTCAATCAATTCAAAAAGAAACTATCTTTATAGAAAGGTGATTCCATGACCCCTTACATTCGTTTACCTTTAGAAACAACGTTCAATACAAGAGATTTGGGCGGCTTGCCAACGTCTGACGGTAAAGTCGTCCAATGGCAAAAAATTTACCGCAGCGACGACATCTCTTTTTTATCGCGCAACGACATTGCCCGCTTTCAGCAACTCGGCATCCAAACCGTAATTGATTTGCGCTCGGATGAGGAACTGGCAAAAACAGGCTACCAGCTGAACGGTCAAACCGGGATAGCTGTGCATCACCTGCCGCTGGTCACCGACTTGCCAATCGCTGATATCACGCAGGAACTGGTCAGCGATTTATCCCTTGGCGACTTTTATGTCCAGCTGCTGGAAACAAGTAAACCTGCCATTAAACAGATTTTTGAGGTCATTGCCTCCGCCGAGGAGCAGGCAGTCCTTTTTCACTGCTCTGCCGGCAAAGACCGAACCGGCGTGATTGCGGCACTCCTCCTAAGCTTGTTGCATGTGGACCAAGGCGGAATCATTGCCAACTATGAAATTACCTATGCTTTTTTAAAACAAAATAGCCGGTTGATGGACAGCAGCCCTTACCGGCATTTAATGTATTCCAAAGGCGAGTACATGGCACACATGCTGAACCACCTGACACGTCATTATAAAAATGCAGAAACCTATTTGGCAGATTGCGGAATAGAAAACAACACCTTTACAGCACTGAGACAGCGATATTTAGCTTAAAAAACCTGAGCTGTGACAACTTTTAGTCACAGCTCAGGTTTTTTCTGTTTTGTGTCACAAGTATAGGCGATAAGGCTATTCGTCTTCGCGATAGTCCTTTTATTGGTCTTGGATAAATTATTCCAGATTAGTATAAAGGGCTTTTTTGCATAATGAAAGCTTTATTTAAAAATAGTGTGAAACATGAGATGTTTCATGCAACACTAGTGTTATAAAGTAATTTTATTTTTTAACTGATTTTAAAATAAAAATAAAACACATAAAAAATAAGGATGGAAAAAGTAAACGACAGGACGACATTTTTTATAAAATGGTCTGTTTACGAAAAATAGTCTGACAATGCTGTAAATGACTTTAGTCATAAGCTGACTTCGGATAACATGTCGGAAAAGTCGCTGGCAGCCCTCGTTGATTTTTTCATTTTTCGCGTATAATAATCAATGATAGTTGTTCTAAAAAATGGGAGGATGGTTTTATGAAGGAACTGATATTGGACTGTCACACGTCAGGTGTGCGTCTGTTTAATCAAACCGGGGATACATGTTTTACTGTCACGAACGACAAAGCACTGCCAACGCGCCAGCAATGGTCGATTTACGACACCAGCCACCGCCGCATCGGAACCATTAAAAAAATCAGAAATCACTTTGGGTTGTACCATTTGCCGAAATTTTTGGTTCACGTTGAAGGCTATCAGGACGTATGGGTGCAAAAAGAAATGAGCGAGCTCAAGAGTGTTTTTTCCATGACAGGTGAAGCTGTCGCAATCGAAGGCTGGCTAAGCGATACATTTAAATTATTGAAAGGCGAGCTGCCTATTGCCGACATTACCAAATCCAAACACACATACAAAATAACAGTCGTTGAAGAAAAACATCTCAATTTAGTTGTTTGTCTCATGGTTTGTCTCAGCCTTGTGCTGAGCTGACGGAGAATAAAAAGAGCTGAGTGGTTAAGGGGAAAATGCCCTTAGCGACTCAGCTCTTTAAAAAATCCGGTGATTGCTCACAATAGGTTATTTATTTAATATGCGCAAGTAGCGCTCGACCATTTTTTGACTGATTTTTCCTCCCGTAAAGCGCTCCATCTGCCTAAACGGCATGTTGATGACAAAATACATGTTGTTTGACCAAATAGGATTTTGAAAAAGCATAAACATGTCCCGGATAAATGCGACTAATCCGTAAGTTGCTTTGCCTAGCCAATGCTTGTATCGTGCTTGGGCAATCGTATCGTTCATCCCCAAAGGTTTTTGCGGGTCCCACAAAGCTGCTGGCGGTGTATAACCTAATAATTCTGCAAATTCTCTGTCGGAAATTTTTTGGGCGGCCCCTTTAATGTATAACGGAAAACGGGTACTGCCATACTCGGAAACGTCGCCGACCCCTGTCATCACAATCTGAGTTTGCAGGTGGATATCTGCAATCGACGACCCTATTTGAACGTCATACTCGCCCGATTCAATTTGCCAGCTATTCGTCTTGATGCTGTAATACTCAAAGTCATGACGGCATAAATCAATGCGGACTGTTTTCGTTTCGCCCGGAGCCAGATAAATTTTTTCGAACCCTTTTAATTCGCGTTTAGCGCGAAAAATCTGGCTATCTTTTTTAGCAAGATACAGCTGGGCAATTTCTTCCCCGGCAACCGTACCTGTATTCGTCACATTAAAAGAAACATTCAACCCGTCTCTTTTCAACTCGCTGTAGCTGAATGTCGTGTATGACAGACCATACCCGAAAGGATACAAGACAGGCGTATCCGTCGTATCAAAGTAGCGATACCCGACAAACAGACCTTCACGATGTTCGGCTGTCGCTTCCTTGCCCGGATAGTAAGGAGCTGACGGGGTGTCTTCGTAACGCAGGGGAAAAGTCTCGCTGGTTTTCCCGCTGGGGTTAGCTTTACCTGTAAGTATCTCGGCAAGTGCCTCTGCTCCCCCCTGACCAGGAAGATACGTATGAAGAATGGCAGATACTTTCGGTTCGAACGGCATTTCTATCACACCGCCGCCGGCAATAAGCAACACGATATTGTCATTGACCGCTGACACCGCATCAATCAGCTGAAGCTGGTTGTCAGGAAGCCTCAGATGTTTGCGGTCCACGCCCTCTGCTTCGCTGCTTTCATCTAAGCCGACAAAAAGCAAAACCGTGTCAACTGTTTTAGCCAGTTCAACAGCTTGGTTCAACAGCCTCCCGCTTTTCCCGCCCATGCGTTTAAAGCCGGAAGCAAAACCGGCAACCTGTAAGTCAGAGTCCCGCAACACATCCAGCGGTGCAGGGACTTTCGTCGGATTAATCAGTGAACTGCCTGCTCCTTGATAACGCGGCTTTTCTGCAAAATCACCAATGATTCCGATTGACTGTTGTTCTGTTAACGGCAACTGCTGATGGTCATTTTTGAGAAGAACGAGTGAGCGCTTGGCAAATGACACAGCCTTCTCATGCTGAACAGCCATATCAACATCACACTTTTCCCCAGACGCCCGATGCGTTTTGTCAATCAGCCGCAACAGATGCATAACAGCATCATCTAAAATACTTTCATCAAGTGTCCCGGCTTCAACTGCTGCAATTATTTCTTGATCGGTAATTCCATTGGTAGACGGCATCTCAAGCTGGTTATGTGCCTTAAGGCCGGACACGCGGTCGTTGTTGCCGCCCCAGTCAGTAACCATCACACCTTCATATCCCCAGTCGCCGTATAAAATATCATTCATCAAATGTTGATTTTCGTTGGCAAAAATCCCGTTGACTTGATTGTAGGACGACATAATCGTCCACGGCTGCGCCTGTTCCACCACTTTGCGGAACCCTTCCAAATAAATTTCCCGTAATGACCGCTCGTCTACGATTTCATTGATGGTCATCCTCATGTGTTCTTGACTATTGACTGCGAAATGCTTCGGACAAGCTGATACACCTTGTTCCTGAATACCTGCGACCATAGCAGCAGCCAGTTCGCCGGTCAAATACGGATCTTCGGAAAAATACTCAAAATTTCGACCGCACAGCGGATTCCGCTTGATGTTCAGACCCGGTCCCAAAATCACACTGACCTCTTCTTTGACACACTCTTTAGCCAAACTGACGCCCATTTCGTGCATCAGTTGTTTGTCCCAACTGTTTGCAAGTGTAGCAGCAGTTGGAAAACATGTGGCCGGAAGGCTTTTGTTAAGTCCTAAGTGGTCCGCCTTCCCTCCTTGCTTGCGCAGACCGTGGGGCCCGTCAGTCAACATGATTGACGGGATACCCAGACGGTCGATGGCTTTTGTATTCCAAAAGTTTTCCCCTGACATCAGCGAGGCTTTTTCTGCCAATGTCATGCGGCTAATTAATTCTTTGTCACTCATTCAGTTCATCCTCGTCAAATGAATAGGCGCCAAAAGATATAACTCTCTCCCGCGGCACCTATTCAACTATTTTAATCTTCGAAAAGATACGTTTGCAACAGGGCATAAAGCGTGTTGTGAGCGCTGGTTTTCAAGCCGTTTCCGATACTTTCCGGGTCAGCCTTGTAGGCTTTTTCCAGCCGTTTGCGGTTGGCGGACTTCGACATGATGTCCAGCATCAAGTCATTCCCGGAAACAACCGCATCATCCGCGTGCATAAAGCCGAATACAGCATCACTTGACACCATTCCTTCAAAGCCCCATTCCTCACGCAGCAAGTCATTCAATAATGTCGGATTGGCACCCGCCCACTGGCCGTTCAAGTAACTGAAACTAGACATTGCGCCATATGTACCGCCTTCTTTTACCGTGATTTCAAACGGCTTCAAATGAAGTTCCCGCATCGACTGCTCATTCGCCCACACATACAACCCGGAGCGGGCATTTGTTTCCTGATCATTCATGGCAAAGTGTTTCATGAAGACAATGACACCTTGATCTTGTGAGCCGCGCGTGACGGCAGCTGCCATCTTTCCGGAAAGGAGCGGGTCTTCGGAGAAATACTCAAAGTTCCGGCCGCCTTTGGCTGTGCGATGGATGTTCATCGCCGGTGCATACCAACCGTGAACCCCTAACGCACGCGCTTCTTTACCGACAGCGGCGCCCCATTCATAAGCGATATCATCATTCCACGTTGAAGCAATCACCACTTCTGTCGGATAGGCGGCCGCTTCAACTGGTTTAAAGAAGAAATTGATGCCTGCCGGTCCGTCAAGCAGTACTGTCGCCGGCACACCAAGCCGCTCGATTGCATTGGTTTTGTAAGCACCTTCTGTGTAAAGGCTCATCAGCTCTTCCATAGTGAACTGCGAAAGAAACGCCTCCCATTTCTGATCATCATACGGCAGTCCTTTCAAGTCAGCTAGTTTAATGCCGTTATCCTGCCCTAGTTCCGGTGCGTTTGAGTCCGTTTTTGACACTTCTTTATTGGCTTCATCAAGCACAAATTGCGGGGCTTTGTCATTGACTTGTTTATCTGACGGATATGTACCTTCCCAGTCTCCGCGCGATAAATAGGTTTGGTCATTGGCATTGGCATCAAACAAGTTGCGGATTTCAGTACCGGTCTTTTCATCTTCTTTAATGACCAGTTTTTCCGGATTGTCATACGTCATCGTATGCACAATCTGATGAACGTTTTTAGCCAGTTTGATACCATATGTCCCTTTATCAAGTACAAAGGCCTGCTCTTTTACCGCATCATACGACGCCATCTCATTCGTGGCAAAACTCAGCTCGACAATCTGCGATTCTTTTGGCGCAAGCTCTTTCGTTTTGGCGTATGCAGCCAATTCGATGGCCGATTTTTCAATCCCGCCATTATAATAAGGAGCTGAAAAATACAGCTGCAAGACATCCTTGCCCGCAAGCTCTCCGGTGTTGGTTACTTCAACACTGACTGTGATGCGCTCTTTATCAAACTGCTCATCAACAATCCGCCAATCAAAATCAGTGTAGCTCAATCCGTGTCCATAAGGAAACTGAACGGCTTTGCGGTAGCCTTCTTCGTCATTTTCATAGTATGTTTCATAAAAACGATAGCCGACATAGATGCCTTCTTGATAATTGACAAAATGCTTGTCATGATTGGCATACGCATAGCTGCCAAAGTTCTCGGTTGCCGGTGCGGAACTGACTTCGTAAGCATACGTATCCGCCAGACGTCCTGACGGATTCACATTCCCGGCCAGAACATTACCAAGTGCACGCGTGCCGTACGGTCCCGGTGTTCCTACCCAGACGATGGATTTGATTGACGGGAACTTTTCCAAATACCCCAACTCAAGTGTGTTACCGGCATTGATGACGACTGTCACATTGTCAAAATTCTCAGCCACTTTTTTTATCAAGTCTTTTTTATTTTTCGTCAGCTGCAGCTGTTCGTCGGTCATATCGCTGCTTTCGACCCCTGAACTGGCGATTGTCAACAGCGCATGATGCGAATACTCTTGAGCCTGTTTCAGTACATCCTCAGTCAAATAATCCACAGCCGGTTCATCGCTGTCCTTGTCGCCGCTGGCCAACATCTTCACAATTGCCATCAGACCAGTATCGCTTTCACCCGTTGTGTCTTTGACGTCCGGCTGCTCCTGATAAAATTCGTACAGTTTCGGATTGTAAGAAATACCAGCCTCTTTCAAGCCGTCATACAATGAAATAGCACGGGAAGTGTCTGATCCGCCCGAACCGCCCCCGCCGTAGCGGAAATTAAATGAGGATGTGCCAAACACATTGACCTTTTTATCGGCAACCGGTAAAGACTGATCCTCGTTTTTCAACAGGACAATGCCTTCTTCCGCAATTTGTTCCGATAGCCTTTCACCTGCTTCCCGTGCGGCTTTACCTTCTTTCGTCCCCGGTGTAATCTCAATACCTTTGCCTGACATCGTTGATGCCATGTCGCTGACAGTCGGTCCGACTTTGGCAACCACGACTGCCACCAGCAAAACAAATACGGACCAGCCGATTGCTCTGGCAGGACGGTTTTTGATTTTACGGTACATTTTCCGTTCTTTCTTGGCAGCGCTCCTGCCCGGTTTGTCCATTGCTTTTAATTCTTCTTTGAACGCCGCTTGCGCCGCTTTTTTATCAGCTTTGTCAGACGCTTTGGCTTTGGCTCGCTCTGCTTCCGGCAGTTGATTGATTTCTTCTTTGCGTGCGCGCATCTTTTGTTTGTCTAGTTTGACTTGTTCGCTGATTCTGCGTTTCCGTTCTTTCCGTTTTTTTAACCAATCACTCATCATATTGCCCCCTTTTTTTATCCTGTCACCAGTTTAGTACAGCGCTTTCAAAGAGGCGTGGCAGAAATTGCTTAAAATAGGCTGAAAATTGCTTTTATGTTTTGGAGAAATCAAAAACAAAAGCAATTTTCAGCCTGTTAATTTAATTTTATGAACTCTGTAAAATTGATACCAAACAGCGGAACATTCATTTGATACACATAATCCTCCTGCATGTTTGCTTGTTTGACTGACCTGACCGGCTGATTGAATGTATTCAGATAGACCACATCGTCTAAAGACAATATTTGACAGTCGTCGATATCAGTCAGTGTCTTCTTGGCTTTTTTGTGTGCCGGTGTCAATTCTTGCTGAATAATCCGATAATCGCCGGACAAACCTGACATAACAAAGCGGAATGACAAACGCTGTTTAGTGACCGACTGCCGGCTGTTTTGTAAATGACTGTCATTTAGACTAAAAAATGCTGCTGTTTCCGCTTCTGGATAAACAGATAAAATACGGTAATTTCCCTTTTCCTTTGTGATAATGCAAAACTCGTTACGAAACACAATATCGTCATAGAGCTTTGCCAAAAAATGATAACAGTACCAGCTGTCCTGAATCAGTCCCTGATTGTCAATCAGCGCCATCTTCGCTGACAAAGCCTCAGGAAAATAGGTGAACAATTGCGACCCGTCCAGCGACACCGGCAAACTATACCGACTGTTTCCGCCGAATTCATTTAAGAACAGCCACAGCATTCGGTTTACCTGAATCAAACCTTGATACTGCTGAAAATAGTCATCAGTTTCATATTCATTGAACCGTGCCAGTATTTCCGCTTGATGCATGATATTTCTGTTTTGGCTAATGGTTTCGATGTATTTTGGTTCATTCAAGTTTTTCATTGCACGTACCAGTGATATTTGTCTCAGCATACCCCGGTCATCAACTGTGTAGACCTCCCCTACGCCGGAGTCGCTTGCCTCCTGCACATCAAAGGGCTGCATCGGAAAATGAATGAGCAGCTGTCCGGTCTCCTGAAAAACAGGAATACTGTCCCTGACAGGTACACACAGCTCCGCCCCGTTAGTATATTCATAAAAACAGCGGAATTCAATCCGCCAGTTGTCAAGGCGTTCGAAGTTTAGACGCAGGTAACTGGCAAACTGCCGGAGCAAGTCCACAAAATCTCCAGCTGCTGCATCAGTCAGCTGACAATAATCGTCATAGTCAATTGCACCAATCTGAATATAAGGCAGCATACCAGCTGCAAGAACAGCCGCAATTTCTCTACCGATCGGATTGAAATCAACCGTTTGCCGATTCTCTTGATTAATCTTTTTAACCAGCGGCTGTACTGCAACATAGCGGATACCCAGCTCTTTGTTCACACGTTCTAAATAGACCGGCAAATATTCAGGTTGCGTCTTGAGGAAGTAATCCGTTTGGTTAGTTTTCCGAGTGACGTGCTGCATGTCCACAGCTTCAGTGATAACCATCGTGTGACGCGTGTCAAACTCGTCCCGATCCTCTTCCGGCAAATAACTACGGAGCAGTTCATAAAGCCAGTCACTGCCGGTGTCAGTCTGTCGTGCTGCAATGCGGTCCTGCTGGCGGCTCTTGCGGTAAGCACTGGGACTCTCCTGATATTTTTCCTTAAACGCATCACTGAATGCCCGTAAACTGGCAAAACCGTTTTTTAAGGCAATATCTGTCAATGTTTCGTCGGTCTTTTCCAGCAATTCCAAACTGTGCAGCAGGCGGATTTCTTTCAAGTAACTGCCGACCGACAGGCCTATTTGCTGTTTAAACGAGTGTGCCAAGTAAAACTTGCTGACATAAAAACGTTCGGACAAGTCGGACAAACTGATTTTCTCGTGAAAATGGTCATTGATATAAGCAACTATCTGATTGTTTTTTGACGAAATTGGGACACCGTCATCAGCAGCCTGACTCTGATTTGGAATATGACGGAGCAGGAGTCCCTTCAAGCGGGACAGCTCCCCGTCGGCAATTGCCTGATATCCAGTTTCTTTTTTCAGCCACTCAATAATCAGACTGGCCAGACAACGGGCAATCAGCGGGTACGCATCTTGCCGGTACGCCCAAGAAAGCGGCCGGGTCAGTTGAAAAGCGACCGCTTCGTTTTGCAGACTGTTGAAATGCAGACAAACACTCACCACCGTGTTGTCCTTGCTGCCGACCAGCCCGATAATTTCTTTGTGGTTGACAAGATAGATGTCGCCGCTGTTCAACTGCCTGATTTGTCCATTTTGGATAATTTCCAGATGGCCGGCCAACACAAAATAGAGCGTCACATCCTGATTCATAAAAAAATCATGTTGAGTGATACGCTCAATTGTTACTGTGGCACCGTTCAGCTGAAATATTCGTTTGCTCTCCATCGCCGCTTCTATCCTTTTCTGAAATGACTGCCTCAATTTTATCATCGGCTGTTCGACAACGTCAATGTCAAACCGTAATCTCGATTTGGTTGCCCTCAATGCCGACGACGCAGCTCTCATAGTAGCCGTCACCCGTCGTGCGGGGACCGCTGATGACCTCAAATCCGTCTTGCTTTAACATGGTTGTCAGTTCATCGACTTTCTCCTTGCTGCCGACACTAAATGCGATATGAATCAGGCCTGTTCTTGCCAATGTTTTTTCCGCATCTTCCATCGCCGGCCGTGTCATGATTTCCAGCCTCGCGCCATCGTCAAATGAAAGAAAATAAGAGCGGAAGCCTGTCTGTTTATTATGATATTCATCATTTGAGACTGCTCCTAAATACGTCATAAAGAAGGCTCTTGCTCGTTCCAAATCATTGACATACATTGCTACATGTTCGATTTTCATTGCTATCCCTCCGTGATGTCATTTATTTTTGAGTATATTCCCGACAAAGGCTACCGCCTGCGCCACATCTTCGCTGTTCGGATGTCCTTTGGCGATACCGCCGATAAATCTAAAGGGACCATAAGTGTCATACCCTAAACAGCCATACACACCAAGCACTCTACAATTCTTTTGTTCAGCAAGTGCCGAGACCTTGTCCGCATATTTTCCGCTGTCCTTGCCGCATGTGTAAAGAAAAAACACATTTTTCCCCTCTGGCAGCCCTTCTGCAACAAACGCCTCGCTCGCCGCATACAATTTACCGAAGGCAACGCCGGACGCGATGCCGATGGTCTCATACTGCGACAAATCAGCACGCGCAGCAGCTGTCACGTCAATAATTGCTACGTGATGAGCAGCCGCTATCGCATCCACCAGTTTTTTAGTATTACCGTGATGGGTGGATTCATACACAATGATTGTTTTCATGTTTTCCCCCGAAAAAAGTCTTCTACCGTCCGTTTTATGAGAAAATCTGCCACAATTTTTCAAGGTCAAGTGTTTGCCGGCAGCCTGTCATACACAAGTTCTGCAAACTGGCCGTAGCGTTTGACGTCGGACAGGACAAACCGCCTGCTGTATGGGTGCTTCTGAAATAAAGGAATACCATCACCAAGAATGACTGGTGCAATTTGGATATACATCCTGTCGACTAATTGCGCCTCCAGCAGCGGTGCCAGCAACCCGCCGCCGCCGACAAGCCATATCCGCTTATCAGCTGCTATTTTTTGAATAAAGGTCACGACGTCTCCTGAAAACGTCTGTATCCCTTCCGCTTCAAGGTCATTACGGCTGGTGAACACATAGTTCGTAGTCGTCGGGTATATATCCGCTACAGAACCCAGCTTGCTGACCTCGTCAAACGTTCGCCTGCCCATAACTACGATGTCGATAGTCTTGTAAAATGCGTCATACTCTGTTTCTTCCGGAGAACCGGAGGCATGCAGCCATCCCAGTCCATGATTTTTATCAGCCAAATAGCCGTCCAGACTCACACACCCATAAAAAATAACGCTCATACGCTTCTTCCTCTCAAAGATATGACTTGATTTTCATCTACCCACAAAATAACATATTTATCAATAATGAGCAATTTCCTGACCGAATGATATCTGACATCAGCTGCTTATCAATGAACAAAATTGCTTGTCAAGTTTCAATAGATGCTTTTACTGTTTTCTACAAGAAGCGGCCAACTACTACTTACAAGCCTGTCACATCATAATCCATAAACACCCCACATTTTGTTTGTAAAAATGTTGTCCGTTCTTTTTTTGCTCACATGTTTAACATCGGTTTACTGGACAGTTGAAGCAACGAACACAACTCCTATGTATCATTTAGATAACTTTTGTTTTTAAATTATATAACATATCAGTCTTATGATATTTTTCTAAAAAATGTTATTTTTTCTTGACCACAAAAAAAGACCGTGCTATTATCAGGGGACTTAACAAACGCTAATTGTCGCTGCCGGGTGACATTAGGACGTGAAGTACGCTTCGTAGGCAATGCGAAGAAGCGTACTCCATGTCCTATTTTTTTTAGCATACTAAAAACACATTTTCAAAAAGGTGAGGATAACATCATGAGATTAATCAAGCAGTTCATTCGGGAAAATACATTCTTATTTTTTGGGACGTTAACACTTTTAGCAATTCAGTTTGCGACGATATTGTACATTCCCTATCTTGTTGCACATATTATTGATGACGGCATCATCATGAACGATTTTCATGTTGTTCGGAGACTTGGTATTGAAATGCTGATGGTTTCTATAGTCGGCGTTCTAGTTGCATTGGCGTGCAGTTACTACTCGTCTGTCATCGCAACCAAATTTGGGACCTCTTTGCGCTTATCTATTTTTAGAAAGGTGCAGCATTTAGCGGTGACTGACGTTGAAAACTACGGCACATCGGCACTGACATCCAGAATCACGTCTGACGTGGTCAATGTTCAGCAAGTCGTTGTCATGATTTTTCAGATGATTTTACCGGGGCCCATCGTTGGAATTATCTGTATCATCATGTCGTTTATGATTTCCCCCGAAATGGGGTGGATAGCGATGATTGTAGTCGGTTTGTTCATACTAGCCGCTGGTATTGTTACTTGGCTGTCGTTTCCATATTTGCAATCCATTCAGACCTATTTAGACCAAATGATGCTGGTTTTGAGAGAATTCTTTATTGGCGTCCGAATTATCAGAGCGTTTGACAACTCAACCTATGAAGAGAAACGAACAAACAATACATTTAAAGACTACGCAAACAATATGATTCACATTAATAAATTGTTTGCCTACTTAACGCCTGCCGCCTATTCATTGCTGGGATTCTCAATGATAGCTATTTTGTGGTTTGGATTGATAAAAGTCCCCTCCGGCGCTATACCGATTGGTCAGGTGACAGCTGTTATAGAATATACTACGTTGGCAATCCTGACATTTATCATGTCTGCTTTGGTCATCGTCATGTTGCCTAGAGCATATGCCGCTTTATTGCGGATAGAGGACATATTATCTTTCGACGAGACGATCAAAGATGTCAGCAAATCCCCGGATAATATAATTGACAGCGATACAAATAAAGTGATTACATTTGAAAATATCTCTTTTGATTACGATGGCCGGGATAATTATGCAATCAATGACATTTCGTTTTCAATCAGGCGCGGTGAAACTGTCGCTGTCATCGGAGCTACCGGCTCTGGCAAAAGCACGATTGCAAAATTGATTCTTAGACTATTTGACCCAAGTCATGGTACAGTCAAATATTTCGGGACAGATATCCGGCTGCTGTCTCAACATTTTTTGAGAGACAATATCAGTTACGTCCCGCAAAAAGCACTGCTTTTCAGCGGTACGATTGAAGCAAACATCAAATACCATAATCAGGATTTAAGCGATGAAGAGATGGTCCATGCGTCTAAAATCGCTCAGGCTGACGACTTTATCGCTAAACTGGACGACGGCTATAAGTCAACCGTTGCCAGAGGCGGAGCAAATTTCTCCGGCGGACAAAAGCAACGAATCAGCATTGCGCGAGCGTTGAGCAAACCTAGTCAGTTGTATATTTTTGATGATAGTTTTTCCGCCTTGGATTACAAAACAGATGCAACATTAAGAAGTGCCTTAAAGCAGCATTTAAAAGACAAGGCTCTTCTGATTATTGCACAACGAGTCAGTTCTATCATGCACGCTGATAACATTATTGTTATGGACAATGGCAGAATTATCGGGATAGGTCAACACGATGACTTGATTCAAAATAACGACACTTATAAAAAATTTGCTAAATCACAATTTATTATAGAATAGGAGTTTTCTTATATGATTAATATACTGAAGACGAAAACCAAAACTCAAAAAAATCGTGCCACCGAAAAGCCGCACGATATTAAACGGGCATTGTTCCTATTTGTCACGCTACTTCTAAGAACCAAAACTAAAATGATTGTCGTATTAATCATGGCAGCTTTGGGCAGTGTCATGTATACACTCATCCCTTGGTTTATGGGAATCGCCATTGACAATGTAGCAGCGTTAATATCCCAGTTCGGTATCGGAAATTTTACAGTGGGGCAGGTAATCGAAGTCATTACCGAACCGCTCCTTGCGCTGACAGCTGCTTCAGTGATAACGTTCATTGTCTTGTTCATTCAAGAAAGGATTATGGCCCGAGTCAGCGAAGAGAGCGGCACTTATTTACGAGAAATGATTACTGGCAAAATGACTAGATTGCCGTTGAAGTTTTATGACGATGTCAAAGTAGGCGAAATTTTGAGCAGAAATTCAGTTGATATTGAAAGAATTGCTGAAATACTGGTTGTAGGATTTAATCAATTCCTGTCGGCTGTTTTCAATATCATTATCGGCCTGGGATTGATGCTTTGGATCAACCCGAGGTTAACAGTCATTGTGCTGGTTTTAATGATAGTCAGCTCATATTTTACCGTAAAAATTTCTCAGAAAAGCCAAGCCTCTTTTGCTGAGAACTTCGAGACGTTAGGGGTGTTTAATAGTATTGCCGAGGAAATGTTCAGCGGTAATATGCTGATTAAAGTGTTTAATCAGCAAGAAGAATCTTTTGAAAAAATAGTTGAGGCGAATGAAAAGCAACATGAAGCGCATCTTAAAGCAATGTTCATGAATTACGCCATTTATCCGGCAATCCGTTTTCTGAACCAGATTGCATTTATCGTCAGTGCCGTATATGGCGGGTATTTGGCAATTCAAGGCTTTTTATCTGTTGGAGTAGTACAAGCCTATCTGCAGTATGTTTCGCAAGTTTCAGAGCCAATAACGGAAACTTCCTTTATTATTAATTCGTTTCAAGCATCATTGGCATCAATCGAGCGAGTATACCAAATAATCGATATGGATGATGCCGTGCCGGACACAGATCAGCCAGCCAATATTAGCAAACCCAAAGGCAGAATAGTCTTCAAAGACGTTGCTTTCGGATACAATGACTCCCACCTCATCATGAACGCTGTCAATTTTGAGACTAAACCAAAACAGATGATTGCGATTGTTGGACCCACAGGCGCCGGCAAAACGACGTTAATTAATTTGTTAATGAGGTTCTATGAAATCAATTCGGGAACAATCAGCTTCGACGGTATCGATATACGAGATATGACCCGAAAAAAAGTCCGTCAAATGTTTGGGATGGTTTTACAGGACACATGGCTGTTTGAAGGTACAGTTGCAGACAATATCGCCTATGGAAACAAACTGGCAACCCGCGAACAAATTATAAAAGCTTGCAAATTAGCCCAATGTCATCAATTTATTGAAAATATGCCTGACGGGTATGATACGGTCATTTCCAGTGAAGCAAGTATTGTCTCCCAAGGCCAGCAACAACTATTGACAATCGCAAGAACCGCTCTGGCAGACCCGCCTGTGCTAATCCTTGACGAAGCCACATCCAATATTGATACATTGACGGAAGTTAAGATACAAGAAGCTATTGCCAACCTTATGAAAGGACGGACCAGTTTTGTTATTGCTCACCGATTATCTACAATTCGTAACGCTGATTTGATTTTGGTCATGGATAAGGGAAATATTATAGAAACAGGAAACCACGAAGAGTTGATGCAACACGACGGAATGTATGCTGATTTGTATAAGAGTCAATTTTTAACTCACACGGATTCCCAAGTAAGAAGTCCTGCTTTCGCACATTAAAACTAATGCTCGTGAACCAGCTAATAAAAAGCAGAAAAACCGTATGATGTAGAGTTTTTCTGCTTTTTTATAAATAGTTTTTTTCAAATTTCTTTTATATGCGTCAGCCTGACAGCACTTATTTTTTTCTTCTTTTTTTCTTTTTCAATTTAGTTATCTTGTTTTGAATTTTCTTCTGCTGCCTCGCTAACAGTACATCTATATCCACGGTGTCGGATAATACATTTTCCTGCTGGCTATTGGTAAAATTTTCGTATGCAGCAAACTCGCGCAGCTGGTCATAATCAGAAACATCCACACCTTCTTCTTGTGCCCTCATCGCAAATTGCTTGGCCGTACCAAACAGCTCCGGGTTTTGTAAGACATCAAAAAATTCTTCTTTTGCTTCATTGAGTGCTTTTACAATTGTTTTTGCATTCCGGATATATCCCTTACTGCCTAAAAATTCGGTAAATGACACTAACGTCGGAATCACTTGTTTTGCTTCCTTTTCATTTAACAGAACTTTAGTTGGAAAATACCATGATACGATGTCATATGCTGCAGTTGCTGTCCACGATTTCGGTGTTTTAAGGTGATAGTTATACATGCTCTCCGAAAACAAATTGACATAAAAAGCAATGCTTTCATCTGGAGTTTTTGGTTCTAGTTGCACTTGCTGATTTTCTTCAAAGTATTCCTCAAGCCAGCCGTTCACCTGATTGTAAATATATGTCTCTGTTCGTTGTGACCATTCTGCCATGCTAATTTTACACTTCCTTCTTTCTCGGCTTTGCCGTAAATATTTTGCCAATACCTGAAAGATAGTTTGTCCTTTTCAGTACAAGCATACGCGTGCTATTATAACATGAAACATCATTTTGATAAGTACCGTACAAAATTATTTTTTCTTGAATCGCCTGTAAATGATACATCAATACAAGAGTTTTTAACCGGGATTAAAATCGAACCTGCTATACCAGCATATATTGCGTGCACTCAGCCCCTCAGTTACTGGAAATACACTTCCTTCAATGGCATATTAATAAAAACAGGACTTGCCTTACAGCAACAGCAAGTCCTGTTCTATTGATTTTACTATAAAAGTGACACACTGATATGAATGGAAATTAGCAAATCAAATATTTCTACCTAATTCGAATCCGTGCCAAATTGCAGCCCGGATATTGCCGATTGCGGCACCGTCTCCCATGTTGAAGACGTACGGAGAGATACAGCGCAGCTCTTCAAACAGCCCTTGTTTGGAGCGATAGCCGATAGCTGCCACAATATGACGGGTCGGCAGTGTTTCCTCTTTGCCGTCGTTTTCTATCACCAGTCCTGTTTCAGTGATTTCTTTAGCAGACGTTTTGGTCAATAGTTTCACTTCGTGGAATGCAAGCAGGTCGCGAAGCATCCACTCATTCATCGGGGCAAGCGGCTTGCCTGAACGTAAAATATCTTCCTGAACCTCCACAATTGTCACCTTTTTTCCTTGAAGCGACAAATGAAGGGCCAGTTCACAGCCGACCAAGCCGCCGCCTATGATGACACATTCTTCAGAAACAGGACTACGCTGCAGATACACATCCTCAGCCAAACACACATGATTTTTTTCCATTCCCGGCAGACTGAGGGCGATTGGTTCTGACCCCTCTGCGATGAAAATGGCATCTGCTTCCTGTTCGAGGATAAGTACTGCATCTGCCTTCGTGTTCAAATGCACGTCAACATGCAGTTTAGCCATTTGGTGCTTATACCATTCGACTAAATCCAAATCATCTTGCTTAAAGGACGGAATCCCTCCGATTAATAAGGCACCGCCTAAGCTGTCTTTTGCTTCGAACAGCGAGACATCGTGCCCTCTTAATGCACTGACGCGCGCGGCTTCCAAACCGGCAGGTCCGCCTCCGACAATAACTACTTTTTTAGGATGGCAAGCTCGTTCGATTTTTGTAAACGGCTCGCGCCCGCATTGCGGATTCACTGCACATGAGCCTCTGCCGCCTTCAAGCAGCCGACCGAAACAGCCGTCATGACACCCTAAGCAAGGACGAATGTCCATGAAGTCCTCAGTCATGACTTTATTGACATACTCCGGATCTGTCAGCAATTGCCTGCCTAAGCCCACGGCGTCTATTTTCCCGCTTTGAAGCGCATCAGCCGCCATATCCGGATTCTCCATCCGCCCTGCAACAATAACCGGCACTGTGGCAACTTTTTTCAGTTGTTCTGTCAGCGGCAAATACATGCCTTTATCAAAATACATCGGCGGGTGCGCCCAATACCAGGCATCGTATGTCCCTGCATCAGCGTCAAACGCATCATAGCCGGCTTCCTGCAAAATTTTTGCAGCTTCAAGCGATTCTGCGACATCTCTGCCCAGCTCTTCAAATTCCTCTCCCGGAACGGCACCTTGCCTCAACGCTTTGACATAACTTTTTATGCTAAAACGCAAGATTACCGGGAAATCTTTGCCGCATTTTTCTTTTATTGTCTGCAAGATTTCAAGCGGAAAAGTCAGTCGTCCTCTTAAATCTCCGCCATACTTGTCTGTCCGCTGATTAAACAACGACATGGTAAAACAATCCAGTAAGTACCCTTCATGCATGGCATGCACTTCTACACCGTCAAAACCGATTTTTTTAGCCAGCGATGCAGCTTCGCCAAAACTTTCAACAATTTTTTCCACTTCAGCTGTGGTCAATTCCCGGCATTCTTCATCTATCCAGCGGTTCATTATAGGCGATGGGGCAACATAGTCGTTCCCTTGTATAGCAGTTGGCAAAGCACTACGCCCCAACCCTGCTGTCAGTTGAAGAAAAATCTTTGTCCCGTAAGGATGGACTTTATCAACAATTTCTTTGCCTATTTTTTCATAGACATCTTCATTAGTATTAGGGCTTGGGAAAAATGCATCCCTATGCTTTTCAATCTCGCTTTCTACCCAGTTTGCCCCCGTAATAATCAAGCCTACACCGCCCCGAGCCCTTTCAGCAAAATAATCAACCGCATCGGGAGTGTAACTGTTCGTTTCGTCAGTCTGCGACAAAGTTCCCATCGGTGCCATACAAAACTTATTTTTGATTTCCACATTTCCTATCTTAAATGGCTGGAAAAGCGGTTTGTGTTTTAATTTCATGATAACGCTCCTTTTGTATACGCTTTCTTTGAAATCGTCGCCTTCTTTTGATAAAATATTCACAAGAAGTATCAAGCTAGCTTGCTCACATAAAGTATACCTGCCCTTGTCACATAATGATTGAAATCATACGTTAAATGTCTGTTGTTTTTACGCATTTTCATTGGAGTGAAATAAAATGAAACAAAATTTTTCCAAAGAATTTACTAACTCAGCGGATTATATCGCAGATCTGTCCCACCAGCATTACGGATTCAATATTGAACAACAGCGTCCGGGCAATGGTGGCATGCACCGCTCACGGGTCCACGTGATAGGAGACTTGACGATGACTTACAGTGACATCGGACCATCCACCGGAATTTTTGAAAATAGAAATAACCAGCATAAAATTATCGCCTTCCGCTTTATTAAATCCGGTGTCGAACAACATCAATACCGCGGAAAAAAAATCAAACTCTGCAGTAATCACTGCCTGATTTTCGAGTTAGGCCGCTGGTCGGTGTTCAGGCGGGAGACACGCGGGAAAGGAATCAATTTCTTTGTCCCCGTCACACTGGTTAACGAACACTTCCTGCAACATCTTCCTAGTCAACTGCTGCTGCAATGCGAGCACGGATTTGGGAAAATCATTCATGAACATACATTCACCATGGAAAAAGAATTGTTAAGCGAATCAGCCAATGTCAGGGAACAGCTATTTAAAAATTACCTTGACATGATTTATTATTGGCTTGGACAAAAAACTACGGCTTCCTCACGTGTACATAAACCTGATTTGGCAGCTATCCAACACTTTATTGCCAAAAATTTAACGAATCCCGATTTATGTTTACCGGAAATCGCCAGACATTTCAGTATTTCCACCAGAACCATTCAAAAACTATTTGAAAGTGCCAAATGCTCATTCAGTCAATTTCTCAACGAGCTGCGTTTGGAAAGGGCTGCAGAAGATTTACTTACCTCTTCGTTGAATATAACCGACCTTGCATACAAATGGGGATTTTGCGATACATCATACTTTTGCCGGAAATTCAAAGAAAAATACCACATGACACCAACTGATTTTTATCAAACATGGCAAAAGGCTCTTTGCAGGATCAGCAGCAATCCTCTAGTTTGCCCGGTGAAAACCAGTATTGTCTCCCCGTCGAAATCGGCAAACAGCCAACTGATTTAAGCATTCTCATGTGATACCTTCCATTTTTTGTGGCCTTTACCTGCGACGGAACTTGTTTATATGGTACCTGAATCCCAATTTAATTTTTTTACTGTACACAGTTTTTCTGCTTCTTAAGTCCCGACAACCATGGTTCAACGTGCTACTCTTGTGCTTGATGTCTTTATCACCGGCTGTTCATTTCCCTTCAAACCTCACTCCATCATTTACAAATCGAACATATGTTTGTATAATATGTCTGAAGGCATTACAAAAAATTAGTGAAGAAGCATCTCAGCCGATGACTCGCTGCATAAACAGCGTGAAAGAAGGTGAACTCATTGAGCTTTGATTACGCGCTTGAACCGCGCCGCGATATTTTATGCATTGATTTAAAATCATTTTATGCGTCTGTTGAATGTGTTGACCGCGGCTTGCATCCGCTTAGAACGATGCTGGTCGTCATGAGTCATGCCGACAACACGGGAGGTCTGGTACTGGCTTCTTCCCCAGCCGCCAAACAACACTTGGGGGTAAGCAATGTCACGCGGAAATACGATGTGCCGGAACACCCGGATTTGGTGATTGTACCGCCGCGCATGACTGTTTATATCGACAGGAATTTGCTGATCAACAATATTTACAGGCGCTACGTCCCGGATGAATTTTTACATATCTATTCTATTGATGAGAGTTTTTTGGATATAACCGGCAGTCTGACACTGTTCGGCAAAACACCTTATCAGCTGGCCCAAAAAATTCAGGAAGATGTGCAAACTGAAACCGGCTTGTATTGTACCATCGGTATCGGCGACAATCCGCTGCTGGCAAAACTTGCACTGGATAACGCCGCAAAAAACAGTCCGGATATGATTGCAGAGTGGCGTTATGAAAAAGTACCGGAAACTGTCTGGAAAATTAACGACTTGGCAGATATGTGGGGAATCGGTCAGCGGACTAAACGCCGCCTGAATATGATGGGTATAGAATCCGTTTATGACTTGGCGCATTATGACTACTATCGCTTAAGCGAACGGCTTGGCGTGATTGGCACACAACTGTATGCCAATTCATGGGGAATCGACCGCGCCAAATTAAATGAACCATGCAAGCCGCTGGAAAAATCTTACGGCAATTCGCAAGTACTGATGAAAGATTACACATCCCAGCGGGAAATCGAGATTGTCATCCGGGAAATGGCTGAACAAGTCGCGACCCGTATCCGCAGGCACGGCTGTCAAACGCGGTGTGTCAGTCTCAGTATCGGATTCTCCCGTGGTGAAAGCGAACGTGGTTTTTCGCTCCAAATGCAAATCCCGCAGACAAACCACTCAAAAAAACTCGTCCAGCAATGTCTGACGCTATTTCGCAAACGTTACCGAGGTGAAGCTGTCAGAAATATTGCCATCGCATATTCAAAATTGGTTTACACTGAAAATATTCAGTTGGATTTATTTGAAGATGCCCAAGCGCAAATCACCAGCGGCAACCTCGACAAAGCGGTTGATTTTGTGCGAAGTAAATACGGCTTCAAATCTATTTTCCATGCCAGCAGTCTGGAAGATGGAGCGACTGCCATTGCCAGAAGTTCCCTTGTCGGCGGACATGCCGGCGGCAACGACGGCTTGGAATAAATGCTTGAGCACGCCCTCCCCGACAAAAAAACTGCGCAGCAAAGAATGATTGCTGCGCAGTTTTTTATCTATTATCACAAACCGCCAAACGTTTGATGGGCTTCATTCAGCAACCTTTTTTATAAACTCTTTGACAAACAGGGCATCGGCTGGTGTCCCACTGCCCTCAATCCGGCGAATGACGGACAAACCGTATTCAGCTTCGATTTGTTTCCCCGCTCCGCAATAAAACCTGCCGTAGCGTTTATTCCCGTTGACAACGATGCCTTTTATCAAATGAGAATAATCCTTAATAAACTGTTTCGTCGTTTTGGGAATTTTTCCCAATCCGACATTGCGAGTGACCAAAATACACATTGTATCCAGCGTTTCATCCACACTCTGACAGGAATACCCCAAACCTTGTGCAAATTGTTTTCCTAAGCCTGTCCGGCTGTCATAAACTATTTTCATAATGATTCCCCATTTATATATATTATTTTAACAGTCCTTCTCTTTTTACCTGACGAACTGAGCTCTGCATCTTTTAAGATATAACTTGTGACTATCAGCAATCACCTCCTTTTCCAATTGATAATGGTTATCATTTATTTTTATTATATGCGTTTGATGAACATCTGTCTATGCGCAAGCATACAAAAAAACTACCCGTAAAAGTTCAACGGATAGTTTATATTTACATATGTTTTACCGACACAAAAATAGTCTAGCAAGTCGACATTCAGTTCATTCTCTATGGATTGAGTGCCGTTCGTTTTCTCAATCGCTGTCTTTACACGCTTGCTAGACCATATTCAATTAGTAAGGAATCTTTCAAACTCCCTCTCCTCTCTTGTCTCCCGACAAAATTCTCTGCCAGCCGTGATAAGCAATCATGGGCTGTGTTCACTATTCCACTGAATCGTTCGTTCAGTGGTATTAGGGAATTCATGTAACCCCTTACAATATATTTATATCATATCTTTCAGCTTTTTGCAACGGATTTACTTCCTGACTTTTAAAAAAAAAAGCAACAGCCCGACACCTGAAAAGATGTTGGGCTGCCCGGGTACCTCACACATTATTGTATTTTTTTCTGCATATACAGATAAAACGGAATGCCGACCGCCGTTAATATCAAGCCGATCATCGCCAGTTGGAATTGATTGATTAACGTCATAATCACAATGAATACACCACCGACAATTGCAATGGCAGGAATCACAGGATAAACAGGCACTTTGTACGGACGGTGCAAGTCCGGTTCTGTTTTTCTTAAAATAATTACCGCCACAAATACCATGGTGTAAAAAATCCAAATAACAAATATCAGCATATCTGTCAATACATCAAAGCCGCCGACCATCATCATGATGATGGCAATACCAAGCTCCAGAAAGCCGGCAATGTAAGGGACTTTATTTCTGTTAAGTTTGGCCAGTTTGTCTGAAAATGGCAGCTGCCGGCTGATTCCCATCGCATAAGGCAGACGCATACCGGTCAGCGTGTAGCCGTTAATTGTACCGTAAACTGAAACTAAAATACCTATCGTGACGATCCGACCGCCTAAGCCGCCGAAAATTTTCTGTGCTACTTCCATAGCGGCATTTTCATTGCCAGCCAAATCAGGAATCGCCATTGTTCTTAAATAGGCCCAGTTGACGAGTAAATAAACAATCATGATACCGAAAATACCGCCAGCGATGGCACGCGGCAAATCTCTTGAGGGATTTTTCAATTCTCCGGCGATGTTGCCGACATGAATCCAGCCGTCATACGCAAACATCGTAGCCAGCAGTCCCGCACCTAGAGCTGGCGCAAAACCGCCGACTCCGGCACCAGCCTGAACCGGGAACAGACTGACTTCTATCTGTCCTTCCTGAAACAATCCAAAAACCACAATCAAAGCAAGTGGGACCAGTTTGCAGACCAGTGTGATGGACTGGAACATGCCGCCTGCTTTGGAACCTAAAAAATTCAGCAGCATAATTGATGTCGCGGCAGCGATGGCAATTGGTACAATCATCGTGTCGGATAATCCGAATAAATTTTTGAACTGGGTACCGAAAATAATCGAAAGGGCGGCGACATTTGCCGGAAAATAAATAATCGCCTGCGCCCAGCCTAATAAAAAGCTGGCAAATTTTCCGTATGCCCTCTCCACATATCTGAGCATACCGCCTGTCTCAGGTATAGCCGCAGCTAATTCAGCCGCGGTCAATCCCGCACAGACACTGATTAAACCGCCCAGAAGCCATGAAAACATGTGCAAACTGGTGGAACCTGTCACAGAGGCGACACTGGCTGCTTTAAAAAATACCCCGGCACCAATAACAGTTCCCATAACCGTAGATAACGCAGGGAAAAAAGTCATCGTGCGTTTTAATTCACCCTCAGCGGGGCGGACTGAGTCTGTTTCGCTGACTCTCATATTTTTCCTCCTTGTATGCGTGAAACACTTCGGCTCAGCGCATCTTTTATCAATCTTTCCCTACAACAAACAGAGCACAGCCGGCATCCGGATGTATTTTCCGGATGCTGGCTGAAACATGGTGTGTCAAACAAGCGCTGCTGCGATTAAATGGTTGCCATGAGTTTTTCTGTCAATTTGGCAAGCATGTCCCTGGTCATAGCGTCCAAGTCATATTTTGGCGCAAAGCCCCATTCTTCTTTTGCACAGGTGGAGTCAATGGCATTCGGCCAGGAATCGGCGATGCCTTGACGGACCGGGTCGACATTGTAGGACATGGTAAATTCCGGCATGACTTTTTGAATCGATTTTTTTATTTCCTCCGGTTCAAACGACATCGCCGATATATTAAATGCATTGCGGTGAATCAGCTTCTCCGGGTCTGCGTTCATCAATTGGACAATCGCGTCAATGGCATCAGGCATGTACATCATGTCCATCGCCGTGCCTTCTTTGATAAAGCACTCATACGTCTTGTTTTTGATAGCCTCGTAATAAATATCCACTGCGTAATCGGTCGTTCCCCCGCCCGGCAGTGTTTTATAGGAAATCAGTCCCGGGAAGCGGACACCGCGTGTATCCACGCCGAACTTCGTATAATAGTAATCACACAACAATTCACCTGCTACTTTAGTTACTCCGTACATCGTTGTCGGGCGCTGTATGGTATCTTGTGGTGTATTGTCCTTCGGTGTGTTTGGACCAAACGCACCGATTGAGCTTGGTGTAAAGAATTTCAGGTTGTTTTCTCTGGCAACTTCGAGGGCATTGACCAAGCCGCCCATGTTCAGCTCCCAGCCCATTTGCGGTTTTGCTTCTGCCACTGCCGACAGCAAAGCAGCCAAATGAATCAATGTATCCACTTCATAGGACTGTGCCAAGTGATTCATCGCCTCACGGTCCATAACATCCAGCACTTCAAACATACCGCCTTCAACTGTCGGATCTCCTTCAGGCCGGCGAATATCTGTAGCAATGACATTTTCAATTCCAAGGTCCTCTCTGAGACGTGCCACCAATTCTGAACCGATTTGACCTAGACAGCCGGTAACTAATACTTTTTTCATCTGCTTATCTTCCCTTCTTAACTATTGTTAATGAATAATCCCCAAATCTTTGCCGACTTTTTCGTAAACAGCAACTGCTCTATCCAGCATTTCCTTGCTGTGACCTGCCGTCGGCATATTACGCACACGCCCTGTGCCTAACGGTACTGTCGGAAAAACAATCGGCTTGGCGTAAACACCATTTTCAATCAGTTTCTTCGAAAAAGTTTGTGCCAAGTTCTCGTCACCGACGATCACCGGCGTAATCGGAGTTTCTGACACACCGATGTCATACCCGATTTTTTTCAATTCCGTTTTGAAGTAGTCGGCTTTTTCCCACAACTGCTGGACATATTCAGGATGCTCCTGCATCAATTCAATGGCTTTGATACTGGCTGCAGCTGCACCCGGCGTAAGCGACGTCGAAAATAAGAACGGACGCGCTTGCGATTTCATCCATGCAATCAATTCTTTTGACCCCGCTACGTAACCGCCGACAACACCGATTGCTTTAGACAACGTCCCCATTTGAAAATCGATTTTATCCTGCATGCCAAAGTGTTTCACCGTCCCTGCACCTTTACCCATCACACCAGAACCGTGCGCATCATCAACGTACGTAATCAGATTGTATCTTTCGGCAATCGCCACAATTTCCGGAATGTGTGCAACATCGCCGTCCATCGAAAAGACGCCGTCAGTGATATACATGATTTTGTCATACAAGCCGCTGTCGACTGCCTCTTTCGCCTTCGCTTCCAAATCTGTCATATCCTGATGTTTGACGCGAATGATTTTCGCACCTGACAATCGGCAGCCGTCGATAATGGAGGCGTGATTCAATTCATCGGATAGTATCGCGTCCCCTTTTTTCATAACAGCAGAAATGGCGCCCATGTTACAGTTAAACCCGGACTGAAACGCAATGGCATCTTCGGTCCCTTTGAACTCGGCTATTTTTTGTTCCAGTTCACGATGCACCGCCAGTGTGCCGTTAATCGTCCGGACAGCTCCCGCACCAACTCCGTATGTCTGCGCCGCATTGATTTCCGCCTCAATCATGTCTTGTCTGCCGGCAAACCCCAAATAATTATTTGACGCCATATTAATGAGCTTTTTGCCGTCAATGGTGATTTCCGGACCATTCCCCCCATCAATCACATCAATTGTTGTCAGCAGACCTCGTTGTGCCAAATCTTCCAAATTTGTCTGAAGAAACTGTTGCAGTTTTTTTGAAGCCATGATGTTCCCCCCTTATAAAAATAATGGATAACTAATTTATTAAAAAACATCTGTCGTTGATTGTTCAAAAACAAAATGTTATTTATACGATATTCATTCCGCTGCAATAACCAAATGAAAACCCTTATATAAAAATTTTAAACAATCATTTTAGCGCTTTCAATCCGTTATGGAGAAATCTAATAAATAACTAACAAAACAGATGTTTCAAGTTTTTTTTCTCATTTTAAAACGGGGGATTTAACTGCCTTTACATTTGAAGTTTATAGTAACAGCACGTGAATTAATCATCATACTTCGCCGAATCGAATCGAAAAAATTATCTTTTGATATTTTTTTCTAAATAAACTTTTGACTGTTCATTAGTGAGTTTGCGGTGTTCAGATGATAAAATTATCGCTGTTTTCACACTTTATAACGAGAGTTCTCTCATTTTACGTGTAAATGGCAGCTTTTTCTTGTCTGAAGCAGCAATAATCATGAAGAAGTCCACGATATTTTTTTTATTGCCAAAAAATTTTTTTATGGTTTGTTGCAAAATCTTTTTTTTAACGTATAATTTTTATGTACCACTATAAGGAAACCTTGTTTCACTGATGTCACGAATGATATGCCCAGCCAGCGAACTGTTAAACCTGAGAAAGAAGCCATTGCAATTGCGAATGACACGGAATATGGATTAAGCAACAGATCAGCAATCTGAATGCTGCTACTCTCCATTCAATTTAACTGTCAGTTTATCTAAATTCTGTTATACTACTGGATAAGAAGCAGCCGAATAAACCGTTATAACTTGGCTCAGACGAGGAGTGAAAGCATGCGTTTATTTATCGCCATCACGTTTAATCAAGAGACCCGTAAAAAAATTCACACGGTGCAGCAGCGACTCATCCAGCGCGCAACCCGCGTGTCACCTGTCCCTCCGGAACAATTTCACCTGACACTCGTTTTTTTAGGAGAGATTGACAAACAGCAGCTGTCCCCTGTCAAAAAGGTGATAGCTGAGACAGATTTTTCACCAATGAAACTGCTCTTTGACCATGTCGGCCGTTTCCAGCGTAAAAGCGGGGATATTTGGTGGCTGGGCACAGCAGAACATGACACATTAAATAGTTTAAGGGCACATTTGGTTTCCCAGCTGGTTCAAAGAGAACTGCTGGTAAACAAGACGGCCTTCACCCCTCATGTGACTCTGGCCAGACATGTCCTAACAGAAGAAGCTGTATTACCATGCGACCTTTTAACAACCGGTTTTTCAACCGTCATAACGTCAATCAGTTTGATTCATTCTGCCAACATAGCCGGGAAAACAACTTATACAGAAATATTTCGAAAAACACCGTAAAATGCACCTAACACCAACATCAGGGAGGTATGCAACATGAAAAAAACAAATTTTGTCGTTGTGTTCTGGTTGATTCTTGCCATCATTTCTTTTGTCGTCTGCTTAATCAATCTCCAAATCATTTGGGATGCCATCGGCTATCTGATTTTTCCAGATAAAAACGACTTCTACTTCGACAGCAGCTACACCGGCAGACGCTTGATAAACTCTGTACCGATGACAATTATCACTATCATTTCTTTTTATCTCAGTTTAAGACAAGGCTTGAACATATATAAGGAAAACTGATCTGGCGGTTGACTGACTCTTCGGAGTCTTTTTTCGTTTTTTTTTTAAAAGGTAATCGCCTAATGAAAGCATAAGTGTATATTTCAGATTTTCTTTCGTCATCTAAACATGTTTTTTGATAAATTTTGAGTGCAATTTTATCTTTTTGTGCTATAATATAGATATCGGGAAGTGGCTCAGCTTGGTAGAGCGCTTGGTTCGGGACTAAGAGGTCGCAGGTTCAAATCCTGTCTTCCCGATTTTTTTATTGCAAAAAAAAAGTAGTGTCGGCCGTCAACGGCAAACACTACTTTTTTGTATGTTTCTTCAATTATTGATAAATCACTTCGAAATCCTCAAATATAATCTCCATATCCCATGAAAACTCGTATCCGACCCGACTGCCTTCATCTTTAAAAAAAGATATATGGTTTTTTTGCCACGACGCCAGATTTTTGTCTTCCCCTTCTCGTTTGCACATGTCATAGGTCATGTCTTTAAATGCCATTCTGGTTACATTGGTGGTTTGAATCACACAATACGGGTTCCCCTGCCAGTCAGTCACGATGGACAACTCCCCTATTTCCGGAAACGGTTCGTTTGCGAGCGCATATGCTTGTACACTGGAAGCGGTGGCCTTTTTCCGACCTTTTAAAACCAGTTCGAGCAATTCGTTAGCAGATTGTTCGTTACTGCCGAAATAAAATGCTTCGTAGTACACTGTATCACTTTGGCGGTTAGTTTCCACCAAAAATTCCTGCCAAAACTTATCTGTTTTTTGAGTCACTGCCTGCCTTCCTTTGCCTTTTTATGTCAATTTAATATAGCAGACTGACACGGCAAATACAATACTCTGTCAATGATTAAAAAGCTGATCAAGCAACCGCTTGTTTAATAAACGGTGTTTTTTATAAAAAATCCGCTGCTCGCTATCAAATAATTAGCGTTCCGGATGTCTATTAGTGTAAACTATTTTTACGAAAGAATAGTGATCATTAGATTTATGTCTTTCGAAAATCAAATACGAAGGAGTCATACTTATGACTGAAAACTATCAAGATTTGGAAGCCCGCTGTTCTGACAAGTACCGGAGCGACCGTTACCGTTCCCGCCAGTTCATCAGCAACAGATGCACTCTGAATGACTTGCAGGAATTGAAGCAACTGATTGCTGCAAGAGAAATTGAATTGAAACGAATCGTCCCATTGAGCCGTGCGCAATAAAACTCACTTTTAGTGAGTTTTTTTTGATATGATAATATACACACAAAAAAAGACGGCATAAATTTGATTTGCCCGCTTGACCTTGACCTTGCGTCATCCTTTATAGTGAAGGTGTCAGTAAAAAGGAGGAGAAAAAACATGACCTATACAGTCAAACAGCTGGCCGAACTGGCAGGTGTCACCAGCCGGACATTGCGGTATTATGACCAGATCGGTCTGCTCCATCCAATGACCGTCAATTCATCAGGATACCGCATTTATGGCGAAAAAGAAGTAGATATGCTGCAGCAGATTCTTTTCTTCCGGGAATTGGAGGTACCTCTTGATACAATTCGCCAAATACTGTCACAGCCGGACTCCGATTTGCTGACTATGCTTGCAAGCCATCACGCGGCACTCGTCGCCAAGCGCAATCGGCTGAATCGGCTGATAAAGACGGTAGAAAAAACGATAGCCGCACATAAAGGAGAGATTACAATGACGCAAACAGAAAAATTTGATGCCTTCAAACAAGAAATGGTGGCAAAGAACGAAGCAGCTTACGGCCGGCAGATCCGCTCAGACTACGGTGACAAAGCGGCGGACAAAGCCAATGCCGCATTTTTGAACATGACAGAAGCAGCCTATCAAGACCATTTAAAAACTGAAGCCGAACTGTTGGCTCTGCTGGCAGCCTTAGATATCAGCCAGCTGCCTTCTGAAGAAGCTGAAAACATCTTTTTGCTGCATAAAAAATGGCTGACAGCAGCATGGGGAGATTACTCGCCGGAAAAACATCAAGGTATCGCAGCAATGTATGCGGCGTCTGAAGAGTTTACGGACTACTACGATTCCCGCGCCGGAAAAGGTGCCACAGAAAAACTGCAGAAAATCATTACTTTTTACGCAAGTTAGCCGACTCAGTCTGAATGCCGCACTTTTTCTTTTTGCAAAGTCGTATGCATCAGCTATAATAAAACGTAAGAAGGAGCTGATTGCACATGAGTTATGTAAAACAGATAGTCACAGGAGTGATTGAGGAAAATTGCTACCTCATTTATAATGACGAACACCTGCTGATTGTTGACCCGGGAGATGAATTTAATTTAATCAAACAAGCGGTGGCGGATACTGGCAAGAAACCCGTCGCTATTTTGCTGACACACACGCACCACGACCACATCGGTGCATTGGAAGAGGCTCGCAATACGTATGATATTCCTGTGTATGTCAGTCCTTATGAACAGGATTGGCTGCAAAATCCGGAGCTGAACTTGTCCATCTACGGACCGAAACAAATCATCTGCCAGCCGGCCGAATATGAATTTGAATTAAAGAGCTACACACTCGGCGGCATGACCTTCAAGGTTGTGGCAACGCCCGGGCATTCACCGGGAGGCGTCAGTTTCGTTTTCGATGAGTTTGTCATTACCGGTGATGCTTTGTTCGCCGGCAGCATCGGGCGGACAGATTTGCCATTTGGCGACACACAAACACTACTGAACAGCGTCCGCACACAACTATTGACATTGCCGGAAGAGATGATTGCCTATCCGGGACACCGCAACCCGACAACCATCGGCAAAGAGAAACGGACCAATCCATTTTTTAATTAAACAATAAAACCTGTTAACACACGATTTTATGTTAACAGGTTTTATTCATTATGCTTTGGCCGTTGCCTGCCCGACAACTTCGCCGGCAGCTACTACGCCGGTTTTTGTCAGAGTATACTCGGCTAATGCATCCATATTGGTAATGACGACAATCATGTCATTGTGTTTATCAGATGCTTTCAGTGCGTCCAAATCAACCTTGGCAACAACTGTTTCAGCGCTGATGGTGTCCCCTTCGCTGACTAAAATGTTGAACGGCGCCCCGTTCAGCTCCACTGTATCCACACCCATGTGCAGCAGCACTTCCAGTCCGTTGTCCATTTTCAGTCCCAGCGCATGTTTCGTCGGAAAAATACTCAATACTTTCCCGGATACAGGCGCGTGAATGTCGCCGGATGTCGGAATGACGGCAAAACCATCTCCCATCATTTTTTGAGAAAATACCGGGTCGCTGACTTTGTCAATCGGTATAATCTCACCCGTTGCGACTGCATACAGATTATTATTGAAAACTTTCGCTTCTTTTTTCTTTTTCAAAAAACCAAACATTGCACTCTCTCCCAACCTTAGTTTCTATACATGTCTATAATACTACCACAAAAAAAGGAAAAGGGGGATATACAAATTATATTATAAGAATTTAATATTTTGTTGGAAAAACTGACTTTTCATGTATACTAGTCATATCCGATTATTTCTATCAAACAAAGGAAAGGATTGAACAATGGATATTATCAATATATTAAAAGTTATCTTTTTAGGCATTGTAGAAGGAATCACGGAATGGCTGCCGATCAGCAGTACGGGCCACTTGATTTTAGTCGATGAATTCATTCAGCTGAGCGCCAGTGATGCGTTTAAAGAAATGTTCAACGTTGTCATCCAGCTGGGTGCCATCATGGCTGTTGTTGTCATTTATTTCCGTAAATTAAATCCCTTTGCGCTCTCCAAGACGGCGCTTGAGAAAAACGAAACCTGGTCGCTCTGGTTCAAAGTCGTGGTTGCCTGTATTCCGGCGATTGTGATTGGCCTGCCGTTCGACGACTTTCTGGAAGAACATTTTCATAAGTTCATCCCCGTTGCGATTATGCTGATTTTGTTCGGTGTTCTCTTTATCATTGTTGAAAACCACAACAAAGGCAAAACACCGAAAATCAGCACCTTAAATGAGTTGACCTATCAAACGGCGTTGATTATCGGGCTGTTCCAAGTCTTGTCTTTGATGCCGGGGACGTCACGCTCCGGCGCAACCATCATCGGTGCGATTATAATCGGCTGTTCCCGCTTTGTCGCAGCTGAATTTACATTTTTCCTTGGCATCCCTGTGATGTTCGGTGCCAGCGGATTGAAAGTATTCAAATTTATCAGAGACGGCAATTCTTTTGGGCAGACTGAAATCGTGCTGCTGCTGATTGGCTGTCTAGTTGCATTCTTCGTATCAATCGTAGTCATTAAATTCCTGATGTCTTACATCAAATCCCATGACTTCAAAGTATTCGGCTGGTACCGAATCATTTTGGGAGCCATTTTAATCGGCTATTGGGTAATCACAAATTAAGAGCATAACTGCTCTTTTTTTTTTGCCCGCGGCCTTCTTAATTAGAATAATTATCATTGATAACAACTATCATTATCGTTTAGATTATAATTATTCTAATCTGTAACATTTTATGCTATAATGCATTATGAGGAGGTTGGGAACTATGATGACATTTATTAAACAACAAAAAGTAATGTTAGCAGCAATCACTTGTGGTGTTATGATGGTGGGCGGGCTGATTCTAGAGAA
The DNA here is from genome assembly GCF_003987655.1 of Vagococcus acidifermentans. GTDB lineage: Bacteria > Bacillota > Bacilli > Lactobacillales > Vagococcaceae > Vagococcus_B > Vagococcus_B acidifermentans. The sequence goes on along the minus strand of NZ_NGKC01000002.1, from coordinate 30,727 downwards.
AAGCGGCTTTGCGTATTATCCTGCGATCTATATCATCGGTATGATTATCGGCGGCTATCAACAAACAAAAGAAGGAATTATCGATACCATTGAGAATAAGCATTTGAATGTGGACCTGCTGATGGCGCTGGCAGCAATCGGGGCTTGTACGATTCAATACTACTTTGAAGGAATCATGCTGACGTTTATTTTCTCAACCAGCGGTGCCCTGGAAGAGTACACTACGAGTAAAAGTAAAAAAGAAATCGAGAGCTTGATGGAAATCCAGCCGGAAACAGCACAACTGATGCTTGACAACGGTCAAACAAAAGAAGTGCCGGTGGAATCATTAAAAATCGGCGACAAACTGCTGGTTCCTAAAGGCGCGAACGTGCCGATTGACGGCACACTGCTGGACCAATACGCCACTTTAAATGAAGCGGCGATTACCGGCGAGTCATTGCCAGTCGAAAAAACAACGGCTGACAATCTGTTTGCCAGTACCAATAATCTTGGCAACTCCTTTACAATGACCGTTACAAAAGAAGCAAAGGACACCCTTTTCAGTAAGATTATCCGTCTGGTCAATGAAGCACAGAACACGCCGTCAAAAACGGCCAGCTTCCTGAAAGATTTTGAAAACAAGTATGTGAAAGTGGTGCTTGTTGCTGTACCGCTGATGATTTTCATTCCTTACTTCTTTTTGAACTGGACGTGGAACGAAAGCTTTTACCGCGGCATGGTCCTTTTAGTGGTGGCCTCGCCGTGTGCGCTGGTCGCTTCGGCAACGCCGGCAACACTGGCAGCTATTTCAAACGGGGCGCGCAATCAGGTGCTGTTTAAAGGCGGCATTTTTCTTGAGGCGCTGGCAGATTTAAAAGCGGTCAACTTTGATAAAACCGGCACACTGACAGAAGGAAAACCGGTCGTCACAGACGATGTGTTCGTTCCCGGTTTCGATGACGCACACACTCAAAATATTGTGACAGCCATCGAAGGAACAAGCACACACCCGCTAGCTCAGGCACTAGTGGCAAAATACAATTCCCACGGCATGAAACGCCCTGAGCAACTGATAGTCGAAGAAATCTCAGGTTTTGGGATGCAGGGAACAGAAGGCGAGACCATCTGGAAAATCGGTAAAGAATCTTTTGTCACGAATAAGCCGCTCAGCGAAAAAATTGCTGAGGATACCCGAAGATTTCAGGCTGAAGGCAAAACCGTTGTTTACATTTCTAAAAACGATGACATTGCCGCTTACTTTGCACTGCTCGACATGCCGAAGCAAGAAGCTGTCGACACCATTCGCTACTTTAAACAAGAAGGCATCCAGACGGTGATGCTGACCGGAGACCATGAAAAAACTGCTCTGGCCATCGCCAAGATACTCGATGTTGACGAAGTACATGCCAGCCATTTGCCGGAAGACAAGGCCGCATTCATCCTTGAACAGAAAAAGACACTGGGGACAAATGCGATGGTCGGCGACGGCATCAATGACGCACCTGCGCTTGCCAATGCCTCCATCGGTGTGGCTATGGGGCAAGGAACAGATGTTGCGATAGACGTTTCCGATGTCGTATTAATCAAAAATGACTTGCATAAACTCCAAATGAGCCACCAGCTGTCATTAAAACTGAAACGCATTATTACGCAAAACATTGTTTTCTCACTGTCGGTTATCGTCCTGCTGATTTTGTCGAACTTTTTCAAAATCATCAATTTGCCATTGGGTGTGATCGGTCACGAGGGCAGCACCATTCTGGTCATCCTCAATGGTCTGAGGATGCTGAAAAATATCCCTTTAAAGCATGAATCAGCACAGCCTACAGACAGTGAAATCGAAAAAGCCCGTCATTCATCTACCTATGCTTAACATAAACAAACAGGGAAGGTTCCTGCCTCACACGCAAGAACCTTCCCTATTTGTTTGCTTATTTAACTGTTTTTAATGACGAGGGCAGCGATCATATCCACCGTTGTTTCGCACTGGTCGATGATTTTTTCGAGCTTCTCGTAAACGTTTTTCCATTTTACAACTTCCAGCACATCTTTTTCGTTTGAAAACAAATCAAGAATCAAGCAGCCGTATAAATGGTCGCCCTGCTCTTCGATATCATTGACTTTTACAATCATCTGCCCCAGTGTTTTCGAATTTTTAAACTTGGGAAATTCTTCTACGACTACCCGCAACCCCTGAGACGCCTCATAAATATGCTGGACCATTTCCTCTGTTTTCGGACGCATAGCCGTCACGACAAAATTTTTCAGCAAAAACGGAATGGCATTGATGCCGTCCAGTACATCATCAATACAGTCGGTAATCATCGCAATGTCTTCTCGTTCGATAGGGGTAATAAAGGAGCGGTGCAACTCTGTCATGATTTCATCTACTTTTTCATCGCCCGCTTTTTCCAGCCCGCGGATCTCCTCAGCTTGTTGGCCGACGGTTTCCCAGTCATAGTTCATCACGATGGTTTTCAGTGCCAGAGCGGCTTCTTCAGTTATCACTGCCAGCTCAAGCATCGCATCAAAATAGTCGAATCCTTTTTTTCTAGCCATTACTTGTTCCTCCTAAAATATTGCTACAAACAGTTTTGCCATAAAATAGGCAATGGCGCCGCATCCCGGGAAAGTCAAGACCCAAGCGAGAATCATCTCTTTGACAATTTGCCAGTTGACACTGGAAATCCGCTTAGCTGCGCCGACCCCCATGATGGCGGTAGTTTTTGTATGTGTCGTTGAAACGGGGATACCGGCCATGGAAGCTGTCAAGAGACAGATTGCCGCACTTAAATCAGCTGAAAATCCTTGATATGTTTCAAGTTTCACCATATCCATCCCGACTGATTTGATAATGCGCATCCCGCCGACAGAGGTGCCGAAGCCCATGACTAGGGAGCACACCATCATGACCCAAATCGGGATAGTAAAATTGCCGGACGCACTGCGTTCCACAATGCCATTGTAGGACAAGCCCAGCATGAAAACACCCATAAACTTCTGACCATCCTGTGCACCGTGAAGAAAGGCATTCGCAGCAGCGCCAAATGCCTGTCCTGCAGTAAACATCTTGTTGGCTTTCCGCCGTTCCACATTTCTAAATATTATTTCAACCAGTTTGGTTACCAGGTATCCGCCCAGAAAACCAAAAACTGTCGATAAAACAAGACCAATTAACACTTTGCTCCATTCGGACATATTTACCGCATCCAGCCCGCCGAGCGTCATGGCAGAACCGGTCAGTCCGGCTATCAATGCGTGGCTCTCGCTTGTGGGAATCCCAAAATACCAGGCAGCCGTCGCCCAGACGACGATGGCAAACAACGAAGCGCAAAGAGCAACTTGCGCGGAATTGCCGGCACCTTCAAATCGGACCATATTGCTGATTGTTTCGGCGACTTGCGCGTTAAAAAGCGTCATCACCAACGCACCGAGAAAATTCATGAATACTGCCATCCAAATGGCAAATTTAGGGCGTAAAACCCTCGTTGAAATAGCTGTCGCTATGGCATTTGGCGCGTCTGTCCAACCGTTTACAAAAATGACACCGAGGACCAGTACCACCGTGATAACCAACGAAATACTCACAAAATCCCACCCTATCCTATCTTTATTACCAAACATTATCATCATAACATAAATGCACCTAAAAAAATCATCTTTTTGAAGATTCCATAAGAAATTTTTGTAATATCAGAAATAATATGATATAGTTTTGATAACTAGATTAAAGAATTAAGGAGATTATGTTTATGGCAACTGCCTCTAATCAATCAGACTGGAAAAAAACACTTTTACTGACCAGTCTGCCGCGCTGGGATGATTTGCCCGATATTGACATTTACATGGACCAGCTGGTCACTTTGGTCGAGCGCTATACGGCTACTTTGCGGGTCGATTCCGGCGACACCAAAATCATCACGCCGTCCATGGTGAATAATTACGTCAAACTAAAATTGATTCCAGCGCCGCAGAAGAAAAAGTATTGCCGGACCCAACTGGCCAGACTGATTGTTATCACTATTTTAAAACAGGTATTTGACATCCCGTCCATCAAGGCGGGGATTGAATTCCAAGTATCATTGAGCGATTCTAAAACAGCTTACAACTATTTTTGTGAGCACATTGAACAGACCATCCACTTCTTTATCGGAAGCAGAGATGAAGAAATTCAGCTGGAAGACTTGCGCAGCGACTTCACCCCTATTCAAATGGCTTGTACTACGCTGGTTGCCAAGCTGATAACAGAAAAAGAACTGCAGGCACTGCTGCAGCAAAAAACTGACGACGGAGAGAGATCATCATGAAAACACAAATTGCATTGCTGGTTGACTCGGGGATGGACGTCCCTAAATCAATACTTGAAAAAGAAGGTACTTATGTCATTCCTTTGCAGATTATCTACAAGGAGCGGACTTACACAGATAAAGTCGACATCACCTCTGCCGAGATTTATGCCCGGTTGGGAAGGGACATCCCTTCCACTTCCCTTCCGTCAGGTGAAATGATTGAAAAAATCATCAAACAAATCATTGCTGACGGATACAACGAACTGATTGTCGGCACCATTTCAAGCGGGCTAAGCGGGACGCACAATGTACTGAATATGATGTTGAAAGATTACCCGCAGCTGCGTTCTTTCGTGCTGGACACAAAAAGCATCGGTATCGGAGGCGGACTGCAGGCGGCGTATGCTAAAGAATTGATTGACAGCGGCATGCCGTTTGATGACATCGTCCCGATCCTTCAAAAACAAGTCGCACGTTCAGACGTCTTTTTCAGTATCCCAACACTGGAATACTTGAAAAAAGGCGGACGTATCGGTCTGGTCACATCAATCGTCGGGACAGCGTTTAATATCAATCCGATTATTTCTTGTAACGACGACGGCATTTACTACACGGTCAGCCGGGCCCGCGGCAGACGCAAAAGCATCGACAAGATGGTTCAAATCGTCAAAGAAACAATCGGTACCAGTACGTCTTATAATATGGCTGTCGCGTACGGCAATGACTTGGAGGAAGCAAAACAGCTGGCAGAACACGTCCGCAGCACGTTTCCGAATATCAATCAGTTTTTCTTCGATGAAGTCAGTCCTGCCTTAGGCGTTCATACCGGCCCGGGGGTTTTGGGCATCGCTGTGTCGTTATTAAAAGATTAAGCACAGGGGTAATTTTTAATTGCAAAGCACTGCTCATTTCTGTATAATGAGACTGTTGAATTATATTTGATTACTCAAGTATAATATCTTAGGTCGGAGGTGAAAGAGATGCCAAATATTGAATCGGCAATCAAGCGTGTCCGCACAAATGAAAAGTCACGCCTTGAAAACTCCCAGCAAGTCAGCAAAATGCGTACTGCTGTGAAAAAATATGAAAAAGCTGTTGAAGCAAAAGCTGATAATGTGGAGGAACTGTTCCGTTCCGCCATTAAAGGAATCGATGTTGTATCTGCAAAAGGTTTGATCCATCAAAACAAAGCGAACCGTGAAAAATCACGCCTCGCAAAAAAATTGGCAAACTAATAAAAACTTGATGAACAGAAGTAATACTACTTCATTCATCAAGTTTTTTTATTTGGTTTACAGCTGGTGGTCTTTCAATAGAAACAACTCAAAGACCAGCTGCTTGTCCATCTGACCCGTTTTAATACGGTAGTCATTCTCAACGAGTTCGTCGTAGATGCTCCCCAGCAGCGCCAAGTCCAGTCCTCTGACTTGCTGCATTGCTAGTTTGACACGATAAGGATGGATTTTCAGGACATCCACAATATGGCTCTGATTATAACTCATGGACATCAGCGTTTTAACTTGAGTCAGCAAGCGGAATTGACTAATCAGGATAGCGTTTAATTTGATTGGTTCTTCGCCGAGCAGCAGTAAATCCTGATAGAGCCGCATGGCCGCCTCTTTGTCCTGCTTCATGACATTGCTGACTAAATCAAACACGTTATGTTCCAGTGTTTTCGGTATCAAACCATCCACGACATCCTTGGTGATTTTCCCGTTTTGACCGACGTACAAAAACAATTTTGCCAGTTCATTCATCATCCGCGAAAGATCCATGTCCGATAAATAGACAAATTGTTCAAAGGCTTCGGGGGTGATGCTGAAGCCTTGATTTTCGATGTACTGTCTGACGTATTGTCGGATATCTTTTTCCTTTTTCATGTTGACGTCGACCAGCACTGCCTGTTTTTTTAACTGTTTGACCAGTTTTTTCCGCTCATCCAGTTTTTCATAGGGTGCCGTGATGACTAACGTTGTTTCAGGGGAAGGCTGCTGGATATATTCAAGAAGAGCGTCCAAGTTATGTACCGGTTCGGGTTTTGCTTTTTCGCCGGTCAAAAATGACGGATTTTCCATAAAAACGACTTTGGATTCTCCGAAAAACGGCAGTGTCTCAGCCTCCAATACCGCTTCGCTGACAGGGACTTCCGTCATGTCAAACGATATCACGTTGAACTCCCGGTCGTCTTCATTCAGCTGCTGCGCCACTAGTGTTTCTTTAAATGTATCGATTAAAAACTGTTCGGTACCAAGCAGTACGTAAACAGACGCTGTCTGTCCTTCTCTGATTTTCGCCAGTTCATTTTGTAGTGACATATGTTTTTTCATCCATTCTATTCATCTCTGATACTATCCTAACACGCACAGCTGTTCTTTGCCAAATTATTCCGCAGCTGTTTTTGGCGGAGACAAACCGGGAAGACCTGCCAGCCAAGTGTAATACACCATGCCGTGTTCATCTGTCCGGTAGATGCTGCTGCCGACTGCGTGCAACTCTGCCAGCACCCGTTGAGTCGGATGACCGTGCCTGTTTTGGTAGCCCGCCGAAATGATGCCCTCACGCGGCCGGATGTGTGCGAGAAATGCCGGGGAAGAAGACGTGTCGCTGCCGTGATGCGCTACTTTGAGCACATCGGCGGTTAATCCGGGGTAATCAGTTATCAGTTGTGCTTCCACTTCTTTTTCAATATCCCCTGTCAGTAAAAAAGTCGTGTCTTTGAAAGCGCCGTAAAGAACCAGCGAACCGTTGTTGTCCCCGCTGCCGTTGTCTTGCGGCGAAAGGACTTTGAACGGAAAGCGCCCGAAATAAAGCGTTGCTCCGGCTTTTAACTGCTGAAAATCTGTCGTCTGCGGGAATGAAAACAACGTCCGTGCCAGCACATCATCATGGGCTGCGCCTTGCGGAAAGGCGAGCGTCTTGATTTGAAAGGACTCGGCAACCCGCTGCAAATCACCCGAGTGGTCGGCATCAGCATGCGTGATAAAGACAGTCTCAAGACGCGAAACGCCTCTGCTTTTTAAAAAAGGTATCAGCGTGTAATCAGCATTAGACGTCTCCCTCTTGCTGTGCCGCCACGCTTCCTGTTCAAAGTTTAATCTGCCGCCGGTATCAATGAGGTAGTTGCCTTGATGGAAGGGCAGCTGGATAAAAATCGCGTCGCCTTGGCCAACATCCACAAATGCAATCATTCCTTGCGGCGAGAGATATTTCCAATTGCCGGCTGCAAGCAGACCTGCACACAAACCGGCTATCAAAACAGGCCGCCTGCTTTTGCGCTGACACTCACGCAAAAGACACACAATCAAGAAAATCATCACCAGCGTCAGAAAAAGCGGCGCCCGGCCGACAACGAACTTTGAAGGAAGTATATGAGTCAAGTACGTAATTGCCGACTGCAATGCTTGTAACGATGCTTCCAAAACATTTACCGGCATACTTCCGCCTATCCCCTGCCAAACCCAAGATACAATGAATGCGCCTAACAAGAGAGGGAACAAGACATACAGCACCAGCGGCGCCAACAACACGCCAAAGAGCAGGCTGAAAACTTGCCAGTCATGAAAATAATGCCAGACAAACGGCAGCGAGCAGCCTGTCATCACTGCAGAAAAAGCAAACTGTCTGAGGAGCGGCCGTTTTATGTGGGCCAGACTATCTCTGGACATCATCAAGCAGAATGTCATAAAGTACGAGAGCTGTCCGCCTGCTGTCAGCAGCAAGTCGGGATACCACAGGGAATGTCCCGCCAGTGTGAGGGCAAAACAGTCAAGGGACGACAGCTGCCACTGATAGCGGCGATTGGCACGAAGCAGGGCTGTCTGGATGCCTGCACGCACCAAGCCGCTGCCGGCACCGCCCATTACCATAAAACAGCAGATTGCACATAATTCGAGCCAAAATACTGTTTCCTTTGTGATACCGCTGCGTAAAAACAAATAACTGAACAACCTGAGAAACACAAACAAGTGCATGCCGGACAAGCTGAACAGATGGACAATCCCCAGCAACTCCCATTGTTCACTCATGTCTTTGAAGTCATCGTCTTTCAATCCGAACAGCAGGCAGTTTAAATAGGCCGAGGTATATTCGGGAAAATGCCTGTCAACGGCTAACTGGCAGATGCGGCGGAGCCGATAGCTGTGTGCCAATACATGAAACGGCGGCACATTTCTTTTCACGGCGCTGTCAATCCGGTTGATCCGGAAAATCGTTTGAATGCCTTTGGCAGACAAATACTCGCGGTGATTAAAGCCGCTGAGATTGCGCCTGCCTCTCGGACGGTCGTAGTTTCCAGCTGCTGTCACTGTCAGCCAATCGCGGCATGCGGCCCACTTTTCCTTTTCCTGCTTATTTTGAAAAGTATAATACCCCATGAGTGGCGTGCCGCTGTTAAGCTCCTGCATTATAAATTGAACCCTGTCGCCTGTTACGGCAATCGAGTCGGGACGCACATGGGCAGTGATCATTGCTGAGCGGTTTGCCGGGAATTCCTGCTCTTTAGGGTCATCTGCCAACCCGTGAACTGCCAGAACAAGACAAGCAAAAAGCCCGCCAAACAAAGCCGAAAGAATCAGTTCTTTCCGCCTCGTTGAGCAGACTTTCAACACCACTATAATTAACAACAGCCATGACAGCCAATGCGGCCGGGAAAATACCGCACAAACGGCTGCGATTGTCCCCATCGGGAAAATCAGGTATCCTTTGAGCGAAAAATCAGTCGAGAATCTCATCGTCATCGCCAAACTGAAGTTCGGCGAAATATTTTTTTGAAAGTTTGACCTGTTCGACACTCGCGCCAACCCGTTCAATCAGCTGGCTGGCGTAATCATTATTCCGGTAATCTTTCAGGTAGTATATCTTTTTGATACCGGCCTGTAAAATCATCTTGGTACACTGCAGGCAAGGGAAATGGGTCACATAAATTTCCGCTCCCACTGTTTCCACGCCGAATTTTGCGCACTGCAGAATGGCGTTCATTTCCGCATGAATCGTCCGCACACAATGTCCGTCGACCAAGTAGCAGCCTTCGTCGCAGCAGTGCACATCGCCGCTGACCGAGCCGTTATACCCGCCTGCTATGATGCGTTTGTCCCGCACAATCGTTGCTCCCACTGCCAAACGCGTACAAGTACTGCGCATCGCCAGCAGAATACTTTGCCCCATGAAATACTGGTCCCAAGGAATCCGTTCAAAACTCACATTATCAACTCACTTTCTCTTGACAGCACTACCTATATTGTAATCAAATCTTTCAAACTTTCAAATGTTTTTTCCCCGATGCCTGAAACATCCATCAATTCTTCGATATTCTTAAAAGAACCGTGCTGTTCCCGATACTGAATGATTTTTTCCGCTTTCTTTTCCCCGATACCGTTCAACTGCTGCAGTGCGGCACTGTCTGCTGTATTGATATTCACTTTTCCTTGATTTTCTGCCTGACTGGTCGGCGTTGTTCCCTGCATTGCCGCCTGCAATGTAGCAGACGTCAGCTGCTCGCCTTTTTCCGGTACATAAATAACCATCTGATCGCTGACCAGCTGCGAATAATTGACCTGTGACGTGTCGGCGTTTTCCAAAAAACCGCCCGCCCTCTCCACCATGTCTATCAGCCGCATATTCTCCGAGATGGCATACATGCCCGGCTGCTTGACTGCACCTTTGATGTCGGCATATCCTTGAGGTTGACTGCTGGCTGTTGCTTCTGCCGGCTGTTCTGATGAACTGAACAACGTCTCAAACTCTTGGCTTGTGCCATCTTTCTCACGGACAGCAAGTCGCCGTGCGAGCAGGACCACACAAACCAGCAGGACAACGGTCGTAATTACCAAGCCGACTTGAAACCATTTTTGATAACGTTGGAAAATTGTGTGCATTTTGCATGCCCTCCTCTATAATAAAGTTACGAAACTAAAAAAGATTTTGATGAACTGTCAGCTTTTTTATGTTTGTGACGTATATATAGATAGAAGGGATTGATGTGCGGTGAATGAAGTTGATAAACAAATCATTGATTTGATGACACAAAAAGATTTTAGCGGACTCGAATTATTGATTGAGACTTACGGCTATCATATTGTCCAGTCTATCCGGCGGATTTTGACTAAGCCAAATGAAGCAAGCGAAATCACCGCTGTCGAGAATGATGTTTTTTACAAAATATGGAAAAACAGCCACTTGTTTGATGACCGCAAAAGTTCGCTCAAAACGTGGGTGTGCACCATTGCCAAACGCGAAGCACTTGATTACAAGCGGCAAATGGTCAGGCGTCGGGATGTGGTACCGTTTGAGGAAATTGAAGACAGCAGTTTTATTGAAGAACAGTGGCTTGCCAAAGATGAATTTTTACAGTTGATTGATGTGCTGAATCTTGAAGACCAGCTGATTTTTTTGAAGTACTTTTTCTATCAGGAAAAAGGTGTCGACATCGCAAAGGATTTACAACTCAGTACTGATACCATTTATTCGCGGTTGAACAGGGGCAAGAAAAAAATCAGGGAAGCATGGCAAAAGCAGCAAGAAAAGGGGATTGGCAATCATGCTGAATAGACATAATTTATTTAAATCGTTCACCAGATTCATCGCTGGAAAAGAGACCGCAAACGACCTCTCCCACCTGCAGAAAAAAGAACTTTTCCAGCAGACACAACAATACATTATTGTGCGGGAGGTGCTTGACGACTTGGCCGATCAGCTTGAACAGGGGGAAACAATCGCAGCCTATTTCCCTATCACAAATGAGGAGAACAGCTCATTCACCGGCACAGGGCTGATGGGAATGATGTACGTCAAAACGGACAAAGGCAAAGCTTACCGTGACCAATTCAATGATTTGCGCGGAAACCGTCTGTTGGTTTTAACGGACAGACGAATGATTTTTCTCGTCATCCTTGAATTTATCGAAAACCGTTTGTACTATAGCTATCCGTATGACAGCCTGCCGGGCATTCAGCTGGAAAAACAGCGGGCCGGTTTCTTTAATTGGCAGTCTGTCAGGCAAGCAGCCAGCAGACAAACCGAATGGTACGTGCTTGATTTCCAGTCGGACAATCACATTTTCCATGAAATACTGACTGTTAAAGAAGGCGCACTGTTTCTGGAAACCGCCCGCAGCATCCCGGCACTCCGGGACATCGTCATCAACAACGAGGTCCACCGGACGAATCGCTTCGATTATGTCTTCAGCAATCTGAAACTGGCCAAACAATTACTCCAGTTTGCAAGTTGGGGACTGGTCGCCTTATTCCTTTTCATCGTCGTGATGTTTATACTGAGGCTGTTTTTCGGCATCGGGATGTTCGACTATCTGCAGCAGCTCATCTGACTGTGCTTAGAGCAGCTGCAGGGCAAAAAAGACTGGGATACGCTAATGGTATCTCAGTCTTTTTTTGTTCGGCCGTTTTCAGTTGGCTTAAATAATCCAGCGCCTCAGTCACTGTATTCACCGGAACCACTGTGATTGCCAGCTGGTTGTCGCGGGCTGACTGCTGTGCCTCCTGATAGTTCGTCAGATTAGTTTCGGGGTCTTTGGTGTCATCCGGGGCGAAAAAGACCGTGGCACCTGCCCGGTCAGCCGCAATGACTTTTTTGTCTGCACCGCCGATTCTACCCACCGACCCGTCAGCTGCAATTGTCCCGGTGCCGGCAATGGTTTGTCCGTTGCGCAAGTCCTGCCCCGTCAGCAAGCTGTATAGTTCCAGTGTGAACATCAGCCCTGCCGAGGGCCCGCCGATGTCCTCTGTATCAAATTGAACCTCGGCATCCATAGCTATCTCAGTGTGGTCAGTCAGTCCGATACCGATGCCCGGCTTGCCTGTTTCACGCATTTTTATCAGCATTTCTTTGGCATCTTGACGTCTGCCGTCCCGCTCAAACGATACAGTGACTTTATCTCCGACATGTTTGGACTGGACATAATTGATAAACTCTTCAGATGTTTGAAATGGTTTGCCGTCGATGGCATAAATCGTATCCCCGATTGCCAAGTCTTCCTTAAAATTTGATTCGTCGTCAATACTCAGGACATATACGCCCCGGTAGTCAATACGGTATGGTTTGTCCGCCAAATCCAAGGCAACTTTGATTGCTGTGTTTTGCGAGGACGTCATGTAATACTGCTGAATCCGGTCGTATGCTTCACTGTTGTTGTCGCCCATCAGCTCTTCGCGGCTGACCAGCGTGCTGCCCGGTTCAAAAAAAGACTGCACCAGCCGCGGCCAGGTCACCCGTCTGACGGCTACCGTGGTCATCATGAAGGCTCCGTCATGGTTGTCTTGTTTGCCGTCCACTGTGACAAAATGCTTCAAATTTTCGGCGGTGCCCGGTACCTCCACAAAATACGGCAAAGGTACCCATGCACTCAATCCCAATATAATAATCAAGCCGATTGCCAGCCGTTTTAATATGGCTCTTGTTTGTGTTTGCTTCATCCTGTACGCCGCCTACCTGTTAAATTTTTCAGCAAGTGCCTGCGCTACGCCTTCCGGCACAAACAGCGAGACATCCCCCTGAAATTTCGCAATTTCTTTAATCATCGTAGAGCTGATACTGCTGTACTCGTCATCAGCAAGCAGCAAGATGGTTTCAATATCCTCTGCCATTTTCCGGTTCATGAACGCAATATTTTTTTCGTATTCGTAATCCATGCTGTTGCGGATGCCGCGAATCAGAAAAGAAGCACCGATGGTATGCGCCATGTCGACCGTCAGTCCTTCCGGATGTGATACGACGCTGACATTGCTCAGATGGGCGACAGCCTCTTCCGTCAATCGAATTTTCTCTTCCGGTGTAAAGAGCGACTGTTTGCTGGTATTGGTGGAAATACCGACGACCACCTCATCAAACAGCTGTGACGCTCTTGTCACGGTATTCAGATGCCCGTTCGTAAACGGGTCAAAACTGCCTGGAAATAATGCTTTTCTTTTTCCCATGTTGCTACTCTCCTTGATCATAAATCACAATTTCGGTGATGCCGTAGCGCTGCCTTTTTTTCAAACGTAACCCCGGCAGCTCATCCGGCAGTGCGACCACTTTATCCGTTTCGCACACAATCAGCGCCCCGTCAGTCAAGAGCTGATGGGTCTGCATAAATTGAATTTGCGGAACGATTGTTTGTTTGGCATAAGGCGGGTCCAGAAACACCAGATCGAACTGCTGCCTTTTCGCTGCCAGTTTTTGCAGCGCCTGATCGGCATGGCATTTCATGATATGAAACTTGCCGCTTTCTTTCGTCAGCGTAATATTTTCGCGGATAACGTTGACCGCCGGATAATGATTGTCGACACAAAAAGCCGTCTCACAGCCCCGCGACACCGCTTCGATTGCCAAATTCCCGCTGCCGCTGTACAAATCCAAAACGGTGCCGCCGTCGAAGTACGGACCAATCATATTAAATAAAGCCCCTTTGATTTTATCAGATGTGGGGCGCGTCTGCTCTCCTTTTAAAGAAACCAGCTTTCTTCCCTTATATTTACCTGCTATCACACGCATCGCTTCTGCTCCTGTCACTAAACTTAACCATTATTATAACAATCTTTGCACAAATAAAAAAGCGTGAAGTGTTCTTCACGCTAGTCATCTGCCGTATCAGCGAGTTGGATACGCGTATTGAGCTCTTCAACCTCAAACCCGTCATCTTCCTCCAGCTTGGTCCGGACTCTGTTCCCCAGACGGTTGTCAAAGTTCATGTTAATATCCGGGCGAAAAGACGTTTCCACGCGCCTCACAAAGAATAATTTGTTCAGGCGGCTGGTCGTCCGTTCGACATCCTCTTCATTCACATAAAGAATGACATATTTCATTTTTCTGGAGACATGATGAATGAATCCGAATTTCCGTAAGTTCCGCAACTGCTTCAAACTGTATACCCAAACAACCAGTCCGCGCCTTTTCTGCACAACCAGTTCATTTGGTAATTTCTGTTCATTGGTCAACATGGCAGCTACCTCCACACCCCCTGCTCGCAAATTCAAAAAATGGATTACCTGCATCCACTTTAATTGTATCAGAAATACTATTGCTGATGTCCACACACATATTGTCAAGCAGCTCCTGGAGAGCCGTTTCGCTCATCCTGAACGCCGCCACTGTATCATCCAAATCCAATGCCCGTTTCTTTTGACGCAGCTCCCGTCTTTTTTGAGTAAAATCGGGCGCATACGTACCGAAACGTTCGATTCTCTCAAACGATTCTTTGGCTTTAACAAACGCGTTTATTTTTTCAGCCGCAGCCCGGCTGGCCGCCAGTGCCTGATATTTTTCAAGATAGTCGTTCGCCAATGAACTGGTTAATAGTTCATCTGCCAACTGTTCAACGCTGTCTTCTAATGCCATTACTTCATCTGTATATATCATGAGCTGCTGTCACTGCTTTCTGTTTTTTCTGAGCTTTGGACCTGTGTATCCGTGTCAAACAAGATAAACATGACATTTCGGTCAAAAGCAACCCCCATACGTGTGTCAGACTTGTGGGACAGCTCTGTTGCAGTGAGGTGGTTGCTTAGCCAGTCCATCAGCAGAAACGGCACATCAAACGCCGGAGCGTAGCCTATGCCATGGACTGTTTGGCTGTCAATCCGGCTGCTTTGAATCATCCTGTCGGTTTCATCACTCGCTAAGGCAAAAGGTGTTTCAAACGAAACCGCCGTCTCCTGCGACTGCCACATTGTCCGCCGGGCCTTGTCCTGTAAAATCTCGTCCGGTGTTTCGATAAGCGTCTTCAGTGCTGCTTCAGCTTTGTTGGTCAGGTCATTATCCAGCTGGTACGTTCCCAGTTCCCCTGTTTCGCGCAACATATTCAGAAGCATCACCATTTGTGCCGCACTGTCCCGGTTCACTGTTTCCCAACGGTCATCCGCAACTGGCGGATGCGGCAAAGGATTGGCCGATACGAGCTGGTAAGGCATCAGCTCCAGCAGCTGCTGCTTGTCAAGATAACGAATCCCGATAATCCGGCCATTGTCCCTGTCCAGATGAAGAATGGCAAACGCCCCGTTGTTGAATGCCACTAACGGACGGTAATTCATGTCTTCCTCAGACAATTCCACATCGTATGTCTCGTCATTGTAGTCAAACGAAAAATTGGAAAAAATCGTGGTGATTTCAGAGATGTCCGTTAACGTCATGTCTTTGCTGAAAGGCGCCGTATCATTCTCACTGCCAAGTGAAAAGATGGTGACTACCTTTTGGTCCCTGACGCCGATTTGGATATAATTGTCCGGATTATCCCCATAAACCAGCCATTCAAACCCGAGGGGCGACTGCCAGATATTCCGGACATTCTGAAAATCCTCCATCAGCTCGTCTTTCGATTTGCCGATGTAGCCTGCCAGGCCGCTCGTATTCAGTTCATAATAGGGAAGCGATTTATGGACAGATGGGGAGAGACGACTATCAGCCGGTTCTTTTGGTGCTTCCACTTGGTTTCTTAAAAAAAGAACCGGCTCCATATATACAGCGATTAACGCGATTAAAAAAGCTAGTATAAAATGTAATAGTCGTTTCACCGTCTCAGCACCTGCTTATCGTTTCTAAAGTGTCAATTCAATGAGCAAATCGCCAGATTGAATCGGCTCGCCGTCAGTCACATGGACCAGCTTCACAACACCGGCGGTATTGGCATGGATTGTCGTTTCCATCTTCATCGCTTCTGTGACCAGCAGCGCCTGCCCTTTTTCGACTTTGTCGCCATTTTTGACAAGGACTTCCAATACTGAACCGGACATCGTTGCTCCGACGTGTCCTTTATTTGTCGGCTCGGCTTTTTTCTTAAGGACAACGGTCGATTTCACGTTCATGTCTTTGACGACAAATTCTCTGCGCTGTCCGTTCAAATTGAAGAACAACACACGGTTGCCTTCCAAATCTGGTGCGCCGATATCGCTCAATTCTATAATCAATGTTTTGCCTTTTTCGATTCTGACTTCGACTGTTTCGCCGACACGCATCCCTTGGAAGAAGGTCGGTGTATCAAGCACTTCGATGTCAGCAAAGCTCTCATACATCTTAGTATAGTCCAAAAAGACTTGCGGGTACATTAGATAGCTCAGCACTTCCTCGTGTGAAGGCGGGTACCCGACCAGTTTTTCCAGTTCGGCGGCAACTTCGTCAAAATCAACCGGCTCTGTCAGGCTGCCCGGACGCACGTCAATCGACGGCCGTCCGTTCAAGATGATGTCTTTCAATTCATGAGGGAATCCGCCTGTCGGCTGTCCCAGATCACCTTGGAAGAAACTGATGACCGACTCAGGATAACTGAGTTCTCTGCCCCGTGAGAAAATATCTTCCTCTGTCAATTCATTTTGAACCATGAACAGCGCCATGTCGCCAACAACTTTGGAAGACGGCGTCACTTTCACAATGTCGCCAAACATCCGGTTGACTGTCGCATACATGACTTTGATATCATCCCACTTGTCTTCCAGACCAACGGCTTTTGCCTGCTGCTGCAAATTGGAATACTGACCGCCCGGCATTTCATGCAAATAAACTTCTGTCTGCGGTGCGCTGACGCCATTTTCAAACGGAGCATAAAACTCGCGGACGTCTTCCCAATAATGATTGATTTTTTGCACATTTTCAATATTCAATGATGGCGTTCTGACGTCATCTTTCAGCGCATAATACAAACTGCTCATGCTTGGCTGGCTTGTTGCCCCGCTCATAGCACTCATGGCAACATCAACAATATCAACACCCGCCTTAACTGCTGAAGCGTAAGTAAAGATGCCATTGCCGGCTGTGTCATGCGTGTGTAAATGAATCGGTACGTCCACTGTTTCTTTCAACTCGGAAATCAGCCGGTAAGCTGCCTGCGGACGCAGCAAGCCTGCCATATCCTTGATAGCGATGATGTGCGACCCCATTTTTTCAAGTTCTTTAGCCATCTCTTTATAGTAAGCCAAATTGTATTTAGGCCGGCTGTCGTCCATCACATCGCCGGTATAGCAAATGGCTGCTTCAACGATTTTGCCGGTATCGCGCACATACTGAATGCTTTTTTCCATTTGCGGCAGCCAGTTCAAACTATCGAAAATACGGAACACATCAATGCCCTGCTCGGCAGAATGCGTGATAAACTCCTTCAAGACATTGTCCGGATAATTTTGATAGCCCACTGCATTGGAACCTCTAAAAAGCATCTGGAACAATGTGTTCGGCATCAGCTTACGCAGTTTGCGCAGCCGCTGCCATGGATTTTCATTTAGAAAACGGTAAGCGACATCAAATGTGGCGCCGCCCCACATTTCACTTGAAAACAACTCCGGAATCGCTTCATCGGTTTGTTTGGCGATACGTTTAAAATCCGTTGTCCGGACCCGTGTTGCCAAAAGGCTTTGATGGGCGTCTCTGAAGGTCGTGTCTGTCAGCAGCACTTCCTGTTTGTTTTTCACCCAGTCGACAACGGCATCCGGCCCTTGACTGTCCAAAATATTTTTAGCTGTCACAACATCCTGTTTCAGCACCAGATTTTTCGGCAGACGGGCAGCATGCTTAAATTTCTTCTCAGTCTTTTCAATTCCCGGAAAACCATTGACTGTTACTTCGCCGATGTATTTCATCGTTTTATTGCCCCGGTCGCGCACACGGCTGAATACAAACAATTCAGGCGAACTGTCAATAAAGGTCGTCTTGGCGTCTCCGGTCCGAAATTCCGAGTGGGAAATCACGTTGGCCAGAAACGGGACGTTCGTTTTGACGCCGCGAATCCGGAATTCTTTCAACGCACGCAGCATTTTTTGAATCGTAGCATCAAATGTGATGGCATGAGTACACACCTTTACAAGCAGTGAATCAAAATAAGGTGTCACGACCGCACCGGAGAAGGCATTCCCCACGTCCAGTCTGATACCGTAACCGCCCGGTGACCGGTAGGTGTCGATTTTGCCGGTATCAGGCATGAAGTCATTCAGCGGGTCTTCCGTCGTAATCCGGCACTGGATAGCATAGCCGTGGATGCGCAAATCTTCCTGCTGAGGAATACCGATATCTTTGTGCAAATCATCTCCCATGGCAATGCGCAGTTGTGCCATGACAATATCAACATCGGTAATCAGCTCTGTAATGGTATGCTCTACCTGCACGCGCGGGTTCACTTCAATAAAATAAAAATCCTGATCGTCTACCAGAAACTCGACTGTGCCGGCATTGACGTAACCGACATGCGTCATCAGCTGGACAGCTGCCTGACAGATTTTCTCGCGCATGGTGTCATCCATGGACACGCACGGCGCTACTTCCACAACTTTTTGGTGGCGCCGCTGGACAGAGCAGTCCCGTTCAAACAAATGAATCACGTTGCCGTGTGTGTCTCCCAAAATCTGCACTTCGATATGTTTCGGGTTGTCGATATAACGTTCGACATACACTTCATCACTGCCGAAAGCTGCCTTGGCTTCGCTTTTCGCCCTTTCATAACCTTCAACGGCTTCTTCAGCATTGCGTGCCACACGCATGCCGCGGCCGCCGCCGCCCAATGCGGCTTTAATCATCAGAGGATAACCGTGCTGGTTCCCGAAGGAAACCACTTCGTCGGCTGAGGCAACCGGTCCGTCCGAGCCGGGTATCGACTGGACACCGGCAGCTATGGCCGCTTCTTTGGCTTTGATTTTATCGCCGAAAATATCCAAATGGTGTAATGAAGGTCCGATAAAAATCAGGCCTTCTTGTTCACAACGTCTTGCGAACTCCAAGTTTTCTGATAAAAATCCGTACCCTGGATGAATGGCTTCGGCTCCCGAATCTTTTGCGATTCTGATAATATCTTCGATATCCAGATAGGCTTCAATCGGCTTTTTCCCTTTTCCAACAAGGTAAGCTTCGTCAGCTTTGAAGCGGTGGACAGAGTTCTCATCCTCCGCAGCATAAATCCCGACGGTGGTGATATTCATCTCCGTACACGCACGAAACACCCGGATAGCAATCTCACCGCGATTGGCTACTAAAACTTTTTTCATCACACTCATCCTCCTAATTAATCCCGAGAGTTCAACAATTGTTTATTCTCCTGAAATGTCGTCTTCAGCATCTCGATTTGACGATAGTGCTGGCGACGCTTTTCATCAGCACTGATGTTCAGGGCAAAGCCGACAGCTATCGACAACACAATCAAACTTGAGCCGCCCTGACTCAAAAACGGAAACGTCACGCCTGTCAGCGGAATAATGCCGGCGATGCCGCCCACGTTGACAAACGTTTGAATCAGAATCATACTGCCGATACCGATACACATCAGCGAGTTGAATGCATTTTTCGAGCGGATACCGATCAGAAAAATACGTAAAATTAAAAACAGCAGCAGCCCCAGCAGAACAAGCGCAATCAGCAGACCCAATTCTTCAATCACAATTGAAAACATGAAGTCAGTCTGGGCTTCAGGAAGAAACCCTTTTTTCTGAATGCTGTTGCCTATTCCCCGACCAAACCAGCCGCCGTTATTAATCGCATAATAAGAATTGATCATTTGCAGACCATTGTTCAGGGGGTCCGAAAAAGGATTGACAAACGTTTCAAAACGCCGATAGATGTATTTCAGTCTACCCGGGAAAAAAATCCCCCTTGTCAAAACAATCAGCTGAACCATGATAAAACTTAACACCACACCCCCGCCGCCGACGACCAGCGTGTACATATAGTTGACACCGCTGGCAAGCAGCATAATGAGCGTAATCAGCACTAAAATTGCCGCACCGCCGAAATCCGGCTGGATGAGGACTAAGAAAATCAGTCCGCTGACCAGGACAATCGGCTTTAAGGTTGCCTCTTTAAAATGCTGGTTAATCATATCTTGGCGTCTGGCAAGAATGTAAGCCAAATACCAGACGACCATGATTTTCAAAAATTCAGCCGGCTGGATACGCACTGGACCAAGACTCAGCCAGCCCATTGCACCACCAGCTCTTGAACCAAGACTTGTAAAACGCGTCAGAAGCAACATAAAACTAATGACTGCAATAGCAAACATGATAAAGCGCCGGTTTTGAAAGACAGACACTTTCATTTTATAAATAAACATCACAGCAACCAGTCCCACGACGAGATAAGCTGCCTGTCTGATTGCCGCCGACGCCGGATTGGCACCATCCTGCATCAGTTTATACGAGCTGGCACTGTATACCATGATGATACCGACAATCGACAGTATCAAATAAGGAATCAGCAAACCATAATCTAAATAAAAACGCTTTTTGACCTTTTTGGGCAAAGCGTGCACATCCTCTCATTACTAACTCTAAACTTTTCTATCCTTTTTGTTCATCATAAACTTCATTATAAATGTCACTGTATACTTCGTTTAATTCCTTTTCCAAATCAACCATCAGCTGATGCCCTTCAGCCTGTGTAATGATACCTATCTTGACCGCAAACTCCACCTGCTTGGAAAAACCGTACATTTGCGTGTCGATAACCTCTTCAAAGGCTTTGCATTGGGCAATACACTGGTGGTTCTGCTGATTGCTCACCAGGTTTTTAATCCGTTCAGCGTCTTTGTACAAAATGGCAACTGCTTCTTCAACTGGAATAAGATTACTCATCGGGATGCCCTCCTTTAGTTTATCCATTATATCATAAAAAAAATCTTTTTTAATAGTTTCTGGAAATTTTTAAAGACACTTACTATTTTAAAAGCCTTTAGCGCACTGCTGCACTAAAGGCTTTCTTTGCCAAATGATTGATAGCGCTTTTATTTACAAGGGCTCAACATACTGGCGCTGAGATACTTTTCCCTCGGCAATGTCGGCGTGTTTAAAACAGCTGTAACACTCAAGCTCCGCACTACCGATAAACTCCAGCCAGTATCCGTCCTGATGCTCAATGTGCACCACGACATGCTCAATCCCGCAATGATGCGTGACTGCAATGGGACTGAAAGGTTCGCCGTCTCCTGTCAGCACATGAACCAGACTGGCTGCGCAGACCGCCGTACCGCTAGGGCGTGTCAGACCTAGTCCAGGCTCAAAGGTTTTTAAAGACAGTTCAGAAGGGCTTGTCCGTAAAATAAAACTGACACTGACCCCTTCTGGAAACAACTGGTCATCACGGTTGGCTCTTTCGCCGATTCTTGCCAAATCAGCATCTAAAAAATCGGCCTCTTCCACAAACGAAAGCACATGCGGAGCAGGTGTCGCAATGGCAATAAACAGATGGTCGGCTGACAATTCCGGAATAGGCTCATTGATCAGCGTTAATTTTTGACGATAATTCATCGGCAGCGTCTTCAATTGGAAACTGACCGGTTCTATTTGAATACGGAACGATTGTCTATTATTAGATAGCGATGTGTGCTTTTTCACAAACAAATCAGCATGCATGCAGCGGATATGAAACTCGTCCAGTTGATGCTTCCGCGACAGATAGGTTGCGGCAACTTGCAGACCATGTCCGTCTAAGCGGACTTCCTTTCCACTCTGATGAATAAAACGCACCTTGGCAAGGGAATAATGGTTATCCGCCGGTTCCACGACCAGCAGACTTTTGACGCCTGACTTTTTACAGCCATGCGAAAGGCATAACTGTTCACTCAACAACATGATGTCCTCATCAGACAAAGGGCGGGACAATTTTGCCTGATCAAGCAGATAATAGTCCATCATGGCACTCCGGGCTTTGAGCAACTGCACCTTCATTTCAGAAAGACACTCCATTCTTTGACTTTATTCTAATGAAAAGGTGAAAGAATTACATTCTTTCACCTTTAACTTCATCCTTATTTGGCAGCATCATAACGTTTGTTAACTTCATCCCAGTTAACAACATTCCAGAATGCTTTGATATAATCTGGTCTGACGTTGCTGTATTTCTTATAGTATGCATGCTCCCACACATCAAGACCCAAAACAGGTGTTTTGCCTTCTGTCAGAGGAGAATCCTGATTTGCAGTGGACATGATTTCCAATTTGCCGTCATTGACAACTAGCCACGCCCAGCCGGAGCCGAAACGCCCTGTTGCAGCCGCAGTAAATTGCTCTTTAAATGCATCAAAACTTCCAAATGCTTCATCAATTGCAGCCTTGATTTCACCAGTTGGTTCACCGCCGGCATTTGGTGCCATGATTTGCCAGAAAAAGCTGTGGTTTGCGTGTCCGCCGCCATTGTTGCGAACAGCAGTCCGAATGTCTTCTGGAACATTGGCCAGGTCTGCAACCAGCTCGTCAATTGATTTAGACCCCAGTTCTGGATGTTTTTCAATCGCAGCATTCAAGTTAGTCACATAAGTATTATGATGCTTCTCATGGTGAAGATGCATAGTCAACTCGTCAATGTGCGGCTCTAGGGCATCATAAGCGTATGGTAGATCTGGTAAGTTGTAAGTCATTTAAAAGCCTCCTAAAAGTTTATAGTTATGGTCGTTCACAAATCAACTATACCATTAAAAAAAAATATTTTCAAAAAAACCGCCTAACATTTAGTGACTTTAAAAACTTGTATTACTCCTTTAAACAGTTTAGAATGGAAGATATGTCGTAAATTATATCGAAGGAGTAGCTATGAGCAATTTTCAACTATTTAAAGCAGCTTTTATTAAGCCGCGCATGCTATATTATGCCAGTCAGAAAAAGCTGCCCAGAGTCTTTCTTTACATGTTATTTCTCAGTCTTGTCATGAGTTTGCCGATGGTGAACCAGTCCTACAAATTTTTCCAGACATTACAGCAAGACGGTGAAAAAATTGTAAAAAAGCTGCCTGAGTTCAGCATTACTGATAATCAGTTGACCACCAGCGAAAAAGACGCCGGATTTATTTACCAGTCGAATACAGTCGTCTTTACGTTTGATCCGGACGGGAAACGTACGAAAAAAGAAATCGAAGCCGATATCAGCGACTTGACATTCGGGATTGCCTTTTTAAAAGAAGAATTCGTTCTGGTTCTGCCGACGCTCAACAGTTCCAGCGAACTGCTTGATACAAATGTCATCAGTTTTCCCTATTCTGCACCGCAGATGAGCGATGTGGACAAAGCTTTTTTAACAGATGTCCTGACATCCAAAAACAATAACTTGATGATTATCGGTGTGACATTCTTAATCGCCATCTGGATTGTTTTCTTCAGCTTTCTATTCAATATGCTGATACTGACCTTTATCACTAACTTATACAGCAAGTTTAAAGTGAAGGGGTTGCGATACATTGATAATTTTAAAATCACTGTTTACTGCGCAACTTTGCCGGTTTTTTTGATTACTGTATTGCAGCTGTTGATGCCGACGCTGAATGTCAAAAATTTTATTCTCGTACTCACACTCTTTATGTACTTTAGAATTTTTGGCCCGCCGCTCATGACCGGAAACAATCCGCCGCCGGAAAACAAATAAAAAATGTCGCCGTCAAACCGGATTGACAATGCTGATTTTCTACCCAAGCCGTTTGCCTGGGTAGATTTTTTTTGCTTTGATTATAAGTTATAAGATAGACGTTAGCCTAGTTTGGCATTCAATCGTGTGTGATACAGAAGCTGTACAACCTAAAAAAAACGGAGAAGGAAAGCTGCTCCTTACTCCGTTTTAACAAGGTGTTCTTTTAAATCAACGATTCATAACCGCATTACTTATTAATCTGTGTATACAGATAAGTCGGCTCTTCCTGTCCTTCTGCCACATCGACCGTCAAAAGATACGGACCGAAGAACCAGTCATCAGCCTCTTCGAAAAAATAAGAAATGCCTGCTTCGGTTACCACGACAGAAGGATTTTCTGGTTGAGCAATGGCCACTCCTGTAGAAAAACCAACATGGGCATTTGTTGAACCGCCATATTTTCCAAAAAAGCGTACCCCGTCGCCGGCCTCTAATCCCATTTCATCAGCAAACCATTTCTGTGCACGTGCTGTCACTGTCAACTCCGCCATAATTTACCCCCTATTTGTCATTCAATTTATTCTAACATAAAAAAAAAGAAAACAGCGTATTAATGCTCGCTGTTTTCTACTCCATACTGTTGTCAAACAGTTCCACGTCTTCATTCGTCCCCACCACAAGCAGGACATCATCTTCAAGAATCCTCTCGTCTGCCGCTGGGGAAACGATGAGTTTTTTCTTGCCTCTTCTGATTGCTACAATCGTCAGATTAAAATTTTGACGGAAATTGATTTCACCGATTGTCCGGTCAAAAAATGCCCGGTTCGTCATCACGACCTCAGCCAGTGTATAATCTTCTGACAATTCGATAAAGTCAAGAATGTTCTTGGACGTTAATTTGTGTGCCAGACGAATCCCCATGTCTCTCTCCGGGTGGACGACAACATCCGCACCGATTTTTTCCAAAACCCGTGCATGATACTCATTCTGTGCTTTAGCCGTGATTCTCGGCACGCCCATCTCTTTGGCCATTAACGTCACCAAAATACTCGCCTGGATGTCTTCGCCAATCGCAATGATGACGTGATCAAAATTTCTAAGTCCCAGTGACCTCAGCGTGATTTCATCCTGAGCATTGGCCACGACCGCATGAGTGGCAATATTCATGTATTCGTTGACCCGGTCCTCGTCATTGTCGATTGCCAGCACTTCCTGGTCCGATTCAATCAAGGTGCGGCAGACACTGCCGCCAAAACGTCCTAATCCAATAATTGCAAAAGTTTTTCTCATGACACTTTCTCCATTCACACTACATTAATAAAAATTATTTCACAATGCCATTTTTAAACGCATAAATCGCTGCCTGCGTCCGGTCTTCCACATCCAGCTTGGATAAAATATTCGACACATGCGTTTTGACAGTTTTCAGCGTGATGAAGAGCTCGTCTGCGATTTCCTGGTTGCTTTTACCTTCAGAAATCAGCAGCAAAATCTCCCGTTCACGATTGGTGAGATCTTCATGCAGTTCATGCTGATTTTTCTTCGTCAGCCGCTCCATCATTTTACTGGTCACTTCCGGTTCCAGCACTTTTTCGCCCCGATAAGTCGCACGAATCGCATTGGCAATTTCTTTGGCTGATGAGGTTTTCAACAAGTAGCCGGCTGCTCCCGCTTCGATAGCCGGATACACTTTTTCATCGTCAATAAAACTGGTAACAATCAATATTTTTGCTTCCGGCCAATCAAGCAGTATTTTTTTGGTGGACTCGATACCGTCCATCACATCCATAACCAAATCCATCAAGATAATATCCGGGCGCAGATCAAGCGCCTTCTCATATCCTTCCAACCCGTTAACTGCTTCGCCAACAACTTCAATATCTGATTGAATAGACAAATAGGATGAAACACCTAAGCGTACCATCTCATGATCATCTACCAATAGCACTTTAATCATTTTCTCCATTCTCCCCTATCACTGGTACCTTGATTTCAACACTTGTCCCTTGTCCTTCGAAGCTGACGATTCGGTGTGTACCGCCCATTCCTGTCACACGTTCACCGATGTTGTTCAAACCGTAACTACCGACTTTTTTTTGTGTCATATCAAAGCCGATACCATCGTCAACCACGCGAAGCAATACAATATTTTCCACTCTATTCAAATAGACTTCCAGCGTGCTGGCTTTAGCATGGCGCAGCGCATTCGACAGCAGCTCTTGGACGATTCGAAACAAATGATCCTCGATGCCGCTTTCCAGATGGACGTCTTCGATATCCCAAATCAATTTGATATTGATTTTTGACTGCAGCTCGACCAGAAGCTGCTTAATGCCTTGTTTTAATGACTTTCCTTCAAGATTAATCGGGCGCAGATGCAAAAGCAGCGCACGCATCTCTGATTGCGACGTATTGATGATGCTTCCGACCATTTCCAGCTGTTTTCGCAGCGGTTCGGGAATATCGCTGTCTTCTGCCGCTTCATTCAACGCAGACAACATCATCGTTGCGGCAAACAGCTGCTGACTGACCGAGTCATGCAGCTCTCTGGCAAGGCGGTGGCGCTCAGCCTGAAGGATATCTTCCTTTGATTCCCCGTCCACCATTTGCGGCTGTTTGCTGTAGTATTGCAGGTCCTTTGACATACTCGTCATTTTCACTCGAATATCAGTGATTGCCTGTTCGATTTGCATGAGATATTCATTATCTGTGTCGTTGAAATACTGCCTCTCCAATAACGGGCTGTCATAATTACCTGAAACAAGCAATTGTAATTTTTCTTCTATTCTACCATAGGTCTGACGTCTGACAAAATACATAATCAGCATGACCATGCCGCTCACCACAACCGCAATCAGCAGCACATAAACGATAATCGGCACCATCACCATTTTGGTCGTGAACAGCTCCATCAGCCACTTTTTTTGGTGCTTGGCATAAAAATAAGAATATAAGGTCACAATCAGCACCAGAAAAGTCAGCAGGAACGTATAGAGAAACATCAGCCACTGATTCCGATTCATCATACGCGAATCACCTCAATATCACCGAACAGTGTATTGGTGATGATCTTCAGCCGGCGCGGTGCATCATCATAATCATCGGAAAAAATCTTGATGGATTCATTTCTCAAA
This sequence comes from Vagococcus acidifermentans, assembly GCF_003987655.1. Taxonomy (GTDB): domain Bacteria; phylum Bacillota; class Bacilli; order Lactobacillales; family Vagococcaceae; genus Vagococcus_B; species Vagococcus_B acidifermentans. Next base: position 4,034 of record NZ_NGKC01000002.1, on the reverse strand, counting down.
TGATAGACTTTTTTCTGAAAAACAACATCTCCGGCAATGGATGAATGTTCCAGCATGATACCAATACCTGTAGGCACCAAAATCCTCGTCCGGCCCAATCCTTTACGAATCAAAATCACATTGTCTTCTTTGGGTAAGAGCGTATTGCCTAAATCGACAATTGTATCCCCTGATAAGATAGACATATTGATGTCATCCCACTCATATGTGTTGCTGCCGATGCGGGTATTACCAAACCACTTTCTCTTAAAGCGCCGCCCGTTTTTCAAATCGCTTTCCGTCGTATTGACAATTACCATTTTTTTCTTATTCCAAGGAATGCCGCTAAACAGTGCAACGCCGGACACTTCCACCCCCTTCAAGCCAATGAAGAGAACAGCAAAAATAATCATCAGCCAAAAAGCCGGTGTGTTGAATAAGCACAATAGAATGACTACCGCGCTCGCCACCCTTTGAAACTGATTGAATGATGTTTGACGTACTTTTTTTAAGGCATAAACCAGATTAATAACAGAAAAAATCAATAAGATAAGAATCGGCACGTTATTCAGGAGCTGGCTCAGTGCCCATAGACCAAGCAGCAATTCTCCTATGATAAAAAATCTCCATGAGCTTTCCATTTAGTATGCTCCTTTTCCACGAACTTTCATACTTAAGTATAAGCAACTTGACCTTTAAAAAGCAACGCCCCAAGGTCGAAGTTGGACTACGACTTTAGTCTGATTTAAAAAAAAGTTATGCCGTGACAGCATAACTTAGGAAATTTTTAAAATTTGAACGTTCATGTCCCCGCCTGGTGTGCTGATGGTGATTTCTTCATTAATTTTTCTGCCGATTAGCGCTTTGGCGATAGGCGAATCATTTGAAATCTTTCCAGAAAACGGGTCGGCCTCCGCACTCCCGACAATTGTATACTGTTCTTCTTCGCCGTCAGGCAGTTCCATAAACGTCACCGTCCGACCAAGAGAAACCGTATCTTTATCGACTGCATTGTTGTCGATAATCTGCGCGAACCGAATCATGTTTTCCAACGTCGTGATGCGGCCTTCCACAAAAGCTTGTTCGTCTTTTGCTGATTCATACTCTGAATTTTCGGATAAATCGCCAAAACTGCGGGCAACTTTGATGCGCTCCACAATTTCCTTCCGCTTAACTGTTTTTAATTCTTCCAGTTCTCTTTCCAGTTTTTCTTTGCCTTCTATTGTCATTGGATATACTTTTTCCATTTGGTTCTCACTTCTCCTTAAAACTTTTATGACAAACATAAAATGAATAGCTTTTCCAAGTTCTCTTGGAAAAGCTTTCACATTCTCTAACATTCAACAGAATAACACGTTATTGTTGAAAAGTAAATAGCTTAAACGAGGATTATTTTATCTTTTATCGTCAATATATTGCTTTTTCTGATCAAGATGTTCCTCGTATGTCTTCGCATAATAGACATTGCCGTCTGTCACATCTGCCAGGAAGTACAAGTAGTCATTATACTCCGGATTCAACACTGCTTGAATCGCTGCTTCGCTGGGACTGTTAAACGGGCCCGGCCCGGTCCCTTTGTTGATGTACAGATTATACGGCGAGTCGGTTTGAGTGTCCTTGTTTGACAAGTGGACCTTGTGTTTTTCCATTGCATACAAGACGGAAATGTCCGACTGCAGCGGCATGTCCATATCCAGACGGTTGAAGAAGACTTGCGCAATATTGCGTCTGTCCTCGTCGCTGACACCTTCCTTCTCCACCAGAGAAGCCAATGTCAAAACTTGCTGAGTAGACAATTTCTTTGTCTGATGAATTTCATCAAGTTGTGTTTGGTATTGTGACAAGACATTGTTCGTCTTGACCACCATCTGCTCAACCAGATCCTCCAACTTGCCTTCCTTGTAATAGTTATACGTAGCAGGAAACAGATACCCTTCAAGACGGTAGCGCACATCTTTGGCACTTTTGGCACTCATCAACAGCTCAGGGTATTTGCCAGCCAGTGTATTGAAGTATTTTTCATCCTTCATCAAATTCAGAAAATCATCACGCGTCACATCTGTCTTTTTTGCAAACAAATCAGCAATTTCACTGATTGAGTACCCTTCCGGAATCGTCAAGCGGGCATCAGCCAAAGCTTCCGGTTCATCGGTGCCGCCTTCTTTCAGCATCTGCGTGATTTCTTTCAGCGTCATATTAGGCGCCATTTGATAAAAACCTGCCTGAAAGTCTGAAAGGTTATTGGTTTTCACATAATAGCTGAAGACAAGACCACTTTTGATGACCTTGCTTTGTTCAAGAATTTGACCGATGTCCTTACTGGTGCTGCCAAGCGGCACTTCCACCTGAACCAGTTTTTTATTGGACGTATCCAGAGGTTCCAGTCCTGCTTTGAAGTAGCGGTAACCGGTAAAGGCGGCTATAAGCAAAGTCACAATCAAAACAGTGACAACCGCGCCGACAATTTTACGAACCACTCGGTTTTCGCGCTCACGTTCCTGATATTGCTCGCGCGAGCGGCGCTTTCGGGACATTTGCGTATCATGCTGATCTTTATTTGTCATAGTGTTTTATGTACTCCTTGGTTTACTGAAAATATCTTCTGCATTATATCACATTTTGCAGAAAAAGGTAGCTATTGTCAGGATAAATCAATGTTACATCAGAAATAAGTCCAAGTTAAAATACAGTTATGAATTTTTTGCTCTTACTTTCCGATTCTTTTTAGACAATAACCGTTTTAAGTTGTAGCGGATTAAACCTTCCTTATTATACATGAAATCGCTTGGAAATAAAAATATATTTTAATTATGCCTGTTTAATACGTCATTAACCGCTTTTTCGCGTCACCTTACGAACCGTCTGCCAGCATGTCCGGAACAATTTGGCCCAGTTGACACTTGACAATCCGGCTGTCAGCACAACACTCAACAAAATAACAATTAAAAAAGTCCATGAGTTAAACGGCAAAGACGCCACATCTTTGGAACGCAGCCCCTTGACCACAAACCCATGCAGCAAATACGTATACAGCGTGTTTTGCCCCCACTTGGTAAAAACATATCTTTTGCGGGGTACAAAGGTAAAAAAGGCAAATATAGCGCATAAACTCATTGTATAAACCAACAAACGGACAACGCCGCCGACTTCCGGGTTCTCCAAAAAATGGTCATATGGCTGCGAGCCAAAAAACCAGTATTTATTTGCTTGTTCCAAGCGTCTGATGATGTTGCCCAGCAATAAAAAAATCGCCAGCCCATAAAAAATCATGCGCCGTTGCCGGACGCGTTGAAATTGTGCTGGAGTCGCATAAAATCCCAGTAGAAAAAAAGGGAAAAATACAATCGTCCGCGACAAGCTTAAAAAACTGTCAATGCCGTCTGCATAGCCGGCCAGCATGCCAAAAGAAAATGCCAAAAAAAGACCGAGCACCGGCTGTATGTTGCCGAAAACCAATAGCAGCAGCTGCCAGAAAAACATACTCAGCAAAAACCAAAGCGACCACTTCGGATTAAACAGAGATAGGTGTACGCGGCTGTCCAAATTAATCAGCACATTGAATAAACTGTAAATAATCTGAAAGCAGATATAAGGAAAAAGCAGTTTTTTTACAAGCTCCCGATAATAGCCCTTCCGTGCATAATGTTTTGAAAAATACCCGGATATCAGAACAAAGGCGGGCATATGAAACGTATAAATAAAGTAATACACATCCTCCAGTACGCCGTGTGTTGCGACAAAAGGCTGAATCAGGTGTCCAAATATCACCAGAAAGATAAGAATAAGTTTGGCGTTGTCAAAATAAGGGTCACGCGCTGCTTGTTTATCTGACACAAAATCCCTCCTGTTAAATTATCATATCCTTTTCTGCATTTAAACGCAATATATGATATCAACAGCGATTTCTTGCGATTAAAGTCACTCAAACAGTAAATATCCACCCGTGAAAACGGGTGGCTTTTTAACAGCCCTAGAAGGGCTCACCACTCGCTAGCCCCTTAAAAGGGGCTTTTCAAATGACCACCAACCGCTCACAGCCTTATCTCTTTTTAATT
>NZ_NGKC01000019.1 GCF_003987655.1 Vagococcus acidifermentans | reverse complement strand
TTGGTTCGTCTTACTTTATTCAGTTTTCAAAGGTCTACGTGTGCGTTTGTAGCAACTTTTATATCATAACAGCTGGCGTTTGTTTTGTCAACTGTTTTGATGACTTTTTTTGAAAAGTTTTTTCTGCCGACGCGCGACTGATTGTCATGCTCCGACGCGAACTTTCATATCTTAGCATAACATCTTTTCACTTGTCAACTGCTTTTTGAATTTTTTTTGAATAAAGTTTAAAAATAATTAAACTTAAATTGTTTAAAAGGAAATTATCCTATTATTTGTTACAATATAAGTAACATTGTAATCTATATGTGAGACAGGAGAATTTTAAATGAAGATTTTAGTCGCGGACGATGATAAAGAAATCGTTGAACTATTAAGTATCTACATACAAAATGAAGGTTATGAAGTAATCAAAGTGTATGATGGCAAGGAAGCTTTGAGCAAAGTAATTACCGATCCGGAGATTGGGTTGTTGATTTTAGATATTATGATGCCGGTAATGAACGGGATGCAGGTGGTCAAAGAATTGCGTAAAGAATCGCAAATCCCCATCATTATGCTGACTGCTAAAACTACTGACATGGACAAAATCCAGGGATTAATAGCAGGAGCGGATGATTATGTGACCAAACCATTCAACCCTTTGGAAGTGATGGCACGTGTAAAATCTTTATTACGTCGATCCAGCATGCAAGTAACAAATACCGAGCCGGACATTCTTGAAATCGGACCACTAATTATTAAAAAAGATTCTCATGAAGTAAAAACTGATACTGGTGTCAATATCCAATTAACTGCTTTAGAATTTGGTATCTTATATTTATTAGCCAGTCAGCCGAATCGAGTGTTTAGCGCAGATGATATTTTTGAACGTGTTTGGCAGCAGGAAAGTGTCGTGTCAGCAAAAACTGTCATGGTCCATGTCAGCCATTTAAGAGATAAAATTGAAGAAGCGACTGGCGGTGAAAAAGTGATTCAAACAGTCTGGGGAGTAGGTTACAAAATTGAAGGATGAAAAAAAATCCACCCGTATTATACTGACTTCTAAGGAAAAAAGCGAACTTGTTATTGAAGGTGTAGTCACAGTTATACTGCTGATTCTGTTAAACTTGGCCATGTATATGATTCTTGTTCAAGTCGTTGAAGCAAATCAGTCTTTGGAAGAAATGATTTACAACATCAAGCATGCGATCCATAATATGTACGACAGCAATCTTTCGCTCTCTTGGCGTATTCCTAGTCTGATGTTTATGGGAATTGCGGACCTGATTGTGTTATACTGGCGTTTGATACGCAGATACCGGCAAATGCAGCAACGGCATATTATCAGCGAACTGCATTATATTTCCAATGGTCACTACGATCACCGGATTCCTTTTAAACTTGGCGGTGATTTAGGTAAATTGATTCAAAGTATCAATGCATTAGTTGATAGCACGGTTGAAGCGATTGAGGAAGAACGCCGTATTGAGCAGTCAAAGGACGAACTGATTACCAATGTAAGTCATGATATCCGAACACCTTTGACATCAATCATCGGATTTTTGGGGCTGATTGAAGAAGGAAATTACCGTACAACTGAAGAGTTATTAAAGTATACCCATACAGCATACTCAAAAGCGAAACAGATGAAGCTTTTAGTGGATGATTTATTTGAATATACTCGTGTAAGACAAACCAATACTCCACTAAATATTATTCATTTTGACATGGACCAGCTTTTAGCACAGCTAGTTGTTGATTATGAACTTGAAACCGAAAAGTCTGGCAAAACAATTGAGTATACAACCACGCCAAAGCCGTTTGTTATGTCCGGCGATACCGACAAGCTGGTTCGCGTGTTTGATAATCTCATCTCAAACGCCCTAAAATACGGCCAAGGCGGCAGCAAAATTTTAATTGATGCCAAAAAGGTAAAAGAGAATGCAATAATTATCGTTAAAAACGATGGTACACCTATTCCCAAAAAATCACTCACACATATTTTTGACCGCTTTTATCGTGTGGAAGAATCACGTTCCCAGCACACAGGCGGAACAGGACTGGGGTTAGCCATCTCGCAAAATATTATCGAACGACACGGAGGCTCAATTACGGCAACTTCAGAAAAAGGCTGGACGTCATTTATTATCAAACTGCCTTTGGATAATGACGATGAAAAAAATTGAGTCCTGATCCGCGATTTATATACTATCGTATTAGGAGATTTAAAGACACTATGAAAAAAGTTGCACTACTTATCATTCTTATTTTTAACATGAACTTATACAGTACTCCCGTTTTTGCCAAAAGTATGAACACCGAACCGGTCATTGATGCCAAGGCTGCGTATGCTATTGATGCCGATACAGGAAAAATATTATTCGACCAGAATGGTGAGCAGCCTTTGCCAATTGCTTCCATCACAAAAATATTGTCGCTTTATCTCGTGTTTGAAGCAGTACAAGCAGGTGACATCAGCTGGTCGGACCCGATAGAAATTAGTGATTACCTGCACAATATTAGTTTGTCCCCGGAACTGTCGAATGTCCCGCTTTACCAAGATACTACTTACACTGTCAGAGATGCCTTTGAAGCGGCTGCTATTTCATCAGCCAATGCAGCTACCATTGCTTTGGCTAAAACTGTGGCCGGCAGCGAACCTGAATTCGTCGATTTGATGATGGCCAAACTAAAATCATGGGGAATTTCAGATGCTTACCTTGTTACCTCGACAGGACTTGATAACGACAGTATGGAAGGCCATATTTATCCCGGCAGCAGCATAAACGATGTCAACCGGATGTCTGCTAAAAGCATTGCTATTGTTGCTCGACATTTAATACAAGACTTCCCAGAGTATTTAGAAATTTCTCAAGTCAGTGAAAAGGTATTTGGTGAACAATCTGCTCATCCTTTTCCTATGACAAATTCTAATCACATGTTATATGACTACTCTGTATACCGGGAAGGTGTTGATGGACTCAAAACAGGCACTACTGATAAGGCAGGCGCTTGTTTTGTCGGAACAATCCAGTCTGAGAACTACCGCTTGATTACTGTTGTATTAAATGCACACCAACATGAGGTCAACAACAACGCCCGCTTTATTGAAACAAATAAACTGATAGACTTTGTGGAACATAACTGGTCTTTGGAAACAGTGCTGAAAAAACATGATCCTGCTACACCTGCTTCCTCTGCCGTGGAAAATGGAAAAGAAACGTCTGTCCAACTTATTTTAGAAAACGACGTCTCCATCTGGGTACCCAACAATGCGGACGTTCACACCTCACTTGAGTTAACGGAAGAAAAACTGTCAGCACCGTTAGCCAAAGAAACTGTCGTCGGTACTCAAAAAGCTTATGTGCCTTCTGATGAGCTGGGATATATTGATGGCACCAAAGAAAACAATCAAACTAATGTCCTAACTGAAACAGCTGTCGATAAAGCCAATATATTCGTTTTATTCTGGCGCGCATTGACAAATCTTTTTTAACGTTCAACTAAAAAGTTCCCCGTTCATAAAAATAGAACGGGGAACTTTTAAAATATCAGACTAATTAACAAACCGATAATTTGAGCCGTATTAAACACAACTAAATTTTGAATAGCCAGCGGAAACGTCAGACTTTTCGATTGCTCCTGCTTAAATTTCCGAATGTTTTTATAAATCAAAGGAAATGTCCCCCATGTCAGAAGCATAGGCCAACGATAAACGCCGATGACAACTCCTAAGGTGACCGCTACGTAACAGCTGTACATTAACAAACCGAATAATTGGATACCTGTTTCCTTCCCTATATAAAAAGGCAATGTGTAGCGGTGATTGCGAATGTCCTGTTCCAAATCACATATGTTGTTAGCTAACATAATATTGGCGATTGTAAATACCATTGGTAAGGACGCTAAAATGATAACCAATAAACTTTGAATATCCCCTTTTAGTACAAACTGCCAATCAGTTAATGAAAAATCTATTATCCCCAAGTCATACGTATTTAAATAAATTGTGATAAAAAAAATACCAAACCCCATCGTTCCGCCGCTGAACAATTCACCCAAAGGCATGCGTGACAGCGGTATCGGTCCGAACGTATAGAAGATGCCAATGAAAAAACACACGCCGCCGATGAGAAGGAGCAACATGCTTGTTTGAACTGTCAAATAAATACCGATAAGACTGGCCAGAGTAATCATGCCTAAAATCAGCAATCCCACTTTTTTCTCATTTAAACCAGCTTTGCCGATAATATTATGATTTTTTCGATAATCAGCATCTTGCGCTTTTCTAAAATCCATAAAATTATTAATCGCAGTTGTTGCCATATCAAACACAAGCATACCGACAAAGAAAACAATCATGTGATGAATATTTAGTTGTTGAAAATAAAATTTTGAAAAAAGAAGACCAATTAAAAAAGGAAACAAGCTGGCAAGTTTTGTGCGAATCTCTACTAATTCAAAAAAAATCTCTCTAGTCATCCCCACTTTAGTTTGCTCCTTTAAGCTCTTTCACTTTATAATTACTGTCCTGACTCAATTTAAAATTATCTTGAATACCTGAACTAATGTATATTTCGTCATTTTTCGTGACAAACACCGCATCTATATCCGATAAAGATTCAACGTAAGCCATACCATCAGCTACACCCATTGAGAAAACAGCGGTGGACAGACCATCTCCGTCTACAGATTTATCAGAAATAATCGTGACGCCGGCTATCTCGTTTTCAAACGGGTAGCCTGTTTTGCCGTTAAACAAATGATGATACGTTTTGCCATCCACTGTTAAATTTCGCTCATAGATACCAGAAGTTACCAATGATTTGTCTGTTACTTTAACGGTACCAACAACTGTATTGCGCGATTTATTCGGATCTTGAATACCCACTGTCCAATTTCCGTCGTCACTTTTAGGACTATTGCCCAACACAAAGACATTCCCGCCTAGATCCACAATCGCGGTTGTCACATCGTTGTCGTGCAACACATCAATCACTCGGTCTGTTATAAATCCTTTGGCAATCGCACCTAAGTCGAGCCGCATCTTCTTTTTCGGTAAAAAGATTGTATGTTGCGATTTATCCAGTTCAACGTCTTGATAATCAACTAATTTCAAAGCGTCATCTATCTCATACTGTTCCGGTTTTCTTGCATCATCAAACCCAATATGCCATAATTCCGTAATCGGCCCAATGGTTAAATCAAACCCGCCCTTAGACTGTTTGCTATAAGCGTAGGCCTGCTCAACCAACTCGAAGATATCCTCTGATACTTCAACCGGCTTAATACCGGCCTGATCATTGACCTCATCGATTTCCGAACCGGCTTGATTGACAGTGATGCGATCAGCTAAATCTTTAATTTTAGCAAAGGCCTGGTCCAGCACTTCCTCCTTGCCGTCGTCGTAAATCTGAATTTTGACATATGTCCCCATAAGAAATTGCTGTTCAGCATAAGGTTCTTTATTAATCGTCGGCTCCGCCTGGTTCTCTTTGTTGCCGCAGCCAGCTAAAATAAAGAGTCCAACGGCTAACAATATATGTATTTTTTTCAATTGTCTTCACTCTCCTAAAAGTTCGCTTTCATTTTATCTGTTTTTCAACATAATGAAAAGAACTTCGTTCCGCAGTAATAAAAACAACAAGCCAAGTTGTCGGCTTGTTGTTTTATTTTGTTAATCAAGAATCGCTATTTAGTTACGATGTTATCCACTAAAATAGTTTCAGTGTTGCCATTTTCTGCAGCATTGATCAATTGTGCAGCATACATCTGGAATGTATGTGATGAGTGTGTCGCTCCTGTAACAACCTCTACGTCACCGGCATTTCCAGCTGCGACCAATGATTCATTCAATGCAGGAATAAAATCGGAAGGACCTGTACCTGTTTGTTCCTTCATTTTCTCATTGTATTCGGCATTATCCACTTTGGACTCGCCGTCAGCATTGATATTATCATATTTGGATTCAGCAAGTTTGCCATCCTTGACAACAATACTGAAGACTGTGCGGTAACCATTGGATTCATTTTTTTCTTCTAGTGTGTAAGTACCGTCTTGTAAATCTGCACCATTGTTAATTTCAATCGTTTCTGTATTGCCCGCTTGAGCAGCTTGAATCAATTGTTGTGCGTAATTTTTAAATGTCAGGGATGAGTGTGTCGCTCCTGTAACAACGTCTACGCCATCAGCAGACTGTGCCGATACCAACGACTCATTTAATTCAGGGATGAATGTTGCCGGACCTGTTTTAACTTTCTCACTCATGCTCTTGTCATATTCTTTATCTTCAGATTTTTTTTCTTCTTTATCATTAATATAATCAAACTCAGACTTTGTGATTTTTCCGCTTTCGACAGTCATAGAAAATTTTGCTTTCCAGCCATGTTCATCCGCATTTTTTTCTTCTAATTGATAAGTACCGTCTTTTAATTCTCCACCTGCCACTCTCTCAGGTGCCTTTTCGGAAGAGTCGACTTTAGCGCTTGATTCTTTTGTTGATGTGTCTTTTGTATCGCTGTCGTTGCCGCCGCCGCAAGCAGTTAGCAATAATACCGAGAGAGACAATAATGCTATGCCGGAAACTAATTTCTTCGTTTTCATAAAATGTTCCATCCTTTTTTGTGAAATTCTTTTCAAAAATAATTCTAATCTAAACAAAGTGAAAAAGCAATCTTTTTTTTGATTAAAATTTAATTATTTCACATAATGCAGTATATTATTATTTTTTTTCTAATTCCGTAGACAATTTCGATTATAAATCATATAATGATAACGATTATCTATTAGCAATTATTATACTTAGTTTATTTGTTAACAAAGGGAGAGAAAAAAATGACTAAAACAGATATTGTCGTAGTCGGAGCCGGATATGCTGGGGTAGCGGCAACAAAAATGTTGTCAAAAAAATTGAAAAAAAACTCAGATGTCCGGATTACATTAATTGATCGGCATTCTTATCATACAATGATGACCGAGCTTCATGAAGTGGCTGGCGGTCGTGTAGAACCAGAAGCTGTCCAGTATGATTTGCAAAGACTGTTTTGCCGGCGTAAAAATGTACAATTAATCACAGACACCGTAACTAATGTCGATAAAGAGAACAAAATTGTGCACACCAAAAACGGAAATTATCCTTTCGATTATCTAATACTTGGTATGGGCGGCGAACCAAATGATTTTGGCACACCAGGAGTGAAAGAACACGGTTTCACATTGTGGTCAATGGAAGATGCGCTTGAAATTAGAGAGCATATCACTCGGACTGTAGCATTGGCTGCTCTGGAACCTGACCCGGAAGTAAGAAAAAAAATGCTCACCTTTGTTGTATGCGGATCCGGATTTACCGGAATAGAAATGATTGGCGAATTGATAGACTGGAAAGCGCGTCTTGCTCGCGATAATAAAATTTCACCTAATGAGATAACGTTGATGGTCGTGGAAGCTATGCCGACTATTTTAAATATGCTCAACAGAAAAGACGCAGGCAAAGCAGAGGCTTATTTATTAAGAAAAGGTGTCAAACTGCTTAAAGAAACTCCTATTGTCGAAGTCCAAGCAGAGGCAATTGTTCTTAAATCAGGGGAAATCATCCCGACACAAACGTTAATTTGGACGGCTGGTGTTAAAGCAAACAGCGATACAGCAGAGTTTGGTATGGAATCAGCTCGCGCACATCGTCTTGTTGCAAATGAATACATGCAAGCTAAAGGCTATGAAGCACAACAGATTTATGTTGTCGGCGACCTCGTTTATTATGAAGAGTTTGAAAACACGCCAACACCTCAAATCGTTCAGGCAGCAGAAGGAACAGCTCACTGCGCAGCTGCCAACATTATTGCTGATATTAACCAGACTGAAAAACACACCTATAAAGGCAAATACCAAGGATTCATGGTATCCATTGGCGCAAAGTATGGTGTGGCAGCACTATTTGACAAGATTCATCTTAGCGGATTTTTCGCCATGCTGATGAAACACATTGTCAACTTGAAATACTTTTTTGATATCCGTTCAGGATATTATATGTTCCAATATATCATGCATGAGTTTTTCCACATAAAAGATGAACGGAATATTATGCGGGGACACACTTCAAGATACGGCAATGTTCTGTGGTCTGTTCCTTTGAGAGTGTTCTATGGTGCTGTTTGGTTAGTTGAATCCATGAAAAAAATTATCGGCAATGGCAATGTGCTCAAACCGAATACATGGTTCGGCGACGGCTCATGGTTTACCGATACTGTCGCTTTCCCGTTTCCTTGGCTGCAAGATGCAGTGACAGGTGCCACTGGTGCTGCTGAAGCAACGGCTGGTGCAACAGGCGCCGCCGAAACAACTGAAACTGTGGCAGAGGCTGCCAGATTTGGATTGAGCTATGCATACGGCGAAACACCGATGACAGTGTTTGAGTCTATGCCAAAATGGTTCGAATCAATTATGCAATTCATGATGCCCAACAAGGAAGTTGCTTTGTTCCTGCAAAAATTCATGACAATTTTTGAGCTGCTGATTGCATTAGCAATTATAGTCGGACTGTTTACATGGTTAGCAAATGGTGTGACAATTGTACTTGTAGGCATGTTTTGCCTCTCAGGTATGTTCTATTGGGTAAACATTTGGTTCGTCTTCGTTGCTCTTGCCCTGATGAATGGTTCCGGCAGAGCCTTCGGTTTGGATAAATGGGTTATACCTTGGATTCAGCGCACCCTCGGCAACTGGTGGTATGGCAAACCAAAGTCGAGATATGAAGCAAATTCTTAATAAAAATGCTATAGTGAAGTTCTAGAAGAATCGGCTTCTAGAACTTTATTTGATAAATAATCAGATTTAACAGACTATCAATGGGGATTGTTACATGAAAAAAAATAAAAAATTAATCTATATTGCATTACTGGTGGCACAAGGTGTTATCATCGGATTACTTGAAAACATGATTCCCTTTCCCTTTGCTGTAGCACCGGGAGCAAAATTAGGTCTAGCCAATCTAATTACCATTATTGCACTGTTTACCCTTCCTATAAAAAACAGTATCTTGTTAGTCTCATTGCGGCTAATCCTTACTACTCTGCTTGGAGGAACCGTTTCTACTTTTATTTATAGCGCTGCTGGTGCCTTCTTAAGTTTTTTCGGTATGTTGTTTATCAAACAGCTGGGACCGAATAAAATCAGCACCATCGGTATCAGTGCTTTAGGCGGCTTTCTTCATAATGTAGGACAATTGTTAGTCGCCAGTTTGATTGCACGATCATGGTTTGTTATGCTCTACCTGCCGGTACTTTCCTTAATTGGTATTTTAGCTGGCATCGCAATTGGTATTGCCGCAAACTATCTGATGCTGCATGTAAAAACGATTCAAGGATTCAAAGCTGAATCAGAATTTAAATAAAGAGGTATTTTATGAAAATTCATGCCATGTGGGATAAATATCCTGACTTAAAACACAATTTGGAAAAAACACAGGCCTTAATGGAACAATCCATTCGCCTTCCAGATAAACAAATCGAGACCGCCATTTTGGATTTGATCCGTTCAGGCGGAAAACTGTTAAGACCTGCTTATTTACTGCTGTTTTCAGAATTCGGCAAACAACAGGAAATGAACAAAACCATCGCATTAGCATCAGCCGTTGAAACGTTGCATACAGCAACACTGATTCATGATGATATCATTGATGAAGCAGATACGCGGCGAGGTGTCCGAACATTACAACATAAATTTTCCAAAGACGTAGCTGTCTATGCAGGCGACTATCTCTTCGTTGTTTGTTTTAAATTGCTTGCAAAATATTCATCCTCGTTAAGGAGTATACAGCTGAATACTAACAGTATGGAATCTGTTCTTCTTGGAGAGATAGGGCAAATGAGTGACCGATATAATTTGGATCTCAGTTTAGACAGGTATATTCAAAATATTTCTGGAAAAACGGCCGAACTTTTTGCTGTCAGCTGTTTTATCGGTGCTTACGAAAATGGAACTACCCAGCAATTTGCAAACGACTGTCGAGAAATAGGAAAACTCATCGGAATCTCCTTCCAAATTGTTGATGATATTTTGGATTATTCGCAAAAATCGGAGATGATCGGAAAACCTGTATTGGAAGATATTCGTCAAGGAGTGTATAGCTTGCCGCTTATTCTAGCGGTTCAAAAAAATCAAGATGCTTTTCTGCCTTTGCTGATGAAAAAAGAGACAATCACTAACAGTGATATTCAGCAGATTCATCACCTAATTATTGAACACAACGGTATTGAAGCTGCACGCAGTGTTGCGGCAGACTATACTCAAAAAGCTCTCAAAAAAATTGCCCGTTTGCCTAATACTGCCAACAACACAAAAGAGACAATTTATGACGTAACAGAATCAATCCTTAATCGAACATTTTAAAAAAATTGCTGGTTTCTTAGAGGAGAAACCAGCAATTTTCGTTCTCAACAGAACAAAATAGTACCCCATCTATCCCTTATTTTGCCTCATTGTGTTATAATGTAATTCTAATCTTTTATTAAGGAGGACTCCCTATGACTAACAATCATTTGCAAATCACAGATGAAATAAAACATCTCGCGTACTTTTGTTCAAAGAATAATCGGATTGATCCAGAGCTGTATACTAAGTTTGATGTAAAAAAAGGGTTAAGAGATTTGGATGGAAAAGGAGTACTAGCGGGATTAACTAATATCTCCTTGGTAGAAGCAAAAAAAGAAGTTAACGGAAAGTTAGTCCCTTGCGATGGGCGATTATTATACCGCGGCATCAATATTAAAACATTGGTTGACGGTTTTATTATGGATAATCGCTTTGGTTTTGAAGAAACTGCCTATTTGCTGTTGTTTGGAGAATTACCGACAGAAAAGCAATTAGCCGATTTTCAACGACTACTGGCAAGTAAGCGCACCCTTCCCAAAAATTTTGTACGGGACGTTATCATGAAGACTCCAACGAAAGACATCATGAATGCTTTATCACGCAGCGTCTTGACACTTGCTTCTTATGATTCAAATGCTGATGACCTGTCAATTGAAAATGTCCTGTGCCAATCGCTGATGCTGATCAGTACCTTCCCGTTGTTGGCGGTTTACGCATATCATAGCTATAATTACTCAATCAATGAAAAGAGTCTTTATATTCATTACCCTGAAAAAGACTTATCCACTGCTGAAAATATTTTACGGCTGCTGAGGCCCAACAAAATTTATTCCGACATTGAAGCAAAAGTCCTAGATTTAGTCTTGATACTTCACATGGAACACGGCGGAGGAAACAACTCGTCCTTTACGACACATGTCATTACTTCATCAGGGTCTGACACCTATTCGACCATATCGGCTGCCCTCAGTTCGCTAAAAGGACCAAAACACGGCGGTGCCAATATCAAAGTCACAGAGATGTTCAACCATATGAAACATGTGATTAAAGACTACCGTGATGAAGACGAAGTGCGCAACTATTTGAGTGAGTTACTCAATCGACAAACCTTTGACAAACAAGGGTTAATTTATGGAATGGGCCACGCCATTTATTCTGTGTCAGATCCGAGAGCTGATTTGTTGAAACGTTTTGTTGAACAATTAGCCGAAGACAAAGGCCGGATGGAAGAGTTTCATCTATACTCGCTGGTGGAAAAGCTGGCGCCTGAAGTCATCGCAAAAGAACGAAAAATTTACAAAGGTGTCAGTGCCAACGTTGATTTTTACAGCGGTTTTGTTTACAGCATGCTCGATTTACCGAAGGAATTGTACACACCTATGTTTGCAATTGCCCGAATTGTTGGCTGGAGTGCCCATCGAATCGAAGAGTTGATCAACGTCAATAAAATCATCCGCCCTGCTTACGACAGTGTTTTTGAATATCAAGAGTATACGCCACTTGATAAGAGAAGCTAATGTTTTAGAAAGAAACATTAGCTTCTTTTTCTTTGCCTTGAAAAAGAAGTCAAAGCCCGTTATAATTCTTGAAGTATGGATAGATAGTGGAAAAGAAAGAATTGAGGTATGTAAATGATCACAGTAACTGATGTTAGTTTACAATTTTCAGATAGAAAATTATTTGATGAAGTCAATATTAAATTCACTCCTGGAAATTGCTACGGTCTAATTGGTGCAAACGGTGCAGGAAAATCAACATTTTTGAAAATTTTGGCAGGTGAAATTGAACCAACTACCGGTACAGTCACTCTCGGACCTGATGAACGACTTGCTACATTAAAGCAAAATCACTTTGATTATGAAGATTATTCTGTTTTGGAAACAGTTATCATGGGACACAAACGTTTATACGACATTATGCAAGAAAAAAATGCCATTTATATGAAAGAAGATTTTTCCGACGAAGACGGCATCAAAGCAGCTGAACTGGAAGGTGAGTTTGCTGAACTGAATGGCTGGGAAGCTGAGCCTGAAGCTGCTTCACTGTTACAAGGTTTAAATATTCCCGAAGACTTGCATCATTTAAAAATGTCTGAGCTTTCAGCCGGACAGAAAATTAAAGTGCTGCTTGCTCAAGCATTATTTGGGAAACCTGATGTTCTCCTGCTGGACGAGCCTACCAATGGACTGGATGTACAATCCATTGCCTGGTTGGAAGAATTTTTGATTAATTTTGATAATACTGTTATTACCGTTTCTCATGACCGTCACTTTTTAAATAAAGTATGCACACACATGGCTGATTTAGATTTTGGAAAAATCAAGCTTTTTGTCGGCAACTATGATTTTTGGCTGGAATCCAGTCAATTAGCAGCCAAACTCTTGGCTGATCAAAATGCGAAAAAAGAAGAAAAAATAAAGGAACTTCAAGAGTTTATCGCTCGCTTCAGTGCGAATGCTTCAAAATCAAAACAAGCGACATCTCGTAAAAAGATGTTGGAAAAAATTACTTTAGAAGATATTCAGCCTTCTTCCCGACGGTATCCTTACGTGGCTTTCAGTCCTGAACGGGAGATCGGCAACGACTTACTGATTGTTGACAACATTTCAAAAACAATTGATGGAAAGAAAATCCTTGATAATGTCTCGTTCACATTAAATAAACAAGACAAAGTTGCTTTTATTGCCAAAGATGACATCACCACAACGGTTCTGTTTAAAATAATCATGGGAGAAATGACTCCCGACAGCGGTTCTGTCAAGTGGGGAGTGACCACAAGCCGTGCTTATTTGCCAAAAGACAGTTCTAGTGAATTTGATAATAATACACAAACGATTTTAGATTGGCTTCGCCAATATGCAGCAAAAGAAGAAGATGACAACACCTTCCTGCGAGGATTTTTAGGGCGCATGCTCTTTTCCGGAGATGAAGTTCTTAAACCGGTTAATGTCCTATCCGGCGGTGAAAAAGTACGCTGCATGCTGTCGAAAATGATGTTGTCGAAAGCCAACGTACTGGTTTTAGATGATCCGACCAATCATTTGGATCTGGAATCTATCACAGCTCTTAATGATGGTTTAATCGCATTTAAAGGAGCTATTCTATTTGCTTCCCATGACCATCAGTTCATTCAGACAACAGCTAACCGCATCATTGCAGTATCTAACAATGGTGTAGTCGACCGGGCAGAAACGACTTATGATGACTTTTTGGAAAATCCGACGGTGCAGCAACAAATAGCAAAAATATTTTAAATGAATAAAAGCTTGCACTATCTGTTATTCAGATAGTGCAAGCTTTTAGTTTTTATGAAATTTATGATTGCCGCTCTTTTCCGAATGAAAAAATTGCAATGGCACCTTGTCCTGTATGGCTGGCGATTGTTGGTCCCATTTTCATCACAGTGATTTCCTGCGTTGGAGATTTTTCTTTCAGCAGTCCTGCCACATACTCGGCCGCAGCCAAGTCACCTGCATGAGCTATAAAAATACCATAAGCTTTGTTGATTCCCTTCAGAGTTTCATCAACAACCTTCTCAAGAGCTTTTTTTCTGCCCCGTACTTTACCAACATTAATCAGCTGTCCTTTTCGGTTAACAATAATAATAGGTTTAATTTTCATTAACCCGCCAATAGCCGCTGTCGTTTTAGAAATTCTGCCCCCTCGCTCCAAATGGGCTAAATCATTCACCGTCACCCATGAATGTAAAAACATTAGATGAGTGTCTAACCATTCCAGCGCGTCCGCTAAACTTTTCCCTTGATTTCTCAATTTAATAATTTCATAGACAAGAAATCCCTCGCCTAAACAAGCGGCTTTGGAATCAACTATCGTGACGGGAATATCGGGATGCGTTTCTTTTAATAAATTCAAAGCTGCCTGCGCATTGTTGTATGAACCGCTCAAAGCGGATGAAAAACAAATATACAGCAATGGTGTCGTGCTGTTCTTATACGGTTCAAAAGCCGTTAAATAAGTGCCGATATTGATTTGAGAAGTACTTGGCATCTGGCCATCTATAAGTTGTGCCATAAACCACTCATAATCAAAATTCTCCCCTAAATCATCTGTATATTCTTGATCATTTAGATTGATAGTCATGCTGACATAGCGAACATTATTTTTCTTTAACAATGTATAAGGCAAGTCACAGCAAGAATCGGTCATCACATCAAAGCTGCTTTTCATGTTTCTTACCTCCAATCTTGTTTTACATACATTATATCATTCACTAGTAAAAAAGAAGAAGTCTGAGACTTCTTCTTTTTTAACTATTGTGCCCAAACACTTTCAAGTACGTTCGTTTGTGAGCGGTCTGGTCCAACAGAGAATGTTGAAATTCTCACTCCAACCAGTTCTGCTATTCTATGAACATACTGCCGTGCATTTTCCGGCAAATCTGATAATGATTTGCAGCCGGTGATATCTTCATCCCAACCAGGAAGTTCTTCATAAATTGGTTTGCAACGGGATAAGTCTTTTAAGCTTGCAGGATAATGATAAATTTTTTCGCCATCCAAATCATAGGCTACACAAATTTTTACTGTCGGCAATCCGCTTAATACATCGATAGAGTTCAATGAAAGGTTAGTAATTCCCGACACGCGTTTTGAATGGCGCATGACGACACTGTCAAACCAGCCGACGCGTCGCGGTCTTCCTGTGGTTGTCCCGTACTCGCGGCCAACCTCACGAATTTGTTCACCTGTTTCATCAAACAGCTCTGTTGGAAATGGCCCGTCACCCACACGTGACGTATATGCTTTACAAACTCCCACTACTTTATTGATTTTTGATGGTCCTACACCACTACCGATAGTGACCCCGCCAGCAACCGGATTTGATGATGTGACAAATGGATATGTGCCTTGGTCAATGTCAAGCATGACTCCTTGTGCACCCTCAAATAAAACCCGCTTACCGTTATCAAGCGCATCATTCAATATCACAGACGTATCGGTCACATATTGTTTGATTTGCTGTCCGTATTCATAATACTCTTCAAAGATATCCTCAAAAAGCATTGGGTCACAGCCATATACTTTTGTAAATTGCTGATTTTTTTCGTCCAAATTGATTTTTAATCGTTCAGCGAAAATTTCTTTATCCAATAAATCTGCAATTCTAATTCCTACACGTGCAGCTTTATCCATATAAGCCGGACCAATTCCTTTGATTGTCGTCCCTATTTTGTTGTCACCTTTAGCATCTTCTTGCAATTGATCAAGTTTAATATGATATGGCAATATAACGTGTGCTCTGTCAGAAATACGTAGATTATCTGTGGAGACATGTTGATCATGCAGATATTTTATTTCTTTGACTAAAGACTTCGGATTAATGACAACACCGTTTCCTATGACGCTAATCTTTTCTTTATAAAAAATGCCTGAAGGAATTAAATGCAGCTTATACGTTACTCCATCAAATTTAATGGTGTGACCGGCATTGTCACCACCCTGATAGCGTGCAATAACTTCGGCATTTTCACTCAGGAAATCAGTAATTTTACCTTTTCCTTCGTCGCCCCACTGCGTCCCGACAACTACTACTGAAGACATAAGAACACTCCATTCATTATTAATACTTAACTATTGTAACAACAAAACAGATATAAATCAATTATTTTCGAACATTTATAGTTTTATTTCAAATACAATTATTCTAAACACGAACATTAATAATCATCACGGGAAGATAGTGACGAAAACTTATTGTATTCTTTAATAAACAGCAATTCAACAGTCCCTCTGGCACCGCTTCGGTTTTTCTCTATGATAACTTCAATGATGTTGTTAGATTCCTGTACAGCTTCGCCGTTGTCGTCATCACCTTCCCTTTGATAATAATCATCCCGATACAGGAATGCAACGATATCAGCATCCTGTTCAATGGATCCGGATTCACGAATGTCACTTAATACCGGGCGCTTATCTTGCCGTTGTTCAACACCACGGGACAGCTGGGAAAGAGCAATGACGGGAACTTTTAGCTCTTTGGATAACTTTTTCAATTGTCTTGAAATATCTGAAACTTCTTGTTGACGGTTTTCTTTGCCATTACCTTCTATCAACTGCAAATAATCAATTAAAATCAGGCCTAAGTTGCCTTGTTCTTGAGAAAGTTTACGACACTTTGCACGTATTTCTGAAATTTTAATCCCCGGTGTGTCATCAATAAAAATGCTTGCCTTTGACAAACTGCCCATTGCAACAATAATGTTGTCCCATTCTTCATCTGTTAATTGCCCTGTTTTCAAATGAGACGCTTCAATCAGTCCTTCTGCACAAAGCATACGATTGACCAATGATTCTGCACTCATTTCCAAACTAAAAATCGCCACAGCTTTATCAGTCTTTGTACCAATATTTTGCGCAATATTCAACGCAAATGCTGTCTTCCCTACAGCCGGTCTTGCTGCTAATATGATTAATTCTTCTGGTTGCAAACCAGCAGTCATTTTATCCAAAGCATGATAACCAGTCGGCAAACCTGTTATTGCTTCTCCTTGCTGGGATAACTTTTCAATCTGCCCGATAGATGTATTCAAAACATCTGCAATGGCTAAAAAGCCGCTTCTATTTCTTTTTTCGGAAACTTCCAGTATTTTTTGCTCAGCTGTATCTAAAATAGCTTCCACATCTTCATCTTGTTCAAATCCACTTGTAACAATATCAGTGGCTGTTTGAATAAGATTTCGCAATAATGATTTTTGTTCAACAATTTTAGCATAGTAAGCAATGTTAGCCGCTGTTGGAACAATTAGTGTCAGCTCTGATAAATAAGCTAGACCACCAATATCTTCAAGCAAATTTTGTTGTTCCAGAGCATCCTTAACTGTAATTGCATCAACTGCTTCATTCTTATTGTTAAGGTCAACCATTGTCTGGAAAATCAGCTGATGGGAGTGTCGGTAAAAATCTTTTGCTTCAATATACTCCATCGCTTCAATAATCGCATCTGTATCCAAAAAAACTGAACCTAATACCGCTTGCTCAGCTTCAATATTTTGAGGAGGAATTCTATTTTGCTGTATACTTTCCATTCTAACGACTCCTAAACATATCTCTTACTCAACGACATGTACTCTCAATGTTGCCGTCACATTTTTATATAGTTTTACTGGGACATTGGTAAATCCCAATGACTTAATCGGTTGAGGCAAATCCATTTTTCGTTTATCAAGTTTAATACCATGCTGCTTTTCCAAAGCTTCGGCAATTTGCTTGGATGGAATCGAACCAAACAATCTACCATCCTCTCCTGCTTTCGACGTAAGCGTAACAACAAAATCATCTGCCTCAATCTTTTGTTTCAGCTGAGTCGCCTCTTCCAATTCCTCAGCCTCTTTTTTTGCCTGAGCCTGTTTTTGGCCTTTCAATTCGCTTAAAGCTTGCGGTGTCGCTTCAACAGCGTAGCCTTTTTTAATCAAAAAGTTTTGTGCATAGCCCAGCGCCACTTCTTTAACTTCGCCTTTTTTCCCTTTTCCTTTTACATCTTTCAAAAAAATAACCTTCATATTTTGTCAACCTTTCTTATCCAAATAAGTTAGTCATTCCAACTAATTCTACCACACAATTTATGTAACATAAACTCAGAAAAATGTTTCACGTGAAACAAAAAAAGTATTTACGATACCGTAAATACTTTTTATCTATTAATCTTCACTAACAAATGGTAGCAAACCCATGATACGGGCTCTTTTAATTGCTGTTGTTAATTTCCGCTGATGTTTTGCACATGTTCCTGTAACACGTCTTGGTAAGATTTTACCTCTTTCAGAAACAAATCTTTGCAATAATTCAACATCTTTATAATCGATATAATCTATGTGATTTGCAGAAAAATAACAGACCTTACGGCGCTTTCTGCCACCTCTTCTTGGTTGTGCCAATGTAGCTCCTCCTGTTCGTTTTAGAATGGTAAATCGTCGTCCGAAATATCAATATTGGATGCACTGCCAAACGGATTGACATCTCTATCAAAATTCGGCATCTCATTTTTTGTGTTTGACGAAGTTTGCCCAAACGATTGGTCATTTTGATTAAAGTTACTCTGGTTTGATTGTCCAAAGTTACCACCAGAAAACTGCTGTTGACGTTGTTCAGAGGCACTCTTTGATTCTAACAATTGGAAATTATCGCAAACTACTTCAGTAACGTAAACTCTTTGACCTTGTTGATTTTCATAGTTACGAGTCTGAATACGTCCGGTCACTCCAAGCAGAGTTCCTTTGCGCGCATAATTAGCCAGTGTTTCAGCTGATTTTCTCCAGATGACACAATTAATAAAATCAGCTTCTCTTTCACCGCTTTGGTTTGTGAAATTCCGATTAACAGCTAGGTTAAATGTTGCAACTGCTGCACCACTTGGCGTATAACGCAAATCCGGATCGCGAGTTAGTCTTCCTACCAAAACAACATTATTAATCATTTGTTCATCTCCCTTCGTATTAATGTTTCACGTGAAACATTATTTTTCTTCTTTGATGATCATATGACGCAAGATGTCATCGTTGATCTTAGCTAAACGATCAAACTCGTCAATCGCTTGAGCATTTTCTGAAGAAACTTTAACAATGTGATAGATGCCTTCTTTGAAATCTTGAATTTCGTAAGCTAAACGACGTTTTTCCCAAAGTTTAGATTCCAAAACTTCAGCGCCATTGTCTTTCAAAATTGCATCAAAACGATCTACTAGAGCTGTTTTTGCTTCTTCATCAATGTTAGGACGGATAATATACAGAATTTCGTAATTAACTGCCTGACTCATTGATATTCACCTCCTCCTGGACTATAAGGCTCTCAATTGAAATTGAGAGCAAGGAAAGTAAGACTGTTTCAGTCTACTAACAGCTGTTAATTATACATTTTTCCTGACATAAAATCAAGTCCGGCGGCAAGAAAAAGAAGAAGATTACTCTTCTTCTTCAATTTCCTCTTCATCTGCGTCTAATTTTGCCATTGTAGCAACTGTCGCATCTTTTTCAAGTTTAATCAGTCGCACTCCCTGAGTTGCACGGCCAGTTTGCGAAACAGACTCTACATTAAAGCGGATGATAACTCCTTTGTCTGTGATGACTAAAATATCTTCTTCACCACTGACTGTTGTCAGTCCTGCGAGTCCGCCGTTTTTGCTGGTAATGTTTGCTGTTTTTACACCTTTGCCGCCACGGCCTTTCACTGGATATTCAGATCCCAACGTGCGCTTGCCATAACCTTTTTCTGTGATAACAAGAACTTCTTTTTCTTGCGTGATGACATCCATGCCAATGACATAATCATTTTCCCTTAAACGAATGCCTCTGACTCCTGTCGCGTTTCTTCCCATATCTCTCACAGCTGTTTCAGAAAAAGTAATCGAGTATCCCTGATGGGTACCGATAATAATATGTTGCTGCCCGTCAGTTGGTATGACATTAATCAGTTCATCGTCATCTTTCAGTGTAATAGCTTTTAGACCATTACTTCTAATATTGGAAAATGCCATCACTGAGGTTCGTTTGACAGTTCCCATTTTTGTTGTAAAAAAGAGATACTTGCCGGCTTCTGCTTTTCCCTCAACGCCAATGATTGCTTGTACTCTTTCAGACGAATCAATGCCCAGCAGATTGATAATTGGAATTCCCTTAGCTGTACGTCCGTATTCAGGAATTTCATAGCCCTTGGCTCGATAAACTTTCCCAGTGTTCGTGAAAATCAGGAGCGTATCATGGGTCGAGCAGGAAATAATATTTTCTATGAAATCATCATCATGAATGCTCATTCCTTGAACGCCGCGTCCGCCCCGCCTTTGTGCACGGAATTCAGTACTTGGCAGACGTTTGATATACCCGTTATGAGTCAAAGTAATCACTATGTCTTCTTCTTCGATCAAGTCTTCATCTTCCAAACTTAATACTTCTCCCACTAAAAGTTCGGTTCGACGTTCATCGCTGAATTTGAGTTTTATTTCGTCCAATTCGGTTGAGATGATGTCCAGCACCCGCTGAGGATTGGATAGAATATCCGCTAAATCGGCAATCAATACCAGCAATTCTTGATATTCTTTTTCAATTTTTTCTCTTTCCAAACCTGTCAAACGACGTAATCTCATGTCCAATATAGCTTGGGCTTGGCGGTCAGACAATGCAAACTCTGTCATTAAAGTAGTTTTTGCAATGTCATCGGATTGAGAAGAACGAATGATTTTAATAATTTCATCAATATGGTCTAAAGCGATACGCAAGCCTTCTAAAATATGGGCACGTGCTTCCGCTTTATCTTTATCGAATTGTGTTCTTCGAGTAATCACTTCTTCTTGATGGGCAAGATAATACTCAAGAATACTCTTCAATCCCAAAATTTTAGGTACGCCATTGACAATCGCCAGCATATTAAACCCAAAAGAAGTTTGAAGTGAAGTCAATTTGTATAAATTATTTAGTACAACTGATGCACTGACATCCCGCCGTACATCAATAACAATCCGCATACCTTCCCGCGATGATTCATCGCGCAAATCTGTTATACCTTCAACTCTTTTCTCTCTGTGAAGATTGGCAATCCGTTCAATCAATTTAGCCTTATTCACCATATATGGAATTTCAGTAACGATAATCCGTTCTTTCCCATTAGGCATTTCTGTTATATCCGCTTTTGCCCGAACGATAATAGAGCCTTTGCCGGTCTCATATGCTTTGCGAATCCCAGATTTTCCCATCACCAGGCCGCCGGTCGGAAAATCGGGACCAGGTAAAACTTCCATTAATTCTGTTGTTGTGACATCTTTATTCGTCATCAACAATTGAACGGCATCAATTACTTCGCCTAAGTTGTGGGGCGGAATATTAGTTGCCATCCCCACTGCAATCCCTGTTGTGCCGTTTACCAACAGATTGGGAAATCTTGACGGCAAAACTTCCGGCTCTTTCTCTGTTTCATCATAGTTATTTTGAAAATTGACCGTATTCTTATTAATGTCGCGGAGCATTTCAACAGCTATTTTACTCATTCTTGCTTCTGTATAACGCATTGCCGCCGCTCCGTCACCGTCCACAGAACCAAAGTTCCCATGTCCATCAACCAACATGTTGCGGTAACTGAAGGGTTGTGCCATCCTTACCATTGATTCGTAAATCGCACTGTCACCATGCGGGTGGTATTTCCCCATGACATCACCGACTATACGGGCTGATTTTTTGTGCGGTTTATCTGGTGTGACACCCATTTCATTCATCCCATACAAGATCCGCCGATGAACAGGTTTCAAGCCGTCTCTTACATCCGGCAATGCACGAGAAACAATGACGCTCATGGCATAATCGATAAACGATTCTTCCATTTCACTTGTTAAGTTTACGTCTTTAATTCTATTACTATATTCTTCAGTCATGAAAGTGTCTCCTTCACATCTAATTAAACATCTAAGTTCTTAACATAATGCGCATTTGCCTCAATAAATTCACGCCTTGGCTCCACTCTATCCCCCATAAGCATTTCAAATATTTGATCTGCTTTAATGGCATCATCAATGCTGACTCGCAACATCGTCCGTCTTTCAGGATCCATTGTCGTCTCCCATAATTGGTGGAAATCCATTTCCCCCAGCCCTTTGTATCGCTGAACACTCGGTTTAGGATTAGCTGGTAAAGAAGCAAGTGTTTCTGCCAATCTGGCATCCGCATCTTTCCCCGGCTGCACGTAAGTGATTTTCTTCCCTTGTTTTACACCATAGAGAGGCGGCTGGGCGATATAAACATAACCTGCTTCTACAATTGGTCTCATATAACGGTAGAATAATGTTAACAACAATGTTCTGATATGCGCGCCATCCACATCGGCATCTGTCATAATGACCAATTTATGATAACGGGCTTTTGAAACATCAAAATCATCGCCAAAACCTGTGCCCATGGCGGTAAATAGTGAGCGGATTTCTTCATTAGCAAGAATTTTTTCCATACTTGCTTTTTCAACATTTAAAATTTTCCCCCGGATTGGTAAAATCGCCTGAAATTCCCGGTTTCGTCCCTGTTTAGCTGAACCGCCGGCAGAGTCTCCCTCAACGATGAAAAGTTCACATTTTTCCGGTATGCGACTGGAACAATCTGCTAATTTACCAGGCAAACTGCTGATTTCCAGAGCTCCCTTGCGGCGCGTGACTTCCCTTGCGCGTTTGGCGGCTAACCTTGCTTTCGATGCCAAAATACCTTTGTCGACTATTTTTTTAGCAATATCTGGATTTTCCAATAAAAATTTATTAAATGCTTCAGAAAACAAGCGGTCAGTAACCGTTCTAACTTCTGAATTTCCTAGCTTGGTTTTCGTCTGGCCCTCAAATTGCGGTTCAGGATGTTTGATGGAGATGATTGCTGTCATACCTTCACGCACATCATCACCACTTAAATTATCGTCCGTTTCTTTAAGAAGTTTCTGCCTCTTAGCATAATCGTTAATTGTCCGTGTCAATGACGTCCGAAATCCAAATTCATGCGTTCCGCCTTCGTAAGTATGAATGTTATTCGCAAAACTCAACAAGTTGGAATGAAACCCATCTGTATACTGAATAGCTACCTCCACCATAATGTCATCTTGTTCACCTTCAGTATAAATAGGCGAATCGAAAAGGACGGTTTTATTGCTGTTTAAGTATTCAACGTAGCTTTTTATTCCACCTTCGTAGTAAAATTCCTCACGAGTCTCTTTTCCGTCCCGCTTATCTTCAATAGTGATTTTTAATCCTCTGTTCAAAAAGGCCAATTCTCGAATACGTGTCGCCAGCGTATTGTAATCAAATTCAATAGTTTCAGTAAATATTTCGCGATCCGGCTTAAAATGAATCGTTGTACCGTGAAGGTCGCTCTCACCGATGATTTTTAAATCATCGACGATTTGTCCGCGGGTGTATTCCTGATAATAAATTGACCCGTTTTTATAAATTTTAACATCGAGTTCCTCCGAAAGGGCATTAACAACTGATGAACCGACACCATGAAGACCACCAGAAACTTTGTAGCCGCCGCCGCCGAATTTACCGCCTGCATGGAGCACTGTCAGTACTGTTTCAACAGCCGGTCTGCCGGTTTTCTCTTGAATGTCTACCGGAATCCCCCGGCCGTCGTCAATCACAGTGATGCTGTTATCTTTTTCAATGATGACGTTTATTTCATTGCAATAACCAGCTAACGCTTCATCAATTGAATTATCTACTATTTCCCAGACCAAATGATGCAGTCCCTGCGGACCAGTAGAACCGATATACATCCCCGGCCGCTTGCGCACTGCTTCAAGGCCTTCAAGTACCTGAATCTGACTGGCATCATATTCATGTACATTTTCTTCATTTAATTTTTCATCCGTCAAATTAGTCACGTTTCCTTTCTACTTTTCCGTCATTTATCCAAAAAACTTCAGGTTCGATTGTCAGTTTTTCTTTCAAATGAAAAATATTAGTTGTGGTCAAAAATGTTTGCAGTTTACTCTCAATAAATTCCAACAAATGAACTTGGCGTTCATCGTCAAGTTCGCTTAAGACATCATCGAGCAATAAAATCGGATATTCGCCTATTTCTTCATTAATCAGCTCTATTTCGGCTAACTTGATACTTAAGGCGGTTGTCCGTTGTTGTCCTTGAGACCCGTATGTTTGGATATTCAAATCATTCACATTAAAAATAAGGTCGTCCCTATGAGGACCGACAGAGGTCGTTTGCCTCATAAGGTCGCGCTGCTCATTTTCTTTTAAACTTTTCAACAAACTCTCTTGAATTTTTTCAAGAGAGGCGCTCTGTTCTATATCGGCTGAACATTTATAAGATATAGTAAGTATTTCTTTGCGGTAAGAAATCCGCTGATGGATTTCATTTGCCCATCTTTCTAATTTTCTCAAAAAAGACAGCCTGTGAAACAACACATGACTGCCATACTCGGACAGCTGTTCTGATAAAATGTCCAAATAAGTCTGATCTTTTTTTTGCTTTAATGGCATCTTTTTTAAATAATGATTTCTTTGTTTGAGCACTGTTTGATAGGAACTTAAATGGTGTAAATAAAGCGGGCTAATCTGACCTATCTCCATGTCCAAAAACTTGCGTCTGTTTTGAGGAGCCCCTTTTACCAAAGAAAGATCTTCAGGAGAAAACAAGATAACATTAACAGCGCCTATGTAATGACTTAATTTTGATTGTTCCAAATCATTGAGTTTGGTTTTTTTCCCTTTGTTTGAAATGACCATCTCTAGTAATTGTGTGCCATTTTTTTTTGATACTTCGCCTTTTATTTTGGCATAAGGTTCGTGCCAACGAATCAGCTCTTTTTCATTAGCGGTCCGGTGGCTGCGGGCCATGGCAAGCACATAGATACTTTCAAGCAGATTGGTTTTGCCCTGCGCGTTTTCTCCTAAAAAAATATTCAGATTGGGGGAAAACGTGAGCGCAAGTTTTTCGTAATTTCGGTAATTTTCCAGCGTAATGCTTGTTAAGTTCATTTATGAAAATCCTCTTCTGACGGTTCGGGCATTTTTTCCATAAAAAAAGTACCTAATTCAGGTATGTCAATCATCATTCCAGTGTAGAGTTTCCGGCCGCGTCGCTGTTCTATTTCTCCGTCAACCAGCACGGTATTTTCCTGTAAATACCACTTAGCCATTCCCCCACTGGAAATAACGTTTACTTCCTTTAGGAACTGTCCCAATGTTATATAGTCACTTTTTAAAAAGAATTTTTGTTTCAATGATTTTCACCCGCTTCTTTATCACTTGGTATACATAATTATACCTTTTTTTAGCGGGAAAAACAAATTTTCTTTATTAATTTGTCTTCTGAGGCATTTTAAGATAAATAGATAGTTTTATCATTTTTATAGTTTCATCGCTTAAAAACGATTATATTACGATTTTAGCAAAAAGAAATCCATTATCGCGATGATAATGGATTTCTGAAAATTAACTTGTTCTTACAGGCGTAATCAGTTGAATAAATTGATAGGCGTCATCAGTTGGTTGAAGTGTAAAGGCTCTGATCGGAGAAATAAATTTGATGACAATATCAATATTGCCGAAAGCTTTCAACGCATCTTTCATGTAATCTGGATTAAAGGCGATTTCCAAAGGATCTCCTTTAACAGAATTATAGGATAAAACTTCTTCCACATTACCGACTTCCGGAGAATTGCCGTAAATAACAACTTGCTCGGAGTCAATGGCTAATTTAATAATGTTGCTGCGACCTTCATGAGACAGTAAAGAGGCTCTGTCGATGGCGGCCAGAAGACTAGGCACATTGAATTCAATTTCTGTATTAAAATTATTAGGAATTAAACGGTTGGTATCTGGATAGTTGCCTTCCAGTAATCTGGAATAAAACTGCATGTTCTCTGTTTTAAACAGTACTTGATTTTCCATAATACTAATTTCAACCATCTGTTCTTCATCTTTAAAAGAACGGGAAAGCTCAGTCAAGCTTTTTCCAGGAATGACAATATCAAATTGTTGGTCCGTCGGCTCGACGTCAATAATTCTTTGACTTAAGCGGTGGCTGTCCGTCGCAACTGCGAGTAATTTATTCTGTTCTAATACAAAATGAACACCTGTCAGTATCGGTCGGCTTTCATGTAAGGACACGGCAAAACTGGTTTCATTAATTAGTTTATTTAGCAGCCTAGCAGGTATTTTAAATTGATTTTGCTGTTCAATGACTGGTAAATGCGGGTAATTATCTGCACTGAGTCCATTAACATTAAAGACTGCTTTACCAGAAGTAATCGTTACTTGATTGTTTTCCTGCAATTCTAAAGTCAAAATCTTTTCTGGCAACTTTCTGATGATATCACTTAAAAATCTTGCTTGTAAGACGATGGCTCCTGTTTGTTCAATTAATAACCCTGCCTTTTCGTCAGCTGCTGATAAAAATACTTCAATAGAAATATTGGCATTACTTCCTGTTAAAGTTAAACCTGCTTCCGTTAAGACGATTTTAACACCAGTCAAAATAGGAATGGTCGTTTTTCCTGAAATAGCCCGTTGTACTGTACTTAGTTCATCAATGAGAACATCTCTGTTTAAGGTAACTTTCATGCGTGCGTCTCCTTTTTAATTATAGTAATAAATAATAGTAATAGTAGTAGGCTGTGTTGATACTGTGGATAACCTCTGTCAAGCACACTAATTTATGAAAATAAGGTTGTGGATAGCTTGTGGATAATCCAGAGTTTTTTTCTTTTGGTTATCCACAGGTCAAGATAATAAGGTATTTTTGATGTCACTGACTTCTTTTTGGATAATCGGATCTGTTTCAATTAATTGTTGGATTTTTTCATGGGCATGGATAACCGTCGTGTGATCTTTCCCGCCAAATTCAGCACCAATTTTAGGCAAAGAATTGTCAGTCAGTTCACGAGAAAGATACATCGCAATTTGTCTGGGAACGACGATTGATTTAACTCGTTTTTTACCTTTCAGATCTTTTAAATTCAGATGATAGAATTTGCATACTTCTTCTTGGATAAGCAAAATGGTCATTTGATTTTTTTGAGAAGCCGGCTTCAAACTTTTTAACGCATCCGCCGCCAAACTTGTCGTGATATCATGACTGTTCATGGTAGCATAGGCTTGTACCCTGACTAAGGCCCCTTCTAATTCTCTGATGTTGGAGTCGATTTGTCCCGCGATGTAGCTGAGTGTGTCGTCAGGTATCTCCAGTCCTTCTGAATTTGCTTTTTTACGCAAAATAGCAATTCTCGTTTCCAAATCAGGCGGGGTAATGTCTACAGATAACCCCCATGCAAATCTGGAAATCAGCCGTTCCTGAAGTTTGGGAATTTCATTAGGCAGCCGGTCGCTTGTCAGCACAATTTGTCGGCCGTCATTGTACAGTGTGTTGAATGTATGAAAAAATTCTTCTTGCGTCCCTTCTTTGTCAGCAAAAAATTGAATATCATCCACGAGCAGCAGATCAACATTGCGGTATTCTTGTCTGAATGCTTCAGATGTCCTGTTTTGAATTGAGTTGATAAAATCATTTGCAAATGTTTCGCTGGTGACATATTTTATTTTGGCATCCGGTTGATTTGCCAACATTTGATGACCGATTGCGTGCATCAAGTGTGTTTTGCCTAATCCCACACCGCCGTAGAAAAACAGTGGATTGTACGTTGCTCCCGGGTCTTCAGCAACGACTAAAGCAGCTGCATGTGCCATCTGATTACCTTTTCCGATGACAAAGGTATCAAATGTGTATTTAGCATTCAGGAGCGCTTTTTTGCTGTTTTTCGGTAAAATATGCGTGACATGATTTTTTTCAACTTTTTTTTCAGTAGTATTGTCGTCACTATGAATAATAAAAACAGGGGTAATTTCTTCTCCTGTCAATTTAAAGCCGGTTTCAACGATTTTTCCTGCTAAATTTTTTTCCCAATAGTCTTTATGAAGTGTGGAAGGAACTTCGATCGTCAGAATATTATTTTCCAAACTGAGCGGCTTGGCCTGTTCGATCCAGGCATTAAAGCTCGGCCCCGTAAGTATAGCACGATAGCTATTTTCCAACTCTTTCCAAATGAAATCAATATTGGGCATTTTCTATCCTCCTTAATAAACTGTTTCCTGTCTATTCTAGCATTAAAAAAAAAAGTTTTCCACTGATTATCAACCTGTGGAAAAAAAATTAACACGATTGACATATACTTATCCACATCCAGATTGAAATTGTGGGTAATTCAAGCTAAAATAAAAATATCCACAAGTTATCCACATAAACGGATAAGCTATGTATAGGCATTCAGGACAGTTTTCAACAATTTGTTTTTGAAAAGTGGATTAGTTGTAAACAGGATGTCTATTTGTGAATAACTTATAAGAAACTTGAAAATAACTAGAAATGGCAATAATCATTTACACATCTTTGTGGATAAGTTTCTCTCTTGTGTGCATATCTTTTTAAAGAAACATTCAGCAAAAACATTGACAAATAACATTTTTATTATGTATAATATCGTAGTCTGTCTAAGTAGATAATAAGTAGGAAAGTTTAGGAGGTGGATTGACATGAAAAGAACATATCAACCTAAAAAGCGCAAACGCCAAAAAGTTCATGGATTCCGCAAACGTATGAGTACCAAAAATGGTCGTCGCGTACTGGCAAGCAGACGCCGTAAAGGCAGAAAAGTTTTAGCAGCGTAAATCACTGATGTAAGTTTCAGTGATTTTTTTTATTAAAGAATGAGTTTTTATTTGTCAAAACTATGCTATTATAATAGATGTCGCAATAGATAATTTTGTAGATTAAAAAGGGATGTTACATGAAAAAATCCTATCGTATAAAAAAAGAATCTGATTTTCAAAATATCATTAATGAAAAAAATTCCTTTGCTAATCGGAATTTTGTTGTTTATGTCAGCAAACAGGACAATAGCCGGCACTTTAAAGTCGGTTTGTCTGTTGGGAAAAAAATCGGCAATGCAGTGACCAGAAACAGATACAAACGATTAATCCGCCAGGCACTACTGTCCATCCAAAAAGATATTCCACCAAACTATTATTTTATCGTAATCGCGAGACCGAATATTGTATCGTTATCTTATGATGAAGTGAAGAAAAATTTGATACATGTTCTCCGGTTAGCGAATATATTAATCTAGTGAAAGAGGTTGAAAGTGTGAATAAAAAGAAAAAGCTATTATTATTTTTAGGAATGGCTGCTTTAATCATTGTTCTGACAGGATGCGGTACGGGACAAGTGGATCAAAGCAGTACGGGAATATGGGATAGATATATCGTCTATAATTTTGGAAGGGCGATAAAATTTCTTTCTTTTGGCAATGCGGGTATCGGTATTATCCTGTTTACTATTGTTGTAAGAATCATTTTATTACCTCTTATGCATTTTCAAAATAAGAGCATGCGGAAAACTCAGGAACTTCAGCCAAAACTCAAAGAACTACAGGAAAAATATCCTTCAAAGGATTCTGAATCGGTTCGTCTGCTTCAAGAAGAACAGCAAAAATTGTATAGTGAGCATGGTGTTAATCCGTTCAGCGGATGTCTGCCGCTGCTTGTTCAGCTGCCGATTATGATGGCTCTTTATCAGTCTATTTCCCGTATACCGTCCTTGCAGGAAGGAACGTTTCTGTGGCTGCATTTGAGCGAGCCTGACCGCTTGTTTGTTTTACCTGTTTTGGCAGCTATTTTTACCTTTTTAAGTAGTAAATTGACTAGCATGGCACAACTTGAAGTGCAAGGAAGCATGAAAGTGATGAACTATGGGATGCCGATCATGATTTTTGTGATGGCGATCAACCTCGCGAGCGGTTTATCTTTATACTGGGTCGTATCAAATGCTTTTCAAGTGTTGCAAACATTGTTGATTAATAATCCATTTAAAATACGCAAAGAACGTGAAGAAGAAGAACAGCGGAAACGGGAACTT
This sequence comes from Vagococcus acidifermentans, assembly GCF_003987655.1. Lineage (GTDB taxonomy): Bacteria > Bacillota > Bacilli > Lactobacillales > Vagococcaceae > Vagococcus_B > Vagococcus_B acidifermentans. The sequence continues at coordinate 13,931 of NZ_NGKC01000019.1, read as the reverse complement.
CAAAAAGCCTTAAGAAAGGCCAACCGTCCTAAGAAAAAAAGAAAATAAAAATTGTCAAGGAGGTTACCAACATGCCTAAGTTTACAGGAGATACGGTGGAAGAAGCCATTGCAGCAGGGCTCTCATCACTTAATGTTTCAAAAGATGCAGTGTTGATTGACGTAATTGATGAAGGTAAAAAAGGATTTTTGGGAATCGGCAAAAAATCAGCTGTTGTTTCCATTGAAGTTAAGGAACCAGTTCAACCGGCTGTTGAGAGTGAAGAAATCGAAGAAGAAAAAGAAGATACGCTTGAACAGACTGCAGAAGTCCAACAACCGGTCAAATCTGCAGCAGCAGTTGAGCTGACGGAAGAAGAAGCGATGACTGAACTGGCAGTCTATTTAACAGAAATAACTAAATCGCTTAATGCCCCTGCGATGATTCGTATCGAGCGCAGCGGCGGACAAATTGTGTATCATTTGGAAACTGATAAAAAGGGACTATTGATCGGCAAACACGGAAAAGTCATCAACGCATTGCAGTATTTGTCGCAAGTTTACATTCACCGTTTAATTAAAAGCCGATTGTCCGTTGTTGTGAATGTGGGGGATTATCGTGAAAGACGTGAAGCTATCATTCATCGTCTGGCAAAAAATACTGCGAGAAAAGTGAGAGATACTGGTCAGCCGGTATTTTTGGAGCCGATGCCGGCATTTGAACGGAAACAGATTCATTCAATTTTATCTTCAGAAAAAGATTTAAGAACATACTCAGAAGGAAATGAACCGCACCGGTATCTTGTTGTAGAGCTGGCTGATTAATCAGAAATTTAAACAAGATGATTGTCATCCAGCTGTTAATATGCTATCATTTCTTTTGAAAAATGAATATTGCAAGCAGTCAAAGTGCTTATCCGCCCTCTTTTCAAGAGCAACAGGGTGGAGTAGGCACTTTTTTATATGAAAAACAAGAAAGGGGCTTGTGAGAAGTGAACATTACCAGTGAATTTGATACGATTGCAGCTATTTCTACTCCGCCTGGCGAGGGCGCCATCAGCATTGTCAGAATGAGCGGCGATCAGGCTATTGTTATTGCTGAGGCTATTTATCAGTCGGAAACTAAAAAACTAACAGAAGTAGCCAGCCACACACTTAATTACGGGCATATTTATGATCCGGAAAGCAATGAAGTGTTGGATGAAGTGATGGTTGCGGTCATGAAAGAGCCGCGGACATTTACCCGAGAAAATATTGTCGAAATCAATTGTCACGGGGGAATGGTTGTTGTCAATCAAATTTTGCAGTTGTTGCTTCGGCAAGGTGCAAGACTGGCTGAACCTGGAGAATTCACTAAGCGGGCATTTTTAAATGGCAGAATGGATTTGTCTCAAGCAGAAGCGGTGATGGATTTAATCCAGGCAAAAACTGAAAAATCAAAAAAATTGGCTCTGAATCAACTGGACGGCAAACTGTCCGGTATGATTAAGCACTTAAGACAAACTATTTTAGAAACATTGGCGCAAGTCGAAGTAAACATTGATTATCCGGAATACGATGATGTAGAAGAATTAACCTCTGCATTACTCAAAGAAAGGGCTGTCGAAATAAAAGAAGCGATTCAGAATTTGTTACTGACAGCTAAACAGGGGAAAATTTTACGCGACGGATTATCTACAGCGATTATCGGAAAACCAAACGTCGGAAAATCCAGTCTGCTGAATTATCTGATTAGGGAAGACAAGGCGATTGTAACTGATATTGCCGGCACTACGCGTGATGTCATCGAAGAATTTGTGAATGTTCGTGGTGTTCCGTTAAAATTAATCGACACAGCCGGTATACGCGAAACGGAAGACATCGTCGAAAAAATTGGTGTGGAAAGAAGTCGGAAAGCATTGCAGGAAGCAGATTTGGTTTTGCTTGTGTTAAATCAAAATGAGCCTTTAACACAATCTGACCGGGAACTGCTGCAATTAACGAAGGAAATGAACCGGATCATCTTATTAAATAAAATGGATCTTCAACCGCATTTATCACGAGAAGAGCTTACCGAGTATGTGGAAAATGCTACTATTTTGGAAATTTCAGTCCATTCCAGCGAAGGAATCGACACGTTGGAAGAAACAATCAATCAAATGTTTTTTGCCGGTAAAGCAGAAGAACGGGATGCCACTTATATTTCCAACTCGCGTCACATTGCTCTTTTGGAACAAGCAGAAAAAGCATTGAAAGATGTAATCGACGGCATTGAGGCAGGCGTTCCTGTTGATTTAGTGCAGATTGATATGACACGCTGCTGGGATTTGTTAGGTGAAATTATCGGTGAAAGTGTACAAGATGAACTGATTACGCAATTGTTCAGTCAGTTTTGTTTAGGAAAATAGGAAAGGACATAACTAGATGAATCAAGTAAACCACTATGATGTCATTGTTGTCGGTGCCGGACATGCAGGCAGCGAGGCTGCGCTGGCAGCAGCAAGAATGGGCATGGAGACATTACTACTTACATTAAATCTCGATATTGTCGGTTTCATGCCGTGTAATCCGTCCATTGGCGGACCTGCAAAAGGGGTCGTTGTGAGAGAAATCGATGCTTTAGGCGGAGAAATGGGACGCAATATTGATAAAACATACATTCAAATGCGAATGCTTAATACCGGGAAGGGGCCGGCTGTCAGAGCATTAAGGGCTCAAGCGGATAAACATAAGTACCAAGATGAATTAAAACACACTCTAGAAAAAACAGAGCGCTTGACGCTGCGTCAAGCGATTGTGGAAAAACTGGTCGTAGAAGACAATGTTTGCAAAGGTGTTGTGACAAATACAGGCACAATATATTACAGCAAATCTGTCATCATCACTGCAGGTACTGCGTTGCGGGGAGAAATCATCATCGGCGAATTAAAATATTCTTCCGGTCCGAATAATTCTTTGCCGTCTATTGGCTTAGCAGATAATCTGAAAGAACTGGGTCTGGAAATTGCCCGCTTCAAAACGGGAACACCGCCTAGGGTCAAAGCCGCTACAATTAACTATGACGTAACAGAGGAACAGCCCGGCGACAAGCAGCCGAATCACTTCAGTTTTGCGACGCCCGACAGTAATTACAAACAAGATCAGCTGTCATGCTGGTTGACGTACACTAATCAGCAGACACATGATATCATTCAAAATAATCTACATCGGGCACCAATGTTTACCGGCATTGTTGAAGGCGTCGGTGCGCGTTATTGTCCGTCCATTGAAGATAAAATTGTGCGTTTCAGCGACAAGCCCCGTCATCAGATTTTTCTGGAACCAGAAGGAGAAAATACAGAAGAAGTCTATGTTCAAGGACTGTCGACCTCATTGCCGGAAGATGTTCAGCATGACATGTTGCGGACAGTTTCGGGATTGGAACAAGCAGAAATCATGAGAAGCGGTTACGCCATTGAGTATGATGTGGTGGTGCCGCATCAGCTGCGGCCGACTTTAGAAACAATGGTGATAGAAAATTTATATACAGCCGGGCAAACTAATGGGGCATCCGGTTATGAAGAAGCGGCTTGCCAAGGTTTAATGGCTGGGATTAATGCCGCATTAAAAATTCAAAACAAAGAACCGCTAATCTTAAAAAGAAGCGACGGCTATATCGGAGTGTTAATTGATGATTTGGTTACGAAAGGCACAAACGAACCTTATCGTTTGCTAACATCACGAGCAGAATACCGTTTATTGTTAAGGCATGATAATGCCGATTTGCGTTTAACGGAAATTGGTCACCGCATTGGGCTGGTATCTGATGTTGCTTACAGTGCTTACTTGGAGAAAAAACAGCTGGTTGATGAGGAATTGAACCGACTCAGAAAAATCCGTTTAAAACCAACCCAAGAAATACAAGACTTTTTAGCATCAAAACAGGCTGCACCGTTAAAAGACGGTATTTTGGCCAGTGATTTTCTGAAACGGCCAGAGATAACTTATCAGGACCTATTAACGTTTATTGAAAAACCAGAAAAGGAACTTCCTCACGTCGTCGTGGAACAAGTGGAAATTCAAATCAAATATGAGGGCTATATCAAAAAAGCGGAAGAAAAAGTTGAAAAGCTGAAGCGAATGGAAGCAAAGAAAATACCAGCTAATATTGATTATCGAGCAATCAACAGTCTGGCGACAGAAGCTGTTCAAAAACTTGAAAAAATCCGGCCGGAGACAATTGCGCAAGCGAGCCGTATCAGTGGTGTGAATCCATCGGATATCAGTATTTTGATGGTTTATCTGGAACAGGGGAAGTATCAGACGATAAGTGAATAAAGTGTTGATTTATCAACGTTTAGGAGAGGTCAGAGATGACCTCTCTTTCGATTGAATGCCATATTGAATGCCATTTGACTAAAAAGCCATATATTTTGCAAACATCTCGGCGGTTTCGTTTTGCTTGGCCGGTGTCACTTTAACATATATATCTGTGGTCGTTTTCGTGGACTTATGTCCTAGTCTTTGCGCTACGTCTTTAATACTTGCGCCTGCTTCAAATAAAAGTGATGCATTAGTCTTTCTAAAATCATGAACTCTTATAATTTTCATATCCGGAAAGTTTCTTTGTACTTTCTTCATGACATTGTTGGCATAAGCTTTATAAAGATATTGATTATCATGAGAATACCAATTGCTGCAGAATACCACGTTATCAAGAGTGTTTTCGTCTCTTATACCAAGAGCAAACTTTTCTTGTATGACGTGGTTTTTCCATTCTCGTAAGATATTGGCTGTTTGCTGATCCATGGTAATTGTTCTACTGGAAGATTCTGTTTTCGTAGATTGGACAATCATCTTCCCGCTATGGAGTTCAACCAGTGTTTTATTGATAGTTACTTTGTTATTCTTGAAGTCGATATCTTTCCAGGTAAGCGCCATTGCTTCACCTTTTCGAAGACCGAGAAATGCTAACACTCTAAAAAAAGCATAGGCACGTTTATCTTCTAACTGTTCTAAACATTCAAAGAATTGTTTAAGTTCTTCCCTAGTATAAAAGGAATCAGATTCTTGTTTAGTAGAGTTTTTCTTCTGTTTAGGTGTAATAGTTCTATCCATCGGGTTAACATCAATCAAACCTATTAGAATGCCATATTTGAACACCTTGGAACTATATACTCTTAGTTGTTTGTAACTAATAAGAGTTTCTGACCATTCGTTAAGACATTTTTGACAATAAAGTGGTGTAATAGAAGTTATATTTTTATTGCCAAGTTTTGGTAATATGTGATTATCAAAGTGACTTTGTATCCGTTGAATAGTTGTTTGTTTAACATCTCTTGAGTGTTGTTCAAACCATAGTTGGTACAAGTCTTTAAAAGTCTTGATTTGTTTCTCGTTTTTCCTTTTGAAGTCTTCTTTTTCAAAGTCCACTAGCAGCCGATTAAGCTCTAGTTGGGCTTCTTTTTTTGTCTTAAATCCTCGTCTAGTAGTCTTGACAGGATTCCCAGTCATTGGATTAATTCCAAGATAAGACTGAAATTGCCATGCTTTAGAACCATTTTTTTTTATATATTGTTTAAATGTTGCCATTGTGTTTCTCCCCTTATCTGCGTGGGGCGCAAGTATGGAGATTAGATAATGGTATATTTTGATTTTTCAATCAATCGCCCAGAAAGCGTAGCTCTTTTTCCAATAAATTTTGGAGGTATTATCAAGTTATTCTTTTCTTTTTCAACTTCATAAAGATTAAGAACAGAGAAGCTGTCTTTTTCATCTATGTCGGGATTTTCTTCCAGTATACTTTTTTTTGAATCGTCCGACAGTTCTGAAAAGTTGCTGTATCGTCTCCTAATAGCCACCAAGTTTTTTTCTTCAAATAAATTTAGTAACTCAACTTTCTTATTATTTATTTGCTCAATGATTAAGCTAAGATATTTTTCATTTAACTTGAATTCTTGTTCTTCATCTGCGTTAGTAGTTGAATTTATATAATTTTCCAAGGCATTTTGTTTATTGAATCGTCTGTATGAAAGAAAATTATCTTCAGTTATCTCTTTGTTAGGGTATTTTTCTCTGACTAAGTCGAAAACTTCACGATAACTTTCTAAACGATAGTGTAGATAAATGGTTTTTTCTTTACTTTTTTTTCTGGGGAAAGTTATTTTAATTTCAACACCATACCAAAATTCTTTTTTTCCTACTTTTACTTTGTTTACAACTAAGAATTGATGACTTTCCTCTCCAAAACTACTATGTGCAACGAAGTCTAAGACATCTTCATTAGGTTCTAACGTGAAATAGAACAACTCAGCAGGTGTTACTTCTAAGGCTATACATAAACTATCAAGGGTTTCAAATTGAATACCTTTGCTTTCATTGTTTGCTAATAGTGTTAAGGTACTGCGGGAAATGCCAGTTAAGTCATGTAATTGCGTAATTGTAATTCTTTTGTTATCTAGAATTTCTCTCAATTTTATTTTTATCAAAATAATCACCTTCCTACTTTTAGATGGTACTACATTTATGTTTGACATGCAATACATAAAGGTGATATGATTGGTATGTAATACAAAATAGTATGATACTAAAATGTATCACACAAACTTAAAGATGAGAGGAGGATTAGCATGGAGGTATTACTGTCTAGTGAACAAAGTAAGCATTTAAAGAAGTATATTTTTGAAATAACTAAAGATTCGATATACGCTGCAAGTCAAACGATTGATATAAGCAAACCTTTTTTGAAACAAAAATATATGGCTGAATGGCTTGGGATAAGCGTTAACACTTTAAAGTCATGGGAAGCACAAGGATTACCATCTATTGTAATTGACGGAGTTAAGTTTTTTTCAAAAGAAGAAGTTTCAAAATGGATTTTACAGTTTCAAAAATAAGTGCGTGGGGCGCATAGAGAAATTATTTCTACAAGAAAAAAAGGGCCTCTGTCTCCACAGAGACAAAGGTTAACACATCTGTAGAAATTGCGAAATTGGCTAGATTAAGTAAAGTATAAGTAGCATTTTGGAATGAGATAGTATAAGGATCATTGAAGTAGGAGTGTAGTTAAATGAATAGAGAAAAGAAAAAAAGCCTTTGCTGTAATAAACTTTGGCGAGTTCAGCAAATGGCTAGACAATAGGTTTTTACCTATATTTCTTTTCTCTAATTATACCAAAAATTGGAGGAAATATCTATGAAATCAATAAAATTAGATGGAAAAATAATTAGTGCGGATGATTTACAAGAACGGTGTTCAAAATTAACAGATTGTTCACGAGAATTGGGCTTGGTAAACAATTATTTATCATGTTTGGCTTTGCAATATGCCCAAAATACTAATGATAGAGAGAATCATGTTTATATTCTTTACTCTTTGTTTAATGAAAAGGGTTTAGACAATATGATAGAAGTGATCGATTCTCTTTGCGAAAGTATTATTGAAACCTCCAATTATCTTTGTGATGTGGAGGGGATTATCAATGACTAAAATTGATAGAAGATTAAAAAAAATTCAAAGAAAAATGTTGGATTACATTGTTAAAGCCACTGTTAAAGAACTTCGAGAATTAAAAGCAGAGCTTCAAGAGTTTATCCATGAGAAAAGTTCAGAACCAGTCAAAAATTATTTTAATGAAATAGTCAAAATAATAGATTTACAGATAGCAAAGAAGGAGGTGCAAGCATGATTTATATAGGAAAAGTCAAACCATCCATCATGGAGGAACCGCTTGATGAAGAATTACTTACATTCTTTGAGCGGTATCAGCCGCCTAAGTTTGAGATTCCCGATAATGAGGAAGAACAAGTAACTATTAAAACGACCAAGGTCGATGGTTTTATAGCAGGTGAAATGAGTTTCCTCGTCCGAAACAATGAAAATTTAATCAATCGGGATTGCTTGATTTTAGATTTGGATGATGTCATTCAATCCGAAGATGGTCTTGTCAAGGCTATTGCCGAAAAGCTAAGTAAATATGAATATGTACTTTATCCAAGCATACGTCATGTTATTGAAGGTGTACGTTATCGTTTAGTAATTCCTTTGGATAAGGTAGTAAGGGAACAGGACTATAAGTTATTAGTTTACTTTTTTTCTCATAAGGTATTGGAAGGCGTGATTCGTAAAGCCGACCAATCTAATCTAACTTGGTCACAAATTATGCTGCTTCCAGTTTTGACCCAACACGTAAACAAAGAGCAGATCATCATACATAAAGCTGAAAGAAAATTACCTGTTGAAGTGACTCTCGAAGGTGCTAGACGGTGGTTTATAGACAATCCTATTGATGATGGGGGAGTGGTGAAGTCTTATCGTCTTTATAAAAATGAGGGGAAATTCAAAAAAGGCGGGAGTCGTTACCGCAACACCACGACACTACTATTTGAAAATTTAGTGAATGGTTGTGATGTTGGGAATCGTAACAACCGTATTGCACAGCTTACAGGTGGACTACTTGCCCGGGCAGTGGACGTAACGGCAGTCTTAGAATTAGTAAAGGTGGCTAATCAATATTTTAATGAACCGTTATCAGATAAAGAAGTGGAGGACACCTTTTATTCGATAGCAAAAAAGGAGTTGGGGGCTAATTGAGCGAATTAATCGATTTACAAAAGCGACAAAAGCAATTACAAAAATCAAATGACAGCCTTCCGGTTTGGGTGTTCTATGATGATAACGGTAATATGAAGGTAAGTGCTTCAAAACTAGGCTATGAAATTATGAAGGAAATACCAATGATTCGGTCTAATGAATTATCACAAGGAGCAAGATTTGATAAAAATACAGGAGCTTGGCGCATGGATAGTTTAAGCGACTTCTTGGACGGGTATATAACGACTAAGCTAGAAAGTGTTGGGAAGTGGTCGCAACAAAAATTAAATGAGACCAAGAAATTTATATTTATTAAAATTTTTGATAGTACTATGAAGGATAATCCGTTTAATCATAGCAAACCATACCTAACCAACTTTAAAAATGGTACTTACAATATCAAAACGGGTGAATTGAAAGCACATAACACCAAGGACTATATTATGCAAAGCCATGATTATGTCATCGACCCCACAACAAGAAAAGTTCCTATAAAAACACTTCAATGGTTACATGAGTTGACGGGTGATAGTGGTAGTTCTAAGCATTTAATGGAAATCATCGGCTATTGTTTTTATAGAAGCTATGAACCATTTCAAACAATCACGATTCTACAAGGAACGGGAGCTAACGGGAAATCTACTTTCTTGAATATACTCAATAAAATACTAGGTGTAGAAAATGTAAGTAATATGACTCTTCAAGATTTAGGAAATAAAAACAATCGGTTTGCCAGTGCAAATTTATTTCAGAAAGAAGCTAATTTATTTGCGGATATTGATTCTGATTTTTTGAAGTCTACAAGTTTATTAAAGGCATTGACTGGTGGTGATAGACTATCAGCCGAGTTTAAAGGTAAGGATCACTTCATGTTTGTAAACTTTGCCAAGCTGATATTTTCAGCCAATGAATTACCGGCGTTCAGCGATTTCACACGAGGATTTGAACGTAGGTTGTACGTTGTTCCTTTTGATTGTGTGATTGATGATAGCTTTAAAGATAGGCATGACTTGAAGGGCATCGAAGATGAAATACCATTGTTTGCCTTTTATTGTATAGCGATGTTTAAGGAAGCGCTGGAACGTGGAGAATTGACCGTATCGGATAAGATGAAGGCAGCCAAAGAGAAATGGTTTAAAGAGTGCAATCACGTATTACGATTTGTTGAAGAGTTGTGTGTTGTGGATATGGAATCTGAAGATGGTGACTCATCAAAAGTAATTTTTGAAGAATACGAGAAGTTTTGTTTCCGTGAAAGTTTGCATGGATTATCTCAACCTAAATTTACCAAGCAATTAGAAAAGATGGGGATATTTAAGAAGAAATTAATGATTAGAGGTAATAGATTATGGCGCTACACGCATTTACGATTAAAAAATAAGTATACCCCTGTTGAAAGTAAAGATTAATAGGACACGTTGGACAGGTTAGGAAAAACGTTGATACGATAGTGTTTGTGAGAGTGTTTTTTACATAAATGAATAAAACGCTTGGACACCATGCTGGACACCTCTCGAAACTGTCCAAGTAGGTGTCCAGCGATAAAAAGCAAATAACAGTCAGTACGCACGCAAAAACATTGATATGACAACATTATCCAGTGGGCGTCCAAAGTGTCCAGGTATTTACAAGTTATTATAGGGGTCAACATAATAGGAGGAAAAACAATGGGTGAAATCAAAAAAATAGTTTATCAAATTGGTGGGGATAGAAAAGCAGTAACGGTGAAAGAAGCCCGTGTTTCTCAAATCATTCAAGATAATAAAAGCCATTCGTTTAAAGTATTCAATGAAGAGGGACAGCTATCCCTGGAAGTCTATGGCGTGATAGAAGTTCATTATAATTTATTGAGCAATTATGATAATGAAGAAGAACAATTTCAAAGAGTTAGGTTTTAATTATGAAGCCACTAAAACAGTGTAACAAAGCTGGATGTCGAAACTTAGTTCCTTACAATGAACGTTTTTGTGAGAAACATTTTATAAACGCTAAGACTGAAAATGATTTGTATGAGAACCGGAAGAAGATTGGTGGAAAATATTTTAAGTTTTATCATGGCAGAAAATGGAAAAAGTTATCTAAACTATATAGGTTAAACAATCCAATTTGTGTTCATTGTGAAAGAAGAAATATTATTAGAAAAGTTGATGTTGTTGATCATAAAATTCCAATTAAAAGTCAAGAAGGATGGAAAAAAAGATATGATGAGAATAACTTGCAAAGTCTTTGCCACTCTTGTCACAATACGAAAACAGCTAACGACAAAAAAGAAAAGTGGTAATAACTAGGGGTAAAAAACATAAAAGTGGGGAACAAACACCCCTTTTGAGTTATAGGGGCTACTAAAGTGGGGACTCGTAAAACGTACGCCCATCCAAGTATTATGAAAGGCCTTTGTGGAGATTCTAGGCTATCGGAAGGAAAAGAACCCATCGTTTACATTCGTAAACAAAGATAGTATAATAAGGAGGTAGGAGATATTTGAGTGATAAAGTAATTATCAGCTTTCCGGATGGACGAAAAAAAGAAGTGAAATTGCCTAAGTATGGTGAAGTTACTTTGATTGTTCGCAATGGAAAAGTTGCCGATATCGAGACAAAATTAAAAGAGAAAATTTGTTAATTACACCTAAACGGTAAAGCCGAGGATGTAACTGTTAGTCATTTTTGACTATTAGTTATGTCCTCTTTTTTGTTAGAAAGGAGGTTGCAAAGTGGCAACACCAGTAAAGTTATTAGAAGATGTGAAAATGCACCTGTCAAATGAGCAGAAGGCCCAGCGTGAGGACGCTAAAAAAGAACTGTTTACCTACCAAGAACTTACAACAGTTACACCCCCCGATTGGATTCCGGACAGTGCCAAAAGCGAGTGGCAAAGATTGTTACCAGTCATGAAAAAAGATTTTCCTTTATCGGAAACAGATTATGGGTTATTTCTCTCTTATTGTTTGGCGTTTTCTAGAATTAAGACAGCGGAGGGCGAAATCAGAAAATACGGGACATTTATCACCAATGAAAAAACGGGTGTCAAACGTGCTAATCCAGCGATAACAGTTCAATCACAAGCAATGAAAGACTTGAAATCAAGTGCAACTGGTCTAGGCATGACCTTAGAAGCCCGTTCGCGTTTAGCGTTAAATAAAGCTAAGCAAAGTGAAAAGGTAGACCCGTTCAAAGAGTTGATGGATGGGTGAATAAGTATATTGAGCAGGTACTTTCGGGTGAATTGATAACGTCTAAAAAAATGATTTTAGCGTGTCAGAGACACGTTGATGATCTAAGCCGAGCCAAGAATGATGATTTTCCTTATAGATTTGATGATACTCATGCAGAAAAAGCAATTAAATTTATTGAGTTGCTACCGGGTACAGATGGCAAACCAATTAAAATGCTGGGGTTTCAAAAGTTTGTTGTTGGGAGCTTGTACGGTTGGCGGACTAAGGAAGGGAATTATAGGCGGTTTAATCGGGCATTTGTCTCGAAGTCACGTAAGAACGGTAAGACCTACCTAGCTTCGGGAATGGCTGCTAATGCTTTAATCATGGAAAAAGAACCGGCAGAAGGTAGACAAGTGTTATTTGTATCTAATGCTTTGAAACAAGCAAAACTTGGCTATGATATGCTTGCCAATTCTTTAAAAAAGGTTGTTAAAAGTAGTAAATTTCTACGTCAACAACTTAAAATAATGAACTCAAAAATCATTCACAAGCCGAGTAATTCCTTTGCGATGGCCTTGGCCAGTGAAACGAGTACCTTAGATGGTTTCGGCCCAACAACTGCTATTCTCGATGAATGGCACGAAGCCAAGACGCGAAAAACCTATGATGTAATCCGTTCGGGACAAACTCAACAAAAAAACGGATTGCTTTGTGTCATTAGCACCGCTGGTCTTGAATTAAATGTTCCCATGTATGAAGAATATTTATTGCTAAGCAGAGTCCTAGAGGGGAAAGAAGAAGCAGACAGGTATTTCATTGCTATATGGGAGTTGGATGATCCCGAAGAAGTAAACGATACCGATATGTGGATCAAAGCGAACCCGATTTTTGAAAGTGAAGAAATAAAAAAAGTCATGCTGCCAACGATTCAAGATGATGTGAACCTTGCTTTAAAGCAAAACAATCTTAATTCAGTTTTGGTTAAAAATTTCAATCTATGGCGACAAGCTAGTGAAGACAGTTTTCTAAGTAGTGAAGATTGGTTGGCAAGGGAAGTTGAACCGCAAGATATAAAGGGAAAGCCTGTTTATATCGGGATAGATTTATCTAAAACGGATGATTTGACCAGCGTGTCATGGATTGTTCCCATCGGCAACGGAAAATTATATTGTGATTCTCATTCCTTTGTTGCCACCAAGTACGGTTTACAAGATAAAGAAAAGCGTGACGGTTTACCTTATCGAGAATTAGAAAAAATTGGTGAGTGTTCTATCACGCAATTGGAAAGTGGCATTGTGGACTATGACCAAGTGTTTGAGTTTATTCAAGAACTGATTGAGACTAACGATCTAGAATGTTTAGGCATTTGTTATGACCCATATAACGCCAATAGTCTGATTGCAAGAGCGGAAAAGTCCAATTATCCCATGTTGGAAGTAAGGCAAGGGACGTTGACCTTAAATGTACCTACAAGGACGTTCCGGGAACAATTATTTGAAGGTAATATCCTTCATAAAAAAAATCAGATTCTCACTCATGCAGTGAACAATGCAATCACAAAAGAAGATAACGGCGGTATTCAGATAAACAAGGCAAAAAATAGCAATAAGATTGATCCTATTGCAGCTTTAATCAATGCCTATGTATTCGCAATGGATTATTACTTAGAAACAGAAGGGAAGAAAGCAGACAATGACTTTTATTCGAGTGATGACTTTGATTTTTAATCACGTTCATACGATTCTTTTCCTTTTGGGTTGTGTTTGTGTGGTAGTGGCTATCGGGTGTCTAACTTCATTTTATTATGGATTGTTAGCGCTGGGCGTGGTGCTTATCTTGATAGCTTATTTAATAAATAAAGAATGAAAGGAGGTAAGACATGGCATTATTCAAGTCAAGAAACGTGACAAAAACGGCTGGTGATCCTTTTCTCGATCATATTGTGAGTTTAACAACGGATGATTATACGGCTAGTTTTACAAGTGCTAGGGCATTACGCAATAGTGATGTGTTTACTGCAGTAAAAATCATTGCCAGTGATATAGCTTCAAGCCCCATTCAAGTGATGAAAGTGGTATGGCAACCCCTTTTTTGACAAAATTTATAAGGTGTCGTTCCTTTTATCATGTTATCCGATTGCCCTTGACAGCGAGCCTCCCCGTCTGTGAGTTTTCACGATCAGCTTCCCAGCTTTAAAAAGTCAGGATCGTTTCCGTGACGGTATCACAGACGGGCTCACTATCAA
>NZ_NGKC01000018.1 GCF_003987655.1 Vagococcus acidifermentans | reverse complement strand
ATTTGCTGTTTAAATTCCTTGGTAAATGTCCGTCTCGGTCTACGTTCTGACATGTTGATTCCTCCAGTGTGTTTTATTATAGTTTACACACCTTATTTTTATTGTCTAGTCCAGTGTAGCCTGTCCATATAGTCGCCTTTTAAGGTTAACCAAACACGTGCATATTCAATCTGAGAATCTGAGTATCCTTTTAAAATGTTTGAATCAGTCATATTTTGCTGCTCTGTTTCTAACTCAGATGAAGTTGATTTTGAACTCTTACTTTCGCTTTCTGCTATTTTATTTTTAGATTCAGAATGCAGCACTTCAGTTTCTGAAGTGTTTGTCTTGCTCGAATCCTTCTTTGAAATATTCTTTTTATCACATGCTGTAAATATAAAAATAATGATTAATAAGGTAGTACAAATAGCTAATTTTCTTCTTTTCATTTTTAATTAACACTCCTTTTATTAAGATATAAATAAAATTATACCATTTTTCTCATTTATTACAATAATATTACTTATATATTTCTTTAATGTTTCTTTAATATTTCATTATTCTTTTTTATGTTTTTTTCTGTTACTCAAAAAAAGCATATTGATGCAAGCATCGATCTTTTTCTCAAAAAATTTCAACTTCTGCAAAACTATCACTTTCATGTGCATGAGAAATTTCTTCAAAAGAAAGATTAATACGACTTAATAACTTTATAAAGTTTGCAAGAGAAATATCTGACTTTCCTCGTTCAAAATCTGACAAAAAATGTGTGCTTACAATCCCACCTGCTACTTCTTTCATTGTAAATCCCTTGGATTTTCTTAACATTCTAAATGTATTCCCATAATTTTCCATAATATAACTTATTCTGTTGCAAAGTTTTCCAGCAAAGCCATTTTAGGAAAAACTTTGCAACAAAACCATTTTAACAGTCCTCCAGTTTTCTGACCCTCGCCTAAAAAAATCCATAAGTATCGTCTAATTGATTAGCATAGCCTTCATACTTTAAAACTTCCCGAAAAATCATAATCACTTTTTCGCTATCATTTTCTTTCCCGTTAAATAAATCATAAATCCCTTCTAAATAAACATAAAATAAGTTACAGTGAATATTTTTCAAATCATTTTTCATAAAAACTTTTTCACGATACCTTATGAGGATTTGTTTTGCCTTTTGAAGATGATGATTGATGAGTAGATTAAGACAAAAATGAAGCGAAACATCCCAACGCCAGTTATTGATTGAGAGGCGTGTTTTTGTTTCAACAAATTTAACCCATAAAAAAGGGCTTCCTCCTCGGAAAATTCTTGGTAACAATAGGAGCTTAAAAATAATTCCAGTGTAGCCTGTCCATGACTTTCTCGCAAAAAATGTGTATGAGAATTCTAAGCAACTTGTTGACAAAGAGTTTCCATTTCTTGAGGAGTCAAATAATTAATGCTGCTGTGGATTCTAGTACGATTATAAAAACCTTCAATATATTGAAACAATGCTAGTTTAGCCTGCTCAAAAGACTGGTACTGGTTTTGGTAGACCTCTTCCTTTTTCAAAGTGGCATGAAAAGACTCGATACCCGCATTATCGTAAGGACACCCTTTGTGACTAAAGGAATGTTGAATCCCTAATTTGTTTATTTGATCTTTGTATTCTTGGCTTGTATACTGGCTGCCTAAATCTGAATGTAAAACGAGTTATTTAGACATCGTTTGTGTTTGAACTGCTTGGTTCAATGTGTCTAACACTAATTCTGTCGTCATCTTCTTACCGAATGACCAAGCAATAATTTTTTTAGAATGTAAATCCTGAATAGATGACAAGTACCACCAATCATCCTCGACAGTATGAATGTACGTGATATCTGTTACCCATTTTTGATTCAACCTTGTGGTTGAAAAATCGCGTTTTAAAAGATTCTCACGTTCTTGAATAATTCCCTTGTCAAAGTTGGACGGTCGCCATTTTTTAACAATAATGGAACGAATATTTAAGTCTTTCATTCTTTTTTGCACACGTTTGAGGCTGATGAAAACGCCTTGTTTGGCTAATTCCTGATAGCTTTTAGGTGCACCGTAGCGACGGCCAGAATCTTCATAAATCTTAAGGATCCTGTCGTTAAGCTCTTTATTCTCTTTTGCACGCTTGGATTCTTTCCGATTAATTTGTTCTTGGGCTTGTCTTTAAAAGTAAATTTGTTAACTAAATATCCTTGGTCACCAAAAGCCTTCGTTTTTGATACATATCGTTAGTAACATGAAGCTTTTTTGGTCCAGGATTATGTCCGCACCCCCTATTGTGTAGAAAAGTCTTGCAAAACACACCAGATTTTCGATTTACTTAAAGATGCGCCACATGAACTGCCAGAGGAGTTGAAGCATATCAAAAAAGCCTTTTTTAAATACGAGAGCGGTATTCCGCTTAGCCTTTACCACACCGTATTCCAATGGTCGGTTAGAGAACCTGCATACGCATATTAAGACCTTAAAACGAATCGCTTATGGCTTTAGGAGCTTTACCAATATGCGCACACGCATCTTTTTGCTGAGTGGCTTGATTCAAATAAAATAAAAAAACACCAGAGAAGGAAAACTATTCCTTACTCCGATGTTCATAGGTGATACTATCGGTCCGATTTGACGAAGTGCCTTAATACGTTGCTTTTTTCTTGGTCTTGCCGCTCCATTCGCTAAAGCCTTTTTTCAAAATATAAACATCCGTGTAGCCTTCTTTTTTCAGCATGGAGGCCACACTGATGGCTAGCTTCTTGCGGTCTTCATACAAATAAATCGGCTGGTCTTTACGAAGTGACGTCAAGTATTCTTTGTGGGAACGCGCCAGCGTGTATGGAATGCTGCGTGCTCCAAGAATATGACCGGCATTATAGGAATCTTTTTCGCGCACATCAATGACTTGTGCTTTGCGCATGCCTTCGATAAACTCATCCTGCTCGATCCACTCTGCGCCGCTCAGTTTGCGTTTAATAATAAAATACAGTTCATATAGTCCGAACAATGCGATGATTGTCAGCAAAAAAATGTTTAATGTTCTCAAAAAACTCATTACCGCAATTACTCCTTCTTTTCAATAGAATGACTACTTATTTTGCCGCCATTAAAACTAATGACGCCGCACCGATGACACCCGCTTCATTTCCCAGCTGTGCCAGTCTGATGTCCGTACTTTCCGTTACTTGCGGAAAAGTGAATGTTTTAAAATAGTCTTTGACGCGCTCCAATAAAAAGTTGCCTGCTGCCGATACGCCGCCGCCGATAACAATGCTTGACGGATTCAGCATATTGCCGATATTGCCGCATGCCAATCCCAAGTAAAAGCAAACTTTGTCCACGACCATCAACGCAAATGTATCATTGTCTTTGGCCAAGTCAAACACCAGCTTGCTTGAAATATCCTGGCCGTCGTCAATCATGTCTTTCAAACGGGAGTCGCCGGCAAATGCTTCGGACATCGTACGTGCCACACGTACCACACCGGTTGCACTGGCGACTGTTTCGAGACAGCCTTTTTTCCCGCATGTGCATTCAAAGCCTTCCGGGTCAACTGTGATATGGCCGATTTCACCAGCCGCACCGACAGCACCGTGCAAGAGACGCCCTTCAGCGATGATACCGCCGCCGACACCAGTCCCCAGTGTGATAAACGTCACATCGTCAAGATTGTCGCCGGCGCCTCTCCAGCGCTCTCCCAAGGCCGCCACGTTGGCATCATTATCAATATAAAACGGGATGCCCAGCGCGCTTTCAATTTGCTCTTTGACCGGCTGGAGCGTTTTCCAATTTAAATTGTATGCACCGATAACAGTCCCCTTATTGCGGTCCACGGTTCCCGGTGTGCCCATGCCGATACCGGCAAAGTCATCTTTTGTCAGCTGAAACAAGTCCAGTTTGTGTGTGATAGAGTCAATGATATCCGGCACGATATGCGACCCGCCATCAACAATATTTGTTTCAATACTCCATTTCTGCTGAATATCGCCGTCCATTGTCAGAATGGCAAATTTCACTGTGGTCCCACCTAAATCAATTCCTATCAACTTCTTGCTCAACTTTAAAACCCTCCCGTGATTGTTCCAATTCGTATTCTTTTGTCAGTACACGTACGGCAGACACATATTCCTCTTTTTGAATCAAGCCTTCGGTATACAACGCTTTTAACTCAATCTTCATTAATGCGATGTCACGAAGCCGGCTGCCGACATAAATAAAGGTACCGAACCGTTTCAGCAGCTGTTGCACATCGTATAATGTTTTCATTTTGACACTTCCTACTCTATTATACAGATTACTGCGCAAAATGACAGTCTCTTTCAGAAAATTCGAGAAAAATCTACAAGCCCACCTGACTGAATCCTAAAACGATGGAAAAGACGATAAGAAAAAGAAACACAATCAGCGCCAATATCCGTTTATGGATGTCGATGCCATCTTCAATATAAACACCGCTGCTCTCGACCCGCGGCACGGAGACAATCAATGTCATGAGGATACCGCCGATTACCCCGCCCAGATGGCCGAGGATATCAACGCCGGAGCTGAATAAATTCATCACCAGGTTTAAGATGATTAACATCGACATCGTACTGGACATGTGTCTCAGCACCGGATTATACGGATAGATTCTGCCGAGAACGATAAAGGCGACAAACATGCCGAAAATAGCTGTACTGGCACCGGCAGAGACAGATTGAAAGTTTCTGCCGAAACCGAAACTGATGACATTCCCGAGGATGCCGCTCAGCATGTACACCAAGAAAAAGCGGACATGACCAAGCACGTCCTCCAATATCCGGCCGACAAAATACAAGCTGACAGAATTCAGCAGGAGATGGGTCAAGCCGATATGCACAAATATCGGTGTGACAAACCGCCAGTATTCATGCTGAAAGACAATGCTCAGCGGCGACATCGCACCGAACTTCATTAACACGCTGATTGAAGTCGAACCGCCCAATTGGCCGAACCGCAACCCGTAAACTTCCATCATCAGATAGACAGCTACCTGAATAATTAAAAAGGCATATGTTAATAGCGGTTTGTTTAAAAAACGTTTTAATTTCATTTGCTGTTGATAATTCATTTTTCCACCTCGTCAAATTACTAGCCGATTAACAATTTTTGTACCGGACGGTCATACTCTTCCGGCTGCCAATCATTATTCAACTGCTCTGTAAAAATCAAACTGATTGTCCGTCCCTGATACCGGTCAAGGTACCGGTCATAAAAACCGCCGCCAAAACCGATGCGGTAACCGTCATCTCTAAACACGACCCCCGGGACAATCAGCAAATCAATCTGCTCCGGCCGTATCAGCCGGTCCGTTTCCGGTTCCAAAACACCAAAAGATGTGCGTGTCAGCTTGGTCTGACTGTCATATGCGTAAAAATCCATCTGCCCAGCCGGAAATGTCCGGGGCACACCGACTGTCTTGCCGTCTTGCAATGCCTGGCGGATGATGCGCTCGGTATTGAATTCAGTGTCCATAGACAAAGTCACTGCGACCACATCAGCCTTTTGCCATTCCTCGGCCAGAAACAAACGGTCAGTGACTTGCTCCTCCCGTCTGCATTTTTCCTGATAATCCCGGGACAATTCTTTCATGCGTCGCCGAACTGACTGACGGTATGTTTTCTTATCCATAGCTCTTCCCTTTTTCATCTTACTATACAAAAAAAACAGACTTATGGCAAATGGAACACGTATGCCCCAGCTAAAAAAGCGAAAAGACTTTCTCATCACTAAGTGTGAGAAAGTCTTTTTGTTGTTACCGTTTGACATCAGTCGGCGATGCCATATAATCTAATACGAACTCCCTGCTCAGAACCGGACTGTCTCCCAGCGTGGTATGGGCAAGTTCGCCGCAAGCTGTTGCATAATCCACCGTTTGCTGGCCGTCCCACTGCTCCAGCAGACCTGTCAGTATCCCGGCGGCAAATGCGTCACCGGTGCCGATTCGGTCAAGAATATGCACTTGACGCTCTGCCGACATAAACTGTGTCCCGTTTTCATACAGAAACCCTTTGATGGTTTTTGCCTGCTTGTCCTGACCGCGGATAGTACCGGCAAACCGTGACACCTGATACTCAGACATGAAACGCGCCGCTACCTCATCAGCAGTCTTGCCTGAGATGTCCAGCAACTCCTTCAAGTCCCTGGTCGAACCAAACACGATTTCCGCATGATGGAGAACTGTTTTATAAGCCGAAAGCAGCTCGGCGCGCTCGTCATCCGTATTCAACGAACTCCGGAAATTGAAATCAAAACACACGCTGATATGCCGGCTTGCCGCCTTCTCAGCCAGACGCAAGGCATTTTTACGCGACTGCTCCGACGTTGACAAGGCAATGCCGCAAATATGCAGCATGTCCACATCTTTCAGGGCAGCAGCCATCTGCTCATCTGACAAAAGGTGCTGATTAAATGCACTCTCTGTTCTATTCAGATACGTCACCTCTGAAGGGCGGTTGGCATAGCCCATCTCAAGCATGTAAATCCCCAGATGATTGCCCTCAAAAATCAGCGCTTCAGAGGATATACCTAGCCTGCGGACAGCCGCAGCAGCCGCCTTTCCGAGATTGTTATCCGGCAGCACTGTCAGAAGTTTTGCATTAAAGCCGTTTTGGATCATCCCTGCCATGACATTCAACCCGGAACCAGTATAATACATATCCAGCGTCTCAGTCTGCATCAATGTTTTGTATAATGGCGGATTCAACCGCAGCATCACTTCTCCATATGCTAATATGTTCACAGCTACTCTCCTTTAGCTAAAACCGCCTTCGTCATCTCAAAAAGCTTGCGCACATCTTCCGGACGCGTATCTCCTGTTTCAGAGTCAATAATCGAACTGTAAATGTGCGGGATGATTTTTTTCACTCCGGCATCAACGGCGATTTGCAGTATTTCCTCAAAATTAGACAAATCAATACCACCCGTCGGTTCCAGCGCAAAATCCATGGCCGCACAAGCTTCTGCCACCGCTTTGTACTCATCACGGTGTGCCAGGCCTTTCATTGGAAAATACTTAATAGACGTGCCGCCCATGTCCTTCAACAGATTGATCGCTGCTTCAATGGTGACTTCCACAGGTTCCATTCCGGATGTAATCGGACCCGTTGCAATGTTGACATAGCCGACTTTACCGGTTGGTGATACCAGCCCGTTAATCACCGTATCATTTTGTTTCAGCACACTGCGGGATCCACCGACTCCTGTAAACACTTGGTTCACATGCTGAGGCTGCAGCACCTCCGACAAGCGGATAACCATCTGGCTCTGGTTCGGGTCGCCGGCACCCAGTCCGACTGACAACGCATTGTCAGTTTTCTCCTGATACCGTTTCATGTCGGCGATGGCTTCTTCATCCGAGTCATAGTTTTTTGACAAAACGCCCAAGACCACATGACCTTCTGCCGCTTCAAAACAATCCACAGCATTTTCAACGGAATTAGCCAATACATTCAAACAAACTCTGTCTTGATAATATGATGGTACTTTTTTCATCTAATGTTCCCCCATAACTATTGATGTCATTTTTTTTGCAATCTCATTCAGTTCAGCTTCATTCACCGAACGGATATCAAACTCGATAATGCCGTTGTTCACTTGATACTCCCGCGTATATACAGCCGTATCCCCTGATTTCAATTGTGCCACAACATCAGCCGCGGTCAGTTTGTCCGAATCAACACGGACACGCGCCCGGTAAATATCCCGGCCTGCCCCGTCCTGTACGATGTCTGCCTTTATCCCGTCCAGCTTGTTCAGCGAGTCAATGAAAGGAGCCAGCCGCTGCTTCATTGATTCGCCGCTTTCAGCACCATGAGCAACGTAGCGTTCAAGCGCAGTTACAAGCCCGAGTATGTTGTCCTTGCCGATTTTCATTGATCTGCCCAACCCTTTGGACTGGCTCTGCACCCATTTCACATAAGGATTCCGCCCGATCACTAGACCGGAACTTGGTCCCTCAAATGCTTTCGCACCGCTGTAAATAACTAAATCCGCCCCGGCCTGATAATATTTCTGCAAGTCTTCTTCTGCAGCTGCATCAACAATGACCGGCACATTATTCACACGTCCGACAGCGACCATCTCTTCAACAGTCAGCATACTCTTCTGAACCGTATGATGACTTTTTATATACAGCAGTGCCGCCGTTTTATCAGTGATTTGCATCGCCACTTGTTCCGCTGAGCACTCATTTGCATACCCGGCTTCGACAACTTGGCCGCCGCCTTGCTGGACCATCAGTTCAACCGAAGTGCCGTAATTCACATTGTGGCCTTTAGGAATCACGATTTCCCGTTGCGTGATACGTTCCGAGTAAGGATGCATCGTGTGGTAATCATCGCCTCTGCCGATAACAGCACTGACTGACTGAGCAATAGCCGCACTGGCAGATGAAACGACGGTGGCATTTTCAGTACCGAGCATCTCGGCAATATAAAGCCCTGTGTTGGCAGTCAGTTCCGCCATCTCAAAGAAACTCTGACCGGCAAACCGCTGCATGTCAGCAACCTCGTCACTGACTTTTGACACACCAAGGATAGTCATTTTCCCACTGGCATTGATAACTTTTTTCAGATTATATTTTTCATAGATATTCATGATTTACTCCTTTGAAATAGGATAGACGTTGCCTGCGACAATTGCATATAGCGGCTCGACTGTTTGATTGACAGATGTTTGATTGCCATTGGAGTCAATCAGCATCTTCTCCTTGTCCGTCACATGGAAGACAGTGATATCGCCGTCTTTACCGACCGCCAGCTGACCTTTTTCCGTCAAATGAAAAATCTCCGCCGGATTTTTTGTCACCATGTCAATCACCGTTTTCAAAGAAAGACCCAGCGACAGCATTTTTTCTAAAGTAGTTGAAAAATCAAATACCGGACCATTTTCGCGATTGCGGTGATAAATATCTGTGCTGATTGTCCGGCAAATAACCCCTTCGTCCAGCGCTTCCTGAGCTACAGAAAAATTAAAACTGTCCGTGCCGTGCCCGATGTCAAAAATAATCCCGCGCTTGTATGCATCCCAGACAAAATCTTTGATTTTTCCTTCCTCACTCATAATACCATTTAATTTGCCATTGTAACAATGCGTCACAATGTCCCCCGCCTCCAGAAGAGCCAAGATATCAGACAGCTCTGGCGGAGCCGAACCGATGTGTACCATCAGCGGCAGATCCGCTAATTCTTTCTGCAGTTCCTTCGCCATTTTCAATGGGATGACATCATTATTGCCGACGACCGTCCTGCTCATCCGCGCCTTAATGCCGATAATAAAATCAGATAACTCTTGAATGCGTTCCTTGTCCGTCTCAAGATTGATATTGCCCAAGTCAGACAGTTCGTCCTGTTTGATGATGCCCCATTTAGATATGTTCAGCAATGCATACACATTCGTGGCCGCTTTTTTGGCCAACTCGTAAAAATCTTTGATGTTCGCTTCTCCTGTACTTCCCGCATCAATGACTGTCGTCACGCCTTTTTTTACCCCGATTTCATCAGGAAAATCATAGTACAACGTCATCTTTTCATAGCAATGGACATGACTGTCAATCCAGCCTGCAGAAATAATGGCGTCGTCCGTAAGACGCAGCACTTTTTCTGCCTCTTCTTCAATCTTGGCAGACACGTGACTGATTTTCCCATCTGTGATTCCGATTTCCAGCGGTTCGCCCGCCACATTTCTGCCATTTTTAATTAAAAGGTCAAGCATTTTTTTCAACTCCCATTATTAGTGAAACAGAAACTTGCTCCATGGGTTGATGTAATCCAACAGCAGCAGTTCCGCATCGCAAATACGTCCCACTTTGTTTTTCCGTTCATCTGTATGAGCTTCTAAGACGATTTGCAATTCATTTTTATACTTTCCGAATAAATCATTTCCGATGACAATGTCGCCGCGAGTGAATTCACCCTGATTATCATGCGGCGGATTTTCTCTGTTTTCGTAGATTTTACGAACAGCTGTTGAACGAATCATCCGCGCTGTGATGTCGCCTCTTCGAACATGCTGATTGTCGAATAAAATGTCTCTTTCAACATCATTAATCCCTGCTGAGACCTCAATACGAAAATCAACTTGATAACGATTCACTTCGCTCAGTGCACGCAGTTCCTCATCAGAGGCGTAAGCATTGCCGATAATCACATCATCAATCAGATTTGTTGCAAATAAGTGTTTAGCCTGCACGTCAATCGGCAATGTCCGGTGGATTTCAAGAGTAGGCAGTCCGTCATTAATGTCCCACGGTCCCAGCTTGCCGGCTTGCGAATTAACAAATGCGGCCGTTCGAATCCCTTCTTTCTTAAATCGTTCTGAGCAGCTGATGAAAAAGTCAAGCGGTAAAGCCGTCCCTTTTTGCGGATAAAAGTTGTGACACCCGTAAATAAACGGACGGTTTGGCTGATACGTCAAAATATTGTCCAGATACGCCACATCATTACTCATATTCAGCTCAATGAACAGCCCGTACGGATTAAACGAAAGCAGAGCTTCTTTGCTGCTGTCAAACGCCACATCCAGACGAAGCCCATCCGCACCAAGCTCGGCAAAATAACGCAAATCATCATACGAAATACCCAGCGCATCAAAAATCCCTGGTGCAATGTCCAAAGCGACTTCAAACCCAAGTTCTTTTGCATAACCAATCACTCTGCTGAATTTCCTGAAAACCGCTTCTTTATCATCGCCGATTTCCAACATACTCATAAAAACTCTTGAAAAGCCGAGTTTACCGGCTTTTTCAAGATACACTTTATCCTTTTCAAAATCACTGGAATCCGGATAAAGCGACAAACCAATCCGTCGTTTCATATTACCTCTCCTCTTTCAATAGCTGCATATTTACTGCGCAGTTTCCAATTGATGACAGACGCACAAAATATAGTTGCTGAAGCCGGAATAAAGCGCACATTCAACCATATACCAATAATGACACTTCCTAAAATGACCACTATTCCCAACAAAAGAACACGGAAAAAACGTGAAGCAAAAACAATCTTCGGCAACTTCTTTTTCTCAATGACAACCTGCGAAAACGTAAAAACTAGAAGATAACTTAACAGTTCCAGCAAATGTTTCACCTTCTTAATGTTGCTGTTATAGTATTTTTTGATTATGCTTTTAATTCAAGTTCTTTTTTCAACTGTTGTTGTTCGAACATTTTGAAAAATGGATAGTAGATAGCTAGTGTAATAAAGAAATTAATCACAACTAATACCCCTGCCATCACATTCCAATCTGTACTGATCCAAGCCGCAACAGGTGAAATAGTAGTAAACGGTAACCTTGCCATCATAACAGGAACAAGATTTGTAATTGTCAAGAAATAAGAAATTGTTGTCGTAACTAACGGTGCAAGAATAAAAGGTATACCCAAAATCGGATTCATCACAATTGGTGCTCCAAATATGACTGGCTCATTAATATTGAATAAACCTGGCAAGAATGATAATTTGCCCAAACTCTTCAAATACTCTGACTTAGAAAACAAGAAGAGTGTAACCAGTGCTAATGTCCCACCAGCACCGCCAATCCAAACAAACCATTGTAAAAATTGTTCTGTAAACAAATTAGGCAACTGGTCAGCTGGAACCCCGTCGGCAAATGCTTCAATATTCTCAGCAATTGACATATCCCAAAAAGGCCTGATAACCGGTCCCATAATAGCTGGGCCATGAATTCCCAATACCCAGAAAAAAGTGATTAAAAATACTGTAATCAATCCGCCGAATAAACTGTTGCCCGCCAATACATCTTTAAATGGCATAAGAAGTGTACTTAAGAAACCGTTAATATCAAAATGAAGTAGATATTTAATCGACCAGAATAAAAGAATAATAACTGCTGCCGGCGCTAGTGCTATAAAAGAATTTGATACTTCCGGCGGCACACCCTCAGGCAACTTAATCGAAATATTTTTGGACTTCATGAAATGGTAAATTTCAACAGACACAAGTGCAGTAACGATTGAACCAAACAATGATGCAGAACTGAGTGAACCGATGCTCATATACCGGCCGGCATCTATCACCCCTTCAACATTTTCAGCAATTTTAATCGGATTAACTGATGTAATCAAAAATGCCATGACTGCCAGCATACTGCTAGTCAAACCATCCAATTTATAACTTTGGGCCAATGAATAAGCAATGCCGAATGTCGCATACAGAGCTAAAATACCAATCGTAAACCGATTAGGAATGTCCAGTATCGCTTGATACGGCGCAATCATATCTGCAAGTGACTGAATAGGCGGATTGTTCAGAATCGTAAAAAATGAACCGACAATCGTCAACGGCAAAGTGGCAACAATCCCTTTTCTGATAGCAGCCATGTGCCGTTGAGAGCTTAACCTTCCTGCCACTGGTGAAACTTTTTCTTCAAGGAACAAAACAAACTTATTCATAACTAATCCCTCCAATAAAACTTTTTACCCCTACTTCAATATATCATTATAATGTTAAAAAGTAAACCTCCTCCTTTTAAATTTCATACTCAATTTCGTAAAGTTTTTTCATGGTATCATAATGGCCAATCGAATATTCCACCAATTTATTGGTCGCATTGTAAGAGTGACGTGTCCGTTTCAAGACGATATCCCCTTTTAACTGCAGCGCTTGTTTGACTTCCTCACTGGCTGTTTCAACAGAAAATGCGTCTTTAATGTATGAAATCCCTGTGCCTTGCTTTGTCAGCCAACTATACAATGATGTTTTATCTTTTTTCAATTCAGCCAAATTGCCTGCATTCGGTAAATAATGATCGAATAAAATATACGGTTCATTATCCAACAGATACATCCGTGTTAATTTCACGACATGAGTACCCATTTTTTTGACTTCTGGAATGGTAGATGCCGGGTCGACTTCTTCAAGTGCGATAACTTTTTTCTCAAGTTTGTGACCCATGTTTTCTAAAATATGGGAAAAGGAAACGGCTTTAGACAATTTGTTAAATGCACGGTTGCTGATAACACGTGTGCCTTTCCCGCTTTTTTTCACCAAATACCCTTCCTGAACAAGAATATCAACAGCTTTACGCACTGTAATTTTACTCACCTGGTATTTTTCTTCCAGCTCGATTTCTGTAGGAATATATGAATCAACTTCGTAAACGCCGCTTAAAATATCTTCTTTAATGTCGGCTGCAATTTCAATGTAGAGTAATTTTTTTGTTTTCACTAACGTCACCTCTCAAATAGTTTATCAAAAAAGAAAACAAAAAGCTATGCATTGTTTATCCTCTCAACAGCAAGTTTAAATTCCGTCATTTCTCCGTCTAACTTTTTCCGGATAGAGAACAAATCTGCTTTTATCAATTGTTTGTCCCGAACCAGCTGGCGGCCGTCAACCCACGTGTTGCGGACATCATGCGGACCGGCTGAATAAACGAGCACACTGTACGGGTCAAACATTGGAAACATCGCTGCTGATTTTGTGTCTATTTGAATGACGTCGGCCTTTTTGCCGGCTTCAAGACTGCCCGTAACAGCTGCCATACCCAGCACTTCTGCGCCGCCGATTGTTGCCAAACGAACGATGTCCCGTGCCGGAAAAAGTGCGCGGTCCTGCCAACGGGTTTTGTGAAAATTAGCAACCAGCTTCATCTGCGTAAAGTGGTCTAACGTATTACCGCTGCTCGGTCCGTCAGTCCCCAAACCGACTGCAACACCGCCGGCAAGCAGCTGCGGTATCGGAGCGACACCTTTGGCAGATTTTGTATTGGCACCGATACAATGGGCGACACCAACCTGACGCTTTTGTAATAGACTGATGTCTGATTCCTGGATAAAAATACCATGCGCTAAAATAAACGGCTGTTCCAGCAGCCCGATATCGTCTAAAAATGCAATTGGCGTTTGCCCATATGTTTCGGAAAAATAGGCCATCTCATAATCCATTTCTGAAACATGCATCGTCACCGGCGTGTTGCTGCGTTGAGACAGCTGTTTTATCTTGAGGAGCGTATCTTTTTTGACTGTGTTTGTGGCATGAGGTGCGATGACAGGGGTAATGCGCCCATGTGCCTGCCATTTCTGAATAAACGCATCCGCATAAACTAGTGCTTCGTCTGCATCTTTTGCATCACAGGTCGGCATGTCGATAATCGTTTCGCCGAGAAAAGCCCGTATCCCCATCTCATCGCAAACTGCCGCAATTTCATCTTCAAAATAATACATGTCACAGACTGTCGTGGTACCTGCAAGCAGCAGTTCGCAAACAGCGTAACGTGCGCTTTGAGCGGCCAGAGCGGCTGTCATGTGCTGTTCCAGCGGAAATAAATACTTGCGCAGCCGGTCAGGCACATCATCTGCTAAAGACCTGAAAGGAATCATGCCGAGATGGCAGTGCGTGTTGATAAATCCCGGCATGATAATATCGCCGTCAGCATCCAGCACTTGCCATGATGCAGCGGCATCGGGGCAGTCAGCCATCTGACCGAGCTGTTCAATCCGCCCCTCATCAAATAAGATAAACCCTTTGTCAAAAACATCAAAAGAGTCGTTCATTGTCAGTAGTAATCCATTAGTTATCAGTGTTTTCATGTCAGCTCTCCTACAAACATCGGGTAAAATTCATGTGTTTTCGTATCCATCATGCCGACATCTGTGACTTTTACTTGCGGCGACACAGGGAGTGACAAAGTTGAAAACGACATAATTTCATTGGTGTTCCGATAGCCCAGCTCGACCATTCCCCGCCGGACTGAATGCAGCGCTTCACCCAGCACATCAATGGGTTCCTGTGATAAAATACCGCCGATTGGCAAACAACATTCCCCAATCACCTCTTGATTTTTTACCACGACATAGCCTCCCTGCATTTCCAGAAGCCGTTTCTGCGCAGCAAGGATATCCGCCTTATTATTGCCCATAATCATCATGTTGTGATGGTCATGAGCCCAAGTTGTAGCAATACTGCCGTGTGTGTCAATCGGTTTTTCAATGAGCGAAACTGAGATGTTGCCGTTTTTGCCGTAGCGTTCCAAAACAATCAGCAAACAGCAGTCAGAATCTTCCCATTGCAGGATGCCGTTTTTGACAGGCAGTTCTTTTTTTACCAGTTCCGTAAATGTGCCGACTTCTTGTTTGCGGATAGCATGACATAAGACGGTGCCGTCCTTGACCGGTGCGCTGATGGTTAAATCGGACTCAGTCAGCTCGCGGCACACAACCGAGTGGTAATACGCCTCGGGAAATGTCTCGACCACAGCGGGATACGGGCGTGCATCACCTTTGACATAAACACAGGCTCCTGATTTGTAAACAGCTTCAATCGTCAAGTCAGTCAAATCGGAAACCAGCATGAAATCAGCATATCTGCCAGGGGCAATCAGCCCTCTGTCATGCAGTCCCATACGGCGGGACGGCGTATAGCTCGCCATATAAAGAGCCTGCTCCAATGGCAGTCCCATTTCAACCGCTTTAAGGACGATTTTATTCAAGTGTCCTTCGCACAAGTCATCTGCCATGACATCGTCTGTCACAAGACAGGCGTAGTCATAGTAGTTGTTGTCTCTAATGACAGCCATATTCTCACGGGTAATGGATTTTTCTTGGAACTGGATAAACATCCCGGCATTGATTTTCTCTTCCAGAGATTCCGGGAACTGATGCGTGTGATCCGAAGTGATGCCGCTGTACATGAAAGCGGCAAGCTCTTCGCCGGCGATTTTCGGCACATGCCCCTCAAGCGGCATCGTCGGCCGCTCTTTTTGGCATAGTGCAATCATCTGGCGGATGAGCGACTCCGGCTGGCTGGTGATTCCCTTAAAGTTCATCGCTTCGCCGAGACAGATGACTTTCGGGTGGGCAAGCAGTTCTTTGACTTCCGCCAGGCCGATGATACCACCGGTCGTTTCCAACTCGGGAGTAGTGGACGGCACTGAAGACGGAATGGCATAAAAAATGTCCAATTCCGTCTCAGCTTGCAGAAATTCGTAAATCCCCTGGATACCGGCAACATTGGCGATTTCATGGGTGTCTGCAACAACAGTCGTCACACCGTAAGGCAATACCGCTTTTGAAAAAATACTCGGTGTTGTCATGGAGCTTTCGATATGCATGTGGCTGTCGACAAATCCCGGAATCATATACTGGTTTTGCCCGTCAATCACCTGTTGCGGTTGCAGATAAGACAAGTCGTCGTTACTAATATAATAAAATTTCTCTTTGATAATAGAGACATTTTTCCGTTCAAACGTGCGCTTGATGCTATTAAAAACGTGAATATTTGTTATCAAAATGTCAACTATCACTGTTTCAACCCTTTCTACTGGTTCAGCAGTTTATTCCACTGATCGATCCATGAATCCAGCTGTTTATTCACAAATGTGTAATCAATGTTTTTTGCCCGGTCAGCCACTGCTCCATAAGTCATATTGCCGATGACATCATCCGCCAGCTCAACCGTGCTGTTCGTTGGCGATTCATTCAATGATGACGCGGTTTGTGTCTGCACTTCCTGACTGATACGGTGATTGATGTATTTGTATGCCAAATCAGTGTTTTTACTGTTTTTTGGAATATTGATAGTGTTGTAGTTGGCGTACGTGCCGCTCTCAGGCACCAAATAGGTCACATCTTCATCAGCGCCTTTGATGATGTCGACTGCAAAGTCGGACACGACCGCAACTGCTATTTCCCCTGACTGGAACATGTTCGCCAAGTCGGAGGATTTGGAATAAGTCTTGACAATATTCGGACTGAGTTTTTCGATTTCTTTAAATGCCGCTTCACCGTTATCAGATGCGATATCAACGCCGGCAACATCGCTTGCCAAATACATCATCGGAATACCGGCTGTTGACGTGATTTCCGGAATGGAAATTTTGCCTTTCAGGCTTTCATCCCAAAGATCGGCCCATTCCTTGATTTCTTTGCCGGCTTTTTCTTTGTTGTAGATGATGCCCACGCTGTTCAACGTATACGGCACACCAGCACCGGCATCAAATATTTCCCGTGCCCCGTCTGTTAAATTTGCCACATTTTCGATTTTGGATTCGTCCAGTTCAAGGAACAGGTCGTCTTCATTGGCACTGACGGCGTTGCCTTGTGCCAGTTCGATAATATCGATGGCTGCGTTAGGATTGTTCAGCAACTTCATATAGCGGTCTGCGCTGTTGCCGACTTCAAGCGTCACTTTGGCTGAAAATTCTTTTTCAAAAGGTGCCATGACATCACTCTTGACGATGTCTTCGCTTAATCCGAAGGTCGAGATGACCAGTTTGCCGTCGTCTTTCGCATCCTTCCCTGAGTCGCCCGAACCACATCCGCCAAGTGTCAAAGCTGCAATACCTGTCAACAAAGCTAAAGTCATTTTTTTCATTTTTTATGCTCCTTTTTCATCATTGTCTGTTAAGATTATCAATTTTTCTTTCGGCAGCTGCAGCCGCAACTGGTCATCAGTCTGGTAAATATCCTGATTGTCGCCGTTGACGATTAAATCGCCGACCGCCGTTGCCACCTCATACTGGTAGCTTTTGCCAAGAAATGTTCTGACTTTGACCGTGCCGCTAATTGTATTGGTACCGTCATTTTGAACAATCTTGATGTCATCCGGACGGATCGTGCCGACCAGATTTTTTCCGTCTTCGCCACTATATATACTTTCCAGTTTTTCGGAATGTTCAGTCAAATATAGATGGTCGCCCTGTTTTTTTAGCGGAATGAAATTTTCAAACCCGATAAACTGCGCCACAAATTTTGTTTTTGGCTGGCGGTAAATGGCTTCCGGCGAATCAAACTGCTCAATTACCCCTTTATTCATGACCGCGACCCGGTCGGAAATGGAAAAGCATTCTTCCTGGTCATGGGTAACAAAGACGGTTGTAATGCCCAGCGACTGCTGGATTTTTTTGATTTCCATCCGCATTTGAATCCGCAGCTTGGCATCAAGGTTGCTGAGTGGTTCATCCAGCAGCAGCAGTTTTGGTTCCACTACCAGCGCCCGGGCTAAAGCGACCCGCTGGCGCTGACCGCCTGAAAGCTGTTTAGGATAGCGGTCGCTCAAAGCCAGCAAATCTGTCGAGGAGAGTGAATTGTTGACTTTTTCCTTGATACTTTCCTTGCTTTCTTTGCGCAGCTTTAAACCAAACGCAACATTATCGAAAATCGTCAGATGAGGAAATAGCGCATAGCTTTGAAACACCATGCCAAACCGCCGTTTGTGGGTCGGCACTTTTGTCATGTTGTCGCCGTCCACTAGAAAGCTGCCGTCGTTGGGAGAAATCAAGCCGGCCATCACACGCAGTGTGGTTGTTTTGCCGCACCCGCTTGGCCCCAACAATGACACCAGCTCTCCTTTTTTGATTGATAAATGCAATTGTTTTAAAATGTCGTGTTTGCCGTCATAGGACACACGGATATTATTCAATTCTACAAAAGACATGTTTCTTCTCCTTCTATTTCCGCTAGACTATGGCGGAAAGTCCCAATGTTTTTTCGATGATGAACATCAGTACCACTGTCAGTATCATCAGTACCACTGAAATAGCGGAAACTGTCGGATCATAATTGTATTCCATATAGCTTAACAATGACGTCGGCAGTGTGGTCACGCCCGGGCCTGACAGAAACATCGACACCGGCACATTGTTAAATGAATTGACGAAGGCCAGCATAAACGAGGCGAAAATGCCGGATGAAATATTCGGCAGGACAATCTTGCCGAATGCCCGGACTTTGGTACAGCCCAGTGTCCACGCCGCTTCTTCAATGGAAACATCCAACTGTTCCATGCTGGCACCGACAACCCGGATAATATAAGGCAGGCTGATAAAGAAATGACCAATCAGCAAACCTTGAATGACCGGAAACTGAAACCGAATGACAATAAACTGAAAAAGGGCATAACCCACGACAATTCCGGGAATAATCGTCGGCGACAGGAAGAAACTTTTCAGAAATTCCCTGCCTCTAAATGTATACCGCGACAAAACATAGGATGCCGGTATACCGACCAGCAAGGCTAAAAGCGTGGCGCCAACGCCTATCATCAAGCTCAGTTTAAAACTTTCCATAAATGTTTCCGATTTAAAGGCTTGGATGTACCAGTTAAAGGTAAACCCTTTAATAGGAAACTGGATTGTGGATGCTTCACCGAAAGAGGTGACAATGATGACCACCAGCGGAAGAAACAGAAAGAGAAAAACCATAACGGCAATGACTGACATGAACCGTTGCTTACGCATGTGCTTCCCTCCTGTCTACTACTCTTAACATCAAATTCAATCCTTTCATCACCACAACAGTTGATAATATCATAATGAACGCAATGACACTGGATGCCTGCCAGTCACCGACGGTCATTGCTTTCTGATACAGCATGGTTGCCAGCATCATGTTTTTATTACCGCCAAGCAGCTGCGGTGTGGTATACGCTGTCAGCGTACCGGTAAATACGAGAATACTGCCAATGATTACACCGGGAAAACTCAGCGGCAGCACGATTTTGCGAAAAGCTGTAAACGGGCTTGCTCCCAATGTTTCGGCTGCTTCCAGCACTTCCCCGTCGATAGTTTCCATCACACCGACAAGCGTCATAATCATCGTCGGCAAGAACAGATAGACCGAGCCGACAATGACCGAAAACTCTGTGTACAGCATGGTCAGAGGTTCTTTGATAAGCCCCAGCGACAACAAAAGCGTGTTGATGACGCCGTTTTTTCCAAGAATGGTTATCCAGGCAAAACTTCGGATAACTGAATTCGTCAGCAAAGGGAATAGTGTCATCGCCATTAAAATCCCTTTCCATTTTGCTGAAACGCTGGCGATAAAATAAGAAGCAGGTATTCCTAGAACAGCAGACACCAGCGTGACAATCAGCGCAATGCGCAAAGTCCGCGTAAATACGCCGGTATTGTAGCTGTCAGTGAAAAAAGACGTGTAGTTCTGCAGGCTGAACGCGCCGTCAAAAAATGTCGGGAAAATAATGCCTGCCAATGGTAAAATCAGGAAAAATAAAATCAGTACGACACCCGGTACTAACATTAAATACTTAACATTTTTAGCCACTTAAACACTCCTTGTTCG
Organism: Vagococcus acidifermentans; assembly: GCF_003987655.1. Lineage (GTDB taxonomy): Bacteria > Bacillota > Bacilli > Lactobacillales > Vagococcaceae > Vagococcus_B > Vagococcus_B acidifermentans. Next base: position 32,600 of record NZ_NGKC01000018.1, on the reverse strand, counting down.
TATTTCGGATAGATATATTATAGATTCTTTTGTCTTGCAACGCAATAAATTTTTAGACTTTTATTCGAATTAAGAGATTATTGTTCGGTTTTCAGTTATTTTACCGATTGTTTTGTGAACACCAAAAGAAACTGCGGCACAGTCTGCCAAACTTTTTTAAAAAAACAAATCCGTGTCATACACCGTGTAATCACAACGGTACACAAAGAGATAGCGGCCGTCTATCAGCAGGCCGGTGCTTTTGGGGACGTCGGTCTTGTAAAGAGAGACTTTATTTCCGGCATAAGTTGCCAGCGGTGTACCGTTTTGACTCCTGATAAGCACCACTTTCTTTTTGCCGGTAAATGATTGTTTGTATTGATTAACCATGGCATTCAAGACAGGTATCCCGCGTTCGATGTTTTGGTAGTCAACCGTTTTGGCATAGTCGTCGAAGATGTTTTCAAGACCTTGCTCCTCAATGACCATCGACGAGCCGACATGGTGCAGCTCCTTGCTGCCGATTGTCACACGAATCACGCTTGAGTCAGCACGCTCTTCATCTGAGTCGAACTCGCTGTCCCGCTCAATCATAATTGATTTGCCGCTGATTTCATCCATCACCTGGCTTTCTTCATCGTAAGTCCGAATCGTCATTTCCAATCCTTTGAAACTCTGTTCAAATCCTTTGAACCACATCCGCACATCCTGACAACCCGACAACGTAAACACCGCCCCAACCAGCAGGACTAACAGAAACGGCTTCTTGCTTTGTTTCATCCCTTCAACTCCCTCACTCAAAATAGCTTGCTTCTTATCTATCATATCATTATCCGGGCTCGGCGGATATTTTTTTATAGCTACCCAACGACAACTGACTTTTTTCGCAAACAAAAACATCCTTCAGTCGTTACTATGAACAACTGAAGGATGTGATTAACAGCTTATTTTGTTTCACGGTGCAATGTCACTTTACGCTGACGCGGGCAGTATTTTTTAACTTCCAGACGGTCTGGGTTGTTACGTTTATTTTTGTTAGAAAGGTAGTTTCTTTCTTTGCACTCAGTACATTCCAAAGTTATATTTACGCGCATGATTTTCCCTCCAATACTTGAAAAAGATATGGTCTCATCCGGACACTTGAATATCATATCATGTTTTCCGTGAATATTCTACCCTTTTGGCTAAATTTGTTAAGGAGTTCTACTTTACATCAAAAGTCAGCGCCTACTGGACTTTGTCGTCCATCATCTCATAAAAAGCATTAAATATCTGTGTGCCGATGGCGGTGTTCAGTCCATTGCTTTCATCAGTGATTTTCGGCAGAACAATGCTGATTGCGACTTTCGGATTATCAAACGGCGCATAGCCGACCAGTGTGCTGTTCACTACCGGCGTGTTGCCCACATAAGTTTCTGCTGTACCGGTTTTGGCTGCAACTGTGTAATTGGCCCCTTGCAGAGCCCGGCCTGTTCCGCTGCCGCCGTAGACAACTTGATAGAGTCCTTGCTGAATGATATCAAACTCCGACTGACGGCCTTCGATTTTACTTTTAACTTTCGGTTCAACTTTTTCTTTCAGCTCGCCGAGGTTGCCCTTCTCGTCATTGCCGTAGACTCCTTCGACCACATGAGGGGCCACCCGCACGCCGTTATTGGCAACAGTGGCAATGTATTGCGCCATTTGAAGCGGTGTATACAAATCATAGTTACCATAGGACAAGTCCAGCAGATTACCCATGATACCGGAAATCAAGTTGCCGTCTTCGTCTGTATATTGTTTATTGGCGTAGCCGGTTGATTCGCCCGGCAAATCCAGACCGGTCGCTGAGCCGAGCCCGAACTGCGCATAAGTATCGCGGAGTGTTTCAAACACGTCGGTGCGCGCCGGCAGCGTCATTCCGTCCCGGTATTCAATCCCCATCATCCCCATGGCAATTTTCATCATATACACGTTTGAGGAGACTTCCAGTGCCGTTGTCGTGTTGATGGCAACTTGGCCGAACGGATTAAAGACGGAGGTTTTCGGCGCACTTCCTGCTATTCTGATGGGTTCGTCCACCAGCGTGGCATTGCCTTTGATGATGCCATTCTCGTAGCCGGACATGACTGTCGCCGCTTTAATCGCAGAACCAGGCTCAAATGCATTGGTAAAGGTGCCTAACACATCATCGGTCAATTCACCGGTTTCAGTGTCATGTTTCAAACCGGCAAGGGCATAAACTGCTCCCGTTTCCGGATTCGTCACTACTACGTAAGCGCCTGGCGAATAACGTGCTTTGCCGTTATTAATCAATACCTGATAGTTGGATCTTAAAATCTCCTCGACCCGGCGCTGAAAATCAAGGTCGATTGTCAGTTTTAAATTATCGCCTTTTTGACCGGCCTGCACTTCTGTTTTGGAAATAATTCTGCCTTTGTTGTCTGTATTGACTTCATAAACGGTCTTTTTCCCTTGCAGAACATCTTCATAGGATTCTTCCAAATAACTTGTCCCGACACGGTCGTTTCGTTCATAGCCTTTTTCCAGATACTTGTCCAGCTGTTCTTTCGGCAGCCCTGCTGATTCGGACGACACTGTCCCGAACAGATTTTGAATCATGTCCTCCTCAGGGTAGTCCCTCTCCCAGTCGGTGCTCGTGGACAAACCCGGAATAGTTGCGGTATTTTCGCCGACCAGTGCAATTTCTTCGGTCGTGACATCTTTATTCTTGAGGGTGACCGTCCCCATGGCAACAGTGCCGTTGATTTTCTTGAAAATCGATGCCGCCTTCAGCGTGTTGTCATCAAATTGGATTTCTTCTTGTTTCACTTTCCCGACAACTTGAGCATAGTAATCGCCGTTAGACAGCAAGTTGCCTTTCTTGTCCAGCTTTTCCTTGTCGCTGAGGCGCTTTTCGGCCGCTTCGTAGTTCTTTGGTTCGGCAAGCCAGTAATCTTTTTTATCCCGTTCTGTCAAGTCATCTTTTGGTATGTCTACCAGGTCGTTGATTTGATTGGCAATATCAAGCAGTTCTTTGGCTGTCATGTTATTGCTCCGGGTAAACGTAATTGATGGATTGGCTTTGCTGCCGACCAGCAGCTTGCCGCTTAAATCATAAATGCTTCCCCGCAATGACGGTTCTTTGATTTGATTGCTTGATCCTTCGGAAATGATTTGCTGGTACTCCGCTTGTTTATTAATCTGCAAGTCTGCCAGACGAATGATTAGGGCTGAGAATAAAATAAACACGATAAAAAAAAGAAAATCCAGTCGGAACGGCACGTGCGATTTTCTTGTCGTTCCTTCAGTTGGTTTTTTCCTAAAAAAAGGCCGCCAGCCCTTTGGTTGATTGCGCATGTTTTGTTTCCCTTCCGCATAAGTTTACTCTGATTGTTAGTATAGGTTATTTTTGCTTAAAATCATTATATCAGAAAAACTTTAATAAAAGTTTAATGAAACGGTGACTTTTCCGTATCTTTCAAAGTATCTCATTTCTTTCCGGATTTTTCAATGCAAAAGCCACTAATTGAAGCAATTAGCGGCTTTGCTTGCCACAGACATTAGCCGTGGCTGTAATTATTCACTTCGGCAACGACAGACTCGATGAACATGTCCGCATCCATCACGGCTGTTTCCTTGCTGCCGTACTGGCGGACGTTTACACTGCCGCTTTCAATTTCCTTGTCGCCGATAACGACTTGGTAAGGAATTTTATTGGTTTGCGATTCGCGGATTTTGTAGCCCATTTTTTCATTGCGCGAATCTATTTCAAACCGCAGACCCAATTTATCCATCCGTTCTTTCAACTGGTTGGCATATTCGCTGTGCATGTCAAGGTTGACCGGAATGATGGTACCTTGTACCGGTGCCAGCCAAGTTGGGAACGCGCCTTTGTGGACTTCAATCAAATGGGCAACAAAGCGCTCCATTGTCGACACGATACCGCGGTGGATAACCACAGGGCGGTGTGTGTTTTCGCCGTCCTCGCCGACATAAGTCAAATCAAAGCGCTCAGGCAGCAAGAAGTCCAGCTGAATCGTCGACAGTGTCTCTTCGATGCCAAGGGCTGTCTTCACCTGAACATCCAGTTTTGGCCCGTAAAAGGCGGCTTCGCCTTCCGCTTCGAAGTATTGGACACCCAGTTCATCCATCGCCGCTTTCAGCATTTCCTGCGCTTTTTCCCACATGTCATCATCATCAAAGTATTTCTCTTTGTTGTTCGGGTCGCGGTAGCTGAGACGGAAGCGGTAATCTGTGATATTGAAATCCCGGTAGACTTCTGTCATCAAGTTAAGTGTCCGTTTCAACTCATCTTTAATCTGATCCGGACGGACAAAGGTATGACCGTCATTCAATGTCATTTCGCGCACACGCTGCAAACCGGAAAGCGCCCCGCTCTTCTCGTAACGGTGCATCATGCCCAGTTCAGCGATCCGAATCGGCAGTTCGCGGTAGCTGTGGATGTCATTTTTATAGACCATCATATGGTGCGGGCAGTTCATTGGACGCAATACCAGCATCTCCCCGTCGCCCATATCCATCGGCGGGAACATGTCATCATGGTAGTGGTCCCAGTGGCCGGATGTTTTGTACAGATTGACGTCTGCCAAAACCGGTGTGTAAACATGCTGATAGCCTAGGCTGATTTCTTTGTCGGTAATGTAGCGCTCGATGATGCGGCGGACAGTCGCACCTTTCGGCAGCCAGAACGGCAGGCCTGACCCGACTTCCGGGCTGACCATGAACAAGTCAAGCTCCTTACCCAGTTTGCGGTGGTCGCGCTCTTTGGCTTCTTCCCGCATTTTGAGATATGCCTGCAATTCCTTTTTATCAAAAAAGGCTGTCCCGTAAACACGCTGCATCATGTGATTGTTCGAATCGCCGCGCCAGTAAGCCCCTGCCACTGACAACAACTTAAAGACTTGGATGCGCCCGGTTGACGGTACATGGATACCACGGCACAAATCAACGAAGTCACCCTGATCGTAAACGGTGATTTCCTCGTCTTCCGGCAATTCATTGATTAATTCGATTTTATACGGGTCGTCTTTGAACATCTCAAGCGCTTCTTCCCGGGTAACAACTTTGCGGACAATCGGATTGTTTTCTTTGACGATTTTCATCATTTCTTCTTCGATTTTCGGCAAATCTTCTTGGGAAATTGCTTTTTCTTCATTGTCGGTGTCATAGTAGAACCCGTTTTCAATCGCCGGGCCGACCCCAAAATGGATTTCCGGATACAGACGACGCATCGCATTAGCCATCAAATGGGCGGCTGAGTGCCGCAAAATGCCCAGCGCGTCCTCGTGGTCCGGTGTCACAAGTTCCAGCTCGCCGTCCTCCTGCAGCGGACGCACCAAATCAATCAGTTCGCCGTTGAATTTAGCTGCCAATGATTTTTTAGCCAAGCTATTGCTGATGCTTTTAGCCACATCGAGCGGACTTGTTCCTTGTTCAACTTCTTTCACCGCGCCATCAGGCAACGAGATTCTAATAATTGACATAGTCAATACCTCCAAATTTTTTTAATAAAAAAATCCTAGTATTTCAATAAAGAAATACTAGGACGATTATCACCGTGGTTCCACCTATTTTTAGAATCAGCTTCACGGCTGATTCTCTCAAACGCGATAACGTAGCGAACGATTCAGTTTCGACTGAATACTCGAAAGTGGTCAGTGCCTGCGCTTGTCCGGAAAAATTTCAGTCGCGTTTTTCCTCCCTGAAGAACTGCTTACAAACTCTGGTGTCTTTCTCAGCGTTTTAACTATTGTAAATCAATTTAAACACTAAAACGGAAGAAATGCAAGAATTTTATCAAATATTATGCGGATCAGCCGGTTTGACAGCCAAACTGGCAAAAAACAGCGGGAAGTAATGGGATAACGTGTAAGAATCATCGGTGGTGAAGTCTTCATAAAAATCTTTCAGAAGAAAGCCGGCCTTCAACTGGTCGCCGATTTGCCTTTCCATCGTATGGCTGAATTGGTAGCCTTCTTCAGCAACACGTTTCTTTTGAGACGGCTTATCCAAATTTGCCAGCGAATCATACGGCAGTTTGTTAACCACTCGAATATCCGCCACACTGTCTGCATCGTTAAATAAATACAAATCTGGATTTGTGAACCCTGCAAGCAGCCGTCCGCCGGGCTTCAACACTCGGAAACATTCCCGCCAGACATGCGCGATATCCGCCACATAACAATTGGACACCGGATGAAAAATCAAATCAAAGCTGTCATCCGCAAACGGGAAGCGCTGAGTCATGTCGGCTTTGACAAGATTAATCGCGTATCCTTCGCGTTCCGCAACCATTTTTTCAGTAGCGAGCTGTGCATCGGACAAGTCCATTATCGTCACATCGGCACCTGCTGCGGTCAAAACTGGGCCTTGATGTCCGCCGCCTGATGCCAAACCGAGCACTTTTTTATCGGTCAAATCGCCAAACCACTCCTTTGGTACATTGACGGTCGGCGTCAGCAGCACCTCCCACTCGCCTTTCAGCGCCGACACATATGTTTCGTGAGTCACCGGCACGGTCCATATCCAGTTGTCACTGCTCCATCTGTCCCATGTTTTCGCATTAATTCGTGTATAGTCCATTTCTCCTATACCTCCGTCTACTCTGTCATTTATTTTTTTGTTTCACCGCCAACAGCGTAATTGCCTTTTGCCATGTCGCTGATGATGATGTGGACGTTTTCCTTTTGCGCCCCTGTATTTTTGACAATAGCATCTGTCACATCTCTGACCATGGCGTCCTTTTGTTCCTGTGTCCGTCCTTCAATAAGTTCAATATGTACAATTGGCATGTTCTTCACTTCTTTCTTTTTTTAAGATGCTCCGATTTCCTCTCGTTTAAATTGGCATCCTTACTGATTTACTATATCATATCACGGGGCTTTCGAGGAGTTGATTTATAAAAAAATCAGCGCCCCATCTGACTGCTGGGACGCTGAAGCTTCATTCAGTTTATTTGCCGGAGACTGTTTGGTCGTACAGCTGGTAACAGCGGGCTAGTGTAATGTCCTTGATATGTGTGACTTCCAAATCTGCCAGCCGGGTGTCCTGTGATGGAAATTCAGGATTTTTAAAGGCAATGCAGACCATGCCGGCATTTTTCGCCGCCTTGACACCGTTGCTGGAATCTTCGATAACCAGACAGTTTTCGGGATTGACCCCCAGCAGTTCTGCAGTCTTTAAAAACACATCCGGTGCCGGCTTGGAATGTTTGACATTCTCAGCTGACTCCATCACGTCAAAATAATCAGACAGACCAATCGATGACAAGTGCTTGTGAATCAACGCCTGTTTCGTTGAAGAAGCGACTGCCAGTTTCAGCGGACTAGCGGACAATTCAGCCAGCAGTTCTGGAATGCCGTCAATCATCGTGACGCCTTCTGTGTCAAACAATTTTTCCAGATAAATCGGGGCAATTTCTTTTAATTGTTCTAATGAAGCCGGCAAATTGAATTCATCTTTGATGTTTTGCCAGATGTAATCTTGCGTGGTACCGCAATACTTCGTAAAATGGGAAGCCGGCACATCAATCCCGTATTCAGCGACAATCTGCTGTTCGGAGCGCATATAAAATTTTTCAGTGTCGATTAACACACCGTCCATATCAAAAATCACTGCTTCAAGCATATACCTCACCCACGGTTTTCCAACCGTTCCTTTCCGTTTTTGTCTTATGTCACAATAACTCAGCCAATTGATTACTTTTCTGTCAACCAGCGGGGAACTTCATTCAGCGCGTCTTGCAGACCGGCAGGGTTCTTGCCGCCAGCCTGTGCCATGTCCGGCCGTCCGCCGCCGCCGCCGTTGACTTTTGGCGCGATAGCTTTAATTAAATCACCGGCTTTATATCCTTTAGCAATCATTTCTTTTGTCATGGCTGCCAACAAATTGACTTTCTCTCCTTGTACCGTCCCCAAAACCAGCACATCGGACGCTGCTTTCTGCTTCCACTGGTCTGCCAGCTGGCGCAACTGGTTCATGTCTTTGACCTGAACGTGTGCTGCAATATAGGTCATACCGTCAGCTGTATGGACCTCATTAAATATATCGCCAGCCTGGGCATTGGCGATTTTTGCCGCCAACTGCTCGTTTTCCCGTTTGGCTTCTTTCAGCTCTTTTTGCAGCTGTGCTGCCTTGGCTGTCGTTTCTTTGATTTGCGGTGATTTCACGATGGATGCCACTTCTTTCAGGCGCATCTCCTGTTCATGCAGCAGTTCATACGCTTCGCGGCTGGTCACTGCTTCGATTCGACGCACACCTGCCCCGATACCCGATTCAGAAACAATTTTGAATAGACCGATGTCTTCCGTATTGGCGACATGAACACCGCCGCATAATTCAATCGAGTAATCGCCAATTTTAACTACGCGGACATCGTGGCCGTATTTTTCACCGAAAAGTGCCATGGCGCCCATTGCCTTCGCCGTATCGATGTCTGTTTCAATGGTTTCGACGACGAGTGCATCCCAGATTTTTTCATTCACGAGATGCTCCATCCGGTTCAGCTCATCTGCTGACAACTGTTCAAAATGCGTGAAGTCAAACCGCAAGTAACCCGGTGCTACAAGCGAGCCAGCCTGATTGGCATGTTCGCCGAGCACATCTTTCAGTGCACGGTGGAGCAAATGTGTCGCTGTGTGGTTTTTGATGATTTTTTTACGCATCGCCCCATCCACACTCAGTGTATATGATAGACCTGCAACCAGCGGCTTCAGAATGTCCAGCCGGTGAAGAGTCTGTCCGTTTGGTGCACGCTGGGCATCCAGCACATTGGCAACAACAGCACCCGATGCATCACTGACGGTACCTTTATCAGCCACTTGACCGCCCATTTCAGCATAAAAAGGTGTTTTAGCAAAAATGGCTTGCGCTTCTCCGGCGCCGACTTCCTGTTTCTCCTCGTCGTCTTGAATCAGTACGAGCAAAGCGGATTCAGCGGTCGTCTCCGTATAACCCACGAACTCACTGACTACTTTGACGTCAGTCAGCAATGAAGACTGGACACTCATGGATTCCTCTTTCTTCCTTGCCGCTCTGGCACGTTCTTTCTGAACAGCCATTTCTTTTTCAAACCCGGCGTGGTCGACTTTCAATCCTTCATCTTCCGCCATTTCTTCTGTCAATTCCACCGGGAAGCCGTAAGTATCGTAAAGTTTGAAAATATCCTTGCCGGCAAGGACATCCTGACCGTTGTCTTTTAATTCGGTCAGCAAGTCTGTCATGATGCGCAATCCGTCATTGATGGTTTCATGGAAGCGTTCTTCCTCGGTACGCACGATCTTTTCAATGAATTCTCGGTTGGCCAGTATTTCCGGATAGTAGCTGTCCATGATTTCCCCGACAACCTTCACAAGCTTATACATAAAGGCTTCGTTGATGCCCAGCTTTTTCCCATGCATGACTGCCCGGCGCAGCAAACGACGCAAAACGTACCCCCGTCCTTCATTTGACGGCAGTGCCCCGTCCCCGATTGCAAAAGCAACCGCTCTGATGTGGTCGGCGATGACCTTAAACGAAATGTCCGTCGCATTATCCTTGCCGTACACTTTACCCGCGCTCATATTTTCTGTTGCGTTGATAATCGGCATAAACAAGTCGGTCTCAAAGTTTGTCGGCGCATCCTGGACAATGGAAACAATACGTTCAAGACCCATACCAGTATCAATGTTTTTATGCGGCAGCGGCTCATATGTCCCCTCCGGTGTATGGTTAAACTCTGAGAACACCAAATTCCAGATTTCCAGATAGCGTTCGTTTTCGCCTCCCGGATAGTTTTCAGGGTCATCGGCAGCCAGATTGTTAAAACTTTCGCCGCGGTCGTAAAAAATTTCAGAATCCGGACCACATGGACCTGCGCCGATATCCCAGAAATTATCCGCAACTTCAACGATATGATCCGGCGCCAATCCGACGACTTCCTCCCAAATACGTTTGGCCTCTTTGTCTTCAGGGTAGACGGTCACATAAATTTTTTCCGGCTCAAATGCCATCCATGCCTCATCCGTTAAAAATTCCCATGCCCAGACGATCGCCTGTTCCTTAAAATAATCGCCGATTGAAAAATTGCCGAGCATCTCAAACATGGTGTGATGGCGTGCTGTTTTCCCGACATTTTCAATGTCATTTGTCCGGATGCTTTTTTGCGCGTTGGTGATACGCGGATTGTCAGGCACGACCGAACCGTCGAAGTACTTTTTCAATGTTGCGACTCCGGAATTAATCCACAGGAGAGTCGGGTCATTGACGGGAATCAATGACGCACTTGGCTCGACAGTGTGCCCTTTTGATTTGAAAAAATCTAAAAACATCTGTCTGATTTGACTACTTGATAATTGCTTCATTTTCCTTATCCTCTCTCTAAAAAAATAAAAAACATCCTTGCAACACAAGGACGACACAGCGCGGTACCACCTTGATTGCAATGGATGTCAAACATTCATTACCTCTTGATTTCGTTAACGCGGAACGCGTGACAATTTCTTGTCAATTTACCCAAAGGGAGCCTTTGCCGGATGCCGTCTTTCTTTTCACCTGCCAGAAAGCTCTCTAAACGGTCAAACAGACAAATATATCCTTTGGCTTCTTCACAAAATTATAAAGAACGTATCATAAAAAGTCAACTAAAGTTGTTTTCTTTTTGCAATTCCTGCAATTCAGCCAGCAAATTGAAAAAAGATTCCTTGTCTTCCTCTTCAAGCGCCCGGTCAATGGAGGCTTCCAGATAACGGATACGGTACTGCCGCTCCTCTTCTAAAAGAAATCCTTCCAGCTCCTCTAAAAAATCTTCATCCACCGATTCGCTCCACGGTGCATAAGGATTGTCCTCAAGCACGGACAAATACAAGACGTGCTGATTGGCATCCTTGAACAAAATCTCAAGAAAAAGCGCCTCGCGCCAATTCATCCTGATTTCATGAAAAATCTGTTCCGGATCGTCAAAAAAATGTTTACCCTTTTTCAGCAACAGTCCCGGTTCATCGTGAAACACATCCACCATCAGCAAGCCGCGCGGAGTTTCATCACTTTTCTGAACGAATCGGACATTGTTGAGAATCATGTCGTGATTCAACAAATAATTCAGTATCCAATAGGCTTCCCGACGCTTAAACGACACTGATTTAAGCAGCCATTTTACAAACTCCTTCTTTTGAGACAATTCCATCTGCCTCACCTACCCTTTCTAATCATCCAGCAGTGATAGTATCTCTATATCGCCCGGCACAAGATGGAGGTAACGTGTCAGTATACTTTGCGACTCCTCCAGCAAGCCGTCTTCTCTTAAAAACAGGCCGTATTCTTTCAAAAAATCAGGTTCACTCCCCAGCCAATTAAATGCCCGGCGGTAATGCGTTCGTGCTTCGTCAAATTGTTCAAGGCCATTGTAAGCTTGTGCGAGGTACCAGTGGGCAAACCCCTGGTCCGGGTTTTCCAGTCCGCTCAGCAGCGAAACCACTTCATCATAGCGGGCCTCGTTGATTAATAATTCACTCAGTTTAAGCAAGGTGTGGTCCTTGTCCTCCTCCATCTCAAGCGCCTGATGGAGATAATCTTCTGCCAGTTCGACCATCCCCAAACTATAGGCATTTGTGGATGCCAAATGGTAAAGCGGAACGGTGAACGGACTTGCTGCCAGTCCCTGCTGCAGTACGTCGCGTGCTTCTTGATGGCGCCCCTCGTCATGGAGCATTTTCGCTAGCGGGTAATACACGGTCATGTAGTCCGGGTTGACAGCCTGAAGCTGCTGCAATAGTGTGATGGCTTTAGCAGATTCTTCCAGCTGCATGTAGGTGATTGCCAACTCGTAGAGCGTATCGTCAGAACCGGTGTCTTTGACAGCGTCCTCAAGGTAAGCAACAGCGGTCTCAAATTCACCCAATCTCGTATAGCTCACACCGATCCGTTCTGCTAAATTGACAGGCGCTTCAAAGGTACTGCTTGCGTTCAACATAAGATATAGCTCAAGCGCCCGCGCATACTGCTCTTCCGAAAAATACAGCTCTGCCAGCGCAAAGTCAAGGAGCGGTTCATCCGGCAGATATTTTTTAGCTTCCGACAATTTGTTTTCGCTGACTTCAGGCAACCCGAGCAGTTGATACAAGTCGGCCTGCAGCACAAGGCTTTGACTATACGAACTGCTGCCAGCCGGGATAGTTTCGAGAATTGAAAAAGCCTTGTCCGTTTCCCCATCTTCTATGGCGATTTCCGCCAACATCACTTTAAGCGAATCTTCTTCGGGAAATTCAGCCAGCAACTGCTGAATCAACTGCTCAGATTCATCTAAAAAACCCATCTGCAACAGTTCTTCAGCTAAGCCGGCGCGAATCTCCGCAGAGTCCTCTCGCTGTGTTTTTTCAAAATTAAGTTGTGCATCTGCTAAATCGCCTGCTGACAGCGCGGCCAGCATTTTTTCTGCATATGTCATTTAGTTCGTCTCCTCTGTTACAAATTGCGGTAATTGACGATACATCGTTATTGTGTCATATAAACGCTGTTCCGTCGGCCGTTCGCCTGAAGCCAACCGACCTATTTTTTTCAATGCCGGACAGGTGCTGAAGCGCCGGCACTCTTTGGCGATTCCGGCTGCTAAGTCAGCACTTAAAATCGTTTCCGGTATCCGGCAGTCCACCCCGGCCGCCGTCAGCCAGCCGACAAAATTTTCAAATTGAAATGAAAACCCCTGTTCCCTCTGACTCCACAACACCTGCAAAAGCAGTCCGATAAATTTCCGCTGGATACGGGGCAGATAGTAGCTGCCCTCCACATGATAAAAGCCGTTTGCAAAAGCCAGTCCGAAATGACTGTCGGACGGACGGTATGTTTGAAACAACGCGATTGTCGGCTTGATCAGCGGTGCCAGAAACTTCGACTGCCAGCCTTTTAACTGCGCAACGGTTTTGTACAGCATTTGAAGGTACTCATGATCCGTCGACAACCCAAGATGCACAAGGGTAAACAATTCTTCTAAAAAATTCACGTCATGCTTTTCCGGGGCAATCATCACATCATAGATGATGGTATCAGGCAATCTTAGCGTCGACAAAACCGGCCGGTCCACCGACAGCAGTATGTCTGACTGACCATACAGACCGGTAACGAATGACGTGACTGAAATCGGAAAATAAACAAAAGTTTGAATGTACCTGGAATGTGCCGCCAAGTAGCCGGAAAGATGAAAAATAGCTTCATTCCCTAAGCCGAAAAGCAGCGTATGTTCCGGTATCGTCATTTCTTCCATGAATTCCAAAATGGTTTGAAGCTGTTTCATTTGGTGCTCAGAAGGATGGTTCGGACAGATGAACCAGTTTCCCCATGACTTGTTAAGCAGTATGGGCGAGAACATCTCGTAATAACTGTCATAGTACTCCTGATTGGATAAGATAAACACGGCATCATAGTCTTGCGCCTGCTGCACCAGTTCTTTTTTAGTAACGACTGCAACAGGTTCCGCAAAAATAATTTCGCTTTTTTGCCCGTTGTTCCTATATACCTCCCTCATTTTAATCAGCTCCTTTGTCTATCATTTTACCACAAATCATGGTCAGCCATTAACTAATTACACAGCGACCCGTATCCCTAGTGACTATATAAAGAAAAAACAGACAGTGCCGATTGAATCAGCACTGCCCGTTTTTATATCACAACATTATTTAACCGCATCTTTAAGTGCTTTGCCTGGTTTGAAGGCAGGTACTTTGCTAGCTGCGATTTGGATTTCCTCACCAGTCTGCGGGTTACGACCTTTACGAGCCGCACGTTCACGAACTTCGAAGTTACCAAAACCGATCAATTGAACTTTCTCTCCATCAGCCAAGAAGTCTTGGATTGATGAAAAAACTGCATCAACTGCAACAGTTGCATCTTTTTTAGTCAGGTTTGTAGCTTCTGCTACTTTTTCGATTAATTCTGCTTTGTTTGCCATTTACATTTCACCTCCCTAACAGGAAATTAGATGTTACACATCGTTTCTAGGCAATCATTTTTGAGTGGTCCAAAAATGATATCTGGAAATATTGTCTTATCAATATTTCTTAAACCAAGATACCACAGGAAGCGTGTGTTAGCAAGGTTTTTCATAGTTTTTATCAGTTTTTTTATTAATGTTCATTACTTAGTTGCAAATCACGATTGGATATGATAAAATGCCCGACTTACTTCCGTTTTCTGGCTATAATACGTATCGGCGTGCCTTCATATTCAAAGGATTTCCGAATCTGATTTTCCAAAAAACGCGCGTATGAAAAGTGCATCAGCTCCTCTTCATTGACAAACACAACAAACGTCGGCGGCTTGACTGCTACTTGCGTGGTGTAAAAAATCTTGAGGCGCTTGCCTTTGTCGGTCGGTGTCGGATTGATGGCGACCGCATCCATGATGACATCATTCAAAATAGAAGACGGAATCCTCAGCGACTGGTTCTCGCTGACCGTTTCAATCATATCCGGCAACTGAGCCAGACGCTGTTTTGTCTTTGCGGACACAAAGGCAATCGGTGCATAATCAAGATAACGGAACTCGCTGCGTATATCCTGCTCAAATTCCTTCATCGTGTGGTTGTCTTTTTCAATTGCATCCCACTTGTTCACCACGATAATGATGCCTTTCCCTGCTTCATGGGCAAAGCCGGCAATCCGCTTGTCGTATTCCCGGATGCCTTCCTCGGCGTTTAACACGACCAGCACGACATCAGACCGGTCAATAGCACGCATCGCACGCATGACACTGTATTTTTCCGTTTTTTCATAAACTTTCCCACGTTTGCGCATTCCTGCTGTGTCAATCATTTGAAATGTTTGACCAGACTCGGAAACAAAGCTCGTATCAATGGCATCACGCGTGGTCCCCGCAATATCCGATACGATGACCCGCTCTTCCCCAAGGATGGCATTGATTAATGAAGACTTGCCCACATTGGGACGTCCAATCAGACTGAATCTGATGACATCATCTTCCTCTTCTTCCTGCTCATCTGCAAAATGTTTGATGACCTCATCCAGCAAATCGCCTATGCCAAGGCCGTGACTGCCGGAAACAGGAAACGGGTCTCCCAGTCCTAACGCATAAAATTCATAAATATCACTGCGCATCTCGGGATTGTCTACTTTATTGACAGCCAGCAGAACCGGCTTGTTGCTGCGGTACAGAATTCTGGCCACATATTCATCCGCATCAGTCACGCCTTCACGTCCGCTGACAACTAAGATGATGACATCTGCCTCATCAATCGCGATTTCCGCTTGGTGCTTGATTTGATCCATAAACGGCTCATCGCTCAAGTCTATTCCGCCTGTGTCGATTAAATTGAATTCTCGTCCCAGCCATTCTCCGTGGGCGTAAATACGGTCTCTTGTCACACCGGGAACATCCTCCACAATGGAAATTCTTTCTCCGGCTATTCGATTAAATAATGTGGATTTTCCAACATTCGGTCTCCCGACAATTGCTATTGTTGGATTTGCCATAAATCAACAGGCCTCCTTCAATGATACTCTCATTCCTTAGTAGTTTAACCAAACCATTAGGGAGATGCAAGAAATTTCTTTTAAAACTTTTGATAATTCTTCTGAGGCAGACGATTATGCATCTAAACACTTCTTTACCATATAAATAAGCCGGTGCAGCGTGCACCAGCTTATCACAACATTTCAGTATTTAAGCAAATTAATCCTCTTTAGTTAAATCCTCTGCATTAATAATGTCGCCTAGAGTAAAACCAGTGCCCTCTTCCGGCATCTGATAATCATCTTCAGCTGCAACTTCATCATCTTCTTTTTGTTCAAGTGCCTTGATGCTTAAGGCTATGCGTTCGTTATCAGGATGAACTTCAAGCACTTTCACTTGAATCTCCTGACCTTCTTCCAGTGCTTCGTGCGGTGTGGCAATATGCTTATGAGAAATCTGGGAGATATGGACCAGACCCTCAACACCCGGGAATACTTCAACGAATGCGCCGAATGAGGTCAAGCGTTTGACAACCCCAGTCAACACAGAGCCGACAGGTGCTTTTTTGTCAATATCTGTCCATGGTCCCGGCAGTGTTTCCTTGATGGAAAGCGACACACGCTCTTCTTCAGGTTTAACTGACAAAACTTTGACATTGACTTCATCGCCGACAGTCAGCACATCTTCCGGCTTGTCAACGTGTGTATGTGCAATCTCCGATACGTGAACAAGTCCATCAACGCCGCCTAAATCAATGAAAGCGCCAAAATCAGTCAGGCGGGCGACCTTTCCGGTCAACACATCACCGTCATGTATGTTACTTAAAACCTCCTGTTTCACCGCTTCTTTTTCTGCCTCAACCACTGCCCGGTGAGATAAGATCAGGCGATTTTCGGAAGGTTCGATTTCCACAATCTTAAATTTCAGTGTTTTCCCTTTGTAATCAGAGAAATCTGAAACAAAATGGTCTTCTACCATTGAAGCAGGCACAAATCCGCGGACACCGGCATCAACTACCAGTCCGCCTTTGACGATTTCTGTCACAGGCGCTTCGATCAGCTTGCCTTCTTTGTAATCCTCTTCAATTTCTTCCCAAATCTTTTTCGCGTCAACACGACGTTTGGAAAGTAGATAACTGCCATTTTCTTTATCTTTACCCATCTCTGAGATAACGACTAAATCGATGATATCTCCAACGTTAACGATATCTGTAACGTTTTCAACGGCTAAAGTGGATAATTCTTTCAGAGGGACAACTCCTTCAACTCCTGCTCCGATGATCCCCACAATTGCCTGCTTGTTATCATCAATCGATAATACCTCTCCCTGCACAAGGTCACCAACCTTGACTTCCTGAACGCTTTCAATCGCATCTAACATTGTCTCGTTATTTTGCTCTGTCATCTTTTTTCCTCCTACGCCAGTTGCTCAAAATACTTACTCAATCCATTTTACCTAAAAAAAACTCACTTGACCAGAGCAAAGTGAGTTTTTGTATTAGTTTCTTGCATTTTCGGCATAATTTAAAATACGGTCGACGACTTCTTTGATACTTAAGCCCGTTGTGTCTAATAGTATCGCATCATCTGCTTGCACTAACGGAGAAGCCTGACGTGTCGAGTCTTGAAAATCCCGTAATTCAATTTCGTTTTTTAATCGGTCATAGTCAGTCGGAATGCCTTTTTCCTGATTTTCTTTGTAACGGCGCATGGCCCGTTCCTCAACACTCGCCACTAAAAATATTTTTAATTCTGCGTTAGGCAGAACCATCGTGCCGATATCTCTGCCATCCATCACGATCCCGCCGTCAGAAGCGATTTGCTGCTGACGTTTGACCATTTCTTCCCGAACTTGTTTGTGTGCCGACACATCCGACACATGTCTTGTTACATCATGCTGGCGTATAGCTGAGGTCACATCCCGCTCATTTAAAAAGACAAGTTGCCCATCCGGCTGCTGTTGAAAAGTAATACTGATTTTATTCAGCAGAGCCAACAGCCCCTCTTCATCATCAGGTGCAACACCTTCCTCAAGCGCAGCCAGTGTCAGTGCTCTGTACATCGCACCAGTATCACAATAAATATAGTGGAGTTGGTTGGCCACGATTTTCGCCACAGTACTTTTCCCGGCAGAAGCCGGTCCGTCTATCGCAATTTGAATTGTCTTCTTCATCTCAAAAAACCTCTTGCTTTCCTAAAAAATGACTGCCAGACATATCTGACACAAAAAAAATACAAAAAGTCGTCAGCTGACGACTTTTATTTCGTTCTAAGAACTTGCCCGACACTTAATGTGGTATCTGGTGTGATACCGTTCAAATTAGCCAGTTCTTGCGTTGTCATACCATGGTTTAATGCAATACGATATAAATTATCCCCGGCCTGAACAGTGTATGAACCGCCAGCTTCTGGCTGCTGTTCTTGCTGTTGCTCCTGAGCCTGCTGTTGATTTTGCTGTTCTGGCTGCTGTGCCTGTTGAACTTCCGAACTGCTTGATTCTTTTTCTGTCTCGGAGGTTGTTTCTTTCGTGCTTGTTGACGTTTCTTTGGTCGAACTGGACGTACTGCCTTCGACAATGTACGGCACAGAACTGTTGGTATCTTTTTCCACGCCAGTATTTTTCTCCTTGTTATCGTTCAACATAAAGTAGGCAAACACAGCCACACCGACAACCAAAAATACCAGCATAATCAAAACAACTGTATTGATACTCTTGCCTTCTGATTTGTTGCGGCGTTCACTACGCGATGTCATCTCTTCTTTGCTGGTGTCATAAATGGGCTGATCCCAGGGTTTTTTGTCTTGGTCTTTCTTACTCACTGTTATCCTCCTTACAAAAGTTCCACTGACTATTCTACCATATAATCGAAATCAAAGTCTTTAAAAATCGTTAAAAAAGAGCATTTTTAATATAATCTTCCAATTTTTTTCGATATCTACGCGGTTTGTTGCCTTAAACGGTTCGGAAGCAATCACTTTTTGGGGCAGACCGCAATTATCGCAACAATAAAATGCGGATGATTTTGCCAGTTCTCCTTCATCAAAATATGTCAGCAGTTTCTGTCGCCGGCAGCCGCTGCTGTGAACGTAATTTAAAACACTGTCCAACTGCAGCCGGCTTTCCAGCTGTTTCAGTTCGGCAGTCCGCTCAAAAGTCGTCCAGTCCATCTGGTCAGCAGTCAGTTGCTTCAACCATTTGCGCTGTACATCAGTCAATACGTCATTATACCCTTGTTTTTGCTCCGCCGACTTTTCCCTAAGAAATAACAGGGCTTTTTTTCCTGATAGCTTTCCTGCATCATCCGCCGATGAATCATCTCATCGCCTTGATTATAGAGAATAACCGATAAACTTTGCCCGCCGTCTCTGCCGGCTCTGCCGGACTCCTGCAAATAGCTCTCCAGACTGTCCGGCAAATGATAATGGATAACAAAGCGGATATCCGACTTGTCGACCCCCATCCCAAATGCACTGGTTGCACACAAGACATCCAGCTGTCCAGCTAAAAACTGTTGTTGGATTTTGGTGCGCTCCTGACTGTTCAAGCCTCCATGATAATACGCAGCACGCCGGTTGGTCAGCTGTCTAACTTTTTCTGACACCTGTTCAGTCATTTTCCGGCTGGTGAAGTAAACGATGCCCGGCACGGGATGAGCCTCCAGAAACTGTGTGATAAAGGCAATTTTATCGTCTGTTTTTGTAACAGCATAGGCAATATTCGGACGATTGACCGATTTTTGCACCAAGTGAAACCCGTCGCCGCCAAACAATTGCTCGCCAATATCTTGTCGGACCCGCTCAGTCGCTGTCGCTGTCAACGCCAAGGTCACCGGATGGTCAAGCTCTTGTTTCAACTCTTTCAACTGCAGATAGTCCGGTCTGAAATCAAATCCCCATTGCGAAATACAGTGAGCCTCGTCAACCACCAGAAGCGATACTGGCAGCTGCTTTAGCCTTTGTCGAATCCCCTTTTGCGCCATTGTCTCAGGACTAATAAAAATATATTTATACTCAGACAAATGCGACAAAATATAGCGCCGGCTGTCATAGTCAAGCAGACTGTTCAGGGCAACGACCGATTTATCGCGCTGTTTCAACCGACTGACTTGATCATCCATCAACGACAAAAGCGGTGAGACAATTAGAGTATGGCCGGGCAGTAACAAACTGGGCAATTCATAACAAAGAGATTTCCCGGTGCCGGTCGGCAAAACAGCCAGTACATCCTGATGAGCCAGCACATTGTCGATCACTTCTTTCTGGCCTTCTCTGAATGTGTCAAGATGGAAAACATCACGCAATATATGTTCAACAGCACTCATCGGACCACCTCCTTCTGGACACAGGCAAGCTGGTAAAAACGCATGCCGTGGTAGGTCAGCTGGGGATGCCGGCTATGGACTTCCTGCCATTGCCAGTTTCTGACATTTGGATGCTGCTGCCGATAGCCGGACAAAATTGCTGTTTCTTCATCTGATAAAAGCGTCAAATACGGAAAGCCAGCATCCTGAAACGAACAATCGATGATATGGTCATAAATCGTGTTTGGCCTCAACCGACGTCTGACAGCAATTGCCTCTGCACTCATTCCCTGACAAAACAAAGAAAACGTTTCAGCGGCACTCTGATTGCCGGAATGAACGGTAAACTGCTCAGTCAAGCTTTTCATTAGCGGAAACACGGACACTTTTTGCGTCGCAGCCGACATGAGGTGGTGCAGATGATTTTTAAATGTCAGCTCTGTGCGCAGTATCTCTTCCTGACGGTTGTCTGCTGCCTGCTGCAATGTCAACCCTGTCCGTAAATAGCCTGACAGCTGGCTGGCAAACAGCAGTGCATCTTTTTCCGGCAAAGACTGCAAAAAAAGGTACCATTCATTGTAGAGCAGTTGAGACGCGTTTTCCGGCTGCTGTTTCAGCCACCGTTTAAATATCTTTTGCCTGTAAACATTCGACTCCAGAGGAATATACTGATTGTTGCCGTGACTTTTTTCCGACAGTACTTGTGTGGCAAACGTCAGTATTTCCCAAAACAGCTCGTCCTGTCCGGCAAAGCGGTACCCGTCCAAATGCGGCAGCGGTTGAAACAGGTCGGCGTTTTGCAAACAGTCCTGTCCTATTTGAGTGATGGCTGCCAGATTGTCCTCAGAAATGATTAAAAAGCCAGCCGCACTCAGGCGTTGAACTGTCTTGTGGTAATCAGATTCTGTCAACTGTGGCAGTAAGCCGAAAAAAGGCAGGCAATAATAAAAATACCCGTAAATAAGAATGGAAGCTGTCCGTTTGCCGCGAAGCAAATGATAAAGGGTCGAGATTCTTGCCTTGTCACCATGACTGAATAAGGTTAGAATAAATAAATCAAGTGTTTTGATATCAATCACCTCACAGGAGTGTATCTTTAGATGCTATGCCAAATTATACCAGAAAAATGCATTGCTTGCGGTCTGTGCCAAGTAAAAGCGCCAAATATATTTGACTATACCGATGATGGTATCGTGATTTTCAAGGATTCCGACCAACTGGAGCAAACCATCCCTGAAAAAGAACAGGAACACTGTTTGGCTGCTTATCAGAAATGCCCGACCAGAGCAATTATCTTGCAAAAAAAATAAGAAGACGTGAGTCACGTGTTCTTATTTTTTTAGTTCTTTGATGATGAGCTGCGCGACATATTCTGCGAAATAGCCGGCCCCTGTATGATTCATATGGATATCATCTTCCTCGAACCAGTCATCATGATGTTGGGAATATGTTTTCCAGTCAATCAAATGGGCATTATCAAATCGTTTTGCCGTCTTTGCCAGCTCTGTATTGACCGATTTCTGCCATTTCCTGTTCACGGTCGTATTCACAAAAAACACCGGTTTGCCGTCCGCTACGTTCATCAAGTTGTCCATGTCTTTAGCCGAAAAACTGCCGTTAGCGCCTAAAACAACCAGGATGACATCACCGAAGGTCTGCTCTTTTTTCAATTTTTCAAAATCTTCGATGCTTTCAAACAGCTGACGCCCCACCTCGGCATCGATGTAACTGTTAGGAAAGATTTCCTGAATACTCGGTGCAGCACTAAGTAAAATGGAATCACCAAACCCGGTTAGGCTGATTTTCTTCGCCGCTTCAAGTTCCGCCGGTGTCATTTTTTTGACCGCCGATTTTTCTTTCTGTGCTGACGACTCTTTATTGAGTGCTTTTTGATTTTTTTCGAGCAGCCGCTGTAAGTCATTGGCTGCCTGATTTTTTCCGGACGGCGCTTGTATAAATCCTGCAACAAAACTTATCCCGAGCAGCATCACAGCAAACAGCGCCGCTTTATGGTGCCATAACTTACTCAAACCGTCCTTGCTGAACGTCAGCCCGGAGAGGTACACTGTCCGCTGAACGATGCGGTAGCTTACTTCCGATATGAGAAGGATGACAGATAGCTGCACAACTGTATGCAATACAAGATGACTGCCATCTTGGTGCACCAGCGTTTCATAAACAATCATTACCGGGAACTGCCACAAATAAATTTCATAACTGCGCGAACCGCACCAAGCAAACAGAGGATTAGACATCAGACGGTCAACATCAGGAAATTGAATGACCGTTCCCACAAGCAGTGCTGCTATCAGACTGAACACCAGCATTCCCCCGCGATAGACAATGGCCGAAGTATCTCGGACATGGAAAAAGCAGACCAAAATAATCATCAGGCAAGCTCCGGCAGCAAAAAAGCCCGTATAACGTGACACTTTTTCGAGTTCTGTGCGGTAAATCGACAGAACAACTGATAAAAGCGCGCCTAATAACAGCGAAAATACTCTGGAAAACGTGCCGAAATACACGATGTTCACATTGGCAGGTGTATAAAAGACTGCCATCGTGGCAGCCGAGAGGACGATGCCAATGCTGATAATTTTAGCCAGCAATTTGTCGTCATCAGCAACCCGGTAGTAAAGTTTTAACAAAAAAAGCCAAACGAGATAAAATTGGCCTTCGATAGACAAATACCAGAGATGACTAAACGGCGATGCTCCGGTAAACCGGTCGAAGTAAGACTCACCATTAAACAACTGCCACCAGTTATTGACAAACAACAGACTGCTGGCAACAATTTCCCGAAAATTACGCATCAGCGAACGGTCGATAAACGGCAGGACGGCACCGCAAATAAACAGGAAAAAAACCAACGGCGGGAGTAGTCTGCGCAGCCGGCGGAGGTACAGCTGTTTCAACTCAATGTCACCGCTCTTCTCCCGGCGTTTTCTGACACTGGTTGTCATTAAATAACCGGAAATAACAAAAAACAGCGGAACACCAAGGTAGCCGCCCGGCATTTTATTTGGTAGCAAATGATAAAAAATAACTCCTAAAACAGCTAATGTACGGATGCCGTTCATTCCGGCAATATACTTGCGGTTCACCACAAAATCACACCTGCCCTGCAATTAATATATGTTTTTAATATTACATTATTATTACTAAAATTTCAATACAGTCTTTGTTTTTTACTTATGTGTTACTTTCTTTCTTTTATGATAACAAATGAAAGCGTTTAGTTACAATTGGTACATTAATTATTTACTATTTTTTAAAAAAATACCGTGAAAAATAAAAACCCCCGCAACAAGTTGGAACAACTGTTGCGGGGATTGAGTTTATTCAATACGCTTTATTATAAAATGTTGACTTATTTTGACGGATGAATCATCATTGTTTTATTCTGAAGACTTGGAATAAGATTTTTATACACAACGAAGAAAACAACGCTGACCAAAATCACCTTCATGATATTAAACGGAATAACCCCGACCATCACGATTTTGCTAATCGGCATGCCCAAATCAAGGCCGACTACTTTCAAGTAGAAAGGCAACATCACAAAGTAATTGGCAGCGACCATCACCAGCGTCATTGCTATCGAACCTAACGTCAGACCTGATACCAAATGTTTGTTGTCGTTCTGTTTTTTTACCATATAATACACAGGCAGCAAATACGCTGTCGTGGCCAAAAAGCTTGCAGTATTCCCGATCAAGTTAGCTGGTCCGGCACCATTCATTATGAAATTTAGCAATGAACGGACAAAAGCCGTCATCACTCCCGGAATAGGGCCTAGTATGAAGGTACTGATTAAAATCGGAATATCGCTGAAGTCGACTTTCAAAAAAGGAAAGGCCATTATCAGCGGAAACTCGAACTGAATCAACAAATAAGCCATGCCTGCCAGTATTGCTGTGATAATCATGCGTTCTGTTTTACTTCTTTTCATCAAAAAATCCTCCTGTCAAGGATTCATCTTCAAGAAACATGTCGAGTGATACGAAATCAAAAAAATCTGCCTTTTTGCGTTCACGAACGAAAAAAGCAGAAGTCTTATCTGATAACATATACTCAAACAAGCCCTATCTTCTTTACTCAGACTGTAACTGTCGGTGCTGGAATCTCACCAGCTCGGCTGAACAATGTGTAACATTGAACAGTTCGTGGACTATACCACCGGTCGGGAATTGCACCCTGCCCGTGAAGACGAACCTTATGATATTTTATTTTACATCCTCATTATAACCTGTGTAGAAAAATTTGCAACTATTTAACCTGCTTTTGAGAAATTTTTTTCAATCTTTTATCCTACCAAGTCTTGTATTTCTTTTTTAGTGAGTTTTCGGTACTCTCCCGGACGTAAGCCAGCCAGAGTCAAATCACCGAATTTTTCACGCTTCAACTTCATCACCGGAAACCCGACCGCGTGAAACATTTCTTTGACCTGATGGTTGCGTCCTTCATGGATCACCAGTTCAACGATACTGGTTTTCTTTTCATGGTCAACAGACAGCACATTGAATCTTGCCGGAGCAGTCCGTCTGCGTTTAATCATTATCCCTTTTTTAAATGGCAGCAAATCTTTCGGATAGACGACTCCCTTCACTTTGGCAACGTATGTTTTCGGGACTTCGTGTTTCGGATGGGTCAGCTTATACGAAAAATCCCCATCATTGGTCATCAGCAACAGACCTGTCGTGTCATAATCCAGACGTCCCACAGGAAAAATTCTTTCTGGCACGTCAGTGAAAAAATCTGTGACGACTTTCCGTTTTTTGTCATCCGTCACAGCAGAGATGACACCGCGCGGCTTGTAAAACGCATAGTAAACATGACTTTCGCGTGCTATCGGCACACCATCGACTTCGATTCTATCCTTCACACCCACCTTGATGCCCATGTCGCGGACGACCTGACCATTGACAGCTACCCGTCCTTTGGCAATCAGCTCCTCTGACTTCCGACGTGACGCCACTCCGCTGTGCGCCAACACTTTTTGCAATCGTTCCATAATCAATCTCCTAAGTCTTCTGTATATTCGTCTTCAAATTGCTGGTTAAACTTATCAAAAAATAAATCCGTGGGAATATCATCGCCCACTTGTGTTTCTATGTCTTCGATGGACGGCAAATCATCAATCGTTTTAATGCCGAAGTAGTCATAAAAATAGGCAGTGGTACCATACAGGATGGCACGGCCCGGTCCGTCGACACGGCCCTTTTCTTCAATTAATTGTCTCAGTACCAGCTTTTGAATGGCACCGGATGACTGCACCCCGCGAATGTGATCAACTTCGACGCGGGTGATCGGCTGTTTATAGGCAATAATCGACAGACACTCCAAGGCAGCTTGCGAGAGCTGCTTCGACATGGACGATGTTGCATAAGCTTTCAGCAAATCTGAAAATTCTTTTTTAGTAGTCATTAAAAAACGGTCGCCAACTTCCAAAATATGGAGTGCACTGTCACCGTCAGCCGCATATTTCTGTTTCAGCCGTTCTACGGCGTCAAAAGCAGCAGATGTAGACTGCCCGCTTAAATAAGCCAGCTCATTGAGAGACATGCCTTCATCACCTGCTACAAATAACAGTGCTTCTATCTTATTTATTTCATTCATTCATTAACCCTCGTTTTTGTTCGTCGGTATAAATATATCGGTTCATGCCGTGTTGCCTGCTTGGCAACCACATCGCCCGACTTGACAACTTCCAGCAGTGCCATAAAAGTCGTGACGATTTCGCTCTTGGAGAACGAAGTGAACAGGTCATTAAAGTGAATCCCCTGGGAAGTCGGCAAATGTGTCAATTTAGTTAAAATGTGATCGATTTTTTCTTCAATCGTAAAACTTTCCGCTACAATGGTTGTTGTCAAAGGCTCTTGCGCTTTTTGCCGGTTCAGCATTTCATGAAATGCAAAAAACAAATCAATCGTAGTGATTTGATTTGGTTCCAACGGCGGCACATCTTCCCGGTAACAGTCCAAATTGGCAGCTTCTTTGGTGTAATAATGCCCACGTTCGATTTCTTTGTCTTTCAATACATCTGCTGCATATTTGTATTTACGATATTCCAAAAGCTGTGCAACCAGTGCATCCCGCGGGTCTTCCCCTTCGTCTGGATAATCGCTGTCCTCATCATAGGCGATTTCCTGCTTCGGCAGCAGCATTTTACTTTTTATCGACATCAGTGTCGCAGCCATTACAATATACTCGCCTGCCAGTTCCAAGTCCAGTACTTTCATTGTATGAATGTACTCCAAATACTGTTCAGTGATTTCTGAAATAGGGATATCATAAATATCGATTTCCAGCTGTTTGATTAAATGAAGCAATAAATCCAGCGGTCCCTCGAACACATCCAGTTTGACGTTTAATTCTGTCACTGTCATCCAACTTTCTTTCAATCTGACTAAGCACGCGGAAAATACTTTTTATACACATCAGCCATCCGCTGCTTCGTAATATGCGTATATATCTGCGTCGTCGAAATATCTGCATGGCCGAGCAGCTCTTGAACCACCCGCAGGTCGGCGCCGTTCTCCAGCAGATGAGTGGCAAAACTATGGCGCAATGTATGCGGCGTGACATCTTTCTGGATTCCCGCCTGCACAACATAAATCTTCAAATTTTTCCAAATCCCCTGCCGTGAAAACTGACGTCCTTTATAGTTCAAAAACAAGTAGGGATTGTCCCTGTTGCCTGAACGGTAGACTAATTCGGGACGCGACTTTTCCAAGTACTCATTAATCCAATTGATTGCAAGGTCGCCCAGAGGGATGATGCGTTCCTTGTCACCCTTGCCGACAGTCTGAATCAGCCCAAGTGAAAGATGCAAATCGTCCAGTTTCAGCGAAATCAATTCTGTCACACGCAAGCCTGTCGCGTACATGACTTCCAGAATGGCACGGTCGCGGATACCGAGGCTTGTCGTTGTATCCGGCATCTCAATAATTTTTTCAACCTCGGCAACAGATAATGTTTTGGGGAGGCGCTGCGTTTTTTTCGGTGTATCGACATACTGCATCGGGTCTGACTCCGTGTACCGTTCTTGGCGCAAAAACTGATGGAATTTCCTCAGACTGGACACCATCCGGATAATCGTTGCGGAAGACTTCCCTTCATTTCTTAACTCTTCCAGAAAGTCCAGCACGTGGTAGCGGTCAATATGTGACCAGTCAGCCACGTCCCTCTCCTCAAGAAATCCAAGGTAACGCACCAGATCCCTCTCGTAACTGGCCAGAGTATTTTTTGAAAGGCCGCGCTCTATTTTCAAATAGTGAAGATAATCTGTCAATGCTTCTTTCATAAACTCACTTGCCTTCATCATTATTCCTGTAATATCATATCAGTTTTTTACGGTAATTTCTAGGATTATGTTAACTAATCGACCGGCATACGCACGTTAAAAAATTTTGACAATAATAAAAATTCCTTTTTGGCAAAAATGTTTTATAATAGAGATGTACAGGAGGGGGTTTTTTGATAAAATTTGACCATTGTTTAACTTTGTTGCAAGACATTATATCGAAATTTAGTTCAAAAAAAATAAGTCTGTACGATGATTTGGTAGTTGTTCGCAAGTCAATCAGCGGCTCGAAAGTAATTGTCGATTTCATTTATGAGTCGGAAGATATCGTCCCTACCAAAGGCACAGACGATTTGTTTTTTGAAAAAATGAGAGTGCTTGATATTATTATGGAGTTAAATCATTGTGTCGATATAATGATCGAAGCGTTGGCGGATTTGGACAAATGCGAACAGGCACAACAGCAAGTTGACTCCTGAGCGTTTATCCGGTATTCACCAAAAAATGTCACATGAAAAACCGTTCATCACATCCTTTGTTGATCCAGATGAGCGGTTTTTTCATGCCATCAAGTCCCTTCGCTTTACGTGGCTGCCGCCGAATCAGGAGAAGCCTTTCATTTCAATCCTTTAGGTGCTACAATTAATGTAAGGAGGCGGTTTCAATGGAAGAAGCATATAAAAATGTTTTAGCAGCTTTTGACGGTTCGGCGCAATCTGAAAATGCATTGAAAAGAGCAATGTTCATCAGCAAACGTAATAACGCGGAGTTAACAGTCGTCCAAGTTTTTGATACCTTCGACTTCGTTTCCTCAGATTCAGCAGTATTCAACGCTGTATATGAGCAGCATAAATCAAACGAACAATCCGCCAGAGAAGAACTTGAGTCCAAAATTGAAAATCTCAACTTTGCGCTCAGTAAACCGGTCCAGATCATCACTCCCCATGGGAATGCCAAACGGGAAATCGTCAAGCTGGCTAAGGAAAAAGATGTTGACCTCATCGTTATCGGTGCCACCGGCAGACATAATGTGGAACAATTTTTTGTTGGCTCGACGGCATCATACGTCTTGACACATGCACACTGTACTGTATTAGTCGTTAAATAGGCAGAATACTTTCGATAGAAAAAAGACGTGCTGATTGCGCGTCTTTTTTGATGCTTCTGTACACTATTACAACGACTCAATTGACTCTCAGCCGGAAAACAGCAAAAGATATTTTTCACAAGCTAACTGCTTTGTGTTTCAGACAATTCATGTTATCCTGTTTACATTCCACAGTATAGCATTTAGTTGGCACCTCCTTTTAGATGTGCCCTTTTTTTATGCATAAACAGGTCTCTGCTGATTAATCCTTTCTGACTTTTGAAACAGACACTTTCGATACCGCCGTACTTTTGGCGAAACTGAATGATTTGATAAAATCAATCAAATAAGACGACAGTGTGACTGTTATCAACGAAAAAATAATTTTCTGCCATGAAATATAGCTGAGCGACAACAACAACACTGTCAGGTCCGTTGTCAAATAGGCTTTAGAAATCCTGATGTGGAATAACTTCGAGATGACAAGCGCCAGCGCATCATCTCCCCCGCTCGAACCGCCTTGACGCACAATAATACCGACCCCTACACCAACAAACAAGCCGCCCAAAATGGCTGCCATCAGCGGAGCATCAGCATAATTAGGCAAAACGGGAGCACTTAATTCCCAAAGCCTGAAAAAAGATGCCAGACTGATTGATGAAAACAACGAGAGTTTGATAAAGTTTTTCCCAAGATACTTAAAGGCAAACACATAACACAACAAATCAAGCAACGGAGACACAAACGAAGACGGCAAACGAAACCAGTGATGCAATAATAAAATAGCGCCCAGTACACCGCCCTCACTCACACCGCTTTGTTGATGAATGTTGTAAATACCGAAAGACAATGCTGCTGTCCCCAACGCAATCAACACCATCCGCTGCATTGAAAATAAAGCAACCGTCTCTTGCCACTCCAACTTAAGCTTTTCAATGACACCCATTAACTATCCCATCCAATTTTTATTCTCCCCTTTATCATACAAAAATAGACAACATAAAGCAAATAACGCTTACAATATTCCGAGTTCGTCAGCCGTTAGCAAGTAAGTTTTTATTTTTTATAAAAATATAAGTGTTTTTTCATTTGATTTTCAGTTTGGAGCTGTAGAATTTACAACAATCAATCATTCTTTTCATTTCAAAAACTCCGCATGCAGTTGCATGCAGCTAATCTAGTTTTCCGGGTTTTCCCGGTAACATTGAAAGACATCCCTTCACCAGGTGTCTTTTTTTTCAAAAAAATTCTCATGCTGCTTGAAAAATCAGCCGCTATCATCTATAATTTTCATTATGCGGGTGTAGTTTAGTGGTAAAACTGCAGCTTCCCAAGCTGCCATCGCGAGTTCGATTCTCGTCACCCGCTTCATTCTTCTTATTTACATCCGCTCATTTTTACGACAAATCAGCAGCCTCCTCTCCTCGACAGACACAATTTCCGGTTAACCGGCTGACAACCCAACAATCATTCGTTTAATTCCACGTTTTATGCTTAAAATGTATGAAAAATTTATATATATGTTATAATGAATGTAGTTATTATGTATTAAGCGAGGTGAACTTCTTGAAAAAATTTAGACTTATCGGCGTGTTACTGCTTGCAGTGCTGTTCGTAGTGTCTTCACCGTTCTCTGCTGTTGCGAGAGGCCATGGAAATGGACACGGACATGGATACCGTGCTAATAACACTCATTGCCCAAGATATGAAGAAGCCGGACAATGTGTCAACAACCAGACTCCCCAACACCAGCGGCAAGCTCAGCAAGTTGAAGAACGTCCGTTGAACAGATGCCAAAGAGAAGATTGCATTTATAAAGAAGACTGTCCATACTATAACGATGATGTACGTGTAAAACAACATCATTATCATGAACATGGCTATTGGATGGGGAACTGTCCTGCCAGAAGTTAATCACGCCGTAAAAAGGAAGCAGATGAACATTCTGCTTCTTTTTCGATTTCACGGTCATACTTCAGGACATTTTTTTCTCTGCTCTATGGATGCGGATCGCAGGTAACATGTTGCAGTGTTTCATTTTCTCGAACACACCATATACTCGCAGCGCATTTTGCCCGACTATCAAATTCCCAAAGTAAAAAACTATCCTTCAAACCGGTTGAATGCTTTTAAGGAACAAAGAAGTAGCACATGCGAAATTTCGAAACAACTTAGGATTATCTGAAAAAAATGGGTATGGCAGTGCCTGAAAGCCGGACCAAACTTGACTGATGATAATCGGATATCTATAATGTTGTCAGATTGGAGGGAAAAATGAAACTAATCAAAGAAGTTGACATCATTAATGACAAAAAGGCTATTGTGTGGTTGAATGTTGTAGCAATTTTCCTTGTAGTGCTCTTTTGGTTTTTATTCAAAGCGGCTGCTTTACTAATAAATCCTCCCGCAGTGCATGGAACTAGCGGTTACGGTTTAGCAGTTTCACTGATAATTCTATTTGTTCTTGTGATTGTCCATGAAGGAATACATGGTTTGTTCTTTAAAGTGTTTAATCCGAAAGGAACTGTATCATTCGGATTCAAGAACGGAATGGCGTATGCAACAAGCCCTGGTTCGTTTTATCCTAAAGCAAAATTTGCCATCATTGCGGGAGCGCCATTTATAATAATCAGCAGTGGTTTATTGATTGTTCTTGCAGCAGGAATTCTGAGTCCGCCTCAATTTACAGCAATTGCTGCTGTTCATGCCAGCGGGTGTGTGGGCGATTTTTACTGGTTACTCCTAATCAGCAAATCACCAAAAGGCGCCTTGGTCGAAGATACCGACAAAGGAATCAACATTTATGTGAGTGATGTGCATTCGCTGTAAAAGTATTAGACAAAAAAACAGTAAGCGCCTGATAAAACAGTATCTATCATCTGCTGCCACCCCCAAGTATACTTGAGCTAACAAACAACTATGGAGGTGGCATATTTGCATAAACCAAATGAAATAATCCCTATTCAA
Organism: Vagococcus acidifermentans; assembly: GCF_003987655.1. Taxonomy (GTDB): domain Bacteria; phylum Bacillota; class Bacilli; order Lactobacillales; family Vagococcaceae; genus Vagococcus_B; species Vagococcus_B acidifermentans. Next base: position 1,520 of record NZ_NGKC01000018.1, on the reverse strand, counting down.
CTCATCGAAGAAGTCAAAAGTGCGGACAAAAAAACACCGCGTCCAGCGAGACTTGCAGTGCGGTTAAGACACAAAGATGGCAGCGAGGTATTGATCTATAATGGCATCAATCAATACATTCTCCAAACAGTGTTAAAGGAGCTGAATACCGATGCTTCTTGATTTGACAGCTGTCAAACAGGTCTATATCGTGACTGGCTTTTGTGATTTACGCAAGGGAATCGATGGTCTGGCTGGTATCGTCCAACAAGACTATCAGATGGACGTCTATGATGATGCGATCTTTCTGTTTTGCGGCAGACGAAGCGACCGGTTCAAACTATTGTACTGGGATGGTGACGGCTGGCTGCTGTGCTATAAGCGTATCGAAAACGGACGCCTGCAATGGCCGCGCAAAAAAGACGAGGTGCGTCAGCTGACGCACCAACAAATACGTTGGTTGTTAGATGGGTTGTCGATCGACCAAAAACGAGCAATAAAACCCGGTGTTAACGGCCAATTTTAACAGAGAAAAAGTCGCGGAAAGGTTGATTTCATGCGCTTTCCCTCTGTTTTTTCGTGATGATTTAGGGTATAATAATAACGTAATCAAATGATAGAAATGCGGTGGAAATAGTGGCTTTATGTGATGATAAGATTCTTAAAAATAACAAAAATAACGATGTTTCCATCTTGCTTCAAGTCATTGAGACGTTAAAAGGAACCATCGAATCCACAAATCAAGCCAATCAACACTTAATAGCTGAAGTTAAGTTATTGCGTGAACAAGTAGCTTATTTGACTGATAAACGCTTTGGCCGCTCCAAAGAAACATTATCGAATCAAGTCAGCGGCCAGCTTAGCCTATTTTCGGAAGACCAGCCGTCAGAAGCAACACGTTCTGCAGAAACACCCGCAACGCAGACAGCCAGTGCCATCGAAGTCAATCAACACCGCCGAAAGGCCGGTCAAAAAGCAGCGAAGATCGCTCACCTGCCGGTGATTGATCAGCACCACACGTTAGCTGAAGGTGACCGGATCTGCGAGCAGTGCGGCAGTGTGATGACAGACATCGGCTCGACTCAGCTACGGGACGAGATTCTGTTCCATCAAGCAGCGCTTGACCGACTGAACCATCACCAGCACACCTATTGTTGTAAAACCTGTGATCACGCAGGCAGACCGTCTTTCAAAAAAGCGCCCGTGCCAAAACCGCTGATTCCCAATAGTTTAGGATCAAACAGTCTCGTAACACAGACCGCACTCATGAAATTTGAACAAAAACTGCCATGCTACCGTCAAGTCGAGTATTGACAACGCGTCCACGGATTAGCTATTACGCGGGACAACATCGCTAACTGGCATATCCTGGCGGTCAAGAACGCGCTGGATCCAATTGCAGAGCGGCTCAAGCATTACCTGTGTCAGGAAACCGTCCTGCATGCGGATGAAACGACGTATCGTGTCATCAACAGTCAGAAGGAAAAAACTTACTACTGGCAATTCTGCAGCAATCGTCACGGCAAACAGGCCATTGTCTA
>NZ_NGKC01000017.1 GCF_003987655.1 Vagococcus acidifermentans | reverse complement strand
ATTTGCTGTTTAAATTCCTTGGTAAATGTCCGTCTCGGTCTACGTTCTGACATGTTGATTCCTCCAGTGTGTTTTATTATAGTTTACACACCTTATTTTTATTGTCTAGTCCAGTGTAGCCTGTCCACATACAGCCTGAAAACCCGAATGTAAAACCTAAATACACTAAAGCTGAACCTATAAAATAGATAACGATTTGACTGGAAAAATAACCAATAAACAATCCAGATGCTAGGCAAAGCGCGCCGACACAAAGAATAAATGATTTGCTTATTCTCATGACGTACTTATACAATAAGCCGCCGCCGACACTTACTAAACCGGACAAAGACACCATCAGCCCTGCAATATCAGCTCCGCCCAACCCTTTGTCGTTTATGAGCATAGCCGAATTAAGGATAATAGTTGCAAATCCTATTGCAAAAACTAGCATCAAAATGACAACTGGAATTGCGCTGAGTGCAATGGTACTTCCTTTTTCTTTGATGGTCGTCTTTTCTGAATCCTCTTTTTCGGATGGCAGCCAAAAAAGAACAAGCAGTAATGACGGGATACAAAGTATGGTTGCTAAATACACATTTTTCCATAGGGTACTTGCTAAAAAGCCGCCTATTAAAGCCATTATCATGTTACCGCCATTAGTAAAAGAGTTTTGCCAGCCAAACATTTGACTTCGTTCTTCTCCGGAAAAGTATTTTGAAATAATCGTACTAAGCATTGTTAACAGAATACCTTGCCCGACGCCCATAAAGGCCGAACCAATGTACAAAAACGTAATACTTTTATTTAAAAAGTAAGGAAGAATACCGCCGATAATTAAACTTATCAGTCCTAATAGCACTAGAATCTTATTATTGATTCGGTTCCCCAATATTCCTGTAATCAAGGTGAAAGGAAATTGACCTAACATTGCAAATGTCATGATCAACTGGATATTCGTCATACTGACTTCCGGAAATGCCTTAGCTATTTCTGCCAGTGCTGGAGAAATGAATGCATTGGCCATAGCGACTGCAGCTACTGAAAGAATTGCTATTTTTAGCTTGATATTACTTTTTTGTTGAGTGGAATTCACGTTTTTACCTCCTCTCTCATACCTCCTTGCCATCTGATTTCATTACAGTGTGGTAAAGCATTTTGCAATGATTTTCCATTCATTGTTTTCATCTCTAATCAATTGAAAATGGTCTTCTACAATTCCTTCACCAAAAAATCCTGTTGCATAAACAATGACTGTCGCAATGTTGCCAGTAACAGCTAAATGAGTTATGGTTGCTTTAAATGGGTCTTTCATGGCTGGGTTGTTTGCAATTTCTTCAAAAAACGACTCGGGCGTGCCCAGCTGTAACGAGTCCCCCATAAAACCATTCATCCGCGCATCTTTATGAAATGTTTCCTTTAATTTTTCCGCATCTCCATTGTATACTGCCTCTGCATAATGAGTGACTAGAGCAACGATTTGATCAATACTTTCTCTTTTATTCATTTTAATTCTCCCTTTCTGATTTCCTAAGCAGACAATGGTCACAGCAGTTACCCACATTAGCCAAAAAATCTTGTCACGCGATAGAACCCGATACTTATACACGTTTTTTGATTTCCGTTTTTTTCTATACAATTTTACAAATGAAGGCATAAAATAAGATTAATGAACAAATCGTATCACCTATCATCTAGTTTATACAATCGTTAGTCACAAAGATTGGAAAAAACGGCATAATCGTTTTTATTAATAATTTTTGTGAAAAAAAGTATTCCTTGATATATTATAGATAGGTTAATTAATCATTATGCTAACTGCTGTTTTTGCTTTAAAAATCACTATTCCAACAGTTTCAACTAGACATCACTCATACAGATGACTTAGATTTCTGCAGCCATTGTTTTCAGGCATCTTAAAGGAGGAACAAACATGAGCACAACTATGCCAGGTACTCGCGCACCAACACCACCTTTTCAGCCGTATCTGCATGCAGTTGCTAAAAATTATCAAGAACAGTTAGTTGAGTGGAATCCTCAGTGTATTAAAAAAAGCGCCCTGATTTATCAATTCGAAGCCAAAAAAGACGAAACCATTTTGCTTGTACCGGATGCTTGTTGTAACATGATATTTTGCTGTGAACCTTTTTATGCTAAAGGTTACTTCCAAGGTGTCAATCTAACGTCACGTAGAATCCATCTGACAAAAGGGCACACCTATTTTGCATGCAAACCTTATTCTGTACTTGGGTTGCGTCCTAAACATACACCTATTCCAGATTTACTGAACAAAAGCGCTGATATAACTGACCTTTATCCCAATGCCGAAAACTTAATCTCTGGTCTCACAAACTGTTTTTCTTTTCAAGAACGCATTGATCTGCTTTTGCGCTTTAAAGAAGAAGAGATGCTAACTTTGGATGTGGACTCGCATTTAGTTGATGAAGTCATTGTTCTCCTTTGCACAGAAGATACTGATAACAATGAAACAGTTTCTAAAATGGACTACGTGGAGCGAGAAGTCGGTTATTCAAAACGGTATTTCAGACAGAAATTTGGAGAAATTTTTGGATTTCCACCAAGTTATTATAGTCGGATTATCAGATTTCAAAACGTTTTAAAAGATATGTTTTTAAAAGACGAACAGTGTTTTGCTACTATCGCTTATGAAAACGGTTACTCCGACCAGTCTCATTTGATACGTGATTTCAAATCATTTACAAATACCAGTCCCTCTGCATTTATTGAGCAAATTGACAACCTGTTGAGACATTAAACAAAATAGAAAGGAAAATAAAAATGCCACAAATCATCGATTTTCACACACACTTAGGTGACATCTTTCACGAAAATAAAAATATTACCTTTAAGACCAACATAAAAAAAGGAAACTATCAGGACCCTTTTCTTGAAACAGAAGAGTCCGGCTACAGTCGTCCGCTTATTATCGACGATGAAGAAGACTTGCGCCAGCTGATTGAGGCTGGTCAAAAACGAAGTTGGGAATGGACATTGGAAAACATGTCTCATGAGATGGATAAAGCGGACATCACATATGCCGTAGTCTTACCTGTCTGGCCAAACACAACATTTGAAGAATATCTTGCAGCATCAAAGTTGGACTCACGTTTAATTGTATTTTCGACCATAGACTATAGTCTTGATGAAAAGCAACTCACAGACAAGCTCCAACACGATATAAAAAGAGGCGCGAAAGGCTTGAAACTGAACCCCACTTTACAAAATCGTTCCATGGATCATCCTTTGACAGAAACGGCTATTCGTGTTTTTGGAGATGCGGATTTGCCTATTATTTCGCACGTTGGAACAAATCCTTATTACACGCCTGACAAGCCATTTGAAACAAACCCTCAATTTAGTAAGGTAGAATGTTTTGTTGAAATGGCACATAAATTTCCAAATTATAAGATGGTGGCTGCTCATTGCTGTACCTTTATCGAGGAGTTTGCTCCAATGGTTAAAAATCTGGATAATGTCTATACTGACACAACGATGTGTTCCGCTAACATGATGAAAAATGGTGTCAAGCTATTGGGAGAAGACAAAATTCTTTTTGGAAGCGATGCTCCTTTCGGGCGGATTGACTATTCTGTACAAGAAATGGCAAAAGCCTTCGCTGATGAGCCTGAAATAGCCAAAAAAACGTTCTATAATAACGCAGCCCGTCTCATGAATATGACGCTTATTTCATGAGATGACTAATTCTTAAAACTAAATAGTACAATAAAAACACACCTTTGATCCTATTGTTAAACAATGGGGATTAAAGGTATGTTTTATTTGTTCTCCTTGCTTCTTTCATCCGCTCACAAGTGCTATATTTTTCTTGTACGGATCAGGATAATCTATTTTTAAAATCCCGGTAGTCGAACGCGCGGACCAGTTCCAGCTGGCCGCTGGCTGTTAGTGCGTAAATCGACGGCAGCGGCATGCCGTTGAATGTATTGGTTTTAACCATTGAGTAAATAGCCATATCGCAGAAAACGATTTTAGTCCCCCGCTCCAGCGGAAGGTCAAATGAATAATCCCCGATGATGTCGCCAGCTAAACAGGTCGGACCGCCAAGCCTGTATGTGTTTGCCTTTTCCCCGGCTTTTCCGCTTCCGATCACTGTCGGCCGATAAGGCATTTCCAGTACATCCGGCATATGGCATGTAGCCGATGTATCCAGGATGGCATTTTGCACACCGTGTGTGGTCACAATATCCACCACCGTGCTCACTAAAAACCCGGCATTCAAGGCAACCGCTTCTCCCGGTTCTAAGTATACTTCGACATCGTATGTTTCTTTAAACGTGTGAATCGTTTTGATAAGCAGTTCGATATCGTAGTCGGCACGTGTGATATGATGGCCTCCGCCAAAATTTACCCATTTCATTTGCTTCAGGCACCTGCTGAACTTATGTTCTACGGCTTCAAGCGTCCGGACCAGCGCATCTGCATTCTGCTCGCATAGTGTATGAAAATGCAGACCGTCAATGCCTGACAAATCCTGACCGTCGAATTGATCGGCTGTTATTCCAAGACGGGAGCCGGCACTGCACGGATCATAAATAGCCGGGCCGATTTGAGTGGAACATTCCGGGTTAATGCGCAGGCCGCAGCTTTTACCGCTTCGGACAGCTGCTTCCCTGAACTGCTGCCACTGGGAAAATGAATTGAAAATAAGATGGTCGCACATCTCCAATAACGCATCAAATTCCTGACTAGTATAAGCAGGTGAAAACACATGGTTTTCTTTGCCCAGTTCTTCAAATCCCAGCCGTGCCTCATATAAACCACTTGCTGTACAGCCGTCAAGATAGTCTGCGACGAGTGGATAAAAATGAAACATCGAAAATGCTTTTTGTGCCAGCAATATTTTACAGCCCGTCTGCTTACGGACATACTCCAGCCGCTGCAAGTTTTTTCTCAACAGTACTTCTGATACGACAAAGGCCGGCGTCTTTGCTGATAAAACAGGTTCCATGTTTATTTCTGTCATTAGTCTTCCACCAATGTCGGGTTAAAGTCTTCCTGCCAAGGGAGTCCCCACTTGTTAAGAGCCGCCATAAATGGATCTGGGTCAAATTCTTCCACGTTATACACACCGGGTTTCTGCCACGTGCCGTTCATCACCAGCATAGCGCCGATCATCGCAGGGACGCCCGTCGTATAAGATACCGCTTGAGAGCCGACTTCTTCGTAACATGCTTCATGGTCACAGACATTGTACACATAGTAGTGCACAGTCTTGCCGTTTTTTACACCGGTAAAAATGCAGCCGATATTGGTTTTTCCTTTTGTCCGCGGGCCTAAAGATGACGGATCCGGCAAGACGGCTTTCAAAAATTGCAGCGGCACAATCTCCCTTCCCTCATACATAATCGGTTCAATCGACGTCATGCCGACGTTTTCTAAACAGGTTAAATGTGTCAGGTAGCTCTCGCCGAACGTCATGAAGAAACGGATTCGTTTAATACCGTTAATGTGAAGTGCCAGCGATTCCAGCTCTTCATGATGCAGCAAGTACATGTCTTTAGGGCCGATTTGCGGAAAATCATACACTTTTTTTATGGCCATCGGCTCTGTTTCAATCCAGTGTCCTGCTTCCCAATAACTGCCTTTAGCCGACACTTCACGAATGTTGATTTCCGGATTGAAATTGGTTGCAAAAGGATATCCGTGGTCACCGGCATTGCAGTCTAAAATATCAATATAGTGGATTTCATCAAAATGATGCTTCATTGCATACGCTGAAAAGACGCTGGTCACTCCCGGATCGAATCCTGACCCGAGCAGAGCTGTGATGCCGGCTTTTTCAAATTTTTCGCGATACGCCCACTGCCATTTGTATTCAAATTTAGCCGTGTCCTCCGGTTCATAGTTGGCAGTGTCCAGATAATGTGTTTTCGTTGCCAGACACGCATCCATGATCGTTAAATCCTGATACGGCAGAGCCAAATTCATTACAATATCTGGTTTTACTTCTTCAATTAAAGCAATCAGTTCGTCCACTTTGTCCGCATCAACTTGCGCAGTCGTGATTTTGACCGGGCTGTCTTTCAGCTTTTCCTTGATTGCATCACACTTGCTCTTTGTTCGGCTGGCAATACATATTTCCTGAAAGACCTCACTGTTCTGTGCGCATTTATGAATCGCAACATTTGCCACACCGCCTGCACCAATCACTAATACTTTCCCCATTATGTTTCCCCCTTATAATTGTCTTGCTGACAATGCCAGCAGCCATTCCCTTACCAGTTTGCATGCTGTCGCTGTCGAAGCGCCGCTTAAATCATATTGCGGCGACAATTCAGTCATGTCCGCACCAACGACTTGCAGCTTGCTGACAGCCAGCAAAGCGGAAAGCAGTGTCATAAAATCAACGCCGCCCGCCTCAGGTGTACCCGTCCCCGGAAAAACTGCCGGGTCAAGGACATCCAAATCCAGCGTGATATACACTGGTTTTCCTGTCAATTTTTGAACAACTTCCTCGACCCGATTCAAGTGAAACGGGTACAGATGCGTATGCGCTCTGGCAAACTCAAACTCCGCTTTTTCACCTGAACGGATGCCGAAAGAGTGAATCCGCCCGTCGCCGATCACATCCCAAATTCGCCGGATAACTGTTGCGTGCGACAATTCCGCACCAAGATACTCCTGCCGTAAATCAGTATGAGCATCAAACTGAATCACATGGACATCCGGATATTTCTCTGCAACAGCCCGAAAAGCCCCCAGGGTCACCAGATGCTCTCCGCCAATCATAAAAGGCAGTTTGCCGTGTGACAAAATCATGCGAGTCGTTTCAGAAATATCTGACAAAGCCAAATCAGTGCGCCCAAACGACAGTTCCAAGTCGCCGGCATCGCATATGTGATAATCTGTCAGTTCTTTGTCCTGATAGGGGCTGTAAACTTCCAGACCATAGGAATCACCGCGAATCGACCGGCTGGCAAAACGCGTTCCCGGTCGAAAAGAGGTTGTGGAATCAAACGGTGCGCCGAACAGCACAATATCAGCCGCAGTAAAAGCAGCCTCACAGCCGATGAATGTATCGCTATTTGTCTTCAACATAATCCAACAACTCCTTGACATAGGTTGGCAGTGCAAACGCACCTTTGTGCAACGGCCGGTTGTAGTAGCGTGTTGCCAATTGCCTGTCTGCACCTTCTGAATCCTTGAAATCTGCCAGCGGATGATACCGTTTGGAAGAAAAGCCAAACAGCCAATGCCCTGACGGATAACTGGGAACATGAGCCTGATAAACGAGACTGATTGGAAATGAGGCCGTTAGCTTTCTATGAATTTTCTGCACGGCTATCGCATCCTGCTGATAGAAGGGACTTTCATGCTGGTTGATTAAGATACCTTCAGGACGCAAAGCTTTGTAGCAGTTACCGTAAAACTCTTTCGTAAACAGCACTTCACCCAACCCATTCGGATCAGTGCCATCCACAATAATCAAATCGTACCGGTCATACAGCGGCCGGATAAAGCGCAGCCCGTCCTGAAAAGTCAGATGAACACGCGCATCCTGAAAGCTGGCGGCCGTGGCTGGCAAAAATGCTTCACACGCCCGGACCACAAGCTCATCAATTTCGACAACATCAATCAGTGCAATGCTATTGTATTTGACCAGCTCGCGCACCACCCCACCATCACCGCCGCCAATCACCAGCACTGTTTTAACATCTGGATGAACGGACATCGGCACGTGTACCATCATCTCATGGTAAATAAATTCATCTTTCTCCGTCATCATCACTTCTCCGTCAAGTGATAAAAAACGGCCAAACACATCGGACTCAAAAATATCGATTTGCTGAAATGCGCTTTTTTGACTGTATAACTGCTGATTCACCTTGATTGAAAAATCAACCGACTGGTGCTTCCCTTCTGAAAACCACAAATCCATCAATGACACCGCCCTTCATTTTCCGAAATAGTTAAAATACTGCCGACTGTGGCGTCTTCTGTCCCCATCAAAGAGCAACCTTTGAATTTGGCGTACTCGATATAAGACACAATGTCGCTGGTAATTCTTTCGCCCGGGGCAACAATCGGGATACCAGGCGGGTAACACATGACCATTTCACCACTGATGCGTCCCGTACTGGCAGCCAGCACTGTTTTCTCTTTGTCAGCATAAAAAGCCTGCTGCGGGCTGAGTATCACTTGCGGCACGATTTCCTGATAGGGCAACAGCTCTTTTTTATCCCGTTTAAACCGCCGCCGTATCTCGCTTAAAGCCCCGACCAGCCGCTCAATATCCTGTTCCCTGTCGCCCACTGAAATATAGGCCAAAATATTTGCAGTGTCGCCGAATTCAATTTGAATGTCATACTCATCACGCAGCATGTCATACACTTCAACACCAGTCAGTCCCAAATCTGTCGTTTTGACTGACAGCTTCGTAACATCAAAATCATACACGCCGCTGCGGTCAATCAGTTCTGTTGCATAGGCGTAATAATCGCCGATACTATTGATTTCATCACGGGCATACTGTGCCAGAAGTGCCACCCGTTCAAAAATTTTGGCCCCTTTCAACGCCAGATTTTTCCGGGCAATGTCCAGACTCGCCATCAGCAAATAGCTGGCACTGGTCGTCTGTGTCAAATTAATAATTTGACGCATATATTCACTGTCCATGCCTTCGCCAATCAGTAAAAATGAACTTTGAGTCAGCGAACCTCCGGACTTGTGCATGCTGACTGCAGCCATGTCCGCTCCTGCCAGCATCGCGTTGACCGGCAGCGTTTTGCCGAAATACAGATGCGCACCATGGGCTTCGTCGACCAGTACTTTCATGCCGGCTTGATGCGCCAGCTGGGCAATTCCCATCACATCCGAACAAATGCCATAGTAAGTCGGATTATTAACAAAAACGGCCTTGGCATCGGGATGCTCACGAATGGCTTGTTTGACGCCAGCCAATGTCATGCCGGCAGCAATCTCCAACTCTTTCAGAACAGGCGTTTCCACATAAACCGGCACACCGCCGCCGAGCACCAGTGCATTAATGACGCTTTTATGAACATTTCTCGGCAAAATTATTTTCTCGCCCGCGCGTATCGTGGCATAAATCATGTTTTGCACTGCTGACGTGGTCCCATTGACCATAAAAAAAGCGTGTTTCGCCTGAAAGGCCTCAGCCGCAAGTAATTCAGCCTCTTTAATAATTGAAACGGGGTGTGTCACATTGTCCAACGGTTTCATCGCATTGACATCAAGCGACACCGCTTTTTTCCCAAAAAAATCAGCCAGCTCCAAATTGCCCTTCCCCCGTTTATGTCCAGGCACATCAAAAGGAACAATTTTGGCTTTCTCAAACTGTTTCAATGCCTCAGCAATCGGAGCTCTGTTTTGTGCTGTCATGTGGTCCACCTTCTTTACAGATAACTTCTTTTTTCATGTGCGAAAGACAAAAAAACTCAAGCACCGTGCACAGTTTATGCACATCCGCTTGAGTTTAAATCTCTACGAAATCATACGTCAAACAACACAACACATGTGTCATCTGGCATATTCGTCATTGTAGAACGTTTGAGTTCGTATAGTAACTATTACTTTTACCACTCTCACTGATCGTTTTCACAAGCATAATGCGGATATTTCCTGTACATTATGTTATAAAAAATTTGAGTCGACCCTTTTCAGAATCTCTTCAATGGGCGCGAAAGCCCCTTTACTACTTCAAATCTGTTCTTTAAAACAGCAATAAGTTTGGCGCAGTAATAGTTATTCCCATGCCTCTCTCGTTCGCAATTCAAAATTGCAAAATCAATATATCATTCTTTTTTTATTTATGCAATAAAAATTTTCAAAAAATTTGTCACACATCCCGTCTTTTGCTGACAGGTGAGAGAAAAACGTTCCGGCTCTTCATTTTACGAAAGCACTGCTGCTACTTCGTCTGCCACGATTGACAGCTCATCCTCGGTAATCGTACGGACATCGAACAAGCATAAATCAAACTTAGTTCGCGCGATGACCGGGGTTTTTCCATGACGCAGCTCGGTCACAAAATCTGTAACAGACATCTGTTTTGGCGACACGGAAACGAGCCATGTCGGCAATTCAAGCTCAGGCATGGAACCGCCGCCAACTTTAGAAGTCCCCTGTTCCAGACGGACAGCCAGTGAATCATGCTGTGACAGAAGCCGGCACAATGTTTCTGCTTTTGCTTTCAGTACATCGTCGGAGACCGCCAGCATCTGGAGTGTCGGTATGTTGGCAATCGCTTGTTCCTCGTCAAAATATTGGCGAAGCGTCCCTTCCAGAGCCGCTATCGTCAACTTGTCCACCCTCAGCGCCCGTGTCAGCTGATGCCGTTTCATCCGTTCAATGTACTCTTTCTTTCCGACAATCACACCGGCTTGGGGACCGCCAAGCAGCTTGTCGCCGCTGAACGTAACGATATCTGCACCAGCAGCCAGCGCGTCCTGAACGGTTTCTTCCTCTGGCAAACCATGCTGCTGAAGCGACAGCAAACTTCCGCTGCCCATATCATACATCACCGGCAGACCTGCCTCTTGCCCGATTTCTTTCAGTTCCTTCAACGACACGCTTTCAGAAAATCCGACAATCGAAAAATTACTGCGGTGTACTTTTAAAAGCAGCGCCGTTTCATCTTCATCAATTGCCCGTTCATAATCAAAGCGATGGGTTTTATTTGTCGTGCCTACCTCCTTCAGCAGACAACCGCCCAGCGTCATGATTTCAGGAATCCTGAATGAACCGCCGATTTCCACGAGTTCGCCCCGCGAAACGATGACCTCTTTTCCTTGTGCCAATGTCGTCAAACTCAAAAGCACTGCGGCAGCATTGTTATTCACAACAAGCGCCGCCTCCGCGCCAGTCAGTTTAGTCAATGTCTGTTCCAAATGATCATAGCGGGACCCGCGCTGACCTGTTTCTAGCGTGTACTCAACATTCACATAGTTGCACGCAATATCAACCAGCTCTTCCCTCAGCTTGGACGACAGTCTGGCACGTCCTAAATTCGTATGCAGAACAGTCCCGGTTGCATTGATTACACGGACAAGCGTCGGCTGGTATGCCGCTTCTATCGTCCGCTTCGCTTCATTGATGAGCTCAGAGACAGTTTTTGGCTCCGCCTCTTCTGTCAGCTGCTGGTGACGGCTAATATCCGCTGCCTTTCTGAAATGTTCCACAACCAAATTTCTTGGGTAATTCAACAGCAAATCCTGTGCGAGATCTGCTTGCAGCATTTCAGTAATCGATGGCACGACTATTTTTTTCTTCATAAGCTCCCCGCTTTCCTTGATTATTTCGTTGATTCACAGTCTTCACTTAAGTTTATAAAATTACGAGATGGGTATATGTTAGTGGTATTTATCATAAATTATCATAACATATTTTAAACATTTTTTTATTTATATGTGATGTTTTTTATATTCAAAATTAAGTTGAATACTTCCTGTCTTATATGTTATACTCTCTAGTGGGAGTGGATGGGTTCTGGTGTGCCCTCTGGTCTTCAAAACCAGTATGAGGAGTTAGGAGCTTCTTGGGTGGGTTCGATTCCCACACATTCCCGCCAATAGATTTTAACGGTTTTGAATGAGTTTCGAAACGTTGATATATAAAGGTTCATGCAGGAAACTGTTTTGAACCTTTTTGTTTTATTTTGAAAAATAGTCGTCAACACATAAAATTTATTAGCATATTACAGTCTGTTTATCGATGTAGATAACCAGATTTTTTTATTTTTCATACTGCTCTTGGTTTGCGACAAGTATGTACGTTTGTATAATCGGCGTAAGATGGCGATTGTTGTAAACACGTACGAACTAAAAAATAAAACGACAATTTGACAGGCTGATAGATGTTTATCAAACCGGTAAGATACATTAGTTATACTTTCTTGCCCAATTAACCAATAAATAGGTGTTATGTAAATGAAACACCAAGAGCCACAAACCGAAGCCAGCATCATCTTCCCAAAATCCCAAGGTCCTCTCTGGCACACGTCTAAAAACTTGCCTCTGAAACGTTTATAACTTGCGCCTGGTTGCGTTCCTTCACCAGCTTACCTCACCATATGATTACTGTGTATAATCAGCACTAACAATTTTTAATTTCGAACTTATAGACTCGTTTCATGTTTCTTAATTCATGATCTTGTAAAATCATTGTCAACGGAGGTGAGAAACTCATGAAAAAGGAACAATGGTACAATGTTAGAACTCGTGAGGGGAAATTTATCAGGTTATATCCTGTTGAGCACAATCAATTTAAAGTATTTGGAGACATTGAGCTACAAGCTTCGATCGATCCAGAAACTAAAGAAGTTAAATTTTTTGCAGTTGATAAAAAAAGAAAAAAATAGTTTATGAATAATAATGTTACCATAGAATTAGGATAGTCCAAAACGAGACTAGCTTTTGGATTGCTAATAGTTGAAGCTTTTTATCAATTATTCAGAGAGAAAAGAAAACAGAGTCAAAAGCCGGTAACTCAGCCTGTAGCAAGGCATTGGTATGGCAACCCCTTTTTCAAATACGAGAGTGGTATTCACCTAGCCTTCACCACACCGTATTCCAATGGTCGGTTAAAAAACGTGTATTAAGACCTTAAAACGAATCGCTTATGGCTTTAGAAGCTTTACCAATATGCCCACACGCATCTTTTTGCTGAGTGGGTTGATTCAAATAAAATAAAAAACACCGGAGAAGGGAAACCATTCCTTACTCCGATGTTCATAGGTGATACTATCAGTCCGATTTGACGAAGTGCCTATATAAAATGTCTAGCCTACACTGCCTTCCATCTCATAACTTATCAACCGATTCAACTCAACCGCATATTCCATCGGCAACTCTTTCGTAAATGGTTCAACAAAGCCCATGACGATCATTTCAGTTGCTTCTTGTTCTGACAGGCCGCGGCTCATCAGGTAGTACAGCTGTTCTTCTGAAATTTTTGATACTTTGGCTTCATGTTCCAGAGCCACTTGGCTGTTGTGAAACTCGTTGAACGGGATGGTGTCGCTCTTGGACAGTTCATCCATGATGATTGTATCGCATTCGATGTGCGAGATGGAGCCTTGGCTCTTCTTGCCGAATGTGACTTGTCCGCGGTAGTTGACTTCTCCGCCATCTTTCGAAATAGATTTTGAGACGATGGAGCTGGACGTATTCGGCGCATTATGAATCATTTTCGCCCCTGTGTCCTGAATTTGGCCGGCACCGGCAAATGCAACTGACAACATCGTACCGCGAGCGCCTTTGCCGTCAAGATAAACACTTGGGTACTTCATGGTCGTCTTAGCACCGAGGTTGCCGTCAATCCACTCAACGGTTGCACCTTCGTACGCTTTTGCCCGTTTAGTTACAAGGTTGTAGACGTTGTCCGACCAGTTCTGAATGGTCGTGTAGCGGGTATACGCATCTTTATGGGTAAATATTTCCACGATTGCGGCGTGCAAGCTGTTGCTTGAATAGGTTGGTGCGGTACAGCCTTCGACATAGTGCACGCTTGCCCCTTCGTCCACGATGATCAGTGTCCGCTCGAACTGCCCGGTGTTTTCCGCATTGATCCGGAAATAGGTCTGCAGCGGCACGTCCACTTTGACCCCTTTCGGCACGTAGATGAATGTGCCTCCTGACCAAACGGCGCAGTTCAGTGCAGCCAGTTTATTGTCAGTCGGCGGCACGATTTTGGAAAAATATTTTTTAAATAAATCAGGGTACTCTTTCAATGCCGAATCGGTGTCTGTAAAGACAATACCCAGTTTTTGGAATTCTTCTTTCATGTTGTGGTAGACCACTTCTGATTCATATTGGGCGGAGGCTCCGGCCAAATATTTTCTTTCTGCTTCCGGAATACCGATTCGTTCAAAGGTTTCTTTGATTTTATCCGGCACATCTTCCCAGTCTCTTACAGGGCGGTCGCTTGCCCGCTGAAAATAGTTCAGTTTTTCAAAATCAATGTCTGATAAGTCAGGTCCCCATTTTTGCATGGGCATTTTATTGAAGATTTCCAACGATTTCAGGCGGAATTCAAGCATCCACTCTGGTTCTTCTTTGGCTTCTGAAATTTCACGGACGATGTCTTCGCTCAACCCTTCTCCAGTAGTGAACACAGGTTTTACATCATCGTGAAATCCGTATTTATATTCTTCTAATGCAGGTACATCGCTCATTCCTGTCACACTCCTTAATCTTCCGTATGCAACTGTCCCTCGACAGTTGTACGCTCTTGCTGCAAGATACCTCGCTCCAGCGCTTTCCACGCCAGTGTCGCACATTTAATCCGGGTCGGAAATTTCGCGACGCCAGACAACAGCTGGGCATCTTTCAAGTCATCCTTATTTGCCACGTCATGTCCTTGTACAAGCTCTAAGAATGAGCCGATAATCTCAATTGCTTCTTTTTCCGTTTTGCCGATGACAGCATCCGTCATCATACTGGCGCTGGCCATGCTGATGGAACAGCCGCTGCCGTCAAAACGGATATCTTTAATCACACCATCTTCGATAACCAGCTGCAACTGGATCACATCACCGCAAGTCGGGTTGTTCAGCTCAATTTGGCTTGTCGCTTCATCCAGCACACCTTTGCGGTGCGGATGATTCGTATGATCCAGTATCACTTGCCGGTAGAGATTGTCCAGTTTAGATAAGGCCATCTTTAAAGAACTCCTTTGTTGCGATAATCGCTTCTACGAGTCGATCTGCATCTTCTTTGGTATTGTAAAAGTAAAAGCTTGCTCTGGCAGTGGACTGCACATCCAAATAAGAGAGCAGCGGCTGGGCACAGTGATGTCCCGCACGAACGGCAATCCCTTGCATGTCCATGGCTGTCGCGACGTCATGCGGATGCAGTCCTTCAATGTTAAAGGCAATTACACCTGTATGCTGCTCTGGATTGGACGGACCGAAAATTCTAAGTCCTTCGATTTGTTGCAACTTCGGCAACACATAACGGACCAGTTCCGCTTCATGCTCGTGAATGGCGTCCATTCCGATTTCGCTCAAATAATCCACTGCGGCACCAAGAGCTATCCCGCCGGCAATATTTGGTGTCCCTGCTTCAAATTTCCATGGCAGTTCCGTCCATGTGCTTTCCTGCTCATAGACGAAGTCGATCATTTCCCCGCCAAACTCAATCGGCGCCATTTTTTCCAGTATATCGCGTTTGCCGTACAGCACACCAATGCCTGTCGGTCCGCACATTTTATGGCCGCTGAACGCATAAAAATCTGCATCCAGTGCTTGTACATCAACCGCCATATGCGGTACGGACTGGGCACCGTCTGCTACCAGCACGGCCCCTTTCGCATGCGCCAACTCTGCCAGTTCTTTAATCGGGTTGATGACACCCAGCACATTCGAAGCGTGGGCAACCGACACGATTTTTGTCCGTTCAGTGATTTTACGTTTGGCATCTGCCATATCTAAAAATCCTTCAGGAGTCAAATCAATATACGTCAGCACAGCTTTTTTGCGTTTGGCCAGCTCTTGCCACGGTACGACGTTGGAATGGTGCTCCATGCGTGAAATGACGATTTCGTCGCCCTCTTGGACATTGGCATCGCCGTAACTGGCAGCTACCCAGTTCAGCCCCGTAGTAGTGCCGCGAGTAAACAAGACTTCTGCCGTTTCTTTTGCATTGATGAACTGTCTGACTTTTTCACGGGCTGCCTCATAACCGGCAGTCGCCCGTTCCGCCAGCGTGTGGACGCCGCGGTGAACGTTTGCGTTGTCATGTTCATAATAATGCTTCAGCACTTCCAGCACTTGAACAGGCTTTTGTGCTGTTGCCGCATTGTCCAGATAAACAAGCGGCTCATCGTTTACTTCTTGGAACAGAATAGGAAAATCCTTTCTGAATTGTTCACTGTTAATCATCTTAATCAGCCAACTTTCTTTCAATCACATCAATGAACTCTTTCTGTACCGATTTTAATGGGATGGCTGTAATGACAGAGCCTAAGAATCCGCGGATGACGAGACGCTCCGCTTCACTTTGCGGCAAGCCGCGGCTCATTAAATAATAGAGCTCTTCCGGATCAACACGGCCGGCACTTGCAGCGTGCCCCGCCGTCACTTCGAATTCGTCAATCAGGAGAATCGGGTTGGCATCCCCGCGTGCTTTATCCGAGAGCATCAGAACACGGCTCTCCTGCTGCGCATCTGCCCCTTTGGCTCCTTTTAAAATATGGCCGATACCGTTGAAGGTCAGCGTTCCCCGCTCACGGATGACCCCGTGCTGAAGAATGTGGCCGACGGAGTGAGGCGCTTTATTTGTCACCCGTGTGTCGATGCCTTGAGTTTGGCGTCCGGCACTGATGGCAACGACCTTCACTTCGGCGTGCGACCCGTCACCGACAAGATCAGAATCAAGGTCAGCAATCAAGTCGCCGTCATTCATGATACCAAGCGCCCAGTCGATGCTGGCGTCTTTCATGATGTAGCCGCGGCGGTTTAAATACGTTGTCACCTGCTCACCCATTAAATCAATGGCTGCGAATTTGACTTTTGCACCCGGTTTGGCAATCACTTCAACGACAATGTTGGCGCTATGCTTTTCAGCTGCTTCGCCAACACTCTGGAATCGTTCCAGATAGGTTAATTCACTGTTTTCATCCGCCACTATCAGCACATGTTTGACATAAGCGGCATCATCAGCTGCCTGATGATAGAAAATAGATTCAACAGCTTCCTTGACTGTGACATTTTTAGGCACGTAGAGAAAAACCCCGCCGTTTAAAAACGCAGTATGGAAAGCAGTCAGCTTATCTTCATCCATCGGCACTGCTTTCGTCATAAAATATTCTTTCACCAAATCGCCGTGTTCCCTCAGGGCTGTGAACAAGTCGGTGAAAATAACGCCCTGTTCCGCCAGAGAAGCCGGCATCTGCTCCATGTATGTGGTTGTGCGCCCCTGAACGATGACAGGATTGTCAGGCGACTCAGAAAAGTCCGACAGTACATCGCAGACTGTTTCCTCCTGATTGATGTCCCCGACAGTCGTCAGCGGCCAGCGGTGGATTTTCACCCGCTCGATTTTTGGAAGTTCCAGTTCTTCCGCTTTTTTCAATGCGTCCAGACGCATGTCCAGCATCCATTTCGGTTCACCTTGACTGGCTGAAAATAATGTGATGTCGTCAAGATAATCTTTCAGCTCAACGTTTTTCATTTATCTTGTCTCCTTTACATTATTCTTCATCAAACTCGATACCCAGTTCTTCGCTTAACCCTTTGTAGCCCTCTGCTTCCAGACGTTTTGCCAAATCAGCATCGCCGGTCATCACAATTTTCCCGTCCATCATGATATGAACAACATCTGGCGTGATGTAGTTCAGCAGGCGCTGGTAGTGCGTAATAATCAGGGCGCCGAAATCATCGCCGCGCATCTGATTGACACCTTTTGAAACGACTTGCAGCGCGTCAATATCCAGACCTGAGTCGATTTCATCCAACACGGCAAATGTCGGTTCAAGCATCAACAACTGCAAAATTTCGTTCCGCTTTTTCTCACCGCCGGAGAATCCTTCGTTCAAATAGCGTTCAGCCATTTCTTCCGGCATATCCAAAAGCGCCATCTTTTCGTCAAGTTTTTTCAAAAAGTCCATCACTGATATTTTATTGTCGTCATCGCGTTTGGAGTTGATTGCCGCACGCATGAATTCGGCATTGCTGATGCCCGGAATTTCACTAGGGTACTGCACTGCTAGGAAGAGACCGGCGCGTGCGCGTTCATCTACTTCCATCTCAAGTACGTCTTCCCCATCCAGATAAATCTCACCCTCAGTGACTGTGTAGTTCGGATTCCCCATGATTGCCGCTGACAAGGTCGACTTACCTGTTCCGTTTGGTCCCATAATGGCGTGAATTTCACCCGTTTTCATGGTCAAATTAACGCCCTTTAAAATTTCTTTGTCTTCAATAGACACGTGTAAGTTTTTTATTTCTAAAACGGACATTCTTTTCCCTCCACTGCATTTGTTTAATAAAATGTTACCTCTTTCATTCTAGCCTAATTGAGAATTAATTTCCACCAGTTTCAACCGAAAAAGTCAATATTTAGTATTTTTCAAAGGAATCAGTGAAAGCCAGATTAGAATTTCTATAATTACCAAACGGGTAACCGTTTTAGTGTAAAAAAAATGCGGAATAAAAACAATACATTTCCGTCACTTGTGCGCATTGAAAAAAGCCCGTTAAACTAAACGTTCCAACGGACTTTCAGCTGATTTGGCGAGTTGCTGTATTATCAGGACTTCTTTTTAAACTTCGAGCGAATGCCCCGTTTAATGACATCAAAAAAACTTAACGACTGAACCATGCGGTCCGGGTCGATATAATTCCGAACTGCTCTCAACACTTCTTTAGGTTTTTTTGAAGAAAAACTAAACGTGCCGTTTTTCTTCGTTTGAATGGCATAACGCGGAATCCATTTTCCTTTGAACATGACGGAGGCAATCACATAATCCACTTCTTCCCAAGGTATCTGAATGAACTTCCGGGGATCTTGACCGTGATAAAACTCAAACCCTTTGTCCCCGATCATAATCTGCCCATAATCTGTCAGTCCGGAAAATGACGTTGCATCAATCACCAAATCGATTTTTGTGTTTAACGATTGAACCATGCGGGCAACTCCATTTCACTTAATGATATATATTCAATTATACGTTGCTTTCACGGCATACGCCATTAAAAAGGTTATGTTTTTACTATTTTAAAAAAAAAGAGCCGGAGCATGAACAGATGCGTTATGCCCCAAGCTCTTTTTTCAATCAATTACAGTAAGCCGATCACGTGTCCGACAACACCGACCACGAACAAACCTAAAATGATAACGATTGGCGATACTTTTTTCTTAAGCAGCCACATACACAGGAATGTCAGTAATAACGCAGATAACCCAGGAATCAGCGCATCCAAGTTATCTTGCAGCGTGGTGACTTTCACCGGCGACATTGCAAGACCTGAATTGACTTGTTCAAATGCTTGACGGATACCTTCGACCCCGCTAGGCAACTTGTCCCATTCGATGTAAGCTCCCTCGGCCAGCTGGACTTTTGAAACGATCGGCTGCCAGTTGATGGATACCCACCGCTGAACAAGTGCCGCCAGCACGAACATCCCGAGAATCGATGCACCTTTTGTCACATCTTGCAGCAGACCGCCGGACAAGTCGTCAGTGATTTTAGAACCGGCGCTGTAGCCGAATTCTTGCGTATACCACATGAAGCCCCAGCGGATCACATTCCACAAAACAAAGAATAAGATCGGGCCAAGTATGTTGCCTGACAACGCAAGGGAAGCACCTAGTGCACCCAGCATTGGACGGACAGTAAACCAGAACACCGGGTCACCGACACCGGCCAAAGGTCCCATCATACCGACTTTTACCCCTTGAATTGCAACATCATCAACTGGTGCGCCATTGGCACGCTCTTCTTCAAGAGCAAGTGTCACACCAAGAATCGGTGATGCAATGTATGGGTGAGTATTAAAAAATTCAAGGTGCCGTTTCAGTGCTGCGATACGGTCCTCTTTTGATTTGTATAATTTCTTGATAGCAGGGATCATTGCAAATGCCCAGCCGCCATTTTGCATCCGCTCATAGTTCCATGACCCTTGAATAAATGTCGAACGCCATGCTACTGATAAACGGTCTCTTTTAGTTAATGAAATTTTTTCTTCTGCCATTTTTATTCTCCCCTTTCCAGATTAATAGTCATTCAGAATATCGCCAAGTGGATCACCCGTGCTGCTTCCGCCGCCGTTTGAAGTACCACCCATCTTAGAAAGGTTTAAGTAGATAAGTGCCATAGCAACACCTAATGCACCTAAACCAATTAGCGTAATTTGTGTCAAAGCTGCTACAACAAAACCAATGACAAAGAATGGCCAAACTTCTTTAGTTGCCATCATGTTGATAACCATTGCATAACCAACCGCAACAACCATACCACCGCCGATTGCCATACCATCAGTCAACCACGCAGGCATAGCTTCCAGCGCTGAACGGACAACGTCTGCCGGAATAAACAGCAGCGCTGCAGCCGGGATAGCAATCCGCACACCTTGCATACAAATCGCAATCACGTGCCACATTTCAACTTTACGAATGTCGCCGCGCTCAGCAGCAGCATCCATCAAGTGAACGATAGGAACCGCCAAAGTCCGCACAACCATTGTCAGAACCAGACCGGCAACAGCCAATGGAATCGCAATTGCAATAGCAGTATCGACACCTTTGACACCTTGACCACCTAAAACCAAAATAATTGCTGATGCAACTGATGCCAGTGCTGCGTCTGGTGCTACTGCCGCGCCGATATTTGCCCAGCCGAGTGCAATCATTTGAAGCGAACCGCCCAGGATAATTCCGGCTTCTAAATTACCTGTAACTAAACCAATTAATGTACATGCTACTAGTGGCTGATGAAATTGAAACTCATCAAGAATCCCTTCCATACCGGCAAGAAAGGCCACGACCACTACTAAAATCATTGAAATAACAGACATGATGTACCTCCTATTTAAACGTATTTTTTTCTCTTAAGCTTTTGCCAGCTCATCTTTAGCTTTTTTCAGGATGTCATTCATATTGTCCCGTGAATCATTTGGCACCTTGCGGACATCAAACGTGATACCTTTGCTGGCAAGTTTTTCAAATGCCGCCACATCGTCATCGCCCATCGAAAGCACCTTGCTGACGACGACTTTGCCGACAGAGTGAGCCATGGAGCCGACGTTCAATTCTTTGATGTCAACGCCGCCTTCAACAGCCGTCAAGACATCCTGCGGGTTTTCAAATAGCAGCAAGGCTTTTGTATTACCGAATCGAGGGTCTTTGGCCACTTCGATCATCTTGCTGATTGGCACCACATTGGCCTTAACTCCTGGAGGAGCTGCCTGCTCAATAAGTTTTTTCCGTAAATCATCCTTGGCAACTGCATCGGAAACGACAATGATGCGGTTAGGATTGACAGACTTGGTCCATGCTGTTGCCACCTGTCCGTGCAACAGACGGGAATCGACACGTGCCAAAACATATTCAATCTTGCCATCGCCCACAACTGTACCTGGCGGAATAGCACCCACCGGTTGAGCGGCTTCAGCAGTTTCCGCCGGCGCCTCTTCAGGTTCAAGGTCTTCAGGTTTGATTTTCACGCCTTCTTTACCCGTCTCAATGATGTGAGCCGCAATTTCATGGGCTGAAGTCATTGAAAAACGCGATGCATATGATTCAATCAGCATCGGCAGGTTCAGACCACTGACGATTGCCCATTTGTCCTTATGCTGTTCGAATAATGTGTTAGCCTGATTGAAAGGCGTACCGCCCCACAAATCGACCAGGAATAATACTTCTTCTTGGTCGCTGAATGAAGCAATCGCTTCTTCCATCTTAGCTCTCAAGTCATCCGGACCTTCACTTGGCATCAATGTGACCGCACGAACGTCTTCTTGTTCACCAAAAATCATCGTGCCGGATTGCAAGATGCCTTCAGCGAATTCTCCATGACTCGCCAAAATAATCCCTACCATATTTGGATACCTCCTATATAATGTTTGTTCTTTTACCGACTGATTCCAAAAAATATGGCAATAGCAACTCAAATAAAATAAGAATCAGTTAATAAAACCAAAAAACTGACAACCCCACTCCTTTCAATATCCTGCGTCACCCTTTTCAAAACAGTTGCAAATCAGCGCGCCTTTTTCTTCAAGAGCTCCATCAAATTGACTTGTGAGTCTGCCACCACTTTGCGGATTTCCAGAGCAATGCCCTGAGAATCCAAATAATTAAATGCGTCGATATCATCCGAATCCACGGCAACAGCATTGGTAATCATCTTTTTACCTGAAGAAAAACTCATGCCGCCGATATTCACTGAGTCCAGCACGACACCGTGTTTCACTACTGTGACGACATCTTGCGGTCTGGTAAACAACAGCATTGCCCTGAACGAGTCATCAAAACGGTCGTCAAAGTAAATCTCAATCATCTTAGCAACAGTGATGACGTTGACTTTGACTTCCGGGGGAGATGCCTGTATCAGCATCGCTTTACGCATCGCATCATAAGCGACATCATCGCTGACAACCAGGATCCGGTTGACCTTCATGGCTTTCGTCCAAACAGTGGCAACTTGTCCATGGATTAACCGATCGTCAATCCTTACCAGTCGAATATCCAATCACATACCTCCTCCTTTTTCAGCTGAGGTCACGATACAGACTGACTGCATCGTTAGCCGCTTTAAAAGCTGTTCCATACTTTTTCACAAATGATTCAGTGATTCTTCACATTCGTTATTATTAATGCAAGTATTGTGCCAACTTAGTGTATTGATTGTGATAAAGCGATGATATCAACATTTAAAAGTGCTGTTAAGCACAAAAAAGATACACTGATAAGTGTATCTTTTTTGTGTATTGATTTACAGATCATCTGTATTGTCCGTCTTGATTTTTTGCGCATTTTGCGCAATTTGAACTAAAAAGTAGAGCTCTGACTGGGGAACAGATACTTTAAAGGTGCTTTCCAGCGCTGCCACCGCCCGCATCACCGCATCATACGCCGCATCTTTTTGCAGGCTGTCAATCTGGTCTTTCTCAACGGTCAGCGGTTCCCGATGAATCAGGCGCTCCAGCATCCCTGCCAAATGCATGATTAAATTGAGGTAAAATGTATATTCAACCGGACGGCTTAAACTGCCGCTGACGCGCTCAGCAAACTGCCATAATGGTTCAATTACCTTGTCCGGGTTGATAAACACGAAGCTCTGTCTCATATAATCAATGCAGGCATTTCTCGCTTGCTCCTCATCAACATTTACATCCTGAATCACCGGTGTTGCCGGTTCCACCAGCTGGGCAACTATTTGCGCAGAATTTTCGGAGAAAAAGTTTTCCATCGGAATAAACGGCACATCCAAATCCGGATCTGCGATGCCGGTCGCTGCGACAACTTGATACTTGTGTCTGATAGAAGAAATGTCCTGACGGATATTTAAAATTGAAGACGGCAAGACTACCAGATCATTATTCTCATATGGTGCCAAGTAACGTTCAATCAATTCTTTCATGCGCTGCGCTGTTCCTTCACCCGATGCGCAAATGGCGATAATCGCCCGCTGCTTGATGGGCGGAAACATATGCGAGGTATCCTGCTGGCTGACTTGCCCGAGACGTGCATAGCCGTGGAAATCTTTCAGAGTGTCATACACATCGGTCAGTTTCGTTTCCAGCATGGAGGTTTTTCGCGCTGCTTCGAGCACAATCGGTGTGGTCACCATATCGACTGTCTTGACCATGATGCCTGTCCGTTCAATAATTTCATCCGTGAATGTACTCAGCGAACCCATATCGACGAGCAGCAGCACCCCATTGCCTTGATTGACAGTTCTCACCGCTTTGATGATTTCCTCCAGCGCCGCCTTGGGCTTCATTTCCAGAGGCATGTCAACAGCTTGCAAGTTGTCCACGTTCATCAACTGCGAAACGACTTGAACCATGCTGGTTGCGGTGCTTTTCCCGTGAGCCGCCACGACGATACCGATACGCCCGATGTCATTGTTTTTCTTCAACGATACAAGCAGCACCGTCAAGTAATAGGTTTCGAATTCCGGAATCATCATTTGATAGCGCCCTTCAATCAGCTGTTTGATTTCCTTAGCTACTTGAAACTCCTCCCGGTAATCCAGCACCATGTTGCGGATATTTTCATTCAATTGTGTGTCCCGCTTACTCCCGATTTGAATCCTCTTCATAAATGAACTGATATGGAGGCTCATGGCATAAATAAAGTTGGACTGAAATTCATAGTTTAGGCGTTCTTTGACCAGTTCATAAATCTCCCGCGTCATGTCGATAATCCATTCATCGACAATTTCCGCCAATTTGTCATTGGTGTCGAACGTGAACCCGTGGTTGCGGTAAAAAGATTTCAAATGGACATTGATGTCAGTCGTGATAAAATCGTTGATCACTTCCTGATCGACCCCGTCAGATTTCAACAAGGCTGCTTTATCGCCGATAATATCATACAAATTATAAGGCAGTTCGTAAGAATCCGCCTGAATAAATGAAACAGGTTCATTAGGGACAATTACTGTCTGCGGTTCCAGATACTTGGCGATCTCGGCAGAGGCACTGCGGTTGCTGGCCAGTTTCAACAGCCCTTCTTTAATGCTGTCAGACAGCTCATCCGGTGTAATCACCAGCTCATCTTTGTCCATATGATTCAGAAAACCTTGGGCCATGACCAGCTGTACACTGGATTTCAGCTGCCCTACATTGCCGTACGTGACACTGCCTATCAACGCTTTTATCACATCTTCAGACAGGACAATCCGCTTCTGGATGCGGCCGGCTTCGATAGCCGCCATGATTTTGACAAGGTCGATTTTCTCTTGCGCCGGACGGTCATTGAAATTAGGCAATTGAATCACTATCGGGATTCTGCGGACAAATGTATTCAGCAATGACGAAGACGGGTCTTCCGTCGTGGCGCAAACGATACGAACTTCTGCATGATTTTCCTTGGTCGTTTCACCGAGCCGGGAATACGTCCCGTGATCCATGAAATAAAAAATCATCTCCTGCCCTTCCGGCGGCAGACGATGCACCTCGTCAAGAAACAGGACACCTCCGTCAGCTTCTTGGATAATCCCGTATTTCGATTGTTTAGCGCCGGTGAACGCCCCCTCGACATAACCAAAGAGGTGCGACATCAACAGCTCGGGATTGTGGGCATAGTCCGCACAGTTAAACACAACCAGTTCTTTTTTGTTGTCAATGACCTGTTTTGCCTTGGCAAACTGAAACATGGCATGGGCAAAGTATGTCTTGCCTGAGCCGGTCGGTCCGATAATCAGACAGTTCAAGCCTTTCGGCGGATATAAAATAGCTGCTTTCGCTTGCTCCACCGGTGTTTTCATACTGCCTTTCGACCCGACCATCTGGTTAAAAATATTTTCTGTTTCGTCGACAAGGAACGAACTTGCAGCCGGTTCAACGCGTGAATTTTCACGATAGCTGCTGACATGACTTGTTAGAGGCTGACGCCGCAGCGCGGATTTCACGACATATCTGACAGGACGGCCGTCAATCTTTGCCAACAGCTCATCACGGACCAGCTGATTCAAATCTTTGCTCGCATTTGTCCGCTGAATACCCAGCCGCGTGGAGACATCAACTGTCGTAACACCATCCTCTTCGGCAAGGGTATCAGGCGTCAGGTGTTTCGTTTGTTCCTTAACATAAAGGTAGATTTTGTCGATTCTCTTCATTAGTCCCCGTTCCTTTTATCTTTTAGTGTATTTATGTGTATCATACACTGCTTGAAAAAAAAAGACAAACATCTGCCACCGGAAAAAATTAAAAAATCTGTCAGGAAGCAAGGTAATTTTTTAGCAGCAGACGCAAGAAAAAAAGAAGACCGCCAATCGGCAGACTTCTTGA
This sequence comes from Vagococcus acidifermentans, assembly GCF_003987655.1. Classification (GTDB taxonomy): domain Bacteria; phylum Bacillota; class Bacilli; order Lactobacillales; family Vagococcaceae; genus Vagococcus_B; species Vagococcus_B acidifermentans. Next base: position 29,260 of record NZ_NGKC01000017.1, on the reverse strand, counting down.
TTTTTTTCAGGAAACTGATTTTTTCTTTTTGAATACCCCGAATTTTGAGACGACGTAATTAATGACAATTGCCAACACCTGCAGCAGCAAAACAAATACAAACTGATTCAGCAGTTCAGGGCTGCCGATATATTTAGCCGTCAAACTGTTTGAAAACAAGGCGCCTTGATAGTCGATCCGGTTAAATCGGAACAATCGGATAAAAAAATCAGCATACCGTTCAATCGCGATGTATGTAACACCCAAATCCAGCGCAAACACAAAGAGTCTGCCTGTGGTAAACGCCAGCAGTTGAATCAGCAAGGCGCGGATGCTCCATTTGCGGTCCTGAAACACAAACATCTTATTAGTAAAAAAGGCAAAAAGAATAGCGGACACTTGCCCTGCCACTGCCGCTATCATGGAGCTGCCTGTCATATCGTTGACAGTGAAGCGTACAACGAAGTAGACAACTGTCGTCAAAACACCAAATATAAGGTAGAGTATCGTTTCCCGGTAAAAAGCTTTTTTCTTCATGTATCGTCCATGTCTCCTCTGTTAGTCATCATCGGTCTCCCAGAACGAACTTATTATACCAACAATGGCAAACAATATCCATGCTTTTCCCCAAGCTCCAAACAGAATTCCTGCCAGCAAGTAGACCGCTGTCGTTGCTGTCCAAACGACACTTGCGATTTTTTTGGTCCATGACCGCCGCTGCAGTTCCTCTTTTGTCGGTTGCCTGTTCTTGCCTTTTTCCAAAAGAGTCGTATAGGCACCTTGGACATTGCCGGCATAGACGATTAAAAATACACCAATCGACGCAATCAATAGCATGACGCTGATTGCATAAAGGGTCATTTGGTCATTGTCCGGCGCCAAAGCTTCCGCCACGAAAATCGCCACCATAGAAATGATACAAATCATCACACCAGCTGTGATACTGACCACATAAGAGCGGTAGTATGTTTCCTTCTGGCGATCGATTTCTTTGCGGGTAGTACCTGTCAGCACAAAGGATTTTTCCATGTATTCAAAAGGTTTCAAGCGAAAACCGCTGACGATGAACAGACCGACACCAACTGCCGCCAGCAGAAAAAGCGGCACCAGTCCGATTAGTTCCAACTGTTCGTTGCCGTTTGCCCACCCCTGCACAGCTAGGAGGGACGCCACGCCCAGCATACAAAACAGCACCCCGCAAGCAATATTGAACCCCGTTTTGCGTCTGACTGCCACATAATTCGATGCCTCAGCCATATCCACTACCGGCAGCAGCTCTACATCCTCTTCAAACTGTCCTCCTTCGCTGTCCATCTCATCGATAATTTCATCCAAATTGCCAAACTCGGAGATGACCGTGCCGACAGCTTCATTTTCACTTTTCCCTGCTGCTTTCAATTCATTGTATTTATCTTCCATGTTCAACAGAATATCCTGTTTCAACTGCTGCAGCTCAGCTGTTTCCGGTAAATTAATGAACATCGTTTCCACATAATTAATAATCGTCTCCATAAGGTCAGCCTCCTAAAAATTTATCAACAACTACCTTCGTCACTTGCCACTCTTCCTGTTTTTCAATGAAATGAGCCAAACCTGCAGCGGTAAGTTTGTAATACGTCCGCGGTTTGCCATGCGTCTTATCACCCGGATAGGATGTGATGAAGCCGTTTTTTTCCAATCTGGCAAAAGCAGAATAGAGGGTGGTCTCTTTGATGACGTAACGCTCTTCTGAAATATCGCGGATTCGTTTGGAAATCTCATACCCGTATGAATCGCCGTCCAAAAGGACCGACAAAATCAACAAGTCGTTATAACCCCGCATTATGTCACTGCTAATCATAGCATCACACCTTTACTTCGTCTGACGTACTTTATCTGTCGTAGTAAAATCAGTATACTCTTTTTACTACGACTAATCAAGTAATTTTTTCCGGAATCATTATTAAAAAAAAGGACCGATTCTCCCAGATGTTGTTTGACTTAGCACTGCTTATATGTTATGATTTCTGCAATTAAATCATTATGAGAATTTGATTAAAAGACAAAGAGAAGAACAAGTAGTAAACAGTCCACGCTTCAGAGAGTCCTTGGCCGGTGAAAAAGGACAGCCGAACTTTTTGCGAACACATCTTTGAGTCGTTTTTCTGAAATTTGCTAGTAGGAAAAAACGGTGCGCCCGTTATTGCGTTTAGTTCTTCCGGACTAACTGAGGTTTCTATTGTAAAATAGAAACAAAATGAGGTGGCACCGCGTGAGTATGTATTCCCGTCCTCTTGACAATAATTGTCAAGGGGACTTTTTTTTATTTGAAAGGAGTTTGATTTCATGGTATGGAAAAAAAGCCTGCCGGCCGGTACAAAAGACAAATTGTTCCGAGAAGCTGAGGGCACATATGACATGGAAAAACAAATATGCCAGGTGTTTGCCGACAGAGGGTTCCACCGTATTGAGACCCCTGTCATGGAATTTGAAGACGTGTTTAACCAGCAAGCAAAACAAACCCTGTCATTGTACCGCCTGTTTGATGCTAAAGGACGATTGATTGTCCTCCGTCCCGATATGACTTCGCCGGTGGCACGGGTGATTTCTTCCGCCAACATCAGCCTGCCGCTTCAGCTGTATTACAGCGGGAAAATTTTTCGTGCCAACGAAGACTTGTCCGGCAGCCGCAACGAGTGGACACAAATCGGCGTGGAAGTTGTCGGCTACGCCTCGCACAAAGCTGAGATTAACTGTCTGTTGTGCGCAGAAGAAGTGTTGCGCAAGCTGCAGATAAAAGACTTTCATATCGAACTCAGCCATGCTGCCATTTATCACACGTTGATGAAAATCAGCGGTTTTGAGCACACACAGCAGCAATACTTGACCAATCTGCTGATTCAGAAGAATCTGACTGAGCTGCGCCGGTTCGTGGCAGCGCACCCCAGTGATTTGGATGCTTTCATTTTAATGCTGCCGCGGCTGATCGGCGACCCGGTCGATACTATTCGACGGGCCAAACAGGTCACGTCCCATCCGGTCATCCACGAGGCTTTCGATGAGGTGCTTCAGATTTATCAGACATTGATGGCGACCCAGCCGGAGTTGTCGGTTTCAGTGGATTTATGCACCGTGCCGACGTTGAGCTACTATTCAGGCGTGATGTTTGCCGGCTATGCCGATTCCGCGCCCGATGCTGTTTTCAACGGCGGCCGTTATGATTCCCTGCTGAATTATTTTGGTTTTCCCGAAACACCGGCCGTGGGACTCGCGTTTAATTTAGATGCACTGATTGCCTTACAGTATAAATTAAACTTGTTTCCAAAACTGCAAGCGCCTGCCATTCTAATACACTTTGATACCGCTCAGACCGGCAAAGCACGGCAGCTGCAAACAACCGAAAAAAATGCACGTTTGAGTCTGTTTGATGAACTGCCGGACAGTATTGCTTTTGCCAAACAATGGCACTACGACAAAGTGATTGTCCTGACAGAAAGCGGCCGGCAAGATATCTGTTTGAAGGAGGATGGGGAATGAAACCGCTGATGATCGCATTAACCAAAGGCAGAATAGAAAAGGAAGCTGTCAAGCTGCTGAGCGCCGCCGGCATCGACTGTCAAGTCCTTGCCGACAAACGGCGGCAGCTGGTGTTCACGGAAAAAAAGAGCCCTTATCACTTCTTGCTTGCCAAAGCCCCGGATGTCACGACTTACGTCAAACACGGCATTGCCGACATCGGCATCGTCGGCAAAGACACCTTGCTTGAAGACCTGTACGGCTATTATGAAATGTTGGATTTGGAAATCGGCAAATGTCGTTTCTCTCTAGCGTCTGTTGCTGATTTTGACCCGGACGATTATAAACGGAAAACAATTGCCACGAAATACCCGACAGTGACCGAAGATTTCTTTCAAAAAAAAGGCGAGGATATCAACATCATTAAAATCGAAGGTTCAGTGGAGATTGCTCCACTGGTCAATTTGGCAGATGCCATTGTCGACATTGTTGAAACAGGGTCAACCTTGAAAGAAAACGGCCTGAAAGTCTTTGAAGACATTTGCCCGATATCCACACGGCTGATTGTGAATAAAGCCGCGCTGAAGCGCAGACGCAAAGAAATTTTCAGACTTATCGACCAGTTAGAAGAGGAAATTATTGAAAGGAGACAACGTATATGAAGCGTTTCGAGGGAAATAGAGAAAGCATACTGAACGAACTGCGCACTCAGCGGCAAACGCAGCAAACCGATAACCAGCAAATCGAACAGCAGGTGCGCGATATCATTCAGCAAGTCAGAACTGCCGGTGATAGTGCCTTGAAGGAACTGACACTTGCGTTTGATGCTGTACAGTTGGAGACTCTAAAAGTGCCGGATGCCGCACTGAAAAAAGCAATCACAGATTTGGATGATTCCCTACTTTCTGCGTTAAAACAGGCAAAAGAAAATATTTTGTCATTCCACCAGAAACAATTACCGAACGGGTTTATTGACACAAGCCGGAAAGGGGTTGTGCGCGGGCAGCTGGTAACCCCTCTGGATGCTGTCGGCGTCTATGTGCCTGGCGGAACTGCCGCCTACCCTTCTTCGGTACTGATGAATGTCCTTCCGGCAAAACTGGCAGGTGTGGGCCGCATCGTCATGGTCACACCTCCCGGTAAAAACGGCATCCCTGCCGCTATTTTGGCCGCTGCCAAGCTGGCAGGCGTGGATGATGTGTATCAAATCGGCGGAGCGCAGGCAATCGCTGCACTGGCGTATGGTACTGAGACCATCCCGAAAGTTGATAAAATCGTCGGCCCGGGGAATATTTATGTGGCGACTGCTAAAAAACAAGTTTACGGTGTCACTGCTATCGACATGATTGCCGGCCCGTCAGAGATTGCTGTACTGGCAGATGACAGTGCCAATCCGGCATTTGTTGCTGCCGACCTGCTATCACAGGCAGAACATGATGTCATGGCCAGAGCCATGCTGATTACCAACAACGCTGAGCTGGCTGATGAGGTGGCGACAGAGCTGGATAAACAAGTGGCATCGCTGCCGCGGAAAACAATCGCCCGGCAGGCACTCGCTGATTTCGGTGCAATTATTCTCGCAGACAACGAAGAAGACATGTTCGCCATCGCCAACGCCATTGCGCCGGAACATTTGGAAATTCAGATGACCGAGCCGATGATGCGCCTGAACCAAATTCGGCATGCCGGCTCCATCTTTCTGGGAGACTACACATCAGAGCCGGTAGGCGATTATTTATCAGGAGGAAACCATGTGCTCCCGACCGACGGGACAGCACGTTTTTATTCCCCTCTCAACACGACAGACTTTATCAAATACTCGCAGTTTACCTATTACAGCCAGAACGCTCTCACCGATGACTGTGAAAACATCGCCCTAATCGCCAGAGCGGAAGGGCTGGAAGCACACGCCCGAGCAGTTGAAATCAGATGCCAAAAGGAGGAAACAGAATGAGAAACAGCTCAATCAAACGAAAAACTACCGAAACAACTATCGACCTGACACTTAATCTGGATGCGCAAGACCCTGTTGAAATCCGCACAGGAGTCGGCTTCTTCGACCATATGCTGACTCTCTTCGCCAGACACGCACGGCTGTCTCTAGTGGTGCAAGTCGACGGTGATTTAGAAATAGACGCGCATCACACGGTGGAAGATGTGGGCATCGTGCTGGGACAAGCGCTGCTGGAAGCACTCGGCGACAAAGCCGGCATCAACCGCTACGGCACGAGTTTTGTGCCGATGGATGAAGCGCTGGGGTGTTGTTCGCTGGATTTGAGCGGGCGGTCGTTTCTGGTCTTTGACGAATCATTTGCGACACCGATTTTAGGCAACTTTGAGACTGAACTGACGGAAGAATTCTTTCGGGCGCTGGCTTTTAACGCCCGCATGACCTTGCATTTGAAAGTTCTGTACGGCAGCAACACACACCATAAAATCGAATCATTGTTCAAGGCGACCGGCCGGGCACTGCGAGAAGCTGTCACCATCAATCCGGAAATCAAAGGGATTAACTCCACAAAGGGGCTGCTGTAGCATGATTGTCATCATCGACTATGACACCGGCAATATCCGCAGTATTCAGGCCGCTTTGTCAGCTGTCGGTCTGCCTAGCCAGCTGTCGGATGACCCGGAACTGATCGAACAAGCAGACGGACTGATACTGCCGGGAGTCGGCGCTTACCCGGCGGCCATGCAAAAACTGGTCGACAAGAAATTGTGCCCAGTCATTAAACGCGCTGCCGCCGACGGGAAACCCATCCTCGGGATTTGTCTTGGAATGCAGCTGCTGTTGGAAGGCAGTCTGGAACATCAAATGACCGACGGCTTGGGCCTGATTCCCGGCATCTGCCGGCCTCTACCTGAACACAGGGACTTCCCGGTACCGCATATGGGGTGGAATCAGCTGACGGTCAGAACAGAGCATCCGCTGACTAAGAGGATTGCCGGACAGTGGACGTACTTCGTCCATTCATTTTATGCTGACTGCCCCGCCGACATGGTGCTGGCCACAGCTGACTATGCAGTCGCTGTCCCGGCCATCATCGCCCGGGACAACATTTTCGGTATTCAATTTCATCCGGAAAAAAGTGCCGGGACAGGATTGAACATTTTGCAAAACTTTAAGGAGGCTATCTATTCATGAATATTTTACCGGCTATTGATATCAAAGACGGACAATGTGTACGGCTTTATCAGGGGGATTTTACCAAACAGACCGTCGTCAATCCAGACCCTTTGAAACAGGCGGCCGTTTTCCAGCAGGCCGGCATGACACATCTCCATATCATTGATTTGGACGGCGCCCTGACGGGTGAAGCAGTCAACGCCGATTTAATCAAACAGATTAAACGACAGACCAGCTCCTTTATCCAAGTCGGCGGCGGCATTCGGACAATGACGCAAATTGACGACTACCTGTCGGCCGGAATTGACCGGGTGATTATCGGCTCAGCCGCCCTCTCCCGTCCTGAGCTGGTCAAAGAAGCAGTCGCCAAATATGGCAAGCAGATTGCTGTCGGCATTGATGCAAAAAATGGACAAGTCGCTGTTGATGGCTGGCTGAACGTCAGTGAAACAGATTTTCTGACATTGGCTCTGGCAATGCAAAAAGCCGGTGTCAGTACGTTGATTTACACTGACATCGCCAAAGACGGCACCCTCACCGGTCCGACTCTCCCCCACTACCAGCAGCTCTTGGATGAGTTGAACATCGCTGTCATCGCTTCCGGCGGTGTCCGCAATAAAGCAGACTTGACGGCACTGGCGAAGCTGGGGCTGTCAGGTGCAATCGTCGGCAAAGCCTACTACAGCGGTCAAATCACCTTGGAAGAAATGAAGGAGGTGTCAGCGGATGCTGGCTAAACGGATTATCCCCTGTCTGGATGTGACAGACGGTAAAGTGGTCAAAGGCGTTAATTTTGTTAATCTGAAAACAATCGGCTCGCCTGTTGAAATTGCCAAAGCCTATAATGACGCAGGAGCAGATGAACTGGTTTTTCTTGATATCACAGCAACGAGCAGCAATCGGCAAACAATGGTCGATGTCGTCAAGGAAACGGCCGAACAGGTATTCATCCCCTTTACGGTCGGCGGCGGCATCCGGAGCGTCGCTGACATGCAGACACTCCTGATGGCCGGCGCTGACAAAGTGTCAATAAACTCCTCTGCCATTGCCGAGCCCGAGCTGATCCGCCAAGGAGCCGAAAAATTCGGCAGCCAGTGTATTGTTGTGGCAATTGATGCTAAAAAACACGGCGATTCTTGGCACGTCTACACCCACGGCGGCAGAAAAGACACTGGGCTTGATGTGCTCACATGGGCAAAACAGGCGGTTAAGCTGGGAGCCGGTGAAATCTTGTTGACAAGCATGGACGCCGATGGCACAAAGGCCGGCTATGACTTGCCGTTAACTGCGGCAGTCAGTGAAGCAGTTGCCGTGCCCGTCATTGCCTCAGGCGGTTGCGGCGAAGCGTCACATGTCTTGGATGTTTTCCAAAAAACGCGTGCGACCGGTGCGCTGGCTGCGAGTGTCTTTCACTACGGCGATATTCTAATCGGCGACCTCAAACAGTATTTACATGAGCAAGGAGTGACAGTCAGACTATGAACACACTGCACCCTGATTTTTCAAAAGGACTGGTGCCGGCCATCATCGTTGAAGAAAAGACAAACGACGTATTGATGCTGGCATACATGAATGAAGAGAGCTACCAAAAAACACTAGAGACGGGCCAGACGTGGTTTTACTCCCGCTCGCGCAGTCAGCTCTGGCATAAAGGAGAAACGAGCGGACACACGCAAACCGTCAAACGTATCACCTTAGACTGCGACTTGGATACGTTGCTGATTACTGTAGAACAAACTGGGCCAGCTTGCCACACTGGCGCCCACAGCTGTTTCTTCAATACACTTTTGGCGAAAGGAGAACAGATGAATGATTGAGTCACTGTATGAAAAAATCCGTCAACGCAAAATAACCCCTCAATCAGGTTCATACACGAACTACCTGTTTGATGAAGGGTTGGATAAAATTTTGAAAAAAGTCGGCGAAGAAGCCACAGAAGTCGTGATTGCCGCAAAAAATGATGATGAGGAAGAGTTAATCAGCGAAATGGCTGATTTGACGTACCATTGTCTGGTACTTTTGGCGGAAAAAGATATCTCTCTGGAAAAACTGCAGGCAGAACTGGAAAAGCGCGAAGGCAAAATCAGCCGGACAGACGGGCGGCGCGACATCAATCTACTTTAACATTTGGTATTTGCCTTTCTGCTTAACAAATAAAATTTCTAAAAAAGGCTTTTATTGATTGACACGTTTTGATAGTTAAATTGTGAACACCTCATGTTTGAAGAACTGAATACATGAGGTGTTCATGGTCTAATCAAGCCTAAATAGCAAGATAACCGGCACTAGTTTAATCTCCAGTCGACTTTATTCCTTATCAAGAGGTAGGCTTTCGAATGATGACATTTAGCATGACACTAATCGTAACCAAAATATCCGCTGCCATCACAGTAGGTAAATTCAGCATATAATTATTTCATCTGACACGCTTCCCTGTTTGAAAAATGATAACCATTTTAACTGCTTAGTCTTTTTTGGTTGTCTAGCTTAATTTTTACAATCCGTCGCTTCACACTAAAACAAAACTATTTATGCTATACTTGTGTTATTTATCACAACAGGAGTGAGTTTTTTTATGAAAGAGAAGAACTTTGGGCCATTATTTGCCGATTTTCGAAAAAGAAAAGGATATACAGCGAAAGATACAGCTAAAAATATTATCTCCGTTCAATTTTTACGTTTGTTTGAAAAAGGTGATAGTGATATCAACCTGACAAATTTTTACGATTTATTGGATCGAATCAATGTGACTTTCGAAGAATTTATGTTTGAATATGAAGAAAACAGCGTAGATAAAGACATCAGCCAGGCCGAACAAATCTTAGACGCTTTTATGAATGAACGAAATTCCATTAAATTTAAAAAATTTGCTGCTTCTTTAAACGAGTCCTATCAAAAAAAGGGCAATATACGAGATTACCACTTCTATTTGGTCACTGAGGCTATTTATGACAATATTTTTCTTACTGACACCCAGACGAATATTGAAGAGTTAGAAAAGTACTTATTTGATTGTGAGACATGGGGGAAATATGAGGCCTTCATTGCTGCAAATATTTATTTTCATTTTAGCAGCGATAGTTTGGTGGTTTTTGCAGAACGGGCATTGCCAACTCAATTAACAAGCGATTCTACAGCTATTTATTCTATTGATTTTTATCTCCACGCTTGTCTCAGCTTGATTAGCAGAAATGAGCTCGCATCAGCTGAGTATTTGCTGAAAAAGTTTAACGACAGATTTGCTGCTATTGGTAAGCCTCAATACCTGATTTTAACTATTTTCGAATTATTTCTCCAAGGCTTGCTTAAAATTCAAAAAGGAGACCCTTCCGGAAAAGAGACTTGCGAAGACATCATCGAGTTTTTCGAGTCAACCTTAAAGCAGACTGATTACGCCAATGCTCTTCACCATCTTTTCAATCTAATCTACGGAAAGAGTCCTTTAGGTAAAAATAGAAGGAATAGGATGAAATAACTCCAGTCCTATTCCTTCTATTTTTACTTCATTTTACGACTTTCCTTGGCAATCATTCCCCAAAAGGCAAACCCGCCCGCCAAGCATCCCGCGCACATTAAAGCCAATATAAGTGCATAAGATTCCAAATCCTTTACTAGCGCCGCCATAATACCAAATCCTATTCCTGCCAAAAAAAGCCCATTTCTCACTTTTCCTGAATGCTTTAAATCATTCACACAAAAAACTCCTTCCATTATTACGTTGTTCCTCTTTTATCATAGCTGAAAAAGAAAACCTTGAATCAAAACAGCTATTATCCTTTCAGTTTCCCTTTCATGAGTTTTGATTATTTAAATTTTTCATTAAAAAGTGAAAGTAAATATTCATTTTCACAACATTTGAAACGAACACATCATTTTTACACCTTCTCATTAATAGAAAAAACACATTGCATCTGACTGTCTACCAGAAGCAATGCGTTTTTAGATTATAAAATGTCTTGCAGATAAGTTTGGATAACCTGAATCACTGTAGCCATCTCACTCTCTGTCCCGATACTAATGCGCAAATAATTTTCAAGAACTGCCGGCGACTTGAAATAGCGGACAAAAATATGCCGGGATTCAAGATAACGGAATAAATCAGCTGCATCCGCCTGAGGGTGAGTCGTCAATACAAAGTTAGTTTTTGACGGCAATGTTTGAAACCCGAGTTTTGCCAATTCCTCTGAAAAACGGTCTCTTGTTTGACAAATCAAGGCGTTCTTCTCTTGATAATAGCTCTGGTCCTCGACCGCAGCAGTCCCCACTACTTCCGCCAGCTTGTCAACTGAATAAGGATTAAAGGAGGATTTGACAGCTTCCAGCACATTGATCAGCTTTGCATTCCCCATCGCGTAACCTAAACGGATTCCTGCCAACGAACGTGACTTCGAAAAAGTATGAGTGACAACCAGATTATGGTACTCAGCTATCAAATCAACGACTGATTCATCGCCATAATCACAGTACGCTTCGTCAATCACGACTACCACATCAGGATTTTCCGCAAGAATCCGTCTGATGTCGTTTTTTGAGAGTTCAATACCGGTCGGCGCATTAGGATTTGCAATGATGATACCACCGTTTTCCTTGAAATAATCCGTCGGAACAATCTCAAATGTATCTGACTGCAGCGGGATTTCCTGATAGGGTACATGAAATAAATCAGCCCACACTTTATAAAAACCATACGTCATGCCTGGAAAAAGGACAGGTTTGCGGCTATTAAAAAAAGCCAAAAAACAGAATGCCAGAATCTCATCCGACCCGTTGCCGATAATCAACTGGTCCGTTTGAAGCCCGTACGTTTCCGCCAGTGCTTCCTTTAATTCGTGATTTGTCAGTGACGGATAACGCATAAGCTGCCGGTAATCCGCTTTTTCAAGCGCCTCTAACACTTTTGGCGACGGCGGATAGGCATTCTCGTTTGTGTTTAACTTTATCATATCCTCAAAATCAGGCTGAGCGCCTGGAATATAAGGGGTTATTTTTCTGATACCATCCATTCCCTCACTCCTCTCTCATTGAATTTTAATTATAGTCCAATCCAGCGAGAATAACAAGTACAGACCGATATCGTCGTTGATTAGATTAAAAAAACGTTCGTCTAGCAAGTTAAAACGAACGTTTTCAAGTCTTATTTTAAAAAATGTCACCATTAAAAATCGAGTTTTTCACAATGACGTAATCCACTTTGCGGATGGCCTCAATATCTTTGCCGCCGGCGTATGAAATCGATGATTGTAAATCCTGCTCCATTTCCACTAACGTATCTGCCAAGCTGCCTTTATGCTGAATCCAAATTTTCTTTCCTTCAACATTTTTGCGCTCGCCTTTTTGATATTCCGAGGCACTGCCGAAATATTCTTTGTATAATACGCCGTCTTCAATTTTTGTGTCACCGGGCGATTCTTCGTGACCGGCAAATAAAGAACCAATCATCACCATGGTTGCACCGAAACGAATTGATTTGGCGATATCACCATGCGTCCGGATACCGCCATCAGCAATCAGCGGTTTGCGGGCTGCTTTGCTGCAGCGTCTGAGTGCCGATAATTGCCAGCCCCCTGTGCCAAAGCCTGTTTTCAATTTAGTGATACAAACTTTGCCCGGTCCGATACCGACTTTTGTGGCATCTGCGCCGGCATTTTCCAGTTCCCTCACTGCTTCGGGTGTGCCGACATTACCGGCAATCACAAATGTTTCCGGCAAATATTCTTTAATATGACCAATCATTTCAATCACACTGTTCGCGTGACCGTGTGCAATATCAATCGTAACGTAGTCAGGTACTAGCGCTTTCTCCGCAAGCTCCTTGACAAACGCATATTCACTGCTTTTCACTCCCACGCTGATGGATGTGAACAGATTTTTAGCCCGCATTTTTTCCATGAACGGGATACGGCTGGCTTCATCAAATCGGTGCATGATATAGAAATAGCCGTTGGCAGCTAAAAATTCAGCGATGTTTTCATCGATGATTGTTTGCATGTTGGCTGGAACGACAGGCATCCGGAACTCTCTTTTACCGAGCTTGACCTTTGTTTCACACTCAGACCGGCTATTCACAATACACTTGTTTGGGACGAGCTGGATATCTTCATAATCAAAAATTTTCACTTCAGAATTCCTCCTAAAAAATGTGGCACATTTGTAAAAGGGAAGACCAAAGACGACCAAATCATATGCTGTTTTTGGTTTCCCACATAACGCTACAACATTTTAGGATGAATTGCAAGTATTTACTTATTTTTAGCGGATATCCTCTATATAATGTTCGTGTTTTAGCGAATATTATAAATGAAACGTGATGCTCATCAGTTTATTTTGAATCAGTTCAAAAAGTTTCTCCCACCGGTTTTTATCGGTCAGAACATCCATGTAATAATATTCTTTTTCAACGAAATGTTCGACAACGGTATCTGAAATGATTAAATCCGCCCGTCGAATATCATTCGTAAACTGAACATTGGCCTCATTGAAGACGTGGCTGATTTTTCTTTTAATCATGTTGCCTCCGGTGATGCTGGCAGTGAACTCGACATAGATGAGAAAAGGTTTCCTCGAGTGCTCGCTATTGATTAAATTGCTGACAATCAGCATGCTGACATCAATGTTTTTAGTCGGCAGATTTTCCAAGGAAACAAACTGCAAATAGAAATTTTTCAGTTTCGCCAGAGTCTTATAGTTCTCCGGGGACATCTTCTCAAAAAAACTGCTGTCGGGCTTCATGACCAAATCATCAGGTACTTCAATATCAATTGAAACGTCAAATACTAAAAACAAGGTGACATAATACAGTTTTTCGTAATAATCGTCAGACAAAAATTCCCCGTTGAACCGTTCCCCTAGTTCAATCAGAAATTTATTTGCCGTATCGGTCAGTCGGTTGGCGCACGCAGCCAGCGACTTGCCGATTTCGATTCTTTCGCTTTCAGTATCCAGTTCGCTGATGACGATACGTGCAAAGTGATTGAAATACAACCGCTCATCCGATTGCTCGGGATAATTGTTGAAAACAGAGATGAAGTGGACGGACAAATCTTTTTTTTGGGAAAAGATACGGATGACTTCTTTTATTTCGTTGGGCAGCTCTACCCGGTGTCCGCTGACAAGCCGTTGTTTGATGATGTATAAGATATATTCCAGCTGCTTCAGTTTGACTGGATTCAGCGCGACTGCTTGTTGAATCGTCATGATTTCCTTAGTAGGTATGCCCGGAAATTTTCTGAAGCCTTTAAAGATATTCCAGTACAGATAGTAGTATAAATACCGTAATTTTTTTTCTTGAATGGCCAGATTTGACCGGACATTTTCTCCCCAGATAAATTTCAGTCCAAAGCTGTTAAATGTTTCTTCTATTTGATAGATTTTTTTATATAAACTGGAGGGTGTGATGTACAGTTTTTCTGCAAGTACAGAAACACTCGCATACTTTTCTTTAAACAAACATTCCAGAATGTTATACTCCAGCGAATTTTCCATATAAATCATTTTCAAGTAGTCGATGACATATTGCGGCGAACTGCTTTTAGGCAAGTGGAAGATAACTCTGCCTGAGGTTTTTTCGATATAAATATCATCATTTTCCAGATGGGCAGCGATATCCTCATTGATTTCGGCAATATATCGTTCGATTGTCCGTTCTGAAATCTCGAGGTTTTCTTTCAATGCAGATGCTAACACTATTTTGTCGTTGAAAATCAGTTCCTTTAACATTTTTAACTTTGCTTCTTCTTTTGCCGATAAAAACAAGTTCATATTTTCTCCTACCTTCTGCATAAATTCGGTAGAGGAAAGACTACCAACACATAGTCTTTGGTTTTTGGATAATATCCTGATTTTTTGAACACTTTTCCAAAAACAACCCCCATGAAAGCACGTTATATCTAATCCCTTATTCTGTTTAAAATAACTGACTGCATCATTCTGATAGTCCCACCAAAAATTTAGCGATGCTTTCGCAATTATATTAACCGACTTTGGTCTGGTAAGACAATAACTAAATTAAGAAACGGCTGTTACAGTGGTTTCAAATAACAGCAGCACTAAAACAAGCGTTATTCACCGATGTTTTTTTAAAAAAACTGACATGTGACAAAAAAGCTGAATTATCAATAAAAAAACGTACTTAAATAACACGAATCAATTTTGATTGGATTTAATTTTTCCAAAAAAATTGTAAGTTCATTAAAAATTTTCTTTTGTGCTCATTTGTACGGCAGAAAAGAAAATAAATTCATTTTTGTTTTTTAAAGCATTAAAAAAAACAGACTGCCGTCCGTTTTCATTACAAATTCTGTTTTTTTAATGTGTTCAGAGCAATCAGGATAAACACAGACATCATTAGTAGTGTCAACATGAAAGTCAATATTTTCATCCCTATAACACTGAAATGCAACATCACCGGAACTGTCAAGAACAGATTAGAAACAACACCGTTGACAAATTGAAAACCTAAGAATAGAAAAAAAGTCATGTTGCTTCCTTTCGTGATAATCGTCGCTGTCGAAATCATCACCAATGTATTGAGATAACCGACGAAATAAAACAGCAGCATTTCCCACAAAGACAAATCCGCCATGATCAACATGTTGCTGAAATTGCCAAAAAAATCGCTGACCGCCACCAGACCTACCTCAGTAAAAATCAGCAGCAACGGCACCAGATTCATCGCAATCACCAGAGCGATCGTCCACAATAAAGCAGCGCCTATTTTACAGAAAAACAGCTTGGTTCTTTCCACCCCCGAAGCAATCATTAGCGCCATCACATTGTTTTTATAATCCATCGCCATCAGATGAAACGGATATAAAAACATAAATACCAGATTGGCAACTACTGTCATCAATGTTATAAAAGTCATCACATCCTCCAAGACACTAACCGAGCCGTTCACACGGTCCGCCGCGAAAAGAAAGTAGACACAGGCGATGATGTTCAGGCAGCCGATGACCCCGGCAGAGATAAGATACTTCCTGTCTCTCAAATACTTGAATATTTCCATTTTAAAAATTAATTTTCCTGTCATGATATCCCCCGCTTAATTTAGTAAGTTGTCAAGAATGTTTACTACGGACATTTCATAGATGTCAATGTCACGCTCTCTCAACTGCGAATTGACCTGCGCCCAGCGCTCATCAGCGATGTTGACGCGGATCACTTCGCCTGCTAATTCTTGATAGTATAAATTGACGTCGTCTAAAATTGACAGAAACTGACTGAAATCCGACGTGCGGATATCTCGAATTTCTTTGCCTTCAACAGAAGCAAAATCAAGATGCTTGACCACTTTGCCTTTTTTCAAGACAAAAACTTCTTGGCATAATTCTTCAATATCATTTTTGACGTGGCTGGAAATAATCAAACTCATGCCGTTATCTCTCAACTGCCGCAAATAATTCTTGAACCAACTGACCGTTTCCATATCGAGTCCTCTGAACGGTTCATCCAAAATCAATACTGCCGGCTCATGCAGCAAAGCAATCAGCAAAATCAATTTTTTAGTCATGCCGTAAGAATAGTGAGTCACAGGCGAGTTCAGCACATCAGCAATATCAAGTTCTGCCGCCAAATCCAATGCCTTCCCCCGGTCGAACCCGCCTCTTAGCCCGGCAAAATAGGCGATATTAAACCAGCCGCTGCGATTTTTATAAACAGACATGTCATCAAGGACGATGCCTATTTGCAGGAGTACATCAGGCTGTTCTTTGGGTGATATGCCATCATAAAAAATATGCCCGTCGTAATCAACTATGATATTAGTCATGCATTTGAACAGCGTTGTTTTGCCTGCGCCGTTAGGTCCAATGACGCCATATGCTTTGCCTGATTCAAATGTCAGCGAAGAAACAGTCAGTGCTTCGAATACTCCGTAATGCTTCTTCAATTGTTCAATCGTTATGTCCATGATGCCCTCTTTTCTTCTCTTTTGGCACAAGCGGCCCGACTGCTTTTTTCAACCAGACTGCCTGATTCAATTAGCTTGGGAAAACGTATTTTTTTTAGTGTAACAATAATCACTCGGCTTTGCCACCCAAAAAGCAGCTATTTTCTCAGTTTCCGAGAATCCTTTGGTCTTTGCCGCAACACAAAAAGAACTGTCAGCTGCTTTCCATCCAGCTGGCAGTCCTTTAAGTGAACAAAAATGCAAGTGCTAAATTAATGACGTTTTGGAAAATCTGGCGACTCGCTTAAAGTTGTCTGTCGACTACCTCGAGTACCAGGTTGTTCAGAAATATCCGCAATTCTTTTCTGACCATTGCCCATTGATAAGATTCTAAATGCGGCAGCATGCGTTCAAAAAAACGCACGACTTGCTCATAGAAAACAATCGGCTTCAAGTCAGATATCCGGCTCGCACTCAGTTTGACATAGTTGCTTAGAATTAAGTTTAAAATGATTTGGTTCCTATTTTCAGAAAACAGACAACTGATGAACCGTTGAATTTCTTTGTTCAAGTTTTCAAAGTCTCTTAAAGCAAGCAGACGCTTGATCTTTTCGAAATGCTGATACAGTTCGTCAGATTCGACCATCATGCTTTTCGACTCAATCTGGAAAAAATAGTTGGACATTAACAGCTCAAGCAGCTGAATCCGCTCGACGAATTCGCGCCGGCTCATTTTTTTCCCTCTGACGTAGACACCGCGGTTCGGAAGACGAACCAGATAATCTTCCTCTACCAGCTGGTCCATCGCTTGTCTAACAGGCGTCCGGCTGACAGACAATTCATCAGCAATATCCTGTTCAATAAGTTTCATCCCCGAAATCCATTTTTCTTCTTGGATGTTTTGCTTTAAAAAGTTGTATACCCTTTCCTGCGTTATCTTTCGTTTCATTGGCTAAACACTCCGTTAGTCAATTCCTCTAAAGCCAATATCCTTTCGGAAGAAAAGTCCCTCCAAATTAATTTTACTCAACTCAGTGTAAACTTTTTCTTGCACTTCCGGCAACGTCTTTCCGTTCACCTCTAGAAGAAATACCCTGCCCCCATTTGATACAAGTCTTCCATCGATTCTACTAACTCCGGAATAATAAATTTTACCATCCACCTTTGACAAATCCGGAAGTCTCATCCCCTTTTTGTAACTTCCCGGATAGCCTTCGGCGGCAACAACCACCCCTAAACTAACTCCGTTTTGTTGCCAGTCGATTTGCGGTTTTTTTCCATTCAGCAAGTCATTAATGACCGCAGCCAAGTCACTCTTCAAGCGCGGCAGCACTACTTGCGTTTCTGGGTCTCCAAATCTCACATTAAACTCAATTACTTTCGGGCCAACATCTGTCAAAATCAACCCTGCATATAGAATACCATTAAAAGGGGTATTTTCGCTAGTCATAGCTTCAGCTGTCGGCTGGACGATGGTCCTGACAGCCTCTTCTACCACACTGTCCGGAATGTGGGGGACCGGCGAATAAGCGCCCATGCCGCCGGTGTTCGGCCCCTTGTCGCCATCATAAGCCCGCTTGTGGTCCTGGGCAATGACCATCGGGTAGACATCAGTCCCGCTGACAAATGAAAGCAGTGAAAATTCTTCCCCTTCAAGAAATTCTTCGATGACCACTTTCGCACCGCTTGCGCCGAAGCGGTTATCTGCTAAAATATCTGTCAAAACATGTGCCGCTTCCTGTTCATCCGCAACGATAAACACACCTTTACCGGCTGCTAGACCGTCTGCCTTGATAACCAAAGGATACGGCTGATTCCGGATATACGCCAATGCGTCCGGGAGGTTTTCAAACGTCTGGTAAGCCGCCGTCGGTATACCGTATTTCACCATCAACTGTTTTGCGAAATCTTTGGAACTTTCCAGCTGGGCCGCTGCTTTGTCAGGGCCGTAGATTTTTAAGCCCCGTTCCTGGAAATAATCAACGATACCCAGTGAAAGCGGCAGTTCCGGACCAACAAATGTCCATGCAATCTGGTGCTGTTCCGCAAAATCAGCCAGCTGCTCAAAAGCCGTTTCAGCGATTGCGATACTGGTGATTGTCGCATTGTCCATGCCGGCATTGCCCGGTGCACAATAGACATGTTCAACTTGCGTACTTTGAGAAAATGCATCCGCCAGCGCATGCTCTCTCCCGCCGCTGCCGATAACTAAAATTTTCATACAATCCTCCTGCTTTTCCTTGTCCCCGCACAGTCCCATTAGTGCTTAAAGTGACGGACACCTGTAAAGACCATCGCAATGCCGTGCTTGTTGGCCATGTCAATCGAATCCTGGTCTTTGATACTGCCGCCGGGCTGGACGATTGCCCGAATGCCGTGTTCGGCAGCAAACGCGACCGAATCATCCATCGGGAAAAAGGCGTCGCTTGCCAGCACACAGTCGGCTGTCCGTGCACCTGCCTGCTCCGCAGCAATTTTTAAAGACCCGATACGGTTCATCTGACCGGCTCCGATGCCCAATGTCTGGGATGCCGTTCCAAGCACTATTGCATTGCTTTTGACATGCTTGACGGCTTTCCAGTTAAACGCCAACGCACGCATCTCTTCTTCTGTCGGTTGACGTTCCGTCACACATTGCCATGCCGCCGGGTCGTCAGCTGTCGTATCCATGTCTTGTTCCAGATAACCGCCCAATACGGAAACAAATTCCCGTGCATTGTGTTGGTTCTGGGAAGAAAAATCCAACTGCAGCAAGCGCAAGTTCTTTTTCTTTGATAATAAAGCCAGTGCTTCCGGTTCAAAAGCCGGCGCAACAATGATTTCGAGAAAAATAGCTGACAGTTTTTCAGCAGTCGCCAAATCCACCGGCCGGTTTAAGATAACAATTCCCCCGAAAATTGATACCGGGTCTGCATCAAATGCTTTTTGAAAGGCGCCGAAAATCGTGTCTGCCGTCCCGATACCGCACGGGTTCATGTGTTTGATTGCAACCACTGTCGGCTCGCTGTATTCGCGAATCATCCGCAATCCGGCATCTGCATCCCGGATATTATTATATGACAGTTCTTTGCCGTTCAGCTGTTTGGCAGCTGCAATAGAAAAAGCCGGTGCCTCCGCATCTCTTATGAAACTGGCTTGCTGCTGCGGGTTTTCCCCATAGCGCAACACCGTTTCTCGATTGCCCAAATAGCGGGCAATCAAGCCGTCATAAGCTGATGTGTGTGCAAATACTTTCGCTGCCAGTTCCTTGCGGGTGGCAAGCGTCGTTTCACCACCGGCTTTCAACTCAGCCAGCACACGGTCATAGTCTGCCGGGTCTGTGATGACTGTCACAGCCGCATAATTTTTCGCCGCGCTTCTCAGCATGCTTGGGCCCCCGATATCAATGTTCTCAATCGCCTCATCAAGCGTGACATCCGGTTTGCTGATGGTTTCCGCAAAAGGATAGAGGTTGACACAGACAAAATCAATCGGTTGAATATCATGCGCCGCCAGCTGCGACAAATGACTGTCCAAATCCCGCCGTGCCAGCAGTCCGCCGTGAATCTTAGGATGAAGTGTCTTCACTCTGCCGTCCAGCATTTCCGGAAAACCGGTCACTTCTTCAATGCCAACCGTCGCAACACCGGCCTCTTCCAATGCCCGTTTGGTCCCTCCAGTAGAAATAATCTCGATTCCCTGATTTGCCAGCTCTTTTGCAAAAGCAACAATACCATTTTTATCAGACACACTAATTAAAGCTCTCCTCATGACTTGCGGTCTTCCTTTCTGCATTGAATTATTTCTTGAATCACTCGCGGATACAGCTGATGCTCCGCCTGATGAATCCGTTCCTCAAACGCCGCCAGCGTATCGTTAGGGTGTATCGGTACACGAACTTGTGCGATAATCGGCCCTGTATCGATGCCTTGGTCAACATAATGGACAGTGACACCAGATTCCGCTACTCCCGCTTTAAAAGCGTCTTGTATGCCGCTTTTCCCGGGAAACGCCGGCAAAAGCGACGGGTGAATGTTAATAATGCGGCTAGGAAACGATGACAGCAGCGTCTCGCCGATAATCCGCATATAGCCTGCCAGAACGATCAGTTCCACCTGATAGCCGTGTAAAAAATGCAGAATTCTCAACTCATAGTCAGTTTTCGATGAACATGATTTCGGCGAGAAGCTGATGACTGGTATATCGCGGCGCTTAGCCCGTTCAATCGCATAGGCGTCCGGCTGGTCAGAAAAAAGCATGACTATCTCCCCTTGAATCTCGCCGGTTTCGACAGCCTCTGCAATGGCCTCGAAATTGCTGCCGTTCCCTGATGCAAACACTGCTATCTTCATTTTTCTACCCCTTTAAAAATGATGGGCTCAGTGTCTTTTTCGGTAACTCTGCCGATAACAAACCCTTCTTCTCCCGTAGCGTTCAATTCTGCTATCACCCCTCTAGCATCGGTTTCAGAAACTGCTAAGACCATGCCGATTCCCATATTGAAAATTTCATACATTTCCCTCTCAGGAATCTGGCCATACGTTGACAATGCATCGAAAACAGGCAGTACAGGCCAGCTGCCAAGCTGGATTTCACAAGCACAGTCCGCCGGCAGCATACGTGGAATATTTTCCACAAAACCGCCGCCTGTGATATGCGCCGCCCCGTGCAGAAGATTTTTTTCCAACAGCGGCAGCAAGGCATTCACATATATTTTAGTCGGCGTCAATAATTCTTCCATCAACGGCTTGCCGGCCAGCTCCGGCAAACGGCTGTCGCCAGTAAAGTCATTTTGCTCGAAAAATACTTTGCGGACCAGTGAAAACCCGTTGGAATGAAGGCCACTCGCAGGTATGCCTATCAGCACATCTCCGGCTGTGATTTTAGAACCGTCAATCAGTTTTTCCTTATCAACGATTCCCACTGTAAAGCCGGCCAAATCATAATCCGTATCAGCATACATCCCCGGCATTTCAGCTGTTTCGCCGCCGATTAATGCGGCTCCCGCCTGCACACAGCCTTCAGCGACACCGGAAACGACTTGTTCAATTTTTTCAGGCACATTTTTGCCTGTCGCTAAATAATCAAGGAAAAATAACGGACGCGCTCCCTGGACCACGATGTCATTCACACACATTGCAACACAATCTATCCCTATTGTATCATGTTTATTTGCCTGAATAGCCAAAAGCACTTTTGTACCTACACCGTCCGTTCCGGAAACAAGCACCGGATTTTCCACCTGATAGGCACTTAAATCGAAACAGCCGCCAAACCCGCCGATAGCTCCCATAACGCCGAGATTCCTTGTCCTATCAACATGTTTTTTAATTCGCGCGACCACTTCATAGCCCGCTTCCACATCAACACCCGCTCGAACATAGGCATTTTTTGTCATTTATTTCTCCTTTCATACGACACAATTTTGTTTCTTTAAGGTTATTTTATTCATTATTTATCAGCAGACAATCCTCAAAATCATACAAAGGAGTCGGGTAGTCGCCATTGAAATAAGCCATGCACAAACCTGTATACGGCGCGTCAAAATTCAAGCCTATCGCTTCAATCAAGCCTTCTTCGCTGAGAAACTCCAACGAGTCTGCACCAATCATTCCACAAATTTCTTCAACTGTATGATTGTTCGCAATCAGTTCTTTTTTCGTTTGGATGTCGATACCATAAAAGCACGGGTATCTCAGCGGCGGCGACGCAATCCGTACGTGCACTTCTTTTGCCCCGGATTCTTTCAGCAGCTGAACAATGCGCCGGCTGGTCGTGCCGCGGACAATTGAATCGTCAACCATAATGATGCGCTTGCCTTCAACAACCCCTCTGACCGCTGAAAGTTTCATCCGTACGCCTTCCTCACGCAATTCTTGAGTCGGCTGGATAAACGTTCTGGCGATGTACTGGTTTTTGACAAGTCCCATCTCGTAAGGAATGCCGCTTTCCTCGGCATAGCCGCTGGCTGCTGACAGGGATGAATTCGGCACACCGATGACCATGTCGGCATCGACAAACGCTTCCTTAGCTAATTTTTTCCCGGAACGCTTCCGTGCGGTATGGACATTCACACCGGCGATATTGGAATCCGGCCGTGCGAAATAAATGAACTCCATGGCACAGATAGCATACTGTGTGTTATCCGTGTATGTTTCGATTGTATACCCGCTGTCATCAATAATTACCAGCTCGCCGGGACCAACGTCGCGCAAGTGCGTGGCGCCAATCACTTCTAAAGCACATGTCTCGCTGGCGACTACATAAGCACCGTTTTTCATCTGTCCGATTGACAGCGGTCTGAACGCATTCGGGTCCAGCGCAGCATACAGTCTTTCTTCGGTCAGCAACAGATAGGCAAAACCGCCTTTCACCTGATTCAGCGCTTCTTTCAGTTTGCCTTTGAATGTGTCTTGGCTGCTTTTTCTGATTAAATGCATCAACACTTCGGTATCAGAATTGGAATGAAAAATCGCTCCGCCCCGTTCAAGGTCATTGCGTAAACTTCTGGCATTCGTCAAGTTGCCATTGTGCGCCAGCGCCACAGACCCATCAAAAAAGTTGAATAGAAACGGCTGGATGTTGTCGATTTTACTGACTCCGGATGTGCCGTACCGGACATGACCGACGGCAGCGTGTCCTTTTAACTTCTCCAAGTCTTCATCGGCCGAAAAAACTTCGGCTAAAAGACCTAAATCACGATGAACATACAGTTCACCGTGATTATTTGACACAATACCGGCGCCTTCTTGGCCCCGGTGCTGCAAGCTGTGCAGCCCGAAATAAGCGACTTTTGACGCTTCAGGATGGTTCCAGATGCCAAACACACCACATTCTTCGTGTAATCCTTTTATTTCAATAGACATGGTATGGCTTCCTCCCACACTTTCTTCGCTTCTGAGGTCGACAATTCAATCTGTCCGTCGCCGGTTGTGATGGATAATAAACCAGACGACGTTACTGTCCCAAGCTGCTTGACAAAATCAGGCGCAATCGCATCAAATGCCGCCTGCTTATCCGGCGAAACGGATACGACGAAACGTGATTGTGTTTCTGAAAACAACAGCGCGGTCTCCATATCGACAGTCACATCAATGCCCAGCTCTTTCTCAAATGCCGACTCTGCCAGAGCCACTCCCAAGCCGCCTTCCGACACGTCATGGGCACTGGCAATGTAGCCTTTTTTAATGGCTGTCAAGACAAAATCCTGAACCGCTTTTTCAACAGTCAAATCCAACGGCATCAGTTTGCCCTCAATTTTGCCAGTCAGCATTTTTTGGAGCTCCGATCCGTTGAAATCAGCCTGAGTGCCGCCAATGACATAAATGGCATCGCCTGCCTGTTTGAACGCCTGTGTTGTGATATCGGCTAAATCATCTACCAGTCCGACCATCCCGATCATCGGGGTCGGATAAATAGCTGTGTTGTCTATCTCGTTGTAAAGAGACACATTACCAGAAATAACCGGTGTATTCAGTACGCGGCAAGCTTCGCTGATACCGTCGGCAGAATACCACAGTTCCCAGTAAACTTCAGGTTTATCCGGCGAACCATAGTTCAAACAATCAGTGATGGCCAGCGGGCGTCCCCCGCTTGCGACAATATTGCGCGCAGCTTCCGCTACAGCGATTTTGCCGCCGATTTCCGGGTCCAAATACACATAACGTGCATTACAGTCGGTCGTCATCGCCAGTGCTTTTTCCGTCCCTTTGATGCGCACCACTGCCGCATCGCTTCCCGGTGTCACAACCGTATTGGTACCTACTTGTGAATCATACGTTTCGTAAATAGATTTTTTCGATGCAATCGTCGGTTGTTTCAATAAGGACAACAGTGTGGCGTTACCGTCTGTAATGACTGGTTTAAAGTCTGCCATCTGCTGAAACTGCTGATAACGGGCAGGTTCTTGGTACGGCAGGTCATAAACCGGTGCATCTTCAGCCAGAGCATCCACCGGGATATGAGCAACCTCTTCGCCATTGTGGAACAAATGGTAGTAGCCGTCATCAGTCACTTCCCCGATAACCACCGCATCCAGATCATAGGCGGAGAACAGCTCTTTGACTTCCTGTTCATGGCCTTTCAGTACACATAGAAGCATACGCTCCTGAGATTCGGACAGCATCATTTCATACGCCGTCATGCCTGATTCCCGCTGCGGGACATCGTCTAAATTCAGGCGCAGACCGGCACCGGCTTTTGAAGCCATCTCAGAACTGGATGATGCCAAACCGGCAGCCCCCATGTCCTGAATACCAACTAAAATATCGCTGTGATTTAAAATCAGTTCCAGACACGCATCCATCAGCAGCTTTTCCATGAACGGATCGCCCACTTGAACAGCTGAACGTTGCTGCTCTTCGCCTTCGGAGAATTCCTCAGAAGCGAAGGTCGCACCGTGGATGCCGTCACGACCGGTTTTGGCGCCGACATACATAATCGAGTTGCCGACCCCTTTAGCCTGTCCTTTTTGAATGTCTTCATGATTAATCAGTCCGACACACATCGCATTGACCAGCGGATTGCCCTCGTAGCACGCATCAAATGCAATCTCGCCGCCAACAGTCGGGATACCGATACAGTTGCCGTAGCCGCCGATGCCGGCAACTACTTGGTCAAGCAAAAACTTCGTCCGGTTATTTGTCAATTCGCCAAAACGCAACGAATCCAGCAGGGCAATCGGTTTTGCCCCCATACTGAAAATATCGCGGATAATACCGCCCACGCCCGTAGCCGCCCCTTCATAAGGTTCGACTGCAGACGGGTGGTTGTGGCTTTCCGCCTTGAACACTACAGCTTGACCATCGCCAATATCAACAATCCCTGCTCCTTCGCCCGGCCCCTGCAGCACTTGCGGACCACTTGTCGGAAACTTTTTCAAAACTTTTTTCGAACTTTTATAAGAGCAGTGCTCGCTCCACATCACGGAAAAGAGACCCGCTTCTGTGTAGTTCGGCATTCTGCCTAGAATATCCTCCTCAACCATCCGGTATTCTTCATCTGTCATACCCCACTGACGGTAAATTTTCTGTTCTTTGATTTCCTGCGGAGTTGGTTCAAATGTCGTCATTAGTTTGCCACCTCTTTAAAATGATTGATTATGGACGTGAAAAATTTCAGACCATCTTCAGACCCCAGCAGCTCCTCAACCGCCCGCTCAGGATGCGGCATCATGCCCAGCACATTCCCCGCTTTGTTCGTGATGCCGGCGATGTCCGCCAGACTGCCATTCGGATTGTCTGCATAAGTAAACACGATTTGATTATTGTCTTTCAGCTCCTGAAGTGTCTCCTCATCGCAATAGTAATTGCCCTCGCCGTGCGCAATCGGCAGGTGAATCAGCTCGTTTTCTTCATAAGCATTTGTAAAAATGGTCGTGTTGTTGACTACTTTTAACGGTGTGGTCTTGCAGATAAAAGACAGACTCTTGTTTTTCAGCAAGACGCCCGGCAAAAGTCCGGCTTCTGTCAAAATTTGAAACCCGTTGCACGTGCCAAAGACCAGTTTGCCTTCTTCTGCAAAACGAACAACTTCATCCATAATATTTGAGAAACGAGCAATCGCTCCGCATCTCAAATAATCACCATAAGAAAATCCGCCAGGCAGCAGAACACCGTCGAAACCGTCCAAACTTGTTTCATTGTGGGAAACAAACTCTGCATCTATGTTGGCGATGTTTTTTGCCGCCCACAACAAGTCATGGTCGCAGTTCGAGCCGGGAAATACGATGACAGCAAGTTTCATTCTTATTCTTCCTCCATAATTTCATAACGATAGCTTTCCATGTTCACATTCGACAGCAGTTTATTACAAATGTCTTCCACCACGTCAGAAACGTCTCTGTCCGACTTGGCAATCTTCAGCTCGAAATATTTTCCCATCCTCACATCGGCGACTTCTTCATAATCAAGCTTGTGAATAGCTTTTTTGACCGCTTCACCTTGAGGGTCCAGAACAGATTCTTTATACATGACGTAAACTTTTGCTAAATACATTTTTATTCTCCTTTTGAGTTAATTGATATGTGTCAGGCGTCTTAAAACTTCTTTGTAAACAGGAATGACATCCCCTAAGTCACGGCGGTACAAATCTTTGTCTAATCGTTCATTCGTGTCCATGTCCCATAAACGGCAAGTATCTGGTGTGACCTCGTCTCCGAGCAGAATCTGACCGTCTTCATCTTTGCCAAACTCGATTTTAAAGTCCACTAGACGGATGCCGATGGATTCAAAGATACGAATCAGCGCCTCATTCACTTCAAATGCCCGGCGTTTGATTTTAATGATTTCTTCATCAGTTGCAATATCAAGAAATACGACATGGTCATCATTGATAATCGGATCATGGAGTGCATCATTTTTGTAATAAAATTCAATAATCGGTCTGACTAGCGGCGTGCCTTCTGCAACACCTAATCTCTTTGAAAAACTTCCGGCAGCAACATTTCTCACAACTACTTCCAGCGGCAACATGTGCAGTCGTTTGACCAATTGTTCGGTTTCTGATGTTTTTTTAATGAAGTGATTCGGCACATTGTAATCAGACAATATCTCAAAAATCAGGCTGGTAATCTGATTGTTCAGTGCCCCTTTGGAAGCCATCTGTTCTTTCTTTAATCCATCCAGAGCAGTGATCTGGTCCATGTACTGCACCAGCAGAACGTGTTCGTCCGCTGTTTCATAGATGCGCTTGGCCTTACCTTCATAAAGCAGTTTCAACTCATTCAAATCCGAATATCCTCCTTATAAAGTACAAAAATGTATGACTATTAATTACCATTATTCTAACAAGCGAAAAACGCTTAGTCAACAAAAATTCGTATGTTTATCACACAACACAAATAATCGTTCGGATTTTTTAATCGTTCTCTTATTTTGAATTCGCTTTCGTAAATTTGTTTGCCTTTTATGCGAATTATTTTTGACGATTATGTTTTCCTGTCAGCAAACCTAGGCAGTTCCTTTCTTGGGATTTCTAAAAAATGTCGATTACGGCATTTTGATTATTCTTGTTTTAAGGAAAGTATAATAATAAACGTATAAGTTGACAGAGAGGAGGAAATATAATTATCAAAATCTAGAGGCTGGATTATTGTAATCATCAAGCCCTAATCTAATGCTTCAGCTACTCAGCAAAAATTAGGGATTATGAGACTAAAACAAGAAATTTTAAGAATAAATCTCTATTCTTAAAATTTCTTGTTTTTTTGATAAAATTGATGCAATTTCGTTCCATATTCAGTCATATCTAAAAAATTGAATACGTTAACAGCTTGGTTGATTTTTTCTAAAAATGAATTGTCGGGAATTTCTCTATAAAAAACTAGATTTTTAAAAAATGTAAACATATTTTTATTAAAAAAGTTATTTGGTGTTGTTGGCATGTTTTCGATAATGGAAAAAAATGCTGCCGCATAAGAGTCGCAATTGTTTTCAATACAATAACCTATAAAATTTATTAAAATCGTTTCTACGAGTAAAGGCTCAATTTCTATTAGATTGGGTTTGGAAGTAATCGAATTAATAAGAGTAAGATTACTTTCTAAATCATAAAAATCAATCATATTATTATATAGACTTAATCTGAAGGAATCCCAGTTATTCATATCAAAAATTTTTTGTTTAAAAAATTGTTTGTTTTCTTCGGTTAATAAGTTTTTGTCTTGGTTTATATTAAACAAAGTAAGTTTGATTAAATTAGTATAAAATATATAATTGTAATCGTTTTTTTGAAAAATATTATTCAGATTTTCTTCTATTCTTTTTAAATGACTCACATCTAGTTGATAATAAGCCTGTTCTATTTCATTGGAAATAGCAGTGTTTAATGAGTTTTTATACACATCATTCAGGTTAACTAATTCAAAAAAATCAGTTACAGAAATATTGTTTTTTTGAAGTATGATCAATAGATTATCTGCGCTGATTTGATGGATACCACGTTCAACCTTTGAATAGTAAGAAGTTGTGACGATATCATGACACATTTCTTTTTGTGATAACCCTCGCTCAATGCGTATTTTTTTTAGTGTATTGCCTATATCCATTCAATCCATGTCTCCTTTCATTTGTCTTATACGACATATTTAGACGACTCATCTTTAATTACTATATACTAAATATAAAAAGATAAACATACTAAGGAGCGAAAAAATGAAAAATATAATAAAAAAATTCTGGAAAGAAAATTTAGTCGTGTTTCTATTAATGATGGGGGCAGGGGTAAGTACAACACTTGCAAGTTTTGTTAACGCAACAATTTTCAATGCTTTGATTAAGTTTGATTTCGGATTATTCTTATCGAGTATTCTTAAATTAGTTGTTGTATTCTCTATTTTTTTGATTTTTACCTATTTTCACATTATTCAATCCAGAAAAACAACTCAAAAAATGGCGAAATATTTACGTATTCAGATAACTGATAGAATGAGTCGTCTGTCTGCTACAGATTTTAAAAAGAAGAATGAAGGATACTATACATCTTGGTTAAGCAACGATATTAGCCAAATTGAAGATCAAGGGTTTTCAAAGTTTTACGAGTTGCTTTCTAATTCAATTAATTTATCTTTAGCCCTGATAGGATTACTTTATATACATTGGTCTCTTTTAATCATCACGATGATTGAAGTCATAATTATTATGCAGTTACCCAACATATTTAAACGTAATGGACAGGCTACACTGGACTAGACAATAAAAATAAGGTGTGTAAACTATAATAAAACACACTGGAGGAATCAACATGTCAGAACGTAGACCGAGACGGACATTTACCAAGGAATTTAAACAGCAAAT
>NZ_NGKC01000016.1 GCF_003987655.1 Vagococcus acidifermentans | reverse complement strand
CCTTGGGCAGAGGAAGTTCAACAACTTTGCCGGGCAACATATACTTTTGATAAACAGTAAATAGTCTGACTCTAGTATAAAGGTCAGGCTATTTGGTTTGTAGGTACTGTTTTATCAGGCGCTTACAGTGGAGTTCACTGGACGGATGATGGGGTCTACATGAAAAAAGCAGAAGGCAGTACTGCTTTTTGTATTGAACATGGGGTCAATTTGAATGGCGGATCAGTTTTTACGCCGTCAGAATTAACCATCAAAGAAAAAGACCGATTATCGCTGATTGCTTATTATGGGTATCAATTGGCTCCGAATGCAGTTAATTATGGTATCACCCAGAATATTATCTGGGAAGAAATGGGGGATAAGCTGTTAACGACTAATCTGCCAAACTATGCCACAAGAAAAAGTGAGATTTTAGCTAAAGTTGCAAAACATAATGCTAAGCCGAGTTTTCATGATCAAACGGTGGAGTTAAATGTGGGAGATACTCTAACATTAACTGACACTGCGAATGTTCTATCAAATTACGGGCAGCTGATCAGCAACTCGGCTAATTTGAAATTAGAAAAAAACGGGAATTCATTAAAATTGACTGCTACAAAAGAATCCAAAGAAAAGGGAGAAGTCCGCTACGGTATTGCAGCGGGAGAACATGTCGGTCAAAGCTTTGTTTACTATAAGGCAGGCGAACAAAAGGTTGCGACGTTTAAATTAGCCAATGCTGGAGAGATGTTGCTGAACATCAGAGTGAATCTAAATGGCGATGTGAAGATTAAGAAGGTAGATGAAGATACTGGCAAGCCTGTGCCTAATACCAAAATGAAAGTCGAGTATGACGGACAGACCAAAGAAATCACGACCGATGAGCATGGCTATGCAACTATTTCAGACTTGAAGGCTGGCACTAAAGTGATTATCACCGAAGTCACAGCAAGCAACGGCTATGTTAACAAGGGTGAACGTAAAGAAATTATAGTGGAACCTAACAAAACCATTGAAGTGATTTTTGATAACAAAGCCCAACAAGGTATCCTGCAATTAAAGAAAACGGGTCAAAAAGCGACGTCTGTCAAAACTGAGAATACATCATACGGAGTGAAACACGATATCCAATTTGATTATCAACCGTTAGCGAATGTCGTATTTGATATTCAAACAGTGGAGGATATCAAAGTGGGGGATCATATTCATGCTAAAAAGGGAGAGACAGTGGCGACTGTCAAAACCGACGAGTCGGGAGAATTGATGGAGATGCCCCGTTTATATCTAGGGAAATATGAAGCAATTGAAAAAGAAACACCAGCCGGTTTTATACCAACCAGAGAACCGATTCCGTTTGAATTTACTTACGAAGGTCAAGAAGTAGAGCTGGTGTCTCAATCAGTTGAAGTCACCAATGACTTTCAACAATTAAAAATTAATGTTTATAAAAATGAAGAACGGATCAGTGAGTGGCAAGATAATCAGCCAATAATTGAAACTATCCCAGGTGAAGGGCAGATATTCGGCTTATTCACGAATCAAGAATTTAAACTCTCACAAAAAAATACGGTACCTAAAGATGCCTTACTTGAATTTGGAACGATTCAGGAAGGCTCTTTATTTTTCCCGGAAATGCAGTTACCGGAAGGACACTATTATGTTAAAGAGCTGGCAGCCAGTGATAGTCATCAGATAGACGAGATACATTATGAATTTGAGTTTGCTGCTAGTAATCATGAACCAGAGGTCGTGATCGATATATACGGGAACGAGGATGCTCAAGAAGGCAATAAAGAACCGGCGCCGATTCTGAATAAACTTCACTTTAATGATTTTGCTATAAAGAAAATCAATGAGAAGGCAGAGTTGGTAGAGAAACAGGGATATGAATTTGAGTGGGATAGTAATGGTAAAGGAGCTGTTTTCACGCTGGAAACCGCTGATGGTGAAGTGATACAGACCGTTACTGTGGTTGAAGATTCAATTGCTGAATTTAAGCAGATACCAGTAGGCATATTTTATTTGAAAGAAAAGAAACCATCCTCAACAGACTACATTCTTTCATCAGAAAAATATCAGATTGTATCTACGTTAGAAGGTATCGAAGCTTTTGACGAACAAGGAAAATTGATTGGCACAACTATTGAGGGAGAATCAACTAAAGATGAAGACTTTGATAAAACAGAAGTGAAAGAGCCAGAAGAAACTGAGCCTTTGATTCTATTTGAAGTAAAAAATCATTTGATTAAAGGGACGGCGGAACTAACCAAAACAGATGTATCCACAGGTGAACCATTGCCGAATACAGGGATTCGGATTATGGATGCTTCAGAAAAAATTGTCGTTGAAGGCCAAACAGATGAAAAAGGTATTTTTCGTTTTGAGAAATTACCAGCTGGAAAGTACTACTTCCAAGAATTTTCTGCTCCAGCAGGTTATGAGTTGGATGAAACGCTGATGCCGTTTGAAATATCGAAAGAGGGTGAAGTAGTGAAGTGTCAGATGACCAATAAAAAGATACTGAATAAGAAGGAAGTGCTGCCGCAAACAGGTGAAAAGAACTCGGCTCTTTTATGGGTGGGTATTCTCATGGTCAGTGTTGCAACAGGTGTTGGGTATTACGTTAAGAAGAAAAAGAAATAATGATTAGCAACAAAAGTTAAGAAGGTGAAAGAAATATTAAAAGAATTTCAACTGAAGATCTCTGACCATGTGTTGCTTGTTAATGAATTAAGGCGGTGGTTAAAACCGATTCTATCGATAGAGTCTCATTTGAATCATTTACTACGGGAGGCGATTCTTCGACATCAGGAAATCAGAGTCATCACTAATCGTGTTTGTGGAGAAAATCAGCCGTTGTTAGCAAACGATGATCAGTTACTGGTATTCTTTTCTCCAGATGTGACATTGGCTGGAAAGTATAAATTGCAACGATTTGTTGTGACGGAGATTGAGCAAAAAATTCGCTCACCTACGATTACAGTCGCTAGTTATCACTATCAGATCATGCAAAAGAAGTATATTCATTTAAAGAAGAGCGAGGATTGAAAATGGAATTAAAACATGTTATTCCAGATGTGGAAAAAACATTTGGACGATTGGAATTTGCAGGAGAAGGAAAAATTACTACGCAGAGGATCAATGGTCAGACAGAAATTATTTCTCGCGGCTATAAAGTCTACTCAGATATTCAGCGGGCAGATGATTTAGAAATCATTTTGCCGGCACATGTAGGGGAGAAAAATATTCCTTATATGGCGCCAGTCAAATTAAT
This sequence comes from Vagococcus acidifermentans, assembly GCF_003987655.1. Taxonomy (GTDB): domain Bacteria; phylum Bacillota; class Bacilli; order Lactobacillales; family Vagococcaceae; genus Vagococcus_B; species Vagococcus_B acidifermentans. Next base: position 60,111 of record NZ_NGKC01000016.1, on the reverse strand, counting down.
CCATCCGAAGATTACAGCAGAAGGCTATAAAATCGGCAACCGGGGATTTGTTAATTATGTGTGTCATGCGGACGATTTGATTTTAGCAAATAAATAATAATAGAAAGGACAGAAAGAATATGAGATTAGCAGAAGGTATTGTGGTAGATGAGAAGGAAACATTTGGGACATTGCTGTTTTCAGAAATGCGGCGAGAGTCTTTTACGACGGATGAACAGGGGAATGTGACGACACAAATCAAGGGCAGGACCTATGATTTGAAATCAAGCGCCCAGCAGCGGATGATTCAGGTGACATTGCCGGCAGAGGTTCAGCCCAAAGCTTTTAACTATAATGATAAAGTGAAACTGGTCAATCCAGTCGTAGATACTGTGGCCAATGCGACGTTTAGAGGTGCGGATGTCAGCTGGTATATTAAGGCGGATGATATTTTATTAGTAACCGAAAATAAACAGGGAATCGGCAAAGAAAAGCAAGTGTCGTAAGGAAGTAATGCAAAAACTTGTTTCATGTACAAAAAATGACGGCTTATTTTAGCTGAGGTATTAAGGTATAATGGGAACTAGAAATATGTTCAAGGAGGTTTTGCTCATGTGGATTCAAAACGGATTCTAAAAAGCAAGGTGTACTTAAATGAGTGATCGTGCCTTGCTAATATAATAAAATTAGGAGGCAAAAAAATGTCATTTTTTAACTATCAATCTTACAAGATTTTCTATGAAGAAATAGGAAAAGGAGAACCTTTAGTTCTTCTACATGGAAATACAGCTTCTTCCAAAATGTTCGAAATGATTTTACCTTTGTATCAGGAGAATTTTAAAGTCATTTTAATTGATTTTCTTGGTAACGGAAAATCAGATAGAGTGGAGAAATTTCCGCCAGATCTATGGTTTTGGCAGGCTCAACAGATCATCGTATTTTTGGAACAACAGAACTATGGTCCAGTTAATTTAGTCGGCACAAGTGGTGGAGCATACGTGGCAATCAATACTGCTTTAGAGCGCCCAGATCTTGTGAGGAAAGTGGTTGCTGATAGTTTTGATGGGAGAACATTAGCGGATGATTTTGCAGAAAATCTTTTGCGGGAAAGAGAATTTGCTAAGAAGGATGCGATGGCAAGCCAGTTTTATAAGTGGTGCCAAGGAGATGATTGGGAAACAGTGGTGGATATGGATACACAAGCCTTAGTGGAATGTGCTGAAAAGAAACTAGATCTTTTTCCGAAATCATTGGAATCGCTAGAAAAACCTATTCTAATTTTAGGTAGCTTGGAAGATGAGATGTGTCGTAATAATATCCGACAAGAATATGAAGAGATGAATCAGCTGGTATCGAATGGGAAAATTCATCTGTTTCAAACAGGCGGTCATCCGGCTATTCTCACAAGAGCAGAAGAATCTGCCAAAGTCATAACTGATTTCTTGGAAAATTAATATGATGAATGATGTTGGCATAAAATTGTTGACTGTATTTAAAGAAGGAGTAAAAAGAGATGAATGAAAGTCAAGAGATTACAAGATTGAACAGACTCAAGAATGGCTTATTTTTGGTGGTTTTGGTTGTCTACTTCTTTTTGATGTATCAGTTATCTGCGTTGTGTCAGTATGGTAACTTATCTCACTATCTAATCAAATTAGTTATCTCTGGAACGATCTGTATAGTGACTTCTGTTTATTATGTTTTCTTGAAAAAGAAACTTTTGAAAAAAACAGCTAAAAAAATGTCAACGCGCTCTTTTTCATTGTTCAAGATTATCGCTTTTCTTTCAATTACACTCTTTTTTGGTGGAAAGATTGCCTATTCTGCTATACCTTATAATGGCGCTTTATCGTGGAAAGTAGATGATTTTTTCCGAAAAAAGGAAATTGAAATAATGCATCTTAATCTGTTTACGGATGGAGTGAAGGGTGTCTTAGAAGATTTAGAAACAAAGATAGAGTTGCCTGAAAAGTTATACATTGAAGATGAATTTGCTCTTCAATTTGATAAAAAAGGTCAAATAAAAAGAATAGATGCGCTTTTGTATGGGAGTAACAGTAAGGGAGAACTCAAAAGTTACCTGATTAGCTATGATGAGATTAAAGATAAGGAGCATATAGTTGTTTATCTAGGCGATGGAACGGGTCTGGATTATGATGATGATAAAATTTTTGAACCAATGTTGGAGATTTTAGAAAGAGTTAATCTTCGAAATAATGTCTCTGAATGGTCTGAAAAAATGGGAACGGAACTATTTGCGATTTCCTATGCTGGTAGAAGAAGTTTTGACTCCCCGCAAAATTTAGTTTTAGTTTCAAAAGAGAAAACAGTTGAGGATTCGTTGCCAATAAATCAGTTATTTGGCGGAGGAATGATTAAGGGCTATGAAGTTTCTTTATATGTTCCAAATCAAGATGAAATAAATCCTATTAGATTTATCACAGAACCTGAATACGTACCTCAAGAAGTTGTGGAGAAACAGAACAAAACTGAACAAGCAGAGATAGCTAAAGAAGCTTCAGGATGGGTAGAAGATCATGGAACCGGATCGGTTAGTTTTTTCTTAGAAGATAATGATAATTTTGGCTGGCAGCTTGAAGTAGTAAATGCAGCTTTAGGGACGAGATATTATCAATTAAATAGTACCAATGACGGGGGAGCCACTTGGGCACTGAAAAATGAAGATCCTTTTTCTGGTGAGGGAGGAGTTGCTCATGGTGTTGAATTTTTCGATGAGACCTATGGTTATATCGGTATTTCTGGTGCTTCTGGAAGCCGCTCTAAAATATTTGTGACAAAAGATGGAGGAGCTACTTTTTCAGAAGTCTTACTGCCCATGGAGACAGTCGAGACTCTGCCCAAAGAGGCTGAAGAATACGGGCTCTCGCTAGAGGACTATCAATATCTTTCCATGCCTTATTATCAAGATCAGATTCTAACTATAAAAGTTACACCTAGTTCAGAGGATGATAAAGGTATTTTATTTGAAACTCATGACAAAGGAGAAAGTTGGCAGTTAAAAAAATAAGGGGATGATTTTAATCAGTAAAAATGGCAAACGAATCAGACCAAGTGACAAACACCTTATCTATCAATCAGCCTTTGTATCACTGAGCATTTTATTTTTAATCACTTTTTCTCTCTTACATTCTCCCGCTATCGTTTCTACTGATTGGCAGCAACTTAATTTATCAAATTTAACCGAATATTTTAAAACAAACTATTTTAAGAGCAGTGTTATCATTGCTCTTTTTGTGTGTCTTTTTTTGGTATTGATTTATCTTCGCTACGGGAAGAGTCATTTTAGATCACTTAATCATCGACAAAAATTAGCCAGGATGATGCTGGAAAACCGTTGGTATGAGGCAGAGAATATCCAGTCAGACAGTTTTTTTAAAGATTGGTCATCTGGAAAATCAAAAGAAAAAATTACTTATTTTCCTAGAATATATTATCAACGCAAGCAAGGGTTGATTGTTATTACAGTAGAAATCACTTTAGGAAAATATCAGGAGTCGCTGCTCCATCTGGAAAAAAAGCTGGAATCTGGTTTGTTTTGCGAATTGGTTGATAAGGAGTTGAGAGATTCCTATGTGGTATATACGTTATTGTATGACACAATTGGCAACCGCATTTCAGTTGATGAGGTGAAAGCTGAAAACGGCAAGTTAAAATTAATGAAAAATGTCTATTGGGAGTATGACAAACTTCCTCATATGTTGTTGGTAGGTGGGACTGGCGGAGGCAAAAGCTACTTTTTATTAACACTAATCGAAGCATTGTTAAAGACCAATGCAGAGTTGTCTATCCTTGATCCTAAAAATTCTGACTTGGCTGACTTAGGAATAGTTTTACCAAGAGTTTACTACAAAAAGGAAGAAATGCTGGCATGTCTGAACGATTTTTATGATCAGATGATAAGGCGGACAGAGGAAATGAAATTAATGCCAGATTATCAAACAGGAGAAAACTATGCTTATCTAGGATTAACAGCCCATTTTTTAATTTTTGATGAGTATGTTGCCTTTATGGACATGATTGGTCGAGAGTCTGCTGAGGTGATGAGTAAGCTGAAACAAATCGTCATGTTGGGAAGACAAATGGGCTTTTTCTTAATCTTGGCGTGTCAAAGGCCTGATGCGAAGTATTTAGGTGATGACATTCGTGATCAATTCAACTTCCGAGTCGCTCTTGGCAGAATGAGTGAGCTAGGCTATGGTATGATGTTTGGTGAGACGAATAAAGATTTTTTCTTGAAGCCAATCAAAGGACGGGGTTATGTAGATGTCGGCACAAGCGTGATTAGTGAGTTTTATACGCCACTTGTGCCAAAGGAATATGATTTTCTAGATCGAATAAGTCAATTAATAAAGAGTGAATAGCTCTCTATTACAAAATTTCCAATATTATTATCACGTGAATTTAGAAAAATGGTATGATAAAAATATCATGATACAAAAATTATTTTAAAGTATTAATGGAAGGAGATATTTGTGAAGACAAAGATTGTTACAATTTGTGGGAGTATGAAGTTTGCTAAAGAGATGATAAAAATATCTTTTGATTTAGAATTAAAAAAAAGATATGCAGTCCTTCAATGCGTTTATAGTATAGATAGGGATGATACTGAATTCGAACAAATTGACTTGGATATTCTAGATAAAATTCATAAAAAGAAAATCGACATAAGTGATGCTATTTATGTTGTCAATATTGATGGTTATATTGGAAATAGCACAAGAAGTGAAATTGAATATGCATTGAAAGCAGGGAAAGAAGTAATTTATCACGAGCCAGTAAATGAATGATTTAATAACATTATAAGGGAGATAGATATGCTAACATTTACAATTCGTCAATTGCAATCTTATACAAGAACGAAATACAATAAAAAAGAATTTACTAATTCATTATTCATGAAATTGGTTGAAGAAGTTGGTGAAGTTGCAGAAGCAATCAATAAAAATGATGGAAGAAAAAAAGATGATGGCTTAAGTTCTTTAGCTGATGAACTTGCAGATGTTATTCATTATGCTGTAGCAATAGCCACTATAAATGATATTGACCTGGAACAAATAATATTAGCAAAAGATCAAGTCGCAAGTAAAAAATATAATCAATCTCCTAATTTATTTGAATACTTAGCCAATAGCAATGATTAACATTACTCATCGTGTCATTTAATCGATACAACCAACTATTTTTAGAGATTAATCTTTAAGTCATTTTTAGTCTGAAATAGAGAAATTCTGGACAGGCTACACTGGACTAGACAATAAAAATAAGGTGTGTAAATTATAATAAAACACACTGGAGGAATCATCATGTCAGAACGTAGACCTAGACGGACATTTACCAAGGAATTTAAACAGCAAATGGTGGACCTGTATCGGTCAGGAAAGCCACGATCGGAAATCATTCGAGAGTATGATTTGACCGGCTCTTCGTTTGATCGTTGGGTCAGACAAGCCGATACTAGCGGGTCATTCAGCGAAAAAGACAACCGCTCACCCAAAGAGGAAGAACTAATCAAACTAAGAAAAGAAAATCTGAAACTGCAAATGGAAAATGATATTTTAAAGCAAGCGGCGCTGATATTCGGACGAAAAGACAAGTAATCTCTCAAAACAAGCACAAGTACGCCATATCAGCCATGTGTCGAGCGCTGGGCATTTCCCGGCAAACCTATTACTACAAAGCTAAGCCAGTGCATCCTGAAAGTGACTTGGAGGAAGCCGTTGAAACAAGTTTTCAGCAAAGTCGTTATAATTACGGTGCACGAAAAATCAAAGCAGACCTGGCCCAACAAGGCATCTGCGTGAGTCGCCGGAAAGTCCGCCGTATCATGAGTCAACGACAACTAGTTTCCAATTATACGAAAGCACAGTTTAAGCCGCATAAATCGCCTGTCAATGACACAACTTTGCCAAATCTGTTGAAACGAGAGTTTAAATCCGATCTTCCTTTGGAAAAAATCGTGACGGATCTGACGTATGTCCGAGTGGGACAAGCATGGTATTATGTCTGTTTTGTGACGGATTTGTTCAACCGTGAAATCATTGGCAGCAGCTATGGTCCGCGTAAAGATGCCGAACTTGTCAAATGTGCACTGCAGTCTATTCAAGGCTCTTTGGCAAGGGTGTCCATCTTTCATACAGACCGTGGCAAGGAATTCGATAACGCACTAATCTCGGAGGTGCTGGAAACGTTTGGTATTGCCCACTCTCTTAGTCAAAAAGGCTGTCCGTATGATAATGCGGTAGCAGAATCAACATACAAATCATTCAAGATGGCATTTGTGTATCCCAATCAGTTTGAAACGCCTGAAAGTTTAAAGTTAGGGTTATTTGATTATGTCAATTGGTGGAATCACTGGCGGCTGCATGGGGCACTTGGCTATCAAACACCTGTCAGTATACGAACGCAGAGATTGGCGAAGCTGTCCCTTGATAGTGAGCCCGTCTGTGATACCGTTACGGAAACGATCCTGACTTTTTAAAGCTGGGAAGCTGATCGTGAAAGCTCACAGACGGGGAGGCTCGCTGTCAAGGGCAATCGGATAACATGATAAAAGGAATGACACCTTATAAATTTTGTCAAAAAAGGGGTTGCCATACCAAGTAAGCAAACAAAAAAGACAGTGAGAACACTACCTAAAAAGTATGGTGTATGAAATTGTGAGAGAATTTCCTCAACTGTAATGGTCTTCCAATCTGTCCTCATAAGGAAGTGAAGGTGGAAGAGAGCCATCACCAGAAGTACAGCAACCCCAAAAACTCCTAAACTAATGTGGTAGAGCAGGTTGGTGTCACTTGGCTTGATTCGTTTTCCTTTGTGTTTGAAAATAGCAATTTCTCCTTTCTTGGTAAAAAAACTAAGCAGTAGCTTGTTTGCTTGCTTAGTTTTGGAAAGTACATTGATTAGACATAAATTATTCTCATCTTTCATTTAACACTTTATAATGAAGACGGATATAGGAGTTTTCTAATTCACTTACTGAATTAAGAGCTAATGGCTTTATATCATTGAGTTGTTGCTGGGATGTAATTGATTCTCCATCAATTAATGAAGAAGTGTCTTTTCCACCAACAAGAATAGGTGCAACTACAATATCAACGTAGTCAATTAAATCTTCACGTAATAGTAGTGCATTTAAAGTTCCTCCAGTTTGAATTGTTAGTCTTTCACATTTGAATTCTTCTTTTAATATGGAAAGTGCCTCAGTAAGATTTAATTTTTCTTGTAAAATAATGTTTAGATTATTTTCTTCCACAGTAAAAGCAGGGTGGTTTTTATTTTTTGTGATTAAAACAAAATTTTTAGATAGCTTTGAAAAGTATTGAATACCATGTTTTGTTAAATGATAATTGTCAATCAAAACAAAACTAACAACTCCTTTCTCAGGAAATGGTGCCGAATTAACTCCAAGCTTTGCTTGAACTCTCCCCGAACATAACGACCATAAATCTGTCGTTTTTTCTATGTCATAATACTGCTGTAATCCTTCTTTTACTCCCTCAATAGTAGGGAAGTCTTTATCGAAATCAAGTTCATCACTTGACCCCGAAGTGATTTTTCCATCAACAGAAGTCAATAGAAAAAGAGTAGTAATCGGTTTAGACATGCTAGAGTGCCTCCTGTTCAATCTATCTATGAACTTCATTTTACTTGTATAATTTCAAATTACAATAAAAAATCAAATTAATTTTTTGACTGAAACTTATCCATGTTCTGTAACTTCTTCAAAACAATATCATCTGCCTTGATATACCAATCCACATCAGCACCTCGGAAAGTTGCTGTTGCGACTGTATCAGCTACTGGATTTACCAGCTCCACTTCTGCATTGTAGTCAAACTGCTTGTCTCCAGCTTTTGCAGGAATACTGACCTGAATCATCCGTCCCTGTCCTTTGGATTTAAGTTCAAAGGGAGTGAAGGTGGAAGAGAGCTATCACCAGAAGTCCAGTGAAACCAAAGATTGCAAAAACAGAATGGTAGAGTAGGTTAGCTTCCCATGGCTTGATTTGTATTCTTTTGCGTTTAGCAATAGCATTTTTTCTTTCCTTGACAAATAAAAACAAGCAGTTTTAGGCTACTTGTTTTGGTAAATGTAAAGTTTTATTTTCTGTTTGGTTTTCTTTTAATTTCCAATAGTTTCATAAAATCATCGAACATGGAAGAGTCCCTAGGTTCAAACATCAGCCATTTTCCATCATGATAAGTTTTGGTTTCATCATATATTTTTTGTATAATTTGAGAATAGCTATCTTTATCAGACTCAAACTTCGTTCGTTCATTTTTACCTAAAATGACCATAAAGCCGATGCAGTTTTCTTTTGCGTATAATGCACAAAGCGTTTTACCACCTCTACGATATTTATACTCATAAGTCCATGCCTTACCTCCGCTATTCCAAGTGCAGTTCATGTCATACTTTTGACTAATTCTAGCATTTAATTCTTGCCATACATCATAGAGTGACTGTCCAATCAAATCCGTCATGTCTTTTGAATCAGGATTTTTTTCCAACATAGCTAGACCTCCTTTATCGGATAGTTTACTATATTATAGCATGATGGTCATATATCACAAATTGTGACATTATTTCTTATCTTGATTTATTTTTTGGTTTTGCTGGGTGTTTCCTTGCAATCTCTTCAAAACAATATCATCTGCCTTAATATACCAGTCTACATCTGCACCACGGAAAGTTGCTGTTGCAACTGTATCGGCTACTGGATTGACCAGCTCAACTTCTGTATTGTAGTCAAACTGCTTGTCGCCAGCTTTTGCAGGAATACTAACTTGAATCATCCGACCTTGTCCTTTGGATTTAAGATCATAGGTACGCTCCTTAATTTCTTCGGTCACGACACCTTCTTCATTAACGACTTTTACCTCACGTCGCAAGGCGGAAAATTTTAATACACCAAATGTTTTTTCGTTCTCTAGAACGATGCCTTCTGCTAATCTCATGTGTTCACCTTATCCTTTCTATGCCCTCACCATGTCATCTGCGTGCATGATGTAATTTGTAAATCCTCGATTGCCTATTTTATAGCCTTCTGCTGTGATATGTGGATTGATAAGTTTGATTTTATCTTCCACCTCAAAGTGTTTTTCTCCAGCTTCTGCAGGTAAAATGACGACAATATCATCTGCTCGTTGAATGGTTGAGTAGAGATTGTAACTACGAGAAGTAATCGTCATCGTTCCGTTGATACGTCGCTGTTCGATAGTTCCTTCTCCAGCAAACTCTAGTTGTCCAAAAGTTTGTTTCATGTTTGGAATTACGTGTTTTAGTTCCATAAATTTTCCTCTTTTCTTTCTATTTTCGATAAAATATTTAGTTATTCATATCAGGAAGTAGGGGAGCGGATGGGAAACATTTTTCTTACCTCACTTTTTTATTCTTGGTCTAATTTTTTGCTGTTTTGCGTCGCTTTAATACTGATAGAATTGCGCCAAGTGAGACGATTGTTCCAGCGACATATAAATGTAAATAATTTTTCTCACCAGTCTGTGGCAACTTGCCATCAGTTGTGACTTTGCGATTGGTCATGTCTACTTTCACCGCTTCTCCATCCTCCTTGATTTCAAATTTTAAAGGTGTTTCATCAATCTGATAGTTTGCAGGGGCTTCAAACTCTTGGAAGTAGTAGACGCCTTTTGGTAATTGACGGAATTTAAACACGCCTTTTTCGTCAGTTTTTCCTTCGATAATGACGTTTTGTTCCTCATCAAGAATACGTACACCAGTATTCGGCAATGGCTCACCAGTGATGATATCCGTCTTGGTCAGCTCCACATTTCCTTTAATCAGATCATTTCTCAGTTCAAATAGAATGGTGTTTTCATCTGGCTGTTGTTCACCAAGCAAGGTATCATTTTGGTCAAATACTTGAACGCCATCTTTGGTTGATGCCACTCGGAACGTTTCATCTATCAGTACAAAATCCTCAGACGAAGTTTTCTTTTCTTTCAAGTAAAATGTGCCGACAGGGATAGAGTGGAAGACCGCCAGCGAGTTGTCATTGACAGTTACGGTCTGAATCACAGTGCCATCACTATCTTCTAAGGTAAAAATAGCGCCTTTGGATTCTATGTACTTGAAGGTATAGCCTTGTTTTTTATCCAAATGAGCTTGTTCATTAAGTTTTTTCAGTGACAATTGATTGAAATGGAGTTTGTTTAGTAGAGGAGTTTCTTCATTTTCAGAAATAATAATTTCTTTAGTCTTTAGATTGTCCTCAGCAGTGAATTCAAATTCATAATGCTTTTCAAGTAATTGGTGATCTGTGCCAGCATCCAATTCCTTGAAATAATAATGTCCTTCGGGATATTGCAATTGTTCTAGTAAAAGTGCGCCATCATTGACTGTGCCGATGTGCAATAACGAATCCTCTGGAAGCACGACATCATCTTCAAGTTGAAACTCTTCATTCGTAAATAGCCCAAACACTTTGTCATTAGCTGGTATTGTGTCGATAATGGGTTTGTCGCCACTCCATTCCTTGATAGTTTCTTCATCTTTCAAGAGAGATAATTTTAGTGACTGAAATTCATTGGTTGCTTGAATTGTTTCAGTGACAAGTTCGATTTCTTGTCCTGCATACGTAAATTCAAATGGAAGGGGCGTAGGGTCAATCAAAAAACCGTTGGGAGCAGAGGTTTCAATAGCTTGATATTTGCCTAAATAGAGATAGGGCATGTTGGTTAATTCACCAGCTTCATTGGTTGTGACAGTTGCAACGACGTCACCAGCTTTCGCATGGGTGGTTCCACCAACGACAATGTCTTCCACAGCTTCAATCTCATAAGTCACGTCAGCCAGTGGTCGATAGTCAAAAATGAAAGAGTGGAGGGCACCATACTCTGATTCCGCTTGTTCCACACCGACGACTTTGTTGCCAGTCTTCGTTAATTTCAACAAGCCTTGCTGGGCTTTATTGTCTAAACGGACGTCAATCGTATTATTTGGTTCAATTGTGACTGTTTTGATTTCTCCTTTATTGACAAAACCATTGGGAGCCGTCACTTCGGTAATCGTCACTTTTGTTCCTTGTGGAATATCCTTGATTTCCGCAATACCGTTTTTGTCAGTCGTGATATCTTTAGTCATTCCTGAATATTCAAAACGCAATGTCGTATCGGGCAATGGTTGACCAGTATCTTCATCGATCTTTTGGACTTTGACGCTTCCTAGTTTGATGATGTTGACTTTTAGGTTGGTTTGTTTAGAATTCTCTAAATGAAATTCCACCATGGCTTGTTCTTTTGGTTTCTTGTAGACAATGGATGTGCCGACTTCATTTTGAGGGACTTTCCGATAAGTGATACTGCCGTTTTTGGAATCAGCACTTGGCGTGATAATCAGTGTGTTGCCATCTTGTTTGATCGCACTGTTTGTAGAGTTGGATTCCAGTGTCATGTCGCTTAGTATGTTGTTAGTATCTTTTAACGTTAAAGAGTCCCCGACGTTGATAGTGACTACTTGATTGTGCCAAGAGGGGAGGGTGTCATGTTTTTTGACTAATGCCATGATTTCAGCTTTACGTTGTTGATAGTTTGGAATCGTGGAAGAACGATAGATGTCGCCGAGTTCTTCCCAGATCATGAGTTGAGTTACGGCATAGTCATAGTGGGTTTGTTTTGTCTTGGTATAGCCGTAGTAAGCAATTTTCGAGAGCAAGTCTTTTTTAGCATGGATAAAAGCTTCTGGTACATAGCCTTCACCATCATAGGCGGGAACACCAGATTCAACACAAAATACTTTCTTTCCATCTATTTTCAATACGTAAATATTCTGAGTTATTTCATAACCAAGGTGGACAGGGACGCCAGTGTAGTAATAACTCGTCGGTTCGTCCAAAACGAGCGTGCTGGCTTGCACAGGTGTGGTGGATGTAAAAAGGGTACTGATGAGTGTTGTCAAGACCATCAGTACCCCAAGAAATTTGTTGAAATATTTAGTTTTTGGTTTCATAATAGTTTCCTTTCGATTGTTTTTGGGTATAAAAAAAGACGCTTCTTTTCATAGAAACGTCTGGGGATAGAAGATATTTAATCGTTTGTCTTTTGTAAAAAATATAGAGTAGCCTTTAAAGAGAGAACTAGTATTCTTAGGCTATTTCTCCCAGTCACTTAGTTGTTCATTCCAACAAAAAATTTCGTAAGTCACATCCATCTTTTTCGAATATTCGACAACTTTTTTCTCTTCATTTTCTTGTGCTTTTTCAATAATGTCAATAGTGAGCCAAGTAGTACCATCTCTTTTTAATATTCGTTCATAGATGACAGTTGGCGGTGCTTTTAACATGATGAAATGTTCTATATTAAGACTTTTAAAAACAGAGGGATCAATGGTTTCAATTGATCTGTTTTTGTTGAACAAAGTGATATGTCCATCATACAACACATGTTTTTCTTTAACGAAATATTGAACTGCTTTTAAAAGTATATTTTGATTTCCATCAACATTTGTTGTTTTTTTATCTTTGAACTCTAAACCACTATAGTTTTTAATTAGTTGGCTGCAAGAATATTTAGCGTAAGAATTGAACTGTGCGTTATTTTTTATAAAGCTGGATTTTCCAACTCCGTGTATCCCGCAAATTAGTATGGCTTTCATTTAAGCATTCCCCTTTACATTTAAATATAGACAAAAGATTGTGGTGCGGACTTTATTCCTAAGCTCTGTAAGTCAATTGGCTCAGGATATTCAATGACATTCTTAAGTTTATATGCAACAGCGATATCTTTATTGTTAAAATATTCTATATATAAATCTTTATTGATTCCAGAAAACTTCTTGGTCTCACTCCAAATATTTTCTGGTTTATCTACTAATATATCTTCTACCTCAGCTTCTCCGATGACTTTGCATACAGGAGAAGTTGAATAAATAATAATTTTATCAGGTTTTCTTTTTGTTTTAACTTTTCTAAATTCGAATTTCTTTTCTCCATTCATTATTTTATCCACAAATTCTGGATGAATGGATAGTAAAATAGTACACATTTTTAACACACTCCTTTGCAAGTATGTTCTATTTTATAACAATTCCTTCTGAATATCTAGATTCTTTTAATATTGAATAGCCGATTTGATTTGGTATGATGGCCAAGCCTCTAGGAGCTTCAATATCGTGTTCTCTCAAGTAAGCCAGATTAATTGCTCTATAGTCTAATTTTCCGAAATAAGTAAATTCTAGGAATCTATATTTATTATTTGGATTTTTAATCTGAGAAATTTCGCTAGTTTCAAGCACACATTTTGTGAGTAACTTGTCAAGATCAGATAAAGATAATCCGCTCGCCATGCCGTAATTGGAAACTACACCTATTGAAGTGAGCACGGACTGATAATGTGCTGGGCTTGCATTGGAATGATCTTTTGTTCTATAGAAAAAAACGATGTCTCCATTGTTGGGTTTATGTTTCCATAGATTTTTGCCAAAATATACTTTTTTTAGAGTATTACCAGCTTTATTATTATCAATATAGTTTTTATTATCTTCTGTTTTTAAAATGGCATCAGGTAATAGTTTAGTGTGATATTCTGGTCTAATCGGTAACAAGAAAAAATTTTTTTCAATAGTATTAAGAATAGGATAGCCTTGATAAAAGTTATCTTCGAAATTTTGCAAATTTCTTACAAATACCAACTCTCCAGTACTTAAAAGTTTAGTAGTTTGTTTGAAGCCAAATCGTTCAAGATAAAGAATTAATTGATCATGATGAGAGAAAATAGTAACATATATTTCATTAAAATTATTTCTTATAGCATTCTCAAATATAACTTTAAAAAATCTTTCTCCCATATAATAACCATTTTCACTAATTTTGAATGTGCCTATTTTCAATCGTCTCATAGGTGGGAGGGGATGTTCCATATCATTGTAACACTCTGTTTCGTCCTCCTCCTTTAAGTACAAAAATCCTTGGATGTTTCCTTCGCTGTCATAATGAGTATATACTTCATTTTCCGCTTTTTTAAGAAACCACTGTTTAAATTTTGGATAATCATCTTTCAAACTATTAAAAAACTCATTTTCAATATTACAATCTTTAAATTTTTTCTTTCTAATCGATAGAATTTCATAATTTATAAGCTTCATAATCCCGCCTCCCTTTTATATAAGAGTATAACATTGTTTTAAGCCTTTTAAAGGATAACTTCTATTTATTATGGACAACCAAAAAAGCATTCATTACTGAATGCTTAGTACGAGTATTCTATCTCCCGATAACAAGCCCCATTTTAATAAAACTCACTTGCGTAGTATTAATTTTGTTTGCTAATCGAGTTAACAATTCCGCTTCCTATAGAGTGTATTTGATGGTATTCGTTATTTTTGAAACTCTATCCAAATGTTAGTAAAGTGTCGTTAGATACAAATTAAGAGCACCGGGGACTACCAGAAAGAATCAACGACCATTTAATGGGAAGAATCGAGAGAGGGAAGCACTTCCCCACATTTATCTCTATACTCTTATCTTTGTACTAAAAAAGACTTTATATTTTTTGTTTTGGCGACATTATTTATTCTGACATAAAAAATGGAATCAAAAAAGAGCCTTGCTTTCTTGCTACAAGGCTCTTTGAGCAATTCGAAATAGGAAAATCCAATAACCATTTTGGCGGAGAACCTATTCAAATTGACTTGTTTCCATCCATTTCATATGTGCCTAAATGCTGTTAAATCAACGTTTACCCACCAAGTTATCATGCTCTTTTATTCCCACTCCACAGTCGCAGGCGGCTTGCTCGTCACATCATACACGATACGATTGACATGTTCGACTTCGTTGACAATCCGTACACTGATTTTTTGTAGGATGTCCCAGTCGATTCGTGCAAAGTCAGCGGTCATGCCGTCAACGGACGTGATAGCTCGGATGCCGATAGTATAATCATATGTTCGGCCGTCGCCCATGACACCGACGCTGCGGATGCCTGGCAGTACAGTAAAGTATTGCCAGATATCTCTATCCAGTCCGGCTTTGGCGATTTCTTCCCGCAGGATAGCGTCGCTTTCTCGGACAATATGGAGTTTTTCCTCAGTGACTTCGCCCAAGACACGGATGCCAAGTCCCGGTCCCGGGAATGGCTGACGCCAGACGATTGAGTCTGGCATGCCCAGCTCAGTACCTAGCGCACGTACTTCATCTTTAAACAATGTATTCAGCGGTTCAATCAATTTGAATGTCATGTCCTCAGGCAGTCCGCCGACATTGTGATGGGACTTGATGACTTCTGCTGTGTCTGTTCCGCTTTCGATGACGTCGGTGTACAGTGTACCTTGTGCCAGAAATTCGATGCCGTCCAGTTTGGCAGCTTCGTCGTCAAATAGATAAATGAACTCATTGCCGATGATTTTGCGTTTTTGTTCCGGGTCAGAGATGCCTTTTAGTTTTTCCAAGAAGCGTTTCTGGGCGTCGACTTTGATGATGTTCAGTCCGAATTTGCCGCCTAGGCTTTCCATGACTTGTTCGGCTTCCCCTTTTCTGAGCAGCCCGTGGTCGACAAAAATACAAGTCAGCTGGTCACCGATGGCTTTTTGCAGCAGTACGCCGACGACACTGGAATCGACACCGCCGGAAAGAGCGAGCAGGACTTTTTTATCGCCGACTGTCTCGCGGATTTTTTGGATTTCAATGTCAATAAAGTTTTCCATCGACCAGTCGCCTTTGCATTGGCAAATGTCAAAGGTGAATTTCTTCAGCATGTCGGTGCCGTATTCAGAGTGCTGTACTTCCGGATGAAACTGTACAGCATAGAAGTTTTTGTTTATGTTTTGCATAATGGAGATAGGGCAAGCCTTGCTTGTTGCAACAATGTCAAAACCTTCCGGCACTTTTGTGACCAAGTCGCCGTGGCTCATCCAGACTTGCTGGTGTTTCGGCAAATCTTGAATCAGCAGGGAGTCCGGCTTGGTAATGTCGATAATTGCTTTGCCGTATTCGCTGTTGTCGGCTTTTTCAACTTTTCCACCTAATGAATGCGCCATCAGCTGCATGCCGTAACAAATACCCAGTATCGGGATACCCAATTCAAAAATTTCCGGATCAATTGAGAAGGCTCCTTCACCGTACACACTTAAAGGACCTCCGGAAAAGATGATGCCCTTCGGTGCGATTTTTTTGATTTCTTCGATAGAAATTTTATGGCTGTATAATTCTGAAAAGACGCCCAGCTCTCTAATGCGGCGCGTAATCAGCTGATTATACTGGCTGCCAAAATCTAACACAATGATTTTTTCCATGTCTTTTAATTCGGTCGTATTGAACAACTGTTTTCACCCTTATCTCTCTTTTTTTAAAATTTTCTTAGCAAAACCTCGTCGATTTTATGATTTTCCTTTTTATGCAGCACGATGTCAGCACGGCTGCGGGTAGGCAGGATAAATTCGTTGAGGTTTTTTAAATTGACTTTCTCCCAAACGTTTTCCGCCATGGCCATGGCTTCTTCTTTTGGTCCGTTCGCATATCCATAATAGTAGTTGTTTTTATCATTTTTTGCAAGCTTCAGCAATGCCTCAAAGCGTTCTAAATACCATTTTCTGACCAGTTCAGAATCAGCATCGACATAGATGGAAAAATCAAAAAAGTCGCTGACGTAAATTTGCTGGTTTTGAGGCAGCTGCAGGACATTGATTCCTTCGACGATTAAAATGTCCGGCTGTGTGATTGTTTCATACATATCCGGAATGATGTCATAACTCTCGTGGGAGTACATCGGAATATGGATAAACTCCTCGCCGTTTTTGACGGCATTTAAAAATGCCAGCAGTTTTTCCATGTCGTAACTTTCAGGGAATCCTTTACGGTCTAGGATGCCCTTTTCTTTCAGAACTCGTGTTGGATAAAGAAATCCGTCAGTTGTGATCAGCTGAACGTGTTTTTTCTTTAATAATCGCGACAAAATCATCTGCAGCAGTCGCGCAGTGGTACTTTTTCCGACCGCCACACTGCCGGCAACACCGATGATGAACGGTGTGGAACCGACGAACTGCTGCATGAACAGCCCTTTGGCAAGCTGGAGGGATTCATATTCTTTCATATAAATATTAACAAGATGGGTTAAAGGAATATAAATATCCTGCACGTCTTGCAAGGAAATCCGGTCATTAAAACTTTTGATTTGCATTAATTCGCTCTCTGTGAGAGGCGGGACACCATTTGGGTAAAAGCTTTGCCACTCCTCTCGTGTAAAACGATGAAAATTCATTTTTTCTTCCAATTTATTACTCCTATTTTTCACGCGTTGTTTTCTTTATGCTACCATATTTTAACGGAAAAATTAAGTGAAATTAGTCATCAATCCAAGGGATAGCTAAGGATATATGCTCTGCGAATGCCTCATTGTCCGAAAGTTGTTCCAGTCTGCGCTGGCGGCGCTTCTGATAGTTAGCGCAAATCTGTTTTTCTTCTTCTGTTTCAGGTGTAATCTCAGGTACTTTCGTGAAGGAGTCAGGCGTGTTGACAGCAACAAATGTCATAAAGCTGGTAGCTGCCAAATAGCGTTCGCCGGTTGTTAGCACTTCGCCGATGACTTTGATAAAGACTTCCATTGATTTTCTGCCCGTCCCGGTGACGTATGATTCTACACAAACAGAGTGGTGATCCATGATGGGATGCAGGAAATTCAATTCATCTGTGGAAGCAGTCATGACATCCGAACGGGAATGGCGGGCTGCCGAAATGGATGCTGTGTCGTCAATGAATGCCATCAGCTTTCCGCCAAAGAGTGCGCCGAAGGAGTTCAGGTCGCCGGGGAAAATCCGGTGTGTCTGAATCACGCGTGTTTCCCGACATTTTTTCACTGTACATTCAGGTGTTTTCATGTAAAAAGGCCTTCTTTCATGCTATGATATGCTAAGACGTGGTTGATTATAACATATTTTATAGAGACAAAACATACTGAGGTGTTGAGGATGACGAAAATTATTCTGTTTGGCGACAGTATCACGGCGGGTTATTCGAAGGGGAAGGTGACTGATCAGCTGACGCGCCGCATTAAAGTGTCGTTTCCGGCAGCTGATGTGGTGAATGCCGGAATACCAGGTGAAACAACTAGGGAGGCACTTTTGCGTGTGTCCCGTGATGTTTTGGAGTACACCCCTGATGTCGTCACCCTCTTTTTTGGTGCTAACGATGTGGCAGAAAACAGGCACTTGAGCTTGGCTGACTATGAAGCGAATTTGAAACAATTGATTTCACTCATTGGTCCTAAGCGGACGGTGCTGGTAACAGGACCTTATACTAATCAGCAAGAACAAGGCAAACAGCGTCCTCTGTCGCGGATTGAAGCTTACGTTGAAAGTGCACTCAGGATAGGCAAGGACAGTTTGTGTACGACAGTGCCATTATACGAGATGATGCAAAGAAGCGGTCGTCCGGACGAGTGGCTTCAGTCGGATGGGCTTCATTTTTTTGAGGCTGGTTATACACAGCTGGCGGCGCTGATGACAGAGGCGATTCGCAAAACGATGAAAGGCAGGGAGCGTTAAATGACAGATCACTACTTTACCAATCAGCCGGATGCGCCGCATGCCCGGAAGGAGTGGCAGTTTGAACTGCTCGGCAAGCAGTTTCGTTTTACGACTGACCGCAACGTTTTTTCAAAACAAACAGTGGACTTCGGTTCGCGAGTGCTGATTGATACCTTTGATGATACGGCTCTGCCGGCAGGTGCAATCTTAGATGTGGGATGCGGGTATGGTCCAATCGGGTTAGCTTTGGCATATTCTACAAAGCGGCAGGTAGAGATGGTAGACATCAATCAGCGGGCAGTTGCGCTGGCTCAGGAAAATGCAGAAAAAAATGGTATCAGCCATGTATTGATACATACATCTGATATTTACAAAGAGGTCCACGGCACGGCGTTTGCGGCAATTGTCAGCAATCCGCCGATCCGGGCAGGCAAGCAAGTGGTCCACGACATCATCGCGGGAGCCTATCCTTTGCTGCAGACCGCCGGCACGTTGACTTTGGTTGTACAAAAAAAGCAAGGCGCACCCAGTGCCAAAAAGAAAATGGCTGAAGTGTTCGGCAACGCCGAAGTGGTTAGAAAAGAAAAAGGGTATTATATTCTGGTCAGCAGAAAAGATTGAAACCCTGCTGATAAAAACACTTGACAATGTCATTGCGATAAGATAAAATGATTAGTTGCAAAAAGCTTTATTTTACAGTGGGAAAGGCTATGAAATATTGTCCATATCCTTTTCATTGATAAGAAAAACAAAAATAGAGAGCTCTTTTTTAAGTCCT
Source organism: Vagococcus acidifermentans (assembly GCF_003987655.1). Classification (GTDB taxonomy): domain Bacteria; phylum Bacillota; class Bacilli; order Lactobacillales; family Vagococcaceae; genus Vagococcus_B; species Vagococcus_B acidifermentans. The sequence goes on along the minus strand of NZ_NGKC01000016.1, from coordinate 40,856 downwards.
TGTCTATTTTTGGTTTTTTTTTTCAAAAAAACCGGTATCGTTACAATAATTTAAGGTTATTGTAACATCTGTAAAATAATTGATATTTTGATAAAACACAGAGGGGTGACGACTTTGGTTGGACACGTAGTCAAATACGGAAAACACCGAGAAAGAAGAAGCTTTTCCAGAATCAGCGAAGTGCTGGAACTGCCAAACCTAATTGAAATTCAGACAGATTCTTACCAGTGGTTTTTGGATGAAGGTATCAGGGAAATGTTTGAGGACATCATGCCGATTACCGACTTTAGCGAAAAGTTATCATTGGAATTTGTCAACTATGAGATGAAAGAACCTAAGTATACTGTTGAGGAAGCACGTGCGCACGATGCCAACTACTCTGCTCCGATTCATGTCACATTGCGTCTGGATAATCAGGTGACAGGCGAAATCAAGTCTCAGGAAGTCTTTTTCGGCGATTTCCCGCTGATGACCGAGATGGGCACGTTTATCATCAACGGTGCAGAACGCGTCATCGTTTCGCAGCTGGTTCGTTCGCCGGGTGTTTATTTCAATCCTAAAATTGAAAAGAACGGTCAGGAAGGTTTTGGAGCGACAGTTATCCCGAACCGCGGTGCTTGGCTGGAGCTGGAAACAGATGCTAAAAACTTGTCTTATGCACGTATTGACCGGACACGTAAAATCCCGCTGACGGTGTTAGTCAGAGCGTTGGGCTTTGGTTCGGACAGCACGATTGCTGAAATCTTCGGTGAAAGCGAAAGTCTGCAGCTGACGCTTGAGAAGGATATCCATAAAAATGCTAATGATTCACGAACAGAAGAAGGCTTGAAAGATATTTACGAGCGCCTTCGTCCTGGTGAGCCGAAAACGGCTGAAAGTTCCCGTAACTTGTTGAATGCCCGTTTCTTTGATCCGAAGCGCTATGATTTGGCGGCTGTCGGTCGTTACAAAGTCAACAAAAAATTAAATTTGAAAACCCGTCTGCTGAATCAGACGTTAGCAGAAACACTGGTTGATGCTGACACAGGCGAAATTTTGTTTGAAAAAGGCACAGTCATCTCGCGTTCAGTCATGGATGATTTGCAGCACCATTTGGACAATGGTCTCAACAGTGTCACTTACTATCCGTCAGAAGACGGTGTTGTGACTGAGCCGATGACCGTTCAAGTGATTAAAGTCTTGTCGCCTAAAGACCCTGAACGTGTGGTTCATGTTATCGGCAACGGCAACATTGATGCCAAAACCAAGACAATCCGTCCGGCGGATATCGTGGCTTCTATCAGCTATTTTCTGAACTTGATGGAAGGTATCGGCGTTGTGGATGATATCGACCACCTTGGCAACCGCCGCATCCGTTCCGTCGGCGAACTGCTGCAAAACCAATTCCGTATCGGTTTGTCCCGGATGGAGCGTGTGGTGCGCGAGCGGATGTCGATTCAAGATTCTGAAACGTTGACACCGCAGCAGCTGATTAACATTCGTCCAGTCGTGGCAGCTATTAAGGAATTCTTTGGTTCTTCCCAGCTGTCCCAGTTCATGGATCAGACCAATCCGTTGGGCGAATTGACGCACAAACGCCGGCTGTCTGCGCTTGGACCTGGCGGATTAACGCGTGATCGTGCCGGCTACGAAGTGCGGGACGTGCATTACTCCCACTATGGGCGGATGTGTCCGATTGAAACGCCTGAGGGACCAAACATTGGCTTGATTAACAGTCTATCCACTTACGCAAAAGTCAACCGTTTCGGTTTTATCGAAACGCCGTACCGCCGTGTGGATCGTAAGACAGGCCGGGTAACCGACCAGATTGATTACCTGACAGCTGATGAAGAAGACCACTACATGGTGGCGCAGGCCAACTCGCCGCTGAATGAGGACGGCTCATTTAAGGAAGATTTGGTCATGGCGCGTATTCAGAGTGAAAACTTGGAAGTTTCCATTGATAAAGTCGACTACATGGACGTATCACCTAAGCAGGTGGTGGCAGTTGCGACAGCCTGTATCCCGTTCTTGGAAAACGACGACTCCAACCGTGCTCTGATGGGTGCGAACATGCAGCGTCAGGCAGTTCCGCTGATTCAGCCGCGTTCTCCGATTGTCGGGACCGGGATGGAATACAAGGCTGCCCATGACTCGGGGGCTGCACTGTTATGTAAACATGACGGGGAAGTCGAATACGTGGATGCCCGTGAAGTGCGTATCCGCAGAAAAGACGGTGCGCTTGACAAATACAATATCATTAAGTTCCATCGTTCCAACGCAGGAACCAGCTACAATCAGCGCCCGATTGTTCGTGTAGGTGAAAAAGTCGAGGCCGGCGATGTGCTGGCTGACGGCCCGTCTATGGAAGAAGGCGAATTGGCACTTGGTCAAAACGTGCTGGTCGCATTCATGACATGGGAAGGCTATAACTATGAAGATGCGATTATCATGAGCCGCCGTCTGGTCAAAGATGACGTGTACACCTCAATTCATATCGAAGAATATGAGTCTGAAGCACGCGACACTAAATTAGGACCTGAAGAAATCACTCGTGAACTGCCGAACGTCGGTGAAGATGCGCTGAAAGATCTGGATGAAATGGGTATCGTCCGCATTGGGGCAGAAGTCAAAGACGGCGATTTGCTGGTTGGTAAAGTCACGCCAAAAGGGGTTACTGAATTATCAGCTGAAGAACGTCTGCTGCATGCCATTTTTGGTGAAAAAGCCAGAGAAGTGCGTGATACATCGCTGCGTGTGCCTCATGGCGGCGGCGGTATTGTCCACGATGTGAAAATCTTTACCCGGGAAGCCGGCGATGAGCTGTCTCCTGGTGTGAACATGCTTGTGCGTGTTTATATCGTTCAAAAACGGAAAATCCATGAGGGCGATAAGATGGCCGGACGTCACGGGAACAAAGGTGTCGTTTCTCGCATCATGCCGGAAGAGGACATGCCGTTCTTGCCGGACGGCACACCAGTCGACATCATGTTGAATCCGCTGGGCGTACCGTCACGGATGAATATCGGTCAGGTGCTGGAGCTGCATTTGGGAATGGCAGCCCGCCAATTGAATATTCATGTGGCAACACCAGTCTTTGACGGAGCCGATGATGAAGATGTCTGGGGTACAGTCAGCGAGGCCGGTTTGGCAAAAGATGCTAAGACTATCCTGTATGACGGCCGGACAGGCGAACCGTTTGACAATCGCGTGTCAGTCGGTGTGATGTACATGTTGAAACTGGCGCACATGGTTGATGATAAACTGCATGCCCGTTCGATTGGACCATACTCGCTTGTCACACAGCAGCCGCTCGGCGGTAAAGCCCAGTTTGGCGGACAGCGTTTTGGTGAGATGGAAGTGTGGGCGCTGGAAGCTTACGGTGCTGCTTATACATTGCAGGAAATTTTAACTTACAAATCAGACGATGTTGTCGGCCGTGTGAAAACGTACGAGGCAATCGTCAAAGGTGATCCAATACCAAAACCGGGTGTACCGGAGTCCTTCCGCGTACTGGTGAAGGAACTTCAGGCGCTGGGTCTGGATATGCGCGTACTGGATGCAGACGACCAGGAGATTGAACTTCGTGATATGGATGATGACGATGATGATCTGATTACCGTTGATGCCTTGGCTAAATATGCTGCGCAAGAGCAGGCTGAGAAAAACAAGGCTGAACAGTCGTTGAAAGATGCACATGATAGCAAGGAATAGGGCATCGCGCTTATTCCGACTGATAAAGAAACGGAGGGACATCTTTTGATCGATGTAAATAAATTTGAAAGCATGCAAATCGGCCTGGCTTCTTCCGAAAAAATAAGAAGCTGGTCATATGGTGAAGTAAAAAAACCTGAAACGATCAACTACCGGACGTTGAAACCTGAACGTGACGGTCTGTTCTGCGAGCGTATTTTCGGCCCGACCAAGGACTGGGAGTGCGCATGCGGGAAATACAAACGTATCCGTTATAAAGGGATCGTCTGCGACCGCTGCGGGGTTGAAGTGACGCGCTCCAAAGTACGCCGCGAGCGGATGGGGCATATCGAGCTGGCAGCGCCGGTCACACACATTTGGTACTTTAAAGGGATTCCTAGCCGAATGGGTCTTGTGTTGGACATGAGCCCGCGGGCACTGGAAGAAATCATTTATTTTGCTTCTTACGTGGTCACTGACCCGGGCGACAGCTCGCTGGAAAGAAAACAACTGCTGACTGAACGGGAATACCGCGACAAGCGCGAACAGTTCGGCAAGTCGTTTCAGGCAAGCATGGGGGCGGAAGCAATCAAGCGTCTATTGGAAGATGTGGACGTGGAAAAAGAAGTCGCCGAACTGAAAGAAGAATTGAAGACAGCTCAAGGACAAAAACGGACGCGTGCGATCCGCCGTCTGGATATCCTGGAAGCTTTCAGAACTTCCGGCAATCAGCCAAGCTGGATGGTCATGGATGTGATTCCTGTCATCCCGCCGGAAATTCGTCCGATGGTTCAGCTGGAAGGCGGACGTTTTGCAACGAGTGACTTAAACGACTTGTACCGCCGTGTCATCAACCGGAACAACCGGTTGAAACGGCTGTTGGATTTGAATGCACCGGGGATCATTGTTCAAAATGAAAAACGGATGCTGCAGGAAGCGGTGGATGCCCTGATTGACAACGGTCGCCGCGGCCGTCCGGTTACTGGACCGGGCAATCGTCCGCTGAAATCTCTGTCGCACATGCTGAAAGGGAAGCAGGGACGTTTCCGTCAGAACCTGCTCGGAAAACGTGTCGACTATTCCGGCCGGTCAGTTATCGTCGTGGGACCGAACTTACAGATGTATCAGTGCGGCTTGCCAAAAGAAATGGCAATCGAGCTGTTCAAACCGTTTGTCATGCATGAATTGGTCGAGCGCGAACTGGCCAGCAACATTAAAAATGCCAAACGTCAAATCGAACGTCAGGAAGATGCTGTTTGGGATGTACTGGAAGATGTCATCAAAGAACATCCGGTTCTGCTGAATAGAGCACCGACACTGCACCGTCTGGGGATTCAGGCGTTTGAACCGGTGCTGGTGGAAGGCCGTGCGATTCGCCTGCACCCATTGGTGTGTGAGGCGTACAATGCCGACTTTGACGGCGACCAGATGGCTGTCCACGTACCGCTGAACGAAGAGGCACAATCGGAAGCACGCCTGCTGATGCTGGCTGCCCAAAACATTTTGAATCCGAAAGACGGCAAACCGGTCGTTACACCATCTCAGGACATGGTTCTGGGTAACTATTACTTGACGATGGAAGAAGAAGGCCAAATCGGTGAAGGTATGATTTTCCGTGATCTTGACGAAGTTTATCTGGCATGGAAAAACGGTTATGTCCATCTGCACACACGGATCGGACTGCAGACAGCGTCGATGCCTGAAAAACCATTTACCGACTGGCAGCGTGAACGGATCTTGATTACGACAGCCGGCAAGGCGATTTTCAATGAAATCATGCCGCCGGAATTCCCTTACCTGAACGAGCCGACTGATTATAACTTGACGGTTCAAACACCTGACAGATATTTCGTCGAAGCAGGTACGGACATCCCGGCTTACATCAAGGAACAACCGTTGCTGAAGCCGTTTAAGAAGAAAAACCTTGGTAATATCATTGCTGAAGTCTTTAAACGCTTCAAGATTACTGAAACATCCAAGATGCTTGACCGCATGAAAGACTTGGGTTACCGCCACTCGACGTTGGCCGGTATCACAGTCGGGATTGCCGATATCGTGGTTCTTCATGAAAAAGAAGAAATCATTGAAGCATCGCACGCTAAAGTTGATACGGTGACGAAACAGTTCCGCCGCGGACTGATTACAGATGACGAGCGGTATGAGCGGGTCATCGATATCTGGAACGAAGCGAAAGACCAAATTCAAGTGAAACTGATGGAAAGTCTGGATGACCGCAACCCAATCTTCATGATGAGTGACTCCGGAGCCCGTGGTAATATCTCCAACTTTACACAGCTGGCAGGGATGCGCGGTTTGATGGCGGCGCCGAACGGACGTATTATGGAGTTGCCGATTATTTCGAACTTCCGCGAAGGTCTGTCGGTATTGGAAATGTTTATCTCCACGCACGGTGCCCGTAAAGGGATGACCGATACTGCGCTGAAGACAGCCGATTCCGGTTACTTGACGCGTCGTCTGGTTGACGTGGCGCAAGATGTCATCATCCGTGAAAATGACTGCGGTACTGACCGCGGCTTGAACATCACCGCTATCACAGAAGGCAATGAAGTCATCGAGTCGCTGGAAGAACGTCTTATCGGACGCTACACACGCAAAACAGTCCGCCATCCTGAAACAGGTGCGGTAATCATCGGCAGCAATGAATTGATTTCTGAAGACATAGCCAAGGAAATCGTTGATGCCGGAATTGAAGAAGTAGCTATCCGTTCTGTCTTTACATGTAACACTAAGCACGGCGTCTGCAAATACTGTTACGGCCGCAACTTGGCAACTGGTTCCGAAGTTGAAGTCGGTGAAGCAGTGGGAACTATCGCTGCTCAGTCTATCGGTGAACCGGGGACACAGCTGACTATGCGGACATTCCATACCGGCGGGGTAGCCGGCGATGATATCACGCAAGGTTTGCCGCGTGTACAGGAAATTTTTGAAGCCCGTAATCCGAAAGGTCAGGCGGTCATTTCCGAAGTGGCCGGCGAGGTCATCGAAATCAGCGAAGATCCGGCTGACCGGACCCGTGAGATTATCGTAAAAGGCCAAACCGACACACGGACATATGCAGTGCCTTACACGGCTCGTCTGAAAGTAGCTGAGGGAGATATCATCGACCGCGGCGCACCGCTGACGGAAGGTTCGATTGATCCGAAGCAGCTGCTTCAGGTCAAGGATGTCATGGCTGTTGAGAATTACCTGCTGCGCGAAGTGCAAAAAGTTTACCGCATGCAAGGTGTGGAAATCGGCGACAAGCACATCGAAGTAATGGTTCGCCAGATGCTGAGAAAAGTGCGTGTCATGGATCCGGGCGATTCAGATATTCTTCCGGGAACATTGCTGGATATCGGCGAATTTACAGAGCGCAACTACAAAACGCTTGTCTCAGGCGGTTCACCGGCTACTGGACGTCCAGTACTGCTGGGAATCACGAAAGCTTCTCTGGAAACAAACAGTTTCTTGTCGGCAGCTTCCTTCCAGGAGACAACACGCGTGTTGACTGACGCAGCAATTCGCGGCAAGAAAGACCACTTGCTTGGTTTGAAAGAGAACGTCATTATCGGTAAAATCATTCCTGCTGGTACCGGAATGGCAAAATACCGCAACATGGAGCCGAAAGAAGTCGGCGTTGCCAGCGAAAATGTGTACAGTATCAGTGATATTGAAGCACAAATGGCAGCAGCTGAAGACTTGGAAGCTTTTGAATAAACAATCTGAAAAGAGAAACCTGCACGAATAGGTTTCTCTTTTTTGTCAGGATAAATAATAGCGGACTATTGTCAGAATCAAACCGATACAAAGAAAAGGGACGAAGGGCAAGTACCGTAAATCAGAATTTTTATGCCGGCGGGTAATCACACAAAAAAGAAGGGCAATCAGGCTGGCGAAAAAAATCAGTATGGCAGTCTCGAAGATTCCTAAAAAGAAAGCCCAGATAGTCAAGAGTCTTACATCGCCGCCGCCAAGTCCATCGGGTATCAGCTGCTGTATAAACACTAAGAGCACAACAACCAGCAGTGCGGCAAGCGGGTGATACGTCAGCAGCCGACCGGACAATTCATTACTGACGACAATCAGGAAGGTGAAGCCGTACATCAGTTTGGGTTCTACGATAAGATACAAATAATCAGTATAAGCAAGCGTCAGCCCCATATAAAGCAGAAAAAGCAGGGGCAAACCGAACGGCAGCGTTCCGAATACGCGGCTGTACAGCAGCAGTATGATGCCGGATAAACTTTCCATAACGGCCAGAGAAATCCCGATTGGCTGGCGGCAATAGCGGCAGCGGTTGCCTAGAAGCAGCTGGGAAAAGAGGGGCATCAATTCGTAGAAGGCGAGTGTGTGACCGCAATGTGTACAGTGGGAACGAGGAAGCAGCAGTGATTGTCCTTGCGGCAGGCGTGAAGCTGCCACTGCAAGAAATGAGCCGATGATGCAGCCGCTGTAAAAGATGAAGCACAATATCATAAAAAATCCTCCATTATTACGACATGTCACTAATAACATATGCAATCAGTTTGTTTTTTATCGCTGCTGTTATTTCATTTGTCGCATCTGATGAATGTTGCTTTATCTTTAAATTTAAAAGTGATACACTGGATATATCAAATGAATGAAGGAGAGTTGATTTAATGAGTAATGAGAAAACTAAAGCGGTGTTAAATCAGGCTGTAGCAGATTTGAGTCAGTTTGCGGTAGTTATTCATCAGGCGCACTGGTATATGCGCGGTAAAGGCTTCTTGACGATGCATCCGCGTATGGACGACTACATGGATGAAATCAATGACCATCTGGATGTCATTGCTGAACGACTGATTATTATTGGCGGCAGTCCATACTCTACATTGAAAGAATTTGCGGACAATACAAAAATTGCGGATGAAATAGGCACGTACAGCAAGACGATGGAGGAAAGAATCGCTGTTTTGCTGAAAGGCTACCGCTATTTGAAAGATTTGTGCGCGGAAGCAATTGCTGTGACGGATGAAGAAAACGACCATGTCACACAAGACATCTTTATCGGCTTCAAAGCAGATGTTGAAAAAACCATTTGGATGCTTGAAGCAGAACTCGGAAATGAACCAGGTCTGTAATTGACACGTCTGATTGACCCAAAAAATCGTGTCCGCTATCCCTTGCATGGGGTGGCGGACACGATTTTTTTTTATAAAAACAAAAGATAGTTGCGGGCGCGTGTCATCAGTGAACTATTGCAAAATAGATGACATAAACCCAGCTGAGCAGTCCGTGAAATATTGCCCACGGAATGCTTTGCCATGTTGTGTAAGATATGACCATCGCCAGTGCGCAGCCGAAGCTGATACCGGACTGGGCAACGGCTGACTTCCGTGATTGTGCCATACAACCATCTCCTTGTTATTGTCTGACAACCGGTATGTTATTAATCGGCTGTGATGGTAAAGGTTGTGCGTGATTCATAGACTTCTTCGGGGCGCAAGATGCAGTTGCCGAAATTGTCGTGATTGATGGCATCCGGTATGATTTGTGTTTCCAGTGTCACTCCGGCGTGATCGACTGCAGGTGCACCGTTCAGCATGAATTTATCTGCCATGCCGTTGCACGTATAGATGACCACAGCGGGTTCAGTCGTGCTCATTGTCAATGTATAACCACTTTCTGCTTCACTTAGTGTGGCCTGATTGTCGGTCTGCGAAAAGACGAACGGATGGTCAAAGCCGCCGACCAGCTCCGTTTGCGGATGGTCAAGGGCGAATGCTTTTGCCAGTGTATCGGCTTTTCTGAAATCAAATGGTGTGCCGTCGACAGGCAGCAGTTCACCGGTCGGCAGACACAGGTCATCAATGGCTGCAATCGAGTCGCAAGCTAGCTGCAGGACATGATCCGCTACAGAAGTCTGCATGTCTCCATGCAAGTTGAAGTAGGTATGATTAGTCGGCAGAAAAATGGTTGCCTTGTCAGTCGTCGCATGGTAGTCAATGTGCAGGCTGTTGCCGTTGGTCAGTGTGTAGGTCACGGATACGCTCAGCGTACCGGGGAACCCGTTCTCACCGTCAGGGAAAACGGCCGAAAAAATCACACTGACGGCATCTTCGGTTTCGGCTGTTTCGGCTTGCCAGAGCGTGCTGTTGAAGGCATTTTCCCCGCCGTGGAGCGTGTTGCCGTTATTGTTCTTAGTCGTCTGGTAGACGATACCGTCCAGCTCAAACTGCCCGCGGGCGATACGTCCTGCGTTGCGGCCGATGGTTGCACCGAAATAGGCGTCGTTGGCCGGCTGGATGTATTCGTCAAATGTCTCAAAGCCCAAGACGATGTTTTTGCGGCGGTTGTGTTTATCAGGGGCGATGAATTTGACCAGCGTTGCACCGTAATCCATCAGTCTGGCTTCAACGCCGTGGTCGTTGCTTAGTGTGAACAGCGTGACCGGCTGTTTTTGAAAGTGACCGAAAATCTCTTGCTTAATTTCCATGATTTACCCTCGCTTTGGTATGATTAGTTTAAAGTATAGATAATCTTTCTTGAAAAAGAAAGAGGTTTATTAAATTATTGAAAACTGCCATCAGTCGTGCTGCAATTAAGTAGTGACTGATGGCAGTGTTTTAATCCAGTTGGCGTTTTTTCCGGCAGTAGAGTGCAAACAGGACAAATCCGCCGGTGCCGGCAACGAAACATACAATGCCGGCAATCAATCCTGACGGCAGGAAGACCAGTTTCAATTCATGTGTCCCTTTTGGAAGGTCAAGCATCAACAGCCCGTCTTTAAACGCGGTGGTGGTGATTTGTTTGCCGTCGAGATAAGCGCGCCATCCTTTATCATACGGAATGGTCGTCAGCAAAGTCTGCGGCTGGTCGATATCGACCGCGGCTGTCGCGGTGCGTCCGTCAACGGAGAAAGCCAGTCCGTTTGCTTGAATGGCATCCACGCTGCGCTGAAATGCATTGACGTCCAGCAGCAGAACGGGCGGGTCGACAAGATTGATTTCTTTCGTGCCGTAGAATGAAACAGTGAATACGACTGTCGTCTCCGTTTCAGTGTAGCCCAAATTGTAGTATTGACCGGTGATACCGATTTGTGTTTTGTACGCCGTGCCGTTGACCATGACTTCTGCTGTGGAGCTTTCCAGCTGGCCGAAGTTTGTCGGGAACAAGCTGAGATAAGCCTGTTTTCCCGCCGGAACGGTGACTTCCCACGTCACTTCTTTGGCAAGGTTCGGTTTCTTTTCGACCAGTTTGATTTCATTTTCTGCCACGTGCGTCATAGTCGTGTTGCTGGTTTTAATGACGGTCGGGGATGCAAATGTAAAATACGTTTCGTTAGAACCTGCCAGCTGGTTAAACAGGGCAGTTTGTGCGCCAAGGTTGTCGTTTTCAGGAAAGTTCAGCCCGGCGATGCTGCTGTCTGTCAGCATCCCCAGCGGCAGAGCATTGCTGTTTTGGAATAATTTGTACTTGCCTTGACTGCCGATTTGTTCAAACCCGTATTTTAAAATCTCCTGGTCAGAAATATTGTGCCGGATACCGGTGAAGGCATCCATCAGCAGCGTGTTGTTCTGATAGCGGATATTCAGGTTGGTTCCCCGCGAACGGAAGCCCAGATCATTCATCACGCTGGAAGAATGCCGGTTGCGGATGGAAGAAAACATGCTGATACCGCTGAACCCGTAATTGAATGCGTCATTGGATGAAATCGGCGCCAGTGATTCCAAGCGGAAAAAATCCGTGCCGTTTGCTTTGTCGGCTTGTGTGACTAACTGCTTGTAATCTTTGTAAGGTGCAGAAAACAAGCTGCGGGAAGCGTAGTTCCAATCATCAAGGATGCCGTTGAGCATTTTGTTGGTGTTGAGCATTGCTTCACCGCTCATCAGTATCAATAGCAGAACTGCCAGCCGTTTTCGGGGCAGCTTTTGAAGCTGGTAAAACATGATGACCAGCAAATAAACGAGTAAAAAGACGATGGTAGCCACATATAAATCAATCGTGACAAATGTGTAGCTTTTTTTATCAGGAATAAATTTGGCCAAGGTCATCAGCACTGTCAGGACAGCAAAGACGCCTGCCAAATATCCGCCGTCGGCCGGTTCCAGTTTTTCCCAGCCGTAGCCTGCCAGCATGATGACCAGAAAGGAAAATAAAAAGCTGTAGCGGAACAGAAACATATTTGGTGCATGCATGCCGTGCCAGAACAAATTGAGCGGCTCAAGGTAAAAGCTTGCGATCAGGATGACAAAGAGTGAGCCGAATGCCAATTTCTGCTTGACAGGGATTTTTTTCGTGACAAAGAAAAACAGACAGAACGTCAGCGGCAGCAAGCCGACATAGATAAACGGAATCGAGCCGTATTTGGTGGTATCAAAGACGCCGATCATATTCTTGATCAAGATGTCCCAGAACGCTGTTGCCTCAGTTTTTAACTGTGTGATTTCCGTCAGTGTTTCTCCGTTGGCGCGCAAGTCCATGACAGCCGGCAAAATCATAATCATGGAGGCGCAGCCTGCCAGTAAAGATGTGGTAAAGTAGGGCAAAATCGTCCGTTTGTACCGGCTGAACTGTGTCGTCAAACGAGCCAGAAAATACAGAACAGAAAAAACGCCGATCATGAAGCCAAAGTAAAAATTGGACACAAATAAGAGCAGATAGGAGACGAACAAGGTGACCGGCTTGCGGTCGTCCATCAGCCGGTTAATCCCTAAAATAATCAGCGGCAAATAGAGAAAAATGTCCAGCCACATAATCAGTTCGGAGTGGGCGGTGATGAACGACATCAGCGAATAGGCGACGCTCAATGACACAAATGTCCACCGCGGCAATTTAAACGTGTTTTTGGCATAGACCCAGAACGCGACACTGGCACAGCCGATTTTCAGCAGAGTCAGCAGATAAAGGGCATCGGGCATGGCGCTGTTGTCAAAAAAGAAGACGAGCGGTGTAAAAATGCCTCCGAGATAATAGGAGACCAGCGCCAAATAATTCAGGCCGAGTGATGCGTTCCAATTATAAAACAAACTTTGCTCGCCGTGCAGCACGTTTCTGAAACTGGCGTGGAAATTGGCAAATTGGGAGAAGGCATCGCTGGCGAGGACGCTGCGCTCGCTGCCCCAATAAATATTTAAGCTCAAGTACATGAAAAACATGATGGCTACAGGTATGAAAAAAGCGGCAGCCAAGTACCTGCCCTCATGTTTCAAATAGTGTTTAATGGATGTTATCATAGCTGAAAACCTCACAAATCATTGGTTGATAAAATTCATTGTAACACAGTTTAGAAACAAGAAAAATGGAAAATGAGAGAATCATCAGAAGACGGTTCTCTCATTTTTTAAGATTATGGAAGTAAAGCGGAAACAATGTCGTACCCTCTGCCGACATCAGCTAAATCATGGGCGTCGGAACCGTAAATCAGCGGGATTCCCGCCTGCCGGGCTTGTCTGATGAGCGGCTCGGGCGGATAGATGTCGCGGCAGTCGGGTTTGAACAGACCGGCGGCGTTGACATCCAACGTATATCTTTTTGCTTTTATTTGCGTCAAGAGCGTATCAATGAGTGCCAAGCTGTCTGCTGACAGGGAAGTGTCCTCGTCAGGAAAAGCCAGCTGAAATTTCTGACATAGCGAGATGTGTCCCAACCGGGTCGGTTTGTACGGTCCTAAATCTGCCATTAGAGAGTCTTGGATCATGCGGTAATAGGCCAGCTGTGCCGACTGGAACGAACCGTAGCGGGCGATGATGCCCTCAGCGTAGTCTTGCGGCTGATAGTCGATACACCGCAGTCCGTCTACACCGTCAAGAAAATGCACAGACAGGATGCCGTCATCCATTTGTGGTCCGTATTCATTCAGGAAGTCGGTCGTCCAGTGCCGGTGTCCGGCGAGGTAATCGACCTCGAAACCGACCAGCAGTTCTATGTCGGCAGCGTATTTCTTTTTCAGGCGTTCCATGTGTATGAAATAATGGCGCACATCATTGAGCGGCATGGTGCTGCTCGTCCAAATTTCCGGTTCGCCGCCGCTATCCGCCAGACCGTCGGGCGGCAGCGGTGCATGTTCAGTGATGCTGTACCGTTTGAATCCTAACGCGATTGCCCGCTGGACCAGCTCTTCGACATCTGCGACAGTGCCGTGCGGGCAGTACTCTGTATGCGTGTGTCCGTCATGCTTCATCTGTTTTTCTCCTTTCCGCTGTTATTGCCGTATTTGTCCTTCACCGTAAATAATATATTTAGTCGTCGTCAACTCGTGCAGGCCCATTGGTCCGCGGGCATGAAGTTTTTGTGAGCTGATGCCGATTTCCCCGCCAAAACCGAAAACACCGCCGTCGGTGAAACGGGAAGAGGCGTTGACATAAACAGCTGCGGCATCAACTTCCCGGAGAAAGCGTTGTGTTCGGTGATAGTCATTGCTGATGATGACTTCAGAGTGCCCGGTTCCATAAGTACTGATATGAACCAAGGCATCATCGATGGAGCTGACCACTTTGACAGCCAGTATGAGGTCCAGAAATTCGGTGGCGAAATCCGTGTCGGTCGCCGGGACAGCTTTGGCAAGATAGGCCATTGCGCGCTGGTCGGCACGCAGTTCGACCGCTTGCTCAGAGAGTTTTTGTTCAATGACCGGCAAGAAGCGCTCGGCGACAGCTTCATGAATCAGGAGAGTTTCAGCCGCATTGCAGGCAGACGGGCGCTGACACTTGGCATTGACGACAATGTCGGCTGACATGTCAAGTGCCGCCCCTTCATCAATGTAGATGTGGCAGTTGCCGGTGCCAGTTTCGATAACGGGTACCGTCGCAGTCTGCACAACGGTCTGAATGAGGCCTGCGCCGCCGCGGGGAATCAGCACATCGAGGTAGTCATTGAGCTGCATAAACGCGCGGGCTGTCTCCCGCGAAGTGTCTTCAATCAGTTGCACGGCATATTTAGGAAATCCCTCCCGTACCAAGGCTGCCTGCATGATCTGCACCAATGTCTGATTGGCAGCTAACGCTTCTTTGCCGCCCCGCAAGATAACAGCATTGCCTGCTTTGAAACAGAGTGCGGCTGCATCAGTCGTGACATTTGGGCGTGCTTCATAAATCATACCGATGACGCCGAGCGGGACGCGCTGTTTGCCAATCAGCAGCTGGTCGTGGTTGCGCCACATTTTTTCCACTTCGCCTACCGGGTCAGCCAGTTCGGCGATCATGCGGATGCTGGCGGTCATATCAGCCAGCCGCTGAGGTGTCAGAAGAAGGCGGTCGAGCATGGCTTTCGGGTAGTTTTGTTGTGCCGCTTGTGCCATGTCGGTTTGGTTGGCGGCAAGTATGCGTTTTGAGTCTGTTTCGATTGCTTCTGCCATCGCGTTTAGTGCGCGGTTTTTGTCGGCGGTCGCAACGTTATTCATAAACACTGCGCTTTCACGGGCATTTTTCCCAATCTGGTTTAAATCTATCATAGAAGAGCTCCTTTCCTTTAAGCGTCCTTTGCAAAATAAGTGCCGATTTCTTTGCCTTCCAGCAAGTCAAAAATAACGGTCGGGTCTTTGCCGCTTGCCAAGAGCATGCGGCTGTTGTTTTGCATGACCAGATTGGCGGCAACGAGTTTGCTCAGCATGCCGCCGGTACCGAAGCGGCTGTTGCTGCTGTCGGCCATCCGATAATGCTTATCGGTAATCTCCCGCACATGGGGATGCAACTTGGCATTCGGATTGGTATAAGGATTATCTGAAAAGAAGCCTTCAATGTCTGACAACATAATCAGCAAGTCTGCTTCCATGAGGTTGGCCACAATCGCCGACAGTTTATCGTTGTCGCCGAACTTGGTCAGGTGGTCGAGCTCTTCCACCGCCACGCTGTCATTTTCATTCACAACGGCGACGGTTTTCATCAGCAGGAGCTGATTGAAGGTGTTGATGACGTTTTTCCGGCTTTCCGGAAATTCGACGATATCCCGGGTCAGCAGCACTTGTGCAGACTGCTGATTGTAATATTGAAATCGCTGGCTGTACAGCTTCATCAATTCCAACTGGCCGATGGCCGCGATTGCCTGCTGTTCCGGAATCGTGGCAGGGCGCTTGCTCATCCCGAGCTTTTGCAGACCAACGCCGATGGCCCCTGATGAAACGAGAATGATTTCGTATCCCCGATTGGTCAAATCGGCGAGGGTAAATGAGAGCTGGTCGATAAATTTTAAATTGATTTCCCCATTTTGATAGACTAGCGAGCTGGTGCCGACTTTAACGACAATCCGGCTAGCCTCTTTGATTCCAGTACGTGTGTTGTTCATCCCTGTCGTTCATTCCTTTAGCGAGAGTTTGTTTCTAAATCATATAAAAAGAGTCCGCTTAACAGTTTTGGTTCAAACCATGTGGATTTCGGCGGCATGATTTCCCCTGCATCCGCAACAGCCAGCAAGTCTGTCATACTGGTTGGATACAAGGCGAAGGCAATGTTGAAGTCGCTGCTGTCAACCAGCTTTTCCAATTCCTGAATTCCCCGGATTCCGCCCACAAAGTCGATGCGGTTGTCCGACCGGCTGTCGTGGATGTGGAAAATCGTTGAGAAAACCTGTTCTTGCAGGATGGCAGCATCCAAACTGTCAACGAGCCCTACAGGTATTTTATCCTGTTTTAAATTCAATTGATACCATTTTTTTTCAAGGTACATGGTGAATGCGTGTTTTTTTTCTGGCTTGTTGTGCGCCGCTGATATTTCTGCGATATCAAATGATACTGACAGCTGTTCCAGCAAGTTTTCAGGAATCGGGACATTGAGGACCCGGTTGTAATCATAAATGGCCAGTTCATCTGCCGGGAACAGCACCGACAGGAAATAATTGGCGCGGCTCTCTGCAGGTTCAGCAGCCTGCGCCAGCCGTTTCTGCCCGACCTTGACAGCCGACTCGGTACGGTGATGACCGTCGGCAATGTACAGCGCCGGCACGTCATCGTGAAAGTAACTGCTGATGGCGCGGATTGTGTCCTGATCGTCGATGAGCCAGACACGGTGGATGACACCGTGGAAACTGTCGAAATCGTAAATTGGCGCATGGTCCGTTTGCCACCGGTCAATCAGGCTGCTGATGTCCGGCTGATTGCGGTACGTGAGAAATATCGGACTGGTATTGGCATCACAAGCGTCCACATGATTGATGCGGTCCAGTTCTTTTTCGTGGCGTGTCAGTTCATGTTTTTTTATATGCCCTGAAAGATAATCATGAATTGACGTGCAAGCGACCAGTCCCGTTTGCGAGCGTCCCGCCATGGTCAATTCATATAGATAGAACAGAGGTGCGTCTTCTTTTACCAACCATCCTTTTTCCAAAAAAGTCTTGAGGGCCAGAGCCGCCTGCTGATAAACTTTCGGGTCGTAGGGTGACAAAGTTTTTGGCAAATCGATTTCCGCCTTATCAATATGCAAATAGGAGTACGGGTTGTCCTTTGCCAAGTCATAAGCTTCCTGGGAGTTCAGCACGTCATATGGCAATGTGGCGATGTCTTTCGCCAGTTCAGGACGGGGCCGGATAGCGTGAAACGGATTGACGGTTACCATATTATGCCTCCTCCAAAGTCGGGTGTTTGATGGCGCGGACCCGGACGACATTGTCAAGCTGGCGAATGTCGTCGACCAGTGACTGGGCCTGCTCCGCGGTAAGGTCATTGATATCCAGCAAAGTATAGGCAAAGTCGCCGCGGCTGCGGTTGCTGAGGTTGTCGATATTGTATCCTTTTTCAGCTACAGTGGAAGTCACTGCCCCGATGAGATTCGGCACGTTGCGGTTAATAATCGCAATCCGGTAAGGCACTCGGAAAACCATTTCGACCGCAGGGAAATTGACAGAGCATTTGATGTTGCCTGTTTCCAGATATGTTTTTAATGTGCTGGCTGCCATCTTGGCACAGTTCGTTTCCGCTTCGGAGGTGGAAGCCCCCAAGTGCGGCAGCACGATGATCTTGTCATGACGCAGCAGGTCCGGTTCTGCAAAATCGGTGATGTAGCTTTTCAGTTGTCCGTTGTCAATGGCGCGGATGACGGCTTGGCTGTCGACCAGTTCGCCCCGGGCAAAGTTCAGCAGTACGGCACTGTTTTTCATTTTCGCCAGTTCGTCGGCACCGATTAGATGGTGGTTTTTTTCTGTCAGCGGTACATGGATAGTAATGAAATCCGAATCCGCCAGCAACTCATCCAAATCCAGCACGCGTTTCACCCGGCGGGAAATATTCCATGCGGTATCGACAGAAACGAACGGGTCGTAGCCGGAAACATCCATGCCTAAACGGTATGCGTCGTTGGCAATCATTGAACCGATGGCGCCGAGTCCGATGACACCCAGCTTTTTGCCTTCCAGCTCATTGCCGGCAAATGTTTTTTTGTTTGCTTCAACTTGTTCTTCAATGTTGTCGCCGGTCAGGCTGTTTACCCAGTTGGCGCCGGCAAGAATCGGGCGGACGGACAGCAGCAAATTGGCAAGGACCAGCTCTTTGACTGCATTGGCATTAGCCCCCGGTGTGTTGAAGACGACAATGCCCTGCTCTGTGCAGCGCTCCACCGGAATGTTGTTCGTACCGGCCCCGGCTCTGGCAACTGCGAGGACACTTTCAGGGAACGTGTAGTCATGCAGTTTTTGGCTCCTCAGCAAGATAGCGTCTGGCGTCTTGCCGGCATTGAATGTGTAGTGGGCCTGATCAAAGCGTTGAAGGCCTTCTGCTGCGATTTCATTGAAAATTTTTATGTCATAAGTCATGCTTGATTTCCTCCATGTGTGTGTTCAAAGTCAGTCATGAAAGCGACCAGTGCTTCCACTCCTGCTAGCGGCATCGCATTGTATAAGCTGGCGCGCATCCCGCCGACAGAGCGGTGGCCTTTCAGATTCACAAGGCCATGCTGCGCCGCTTCCTTGACAAATAGCTGATCCAGTTCAGCCGTCGGCGCGATAAACGGGATGTTGGTCAGCGACCGGTCGGCTTTGTTCACCGGCGACGTGAAGAAGTCGGACTGGTCGATATAATCATACAGCAGACCCGCTTTGCGGCGGTTTGCTTCTGTGATTGCCTGGACGCCGCCTTTTTCTTTCAGCCATTCAAAGACCAGTTTGGCGATATAAATGCTGTATGTAGGCGGTGTGTTGTAGAGCGACCGGTTTTCTGCCTGAACGGTGTAGTTCAGCATTGCCGGCAGTGTGTCATTTTTTTGCAGCAAATCTTCGCGGACGATGACGACTGTCAGTCCGGCAGGTCCGATATTTTTTTGCGCGCCGGCGTAAATCAGACCGAAATCGCGGACATCATAATCATTGGACAGAATGTTGGATGACATATCCGCTACTAATGGTATGCCGCCTGTTTCCGGTAAAGTCTGAAACGCGGTTCCTTCTATTGTATTGTTGGTTGTGATGTGCAGGTAAGCGGCATCTTGCGCCAGTGTATCTGCCGGGCAGGAAGGGATAGTTGTGAACCGCTGTTCTTCACTGCTGGCGGCTACCACAGGTGTAACACTGCTGATTTTGTGCGCTTCTGCGATGGCTTTTTTGGCCCATGACCCGCTGTTGATATAGTAGGCAGTGCGTCCCGCTGCCAAGTTAAGCGGAACCATGGTGAATTGCAGGCTGGCTCCTCCTTGCAGAAACAGGACCCGGTAATTGTCCGGAATCGCCATCAGTTCCCGCAGCAGTTTTTCTGCATCCGTAATGATGTCGTCAAAAAGGGAGGAGCGATGACTGAGTTCCATTACGGACATGCCGCTGTTCTGGTAATTGAGCAATTCATTTTGAGCAGTGAGCAGGACCTCATGCGGGAGCATAGCGGGCCCGGCTGAAAAATTGTAAATAGTTGTCATAGACTGACCTCTCCTTTAAGAATAATGTGATTGTCTTTTTTGTAATGTGTACCATTATATCAGACACTAAAGATGAAAGGAAGATTAAAAAATAAAAAACTTTTGGTGAGAAAACGTTTTTATCAAGCCATTCGACCGCTTCGCACTGACGGCAAGTCAAAAAAACGTGCTGGCAGACATGAAGTGCTGCTGTGTGATTTTTTTAATTATTATCGGCGAAAAAAAAGACATCTTTCCGGGAAAAATGTGTGAAAAAGTTGATTGACATTTCAATAAAAGGGTCTATAATCAAGGTATTGTAATACTTTTCAATAAGGAAAAACGGACGTTTTCAGATGCTTCTGATGTGATGTCTGAATAATCAGGAACCGACTCTTGCGAGCTGGTTTCATTTTTGATTGGAAGGAAAGAAAAAATGAGCAAACAAACCAAACAGCAGATGGACACCTTTAAATTGGGTGGTGCCTTGATTGCGATGGGTGTGGTTTACGGCGACATCGGTACAAGTCCGCTGTATGTAATGAAAGCAATCATTGAAGGCAACGGCGGGCTGGCAACAATCTCCGAAGATTTTATTCTTGGGGCAGTGTCGCTGATTTTCTGGACATTGACACTGCTGACTAGTATCAAGTATGTCATGATTGCGTTAAATGCAGATAACCATGGCGAAGGCGGAATTTTTTCGCTGTACACACTGGTCAGAAAGTCAGGCAAATATCTCCTGTTCCCGGCGATGATCGGCGGGGCGGCTTTGCTGGCGGACGGTGCCTTGACACCTGCCGTCACAGTGACGACAGCGATTGAAGGGCTGCGCGGCATCCCGCAGTTCTATGCCGCTTTTGGCGACAATCAGCAAGTGATTATCGTGATTACAGTGTGCATTATTTTCCTGCTGTTCATGATTCAGCGCTTCGGTACACAAGCTGTCGGACGCACATTCGGTCCGGTCATGTTCTGCTGGTTTACTTTTTTGGGTTTGATGGGACTAATCAACTTTACGGACAATCTTTCCGTGCTGCGCGCGTTGAATCCGTATTACGCGATTAAAGTACTAGTATCGCCGGAAAACAAAGCTGGTATTTTTATTCTGGGCAGTGTCTTCCTGGCTACGACCGGTGCAGAAGCATTGTACTCCGACTTGGGCCATGCTGGCCGGAAAAACATCCGTGTCAGCTGGCCGTATATTAAAGTGATGCTGACATTGAACTATTTCGGACAGGCGGCTTGGCTGCTGCGAATCAAAAATGATGCGTACTATCAAAGTATCGACATGTTGAATCCGTTCTTCCGCATGATGCCGGAAGAGTTCACGGTCATCGGTGTCGTGTTCGCCACAGTGGCCGCCATCATTGCCTCGCAGTCGCTGATATCCGGTTCTTACACGCTGGTGTCCGAAGCGATTAAACTGCGTCTGCTGCCGCGGCTGAAGATTATTTACCCGACCGAGCAGAAAGGCCAGCTGTACATTCCGTCAGTCAATACGATTTTGCTGCTTGTCTGTATCAGCATTGTGCTCTACTTCAGGACATCCGCTCACATGGAGTCGGCATACGGACTGGCTATCACGATTACCATGCTGATGACGACGATTTTAATTTTGTTTTATCTGCTGCAAAGTCATGTGCCAAAACTGCTGGCGTTCAGTATTTTCGGATTCTTTGCGTTTATTGAAGGTATCTTTTTCATTTCCAGTGCCACAAAATTCCTGCACGGCGGATATGTGGCAGTGCTGATTGCGCTGATTATTCTCGGCATCATGCTGATTTGGCACCGCGGCAATGTGATTGAGGAGAATTCGTCGCAACGGGTCTCCATCTATGACTATGTCGATCAGATTGACCGCCTGCGCAATGACACCCGCGTTCCGCAGACACAGACGAACATTGTTTTTCTGACAACAAAAATCAAAGGGCACAAGGTCAACAAGGAAATTTTATATTCCCTGCTGGACAAACGGCCGAAACGAGCTAAAGTCTATTGGTTTGTCAACGTCTTTGTTACTGACCAGCCGTACACGAAAGAATACTATGTGGACATGATGGATACGGACTTCATCGTCAATGTCCAGCTTCGTCTTGGTTTCCGCGTGAGTCAGGAGGTCAACATCTATCTGCGGCAAATCGTCAATGATTTGATGGCTGACGGCCGGCTGCCGCGCCAGCCTCAGGAGTATTCTATTATCAAAGGACGGGATGTCGGCGACTTTGCCTTCGTGATGATTCGTGAAGAGCTGACACGCGTGACGTCACTGAGTACACTGGATACACTGGTCATGCAGGCAAAGCTGGCAATAAAGAAAATTGCGTTCGACCCGGTCCGTTGGTTCGGTCTGGAATATAGCGACGTGATTGTCGAACACGTGCCGCTGGTCTTGGGTGAACGGAAGATGGTTTCGCGTCTGACGCAAATCAACACAAGCGATTTTGATGATGAATATGAAGAAGAGTAAGGTGTTTTATCACTTACTCTTTTTATTTTTCCCGCAATCATGTAGGATAAGAGAGAAAGAAAAAAGTAAGGTGGGTAACCTATGGAGAAAAAAAGAGGATTTGAACGTGTCAGCACGTTTACAGATATTCGGCTGCCGGCTAGAGCAACAGCGGCGGCTGCCGGGTATGATTTTGAAGCAGCGGCAGACTGCCTTGTGCCAAGCATTTGGAAATCAGGTGCTGCCAAGGCGCTGCAAGCAGTACTCAAGGGAGAGCAGATTTTTCTGGAGGACGAACTGCTGAAACAATTGAAACCGACATTGGTTCCGACAGGCGTCAAAGCTTATATGGGCGAGGATGAATTTCTGCAGCTCTGCAACCGTTCGAGCAATCCGCTCAAACAGTTTCTGCTGCTGGCCAATGGTGTCGGCATCATCGACAGCGACTATTACAACAATGCGGACAATGAAGGCCATATCATGTTCCAGTTTCTGAATTTCGGCTTGACGGACACCTTGATCCGCAAGGGCGAACGCATCGGTCAGGGGATTTTTCTGCCGTTTTTGAAAGCCGATCAGGACGACGCGTCTGCGGTCCGTTCGGGGGGATTCGGCTCTTCCGGAAAATAATTAAGACTGCCAATGGATATTGTGTATGGAAAAAGAATATTTATGATAAAATAGTGTTGGTCGGAAGTTTGGCTGTTAAAGGAGGATCTGTTTGGCTAAAAAAGCAAAAACACAGTTTGTATGTCACACATGCGGCTATATCTCCCCTAAATATCTGGGACGCTGTCCAAACTGCGGTCAGTGGAACACGCTGGTAGAAGAAAAAATCGAGGACAAACCGACACGGCACAGCCGCGTCAGTTTATCCGGCCAAAAAAGCCGGCCTGAGAAATTGTCGGCTGTTCAATCCCGCAAAGAACCACGGCTGGCGACTGAGATGGACGAATTGAACCGGGTTCTGGGGGGCGGTGTTGTACCGGGTTCGCTGGTGTTGATCGGCGGTGACCCGGGTATCGGCAAATCGACCCTGCTGCTGCAAGTATCCCAGCAGTTAAGCAAACTTCAAGGCGACGTCCTTTACGTGTCCGGCGAAGAGAGCGCTGAACAGATCAAAATGCGTGCGGAGCGTTTAGAAAACGGGGGCAGTGATTTTTATATTTATGCGGAAACAGACATGGGCGCTGTCCGCGACGCCATCGAAAGCATCAAACCGGACTACGTCATCATTGACTCGATTCAGACGATGATTCAGCCGGAGCTGACCAGTGTGGCAGGCAGTGTCAGCCAAGTTCGCGAAACGACTGCCGAATTGATGCAGATCGCCAAGACGAATCAAATCGCGATTTTTATCGTCGGTCACGTCACGAAAGAAGGCTCGCTGGCAGGACCGAGAATGCTGGAGCACATGGTGGATACGGTGCTTTATTTTGAAGGCGACCGCCACCACACCTTCCGTATTCTGCGGGCCGTCAAGAACCGCTTCGGCTCGACGAACGAAATCGGTATTTTTGACATGAGTGAAAAAGGGCTGGTCGAGGTCACCAATCCTTCCCAGGCCTTTTTGGAAGAGCGGCTGGAAGGCGCCACAGGGTCGGCTATTGTCGTTTCCATGGAAGGAACGAGACCGATTTTAGCGGAAGTCCAGGCATTGATTTCACCGTCCGTTTTCGGCAATGCCAAGCGTACTGCCACCGGTCTGGATTACAACCGGGTATCGCTGATTATGGCCGTACTCGAAAAGCGGGCCGGACTGCTGCTGCAAAATCAGGATGCCTATCTCAAAGCGGCCGGCGGTGTCAAGCTGGATGAACCGGCAATCGATTTGGCGATTGCGGTCAGCATTGCATCCAGTTACAAAGACAAAGGGACGTCGCCGGAAGAGTGTTTCATCGGCGAGATTGGCCTGACAGGCGAAATCAGACGGGTGAACCGGATTGAACAGCGCGTCAATGAAGCACGCAAGCTCGGGTTTAAAAAAATATACATTCCCGTGAACAATTTGCAAGGGTGGCAGCCGCCGACAGATGTCGCCGTCGTCGGTGTCACCACTATATCAGAGGCACTGCGGCTGATTTTTCAGCAGTAGTGCCCGCGTTTAAACATTTAACAAGAAAGGAGGCTGGCAGATGCAAAAGAAAATCTATCTCTTGTTTATGACTCTCGTGGGTGTTAGTCTGGGTATTTCCTTTCTGCCGCCGGTTTGGGAGCTGCTGGGAATCTCCCACATCAGTTTATTAAATAATAAAATCATTGACGGAACGATCGGAGCACTTATTTTTCTGATACTTGCATTCATCACCTATTCATATCTGTCACAGCTCATCAAGAGTATTGAAAAAATTCTCAGCGAGAAAAGTTTGTACGACATCATCTTCGGCAGTGCCGGCATGATTGTCGGGCTGGTTGTCGGCGCACTGGTGTCGATTCCTTTATATGCAATCAGCCTGATGCTGCCGATTGCCATGATGCTGCTGTTCGGCTATTTGGGACTGTACGTCGGGACTTCGCGCAAAGACGACTTGCGCAAACTGATGACACCCCGGGCCAAAAAAGGTGCGGAAGACGTACTCGAACGCAAAGTCACGGATAATTTTCATAAATATAAAATCCTTGATACAAGTGTTATCATTGACGGCCGGATTTATGATATCGCCAAGACCGGGTTTCTTGAAGGGGTTCTTTTGATTCCTAATTTCGTCTTATACGAGCTGCAGTATATCGCCGATTCCGGCGACAGTCTAAAGCGTGTCCGCGGAAGAAGAGGACTGGACATTTTGAATTCATTGCAAAAAGAAGAAAATATTTTTGTGGAGATGTATGACGGCGATTTTGAAGATATCTCGGAAGTCGACAGCAAGCTTATCAAGCTGGCCAAGCTGCTTGACGGCGTTATCGTGACAAATGATTACAACTTGAACAAGGTCAGCGAGTTTCAAAATGTCCCTGTTTTGAACATCAATGCGCTGGCAAATTCAGTTAAGCCGGTCGTGATCCCCGGAGAAACCATGACAGTCATGGTCGTTAAGGGCGGGACTGAACGGCAGCAGGGTGTCGCCTATTTGGATGACGGCACGATGGTTGTCGTTGAAGACGGTAAGCATTACATGAATCAGACGATTAAAGTTGTCGTCACCAGCGCGCTGCAGACGGCTGCCGGCAGAATGATTTTTGCCAAACCGTCGCACTCGCAAAAAGGTCTCACTGAAAATACAGAAAAATAGACAGGATTTCCCTCCTTTACTAATTGGGGATTTGCCTGTACAATTCTATGTAATACAATCTATAGTAAAATGACGATAAGGAAGGTAATGACATGACGAAGAAAGTTCGCGTCCGTTATGCACCGAGCCCGACCGGCCATCTGCATATCGGCAATGCCAGAACAGCATTGTTTAATTATTTATTTGCTAAACATCATGATGGAGAATTCATTATCCGTATTGAGGATACAGATGCTAAGCGGAATATCGAAGGCGGCGAAAAAAGTCAGCTGGACAACCTGAAATGGTTGAATATTGATTGGTCCGAGTCTCCAGATAAGCCGGGAAAGTATGGGCCTTACCGTCAATCTGAACGCTCTGATATTTATCTTCCGCTGGTGGACCAGCTCTTGGCAAGCAACCTCGCCTACAAGTGCTACTGCACGGAAGAAGAGCTTGAAGCAGACCGCGAAGCGCAGCGTGCGCGCGGTGAAATCCCGCGTTACTCCGGGAAATGTGCCCACTTGACCCCTGAAGAGCAGGCGGAAAAAGAAGCACAGGGCATCACACCGGTAGTCCGCTTCAGAGTACCGAGAAACAAAGACTATACATTCAACGACATCGTAAAAGGCGACATTACTTTTGAATCAGACAGTGTCGGCGGCGACTTTGTCATTTTGAAGCGCGACGGCATGCCGACGTATAATTTTGCGGTGGCGGTGGATGACCACTTGATGGAAATCACACACGTCCTGCGCGGCGATGACCATATCGCCAACACACCGAAGCAGCTGATGGTTTATGAGGCGTTCGGCTGGGAACCGCCGGCTTTCGGCCATATGACGCTGATCATCAACAGCGAAACAGGCAAAAAGCTCAGCAAACGTGATGAGACGATTTTGCAGTTTATCGAACAGTACCGTGATTTAGGCTATCTGCCGGAAGCGATGTTCAACTTTATCGCTCTGCTTGGCTGGTCACCGGGCGGAGAAGAGGAAATTTTCAGCCAGGAAGAACTGATCAAGCTCTTCGATGCCAATCGTTTAAGCAAGTCGCCGGCAGCTTTCGACAACAAAAAGCTGGAGTGGATCAACAATCAGTATGTTAAACAGCTTGAGCTGCCAAAGGTGACAGAGATGGCACTGCCTTTCCTGCAAAAAGCCGGACTGGTTGAAGAAGCGCCGGCACCGGAAAAATTGGCCTGGGTGCAGGAGTTGGTCGGTTTGTATCAGCCTCAGATGAGCTACATTGGCGAAATCGTGGCACTGTCCGACTTGTTTTTCAATGACACATTGACGCTGGACGATGATGCGAAAGCAATCATGGCCGGCGAAACAGTACCGACAGTGTTGGCCGCATTTGAGGAAAAAATTTCCGGACTGGCCGAGTTTACCGAACCTGACATCAAGGCACTCATCAAGTCGATTCAAAAGGAAACAGGCATCAAAGGCAAAAACTTGTTTATGCCGATTCGTGTCGCAGTCAGCGGCCAAATGCACGGTCCGGAGCTGGCTGAAACAATCAAACTGCTGGGACAAGAAAAAGTGCTGAATCACATTCAGCAAGTCAAAGAACAAACACAGTGAGAAGAGAAGTAGAAATCTGTTCGTTTTAAGAGAGTCTGTGGGTGGTGGAAACAGGCAGCGGCTATTTCGAAATGCCCTTCAGAGTGGCTTCGGGGAAATGAGTATCCGGAGACGGTTGATAAACGTTACATTATCCAAGAGGCAAAAGGACAACTCCTTTTGCAAAGAAAAGTGGAACCACGTAATACGACGTCTTTTTAGCCGGCAACCGGCTGATAGGCGTCTTTTTTTTTACTGGAAGGTGGTGGGAGTTTGCACATTAGGGAAGATATTGAAACAGTGAAAAAGAACGACCCGGCAGCGCGGACAACACTGGAAATATGTTTTACATATCCCGGTCTGCATGCACTGTGGGCACACCGGCTATCCCATTTCTTGTACCGGCATGGCTGGTTTTTCTTAGCGCGCTGCCATTCGAATCTGGCACGCTTTGTGACGGGGATTGAGATTCATCCCGGCGCGCAAATCGGCAGACGCGTCTTCATTGACCACGGGATGGGACTGGTAATCGGCGAAACAGCTGTGGTGGAAGATGACGTCGTTTTGTTTCACGGGGTGACATTAGGCGGTACGGGCAATCATACAGGTAAGCGGCATCCGACCGTCAAAAAAGGCGCGATGATTTCAGCGCATGCACAAATACTGGGGCCGGTCACGATTGGCGAAAACGCCAAAATCGGCGCGGCAGCAGTCGTCTTAACTGATATACCAGAAGGCGCGACAGCGGTCGGACTCCCGGCACGCGTTGTCCGGATTTACGGGAAAAAAATTGAAGAGGTGAGAAAGAGTGAAAATTTATAATACGTTGACACGGCAGAAAGAAACATTTCAGCCGATCGAACCGGGAAAGGTCAAAATGTACGTCTGCGGACCAACGGTGTATAATTACATTCACATCGGCAATGCCCGAAGCACGGTGTCATTTGACACGATTCGGAAGTATTTGGAGTACCGGGGCTATGAGGTCCATTATGTTTCCAACTTCACGGATGTCGATGATAAAATCATTCGAGCGGCGCAGGAAGCTGAGGTGACGCCTGAGCAGCTGGCAGATAAATACATTGCGGCATTTAAGGAAGATACCGGCAAGTTGAATGTGCGGCCGGCTTGCGAACATCCGCGGGTTGTGGACCATATACCTGATATTATTGCCTTTATCCAAGTTCTGCTGGACAAAGGTTTTGCTTATGAGGCAGAGGGGGATGTTTATTACCGGACGCGGCGTTTTGATTCTTACGGCAAGTTAAGCAATCAGACGATTGACGAACTGGAAGTAGGCGCCAGCCAGCGGACTGGGGCCGAGCAGGAGAAGAAAGAAGACCCGCTGGACTTTGCCTTGTGGAAGGCGGCCAAACCGGGCGAAATTTTCTGGGAATCGCCGTGGGGGAAAGGCCGGCCGGGCTGGCATATCGAGTGCTCTGTCATGGCGACAAAACATCTGGGGGATACGATTGATATCCACGGCGGCGGCCAGGATCTGGAATTCCCGCACCATGAAAATGAAATTGCCCAGAGTGAAGCCAAAACAGGCAAGCCTTTTGCCAATTACTGGATGCACAATGCTTATTTGACGGTTGGCGAGAACGGGGAAAAGATGAGCAAGTCTTTGGGCAACTTCGTGACAGCCCACGAGCTGATGGAATCGGTAGCACCGGAAATCGTCCGGTTTGCGCTGTCGACGACGCACTACCGCCGTCCGATGCCCTTTAACGACACAGTCTTGAAGGAAGCGGAAGCGAACCTGAAACGGGTGACCGGCAGTTTTAAAAACAGCGGCTTCAGATTGACCGACAGCGCGGATGAGCTGCCGGATGACGTGGAACATCTGGCAGAGCTGACCGTCATCAACGAACGCTTCATCAAAGAAATGGACGATGACTTTAATGCCGCTAACGGCATCACGGTCGTTTACGAATTGGTGAAGTGGCTGAATCAATACAGCGGCCGCGATGAAGTCTCGCGCAAGGTATTGTCAGAGGGCCGGCGGCTGTTGAGCGAGTTGATGGCTGTTTTCGGCATCACACTGGCTGATGAGGCACCGGAGTTATTGGCTGCTGATGTGGAACAGCTGATTGCAGAACGTCAGAAAGCGCGTCAAGACAAAGATTTTGCCCGCAGCGATGACATCCGCGACCTGCTGAAAGCCCAAGGCATCATACTGGAAGACACGCCTCAAGGAACCCGCTGGAGCCGGATAAAATGACGGCAGGTAAGGATTTTAGACAGCTGAACGGACTGACGTTGGCGTATATCGGGGATGCGGTGTATGAAGTATTTGTCCGCGACTATCTGATAAGAAGCGGTCAGACACGACCGAACGTGCTGCATAAAAAAGCGACCAGCTATGTGTCGGCCAAGGCGCAGCATTATTTGATGCAGGAGCTTTTGGCAAATGACTGGCTGACAGAAGAAGAAGCGGCGATGTACCGGCGCGGACGAAATGCCAAAAGTCATACGATTGCCAAAAATGCCGACGTGGCGACTTATCGTTCGTCAACCGGTTTTGAAGCATTAGTCGGTTATCTGCACTTGACCGATCAAGAGGAACGTCTGTCGGAGCTGATGCAGTGGTGTATCACACAAATAGGAGAAAAACAACATGACGAAAGAATCACATAAAAAATCTAGAGCGTCTGCCGGAAGGAAAAAGCGGCCGGCAGATGCTCCGCAGCAAGGCGAGTTCGTTTTTGGCAGACATGCGGTGGCAGAAGCGCTTGATGCCAGACGCGGCAACAAATTATTCATTCAGGAGGATGCCAGGGGAACAAAAATTGAGGCACTGAAAGCAGCCGCCGTGTCGGCTGCTGTGCCTGTTCAGTGGGTCCCTAAAAACAAGCTCGATTTGCTGAGCGACGGTCAGGTGCATCAGGGAGTCGTGCTCGGTGTCACGCCGTATGAATACTATGATTTGGATGGCTTGCTTGATAAGGTACTGTCAGCTAAACAGGCGCCTTTTCTGCTGATTTTAGACAGTCTGGAGGACCCGCACAATTTCGGTTCGATTTTGCGGACGGCAGATGCCACCGGTGTTGACGGCATCATTATTCCTAAACACCGCGCCGTGGGCATCACCTCGGTTGTATCCAAGACATCAACAGGTGCGGTCGAACATGTTCCCGTTGCCCGTGTCACTAATCTGGCTCGTGCGATTCAGAAATTAAAAAGCGAGCAGTTCTGGGTTTACGGGACGGACATGTCAGGTACGGATTATCGCCAATGGCAGGTGGATGGTCCGATTGCACTGATTATCGGCAACGAAGGCAAGGGCATGAGCAAGCTGTTGAAACAAGAGGCAGACGAAATGCTGACCATTCCGATCACCGGCCATGTGCAAAGTTTGAATGCCGGTGTGGCAGCCGGTCTGCTGATGTACGAAGTGTACCGCAAAAGACACCCAATTTAGATATAGGAGAGGCAAATAAAGTGAAACGGCAAGTATTATTTGTGGACGGCTATAATATGATCGGTCAATGGCCTGAACTGCAGAAACTGAAAAAACAAAATCGTCTGGAAGATGCGCGGGATTTGCTGTTATTTGAACTGTCCAACTATGCTAAGTTTGTCGGACTGACGATTATTGTGGTGTTTGATGCGCAGCTGGTGCCGGGCATCCAGCAGACTTATGATAAATACGGACTGACGGTCGTGTTTACTAAAGAAGAGGAAACCGCAGACACGTACATTGAACGGGAAGCGGGCTTGTGCATCAACCCCTTGACACATGTCCGGGTGGCAACCAGTGATTTGGCGGAGCAGTGGGTGATTTTTTCCAAAGGGGCGCTGCGAATGTCGGCCCGGGAACTGTATAAAAGCGTGAAAGAGACAGAAGAAAAAATTTTAAAAAGTGCCAGAAATCATCACAATAAAAAAATCCGGCGCAATTCCCCTTGGTCTGTCAGTCAACTTGAACAACTGCAGCGCATTTTTGATGAACTGGAATCATAAAAAACAAAAACGGAACGAAAGTTCTCTTTTTGTTTTTTTTATTTAGTGTTATTCTTACAGGGACGAAGAGAAAAGCGCTTTCTTTTGTGGGGGTAACCTATGGACTCAGCAGAACAGGACTACATCAAAAAAGCCAAAGACGGCGATCGGGATGCGTTTGTCTGGCTTTGCGAAAAATATCAGCCGATTGTCTATAGTTTACAAAGAAAATACTACCTGAAAGATTTTGAACAGGATGACTGGCTTCAGGAAAGCCGGATAGTCTGTTATCAGACAGTGAACACCTATCGATTTGATCAAGGACTGACATTTGGATTTTTTTATAAAATGAATTTGCAGCGGCATGTTTTCAGTTTGCTTCGCAGGCAGGAGGCATTGAAACGCAGAATCGACAGAACAGTGACCTCCCTTGATGAAAAGCTGGAGTATCAGGGCGAATTCTTCTACACGCGTGAAGACCCCCAGGCACTGACCAGTTTTCAGCATGTCACCGTCAGAGAACACTTGGCAACATTTCACACACAACTGTCTTTTTTTGAAAGGGAAGTCTTTGCAAACTATCTCATCGGGAAAGAATTGAATGAAATC
Organism: Vagococcus acidifermentans; assembly: GCF_003987655.1. GTDB lineage: Bacteria > Bacillota > Bacilli > Lactobacillales > Vagococcaceae > Vagococcus_B > Vagococcus_B acidifermentans. The sequence goes on along the minus strand of NZ_NGKC01000016.1, from coordinate 9,637 downwards.
AGCAGTGAGTTAAGATGTCCGGAAACGAAAGTGAAAAGCGGCCTTGATCGCGCCAAACGAAAATTTAAAAACTATATGACATAAGAAAGCCACGTTCTCTTCGTGACATTTGCAAACTAATGAAAATGAGATTTTTTTTAATAATGAAAAAATAAGTTGCTTATAAAAGGTAACTGTGGTAAAATTTGTTATTTTTGGCAAAATGTGTTATAATTCACATTGAGGTGATTGCATGGTAGCAAGTTTATCGACGATAAAGAAAGATTTAGAGTGCAAAGTGGGCAGCAAGATTAAATTAGTGGCACAGACTGGGCGTAAAAAACAAACTGAGCGTAAAGGGGTTCTTTCTGAAACTTATCATTCTGTATTTGTTGTTGATCTGGATCAGGATGAAAATGCCTTTGAAAGAGTCTCTTACAGCTATACAGATATATTGACAAATGCAGTCGAGGTTCAGTTTACTGACGATTGCGCTGAAGGGGAAATCAATTAAGGAAATTCGGCTAGCCGGGTTTCTTTTTTTTTGTCAAAAAAAGATAAGCGGCTGTTGTTGAGCAGGCCGCTTATCAGTGGTTATTTCGATTCTTTTGTGGAAGACTCTTTTGTGTTCTCTTTTTCAGACGATTTGTCTGTTGAGGAGTCTTCTGTTTTTTCCGGCAGATAGTCAGCTAAGATATCTTTGAACTGTTCATCTTTAATCTTAGGACTTGCTTTTTCCAGTTCTGTTTGCAGGACTTCGCGCTGGAATGTGGCATCAGCCAATTTTTGTTCTTCGATGATTTTCTTCAGCTGTTTCTTGAATGGCTTGTAATCATTGCCTTTTTTCTGATTTTTAACCATCTTGACAATATAGTAAGATTTTGAGCTGGAGCCGTCAGCTGCTGCGGTTTCGACTTCAATCACATCGGAGACGCTGCCGTCTTCCAGTTTATAAGCAGCTGTTTTCACTGCATCCGGAATAGCGACATTCGCCGGTGTGGTCGTAGCAGTAGAGTCAAACTTCACTTTGCCGCCATCTTCCTTGGTTACAGCTTCGATGGAGTTTTCTTTGGCGATTTTGCTGAAGTCGCCGTCTTTTTTAATGTCTTCCAGCAGTTTTTTCGCTGTATCTTCTTTTTCCACTTGGATGATTTGTGTTTCCACTTCCGGATGGAATGTTTTCCATGCTTCTTTGTAATCATCTGTTGTGATGTCGATATGTGCTTTCAGCATTTCCTGTTGAGCCAGCGATTTTTTGATTTGCTCTTTATAGGTAGCGGCTGTCAGCCCGTTTTGTTTCAAAATCGACTCGAAGGCATCTTTGCCGCCGTATTGTTCCTGCATTTTGTCGAATTCTTTGTCAACGGTTTTATCCGTTACTTTGTCGCCGTAATTGTCTTCGGCAATTTTGCTGATAATCATTGACTGCAGTACTTGCGAAGAGGTTGAAAGGTTTTTCAGTTCTTCATAAAAATCCTGCTCGGAAATTGCTCCGCCTTTCATTGAAACTACATCTTTACTACTAGAACAACCAGCGAGTGCAACAGTGCTTAGCAGCACCAATGCAGCAACTTTAAATTTCTTTCCAATCATTTAGGCACTTCCATTTCGTTTTAAAAATTTAATATCAAATAATCTGTGTCGTCATGTGTTTAACTATAGCATATTCTCAAAAATAAAAAAACGGTTAAAAATGAATTTCAAAAAAATTTCAATTCTTTGATACATTTCTTCAACACTCTTTCAAAAAAGCTAAAAAACCTTATAGATTTTTTATCGTCTGTTGATAAGCGTCGGTTTCTTTTTTTATTTTTTCGATTTGTTCGGCTATTATGTTGAAACGCGGCTCGGTTTTAAAACGAAAGTCAGCTGCCAGCTGTTTGGTTTCTTTAGCAAGCGGCGGTATCAGCTCACGGCTCATCTCGGCCAGTTCGGCTGCCTGCTCGGTGACGTGTTGGTAACTTTCTTGAATCGTCGTCCCAAGTTCGATGGTATCTGTCAATTCTTTCTTCAGCTGTTCACGGGTTTCCCGACCTTTGCGAGGCGCCAGCAGGAGACCTGCCGCACCGCCGACAAAAGCGCCGAATACTAATCCTGTCATGAATCGTCCGGCACTCATCTAGTTCACCTGTTCGTTGATGGCATCAGCGATTTTCGTCATTTCTTCCGGCGGGTACATGGCGGAATTATCAGCAAACGTCATTTTGAAATCATCCTGTTTGCTGTAACGCGGCAGCAAGTGTACATGGGAATGGAAGACCGACTGATAGGCAACTTCGCGGTTGTTGTTAACGACATTCAGTCCTGCCATTTCCGGGAATGCTTTTTCCATGGCCTTCGCGATTTTGGGCACGCGGGAGAACACTGTTTCAGCTAATTGGGCGTCGTACTCAAAGATATCCGTGACGTGTTTTTTAGGCACAAGCAGTGTGTGGCCTTTCGTGGTTTGGGTCATGTCCAAAAAGGCGTAGACCTCCTCATCCTCGTAAACAGGATAGCTTGGAATTTCTTTGTTTATGATTTTGCAAAAAATACAATCTGTCATGACTATTCCTCCTTTCCTTAACATTACCAAAAAAACATCAGAATGAAAAGAATTAGCCGTATTATTATTCTATTGTGAAATCAATCTATGCTATAATCTTTCTAGAACGAGCTGGAGGGAATGTGTGCATGAGTTTAAAAGTGGAACATTTGACAGGCGGTTACGGCCATGTACCTGTTTTGAAAGATATTAGCTTTGAAGTAAAGCCTGGCGAGCTGGTGGGACTTATCGGACTGAACGGTGCCGGGAAGAGCACGACCATCAAACATATCATCGGGTTGTTAAGCGCTCAGAAAGGACATATCAGCCTTGACGGCGAAACACTGAAAAGCCATCCGGAAAGTTACCGGAAAAAAATCGGGTATATTCCCGAAACACCGGCTCTTTATGAGGAGCTGACGTTGCAGGAGCACATCGATGTGACGGCGATGGCATACGGCATCCCGGCGGCTACGGCTCAAAAACGGGCGGAAAGGCTGCTCAAGACATTCCGTCTGGACAACAAGCTGGAATGGTTTCCGGCTAATTTTTCCAAAGGGATGAAACAGAAAGTCATGGTACTGTGCGCATTTTTAGTGGAGCCGTCGCTTTACATCATTGACGAGCCGTTTCTCGGACTGGACCCGCTGGCGATTAATGCCCTGCTGGAACTAATCGGCCAGACACGGCAGGCCGGTGCTGCGACGCTGATGTCAACGCACATCTTGTCGACAGCTGAAAAATACTGCGACCGGTTCATTGTGCTGCATGAGGGACGAGTCCGTGCGGCCGGCACGATTGCCGAATTGCGGGAAGAGTTTCATTTGCCGGACTCCTCACTAGACGATATTTATGTTGCTTTGACGGCAGAAGAGGGGGCTGGCAACTGATGACTGTTTTTTTTCAGCAGCGGTGCCGCCGTCATCAATTCAAGATGATGCGGTTCATGAAATATATTTTCAATGACCATTTCATGATCGTTTGCGGCATTGCTTTAGGCGGACTGGCGCTTTTTTACGCTGATTTGGTAAAGGAGCTGACACCGCAGTTTATTTGGGGGCGCCCGCTGATCGGCGTACTGTGGTTCGCGGTACTGTTCAGCGGCAGACTGGCGACGCTGACCAAAGAGGCGGATGCTGTTTTTCTGCTGCCGAAGGAACGGGACATGGCCGGTTACTTAAAACGGGCTTATCTCTATTCGCTGATTGTTCCGTTTGTCCTGCTTTTGCTTGTCTGCAGTGCGGCGATGCCGTTGTACGTCGCAGTGACAGGACGCACATTCACTGACTTTTTCTTTTTTATCATCGTATTGTGGGCGTTAAAAGCAGCCGGTCTACTGGTCCAGTTACAGGGGATATATTTAGACAATCAGTCTGTTTACCGTCTGTCGCGTCTTGTTTGGCTGGCCGGCAGTCTGGTCTCCATCGCTCTCAGCCTGTATGTCATCCCAGTGTTGGGAGTCGTGATTGCAGCGGCAGTCTGCTTGTTGATGTTTGTCAGAAGTGCGGCTACAATGAAAGAAAAACCGCTGGACTGGGAAACGATGATTGATCTTGAAAATCAGCGCCTGAAGCGGCTGTATGCGTTCATCAATTTGTTTACCGATGTTCCCGGCATTGTGGGCAAGGTCAAACGCCGGCGTTACTTCGATGCGGTCCTCGGGAAAATCAAACACGATTCAGCCAATGTGTATGTGTACCTGTATGCCCGGGTATTCCTTCGGAGCAATGACTTTCTCGGACTGGCCGTGCGTCTGACCGTTCTGGCGGTGCTACTGCTGTTGATGACCGCCGATTTTTGGCCGGCGCTGTTATCAGCACTAATGGCGATTTATCTCATTGCCTTTCAGCTGCTGCCGATTTACAATCAGTTTGATTACATGGTTCTGACAAAGCTCTACCCGGTCGACCCGCATCAGAAAAAACATGCGGTCGTCAAGTTGTTGAGTGTGGTCTTAACGAGTGTCGGCGTAGTGCTGGCGGCTGTCAGCTTGTTGTCGCTGGGCGTGACACGTGACGGCTTGATTATTACAGTGCTGATTTTTGCGGAAGTTTGGCTGTTTGTCACGTTTTATTTGCCGGTCAGGTTAAAAAAAATAGCAGGAAAATAAGACAATTAAGGAAATCGGCCATAATTTATGGTATACTGTTTTGAGTATTCCTCTGTTTTTCGAGATGGGTTTTTTATTTTGCAGAAGAAAAAGTTTGGAAGATTTGAGCGGAGAAGAAAATCATGGATTTTAAATTTGATAAAAATTGGCGGTTACAGCCGATTAAAGGAGACACCGGCAAAGCGTATAAAGGCACTAAAGAAAGTGACCGGGCATTCATCAAGCGCAACTCAACTCCTTTTTTAGCGGCTCTTTCGCGGGAAGGACTGACGCCTAAACTGCTTTGGACAAAACGGACGGGCAACGGCGATGTCCTGACAGCACAGGAATGGCTTGACGGCCGGCAGCTGACACCGAATGAGCTGAGGACCAGCGAAGCAGCAGCGCGCATATTGCATCACCTGCACCATTCAGATTCATTGCGGACCATGCTTCGAAAAATGGGCGGCGAGGAAAAAAGCGCGTTTGACTTTTTGACCGATTATTCCCAGCAATTGCCGGCTGATATAAAAGGCAACCATTACTTGACACGGGTCTTCCGCTTTCTTGAAGACCACTTGCCGTCGTTTCACCCTATCTATTACAGTGCCTGCCATGGCGATGCCATTCATCAAAACTGGCTGATGTCGGAAGAAGGCAGACTATATCTGGTGGATTGGGACTATTCCGTATTGGCCGATCCGGCACTTGATTTGGGAACGATTCTCGGCCAGTATGTGCCGATGGCGCAATGGGAAAGCTGGCTGGAGCTGTACGGTCTCAAACCAAATACCGACATCATGGACCGGGTGTACTGGTACAGCGGCATGAATCTGCTGATGCAGATAAAACGCAGTCACAGAAAATATGAACTGGGCGACATGAACCGCTACATCGCCCTGCTAAAAAAAATTTACACTTATTAACGCAAGACTCTTTGGTCACAAATCAAAGAGTCTTTTTCTAGGAAGGACGAACCCATGAGATTACGACATAAACCCGGGGCAGAAGCGACGATTGCAGCGCACCCCGAATATATTTTAACGCATCCGGAAGAATGGCGCGGAAGATGGCACGAACGCTTCGACAGCCAGCAGCCGCTTTACGTCGAAGTCGGCAGCGGGAAGGGGCGCTTTATTGTTGAAATGGCCAAGGCGCATCCGACTATCAATTTTATCGGCGTAGAGATGCAGATGAACGCCATCATTTCAGCCCTTGAAAAACAGCTTGACGAGCGTTTGCCGAATTTGCAGCTGCTGCTGGTTGACGGGGCTGATTTAAAAGATTACTTTGCGGCGGGGGAAATCGACAGAATTTACCTGAATTTTTGTGACCCGTGGCCGAAAAAGCGGCATGAAAAACGCCGGCTCACGTATCACACATTTCTTCAAACGTATGAGTATCTGCTGCGGCAAAAAGGTGAGATTCATTTCAAAACGGATAATCAGGGGTTGTTTGAATACTCGCTGGCCAGTTTGTCCCAATACGGGATGACGCTGAAACAAGTCTGGCTTGACTTGCACAACAGCGATTTTTCCGGCAATATTATGACGGAGTACGAAGAAAAATTTTCTGCAAAAGGACATCCGATTTACCGTTTGGAAGCGACCTTTAACTAAAAAAAACAGTCCTGACCGTGACGGCAGGGCTGTTTTTTTAAAAGGATATGAGGCAAGCACAAACACAGGGAGCAGGCGGGCATGCTACAGGCGGTAAATGTCCAAGACAGTACCGGTATACGCATCAGCGACAAATTCATATTGCACCAGCTGCCCGTCTTCCATCCGGGAAATGCCGCCGGTATAAGTTTGAGTCTTGATTGCGAACCGTTGGAGAGGATCTTTGGTCAAGTGAATCCATGACCCTTCGATGGGGCCTTCGCTGAGAAATGCTTTTTTGACCGTTTCCAAAATAGTGTCTGCGTGAATGGTTTTCTTATTGAAATAAAGAGAGGTTAAAAGAACGCCGCTGGCTAGCCCGAGTACTGTACCAGTCACAGCACCGGCAAGTAGACCGTGCTTGAAGCACATTCTGTTTGGTTGGTTTTTCATAGTTCTTCTCCTTTTTTTATGGTTCTAATGGCTTTATTGTAGCATAAAAAAGAAACGAGACAAAGACAAGCGGCGGGAATTCGCTGAAAAACTTTGCGGCTGGTGCCCTTCTCTGTCACAGCTGTTTTCACGGGGAGAAATGCGGTAATTGTATCGGAACGAACAGATATACAAAATAGCGTTTGTTGTCCACTGGACCGAACCAGCATGAAACTGAAAAGATACTGCTGGTATCCGCTTGAAGTGCTCTTTCTGTCCATAGGTGCATTTAAGAAAAACCTCATTTACTGGACAAATGTCTGTTATTCAAAAGTTTTTTGGCGTAGAATAGAGAGCAGAGTGATGTTGTGAGGATGGGGTGGCATATGCAAAAAAAATGGAAATGGGTCATTAGTTTTATTGTACTGATGATGATAGGAATAGGTAGCTGGGTTGTTTTTCAGCAGAAGAAAACCCAGCAATTAGAAGCACAGCTGGCTGAACTGACGGCGTCATCAAAGCGGCTTCAGAAGAAAATCACAGCGTTTCAAGATGCAGAAAATCCGGCGTTTGTGTCTGAGACAATGACACGTGAGGCAGCTGATAGTGTCCTTCAGGCAAGCCGGGACGCACTTGCCCGAACTGACCAATTGAAGATCGCTGAACACAGCCGGTTTGCCAAGCAGAAACAATCGCTTGTCAAGGCATTTCAGGATTGTCAGCATCAGCTGGCAACGCTAAAAGAAAAACAACTCGCGGCGACTCGTGTGCAGGAACTGTTCAATGGTCAGCCGCTGGCGGACAAACACTTTGTCCCGGAAGCAGCCGTGCGGGAGCAGGTGACGCTGGCTGATGTTAAAAACTTGCGGACAGAGGCCGAGACCCTGCCGGATGATGCCTTCCGCGCAGTCATCGACCAGGCACTGTCGAGTGCTGAGCTGCAAGTCGGAACATCTGAAGAAATCCAGCAGATTTTATCCCAAACAATTTCCGACGATAGTGTCGTTCAATCTTTGCCGCGGGTGGAGCGCGACCATCTCAGGGAGTTGATCGGATACATCAGGAACGAGTCGCTGCAGGAACAGTTTCTGGTTCAACTGTCAATGATTAACCAGCAGTCGGAACCGGCCGAACAGCAAGTTGTGGCATTAACGTTTGATGATGGACCGAACGACAGCAGTACAGTGAAAATATTGGATATTTTAAAAAAATACAAGGTCAAGGCCACTTTCTTCGTGCTTGGTTCGATGGCAGAAAAGTATCCGGCTGTATTGAAGCGTATCAATGATGACGGGCACGAAATAGGCAATCACAGCTATGCCCACAGCAACTTGTCGGTCATGACCGATAAAGAGATACAAAAAGATATCACCCAAACTAATGAGTTGATTGCTAAACATTCAGGTCAACAGCCCGGCTTGCTGAGACCGCCTTACGGTGCCTTCAACCAGAAAGTGGTGCAGGCGGTCCCCGGTATGCGGCTGGCATTATGGGATATCGACACGCTGGACTGGCAAGTGCGCAACGGCAAAAAAATAGTTGAAAAAGTGGAGCAGCATGTCAAAAACGGTGACATCATCTTAATGCACGACATCCACAAAACAACGGCCAATGGCGTGGAGCCCTTAATCAAAATGCTGATAAAGAAAGGGTACACCTTTAGAACTGTCTCTCAATTATAAAACGTTAAGCGGGTAGTATCGTCAAATGGTGCTGCCTGCTTTTTGAGGCTCTATAATAAATAGGACTGATAGATCAAAAAATGATTTATTTGTCCTGTTTTTTTTGGCACAATAAAAAACATATCATCTTTCTGATATGCTTAAGTCACGACAACCCGACACAGCAAAGATGATATGCTTTGTCCCATTAACACCATTTAACAAATAACCAAAATAAAATGGTTTCTAAAAATAGTTTCCTCTTCATGTCTAAATTTTTTGAATATCAGAAACAATTACCAGCCAGTGGTGCCACCACCAAAAAATGATATTAAATCACCTCAGTTTATTATATTTATAATTTTATCAATGCTTACTACTGCTAACAATGACTTATATAGCAGCTTCTTTACTTTGATGCAAGTACTAATGATAGTACTCTAAAAATTGTTTTCTGTTAATCCGAGAAAAAAATTAGTCAAGTCCATAATATTGTGTAAAATACTATACAATCTCTCACTAGTCTTTTAGTGTTCAAACTTAATATACTTTCTCGTAGAACTAAGCCATTCATCGTTATTAAGAAAGTCTATGTCGGTAATATCTTGTTCGACCATTTTTCCATCAAGATAGTTGGTAATCATAAATTTATGATTTTCAGTTTGAGTAATCAATGCTTCAGAATAGCTAATCAATTCGTAGTTGTCATCAAATAATAATGTTACATTACTAATAAAGCTGAATCTTTGTCCAATAAGCGGAATCACTATGGAATAGTATCTCTGATTATTTTCTCCTGTTTCAACAACACTGGCATTATGTATTTAAGTCAATATCTTGTATTGCATTTAAATATCACTACAATATTATGGCAGTATTGTTATATTTTATATGTTTAAACTGAGTAATCTGAGTGTCAATAAAACAAAGGGGTGCGGCTATTTTTCTTTGTAAACCACAATCTGTCATCCTATAGACTATATTTTTCTACTATCAACTGATATAATTTACCTTGTAAATATATTTATATTCAAAGGAGATATTCTAATGATTATTAATTCTTTAACAAAAAAAGAAAAAGAAATACTGGAAATTTTTTTAAATAGCGAAAATGCTCTGTCAGTAAAAAATATTTTGGATAATAATAGTTCGCTAAATAAAAATACTGTTCCGGTGATTGTTAGGCAGTTATTGAACAAAGAGTTGATTAAGGTAGATCATATAGGTAGAAGCGGCACAACATTTTCTCGTTTTTATACACCTACTGTGACTTTATCGGAGTATTTAAAATGGACTATTCAGGATATTTCTAACGTTAAATATGATCAATTAATGAAAAGTTTTGTTTCTGGCA
>NZ_NGKC01000015.1 GCF_003987655.1 Vagococcus acidifermentans | reverse complement strand
AGATATCGACTCAGCGCGAGAGGCTAAAAATCAAATCGTTGCCCGTTATAGCGACCAAACTAGCTATTCAAAAGCTTGTGAGACCTTGGATAATGGCTTCGAAGATGCTTTTCAATACGCAGTTATCGGCAATGGACACCATCGACTGAAAAGTACCAACCTTCTTGAGCGTCTGAACCAAGAAATACGCAGAAGAGAAAAGATTATTCGTATCTTTCCTAACCGTGCGTCAGCCAACCGATTGATTGGGGCTGTCCTGATGGACTTCCACGATGAATGGCTTAGTTCTACAAGAAAGTATATTAAGTTTGAACACTAAAAGACTAGTGAAACATTGTATAGTATTTTACACAAGATTATGGACTTGACTGAAACAATGCAAGTGAAAATGTGAACTACAACTTTTTTTTTGCTAAAGTTTAAGTATTTTTTCATCAAGATATCCTTCGGTTTATTTTATAATCATATTATCATATAATTATAGCCAATGATAGGTTTTTCGGATAGCGTAAAATATTTTGTGTAAATAGAAATTTTGGGTAGAAAAAAAGAAAGCCCATTCTGTAAAATTAAAGTTGCGATACAAAAATTTTATAGGAGGATTTTCTCATGACTCATTTTACTACAGAAATTATGGAAACACTCATCAATAAAGGTGATTTAGATTAATTATTTCGTAAACATTTTGAAGCAGCAGTCAATTCCTTGCTACAGGCTGAGCTGACTGCTTTCTTAGATTATGAAAAGTATGACCGTTCTGGCTTTAACTCTGGCAATTCCCGTAATGGGAATTATCCCCGTTCCTTTAAAACAGAGTATGGAGAACTTAATCTCATCGTTCCAAGGGATAGAAATGGTGAATTTTCTCAACAGACATTACCTGCGTATAGAAGAACCGATGATTCTTTAGAAACAACTATCATTCAACTCTTTTAAAAGGGCATTACCATGTCTGAAATCGCTGATTTGATTGAAAAAATGTATGGGCATCACTACACACCACAAACGATTTCTAATATGAGTAAAATCATTTCTGAAAATGTTTCAGCTTTTAAAAATAGACAGCTAGAGTCACGATATTCCGTCATTTTTATGGATGCCACTCTCATTCCCTTAAAACGTCAAACTGTTTCTAAAGAAGCTGTTTACATTGTCATTGGTATCAGATTAGATGGTACCAAAGAAGTGTTGGGTTTTACAATTGCTCCAACAGAATCTGCATTCGTTTGGAAAGAGATTCTTCAAGATTTAAAAGGCCGTGGTTTAGAAGAGGTTTTATTAGTGGTGACCGATGGTCTTAAGGGTATCACTGACAGTATTCGTAGTGTTTACCCTAACGCCCAGTTTCAACAATGCTGTGTTCATGTCGCTAGAAATATTGCACATAAAGTACGGGTAAGCGATAGAAAAGAAATATGTGGTGATTTTAAACACGTTTATCAAGCCGATTCAAAAGAAGAAGCTATCAAGCAAATAAACAAAATGACTGAAAAGTGGAAAAAGCAGTATCCAAGAGTGGTTAAACAACTCCTAAACCCTGCGATATTAATATTTTTCAAATTTCCCCCATCCATTAGAAGAACCATCTATTCTACTAATCTGATTGAAGGTTTTAATAAACAACTGAAAAAATATACAAAGAGAAAAGAACAATTTCCTAATGAAGAATCTCTAGAGAGATTCCTAGTTTCTCAATTCAATGATTATAATCAGACATTTCTAGGTCGTGTACACAAAGGATTTGGAGAAATTCAAGATACACTAGAATCAATGTTTTAACTCATTAGACAGGATGGGGTTTCCCATTTACACAAAATTCTTGACGCAACCTGTATGAGATGTAGATTTAATAATTATGAGGTGAGTTATATGGTATATTGAGATATAAGTAATAAGTCATAAATGGGAGATAATTCTGAATATGGAATCTCTATAGGTTGGCAAAGAGAAATAGGTTTTTTGAACTTGGCAATACTGCCAATACTGGTTGGAATAAATATAAAATATGATTATTTTTTCTTAAAAGTAATAGTAATTTCTTTAATCATCGGAGGTTTAGGTTTGGAATTAATCATCTAATTGGATATATAAATGATAGTTTTAAAATTATAAGTTTAATTGGTACTTTGGAGAACTATACTTTAGTTATTCTATGGATAGTTGGATTAAAAATAGAATATAAAATACAAAAAATACAAGGGGGTAATAAACATGATTAATGAATTAAAATATGGAAATACCAGAACATATATAATAAAAGGTAAGAAAGGCTCAATCTTAGTTGATACAGATTGGGCAGGAACATTACAGAATTTCTTTAAAGGTATTAAAGAAATGGGATTGCGAATTTCTGATATTAAGTATTTATTAATTACACATTATCATCCTGATCATATGGGAATTGCACAAGATCTAGTAGATCTAGGAATAGAATTATTAGTAATTGATAAGCAAATTGATTATATTCATTTTTCAGATGAATATTTGTTTAAAAACAAAAATGATAATTTCAAACCGATTAATGAAAATTTAGCAAAAATCATTACTTGTAAAGAAAGTCGAGAAATATTAAGAAAGGTTGGAATCAATGGAGAAATTATCCATACGCCAGGGCATAGTGATGATAGCATATCTGTAGTCGTTGATAAAGAGGCTGTTATTGTTGGAGATTTATATCCGATTCAAATAGCAGTCGGTTATGATGACATGGTAATAAAAAGTTGGAATAAAATACTTAGCTACAATGTGAATATAGCATATTACGGTCATGCGAAAGAAGATTTTATTGGTGGAATCAAATCATTAGATAATACTAAATAAATAATAGGAAAGAGATGTGAATAGGTGGAAAGGGAAAATATAAATATTAGTGATAGCGTAAAATATTTTGTGTAAATAGAAATTTTGGGTAGAAAAAAAGAAAGTCCATTCTGTAAAATTAGAGTTGCGATACAAAAATTTTATAGGAGGACTTTCTCATGACTAATTTTACTATAGAAATTATGGAAACACTAATCAATAAAGGGGATTTAGATGAATTATTTCGCAAACATTTGGAAGCAGCAGTCAATTCCTTGCTGCAGGCTGAGCTGACTGCTTTCTTAGATTATGAAAAATATGACCGTTCTGGCTTTAACTCTGGCAATTCCCGTAATGGGAATTATCCACGTTCCTTTAAAACAGAGTATGGAGAACTTAATCTCATCGTTCCAAGGGATAGAAATGGTGAATTTTCTCAACAGACATTACCTGCGTATAGAAGAACCGATGATTCTTTAGAAACAACCATTATTCAACTTTTTCAAAAGGGCATTACCATGTCTGAAATCGCTGATTTGATTGAAAAAATGTATGGGCATCACTACACACCACAAACGATTTCTAATATGAGTAAAATCATTTCTGAAGATGTTTCAGCTTTTAAAAATAGACAGCTAGAGTCACGATATTCCGTCATTTTTATGGATGCCACTCACATTCCCTTAAAACGGCAAACTGTTTCTAAAGAAGCTGTTTACATTGTCATTGGTATCAGATTAGATGGTACCAAAGAAGTGTTGGGTTTTACAATTGCTCCAACAGAATCTGCATTCGTTTGGAAAGAGATCCTTCAAGATTTAAAAGACCGTGGTTTAGAAGAGGTTTTATTAGTGGTGACCGATGGTCTTAAGGGTATCACTGACAGTATTCGTAGTGTTTACCCTAACGCCCAGTTCCAACAATGCTGTGTTCATGTCGCTAGAAATAGTGCACATAAAGTACGGGTAAGCGATAGAAAAGAAATATGTGGTGATTTTAAACACGCTTATCAAGCCGATTCAAAAGAAGAAGCTATCAAGCAAATAAACAAAATGACTGAAAAGTGGAAAAAGCAGTATCCAAGAGTGGTTAAGCTACTCCTAAATCCTGCGATATTAACATTTTTCAAATGTTCCCCCATCCATTAGAAGAACCATCTATTCTACTAATCTAATTGAAGGTTTTAATAAACAACTGAAAAAATATACAAAGAGAAAAGAACAATTTTCTAATGAAGAATCTCTAGAGAGATTCCTAGTTTCTCAATTCAATGATTATAATCAGACATTCCTAGATCGTGTACACAAAGGTTTTGGAGAAATTCAAGAGACACTAGAATCAATGTTTTAACTCATTAGACAGGATGGGGTTTCCCATTTACACAAAATTCTTGACGCAACCGATCATATTATTGGTAGATATGTGTTTTGTATTTTTTTACTTATTAGTAATGTGGAACTTTAGTAAAGAACTGACAATTATTACTATCGGAATTACATTTGTCATTGCAATATTTTCTTTTTTCAACGCAAAGATAAACAGAAAGATTAGTGAAAATGAAATGGGAGTACTAACCAACTCGCAAGATTTAATCAATGAATTAGTAAATAATATTTTTACTATCAAGTCTACTAATTCTCAAAATAACATGTTCATAAAATGGGAGAACAACTATGAAAAACAAATTGTTTTTGAAAAGAAAAAGCTAAAGTTAATTCGGTGTTGGCGAATATCCCTCAAACAATACAGACATTTTACTCCCTTATCATTTATTCAATTGGATACGTTTTAATAAATAATAATCAGGCAACCCTCGGTAGTGTTGTCGCTTTTAGCTCCATAGGTATATCATTTGTGTCTCCGATAACATCTATACTACAATCTTACACACAATTTCAAATGGTTAAAGTTTATCTGTATCGCCTGGTAGATATACTGCAAACGTCAAATGAAACCTCACTTCTGGGAAATAAAAAACTAGATAATTATTTAGGTGATATTGACATTAACGATGTTTCGTTCAAGTACAGTTTATTTTCAGAGGCAGCAATAGAGAATATTTCAATTCAGATAGCTCCAAAACAGAAAATCGCTATTGTGGGAGAAAGTGGTTCTGGGAAGTCTACTTTATTAAAAGTTGTAGCAGGACTATATCAATGTAATTCTGGAGCGATATATTACGGCAAAGAAGATATTAAGAATTTAGATATTCATGAATTTTTCAATCACATTGGTGTAGTATTACAGGAAAATGTTCTATTCAATGGAACATTCAGAGAAAACATCACTATGGGAAGAGAATACTCAGATGATTGCATTATAGAGGTCACTAAAAGAGTTGGAATATACAGTTTAATTTTTAATTTACCATTAGGACTTGAAACTAAAATATCTGAATTAGGGAAAAATTTGTCTGGAGGGCAAAGGCAAAAATCGCTATAGCGAGAACTATTATTTCAAGTCCTCAAGTAATCTTTTTGGATGAACCAACAAGTTCGTTGGATAATATTTCTGAGAAGAATATTTTGAGCTATTTATTCAATCTCGATGCAACCCTAATTGTTGTTGCACATAGACTATCAACTATTCAGAATTTCGATAAAATCATTGTTATGGATGATGGAAAAATATCTGCAGTAGGGACACATCAAAGTTTATTAAAAACAAACTCTTGTTATAAAAAACTATACAAATAGTGGGGTTTTGTTTAACTTTAAAGAATGCTGAAATTACAAATTAAACTAACTTCACGCTTCTAAATATATTGGACAAGTAGGTGTTTAATATGTCTGAACAAATCATGGAGAAAGTGGTAGGAGAAAAATTTGAGGATCTGACAATTGCTGAAATGGTAAAAGTGCAAGGTTCTGGAGACGTAAATCCAGATTCAATTGTTTCATTTTTTGCAACACTTGCATCAGGTACACAATTAGTTAGAACCTTGAAAGGCCACTGCTAGTAACTATCAGATGCTAGAAGAGACTTAGAGAAAAGAGAAGGCAAATAAATATCAAATTTCATGTCCGTTTGCCTTCTTTATTTTTATAGTTGTCATACAGTACTTATTAATTTGGAACGTGTTATAATTGAGAAAATTAAACGCTTCAAACAATGATACGTCAAAAAATAAATGGTAAATAATTTAATAAGAGGAATGGCAAATGAAAATAAAGAAAAGAATACAACAAAATAGGGTTCTTCGAATACTTTTATACTTGTTAGTAGGGATCCCTGTAGGTTTATTAATGGTGAATAATGATGTCTTGTTAGGTTTAGGAATACTTCTTTTATTCGTAAAGGCATTTAAAATTTGTGATTTTAAAAAAAATAAGTAGATTCAGAAAAATAATGATTGGAGGAATATGAGATAGCGTAAAATATTTTGTGTAAATAGAAATTTTGGGTAGAAAAAAAGAAAGCCCATTCTGTAAAATTAGAGTTGCGATACAAAAATTTTAGGTGATATTGTCAAACGTTCATGCTGCTGTTGGGCAGGTTTAAAAAAATTTTTTGGAGGTGTTTTATGGATGAGTTAATGTTTTCTTGGGATTTTCCGTTCCCCTTGTTTTTTTTGCTTGTCGCACTCATTATTTTAGGGGTACTGGTTTTCAACATAATAGAATTTTTTAAAAACCAGTCTGCGCCGGAAGAAATAGTCACTGCTACATTGATTGATAAAGTAACAGAAACAAGCCATTCATCAGCAGCTGATAACGGGAGTGGTTCATCAAATACATATTATACGCTGACTTTTGAACTGAATGGTAATGAAAGAAAGTCGTTTAACGTGAGCAGGAAAAGTTACTTAAAGTATGTCGTCGGCGATAGCGGGAAATTACATTATCAGCGGAAAAGGTTTAATCATTTTGAATTGGACACTAAAAAAACATGATGACGTACTTAAATAAGTTTAAAAGAAAACCTCTTGATATGTCTAACAATATCAGGAGGTTTTCTTTTAGAAGTCATTATCAGTGATTCATCAGTCAATCAGTTGCCGTATGCGCGGGTCAGTGAAATCATCAATGACAAAGTCGATAATCCCGGTATCTTCCAGTTTTTGGTGATTATCACCTGTGGATACGGCAATAATATGTTTGGCTTTTGCATTAAATGCGCCCTGTAATCCGATAGGCGAGTCTTCAAAAATAATCATCTTATCCAGTGATGCGCTAACGTTGACTGCTGCCTGAAGATAGTAATCCGGTTCAGGCTTGCTTTTTAGATTGTCATCATAATAAACCACTTTGTCATAATCGAACCAGCGCTCCAGCTGGAAAATGTCAAAGTAGAAGTCGAGGTTGACCTTTGGTGAGACGGTCGCGATGTTGATGGGACAGCGACGATCTTTTAAAAAATCGAAGTATTCTGTTGCCCCCGCAATCAATTGCGGGTTCTGATTTGCCATCACCAGCTGGCGGTAAATAGCTTCTTTGCGGTCGGACAGCTCTTCAGCTTCTTGTTTAGTCAAACTTCTTTCTAAAACATTTTCTAAAATCAGCTGGTTTGTCCGCCCGTGAATGTGATCAAACTCTTCATCTGAAAACCTGCGCCCGATGAGATCCTCGATAAACTGCTGCCATGCTTCTTCGTGCAAATGAGAGTCGCTGAATAACGTGCCGTTAAAATCAAATATGACTGACTGCATGTGTCTTCCTCCTGAGTAAACGTTTGTTTGAGATGTCTTTTTATAGAACGGTTGTTTTTTACTTGATTCGAGTATAACATTTTTTTGAGAAAAATTCAGATAGTGTAGGATAATTAAGTTCTCATTCATATCAAGAATAATTATCGGTTGATTTGAAAAATTATTTTTAGAATAAACAGATTTTCGTGTATTGAACGACTTCACGAAATGTTTGCAGGTTAGTGATTCTTTAGTTGAGTTTGACAATTCAGTAAACAAACATTTTGTCTAGGAATAATTCGCCATTAATGCTATAATTTTAGTGAGAGGGGATAACTATGCTTAGTCCAGAAGTAAAAAAAATATTTGAAAAATATAACGGAACTTTACCTACCAAAATAGCTGTACAGCACGGCATTAATAGAGAAACACTTAGAAAGGCTGCTTTGCGGAACGATATTGAAAAAGTAGGCAGAGGGATTTATCTGTTACATGATGCGATTGAGGATGATTTGTTCAGCACACAAGCCATATACAGCCGGGGTATCTACTCACATGAGACAGCGCTGATGCTGTATAATTATGGGACTTTCAGCCCGTTTAAACATCACATGACGTTTCCGCAAGGATATAATTCGAAAGTGTTTAAGGAGTCAAAAATAAAGCCCACGTTTGTCAGTAAAAAATATTACGATCTGGGTGTCACACAAGTTGATACGTGGTTCGGAAATCCCGTGAATGTGTATGATAGAGAACGTACTGTTCTAGACATGCTGGTCAGTCCGACAGCTCTGGCATTTACCTTGGAAGAAATGTGGCGAGATTATTTGGATGATGACGAAAAAGATTTGGATATGTTAAAAAAATATGCGCGGTTATTAAATCGAGAGTATGCATTGGAAGGAATTGATGTCATTGGCATTAAATGAGCAGCAATTGAAACGATTTGTAAATGGGAAAGCTAAAGAATTTCATATTCAGCCGCAACAAATGTATGCTTTATATGGATTAGAGCAATTGCTGATTAAAATTAATCATTCCCGATTCAAAGACCAGTTTGTTTTGAAAGGCAGTTATCTTTTATCGGCTGTTTACGGTTTAGATAATCGTTCGACAAGAGATTTAGATACGACAATTCGCGGAGTGACATTGAATGATGACTATGTTCAAGAATTAATCGATTTCCTTGTTGCGCCGGAAAATGATGGGCAGCCGATTTTTGAAGTGCGACAAATTAGAACAATTCGGGAACAATTCGACTATGACGGTTATAATATCCGCTTAAACTTTTTGAACGGCAAGAGCCGCTTTCCGATTGAAATTGACATGACAACAGGTGAAACATTATTACCTCTGGTCGAAAAACAGGAAATCCCATTGATGTTTCAGGAGGGAACGGTTAACTTGGCTAGTTATCCGTTGGAGCAGATTTTAGCAGATAAATTATATACGACTTTGGCATACGGCCAAGTTGATGATACCAATACACGAGTCAAAGATTTGTATGACCTTCATTTTTTGACTCAAATAAATCAGACGATTGATTATGAACAGGTTTATACCGCTATAGAGAAAACAAAAAAACAGCGCAAAGTTTTTATGCCTGTGAGTGAGTATTTTGAAATTGTTGGCCGCTTGGAGCAATCTGAGTTTCAGCAAAATCAATGGGAAAAATACAGAGCAAACTTTGTTTATGCAGAAGATGTTTCTTTCTCAGAAGTGATGGCCAGCGTTGCCAAGATGACAAATGACATCAGCTTGTTTGAGCCGAGAGAATAGGTAAAAAATATGTCAGATGCACTTGATTTGGAATTGTAGCGTTGAAGGGATGATATAATGGATTTTACTTACGTCACGACATTGAAAAATAATTTGACTAAATTCAAGCCGTTGACTGACATAGAAGCAGCAGTGTTACGGCATAATGAGCGGCTAAACGAAATTTATAATAGTAACGCTTTAGAGGGAAATACAATCACTTTAAATGAAACCCGACTCATCTTGGACGATGGAATCACCATTGCCGGCAAGTCAATGCGTGAACACTTGGAGATTGTTAATTTATTAGAAGCAATTGAGTATGCGGAAGACATAGTCAAGCGTAAACAATGTTTGACCGAAACGGTTATTAAAGAGTTACACAGTCTCGTCTACAATAAATTGGGCGCAGATACCAGAGACCGCGGCAACTACCGACGTCTGCCTGTTGAAATCGTTGGTTCGCAACATCAACCGACGCTCCCGCAGCAAATTCCTTATGAAATGGCAAAACTAATCAAATGGAGTCAAAAAGAGAAAGAAATTCTGCATCCAGTCGAATACGCAGCTGCCTTGCACGAAAAATTTGCTGCTATTCATCCGTTTATTGACGGGAACGGTCGAACTGGCCGGTTACTATTGAATTTTGCGTTGACTGAAGCCGGCTATCCGTCTGTGATCGTCAAAGCTGATAATGAATCAAGATTGATTTACAATAATACGTTAGAAACGGCGCATGTGACTGGTGATCTGGAACCTTTTACTCGCTATATTAATGAATTAGTAGAAAATAAGCTGGAGAGAATGATTGATTTACTGGAAAAAGCAAACGCATACGATCATATTGAAAGGTAAGCTCATAACGTTAGACAATGAGTTAGTCACAGTCTTTCCGAACAATGTCGGGTCTGTGAATTGAATGAGGTATGCGTGAATGGTTTCAATTGAAATTTAAAACGATACTTTCTAAAAAATAATGCCGACCTCCAAACGTTAGAACAAAAAATCTAACTCTTGGAGGTCGGTCTGTGTTTGATTGTCTGTTGTTCATTTAGTTGCGTAACACTTGGTTTAGTTTCCTTTAATTGAACGAAATTCGCTTTTTAGAGAGAAATAGTCATCGGAATCGTTATGTCCATTTGTTTCCATAAGCGCTAAAATACGTTCCGCTCTTATTCGGATTTCGCCCATAGGCTTGGCAGACAGTTCTTCTGCCAAAATTTCTTTAGGAGACATAGCGGGTGTTTGTTGAAAGTCATAAATGACTGTTCCGTCTCTTTTGATTAGTGATATATTATCAAATAGTTTTGCCTGATAAAGATAGTCCAAGTTTGAAGGAAGAACATCAACAATTTGGTCATGAATAACTTTTGTTGTAGCTCTAGCAATACTAGGATCAATTAAAAAAGTTTTTTCGTAACGTTCAAGCGTTGCCAGATAAGATAAATAACGGGATACCGCCATAACCGCTAAATTCACCCGATAACCTTTTCTTTTTAAATCCAGAGCAGTTTTTAGCGGTGTTTCAGTTGTTCTTAATGTGCCTTCAATCATTAGGTGATAATGCTCGTCACTAAATTTATCATATAGTTCCTGAACCATTTTGCCCGAAAATCCGCTTTTATAATTGACCGATTCTTTGCCGTATGCTTTATCCAACAGGAAAGAGTTTGGGTGCTGCGTTCTGAAAGTGTCACCGTCAACCACAATAACATTGTCGTTTAGCTGATGGCGTATCAATTGATGCAGCGTACTTTTACCAGCTCCGCTTTGGCCGCCGAGTAGAAAGGCAGTAGGCCGGGCGCTTGGCGAACGGTTTAATGATAAATCCATGATGTTAGCTTGGAGCCGATATTGAAAATCGCTCTCTGAATAGTGTGTCAGTTTATCATTCATACAGTATCTCCTAAATTCTGAGTGATAGTTTCGATATAGCGGTTCATTTGTTGCCAATAAAACAATACTTCAGCCAGTTCTTCTTTGGATTTTTCAAACAAGTTGCGGTTTTTCATTTCAGATAAAGCATTTAGTAGCTCAACCATTGGATGCTTGGCATCGTTTAAATCAATAGTTGTTTGCCCTAAATAATTTATTAATTTATTTCTCACGTTTGCCGCGAATTCATTGATGACTTCAACTTCTAATGTATGCTCATAATTAACTGTCAGCATGATTTCAACTCCTTTGCAGGCAAGTTGAACGATAGTTGCATGTTCAATCATACCATGTTTCCAATATAGATTTACTGACAATAAAAGTCAAGGAAGTAATAATACTACTTAGACTAACATGGCATTAAGAATAATAGAAATCTAACACTTTTTTGGCTGGTTTGACAGACAAAGTTAGAAAATTATAAATAGTCGTTTGAAGTTTATTGAACAGGTGTTTTCAAATAATGTGATAGGTATGATGGTTTGCATTGTCCTTGTATTTTTTACAAGTATCTTAGTGACAGAATTATTTTGGAAAGACCCGGTTTTCCACGTAACCGACAATGAGTAATTTTCAGAGAAAATAATCAAAAATTGAATACTGAGGAAAATAATATGCGTTATAATAAAAGTAATCATAAGGGGGATAATAAAATGAAAAAGTGGCATGAGTGGTCAAAGAAACAGAAATATTTGTTAGTGGCAGCTGCTGTTGTAGCAGTTGGCGGCGGTGGTATCGGGGTAAAAGTTTACGCCGATAATCAATACAAGCAACAAGTCGTTCAGACGATGAAGGAATTGGAAAAACAGGGGCCGTATTTAGATGATTTGTACCGGCAAGTGTTATCGTTTAGTGACGCTGATTTTTTATTGAAAGATATTCCGGAGGATAATCTCATTAACGTATTGCATGATGCAGAAAACTATCAGTTGCCAGAATACAAGGTGAAGGATAAGCAAGTGGTGGCACAAGTAAACGCAACGAAGCAACTGGTGAAACTGATTCAGCGTACCGCTAAAACGACGGAGGAACAGTACACGCTTCAAAATAATATCAATAGCTTGTTTAAGGAAGCAGCTGTCAACGGTCGGGATGTTAAAAAAGAGTTAGCCATTACTGATGATTTAAAATTGGCAGATGTAGAGAAGTACGTTGCTGATTTAGATGCTGTATCACAACTGGAAAAGCAAGTGGCACCAATAGTTGAAAAACAAGACTATGCAGCGGAACAGGCGACGCTGAAAGACAGTGAATGGGCAAAAGCCATGCGTGACGTGCTTGACAACGCTAAGAAGCAAGTCGAGGATATTACGAATCTGACAAAAAAAGTTGATGGGTATTTCAAAGACGGCAAGCCGCAAAACACCGCCAAAGCGGCCGAACTAACTGCTCTTAAAAAAGATGTTGAAAAAATCAAAAATGACAAAGCGAAAAAAGGTTTGCTAGACAAGCTCAGTAAAGTCATTGTTGAAGTAGATAAAAAAGAAAAAGCAGCAGCTGAGAAAAAAGCCAAAGAATCCGGCGGCTCTGTCGTGAAGAAAGACGACGGTTCTTATGTTGTTGAATCTGCCGGAGATAATTCAAATAGCGGTTCACAAGCTGCGGCTGGCGGTAATAGTACCAGTAACAATAATGCTTCCGGCACAACTAGCAACGCTGGTGGCGGAAGTTATACAGCGCCCGCCACAAATAACGGCGGTGGGGGCAGTTATACGCCGCCTGCTTCAAACAGTGGCGGTGGTGGCACGTCAACACCGCCCACAAATAATAATGGCGGCGGTTGGTCTGCAAATGTAGATATGACAGAAGGTGGAGACGTAGCTGATTTTGGTAATTCTAATGGAGCTACTGGTGGAGGAAATACTTGGACAGGCAGCGGTGAATTGAGCGGTGAAGGTTTTCCTGAATGGTAATTAGTTAGAATAAGAGTGAATGTATAGCGCATATCAAAATTGATATGCGCTATTTTCTATTAATTCATCACAGAAAGGGGGTGAGACCATTGGAGTATGTAGGGATATGGTACATGATATGCAGGTTTTTATGGAATAGGAGAAAGGTAAATATGAAACATAAACAGTTCAGAAAATGGTTGTCCTTACTGGCAATTTTTTTTGTTGTCGGTGGGAACGTCTTTTCAACTACTCAGGTAATGGCTGAAGAAATCAGCACTCATCAAAAACAAGTTGCCGAAAAAGCCGGAGCGGAAGAAACAGACCAACAAGCCCCTGCCGCAACTAGCGAAAGTAGTGAGCAGCCAAAAGTTGAAGTTGAAGCGCCGACTCAGGTAGAAAAACAAGAAACCAATCAGGCCAATGCACCGCCAGCGACGACTCAGGAGCAACAGGCGGAATAGAGCAGTGGCAAACGTAAGAAACAGAATTAGCTGATAATGACTTGCAAACATCTTCTTATGGACAAAGCTGTAATGATGCCGCCATAGAATTAGCACAAGCTAAAAAGTTGAATGATTTGGTTCTGGCAGCTGATACATAAAGAGAGAACGCCATCATTTAAAAAAACAACATCAGTAATAGCACACCAGCGGAAACACCACACACATCAACGCAAAAGCTGAGCAATAAAAACCAGTGAGATGCGTCTTTTCCCCGTCAATGACGGTTCGCCGGATTTGTGCCACGTTCAGCGGATTAGTCGGGTTTTCTTTACTGTATTTTTTCCAAAAATGTTTCAGCGCATTGGTGTAGCTGATGGAGACTGGAATAGTGATGGCAAAAAGTATCAGTTGGGCAAGGTACCAGTATCTAAATCCAATCTGTTTTAATAAAAGCGGCAATGCGGCTGTGAGACTGAGCATCAAAACACCGCAAAGCATAATGACGCTTTTTAAAATAAAGCATTTTTTTGACCGTTTAAGCACGTAGCGGGACTGCATTTTCCGGCAGTGCTTCTGTTCCTGTCTTGTATAGCCTTCGAAATGTTTTTTGATGGCATGCTTTTTTTCAAGTTTAAATCGAATCAATTGAACGAGATAATAAGTCAGCATGACAATGCAGACCACTGATACTATTTGCAGCAAGTCCTCCATACAATTCCCTTTCCTGACAACAAAGCATAGTTTTTTCGTGTTCCTGTCTGTCATAATCTAGTGAAGTATAGCATGTTTGGTTGGCCGGCGTTATAATGGAATTCGCCCAATCGCATAATTAAAATATAAGTATTGGATTGCCGCTTGACGGGGCCTCTTTGCAGAATTATGATAAGGGCAGTATCTTTTTGATAGTGATAGTAAAGGAAGTGAGCATGTGGGACACCGAATCATGATTGTGGAAGATGATGTGACGATTAGCCGAGGATTAAAAGAGTACTTAAATCAGTGGGGGTTCATCAGTGAAACAATTACTGATTTTCAGCATGTGTTGGAAGAAATCAAGTCATTTGAAGCAGACCTGGTGTTGATGGATATTTCGCTGCCTTTTTATAACGGGTTTTACTGGTGCCAGATGTTGCGCAAAACTTCGCAGCTGCCGATTATATTTCTGTCTTCTGCCAGTGATAACATGAATATGATTATGGCGATGAACATGGGGGCGGATGATTTCGTGGCAAAGCCATTTGATTTGCAAGTACTGATTGCCAAAATTCAAGCGCTGCTGAGGCGCAGTTATGAATTCGGCGGGCAGGCACCGTTGGTTTTTTCGTACGGCGACTATGCGTTTTTTCCGCAAGAAAATTTGCTGCAGCTGGGAGATCAACAAGTGACTTTGACGCCGAACGAAAGCAGAATCCTTACACTATTATTTCAACAGGCCGGCGAGATTGTCACACGCGAGGCAATCATGACCGAACTGTGGGAGAGTGACGACTTTATTGACCGCAACACACTGGCGGTCAACATGACACGCCTGCGGAAAAAATTGTCTGCGATTGACTTGGATAGCCGCATTTTAACGATTAAAAATAAAGGTTATATGCTGGAGGCAGCCGATGAAAACTAATAAACGATTGATCAGGCTGGTGGGCAGCTTTATGAAAGAAAGGCGGTTGTTGTTTGCAACGTACGTGCTGGTTTGCGGTGCAATCGCTTTGACGCTTGTTTTGCACGATTTGCCGCTGGTTGTGTTTGTGGACGCGTTTTTGTTTTCGGGAGTGTTATTGCTGCTCATCTCGGTTTGGGATTTTTGGGGGTATTATCACCATTACCGGCAGCTGGTCCGGCTGAATCAGCTGGATCATTATGACAGTAGCCGGCTAGTTGATTTGCCGAAACCTGAAACGATCCAACAGGCAGAATACCAAAAATTATTCATGAGTGCAGTCAAGGAAAGCGAACAGCTGACCTCTGAATTTGAGGAAAAGAACCAGCAGCTGATGGACTACTACGCAATGTGGAGCCATCAAATCAAGACGCCTCTTGCGGCGCTGCAAGTTCTGGTTCAATCGGGCAGCACGGACGAGACGCTGATGAAAAATGAATTGTTCAGCATTGAAGAGTACTTGAAGATGATGCTCCACTTTTTGAAAATGTCGCATCTGGAAGACGATCTTGTGTTTAAAACGGTGCCGTTACGGCCTTTGGTCAATCAAATCATCCGCCGGTATGCCCCTTTCTTCATTCAGAAGGATTTGACAGTGTCTATTGACCCGTTTGAGGCAACTGTCGTGACGGATGAAAAGTGGCTGGCGTTCATACTGGAACAAATCATATTCAACAGTATCAAATATACCAAACAAGGCGGTATCACCATTCATTTTACCGGCAGCGAGCTAGTGGTTGAAGATACTGGTATCGGCATTTTGCCACAGGACTTGCCGCGCGTTTTTGACAAAGGCTATACCGGTTTTAGCGGCCGAGAAGACAAAAAAGCCACCGGGCTTGGTTTAAGCATGAGCCGCACTATTGCCGAACGTTTGGGGATTCATTTGTCATTGTCATCAGAAGTCGGGCAGGGCACGCAAGTCACGCTCCACTTTCCCCAACATACGTATGCGTATGAGTGACACCTTAAACTTACGATACTGTAAGTTTAGGGTGTTTTTTGTAAGTAGCAGTTCACCTGCAGCGCAGGTATGATAGATATATAGAAAGAAGTGGAGGTCATAAACATGACATTGCTTGAAGTATCCAATTTAAAAAAGACCTACTATACACGGATGGGCGGTGCGCAGGTGACAGCTTTGAAGCAAATCAATTTTTCTGTGGAGGCAGGCGAATACGTGGCGATTATGGGCGAATCTGGTTCCGGCAAAAGCACGCTGCTGAATTTGCTGGCAACGCTCGACATGCCGTCATCCGGCACGATTCTTCTGAATGGTATTGACGTGAATGCCATCAAAGAGAAAGACGCCACCGCTTTCAGGCGTGACCATTTAGGATTTGTGTTTCAAGATTTTAATCTGCTGGATAATTTTTCAGCAAAAGACAATATTTTACTGCCTCTTGTTCTTGCCAGAAACAATGTGGAGGAGATGGAGCGGAAGCTGGCGGACTTGGCGCCCAGACTTGGTTTGACAGATTTGCTGGAAAAATATCCGTATGAACTATCCGGCGGGCAGCAGCAGCGGGTGGCGGCTGCACGGGCAATAATCACCGAGCCGGATATTCTTTTGGCAGATGAACCGACAGGGGCTCTTGATTCCAAAACTTCAGCAGATTTACTGGCATTGTTTCAGGAATTGAACAGAAACGGACAAACGATTTTGATGGTCACCCACAGTGCAGTGGCAGCCAGCCATGCCAACCGTGTCCTGTTTATCAAAGACGGACAGGTGTTTCACCAAATTTACCGGGGCAATCTGGATAACGACACATTTTTCACAACCATCTCCGAAACGATGACCGTGTTGTTGACAAAGGAGGACTAATCCATGTTTTATTTGAAATTAGCACTCTTGAATCTGAAAAAAAACAGCCGTACTTACGGTCCGTTTTTGCTGTCAATGATTTTTCTGATGGTGATGAATACAATCGTGCAGATTATCTTTAGAAATGACGGCATGTCGACACTGCCTGGGGCACAAAATGCAAAGTATATGTTTGGTCTCGGCAATTACATTATCGTTGTTTTTATCGTGGTGTTCTCTTTGTACGCCAACAGTTTTCTACTGAAACAGCGGAAAAAAGAGCTGGGTCTCTACAATATATTGGGACTCGGGAAACGTGAACTGGCCATCGTCCTTTTTTGGGAAACAATGATTTCCTACGTTGTGACGCTTGCGCTCGGTTTAACCATCGGCTCCGTATTTGCGAAAATCGGTTTCTTGCTGTTGAAAAAGATGACGGGCTTCGGGTCTGACTTTGTTTACAACTTCTCTTTTCCGGCAGTTTTGACCGTGGCGGGTACCTTTCTAGCAGTTTTTTTGCTGTTGTTTATCTGGAATGTCCTGCAGCTCAAATTCGTCAGTCCGCAGGCTTTGCTAAAAGGCAGTCAGCATGGCGAAAAAGAGCCTAAGGTGAAATGGTTGCTGGCACTTGCCGGGATTTTGTGTCTTGGTATGGGCTACGGGATATCTGTGACGATAGTATCGCCGATTGATGCGCTGAATCTTTTTTTCATTGCCGTGATACTGGTCATCATCGGAACGTATCTTTTATTTACAGCCAGCAGTATTGCAATATTGAAGCTGTTGAAAAACAATAAAAACTATTATTACCAGTTGAATCACTTTATCTCTGTTTCCAACATGATTTACCGGATGAAGCAGAACGCAGCCGGCTTGGCGAGTATTTGTATTTTGTGTACGATGGTCATGGTGACGGTGGCGACGACCGGCAGTTTATACGTCGGCACAGATGAGATGCTAAAAAATTTCAATCCTCATGATATCAGCATCACCACACGCAAAGACCATCAGACTGACGTCGAGCAGATGCTCCGCCAGCTTGCCAACCAACATCACCTGAAGTCAATTAAGGTCCGTGACATCACGACTTCTGAAGGACTTGCCCTGATAGGAAAAAAGGACGTCTATGAAGCATTGCTGCTCGAACAGGGCAATATGACGACAATCAAAAATACCGAGATGTTCTCGCTCATGACCAGTGAAGAGTACGAGCGGGTCACAGGCGAGCCGGCAGATATAGCTGATGATGAAGTATTTCTTTATGAGTACAGCGGTAAATATCCGGCAGATACGATAAAAATAGCCGGACATACATTCAAGATTGTTCACCGTATCAATGAGATGGATGCAATGCCAAAAGCTGAGTCTATCAGCGATGCGTTTCTTCTAGTTATGTCGTCAGAGGAACTTATCACCAAGTTGGCTGACGAGCTGTTCCCTGATGACGGATATTCAGCAGATGCCTTGTTTTCTACAATGGTTTATGCAGATTTTCAAGGCAAGGAAGAGGAGCGCTTAGCCTTTGCCAGGGAAATGAAACAATTCGTTACGGCTATGCCGGACAGTCCGAGCTGCACATCGATTGACATCGACCGTGAAAGTTCTAAGTCATTTACCGGCGGTTTCCTCTTTTTGGGCATGATTTTCGGTCTGATGTTTACTCTGGCGACAGGCATCATCATTTACTATAAGCAAATTTCCGAAGGGGTTCAGGACCAGCAGCGTTACGATATTATGCAGCGGGTCGGCATGAGCCATAAAGAAGTGCGTCAAACAATCAATTCTCAGGTGTTGATGGTATTCTTTTTTCCGATAGCACTCGCTGCACTTCATCTGGCATTTGCTTTTCCGATTATCCGCAAACTGCTGCTGCTTTTCGGCTTGGCAAATTGGCAGCTGTTCCTGTGGATTTCCGTCACGACCGTCCTGATATTCTTTGTCCTGTATTTGCTGATGTATTTCCAGACATCAAAGGTCTATTACCGGATTGTTGAGCGCATGCCGGGAACCTATACATTTTAGAGTGTCAATCAAACCAGCAGGACAAAGTTCCTGCTGGTTTGATTACGTTAATGGATGCGCACCTGTGATCAGAAAAGCGGCAGATAACCGATTATTCACATTTTTTTGAATTAGACGGATGCTTCACAGCTCCCTTAAACTGAAGATAAGCGATTGTGTAAAACAACAGACCTATTAAAATAAAAAGCATTGAAAAAGCGATGAGTGGTTCATACCAATGCCAAAGAAAGTAATGCCATAAAAAAGCGCTAAGCAAAATCAACAAACCAACGGTGGTATAAATAGTACCTGATAATATCATGGACAAAACCTCCTTTTTGTAAAGTGTATCATATCCTTTTGAGCAATATGATTCTTTTTTGTCCGAACTATGTTGCATTGGCTGATATAAAAATGTTGTGTTTATCAAACTGGGTTTTCATTCCGTGTCGGATTCCACAAAATATCCGTTTAATGTGTATAATAGAACTATAGAGACATGAGAGTGGTGAACATGATGAAGCGGATATGTTGGTTAGCTCTGTTGATAGGAATCTGGGTGACGCTGTTCAGCTGCAGCAGCCATCATGCGGAAGAAACAGTTTTGAAACAAGCAGAAAACGGTATTGTATCTGTTGTCACACTGCATCATAAGGGGGACAACGTCATAAAACAGTCGTTACGGACAGAAGTTCATTACGAAGACATCGGCTTGGCATCGAAGGAAGAAGCTGAAAAATATGTAACGACTGACACTGGTTTTTTTAAGTTAAGCTTCTCCAATATAAAGATGTTAAGGGAGTTGAGTATTCGGTCGTTTTTAATGACCATTATTTAGTAGAAGAGATGATACTGGATTTTAAAAAACTGGATTTTGAGAAGGTAATGAGCTTGAGAGGGATTTGGATAGCCGAGCAAGCTCCGGAAAATAAAAATGTCAGTTTGGCAGGAACTATCAAGATGCTGGAGGATGCAGGCTATCAAATAATAAAAAACAACAGACAGCGAGCCTTGAGTTTTGGGCTCTCTGTCTGTTTATAAGCAGTGAAGTTGCCTGATGCCGGTAATTTTTTTAGGGAAAGTATCCAGCAATTTTCCGTCAGCACAGATGGTGATAGTATCGCCCGGGCGGACAGTTGCGGCAAAATCCTGATTGCGGGCGACAACGAACTGGCTGCCTTTGTCGTCAATAAAAATGACGTAATGCTCAAACACACATGTGACTTTCCCTTTCAGTGAGAAAGGAGCTGGCTTCGTTCTGTTTTTCATGTGACGAGCCAAGACGACTAAACAAACAAAAATAAAACAGCCTGTATAAAAAAAGCAGACAATTTGTGCCATGTTCTAGACACCTCTTTCGTTGAACGGGCTGACAGATTAAAAATAGGGTGGGCTAATCAACACATCTATGATACGATATGTAAGTAAATTTAATTCAAGTTTTTTGAAAAAATAATGTAAAGTTTAGTCAGCGATGATACAGTGGTGGTGCTGCGCTCAATAGGCAGAACATTCTTACGATTCCACGCGCAATCTCCGCAGGGTGAACGGCTGCCTGACAGCTGGAAAGGACAGGACATACGATTATGACAAAAAGTATTGACGCATTTCATTTAAAACTCATTGCAATAGTTGCCATGCTGTTGAACCACATTGGCAATGGTTTTGATTTTATGAGTTTTTCCCCGCCACTTTTTTGGCTGACTGAATTTATCGGAAAATTGACTTTTCCGATTATGGCTTATTTGTTGGTGGAGGGGTTTCATTATACCAGAAACCGTTGGAAGTACGGTTTGCGTCTGGCTTTTTTTTCGTTAGTGTCAGTCGTGCCGTTTCACATTTATTTTGAAAACAACTGGCAATTCGAAGTGACTGACTTATTTAATAATGTGCTGTTCACACTGCTGATGGGGTTGTGCATGATGGCCGTATGCGAGCTGACGGACAACAGATTTTTACACGTCCTGATTGTGCTCTTTTTTATGTTGACAACGAGTCTTTCAGATTGGAATTTATTTGGTATTTTGATTATTTACTGGAATTACCGCATCAAAGATCCGCGCAAACGGGTTGTGCTGCCGATTGTCTATGTCATCCTGCTATTGGGACTGATGATGATTCCGGCAGTGGGGATGATGTCTGAATCGGAGATTTTTGATAATTTGTTTTATTTAACGACGATGACAGGGCTGTTTCTGACAATACCTTTATTGCTTCGCTATAATGGTCAGCGGGGATACTCGCCTAAGTGGGTCAAGTACGGGTATTATCTGTTTTACCCAGTACATTTGCTGATGCTCTATCTCATCCGGTCAGTGTTGTTTTAGCTTGTGAGTATCAGCTAAGAAGATGGTTGCTAGAAATGAGGGAATGTTATGCTTGGTACAGGAATAAACACGTTGGCTGTTTTAGTCGGCGGATTTGCAGGGTTGTTTTTAAAGAGCGGTTTAAAGGAATCATACCGTCAGGTGATTCATCATGCGTCTGCCTTATCTGTTTTATTTGTCGGTCTGTCGGGCGCCATCAGCAACATGCTTGACCCGTCGGCGAATGCTGTCTTGTTTATCATCAGTTTAGTTATTGGCGGAATCATTGGCACATGGCTGAATCTGGAGGAAAAAATGGCATCGTTGGGGGACGTGTTGGAAGACAAACTGAGTCAGTCGACACTGCGGGGTCAGTTTTCTGAAGGATTTGTTTCAGCATCGCTCCTATTTTGTGTCGGGAGCATGGCGATACTTGGCCCGCTGGAGAGCGGTATCAACGGCAATCATGATATTTTGCTGGCAAAAAGTGTGATTGACGGTATCGTGGCGCTTGTTATGGCGTCTACTTTGGGAGTGGGAGTGGTCTTTTCTGCGGTTTCGGTCCTTGTTTACCAAGGGGTGATTACGTTGTTGGCAGGGAGCTTGGCACCGTTTTTGTCTGCGGATATGTTGAGAGAGCTGTCAATCGTCGGCGGTATTTTGATTTTCTGTTTAGGGACCAATATGCTGAAGCTCACCCGCATCAAAGTCTCGAATCTTTTGCCGGCAGTGTTCGTACCGATTGTCTATTATTTGTTAGCCAGTGTGCTAGTTTGATTAGTCAAAAACCTCTTTTTTTATGGAGGTTTTTTTCGTGTGACCGTTTGTTGTCCCGGCGACTGGCAAGTTGTGAAAAAAAATATATTTATGGTACGATATAAAAAATAACTGTTTTCTGCAGCAAGGTTGCAGTTAGCACAGGTTTATAGCGAGGTTACTTATGAAAAAACGACTGAAATATTTTTTGGCAATTATTATCTTTATCATTTCTATTGTAAAATTACGTTCTGAATTGACAGCAATCAATTTTCGGGATGTGTTCCATGCCATTCAAAAGCAATCGGTTTTTTCCGTTGTGTCATTGGCAGCAGCCGGGTTGTCCGGCATTTTAATACTAAGTTTATATGATTTGGTGCTTGTCAGGTCTCAAAAGATGCCTGCCTTGAACCTTAAGACACTGAAAATCAGCTGGATTGCCAATTCTCTGAATGCCTTAATCGGTTTCGGTGGTGTTGTCGGCTTGACAGTCCGCTACAATTATTACCGCCAATATATCTCAGAGCGTGACAAAAGCCAGTTGAAGAAAAATATTTCCCTGTTAATGATGTCAATGATTACAGGTATCGGGGTCTTGTCAATACTAGTCATCAGCGGCGTGTTCGCACCTGCCCATCTTCTGGTGGAGCGTCCGTATTTAAAAGTCATACTGGGGCTTTTGGCATGTCTGCTGCCGGTTTTTCTCGTAGTAACAGTGCTTAAACCGCCGTTGCCGCAAGACCGCTGGTTGAGCGTGAAGTATACGCTGGTTTCCGCAGCGGACTATGCGCTGGCAGGTTTTGTTATGTTCTTGGCTTTGCACTTTGTCGGTGTGACCATCAACTTCTGGCAAATGGAAAGTATTTTCATTGTGGCAACGATTGCCGGTCTAATCAGTATGGTGCCGGGCGGTCTGGGAGCATTTGACGTGATTTTTCTGCTGGGCATGACCAATGAATTCGGACTGACTGACAGCGCCGTGCTGCTGGCGGTTGTGTTTTACCGGCTGGTTTATAATATTTTGCCGTTCATTTTGGGGGTCATCTTGTCAATCAGTGAATTCCAGGCAATTTTGACGGACAAACTGGCAGACCAAAAGCTGGTTCTTTTTTCACGGGAGTTTGGTTCGATTGTTGTGTCGCTGACTCGAAAAAGCATGAGCTATCTTGCTAGATTCGGCTTAATGATCATCTTTTTGCTGGTAGCTTTTTTCCATTCGCAAGATGCAGTCTTGGCGATGTACTTTAATGTCACTTCGCCGGAACACCGGCTGAACATGGTTATTTGCAGTTTGTATTTCGTATTCAGTCTGCTGATCGTTACCAATATTTTGGGAATTTATTACGGTTCGGCAGAATCATACCGCAATTTATGGCTTAAATTGCTGATAATTTTTTTCAGTCAGCTGGCCATCTCTGTGCAAGACAGGAGCTTTGTCGGGTTGTTTTTGACCATCATGCTGATGGGACTGCTGTTCTTCTCCAAAAATCTGATGCGCGTGTCCGTCACTGTCCGCCGCTGGCAGGAGCTGTTGCTGTGGGCCGTTGTGTTAATACTGCTTTTCGTGCAAATTGATGGTTTGGCGGCGGCTGTCGGCGGATTGGTACCAGGGGCAGAGCGGCTGATTGTTCCGGTCATGCTTGGTACCACGCTTGTCTGGTGTCTTTATGCTGTCGGTTCCCGGTTGTATTTGAGGCGGACTTTGCATTTCTCGGAGGTGTGCAGACAAGACGGCATGAGTTTAGATAAAGCAGACTATCTGGCGCTCGTTAAAGAGTACGGCGGCGACAGCCTGGCACATTTAGGGCTGTTGTCAGGCAATCAGGTCCTTGTAGACCTGACGCTGCAAAATGCGGTCATCTTTCAGGAGACGCCCTACTTTGTCATGATTCTCGGCGACCCGCAGGGCGATGAAGGGGAAGTGTTCAGTTTTATTCAGAAAATCAATGACAAGGCGCTGGAGGCAGGTAAGTATGTGATTTTTTATCAAGTATCTCCGCGTCACGTCAACGTGTATATCGAGCTGGACTGTGCGTTGTTTAATTTGGGCGAAGAAGGCGAAATCGACTTGTCTGAGTTCAAAATCACCGGTAATAAAGGCAAGCTGTTCCGCCAGCTGTTGAACAAGCAGGAACGCGCAGAGCTGACTTTTGCCATCGAAGAGCCGACCGATGCGCTGATAGATGAGCTGAAGCCGGTTTCTGACAGCTGGCTGGGCAACCGGCATGAGATGACGTTTTCGATAGGTAATTTTGATGAAACCTATCTTCGTGCGGCCAATGTGGCAACAGTGCGGGATAAGCACGGCAAGCTGCAGGGGTTCGCAACGCTCATGCCGAGCTATACAAAAGAAAGTATGTCTGTTGACCTCATTCGCTGGCAAGAGCCGGAAGCTGTGCCGATGATGGATTTGTTGTATTTGCAGATGCTGCTGTGGTCGCAAGAACAAGGCTACCGCACTTTTAATATCGGTATGGCGCCGCTGTCCAGTTCTTACGAGAAGACAAACGGATTGCTGAATGCCATGACCAGCAGTATTTATCAGCATTCTTCAAGTATGTATTCGTTTAAAGGCTTGCGCAACTACAAACAAAAATTCAGACCGAAGTGGCAGCCGAAATACTTGATATACCCGAAACGCATCTCGGTGTTGACGGCGTTGTACCAAAGTTACCGCGTGATTCATCCAAAATAAAAAAAGCCCCTCCGGCTATATACTGGAGGGGCTTGAGTCATTGGGTCAAGTACAATTAGTCAATTGCGATACTGGAGTCGGTTTGTTCTTTCTTTTCTTTCGGCAGGATAATCGTCAGCTCGCCTTTATCATAGGAGGCTTTGATGTCGGAGGCTTTGACATTCGGCAGACGGTATTGTCTGTGGATAGTACCATAGTGACGTTCGCTGCTGATGACACGTCCTTCATCATCTTTGGCCTCTGAAGCAACATTACGTTCTGCCTGAACGGAAAGGACGTCATTTTTAAAATCAAGTTTGATGTCTTTTTTGTCCATGCCCGGCAAATCAATGCTGACTTTGTATTCATCGTCCTTTTCAACGATATCGGTCTTCATATGGCCGTCCCAACCAAACGATTTGAAAAAGTTCTTGCCAAAATTACCAAAAAAATCATCAGGAATAAAATCATCAAAGTCGCGTCTTCTCAAGTCGTGAACCATAAGTCATCTCTCCTTAATAATTTATCCTTACAACTTTATTGTAGTCTTGATTCGGCAATTTTTCAAATAAAACCCTTTTTATGTTCCGGAAATGGACTTATTGCGCCCTTTTTACCCATTTTAACAAATGCTGTTTGAACGGGATGCGGCGATAAATCAGAAAGTCTGTCAAAACATAGACCATTGCCCCAAACCCCAGTGTTTTTGCCGTGATACTGAAGAAACTGCCAGGTGTCTCAAAAGACAGCGGGAACAAATATCTGACATGGCGGTCGAGACGGAACAGCATCACCGTGTAGATGACGATTAGGAGCTGCATCGGTTTCCTCAGTTTGTCAAACATAAGGTAGTTGCCGTTATTTTCAAGTGACAGCCGCTGATACAGCGCGGCACCGGCCAACAAGCAGCCGCCGCTGAGCAGAAGCGGCAAGGCGACTTCTCCGGGGTGCACCACACGCGGTTGAATCGCCGGTGATGTCAGCATGTTGATGAACGGCCACAGCTGATTTGTTTTCTCATAGTATGCTGCGATTTGTTCCGAAGCAGCATACAATTGTGACGTGAACATGCCAAACGTGACGAAGAAAAAGGCGATGGTGCCGAGCCCGCTGATCCATTCCCCCAGCACCAGACCGAGCAGTGATGCGGCGATGAAAGTTGTCGCAAGGGCAAGCACATTGACGACCACTGACGGCATCAACTCCATTAAACCGGCATTCAAGTATTTCTCAGGGATGTTGCGTAATAATATCGCCAGATAGACGATTTTGCTGATAATCAGCGACAGTATGAATGTGCCTGTCACGAGCAGGTGTTTCATAAAATAGATACTCTTTTTTGAAAAACGCGATGAGAAGAGCAGTGTATTGAAATGCGTCTTCAAGTCAAACATAAAGAGCAGGCAGCCGGCAATGGCAGCGACTAGTGCAGTCGTATAAAAATAGCCTCCGGTCAAATCATAGCTGTAAAATCCCGACTCATTGAAAACTGTTGCGTTAAAATCGACATATTCCTGATAGCTGTTTGTGTAGACTTCCTCGCCGTTTTCTTTCGAGTAGAGGTATATTTTTCCGTCCTGTTTTATTTCTTCATCTTCATTGAACATCTTTTTAAACTCATCGGAGTGATAGTAAGAATAAGCCAGCTTCCAGTCCCCGACAAACGTCGCCGATACATATACGGCGTTGCCGACCAATACAACGAGCAGCAGCACCATCATCTTCCAATACCTGCGCAGCAGCAAGTGAGCTAGTCCGTTATTCATGAATTTCCCCCTTTATTTGTCAAACAGCACATAATCGCTGTCTTTCGTTAAATTAGCGGCAAACAAATCTTCCAACGTAATCGGCATTTCTTCGAACAAAGCAGGTTCAAGCTGTAAGATTTCTTGTTGGAGTTCTTCTGTCAGGTCCTCAAAGATTCCGATAATCACACGCCCTTGGACTTGAATGATGCGGCAGTTTTCTTTGATAACAGCAGGCACTTCTTTTTTGCGGAAAACCATTTGGAACTTGCGGGATGTTTCGCGGATACGTTCCAGATAGTAGTCCCTGACAAGAGTTTGATTTTTCAAAATCAGCACGTGGTCGATGATGTCTTCCAGCTCCGGCAGATTATGGGAAGAAATGATGATGCCCCGCTGATGCGTGCTGACTTCATTCAGCACCAGTCTCATGACTTGTTTTTTGATAATGATATCCAGACCGTCAAACGGTTCATCCAGCAAGATGTAGGAAGCATTGCTCGAAAAGGCTGTGATGACGCTGATAAGCGCCTGCATTCCTTTTGAAAAGCGCTGAAATTTCAAATCGGGCGCAAGCTGGTGTTTCTTCAACAACGCAAAATATTTTTCTGTGTCAAATTGCTCAAAAAACAAGCGGTAGTAAGCGGCGATTTGCTTAGGCGTCAGCCCGGCAATAAACAAATGCTGGGTATCAAGATAGAATATTTCCTGATAGCTTTTCGGCTGTTCATCAATATTTATTCCGTTAATTGAAACAATCCCGCTGTCTTTGGCATAATGATTGGCGATTGTCCGGAAGAGAGTGGTTTTGCCGGTGCCGTTGCGCCCGATCAAGCCGACGATTTCACCGGCTGAAACGGAAAATCCAATGTGCTCGAGTATGGCTTGCCTGTCGATTTGTTTATTAAGATTCTTCACTGTCAGTGTCATGGTTAGGTCCTCCAAACTGTTCTACAGCGTCTTCGATCCACTGTATCATTTCTTCTTTTCCGACTTTGATGTAAAAAGCTTCGATGACCAGCTCTGTCAGTTTCTTTTTCAGCATTCTGACGTCCAGCTCGTTGCGCAAGACCGGTTCTGTCTGTTTTACAAAAGTGCCTTTGCCTTGCACCGTTTCGATGATATCCTGGTCTTCCAAAATACCGTACGCTTTACTAATCGTATTTGGATTCAGCAACAGTTGGTTGGCCATCTCGCGAATCGACGGTATTTTGTCGCCGGGAAGCAGGGCGCCGTGCAGAATACTTTCCTTCACACCGAACACGACTTGTTCATATATCGGTTTGCTGGAATCTTTTTTAATCTGAATCACGAAAGCAGTCTCCTTTAAATCATTATGTGTACTAGTATACATAGAACACTTGTATCTGTAAAGGCGCCCTTTAACATGTATTAAAACACGAACATTGTCTTAAAAAATTCAATTTTAATTCATTATTTTATTGAATTTAATGGTGCAACTGGTTATACTTTACTATGGAATCATAAATAACGAACAAATCGCAAAGGAATGATGGTAAACGTATGGAAAAGTTTTTTAGGTTGAAAGAAAACAAAACAACTGTCGGGACGGAAGTTGTGGCGGGATTTACGACCTTTTTTGCAATGAGTTATATTTTATTTGTTAACCCGTCGATTTTATCTCTGTCGGGCATGCCGTTTCAAGCTGTTTTTCTTTCCACGATTATTGCGTCTGTCGTGGGTACGCTGGTGATGGGCCTGTTTGCGAATGTGCCTTACGCACAAGCGCCGGGGATGGGATTGAACGCCTTTTTCACCTTCACTGTGGTCATGGGGCTAGGTTATACGTGGCAGCAAGCTCTGGCAATGGTTTTTTTATGTGGTCTTATCAATATTTTAATTACAGTGACTAAATTCAGAAAACTGATCATCAAATCAATTCCTGAAAGTCTGCAAAGTGCCATCGGCGGCGGGATTGGTATATTTGTTGCGTACGTCGGCATTAAAAATGCGGGCCTGCTGGAATTTACTTCCGATGCCGGCAGTATCAAATCAGCAGTAGTTGAAGGCGATACAGTCGTCAACGTGGTGACTGGCGGCGGCATCGTACCGGCTTTGGCAAACTTCGACAACATGCCGATTTTACTGGCTGTTATCGGACTTGTTATTACATCGGTGTTAGTTGTGAAAAATGTCCGGGGAGCCATCCTGATCGGGATTATCGTGACATCGATTCTTGCGGTACCGATGGGGGTCGTTGATTTATCAGCTGTTGACTTTGCAGAAAATTCATTGGGCAATTCCGTCAAGGAACTGGGTACAACGTTCGGTGCGGCATTCGGTCCGGAAGGGCTGCCTTCACTGTTCACAGATGTATCCAAAATTCCGCAAGTCCTGCTGACAGTACTGGCGTTCAGTTTGTCTGATGTGTTTGATACAATCGGGACATTTATCGGCACAGGCCGCAGAACGGGGATTTTCAGCAAGGAAGATGAAGAAGCTGTGGAATCCGGCAGAGGCTTCAAATCAAAAATGGATAAAGCTTTGTTTGCGGATGCGATTGCAACATCTGTTGGTGCGGTATTCGGTACATCGAATACAACAACTTTTGTGGAAAGTGCCGCAGGGATCGGCGCCGGCGGACGTACCGGGTTGACTTCTGTTGTGGTAGCGATTCTTTTCTTGCTCAGCAGCTTCTTGTCGCCGATTGTCGGAGTTGTTCCAGCTCAGGCTACTGCACCGGCATTGATTCTGGTCGGTGTTATGATGATGGCTTCCTTTAAAGACATCAACTGGATTGATTTGGAAGATGCGATTCCGGCATTCTTTACGTCTATTTTCATGGGACTGTGCTACAGCATATCTTACGGGATTGCTGCCGGATTTATTTTCTACGTGATTGTTAAAGTAGTAAAAGGCAAGACCAAACAGATTTCCCCTGTGTTATGGGCGGTAACAGCGCTGTTTCTACTGAATTTTATCGTGATTGCTTTTTTAGGTAAATAAGTTGTTATAGAGAAGATGCCGAAAAACGGCATCTTTTTTTGTCTGGCAATCTTTTCTTTGCATATGTGCCAAGTAGTGTATAATAAACGGTGAACGATAATAAAATGAGGCGAATGGTAAATGAAAATAAATTGGAAGAAAAATTTGTATGTTGCATGGATTGGCTGTTTCTTTACGGGGGCAAGTATTAGTTTGGTCATGCCGTTTATTCCAATTTATATTGAACAGTTAGGCGCACCGGCTAACAGAGTTGAGTTTTATTCAGGTTTAGCTATCAGTGCAACGGCTCTTTCAGCAGCGATCGTGTCGCCGATTTGGGGGAACTTGGCCGACAGAAAAGGTCGGAAACTGATGATGATCCGCGCTGCGGCGGGGATGACGATTACCATGGGGGCGCTCGCTTTTGTGCCGAATGTTTACTGGCTGCTGTTTATGCGCTTTTTAAACGGCATACTGGCAGGCTATATTCCCAATGCCACCGCTATGATTGCCTCCCAGGCACCGATGGACAGAAACGGCTGGGCGCTGGGCACGCTGGCAACGGGGTCTGTCGCGGGTAATCTGATTGGTCCGTCAATGGGCGGTTTTTTGGCGGAGCTGTTCGGGATGCAAAATGTATTTATCATTACCGGGCTGATTCTTTTGATTACGACTGTGCTGACCATTGTCTATGTGAAGGAAGATTTCAAACCTGTTTCCAGAAAGAACATGCTGCCGACGAAAGAAGTCTTTCAGCAAATCACCCGTCCCGGTGTGCTGATTGGTATGTTTGTCACTACGCTGATTTTACAAATCGGCATGACCAGTATCAGTCCGATTCTGACACTTTATATTCGTGAATTGGGCGGCAACACCGGCAATATTTTGTTTATCAGCGGATTGATTGTGTCTGTCTCAGGGGTGTCGGCATTTGTCTCGGCGCCAGTACTTGGGAAAATCGGCGATCATGTGGGCAATCAAAACATTTTGTTTTTCGGACTGGTGCTGGCAATGATCTGCATCTTGCCGATGTCGATTGTGCAGACGCCGTTTCAGCTGGGACTGCTGCGTTTTGCGATGGGATTTTCAACAGGGGCGCTCATGCCTTCCATCAACACGCTTATCAGCAAAATCACACCGGTTGAAGGGGTGAGCCGGATTTTCAGCTTTAACCAGATGTTTACCAATCTGGGGCAAGTCGCCGGACCGCTGATCGGGTCAGCGATTGCCAACGTCATGGATTACCGGGCAGTGTTTCTGATTACCGGACTGCTGATAGGATTGAACATCCTGATTACGGTCGGTGTCTTCAGAGGGGAACTGTTTAAAATAAGAAAGACACACATGTAATGATTTGACAGCCTGACTGCCGGCTCCTTTCGGACCGCTGTTCAGGCTGGTATCAACACATGTGTGTCTTTTGTATTGTGCGCAAGATTACTGATGCTCTTTTTCCGGTTTGCTTGCTTCGCCGATTAAAATAACAACTAGGGCGGTCAATAAGGAAACAATCAGTGATTGTAAAAAGTCGTATGATCCATGAGTCAGGGAGCCACCTATGAAGCTGACAATCTGACCAAGTATAGCGGCCCAAACAAATACAGCTAATTTATCCATCAGGAACACCTCT
The DNA here is from genome assembly GCF_003987655.1 of Vagococcus acidifermentans. GTDB lineage: Bacteria > Bacillota > Bacilli > Lactobacillales > Vagococcaceae > Vagococcus_B > Vagococcus_B acidifermentans. The sequence continues at coordinate 35,865 of NZ_NGKC01000015.1, read as the reverse complement.
TTTCATTGGCTAGTGTACCAATTTTTTCTTAAAAAGTAAAGATACGGGAAAGAAATATCAAAACCGGCAGAAGAAGTTAATCATTCATCATCAGAGGCACTCTATGCTATAATGAATTCTGAAAGAAAGGCGGGAAAGGCATGGGTATTGGACAGCTGCAAATGCTGACAGCATATTCGCTGCTGGCAAGCACTAACCGAATTGACGAACTGGTGGCAAAAAGCAAAGCATACGGCTATGAGGCGATTGCCATCACTGATATCAATGCGATGCACGGGGCGGTGGAATTTTACCGTGCGTGCCGCAAGGAAGATATCCGCCCCATTTTGGGGCTGACCCTCGAATACCAGTCTGCGCATGTTTCAGATGAGGTGTTTCGCATCATCCTGCTGGCTGAAAATGTGCACGGGTATCACCAGCTGATGAAAATCTCAACGGCGAAGATGGAACAATCGCCGTCAGACACTTTTCAGCTGCGCGACATTGCAGATTTTCTCGAGGACGTCATTGTCATCGTGCCTCAGCACCGCAGCGAGTTAGGTGCGGCAGCTGCAGGCGGCTATCAGGACAAACTGCCTGATTTGCTGGCGGAATGGGAAGAATTGTTTGCCGATGTGCCGGTATACGGCGGTGTTGCTGTACACCGTGACGAAGATGCGGCACGAGAACAGTGGGTGGATTTTTGCGACAGCCGGCATATCCCGCTGGCGGCTGTCCAGGATGTCCGTTATTTATACCCGAGCGATGATTTTTCTGTCAAAGTTTTGTCCCACATCCAGCAGGGCACTCAGCTGTCACTTGATATGACCGACCAAACGGGACCGTATTATTTGCCGACTGCTGATGAGATGGCTGCAAAATTCAAACGGGCGGGACTGGACAGGGCGCTTGATAACCTTGAACAAATTGTAGCTGCCTGCCAAGTGGAGCTGCCGCTTCATCAAAAGCTGCTGCCCGAATTTCCTGTACCGGAAGGCGAGACGGCACACAGCTATTTGCGGCGGCTGTGCGAAACGAATTTGCCGCTGCGGATTGCGGATGCCGGAGCGGACTATCATGAACGGCTTGACATGGAACTGTCGGTCATTCATGACATGGGTTATGACGATTATTTTCTGATTGTCTGGGACGTGATGGCGTATGCCCACAGCCGGCAGATTGTGACAGCCTGCCGCGGGTCGGCGGCGGGGTCGCTGGTGTCGTACGTTCTGTCAATTACGGATGTCGACCCGATTCAGTATGGTCTCTTGTTTGAGCGGTTTCTAAACAAGGAACGCTACACGATGCCCGATATTGATATGGATATTCCGGATAATCGGCGTGACGAGCTGCTGCAATACGTCAACCGCAAATACGGGCACCATCACGTCGCCCAGATTGCCACGTTCGGCACGCTGGCGGCGAAGATGGCTTTGCGGGATGTCACGCGTGTGTTCGGTTTGTCTCAATCTGAGGCGAACCAGTGGTCTAATGCCGTGCCGAATGTGTTGAAAATCACGCTGCAGGAAGCTGTCCGTTCGTCGAGAAAGCTCCAGCAGCTGGTTGAAACATCTGACCGCAACCGTCTGCTGTTTGACACAGCTTGTGCGATTGAAGGTTTGCCGCGGCATGTGTCGACGCACGCAGCCGGCGTGGTCATCAGCGACCGGGACTTAACACAGCTGATTCCGCTGCAGGAAGGTGCCAACGGTATTCCGCTGACCCAGTTTGCCATGGGAGATGTTGAGGCAATCGGCCTGTTGAAGATGGATTTTCTCGGTCTGAGAAACTTGTCGATTATCGGCGACACGTTGACGTCCATTGAGAAAAGACATGGCAAACGCATCGACATCAAACAGATTCCGTTGGATGATGAGCAGACGCTGGCGCTTTTCCGCCGGGGCGATACGGTCGGGGTCTTTCAGTTTGAATCAGCCGGCATCAAAAATGTGCTGAGGAAGCTGCAACCCACCTCCATTGAAGACATTGCTTCGGTGAACGCGTTGTATCGTCCGGGACCGATGGAAAACATCGATTTGTTTATCAAACGCAAGCACGGCAAAGCACCAATCAGCTACCCCCATGAAAACTTGAAGTCGATTTTGGATGTGACATACGGCATCATTGTTTATCAGGAGCAAATCATGCAGGTGGCTTCAAAGATGGCTGGTTTCACCCTTGGACAGGCAGATATTTTGCGGCGTGCAATCAGCAAAAAGGAGAAGGACGTGCTTGACAGGGAGCGTCAGCATTTTGTCGAAGGATCGCTTCAACAAGGCTACTCGGAAGCGGTGGCCAATCAAGTGTATGATTACATCGAACGGTTCGCCAATTACGGCTTCAACCGCTCGCATGCGGTCGTTTATTCGGTGATTGCCTACCAGATGGCTTATTTAAAAGTGCATTATCCGTCCTCTTTTTTTGCATCACTGCTGCACTCTGTCAGACACAATCTGCCGAAAATCAAGGAATACATTGCTGAAGCCAAACGGTTCGGCGTGACAGTGGACGCACCGGACATTAACAAGAGCGACTACAGCTTTTACCTGAATCAAAACAGTATTTTGTTCGGATTCAGTTCATTGAAAGGCATGCGGCGCGATTTCATTCAAAACATCCTTGCTGTGCGCCGGGAAGGCGGGCGGTATAAATCGCTGGACAACTTTTTGCTGCGGATCGACCGGAAATGGTTGAAAGAAGACAACATCTTGCCGTTGATTCATGTCGGGGCTTTTGACAGTCTTCACAGCAATCGGAAGCAGCTGGTGATGGAGCTGGACGGCCTGATTCGCAATATTCAGTACAGCGGCGGCAGTATGGACCTGCTGGATATGCTGACTTTGAAAAAAGAGCCGGTTGCCGACTATTCAATGGAAGAAAAGTTAAAGCAGGAAGAACATTATTTAGGCACTTATTTATCAGGGCATCCGGTCGATGAGTACAAATTTTTGCGCTTGCCGCTGGGGATTCAGTCGATTAACCAGATTGTTGAAGGACAGCAGGCTGCGTTGTTGCTTTATGTTAAAAATGTGCGCAAGATTCGCACGAAAAAGGGAGAGTCGATGGCATTTGTCGAGGGCGATGACGATACCGGCGATTTGTCTGTGACGGTGTTTCCGAAATTATTTCGGCAAATCGGCATGCAAGTTGAGATGGAGCAGGTTTATGTGGTGACCGGAAAAGTGGAGCGGAGCCGCTACAATCAAAACATCCAGCTGATTGCCGAGACATGCCGGCCGGCCGCTTCTTTCGAAGATAAAGTCGCACGCACAAAATGCTACCTTAAAATAGAAGAAACGAATGATACACCGACTGCTTTAAGACAGCTGAAAGATATTTTAATGCAGCACGGCGGAAATATCCCGGTTATCCTTTTTTATGAAAAAAACAACACGTCAGCTGTCCTGGACGAAAAATTTTGGGTGAACGACAGCGCCGAGCTGAAATCGGAACTGGGGCAATTATTACATGAAAGCCATGTAGTTTTTAAGTAAATAATCGTGATTAAAAACGGTTTTCAACATTTTTTCATCATTTTTTTCGTTTTACAAAGACATTTGATTGAAAAAATGGTAGAATGATTTTTGGATTAAAGTATTTTTTACATTTTATATAAAAATACATGATTATTATTGGTTGAGGTGAAAGAAATGAAGCGTATCGCTATTTTAACCAGCGGTGGCGACGCACCGGGCATGAATGCTGCGGTTCGAGCTGTAACAAGAAAAGCAATATATGAAGGAATGGAAGTTTACGGGATTAACTACGGGTATGCCGGACTAGTTGTCGGTGATATCCGTCGTCTGGATATTCCCGATGTGGGTGACATCATTCAAAGAGGCGGCACACGTCTGTTCTCTGCCCGCTACCCTGAATTTGCAACTGAAGAAGGGCAGCTGAAAGGCATCGAGCAGCTGAAAAAATTCGGAATTGAAGGATTGGTTGTTATTGGCGGCGACGGGTCTTATCACGGCGCAATGGCACTGACGAAACGCGGCTTCCCGGCAATCGGTATCCCGGGCACGATCGACAACGACATTCCGGGGACAGACTTTACCATCGGATTCGATACAGCAATCAATACTGTGCTGGAAAGTATCGACCGTATTCGTGACACCGCAACATCTCACGTCCGGACCTTCGTTATCGAAGTCATGGGACGTAATGCAGGCGATATTGCTCTTTGGGCTGGTGTTGCCGGCGGTGCGGATGACATCATCATCCCTGAGCATGAATTCGACATGGAGTCGGTTGCCAACAAAATTCGCGACGGCCGCGACCGCGGCAAGAAACATTGTCTGATTGTGTTGGCAGAAGGCGTTATGGGCGCCGAAGAATTTGCCGAACAACTATCAGAGTACGGCAACTTCCATACGCGTGTCTCGGTTCTCGGACATATCGTCCGCGGCGGTTCGCCGACGGCCCGCGACAGAGTTCTGGCCAGCAAATTCGGCGGCTACGCAGTTGACCTTCTGAAAGAAGGCAAAGGCGGTCTGTGCGTTGGTCTTTTGGACAATAAACTGGTTGCAGCGGACATTGTCGACACTTTGGAAAACAAGAAACACAACCCTGATTTAAGTTTGTATCAATTGAACCAAGCACTTTCTTTCTAATCGGTATTAAACAAATTTACATATAGGAGCGTTATGCATGAAAAAAACAAAAATCGTTTGTACGATAGGACCTGCAAGTGAGTCCGTAGACACACTAGTAAACTTGATGAATTCGGGAATGAACGTCTGCCGGTTGAATTTTTCGCATGGGGATTTCGAAGAACACGGCAACCGTATCAAAAACATTCGTGAAGCCAGCAAAATCACTGGCAAGACAGTGGCTATCCTGTTGGATACTAAAGGTCCGGAAATTCGTACACATGATATGAAGGATGGTAAAATCGACTTCAAAATCGGCGATGTCGTAAGAATTGCCATGGAACAAGTGGAAGGCACAAGAGAAAAATTCTCTGTTTCATACGCGGATCTGATTAATGATGTACATGTCGGCAGTCATATCCTTTTGGATGACGGCCTGATTGACTTAGAAGTGACTGACATTGATAAAGCAGCTAACGAACTGGTCACAAAGGTGCTGAATGAAGGCACACTGAAAAATAAAAAAGGTGTCAATGTACCAAACGTATCCATCAATCTGCCGGGTATCACTGAAAAAGATGCTGCTGATATCCGCTTCGGTATTTCCCAAGACATCGACTTCATCGCGGCAAGTTTTGTCCGCCGTCCAAGCGATGTGCTGGAAATCACGAAGATTTTGGAAGAGGAAGATGCAACGCACATTCAAATCATTTCCAAAATCGAAAATCAGGAAGGGATTGACAATATCGACGACATCCTGAAAGTTTCCGACGGCTTGATGGTTGCTCGCGGAGACTTGGGTGTTGAAATCCCGACGGAAGAAGTGCCGATTGCCCAGAAAGAATTAATCAAAAAATGTAACTTCCTTGGCAAACCGGTTATTACAGCGACGCAAATGCTGGATTCCATGCAGCATAACCCGCGTCCGACCCGTGCAGAAGCGTCTGACGTTGCCAACGCTATCTATGACGGTACAGATGCCATCATGCTGTCAGGCGAAACAGCTGCCGGTGATTACCCGGTAGAAGCAGTGCAGACAATGCACAACATTGCTGTCAGAACAGAAGGCGCATTGGTCGACCGTGATGCTTACACATTGAAACTGTTCAAGAAATCTGACATGACTGAGTCGATTGGTCAGGCAGTCGGTCACACGGCGAAAAATCTGGGTATTCAAACAATCGTTGCCGCTACGGAATCCGGTCATACAGCGAAAATGATTTCCAAATATCGTCCGAAAGCGCATATCGTTGCTGCAACATTTACGGAACAGCGTGCAAGAAGTCTGGCACTGTGCTGGGGTGTTTTCCCGTCAGTTATCAGCAAGCCTGAATCAACAGACGATATGTTCAATGAAGCAACGCGTCTGGCAAAAAGCACTGGTTTTGCCAAAGACGGCGACCTGATCATCATCACAGCTGGCGTACCAGTAGGTGAGAAAGGCACGACCAACTTGATGAAGATTCAGCTGATTGGCTCCAAACTGGCAGCAGGACAAGGTGTCGGCTCTGTTTCGATTTGCGGCAAAGCTGTTGTTGCAACATCAGCAGCAGAAGCCAATGCTAAAATGGAAGAAGACGGTATTCTAGTTGTCAGCACAACTGACAAAGACTATATGCCGGCTATCGAAAAAGCATCTGCCGTAATCGTTGAAGACGGCGGCTTGACGTCACATGCAGCAGTTATTGGTATTGCTACCGGCACACCAGTCATCGTCGGCGTAGACAAAGCAACAAAAGTTATCAAAGACGGCATGATTATCACTGCAAATGCGAAACACGGTGTGATTTACGAAGGTGAAACGTCCTTCATGTAAACCGCATCTGCTGTTGAAAACATCTTTCTGTAAAGAAAGATGTTTTTTTCTTTGCCGGAATCTGATAGAATGATTCTTACAACATAAAAATTCGGAATGTTCCGACGATTCAGGAGGGATTACGTGACTAATGAGTATTCGAAAGGGTATATCACGTTCAAAGAAGGTGTGAAGGCATGTGTGCCGACCATACTGGGCTATCTCGGCATCGGTATCGCGGCAGGCGTCGTTGGAAAAAGTTCCGGGTTGTCGCTGCTGGAAATCACGCTGCTGTCGGTTATCGTGTATGCCGGCAGCGCCCAATTTATTATCACCGGCATGCTGCTGATTCACAGCCCGGTGACAGCGATTGTTTTTACGACGTTTCTGGTCAATCTGCGACATTTTTTAATGAGTTTGTCGGTCGCAGATTATTTTAGAAAAGAAAAAATGCTGCCGTCCATCGGTATCGGCACGCTGTTGACAGATGAATCTTACGGTGTGCTGATGACAGCCATCATGAACCGGAAACAAGTCTCTGTCGCCTGGACCAACGGGTTGAATGTGACAGCTTATCTGGTTTGGATTTTGTCCACGATGCTTGGCGGTATTTTAGGCGAGTGGCTCCCTAACCCGGAAAAAATCGGCTTGGACTTTGCGCTGTCGGCCATGTTTATCGGGCTGATTGTATTGCAGGTGGAGCGGCCGATGCGCAAACGCACCAAGCAAACGGTCACAACTTTGCTGACGGTCATTGTCAGTTTATATGTGCTGATGCGCTGGCTGTCACCTGAGATGAGTGTACTGATTGCGACATTATTAGGATGTGGAATGGGGGTCATGCTGCATGATGACGATAAGTAAGTATGTGCTGCTGGTGATTTTGGGCAGCGGTCTCGTTACCTGGCTGCCACGCGTGCTGCCGTTTGTATTTGCCAAGCGTCTTGAATTTCCGAAAAAACTTAAAACGTTTTTGTCTTATATTCCGATGTGTATTCTCACTGCGCTGTTCGTGCAGTCGCTTTTGGTCACACACACAGACGGGTTTCCGACGCTCAACGTGGAAAATCTGCTGGCGAGTATCCCGACGCTTTTGGTGGGGGCGTTCAGCAGAAATTTGATGTGGACGGTGCTGACCGGAATTATTTCCATGGCAGTGCTGAGACTTCTCATGTAAGATTGCCCGCTGATATGGTATAATGGGGTGTCTAAAGAAAAAGAGGAGACTGACATGAGTCAATTAATTGGAACAGTATTTACAGCACTCGTCATTGACGAGAATGAACACTATTATTTTGTACAACAAGAGGGCGACACTTTCCGCCTGCGTAAATCAGAAACACCGTTGAAGCTGGGAGAGGCCGTTGAAGGCTTTGGCTATTACAATCAAAAACAACAGCTGGCATTTACGACGCAATTGCCCAAGATTGCTGTCGGCAAATTTGCTTTCTGCGATGTCGTGGATTCCCGCCGGGACCTGGGCGTCTTTCTCGATGTCGGTCTACCGGACAAAGACATCCCGCTGTCGCTGGATGAGCTGCCGGAAATGAAGACACTTTGGCCGAAAAAAGGCGACCGCTTGATGGTTGGTCTGCGGGTGGACGACAAGCACCGTTTGTGGGCGACTTTGGCTGAGGATGTTCAAATTGTCGCGACCAGCATGCCGGCTGATATTAAAAAGATGCACAATCAAAATATCACGGCGACTGTCTACCGGCTGAAGCTGGCAGGGACGTATGTGATTACCAGCGAGTCGCATCTCGGGTTTATTCATCCGTCGGAGCGCTATCAGGAACCGCGGCTCGGCGAAGTTGTGCAGGGACGGGTCATCGGCATGAGTCCGGACGGCGTGCTGAATATTTCTTTGAAACCGCGGGCGCATGAAGTGATTTCAGATGATGCCGCTATGCTGCTGACATTGTTGGAACAGTCACGGGACGGGCGTCTGCCGTTTACGGACAAATCGGCACCGGAAGACATCAAACAGGCTTTCGGCATCAGCAAAGGACAGTTCAAACGGGCGCTGGGATCTCTGCTCAAACAGCGGCTGGTCAAACAGGAAGACGGGTTTACAGTTCTGTTGAAGCCGGATAAATCTTCTAATTGAGAATGGTTGAAAAAGATGCGTGATTAATTTATAATAAATATAAATTAATCGTGCGTCTTTTACGCATAAATTATAATTATTATAAATAAGGTGTGAGATAGGCAATGACCCGACATGTACCAACACTGAAAAAAATCAAAGAACAGTTGCACGGAGCCAATTATAAACTGACTCCCCAGCGCGAGGCAACTGTGATGGTGCTGCTGGAAAATGAAAAAGACCATCTGTCAGCCGAAGAAATTTACATGCTGGTAAAATTGAAAAGCCCGGATATCGGTTTGGCGACCGTTTACCGGACGCTTGAAATGCTGACAGAACTGAAAATCCTTGACAAAGTAAATTTTAATGACGGCTTGGCACGCTACGACATGCGCAAAGAAGGCGCAAAACATTTTCACCACCATCTGTTGTGTTTGGAATGCGGCGACATTGAAGAAGTGGAAGATGATTTATTAGGCGATGTGGAACGGCTGGTCGAAAAGGAATTTCATTTTCTGGTAAAAGACCACCGCTTGACGTTTCATGGCGTCTGCCGGAAATGTCAGGAAAAAAACAACACTGCTGATTAGGACGTTTTGTGGTAAAAATCAAGGTTATAACCTTTAATTGGACGAAATCAAGGTTATAACCTTGATTTTTTTCGTTGTTCTGTTAAACTGACAGAGAAAGGGGTGCGTGATGATGTATGCGGCATTGATTGGTGATTTAGTGGAGTCAAAAAAACTGCCTGACCGCCAGTATGTTCAAGAGCAGTTGAAACAGATTCTGGCAGAGTTGAATCAGGAGTACAGCAGTGCTGTCGCCTCGAATCTGACTGTCACGCTGGGTGACGAATTTCAAGGATTATTTAAAACACCGGATGTTCTCTTGGAAATCGCAGATAAAATCAAGTTTCGCATGCTGCCGGTCAAAGTCAGGTTCGGCATCGGCTTTGGCGACATCACGACAGATATCACACGCGAGCTGAGCATTGGTGCAGACGGGCCGGCCTATTGGCATGCACGGGCGGCAATCGAGACTGTGCATGATACCGGCGGTCTGATGATTATTTGGGATGAAGACAGTCCCCTGCAGCAAGTGGTCAATGACAGCTTGGCATTGTGCGATTTTGTCGAGAGCCGCTGGCGTGACAGCCAGACGGCGTTAATCCGGGAAAGCATCCTGAATTTCGGGCATTCGCTGGATGTGTCGCAAGTCAAACTTGCCGAACTCTTGGGCATTACCACTCAGGCTGTCAATCAGCGCGTGCAAAGTACCGGTTACTATCAATACCTCGGCATGAAAAACAGTATTACCCGCAGTTTAAAAAAGGAGTGGGACAAGTGATGACGACCATGCTGCAGTTTTTCTTTATTTGCCACCTGCTTGGTGATTTTTACTTGCAGACAGACCGGCTTGCCGGGAAAAAACAAAAAAACTACCGCTATACGTTACAGCACTGCGTGATTTACAGCGTACCTTACCTCGTCGTTGCCCTGCTGGGGCGGACACGGCCCCTGCTTATGGCTGTGTTGCTGCTTGTCACCATCCATGCGGCCATTGATTTGTTGAAGTGTGCCGCAGAAAGACAGGGCGCATCGGCTAAAATCAAACGCCAGTACATCTATATTGCAGACCAGCTGCTGCATGTTGCAACACTTATCGGGGTGCATTTTTTCTTTAACCGGCAGCTGCCGGCAGTTGAAAACGTCGTCGCATCTTCAGTTGTTGCAATGACGTTGTTTCTCCTCGTGCTTTTGAAACCGACCAATATCACATTTAAAACGGTGTTTGCCAAATACCAGTACGTGCCGAAGCTGAATCAGATATCTGAACAGCTGGTTCAGCCTGCTGCTAGCGACCGGACGGTGGACGGTGCCGGGGCGCTGATTGGCAACATGGAGCGGATACTGATGGGCCTGCTTTTGTTGCTCCAGCAGTACGCCGCCATTGGGTTGATACTGACAGCCAAATCCATCACACGGTATGACAAGATTTCCAAAGACCAGGCATTTTCAGAATATTATCTCATCGGTACACTGTTCAGTGTGACCGTGACGTTCATTGCCTATCTGGTCATTTTTTCATTCCCGTGGCGCTGATGTCTGTGAAAAATACATACCGCCGGCAGCATTCGCGGTTTCAGCCGGAAACCGGAATCCTGCCTGCCGAAATGAACCGCGCCAACTCATTGGATTGGCGTTTTTTTGCGCGCAAAAAAACACTCCGGAGTTTCAATAGTGAGGTGAGTGAGACATCACAAAACTCAGGAGCGTTTAGAATGGATAATCATAGTTTATCACAAACGAATGAAAAAAGTAAGCATCAGGAAAACAGGTGCAGCTTTTACCGCAGAACAGAACTGTTTCTCTTGCACGTAGCCGATTTTTGAAAACGAAACTGTTTTCCGCCGCTGCGCCGGACTTACCAGTCAGCCAAAAAGCCGTAGGCAAGAGCCAATATTTCCCGCGCATACATCAGCACGGTTGAAGGATTGCGGGAGGGTGCAGGGATGCCGGATACCCGGTTAATCCCTAGACGTTTGGCCAGGAGCTTTGCACGGTAGAGGTGGAAATCGTTCGTCACTATCACCGTCTTGCCCAGTTCCCGCTTTGCCATCGCGTTAAGCAGGTTCTCTTTAGTCCGTGTTGAAGTGTCTTCTTTAATGAGCCGTTTGCGCTCGATTCCGCGGGTTATCAAATAGTCGGCCATCACATTGGCTTCTGTATCGGACTCATCAGGCCCTTGACCGCCGCATACGATAATAGTAGTCGCCCGATTGGCGAAAAGATACGGCAGGGCGGCATCCAGCCGTTCTTTCAGCGACTGGCTGGGGCGCGCCGGGGTGCCTTTGACTTGTGCACCCAATATCAGCAGAGTATCGGCATGATTGTCGGGCTGGCTGCGCGTGCCGGAAAGTATCAAACAAAAGATGATTGCTAAATACAACACACAGACGGCTGTCAGGACTAACAACAATGTCATCATCAGGCGTTCCCTCCTTCGAGCGGTCTTTGTGTCAATCATACACTATTCTCGGTTTTTTAGGTGACGGAACGCATTAAAAAGCACACGTCAATAATTTGGTGACGTGTGCTTTTTCAGTGACTTATGACAAGTCGGCTTTTGCTTTGGCAATGGCAGCCCGGACTTGTTCTGTCCCTGTGCCGCCCAGAGAATTCCGGCGGTTCATGGCTGTGTAGGAGTCCAACGCGTCGTAGATATCCTCCTCAATCAACGGCGAGATGTCCTGATACTCGTCCAGCGCTACATCCTGCAAGTAGATTCCCCGCTGAATGCAGGAGAGGACGAGCTTGCCGACAATTTCATGCGCCTGCCGGAAAGGAATACCTTTTGCCGACAAGTAATCCGCCAGTTCAGTTGCATTGGAAAAATCTTTTTCAGTTGACTGCGCCATAGTGTCCGTCTTCACTGTCATCGTGTCGATCATGCCGCTCATGATATCAAGACTGGTGGATAGCGTGTATACCGTATCGAACATGCCTTCTTTATCTTCCTGCAAATCTTTATTATAAGCCAGAGGCAGGCCTTTTAAGACAGTCAGCAGACCCGTCAGCTGACCAAAGACCCGTCCTGTTTTTCCTCTGACTAGTTCCGCCATATCAGGATTTTTCTTTTGCGGCATGATGGAACTGCCAGTCGAGAAGGTATCTGACAGTTCAACAAATTGGTATTCGTGACTGCACCAGAGGATGATTTCTTCGCAAAAGCGGGAGAGGTGCATCATCAAAATGGCGCTGTCACTTAAAAATTCAAGAATGAAGTCCCGGTCGCTCACTCCGTCAAGACTGTTTTCGTAAATCCCGCCAAAGCCAAGCAGTTCAGCAGTGTACTTGCGGTCGATTGGAAACGTCGTCCCGGCCAGCGCGGCACAACCAAGCGGGGAGAGGTCGATTCGTTTGAGACTTTCCGAAAGACGCTCCTCATCCCGCGTCAGCATTTGATAGTAAGCCATCAAATGATGGGCAAACGAAATGGGCTGGGCATGCTGCAGATGCGTGTAGCCGGGCATAACTGTTTCAACATGCTGTTCGGCTTTTGTCACCAGCACAGTTCTTAAGTGCCGGATTTTTTGAATCAGCTGCTGCACCATGTCTTTCAAATAGAGATGCATGTCAGTTGCGACTTGGTCGTTTCGGCTTCTCGCCGTATGGAGTTTGCCGGCTACCGGCCCAATTTCCTCATGCAAAAATGTTTCAATATTTAGATGGATGTCTTCGTTTTCAATCGTAAATGTCAATTCGCCGTTTGCCAGTTTGTCTTGAATGCGTTTCAGTCCGGATGTGATGGTGTCCATATCTTCTTTTGAAATAATGCCGCATTTGCCAAGCATGCTGACATGAGCCAAGCTGCCCTGAATATCATAGGGAGCAAGTTCCTGGTCGAAAGCAATGGATGCGCCGAACGCATCAATCCATTGCTCGTTTTTTCCTTGAAAACGGCCGCCCCAAAGTTTTTTCATGTTGATTACCTCTTTTAGTCAATTAGGAAATAAATAACAGCTTGCCGGTTTCCTTATTCCATCCGCAGAGTGGAAAGAAACTCACCTGAGGCAAGCCTTATTTATTTGGACAGCACATAGTTGCTTCCGGGCAACTGCTGCCTCGCAACAGATTTGTTATTGGTTGATGCTTTTTTGTACTTCTGCGTGAACTTTTGAAGGCAGTCCCCACAGTTTGATAAATCCGACAGCAGCTTCCTGGTCGAATGTATCGGCAGAAGTGTAGGTGGCCAGATTTTCATTGTACAAGCTGTTTGGCGATTTGCGTCCTTCAACGATGGCATGTCCTTTAAAGAGTTTCACACGGATTGTGCCGTTGACGTAAATTTGCGTGGACGCGATAAAGGCCTTCAGCGAATCGGTCAGCGGATTGAACCAGAGTCCGTCGTAAATCATCTGACTCAACTGCAATTCGATGACTGGTTTGAAGTGCGCCAGTTCCCTGACCAGTGTGATGTCTTCCAGTTCTTTGTGGGCTTTCAGCAGGACTGTAGCGCCGGGACACTCGTACACTTCCCGAGATTTGATGCCGACCAGACGGTTTTCAACGTGGTCGATTCGGCCGATACCGTGCTTTCCGGCCAGTGCGTTTAAATTAAGAATCAGCTGTGCCAATGATTTTTTCTCGCCGTTGACCGCTACCGGGACACCTTGCTCAAATTCGATTTCGATAATGTCCGGAGTGTCCGGTGCGTCTTCAATGTTCACCGTCAGGTCATAAGCACCCTCCGGCGGGGTTGCCCACGGGTCTTCCAAGATCCCGCATTCATTGGCACGTCCCCATAAATTCTGGTCAACAGAGTAGGGGTTGTCCAAATCGATAGGAATCGGAATATTCTTTTCTTTGGCATAGTTGATTTCTTCTTCCCGCGACCACTGCCATTCGCGGACCGGTGCTATAACGTTCATTTCCGGTGCGAGTGCGGCGATGGCTACTTCAAAACGCACTTGGTCGTTACCTTTTCCCGTGCAGCCGTGCGCAATCGTCGTTGCCCCGACTTCTTTAGCCAGCTCCACCAGTTTTTTCGAAATCAGCGGGCGGGAGAGGGCGGAGACCAGCGGGTACTTTCCTTCATAATAGGTATGCGCCTGAAGTGAGACAAGGGCATACTCTTGTGCGAACTCTTCTTTGGCGTCTATCGTATAGGAGGCGCTTGCCCCGACGGTCAATGCTTTCTCTTTGATGAAATCCAAATCTTTGCCTTCGCCCACATCCAAACAGCAGGCGATGACATCGTATCCTTGGTCGATCAGCCACTGTATCGCAACTGATGTGTCTAAACCGCCTGAATAGGCTAAAACAACTTTTTGCTGTGTCATGTCACTCGAACTCCTTTAATCGTATTTAAGAAGATAATACCACTGATTTTCGGTAAAAACAAGCAAAAAATAAATATTTATACATAAAAAACCGCGTATTTAAATATTTATACTTTATGCAGCCGTGAAAAAATATGCAATTTTCATAATGAATATTTATGAATATTGATAAAAACGGCTTTTGTTGTTTTTTTCTGAAAAAGTTTATGATAGTATATAAATAGCGAAATTAAAGGAATGAGACAATCGATGATTACAATGACTGATGAAAGACGTTTTTATAGATTTCCAGCCTTCGATGATGAAACAGGCGTAAAATTGACTAAAAAAAATAAACGCAAATTATTTGAAAATGACTTTAATGATTCATATAAATATAGCACTAATTACACAGAAGAAATCGAGTTTGATACAGTAGAATATCAGGACTATGACGGCTATGAACACACCAGCCAAAACCGGCCGCAGACCGCATATCACGCGCCGCAGTCCGAGTATGCCAATAAAATCTACGATAAACAGGAAGACAGTCCGGTGATTCGCCCCGGATCGCCGTTAAACACGCGTTACGGTGCCCATAACGATGGCGGTACGGGTTTCCACTCATCGCACCAGCTTCCGCGTGAAGAGGCTCCTAAGCGCTTCAGACCGAAGTATATTCCTGCGTCCATGATTGAAGACGACAGCCTGACAACGTACAGCCAAGAACAGATTATCAGCGAGCTGCGCAAAAACCGTGCCAATTTTTCTCTGGCGACCGATACAGACGATGAGTCGGATAACCCGGCTTATTTCAGCAAGTCCCAGCACAATGACGTTCCGATGACACGCAGCGAGTTTAAAAAGCAAACCAAGGATACCAGCAGTTTTTCTGTGGACAAGATGGCATCATTTATTCCGAAGTCGTTAAAAGGATTCGGCAACAAGCAAAGTGATGCCCAGCAGGAGACGGCTTATTTTAAAAAGCATTCAGAAGAAGCGGCGGATAAACGCAAAAAGCAGCGTTTGGATAAATCCCTTTCAGGCATTATCGCAAATGAAACAACGACCCATTCAAATAATTTTTATTTTGAATAAGTTGTTTTTGCTTACATTGTGGACAGCAGTGTAAGTTTTTTTTGTTGATTATTTTTTATAAGTGTATGATAATGTGAAGCGAAACCTCGGCATTTTCGTCATGGCAGGCCAGGTTTGTTTTTTGAAAAGGGAGAATAATAATGAATATTGACAGAGATAAACTATATCATTTCGTGGGCATCAAAGGGTCGGGGATGAGCTCGTTGGCTCTTTTGCTGCATCAAAAAGGCTACAAGGTGCAGGGCTCAGATGTCGACAAGTATTTTTTTACGCAGCGGGACTTGGAGAAAGTCGGTATTCCTGTGCTGACGTTTTCTCCTGATAATATTACAGACAACATGATAATCATTGCGGGCAACGCGTTTCCTGATACGCACGAGGAGATTCAGGAAGCATTGAAAAAAGGGTTGCAGGTGATTCGCTACCATAAGTTTTTAGGTGAATTCATCAAGCGTTTTACCAGCGTTGCCATTACCGGTTCGCATGGCAAAACCAGCACGACCGGGCTGATTTCCCATGTGTTCAGCGGGATTGCGCCGACCAGCTATTTGATTGGCGACGGGACCGGCCACGGACAACCTGATTCTCATTTTTTCACATTCGAAGCGTGTGAATACAGACGGCATTTCTTGTCGTATGCACCGGATTACGCGATTATCACCAATGTTGATTTTGACCATCCGGATTATTACCGGAGCATTGATGATGTGTTTGATGCGTTTCAGACGTTTGCCTCACAAGTGCAAAAGGCAGTCGTTGCATACGGTGACGATGCTTATTTGCGCAAACTGAAAACAGAGGTGCCGGTATATTATTACGGTGTAAATGAAAACGATGATTTTCAGGCGCAAAACATCTCGCGCAGTACATCCGGTTCGGAATTTGATGTGTACCATAACGGCCAGAAGATTGGCCACTTTCAGCTGCCGTCTTTCGGCTTCCATAATATCATGAATGCATTGAGCGTGATTGCCATCAGCTACCTGGAAGGCTTCGACATGGAAAAAGTAGCCGAAGAGATGGTCACTTTTTCAGGCGTGAAGCGGCGGTTCAGCGAAAAAATCGTCAATGACATGGTCATTGTTGACGACTACGCGCATCATCCTGCCGAAATCAAGGCGACGATCGATGCGGCACGTCAGAAATACCCTGACAAAGAAATCATCGCGGTGTTTCAGCCCCACACATTCACACGCACAGTAGCGCTGCTGGATGACTTTGCAGCTTCGTTGGACTTGGCAGATGCTGTGTACTTGTGTGATATTTTCGGGTCGGCACGCGAAGACAGCGGCGGCATTAAAATTGAAGATTTAGGAGATAAAATCACTAAAAAAGGCGATGTCATCACGGTCGAAAACATTGCACCGCTGATGGATTACCATGATGCAGTGATGATTTTCATGGGTGCCGGCGACGTGCAAAAATTCGAAGTCGCTTATGAAAAAGTTTTGGGACAAACCCGTAAAAATATTATGTAAACTGATATGACGAACTACTTTCTGTTTTAAGATGGAGATGATGACCAATGGCGCCCATTCACCGCGGATAAGGTGAATGGGCGCCATTGGTCATTGCTTTAATAATGTGAATTAGTTTTTCCGACAAGACTCAAGCTGCCCGCTTTGCATGCGGAATGGTCAATGGCCAACTAAACCGCCAATCCTTACCGGTCACAAGTCATTAACCTAAAAGCATGACGGCTGAACTTTTAGTCATCATGCTTTTTTCGTGTCCTGTTCGCCTAAAGAGCGGTTATTTTTCTTGTTATTTTCCTATGTTTTGATACAATGAAACTATCAACGGAGGTGGTTGACGACTATGATATTAAAACCAAGGAAAATTGGGAAATCAATTGATGACATTGAGGAAGGCGACTCGTTAAGCTTAACGGAAAAAATCGAGGACAATCAACTGCTGCTCTATCTTGGGCTGACGAATGATGCCAACCCGCTTTACATCCAGCATGACTTTGCTGCACAAACAGATTACAAAAAGCCGATCGTTCCGAGTATTATGCTGATGGGCATCATATCCAGTGCTATTTCGAAACATTTACCCGGTCCAGGCTCTCATATCGTGAATTTTTCAAGTAATTTTTTGGAACCCGTGTATCATTACGAGACCGTGACATTTGATTTCGAAGTGATCAAAGTCGATACGATGAAGGAGGTTGCCACGATTTCTGTCAAGGCAATCAATGAGGAAGACCAGCGTGTGCTTGATGCTGTTGTCATGGTGCGGCCGCCGATGAAGACATCAATTGAAGAAGGAAGTGAAAGCGATGATGGAGAATAAACAACAAGCAAAAGCAAGCGGACTGAGCGGTTTTTTCAGCCGGGTCTATGCGTATGTCGGATTGGGGGTCGGTATCAGTGCGCTGGTATCGTATCTGCTTTCCACAATGTTTGTTTACGAGTACGAACGTTTCTTATATAGTTCACCATTTACTTTTTGGGGGTTGTGGATTGCCCAGCTGGCGCTGGTATTTTACCTCGGCAGGTCGGCTGTGAAAGATACCCCGATCGTCAAGTCGATTATCGGCTATGTCGCTTATTCGGTCTTGACGGGTGTGACGTTAACAGCAACCTTGCTGGTGTACACCGGCGAAACAGTGACCAGTGCGTTTATCACAACAGCTGTCACGTTCGGCGTCATGGCGGTTTTCGGTATGGTCACCAAAAAAGATTTGTCAGGTTGGGGACATGCACTGATCAGCATGGTGCTGGGTATCATTATCGCCATGCTGCTTAATGTCTTTATCTTGCGCAGTGAACCGGTCGAACTGTTCATCTCACTGGTGACAGTCGTCGTGTTCGCCGGTCTGACGGCTTACGACAATCAAAAAATCAAGGCGCTGTATTATCATTACGGCGGCTCCGCTGTACAAGGACTTGCCATTTACTGTGCATTAATGCTGTACCTTGATATCATCAACTTGTTCTTGGCGTTCCTGCGTATTTTTGGACGCGATTAACAGCCAACAAAACATCGGATACATCGTGTATCCGGTGTTTTTTTCGCAAAAAATCGGCAAATGCAGCCAACATCCGTCATAAATAACTCGTCGGCACACCGTGAATCATCGGTTGAATCAGGGTGTTTGTTATAGTTGACATATAACATATTTTGTTATAGCATGTATATAACAAAAAAAGAAGGTGACACGCATGTTGACTCAATTAACAGCAATAGACTGGCGACCGTTCATTCCGATTTTTATTATTTACGGGCTGCTCCTCGTTTCAGCGCTGCAAGACATTATCAGGCACCGCGCTGAACGTCGGCATTTTTGGTTGTGGCTCTCGGTGATAGTCCTGATAACGACGTTCGGTCCCGTCCTTTATTTTTTGTTTGGAAGGAGGCAGAACGCATGATAGACATAACTGGCGTGACGAAGACATTCCGCGGCAAGCCGGCAGTTAAGAATGTGTCTTTAAGTCTGGCTGATGAGGAGTGTGTGGGGCTGATTGGTCCGAATGGTGCCGGTAAAACGACGCTGCTTAAAATGCTGGTGGACATTATCCGTGCCGACACCGGCACGATAATGATAGACGGCCGGCCTGTTGCCGCATGCAAAAATGACATTGGCTATCTAGGTCAGACGCCGGCCTTTCATGGTTGGCTGACCGGGGAAGACGCGTTGATTTTTTCAGGGAACTTATCCGGCTTGGCAGGCAGTGTGTTACAGCACCGTGTGACCGAGGTTTTGCATCAAGTCGGTTTATGGGACAACAGAAAACGCCAAGTTTCTCATTTTTCAGGAGGGATGAAACAGCGGCTCGGCATTGCGCAGGCAATATTGCACAACCCGCGTTTTTTGGTGCTCGATGAGCCGCTGTCCGCGCTCGATCCGATTGGCCGGCGCGAGGTGATTCACATTTTGACGGAACTGAAGCAAACGGCGACAATCATCCTTTCAACGCATATTCTAAATGACGCCCATGAGCTATGTGAACGTTTCTGTCTGATGAAGAAAGGGCAAATCATCCGTGATATTTCTTCTGCTGATTTTTTGGAAAGGAATGGCTCAAACACGATTTTCATTGAATTTTCAGGAGATGTAAAACAGGTGCTGGCTCATTTATCGCAGCTGCCCTTTGTTGTATCGGCTGCTCCGTACGAACGCGGCGTGACAGTTGTCTTGCAGGAGCCGTTGTTTAAACACCAGCTTCTGACAGTATTGCTGTCAGAGAAAATCGACCTGTTTAAATTTGAAGTGACGCAGGATTCGCTGGAAGACATCTTTTTGAAAGAGGTGTTGTAAAAATGACAGCATTCAACACATTATTTAAAAATGAATTGCGTCAGTCTGTTACTGACAAGAAGATTGTGTGGCTGCCGCTTGTGATGGCGCTGCTGGGAATCAGCCAACCGCTGGTTCTGGCATTTCTGCCGGAGATTATGGCGCAAGTTGGCGGCATTGAGTCGGCCGGCATCATCATCCAAAAGATTAATTACTCGGGTGCAGAAGTGTTGAACAGCACACTGTCGTCACAATTTGACCAGCTCGGCTTATTCATTATCATCGTCGCGTT
Source organism: Vagococcus acidifermentans (assembly GCF_003987655.1). Lineage (GTDB taxonomy): Bacteria > Bacillota > Bacilli > Lactobacillales > Vagococcaceae > Vagococcus_B > Vagococcus_B acidifermentans. The sequence goes on along the minus strand of NZ_NGKC01000015.1, from coordinate 15,959 downwards.
TGCAAACGTGGTGCTTGCGGATAAAAAGAACGGTATGCTGGACTATCTGCTTACGAAGCCGGTGTCGGGAACGGCATACATACTGAGTAAATGGGCTGCTGCCTGTTTGATTACTGCTGTTAGTCTGGCAGTTGGTTTTGGTTTGTCCTGCTACTATACGGCGATCTATTTCAGTTCTCCGTCTGTGCAAAGGACCGCCGCCGGTTTAGCAGTTTATCTGCTGTGGCTTATGCTGGTACTAGGTGTAACTGTATTCGCCAGTACTGTTTGCCGGGGACAAGCCGTCGCAACCATCATTCCGTTGGGTGCGGCCGTGTTGCTGCAGTTGATTGCCGGGCTTGAGTTGAAGTTGAACCGCTACAATCCAGCCGGTGTCAGCCGGCAAGCGGCGAATCTTTTGCTGGGGGACCGGCTGTCTCCTGATTTTAAAGTACAGGCGGCAGTACTGGTGATGTGCCTCTGCGGGTTGATGGGGGCGCTGTGTTACTTGCTGGCCGGCAGATATGTGTCAACAGGCAAGGAAGGAGAGACGTAATGTATATACGGATAGAGCCCGAGAGCAAAACCCCGATTTATACGCAGCTCATTTATCAAATTAAAACAGGGATTCTTCGAAAGGAACTGCTTCCGGGCGAGACACTGCCAAGCGTCCGCAGTCTTGCCAGAGATATCGGCATCAATATGCACACAGTCAACAAAGCTTATAAACGACTGCAGGAAGAAGGGGTGCTGATTCAGGATAAAAAAGCATTTCTCGTGAATCCTTCTCAACAAATCGACGTACCGGACGAGGTTAATCGGGATTTTGAGGAACGGTTTGAAGAATTGCTGATTGATGCGAAAATTTTTCGCATGACAAATGACACCATGGAGCAGTTAAAGGAAAAAATCGAAGTCAGATTAAAAAAGGGTGAGTCTTAAATGGTCGGTATGTTTGTTGGATTGATGGCAGGGTTAGTGATTTTTATGGGTGTGATGACCGGCTTGACGCCGTATTTCAGCCGGAAAAGCAGTCAATTCGGTGTGACGCTGCCTCCCGCTTATCAAAAAAAGCCTGAAATCAGCCGCTATCAAAAATATTTTTTATGGCTAAATACAGCAGCCGGCATTCTGGCTGCGCTGCCGATGTGGTTTTTTGCCGGGATAAAAGATGAGGAACGCATGGCGATGCTGGTTTCCTTGTATACTGTCTTTGCGATACTGATTGTATTCATTGTATCAGCAGCGGGTTTTTTAACGATTCGCAGCCGCATTCTGGCATTTAAGAAAAGTCTTCCGAAAACAGCTTTTCAAACCCAAAAAGAGATTGTTGTGGATACGCATTTCCGGGAAAAACGTCTGGTTGTACCAAACAGTATATTTATCGGCATCCAGCTGCTGATTATTGTCGCAGTCGTGGCCATCACGGTGATGAACTATGACACGATTCCCGACAGAATCGTGACGAATTGGGATATCAACATGCAGCCGAGCCGAACCGTACCTAAACATCTCGGGTCAGTATTTGCCATACCGGTTATGCAGTTGTTTATGCTGGCAGCCTTGACGGTGGCAAATCGGTCATATCAAAAAGCCAAGCAGCAAGCAGACAGCCGCCACCCTGAAATCAGTTTCCGGAAAAACCGTAAGTTCCGGTTTGCTTCATCGCTTATGCTGCTGATTGTCAGCGTGGCAACGCAGCTGCTGTTTGCGCTGATTCAAACGATTATCATATTTGACAACATGGAGCGGATTAATTTTCCGCTGATTATTATTATTTTTGTAGCGGTTTGTCTGGTACTGAGTCTGTTCGTGTCGTTTAAATATGGTCAAGGCGGTGAGCGGTACCGTCTGCCGGGGGAAAAAACGGGAGAAGCGGATGAGACCGTCGCTCATTTTGATGATGATGCCAACTGGAAATTCGGGGTCTTTTATTTCAATAAGCAAGACCCGTCGCTGTGGGTCGAAAAGCGATTCAGCATTGGAACTAGTCTGAATTTTGCCAACTGGCGCAGCTGGGTGCTGATTGGACTGATTCTCTTGCTGCCGCTCTTGCTTACTGGGCTGCTGATGCGCTAAATACAACCAAAATAAAGCCGGGCCTTTTGCCGGCTTTATTTTTTTGTCTGCAAAAATAATGTTCCGAGCGGCCGTGTCAAGATGGCTGGCAGTTGATGGAACGCATCTGCTTATAGCGGTTTTTGCGGTGTTCGGCGAAAAATAATATAAAAACATTTCAAGAATCATGCTAGATTTAGAAGTTGGGGGGACAAATTTGCAGAGGAGATGCGTATGAAAAAAACAATAAAATTATTGGCTGTCGGGCTGCTTCTCGGCCAGCTGTGTGCCGCACCGGTTGTTCATGCCGCAGAAACGGCAAGGGTTGAACGCAGCGCACAAACGCTAACAAGCAAAGAGAAGAAAATCGTGGATGCGCTGGTGGATGAATTTGTGACAACGTACAAAGCGTACAAGTCGGAAAAAAAGAACAGGACGACAAAAAGCATCATCACCGATACACTTGCCGACATTATTTTTAACACGGCGTTTGGCCGCGATTCGGAGCTGGCCGATTTAATTCTGAATGATTACTCAAGCTACGGCTGGGTCGACTGGTATAACAGCCTGCCAAACACCGAAACACGTGAACTGACGGTTTATGATGAAGTCACGCAACAAAATCTGACTCTGAAATCAGAGTATATTGACAACGGTGCGGATAAAACGATTTTGCTGCAGCAAGGCTGGCGTTCCAACGGCTACAACATGATGTCCCATGCACAGCAGTACAGTGCACTCGGCTACAATTTGCTTATTCCCGATGCCCGAGCCCACGGTGAAAGCGAAGGGGACTACAATACATTCGGCCATTATGAACAACACGATTTGAACAAATGGCTTGATGATGAGCTGCGCCGCCGGCCGGAACAGGAACTGATTGTTATCGGCGTGTCGCTAGGGGCAGCAACAACGATGCTGTCGCAAGAAACTCCGCATCAAAATGTAATAGCCTATGTGGCAGACAGCGGGTTTCAAAGCATGGACAAGCAGTTCCGTTCGCTTATCGGGATGATTTATGAGTACATCCAGTTCATTCCGGAAATTGACAAGTATGACTGGGATGAGTCCGCAAACTGGCTGTTGGATTTCATGGAAGAGCACCGAATCAAACCGATTCTCGGCATGTCGCTGGCGGATGTCTCGCCGTTGGCAGCTGTTCAGAAGTCTCCGCTGCCCAAGCTGTTTCTGCACAGCGAGGCTGATGCCATCATCAAGATGGAGCAGACAGTGACATTGTATAACCGTGCCGTCGGGTACAAAGAACTTCATACCCGTCCGGGTTCAGCCCATGCACAACTGATTCTGGATTACCCGGATGAATATGCGGACATTGTCATGACTTTCATTTCGTCGGTCCGCGAACAACAGACCGACCGTAATTGCCTGCCGGCAAAAATTGCGGAAAAGAAAAACCTATTGGAAAATCCGTCATTTCAACTGACAGAAACAGGCTTTGAAAGCTGGCTGGTCAAGGAAAACGGGGCCTTTATCGACAAACGGCTCCAGAAAAACAGCAAAGGCGAATGGGTATTAAGCAAGTATAAAAAAACCAAACTTGACGGTATGACAGCTGCCCAAGCAGGAAACGGTGTTTCTTTTTATGCGTATCCGAAAGCTGAAGCTGTCATGCTGGGACAAGAGGTCTGGCTGCAGGCGGGTCAAACGTACCGTCTTGATTTTTCCGTGCAGAACACATCGCCGGGAAGATGGACGATTCCTGAGATGATTTACGGGTTCGGCGACCAAATGCACCAGGAATCACTGAAGCTCAAGAAAACTGTGACAAAATCACTGAACTATACACCGGCAACCGATGAATCAGCGACAGTCCAGTTCGGTTCGCAAGTGAATAATTACAATATTTTTGACTACAATTACACGTATCTCAATTTTTCGGATATTGCAATCTACAATGCGGACTTTACACCGCCAGCGCAAGTCAAACTGACTGACACGACTTATGATGTCACGGAAAATAAACTGACCGGGACAGGTCAAGGAGAGCCTGACAGCTTGATAAGCATTGTCTCGGAGGACGGCAATGTTTTGAAAGAGGTCAGGACTGATGCAAAAGGCATGTTCCGGTTTGAATTGCCGCACATCAGCGAGTTGACGCATGTTCATGTTGTGAACTGTGATGCCAACGGCAATCAGAGCATCTCTAAAGTGTTGTATTTAAAGTAGAGCCAATAAAAAGATAACAGCCTGTTTACGGAAGCTGTTATCTTTTTTTGTCAACCGTCATACTTCCTGGATTGTCTTTGTTGTAAAGCTGTTGTTATTTTTCGCATTGTCCGTTAAAATTTGATAAAATGTAAAGGATAAGATTGGAGAGAACCTAAATGAAAAAAAACAAGCTGCTTTTAGTAGATGGCAACAGTATTGCATTTAGGGCTTTTTTTGCCCTTTATAATTCGCTAGAGCGATTCAAAAATAAACAGGGGCTTCACACTAACGCAATCTATGCGGTGAACACCATGTTGGAAAATATCGTGGCAGAAGAACAGCCGACCCACATCTTGGTGGCGTTCGATGCCGGAAACACCACGTTCCGTCATGAGTACTTTGAAGACTATAAAGCCGGACGGGAAAAAACACCAAGCGAGTTCAAAGAGCAGATGCCGTACATCCGCGATTTAATCGACGGCCTGGGCATGAAGCACTACGAACTGCTGAATTATGAAGCCGACGACATCATCGGGACGCTCGCCAAGCAAGCGGACCCGGAAGAGTTTGACATTGTGGTATTGTCGGGGGACAAAGACTTGACGCAGCTCGTCTCAGACAATGTCACCGTCAATGTCACCGTCAAAGGAGTCAGCGAAACGGAAGTCTATACGCCTGCACACATCAAAGAGAAATACGGGCTGACGCCTCAACAAATCATAGACATGAAGGGGCTGGCGGGCGACCAGTCCGACAACATTCCCGGTGTGACCAAAATCGGCGAGAAAACGGCAATCAAATTGCTGACAGAATACGGCACAGTTGAAAATATTTATGAACACATTGACGACATGAAAAAAAGCAAAATGAAAGAGAATCTCATCAAAGAGAAAGACATTGCACTTTTGAGTAAAAAACTGGCGACCATCAATGTCGAAGCGCCGATTGATGTGTCGTTGGATGACTTGAAATACGAAGGAAAAAATCTGGATAAACTGGTGCCGTTTTACAAAGAAATGAACTTCAACTCATTTCTGGATAAACTTGGTACTGACGGAATTGAACTGCCGGCTGAAGATATGGCAGAAGTCCCGTATACATTGGCAGAGGAAATCACATCGGACATGTTTGAAACGGACATGTCGCTTTACGTGGAAATGCTGGATGACAATTACCACACAGCAGATGTCATCGGCATTGCGTGGGGCAATCAGGAGCGGATTTATGTGTCGGAAGGCTCGGCTGTTCTTGAAAACCAGCTGTTCCAAAACTGGCTGGCAGACAGCTCGCTGACGAAAAAAGTCTTTGATTTTAAACGGACATATGTTGCGCTGAACCGTTTTGGCGCAGCGTTTAACGGTGCAAAATTCGATATTTTGCTTGCAGCCTATCTGCTGGATACCTTAGGCAGCAATGACGACATCGGGGAGTTGGCATCAGGGTTTGATTACCGTGATGTGGACACTGACGAAGCAGTTTACGGCAAAGGAGTCAAAAAAGGTGTTCCCGCAGATAAAGCTGCCTTTCACAGTCATCTTGCACGCAAAGTCAAAGCCATTGATGTGTTGTACGCGACATTGACGGCAGCTCTTGAAGAGAAAAATCAGTCGGAACTTTTTTACGACATCGAGTTCCCGCTGTCTAAAATTTTGGCTGATATGGAAATCACCGGCATCACTGTCCAAGCGAGCCGGCTGGAAGAGATGAAAGTCGAATTTGCCCAGCGGCTGCATGAAATCGAACAAAAAGTGTATGAGGAAGCAGGCGAAACTTTCAACCTCAATTCGCCGAAACAGCTGGGTGTGATTTTATTTGAAAAAATGCAGCTGCCGGTCATCAAAAAAACGAAAACAGGTTATTCTACAGCAGTCGATGTGCTGGAACAGCTGCGGGATAAAGCGCCGATTGTCGATTATATCCTGCAGTACCGGCAAATTGCTAAAATCCAGTCGACTTATGTGGAAGGCTTGCTGAAGGTCATTTTCCCTGACGGCAAGGTTCACACACGTTATATCCAGACATTGACACAAACAGGCCGGCTCAGTTCAGTCGATCCCAATTTGCAGAATATCCCGATTCGTCTGGAGGAAGGACGTAAAATCCGGCAGGCGTTTGTGCCGAGAGAGAAAAACTGGAAGATTTTCTCATCAGATTACTCTCAAATCGAACTGCGTGTGCTGGCTCATATATCGGATGATGAACATTTGAAAGAAGCGTTTATCGCCGGTCAGGATATCCATGCCAGTACTGCCATGCGGGTGTTTGGCATCGAGCACGCGGAAGACGTGACCCCGAATATCCGCCGTCAGGCAAAGGCAGTCAACTTCGGCATCGTCTACGGCATCAGCGATTATGGTCTGTCGCAAAATCTGGGCATCAGCCGTAAAGAAGCAAGAACATTTATTGATACGTATTTTGAAAAGTATCCCGGTGTCAAAAAGTATATGAAAGACATCGTCCGTGAAGCCAAAGACAAGGGTTATGTTGAAACACTGTATCACCGCCGCCGCTATCTGCCGGATATCAACAACCGCAACTTTAATTTGCGTTCCTTTGCGGAAAGAACGGCCATCAACACGCCGATTCAAGGCAGTGCGGCAGATATTCTGAAGATAGCCATGCTGATGATAGACAAACGCCTGCGGGAAGAAAACATGCAGGCAACCATGCTGCTGCAAGTGCATGATGAACTGGTCTTTGAAGCACCGGAATCGGAAATTGAAACATTGCAGACAATCGTTGAAGACGTGATGGAGAATGCCGTGAAACTGCGCGTGCCTTTGAAGGCGGACAGCAGTATCGGCGATACGTGGTATGAAGCTAAATAAGAGATGTTAGGAGAGTTGTTATGCCTGAATTGCCAGAAGTTGAAACAGTCCGCAAAGGATTGGAACAGCTGGTTTTACAGAAGAAAATTAGCGAGGTGTCTGTGTATTGGCCGAGGATTATCGACAGTCCGGAAGTCGAGTTGTTCACACACCAGCTGATTGGCGAAACCATCGAGCAAGTGAACCGGCGCGGGAAATTCCTTATTTTTTCGCTGACACATGTTGACATGGTTTCCCATTTGCGCATGGAAGGCAAGTATGAATTTCATCAGAACGGCGATGCGCTGGCGAAGCACACACATGTGGTGTTTCGCTTTGATGACGGGACGGAATTGCGGTATTTGGATGTGCGCAAGTTCGGCAGAATGACATTGCTGGAGAAAGGGGCTTGGCCGACACATCCGGGAATCCGCAAGCTCGGACCTGAGCCGGTATCTGAACAATTTCATTTGGCGCCGTTCCGCGAAGGATTGAAACGTTCCGCCAAAGCCGTCAAGCCGCTCCTTTTGGAACAGAAACTGGTGACTGGTCTAGGTAATATCTATGTTGACGAAGCGCTGTTCCGCAGCCGTATTCACCCGCTGCAGGAAGCAAGCACATTGACGAAGCAGGAAACAGCCGTGCTGCACAGCGAAATTATCGCGGTGCTGGCGGAAGCTGTCGCGGCCGGCGGGACCACTATCCGGACATACCAAAACGCATTGGGGGAAGCCGGAAAATTCCAGGTTGCTTTAAGTGTATACGGACAAACCGGCAAACCGTGTCCCGTCTGCGGCACACCGATTGAAAAAATAAAAGTGGCTCAGCGCGGCACGCATTACTGTCCAACGTGCCAGAAATACCGCAAAAGAGTCATAAAGCAGGTGAGAGCGTGACATTTGTACTGGGATTGACAGGGGGGATTGCATCCGGAAAATCCACTGTCAGTCAGTATTTCAAAGAAAAAGGGGTGCCTGTGATTGATGCCGATGATGTGTCAAGGCAAGTTGTCGAACCGGGCACCGTTGGGTTGGAGCGGGTCGTTGCCGGTTTTGGCGCAGATGTGTTGCAGCCGGACGGCCGGCTAAACCGCAAGAAGCTCGGCAGCATCGTTTTTAACGACAAAGAAAAACTCAACCAGCTGAACCGTCTGCTCCACCGGGAAATCAGGAAAAAGATACTCGCTGAGATAGACCACTACAAAGAAAAACATACGCCGTTTATCGTCGCGGATATCCCGCTGCTGTTCGAAACGGACTATGAGGACTATATGTCGCAAATAATGACAGTATTTGTACCGCCAGCGGTGCAAATAGAGCGGCTGATGAGCCGCGACCAACTGACCAAATCCGAGGCTGAACACCGGATGGACACACAGCTGCCGCTTTACATCAAAACCCAGCTGTCCGATATCGTCATTGATAATTCGGGTACAATTGAAGACACACACCGTCAGATAGACCGCTGGCTTAAAGAAATGACCCAAAAAGGTTTTATTTAAAAACAAAGGAAAATCCTTTGTTTTTTTCTTTTCCGGTGATGTCGGACAGGCCGTGGTTTTGTTTGTTTTACTATACCAATTTGGTCTATACATGTTATAATGTGGATAATTAGGTGGTTGTGTCACCTGACATAAAAAAACACATATAGAGAGGAGAAACAGAATGCAGTGTCCAAGATGTCATTATAATGGGTCGCGAGTAGTCGACAGCCGTCCGGCAGATGAGGGACGTGCTATTCGACGACGCCGCGAATGCGAAAGTTGTGGGTTTCGTTTTACAACATTTGAAAGAATAGAAGTCGCTCCTCTGTTAGTCGTGAAGAAAAACGGTGCTCGTGAGGAGTTCAATCGTGATAAAATATTAAGAGGTCTGATTCGTTCGGCCGAAAAACGCCCGGTATCCATGGAGCAAATGGAACAAATCGTTGATAAAGTAGAAAACAAAGTCCGCCAGTTGGGTGAAAGCGAAGTGTCCACCACGCAAATCGGCGAGTACGTGATGGAGGAACTCGTTCATCTGGACGAAATTGCCTATATCCGTTTTGCCAGTGTGTATCGCCAGTTTAAGGATATGAGCGTCTTTTTGAAAGAGCTGCAGGAGATTATCGGGGACGACCCCCGCGAGAGCAAAGGAGCAGGTTAATTGGTTAATCCGTGGGAACAGTTACAGCCGAAAGACAGTTATTCAGTACAAGCGGCCGGCTCGTTATCCAATCTGGATATTCAAGTCTTGACTTTTTTATACCAGCCGATTATCGGCATCGAAGCATACAGTCTCATGATGACGCTTTTGGCAGAGCATGAACTGAGCGAGGCTGATTCAGATCACGCCGCACTGCATTCGGAACTGTTGAATCAGGTGAATCTCGGTCTGCCTGATTTTTTCAACGCCCGTGTGCGCTTGGAAGGCATCGGACTTATCCGGACATTTGTCAAAGAAATTTTCGACAGACGGCATATGCTCTATGTGATCCAACGCCCGCTGAGTGCATCAGACTTTTTCAAGGATGACATCCTTTCGTTGTTCTTGTTGGACTGTGTCGGCGAAAAGAAATTTAAAAAATTAGCTGAGACATTCCGTACGACGCTGGTGATGGATGATTCCTACACGGAAACGACGAAAAAGTTCGTGGATGCGTACCGGTTGTCAGACAGACTGCTGGCCGGAGGGCGGGAACTGGCAAATCAAGTCAAAGAAAAGTTTGCTGACGACAAACCGTTTGACCGGGATATTGACACCGGGACATTTGACTGGCAGTTTTTTACCAGTATGTTGGACGGGCTGTACATTGATAAAAAACAGCTTGATGAGCTGCGCGAAGTTATTTTGACATTTCACAGTTTGTACGGTGTCGATGAAATTCAAATGCAGCAGTACGTCATGCGTTCAGTTGATTACGTCACCAACCGCGTTCAGATAAACCAGTTGAAACACCTGATATATACGGCGTATCACGGCAAAACGGTGCAGCACACGCGTCAAGCGGACAAGACGGAACAAGCGCTGACCTCGCCGGAGGAGAAAAAAACTTACCGGTATAACAGTTTAAAACTTGACGGGTTTACCGAAGGCGAGATTAACGTGATTTTATCCAGCGAGGGCAGTCCGCCGATGCTTTACTTGAAGGCGATTAAGAAACAAAAAAAAGGATTCGTCACTGACAACGAACGGTGGACGGTGGAAAACATCCGCAAGCAGTCTGCATTGCCGGATGCGGTCATCAATGTGATGATACATTATATCCTTGTGGTGCAGAACAACGCCTCTTTGAACCAGAAACTGGCCAACGCCATCGCCAATGACTGGGCACAAGACGGTATCCGCGCACCGGAAGACGCAATCCGCAAAGTCCAGAAGATGGCGGAGGACAAACGGAAAAAAAACGCAGCGCCTAAGCGCCAGTATAAATCATCGGGACGCAAGGAAACCTTGCCCGAGTGGGCGAAACAGGCACCGAAGAAAGAAACACCCGTATCCAGCGAGGAGCAGAAAGCGCTCAATGAAAAGCTGGAGCGTCTGGGATTGTCGAGAGAGGATGGTGACTAGTTATGGAAGATATCGGAAAAGAGATGGGACGCCTGTTGGAATCCCGGCATTTGAATGAAAAATTCGATTCGCTGGTCAGCGAAGTGTTGGCGGATGAAGACGTGCAGCAGTTTATTGAAGAGCATCGCGACCGCTTGACAAATGAAGATATTGCCAAAAGTTATGCGAAGCTGTACGAATTTGTTCAAGAAAAAAAGAAATTTCAAATGAAAGATGCGACCATGCTGGCACCTGGTTATGAACCTCGTCTGTTTTTGAATTATCATTTCATTGATGTCACGTATGTGCCGACTGAATCGCTTTTGGCTCGCCAGCGGGAAGCGGAAATCCGCAGCCGTGTCCAAGCCATGGACATGCCGAAGGATATCCGTGATGCGCGGCTGACTCAATTTGAATTGACGAACGAGCGTAAGGAAGCTTATATTGCGGCGCTTGATTTCATTGACGCCTATCAACAGGACCCTAAAGGCTATCACAAGGGGCTGTATTTGCAGGGAACGTTCGGTGTCGGTAAAACATATTTATTAGGTGCCGTTGCCAATGCGCTGGCAGAGAAAGGCTTTCAGTCGACGCTGATGCATTTCCCGACTTTTGCAGTTGAGATGAAGCAGGCGATCGGCAAAGACACGATGGCCGACAAACTGGAAGCGGTGAAAAAAGCGCCGATTTTGATGCTTGATGATATCGGTGCCGATTCGATGAGCAGCTGGATAAGGGACGATGTGCTCGGTGTGATTTTGCAGTTTCGCATGCAAGAGCAGCTTCCAACCTTTTTCTCATCCAACTTCAGTATGAAGCAGCTGGAAGAAGAACATTTGAGATTGACGCAAAGAGGCGAAGATGAACCGCTGAAGGCCAAGCGGATTATGGAACGCATCCGTTACTTGTCGCGTGAAATAAACATGGTGGGCGAGAACAGACGGAATGTCTGACAGAGCTGAACAGCCGCCTTGACCATAACAAAAAACCGAAAAAGCGTACCGCCCGAAAGGCTTCCTTTTTCGGCTTTTTTAATGCACCGCCGACGCAATCATTATGTAAAAGAATATCTTTTTCGGGAAGCAAACCAGCCGCACGAGATACACCAAGTAAAATTAAAAGAGGTGACTAGCAAGATGAAACGTTTAATACCGGCGGCCGCTGTGATACTGCTGTCGCTGACGTTATGGGGGTGCCAGTTCCAAACACGCCAGAACGGGCAAAGCACGGCCAGTCAATCAGCCGATGAAAAAAAGATAGCAGTGTCGGTCACGCTGACTGCAGATCAAACAACAACGAAAAAAGACATCACAACCACGCTGAAAACCAGTCTGATGGATGTGATGAAGGACAATTTTGATGTAGTGGAAGAAAACGGCATGATTACAGCCATCGACGGTCTGGCTCAAAATGAGCAGGAAAAACGCTACTGGGTTTTCACTATCAACGGTGAACAAATCAATACCGGTGCAGCCGACACCTACCTGAAAGAAGGGGATGCCGTTGAGTTCACGTATGAATCCTTCTAGCAAAGAGTCCGGCCGCGTATTTTCCTTGCGAGAGCTGTCTTATATGGCTTTGATGGTCGCAGCATGCGTCACTGGCCGCCTGCTGTTTCAGGGCATTCCCAACGTGCAGCCGATGACCGCCATTTTTCTGATTATAACAGTACAGCTGGGAGCGAGCCGGGGCATGCTCATCAATCTGCTGTCTGTTGTCGTGACCAACATCTATTTGGGAATGGGGCCGTGGACAATCAGCCAGCTCATCAGTTTCAGCGGCATCATCGGTCTATTCGCACTTTTACGGAAAGCGGAGCGGTTCCGGCGGTCGCTTCTGCTGCAAGTAGCGGCCGGCTTTTTGGCAGGTTTTGTTTACGGACTTATTATCTCAGTGATCGATGCTCAACTGTACGGCATCCCGGCATTCATCCCTTACTACATGCAGTCGCTTCCGTTTGATTTTTTGCACGCGGTTGGCAATGCCGGCTTTTACTTAGTGTTGGCTCCTGTCCTGAACAAATTGTTTGTCAGGCTTTTATGACATACTGACGGGTGCCTTGGGAAATAATACGCACTTTTTCCGGATAGAAATCATTCAATACCGATTCGTTCATCAGTTTGCCGGTACTCCCTTGGGCATAAATTTTGCCGTCCCGCAAAAGCAGGAGGGAATTAAAGACCGGCAGTATTTCTTCTGTGTGATGCGTCACATAGAGGACGGTCGGTGCGTGAGGCCGTTCAATCAGCCGGGACACTGTCTCAAGCAGCTCTTCCCGTGCGAACAGGTCGAGTCCGCTGCAAGGCTCGTCAAGAATCAGTACACGCGGGTCGGCCATTAGCGCTCTGGCAATCAGCACCAGCTGCTGCTGTCCCTGAGAGAGCGTGTTGTAGGCGGAGCCAATCAGCTTTTTGCCGCCGCAGTCAGCCAGCAGCTGGACGGCTGTAGCCAGATCATCATCGGAATAACGTTCATAAATACCGATGCTGGCAAATTTTCCGCTCAGCACGATTTTCTCGGCTGTTTCCCAACCTTTTATGCGTGCTTTCAGTGCGGAACTGACCCAGCCGATTTGTTTACGCAGTTCCGGAATTGATGTTTGACCGAAGTGTTCGCCCAGCACAGTGACGTGACCGGTTGTCGGCCACTCGTAGCCGCAGAGAATTTTCAGCAAGGTCGTTTTGCCGGAGCCGTTCAGTCCGAGAATGGCCCAGTGCTCACCAGCATTTACTTGCCAGCTGATGTCTTTGAGAATCGCTGCCTGTTCTTTCACAAAACTAACATCTTGAAATTTAATCACAACTGTCACTCCTTTTCATCATATTGTACTAGAAGTCGCAGATGAATTCTATAACAAACAATTTTTTGAAGGTGTCAAGAAAAACTCATTGACAAAGGAAATGGAGACTAGTATAATTACTCTTGTTGCTTAGAGGTGATAAAAATGAAATGGTCATTACTGGAGCTGAACAAATTTCAACACACACAGCTCGAATTTGATGAAGTATTGGATTTAGAGGCCTCCTTGCTTGAAAGAGACCGTGAAATCATCGCTGTGAAACCTGTTCATGTTTCAGGATTCCTCTCTGTGGAGCCGGATAAGTATTTGGCGTATTTCACTGTGGAGACCGTTGTGACACTCCCGTCATCTCGCTCGCTGACACCGGTTGATGTGCCCCTTGTCTTTTCAACAGACGAAACGTATATGACAACCGCCCAGTTCCAACAGATTGCTGGCGATGACAAAGATGCAGAAGAAGAAATCATGATTTTAGAAAAAGACACGATTGATTTAATCGAAGCTGTCGAAGATTTTGTGTTATTGAATCTGCCGTCTCAAGTGTTGTCAGAAGAAGAAAAGCAGGCAACAGAGCTCCCGAAAGGCGAATTTTGGGCAATTATTTCCGAAGAAGACTATGAAAAACAGCGTCAAACGACTTCGGAAGCTGAAGTGGATCCTCGTCTTGCTAAGTTATCCGAATTATTTGAGGAAAACGAGTAGGATTGGAATATATGCGTAATGTTTATTTGCGCAGATTTATTTAAGGAGGTGTAATACCAATGGCAGTACCAGCTAGAAGAACGTCTAAAGCTAAAAAAGCAAAACGTCGTACTCACTATAAATTGTCAGCACCTGGTTTGACTCCATGTCCAAACTGCGGTGAAATGAAAAAGAACCATCACGTATGTCCAGAATGCGGATACTATGATGGTAAAGATGTTATGAACGCAGAAGCATAACACATTTTTAAATTGAGAAAATGTGAAAAACCGTAGACTAACCATGGGGTCTACGGTTTTTTATTTTTTGGGCTCTTTGTCAAATGATGTAGATGGCTAGCATTTCAGCTTAATTTAATAACAGACTTAGACAAATTCGCTTAAACAGGGGGAACGGAAAATAGAAGTCAAGCATATAATATTGTTAAAAGTTATAAAAACCCCAAGTGAAAGCCTACTCGATATTGAATTCTATTTGCCCTTCTAAAACAGCTTTTTTCCCGCTATTCTCACTTTTGAATCCGACAAGTTGGATTTTATGTTTGCCAACGGCAATTTCGGTTAAGTCTATTGGATATAACACACCGTATGGGCTGTTGCTTTCTGGGCCTTTTGATGGGTCAACTATAGTCATGATAAATTTCCCATCTAAGTATAATGCTTGAGGCATTTCTATCGTGTTATCTTTAACAGCCACATAAATCAATTCACTAACATCTTCAGTAGTTAATGTTCTTATACCCTTCAGAAAATCTTCGTAGCGAGTCCAATCGTTAAACTCTTTGTCATTCAGTAACAATTGAATATTGTCACTTTGAGTATCACTAGTCGAACTTATATCAAACGATAACGGGAAGGTAAAGTCGTTTTCTTCATTGCTAGTTGACTCCATTTGATTTGAAGATTGAGCGATTGAAGAGGAGTTGCTAGGTGATTCTACATTTTTTTTTGCACTGCATCCACTTAACAATACAATAAAAAACATTGATAATATTAAACAAATCTTTTTCTTCATTGTCCTTACCTCCAAGTTTTTCTCACTTATGCGTTTATTTTGTAAGCGGGTAATAATCACACGGGCGCACAAATAGCGTCAGATAAGGTATGATTTTCATAGAAAACCATCCAACTTATCTGGCGCTCTTTTCTATAAGGTTAGCGACACGTTTGTTGACTCTGTTCTGACCATGGCAAATAAGTTTCCAATAATTCTGGATGCTGCCCAAACTCCACGTTAGGTAAATCAGAAAAGAGGCGACAAAGGTAGCGATACGGGTTGAGGCCGTTGGCCTTAGCTGTTTCGATTATGGTATAGGCCATGGCATTCGCTTCCGCCCCGGCTTCGCTCGTTGAAAAAAGAAAATTCTTGCGTCCAATGGTCAACGGGCGGATATGCCTTTCCGCTGAGTTATTCGATAAGACGAGACGACCATCTTCCAAAACCCGCATCAACGCTTCTTTCAGCTTTAGCCCATAAGCCACTGATTTCCCCAGTTTACTTTTACTCAAAACTGGCAAATTTTCTAGCCACGTCCAAAACTCTTCTAAGATAGGTCGCAGATGGCGGTGTCGATGCGTTTTTCTCTCAGAGGGTGACAAGTCTTTGAACGCTCTCTCAAGCGCAAACAGCTGGTTACAATAGGCAAGACCAATAGCGGCTTGTCCCTGGTCATCACCCGCTTCATGAAATTTCCGTCGCATATGCGCCCAGCAGCCGACAACGGTTAAACCGGGGATATGCTGATAAGCGGAATAACCATCGCAATGACAGTAACCGTGAAAGCTGTCCGTCAGGACATCGAGAATGTTCTGACGCTCTCGCGTCAGAGACGCATGATAGAAAACAACGGGATGGTCGGCTTTATCCAGTGTTTGGAATAACCACATGCGACCATCAGAGGTCGCGGGACGGCCATCT
>NZ_NGKC01000014.1 GCF_003987655.1 Vagococcus acidifermentans | reverse complement strand
TTGATAGTGAGCCCGTCTGTGATACCGTCACGGAAACGATCCTGACTTTTTAAAGCTGGGAAGCTGATCGTGAAAACTCACAGACGGGGAGGCTCGCTGTCAAGGGCAATCGGATAACATGATAAAAAGAATGACACCTTATACATTTTGTCAAAAAAAGGGGTTGCCATACCAGTTTCCCAAAATAATGGTGAAAGATAAATTAAAATCTCACCTTAATCTAGACGTTAGAGAAGATAAAGTAGCTACATGGGCCATTTTTTCTAGGCACAAGCAGAGGGTTTAATACTCTATTATGTGGCTCATCAAAGAGTACTCACAGCTGCTGGGATTGAAGAAATCAGAAACTTTGTAAAAACTTTATTGCTTATATACAGGAATAAATGGAAGATTTATTATGTCATACGAATGTGCTGTAAGTGGCTGGATATTAAGACTGGAGGAAACTGTTTGATTAAAAAGTCGGGATGTTTGCTGTTCAGTTAATTTCTTCCATGGCATATATCTGTCACCGTATCGTCGCTATCTGTAAAATGATAGATATCAGATGGATAAACAGAAGGGGTGAGCGGCAAGGTGTTAGCGAACTTAAAAAAATGGTTTTGCAGTAAAAAGCAGCGGAAATCTGTGGTTAAAACGCCGTTGAATCAATTTTATGCCAATTCAGAGATTACGGTAAAACTGAAAAAATTAAACAGAAAGAAAAAGAAATGAAAGTAATCATCTCATTGCACGATATATTATTACTGCACTGAATTTATCAAAAGAAATACTTCATACTAATATCTGCTTTTCATCGAGCAAACCCAAAACCTCCCGGTATCACTATTCCGGGAGGTGCTTATTTTATTTGAGCATAAAAATTTCATCAGTTTCAGCATAATAAGCCAGAGGAGGAAACAGAATCTGGAAGGTTGTTCCTTTCCCGACTTCTGAGTCGACCATGATGCGGTGCCCCATTTTTTGCAGCAGAGATTTCGCCAGGTAAAGCCCGAGGCCGGTTGAACTGGTTTCGGCAAAGCGCCCGTTGTAACCGGTAAATCCTTTGTCAAAGACCCGCCGCAAATCTTCCCGCGGGATGCCGATGCCGGTGTCGGCAACCGAGAGCCAGACACCGCGCTCGTTTTTAGACAGGGCAATCGTGATGCTGCCGCCGTCGGCAGTGTATTTGATAGCATTGTTAATCAGTTGATGTAAAATGAATGAAAGCCATTTTTCATCCGTCAAAACATCATAGTCATCACCTAACAGGTTGAACTGGAGGTTTTTTTGAATGAAATAGTGCGAAGAATGCCGTACAGCCTTCTGGACGATTTTTTTCAGAGAATAACTGCGGATGAGATAGTCTCTGGAGAAGGAATCAAGGCGTGAGTAATACATCACTTGTTCCACGTAGTCGTCGATGTGCTGGATAGTCTCCTGCAACTGGTTGAACCGGGTTTCAGAAATGTCCGGCTCGATATCTTCTAAAAGGAGGTTGAGCGAAGCGAGGGGCACTTTGATGTCATGCACCCAGCCGTCAATATAGTCCCGCTGTTCGTTTGACGCATTTTCCAGCCTGTTCAAGGCAGCTTGCTGTTCTGTCAGCAGCTGATTGACATAATCTTGGAACAGCTGTTTTTCGGCAGACCGCGCGCCCTTCAGCTGAGGGGCGATATCCGCAGCGTCTGTGTCATCAAGCTCTAGCTGCTGCCACCAGTTTTTCTGCTGGATGTACCGGAGTGCGAGATACAAGAGCATCAGTGTTGTCCCTAACAGGAACAAGTAAAGCATATTGCCGGCATCGACAGCGGCTTGCGGTGTCAGCCAGAAAAAGAGTGCGGCCAGCAGCACTAAAAGCAGCCACAACAGCAGGAGGCTGATTTGGTCTTTTAAATAGTTTCTGAATGTCACACGAATCACTTCCTTAAGGAATCAGGTAGCCTTGACCGATTTTTGTCTGTATGTACTGCTGCAGGCCGGCGCTTTTCGATTTTTTTTCGGAGCCGGTTGATGTTGACGGTGAGCGTATTGTCATCGACGAACCGCTCGTCATCCCACAGCGCCCGGAGCAGTTTGTTGCGGCTGACGATTTTTCCTTGATTTTTCAGCAGAATCAGCAGCAGCCGGCTTTCGTTTTTACTCAGTTCGACGGTGCTGTCGTTGATGGTCATCGTGCTGTTTTCCAAGTTTAGGGTCAGGCCGTTATGCGTGATGCGGTTGTGCTGATTTTCCACGTAATCATAGGTGCGGCGCAAAAGGGCATTGATTTTGGCAATCAGAATTTCCATTGAGAAGGGCTTGTTGACAAAGTCGTCACCGCCCATGTTCATTGCCATGACAGAGTCCATGTTCGTGTTGCGGCTGGAGATAAATATTATCGGCACCTTGGATACTTCGCGAATTTTCTGACACCAGTAGTAGCCGTCAAAAACAGGCAAGTTGATGTCCAGAAGGACCAAGTGGGGTTCTTGCGCCAGAAAATCGGTCAGGACATCGTTGAAGTTTGTGACGATGAATGTGTCGAATCCCCATTTATTCAAGGAGTCGCTGATTAAATCACGAATGGTTTTATCATCTTCTACAATCATTATCTGCATGTGTTCATCCCATCTTTCTAAAATACACATTCAGTATAACAGATAATCGGTTCACTGCAAGGCGGGAGCGGTCTGCTTGATATGAAGGGCTATCTATACCGTTTCATGAAAAATATTGTTACAATAATAGGTATGAAAACTGATGGAGGTTTCATCTGATGGAAACAATTGTGGACGTACAGCATCTGTCGAAAGTTTATGGCCGGAAAAGCAATCCCAATAAAGTGTTGACTGATATTTCACTGACAATCGACAAAGGGGAGTTCATCGGCATTATGGGGCCGAGTGGTGCCGGCAAAACGACGTTGCTTAACATGATTTCTTCAATCGACCGTCCGACAACCGGTACGGTCAAAGTGGCCGGACAAGACATCACCCGCATGAACGAACGGCGTCTCAGCGACTTCCGCCGTCACCAGCTAGGGTTTGTGTTCCAAGTTTTTAATTTGCTGGATTCGTTGAACGTCAAGGACAATATCCTGCTGCCGCTGGCGCTTGAGCGGCATGATGTGTCCGTCATGGAAGAACGGCTGCTGCGTGTGACTGAAATTCTGGGCATCAGCCATCTGCTTGACAAGTTCCCACGGGATATTTCCATTGGCCAGCAGCAGCGTGTCGCTATTGCCCGCGCCGTCATCACCAATCCCAAACTGATACTGGCTGATGAACCGACCGGCTCCCTAGACTCGAAGTCGGCAACGGAATTTTTACAGTATCTTGTCAAATTGAACCAGCAGGAGCAGTCGACGATCGTTATGGTGACCCATGACGCATTTACCGCAAGTTACTGCCAGCGGATTTTGTTCATCAAGGACGGGATGATTTTCTCCGAAATCGTCCGTCAAAGCGACCGTCTGACGTTTTTCCAGAAAATCATTGACATGCAGGCGGCAATCGGCGGGGGTGTCGGTCATGATTTTGCTTAAACTTGCTTGGAAAAATGTACGGTCGCAGTTTCGGCATTACTTTATTTATTTGGCGTGTATGATATTTGTTGTCATGGTGTATTACAGTTTCGTCGCCATGAGCGACAGCCGGCAGCTGGCTGCGCGTTCGGATAATGACATCCGGATTGCCGTGGCGCTGCAGGCGGCGTCCGTTTTGATTATCGGCTTTATCGTCATGTTTATGTTTTCTGCCAACAATTTCTTCATTAAAAAAAGAAGACGGGAGATTGGTCTGTATAATTTGCTGGGAATTCGCCGGTCGCAAATCAGTTTGCTGTTTTTTTTAGAAAATCTCGTCATCGGTTTTGTGGCGTTAGCTGCCGGTATTGTGCTGGGGATTTTATTTTCGAAGTTTTTTAGTATGATTTTAATGAAGATGATGTATTTGGATACGCAGAGCGGGTTTGCGATTTCTCTTCAAAGCATCAAAGATACCGGCACCGTCTTTTTGACGACGCTTGTATTGGTGTCGCTCAAGTCCGCCGTAACGATTTACCGGTACAAACTGATTACTCTTTTCCGCCAAGGGAGAGAGGACGGGCAGCCTGTTCGGATGACGGCTGTCAACTGGCTGCTGGGGTCGGCTGGGCTGCTGCTGATTGGCGGCGGTTATTATTTGGCCGCCAACTTCGAGCTGTTCACGCGCCTCATGAGCCAACGCTATCCAGTAGTTTACGGCAGCATTAATTATGGTGTGGTCATTTTGCTGCCGCTGGTGATTTTGGTCAGCTGCGTCATCGGCACGTATTTGTTCTTCCGCCACTTTTTGGTGATTGCCCTGCATGTTTTGACCCGTTTGAAGCGGTTTTACTATCGGGACATGAACATGGTAGCTGTATCGAATTTAAGCGCTGAGCTGAGAAAAAGTGCTAATACCTTTGCTACGATAGCTGTGTTGTGCGGGACGACAATCGCGGCAATCGGCGGGGCAACCGCTGTTCAATCACTGTCAATGGAGTTTGTGACGCTGATTGAACCAAGTGATTTTTCGGTGACAAGCTCCCACTACAGCGAATTGAAAGATGTCATCCGTTCGTTTCCAGCTCATCCGATTCAACAAGAAGCACAGCTGACATTTCGGTATGCAGGCGGCATGTATGATGTCACCCAAGGGTCAACTGCTGCGGCTGAAACCAGTTTGCTCGGGTTTCTCTCGTTGTCGGATTACCGCAGTCTCCAAGCGTTTAATCCGTATTTGACGGATATCACTCTTTCGCAGGCAGAGGATGCGGTTGTTTTCACCGGCACTGCCGATGCGATGATGTTTGAGAATCAGACGTTCGGAGAAAAAGTACAGCTGGAAGGGAGCCTGCCGCAGTTAAGGCTGACCGACACTCGCCCCGGTGATTTGGGAACGATGGGCGGCATCCGGCTCAACACCATGATGCTGGTCGTTTCAGATGCGTTATTCGAACAACTGCCGACTCGGCACGAACAGCAAGTTCACCTCATAAACATTGGCCAAAGCAGTCAGGCGGAGGCGCTCTATCAGGCAGTTAAAGCCGAACTGGGAGACTTGCTGCAGAAGGAGCAGCATGTTCAAGCACGTGTCACGAAAGAGGCGGGCAGGGTAAAGACCCGGATGAGCGTGACTCCGGAGTATGTGCCGGCATCCGGCAGCGAACTGTATAGCGCAGCGGGACTTGCCATGCGATTTCCGCTGCTTAGTGAAAACCGCTCAATGACCGGGCTTTTGATTTATACGGCAGTCTTTTTAGGTATCGTCTTTATGGTGGCTGCCGGCAGTATGATTATGCTGAAACAGCTTTCGGCAGCGGAAGATGAAAAACCGCGCTACCAGCTCTTAAAAAAACTGGGCGTACCCAGAACAACGATTCGCCGCAGTATTTTTAAACAGCAGCTGCTGATCTTCTTTCTGCCGTATTTGCTGAGCCTGTGCCATGCCTATTTTGCGCTTGTTGTGCTGTTTCAAATCATCACCCGGCCGTCAAGCCTGACATTGACTTATCTTTCAATTTCGCTTCTGACCGTGACCTATATTGTCTTCTATGCCATGACTTCCTCGACTTATGAAAAAATCATTTACGATTAATAACACCGGCGGTTTGCAGCAGACCGCCGGTGTTTGCTTTGTCAGGATGATTGTGTCAAATAATCAATGGCGTACAACGTGTGGTAAGTTGCGGCCAAAACGAGCGAACGTTCATCAATGTCGAACTGTTCGTGATGATGGCCGAAATGGGTCCGGGGTTCATCTGGGTTGCGCGACCCGACCAGACCGTAAACCCCCGGAGCTGCAGCCAGAAAATCGGCGAAGTCGTCTGCCCCCATGCTTTTTTGCTGGTCTGTGACAACATTGTCAGCGCCGACAATGGTTGCCGCGACGTTGCGTGCCCGCTGTGCCGGCTCACTGTGATTGATGAGCGGAGCAGCTGCGTCATGCACCCGGAAGGACAGTGTTGTGCGGTGGGCCGCAGCAACCTCGTTGGCGATTTCTTCGACACGCTTCAATAAAAAGGCGCGTGTGTCATGGGAGAAAGCCCGAATCGTTCCTTCAATGCGTGCCCGGTTTGCGACGATATTGTAGCGGGTCCCGGCATCCAGCCGTCCAATGCCGACAACAGCCGGGTCAAACGGGTCGATTTCGCGTGCCACGATTTTTTGCAGCTCCACGACGATACTGGCAGCTGCCAACAGTGCATCGCGGCCGACATGCGGCTGGGAGACATGGCTGCTGAACCCTGACACAGTGATATAAAAAATATCGCACGAAGCATTGACTGCCCCCGGTGTTGCCGCTAGTTGGCCGACTGGCAAATACGACGCCAGATGAATTCCGAAGACTTGGTCGGCATCGTTTAAAAAATCGCCTTGCACAAAATGTTTTGCGCCCGCACCGATTTCCTCAGCCTGCTGAAACGCAAACTTTATCGTGCCGGGAAATGTGTGGCGATGGTCTTTCAGCACTTTCAGCGCGCCAAGCAGTGCTGCCGTGTGCCCGTCATGCCCGCACGCATGATTTAAGCCCTCGTTTTTGGACTGGTAAACCGCTCCTGTTTTGTCCGGCAGTTCAAGTGCGTCAATATCCGCACGCAAGACAATCGTTTTACCTGCTCCCTTCGTCCCGGTCAACGCGGCAATCGTCCCTGTTTCGCCAACACGCTGAAAGGGGATGCCCCATGCTTTCAACTGGTTTTGAATGTATTTGCTCGTTTCCACTTCTTTCAGACTTGCCTCCGGGTATTGATGCAAGTGGCGGCGCCAGCTGATGATATCTTCCGAAATAGCCTGAATAGCTTCGGTGAGTGTTTGTTGTGTAGTCATAGCTAATGTCCTCCTATTTTTTACCGAATGTTTCCCATGCCGGCTGATATGCCTCTTTGTACGTCTCAAGAATAAAGTCTTTGACATCGTCCTGCTGATAAGCCGCCACTATTTTTTGATAGGTCTGATTGTCAGTGTCTTCCGGACGCGCCACAATGATGTTGACATACGGCCGAGACTCGTCATCGACCGGCTCAAAGAAAATAGCATCTTGTTTAGGCGAGTAGCCCGCATCAATCGCCATGCCGCCGTTAATGATAGCGGCCGCTACGTCTTGCAGGGAACGGGCAGTCTGAGCAGCATCAAGTTCTGTGATTTTCAGCTGTTTCTTGTTTTCAGTAATATCCTCCACAGTCGGCAAATTATTTTTAGCGGCATTGACTTTAATCAATCCGGCTTTCTGAAGCAGGATCAGCGCCCGTCCGCCGTTTGTCGGATCATTCGGGATGGAAATTTCATCACCGTCTTTCAGTTCATCAACGGACTTGATTTTTTCTGAATAAATCCCGAGCGGCGAGTTCACGGTATTGCCGATGCTGGTCAGTTTTGTGCCGTGTTCATTATTATAGTTGTCTAAAAAGATTTGGTGCTGAAAAGAATTCAAATCAATTTCTTTATCGTTCAGTGCCGCATTCGGCTGATTGTAGTCGGTAAACTCGACAATTTCCAAATCAATGCCGTCTTTGGCAAGTTTTTCCTTAACGAAATCCCATGTTCGTGTATCCGAACCGACCACTCCCAGTTTAACTTTCTTATTGTCTGATTGTTTGGCGCTGCCTTTTCCGCAACCTGCCAGTAAAAGCAGTGCGCTCGCTAAAATAAGTATTCCTGTTGTTATTTTTTTCATGTGATTCTCTCCCTTTTTTAGATTAATGGCTTGTTTTTTTAATTGCCCACTGGCTGATTGCTTGGCTGATAAATACCAGCACAAGGACAATCAGTGTCGCAACGATTGTGACATCCGTTTGAAACCGATTATACCCCCGTGAAATCGCTAAATTTCCAAGACCGCCGGCTCCGACCGCTCCCGCCATGGTCGTCAGTCCAATCAAATTAATGATTGTGACCGCTGAAACACGGATAATACTTGGCAGCCCTTCAATTAAATACACCCGGAAAATAATACCAAGCGGGCTGGTCCCCATTGCTTCAGCCGCTTCAACAACGCCGCTGTCCACCTCCAACAGAGCATTTTCGACTTGCCTGGCAAAAAACGGCATCGTCCCGATAGTCAGAGGCACGAGTGCGGCTGTCGTTCCGATGGTTGTCCCTATGACGAGTCGCGTCAGCGGTGCGACCAGCGTCAGCATGATAATGAAAGGAATCGAGCGGCAGACATTGATCAGCTTGTCGAGAAGCTGATGAACCGGGGCATGTGTCAAGATACCGCCCGGCGCGGTCACCACCAGAATAATTCCCAGAACTAGCCCGAACCCGCCAGCTGCAAGAGCTGTCCAAAAGACCATATAGATCGTTTCCCACGTACTGATGATAAATTCCTCTTTTAATGTCATGACGTTAGGTAAATAAGCTTGTAAAAATTGTGACATGAAATTACCCTCCTCCTATTGATTTCAGCAAAGCTGGTTCACTTGCGGTATCTCTTCGTAACATTGTGACAGTTACTTGCTGTTCTTTCAGGTAGGCCACCGCTTTTTGCCGCTGTGTCCGCTGCCCCTTCAAAACAACAATCAACGTCCCGAACGGTACCTGCTGCAAAAATTCGATGTTTCCATACAAGATGTTTGTCTCAACTTGGAACTTGCTGTAAAGCTGCGCGATAAGCGGCTCGCTTGCAGATTCCCCCAAATACGACAGTTCCACCAGCTCGCTTTGCTGGTCGGGCTTGGCCAGCGAGGGATGTTGTAAAATAGTTTCCAACGCTTTGTCAGTATGTGTCGCCGTGCGAATAAAATCTTTCGTCAAAGCTTGCTGAGGCCGGCTGAAAATATGAATCAGCGAATTTTGCTCAATCACTTGGCCGTTTTCCATCACAGCCACACGATTGCAGATTTCTTTGACGACCTGCATTTCGTGGGTAATCAGGACGATAGTCACTCCCAGTTTTTGATTCAGTGATTTCAGCAGCGCCAATATTTGCTGAGTCGTTTTAGGGTCAAGTGCGCTGGTCGCTTCATCGCACAGCAGGATTTCAGGGTCATTTGCCAAGGCCCGTGCAATTGCCACCCGCTGTTTTTGCCCGCCTGACAGCTGACTGGGATACGTCTCTTTTTTGTCAGATAAACCGACAAGTTCCAGTAGCGCCAGTACTTTTTCGTCCCGCTGTTTCTTGCTGAGTGACGTATATTTCAATGAAAAATCAACATTTTCGTAAACTGTTCTTGCCATCATCAGATGAAAGTGCTGAAAAATCATCCCAATTTTTTTCCGTTCCTCTCTTAATTGACGGGGAGTCAGTGACAGGAGATTTTTTCCTTGAAAAATGACTTCACCGCCAGTCGGCCGCTGCAGCAGATTGATGACTCTGACAAGTGTGCTTTTGCCGGCGCCGGAGTAGCCGACAATGCCGAACACATCGCCCTTGTTAATAGTCAGGGACACATCGCTCACAGCGCGGATTTCCTCTTTCTTTTGCCGAAATACAACATCGATATTCTTTAATTCAAGCATTTCCTCACCTCTTTTTTTGATAAACAAAAAGCGCCCTTAATACAATTGCTTGTATTAAGGACGCCTGTTAGCGTGTTACCACCTTTTTTCAGCTGATACTCGCATACCAGCCCTCTTCAAGTACGAAACAACCATACTCTAGTACAATAACGGGTACAACCGTCGCTGCCTTATGCAAGCACTCGGAGCGAAAAACTCAGCGACCATTTTCTGGTATCAGGGGAGCTGTCTCCTTTCAGCAAAGCGAAGACTCTCTGTTAAGCTTCTTAAAACCATACTTATCGCATCAATGTTCAATCATCTCTATTAAAATAAAAAAGTCCCATTGTTTTGCTTGACCAAGCAAAACAAAAGGACGAATCAACTCGTGTTACCACCTTTTTTCGGAAACAGTGACGTTTTCCTCAACCAAATCACGTGTCCGTAATTTGCTGCTCACGATAACGGGAGCTCCCGTAACTGCCTACGTATCGACAGCTAATCTTCAAAGGCCATTTTCCAAGCGTTCTGTTTATCTTCTTTCACCAGATGAAGACTCTCTAAAAAACATCTCGCATGTACTTTCCTTGTCATCAGAAGTTGTTGTGTTAATTTTTTCCATCATAACTAATTTCATTCAGGTTGTCAAGAATAAATTTTCATGAAATTTTTACCTTTTTTTTTTTGCCTGCATGGATAGTCGTCATGAGGTGAAGGTATGTTATAATAAGAAAGTGTATGTGAATTTCCAATAACAAGGTAAAGGTGGTTATGAAATGGAAAAATCAGAAGAACTATTTTTAAAAGAATTAACAGATGCAAAGGGAGTTCCCGGCAACGAGGACCAGGTGCGTGATGTTTTCAAAAAATATGCTGAACCTTACGCAGATGATTTTGTCTTTGATGGTCTGGGAGGCATTCATGCCAAACATGCCGGTGCTGCAGACGGACCAAAAGTGTTGATTTCCGGTCACATGGATGAAGTCGGATTTATGGTGACTACGGTGACAGAAAAAGGGTTTCTAAAATTTCAAACACTTGGCGGCTGGTGGGGGCAAGTCATGCTGGCGCAACAAGTCAAAGTAACTGCCAGCAGCGGCAAAGAATTTCACGGTGTAATCGGCTCGAAACCGCCGCATGTCTTGTCAGCAGAAGCCCGCAAAAAACCTTATGAAATCAGTGAGATGTTCGTGGACCTCGGGGCAACGAGTAAAGAAGAAGTTGAAGCATGGGGAATTCGTCCCGGCGACATGATTACGCCATATATTGAATTCCAGCGTCTTAATGAGTCCAAATTTTTACTGGCCAAAGCATGGGACAACCGTATCGGAACAGCAGTTTCCTTGAAAGTGCTGGAAAATTTGGCAAAAGAAGGGCACCCAAATATTTTATTTGCCGGCAGCAATGTTCAAGAAGAAGTAGGATTAAGAGGAGCACGCACCAGCACACACCTCATCAATCCGGACATTGCGTTTGCACTTGATACTGGTACAGCGGGGGACACACCGGGAATGACGCCGAAAGAAGCCGATTCGGAACTTGGTAAAGGTCCTCAGATTTTGATTTACGATGCATCAATGATTCCTCATAAAAAACTGCGTGACTTTGTCATTAATGTTGCAGAAGAACTGGAGATTCCATTCCAGTATACTGTTATTACCGGCGGCGGAACTGATGCCGGTCAGCAACACGTGACACGTAACGGGATTCCGTCTTTGGCTATTACCGTTGCGACACGCTACCTGCATTCACACACCTCAGTGATTCACGAAGATGACTATTACAACACGGTCAAACTGGTCACAGAAGTTGTGAAGCGTCTGGATGCGGATACCGTAGCAGAATTGAGACGATTTTAAAAAATAACTAATCTATGAAGCAGCAGCTTGAAACAATCCTTTCAAGTTGTTGTTTTTTTATGCGGTGTTGCGTTCAAACGGTTTCGGTATACCGGCGGGAGCAGTATTGACATTCCGCGACAGATGGCCTATAGTGAAAATATAAATAAAAACCATTGGCACTAAAAAAGTACCAATTGTACTAAAAGAGGTGAATAAATGGTTGGAGGTAATATCAGCACCAATTTTTTTGAAAAGGGTTACGGATGACGTTCATTGGGAGACGAGTCGTGCTGTTGACAGTGAAGGTTCATTGCAAAAACACTATGAAAGGAATTAAGAAAATGAAAACAGCAGTGTTTGAGGGAATTGAAAAAATTAAAATCGAAGAATATGACATACAGAAAATTCCAGATGACAAGATACTGATTAAAATCGAAGCATGTGCCATTTGTACGTGGGAACAACGGGTGTATACAGGGGTTAAACAGGTTGAATTTCCTTTTATCGGCGGCCATGAAATTGCAGCGGAAATAGTAGGACTGGGTAAGAAAATCAATGAAAAGATTTGGCATATCGGCGATAAAGTCGTTTATGGTACTAATTTGGCATGCGGCGACTGCTATTATTGCAAAACCGGTCAGGAACAAAACTGCCTGTACTTTGACCACAGCAAACAATTGGAGGGACTGCCGCATAAGGGCATGGGCGGACTTTCCGAATACATGCTGGCTAACCCAAAACATCTGTTTCATTACGATACTGTCACGCCTGAGGAAGCTGCTCTTTCGGAACCATTGTCTTGTGTCATACACAGCTGCGAGACGGCTGACATTCAGTACGGTGATGTCGTCGTTGTCATAGGCTGCGGTATCATGGGCTTGCTGCACGTATCTTTGGCGGCCAAGAGCGGCGCAATCGTTGTTGCTTGCGATTTAAAAGATGACCGCTTGGCACTCAGCCGAACAGTTGGTGCGTCATATACAATCAATACTAAGGAACAAAATCTGTATGATGAAGTGATGAAACTGACAGATCAGATTGGCGCAAATGTTGTATTTGATACTACTCCGATTTCTGAACTGGTTGATGATGCCGTAGCGATTGTCGCCAATTTAGGCAAGGTAGTGTTATATTCATCTTTCTATCCGGACACACCTGTTTCGCTCAGTCCGGATCGGTTGCACAAAAACAGTTATCAATTACTAGGGACGGCCAATTCCAACAGTCGCGACTTCATGCGTTCAACACGTCTAATTAGTAAAGGTGTTATTGATGTGAAGCCGTTTATTAGTGAGGTTTATGATTTCGAAGAAGTGGAACAAGCCTTTAAGTCGGCGGTAAAAGGCGACAAGTATCGCGTTGTTGTTAAATTTTAAAGGGTGAAGGCTCGCACTGAAGGGCAGACTATCCGGTTGTTGAATAAATGCCGACCGATTGATATGATACCCTTGATATGTATTAAGGGAGGATTATCGATGGATGAATTTATTCCAAAATATAAACTGATTGGTGACGAGATTGAAGCGTTAATCGACCAACTCGCACGGGAGGAACAAGCTTTGCCCAGCGAAAGAAAACTGGCAGAACATTTTGATGTGAGCCGGACGACTATTAAGCGAGCGCTGAAATCACTGGCAAAGAAAGGCAAAGTCAGTGAGATTGACGGCAAAGGCTATATCATTCCAAACAAAAATGTCAGGGTAGAAACAAGTATGCACACAAGAGGGCTGTATGCTGATATTGTCTCGCGGAAAAAACAAATCACGTCGCGGGTACTGGCGCAAAAAATCATCCCTGCTGCAAAAGAATTAAGCGTGCCTCTAGAGATTCCAGAAAACGATTTTGTGTTTTATCTGCTGCGTCTGCGGAGCGTGGATGGGAAAGTGTATTCACTTTCGGAGAGCTACATCCCTCTGAGCAGATGTAACCCGGACATTGTGCAAGAGAATTTAACGGACAAGTCTTTGTGGGGCGTACTAGAGTCATTTGGCATCACTCCGCACACAACGCTGCAGAAAGTGTTTGCCAGAGAAGCAAGTCCTGAAGAAAAAAACTATTTGCAATTAAAAGAACCCGCTGTTGTGATGATAGTCAGCAACTTAGCCTGCTGGCAAGGCAAACCGATTGAATTGTCTTACGTGTATTCAAATGCGTTTGCCACCAATCTTGAATATCGTTTCAACGGTGTAGAGGAGGAAAAAGGCTGATGTTAGTAACGCTAAGCGAAATGCTGAATGAAGCAAAAAAGAATCGATATGCTGTCGGTGCATTTAACGTGCCGAACCTGGAAGCAGTCCGGGCGGTTATCGGGGCAGCTGAAGAGCTTGGGTCGCCGGTTATTTTACAGCACGCGGAAGTGCATGAAAACTTGATTTCTTTGAAAGAAATCGGGCCGGTAATGTTAGACTATGCTCGCAATGCAACGGTACCTGTCGGTGTGCATTTGGATCATGGTGCTTCGTTTGATTTATGTGTTGAGGCGATTCGTTTGGGTTTTACGTCAATCATGTATGATGCATCATCAAAGGCATTTGAAGACAATGTCAGAGAAACGGCAGAGCTTGTCAAAATTGCCCATGCAGTTGGCGTCTCAGTGGAAGCGGAATTGGGACATATTTTTACGTCTGCCATCGGCGGCGGAGAAGGCCGCGGATCAGATTCAGATGAAGACTACGACAATTTAGACGACATTTATACAGACCCGGATTTGGCAAAAGAGTTTGTGGAACGTACGAATGTTGATTGCTTAGCCATTGGCTTCGGTACTGTCCACGGACTGTATTTGAAAAAACCGAAACTTGATTTGGATAGAATCACAGCCATCAAGAAAAAAATTGATGTACCATTTGTGATGCACGGCGGCTCCGGTGTTTCGGATGACAACTACCGGACAGCCATCAAAAATGGTATTTGCAAAATCAACTACTACACATACATGAACAAAGCGGCTGGTCAAGCGGTGCGTGACATACTGGCCGGTACCGCTCAAGGCCAGCCTGTCTTTTTTGATGAGCTGTCGTTGGCTGCAACAGCTGCCATGAAGGAAAATGCCAAGCAAGCCATGAAGATTTTTAAAGAGAACTAACACAACTGAGGAGGATGCTATGAAAAAGGTGGCAGCATCAATCATGTGTGCAGACCAGCTGCAATTGGGGAAAGAGCTGGATGCCTTGCAGCATGCGGGAGTGGACTGGCTCCACATTGACGTGATGGACGGGCGCTATGTTAATAATCTGGCGATGGGGCCGTATGTCGTTGCCCCGATCATCCGGACAGGCAAATTCAGCACAGATATCCATCTTGCCTGCGAAGATCCTGAGCGGTATATTGAGATGTTTGCGCCGCTCAAACCAAATTACTTGACGTTTCACATTGAGACAGCTGATGACCCGGAAAAGCTGATAGCGCTTATCCGCTCAAAGCAGATTAAACCGGGGATTGCCGTTAATCCGGAAACACCGCTGACAGCGATTTTGCCTTATCTTGACCAAGTGGAATTGGTGCTGGTCATGACCGTCCAGCCGGGCTTTGCCGGTCAACCATTTAATGAGAAGGTGTTGGGAAAACTACAAGAATTAGCCCGTCACTTGTCTCGTTTCAAAGTGCCGCCTCTGGTAGAAGTTGACGGCAATATCAATTCTGCTACAGTGGAGAAAATCAGCAAAATTGGTGCTGATCTTTATGTTCTTGGTACTTCTGCCCTCTTTAACGACAAACTGGAAACGTACAGCCAGAAAATCAGTCAAGTGACGCGTTTCTTTGAGAGCAGCTAGTATATCTATGTTAATTGTTTGCTGAAACGTCCGCCAGATTGGAGACAGTCTGGCGGACGTTTAATCATAATTGTTTCTTCCAGTTATTTGAATGTCCGGCTGTTCTGCAAAAAACTTATCAAACTTGTTACGGTCGAATGTAAACAATGACAACGGTAGGCACAAAAAAATAGACGGAACTAATTGCCGTGAAAATGCAAAATTGTATTTAACGAGCGTACAAACCCGCAGTTATTTGTAAATTCGACCACTTAACCACCAAGAATAATACAGATTATTTTTAAAATCAGCCAAGAAGTTCTAAAGTATTCTTATGACACTTGAGGGAGTGAGATTATGAAATTGACAATATTGGGATACTGGGGAGGTTTCCCGTTCAACGGTGATGGCACGACGTCTTTTTTATTGGAATCAGACGGTTTTTCACTATTGTTGGATGCAGGGAGCGGCAGTTTGCTGGCGCTGGAAGAGCACCTGAACCCAGTTGACCTGGATGCTGTTCTTTTGACTCATTATCATCATGACCATATTGCAGACTTGGGTGTGCTGCAATACTACCGGCAGTTGATGCCAAAGCCTGAACAGCCTGTGCTGCCCATATACGGACACATGGAAGACGCCTTTCATTTTGAGGAGCTGACACTGGCTGGTGTCTCAGAAGGGATTGGCTACAAAGAAACCGACCAAGTGACGATTGGTCCGTTTTCGGTGACGTTTTTGCGCACGGTTCATCCTGTCCCGTGTTTTGCTGTCCGCCTTGTGGAGCGTGAAACAGGTAAGATTCTGGTGTTTACTGCCGACAGCGGCTACTTGTCGGCCTTAGCGGATTTTGCGAAAGATGCGGATGTACTGATTACCGACACTTATTTTCTGGAGGGACATGAAAATCACCATGCGCATTTGACGAGCAAAGAAACAGGCGAGATTGCGGTGGCAGCCGGTGTCAAAAAATTAATACTCAGTCATTTGAGACAGGATATTGAGTTGCCGTTGTTGAAGGAACAAGTGACGGCAATTGTCGGCGGAGACATTCCTGTTATTTTGGCTGAAAAACATTTAGAGATGATTATTTAGGAGGAGATATGATGATTTATGTGTCAAATGAGGAGATTACAGACCCACGGATCAATCTTGCCATTGAGACGTATTTACTGCAGGAAATGCCTTTGGAGGAACCGATTCTGCTATTTTATATCAATGAGCCGTCCATTATCATTGGCCGGAACCAGAACACTATTGAAGAAATCAACGTGGATTATGTGGAAGAAAAAGGAATTCACGTGGTACGGCGTTTAAGCGGCGGCGGTGCAGTATACCATGATATAGGCAACTTGAACTTCAGTTTTATCATGCCTGACGACGGCGAGTCTTTCCGGAATTTTGCCAAAGTGACCCAGCCGATTATTGACGCATTGCATGCTATGGGAGTGGAAGGCGCCCAATTGAAAGGTCGTAACGACCTCGTCATCGATGACCGGAAATTTTCCGGTAATGCCATGTATGCAACGAGCGGCAGAATGTTTGCTCACGGTACGCTGATGTTTGACAGTGATGTGAACGAGGTTGTCAATGCACTGAAAGTGCGCAAGGATAAAATCGAATCCAAAGGGATCAAGTCTATTCGTTCCCGGGTGACTAATATCAAACCTTACTTGTCCGATGAGTACCAAAATGTCTCGACCAAAGACTTCAGACAGGCGATTTTGTTGCGCATCTTTGGTGTGGATAAAGTGGAAGATGTCAAAGTTTATCAATTGACTGATGAAGATTGGGAGAAAATCAATCGCATTTCCGAAAAATACTACCGCAACTGGGACTGGAATTACGGTAAATCCCCTGAGTTTGATATCGTCCGCCGCAAGAGATATCCTATCGGCTCGATTGAAGTCAAAATGAATGTGGTTAACGGACGTATTCATGAAATCAGAATTTACGGCGATTTCTTCGGACTAGGCGAAATTGCTGATGTGGAAAAAGTGTTAACAGATGTCAAATATGAAAAGAAACACTTGGAAGAGGCTGTGTCCCAAGTGGATGTCAAAAAGTATTTCGGTAATATCGAACCCGAAGAATTAGTGGACTTGCTTTACTAACAGCTTGATTGCCGAAAAAAGATGCTGAAAGAACTCCTTTGCGAGCTGCTTTCAGCATCTTTTTACTTGTATTTATTTTACGTCGTCATGTGTCTCGATGATTTGGTTGACGATGCCGTAGTCAATTGCTTCTGTTGCGCTCATCCAAAAGTTCCGGTCAGTATCCTCTGACACTTTTTCAAAACTTTGACCGGTAGCTTCGGCAATCAGCCGGTTAATCCGTTCGCGCATGCGGATAATCTCATTGGCTTCGATTTGGATTTCAACGCTTTGTCCCTGCACGCCGCCGGCCGGCTGATGAATCATGTAGCGGGTATTCGGCAACGAATAGCGGTTTTCTTTTTTAGCGGCCAGATAGATGGTGATGCCGGCACTTGCCACCCAGCCGGTACCGATGACTTTCACTTCCGGTTTGATAAACTTAATCATGTCATGGATTGTATCGCCGGCTTCGACGTGTCCGCCTTGACTGTTGACGAAAATAGTAATCGGCTCATCGCTCAATGAGGCCAACAGCAACAGCTGACTGGACACTTCTTTGGCTAGTGTCTGATTGATTTCGCCGTAAATCAGAATAGTCCGGTTCTCAATCATCTTTTGTGTCAGAAGTGAATTGAGATCTTGCTGCTTTGCATTTTCCATAAACTATACCTCCCTGTTGTTTTACACGTTCATTTTAGCACAGAGTCTTTGAAGAAACCAAAATTAACGCCGCTGCTTACGTCCCAGACCGACAGCATTTTGCATCCGGCGTAATGTTTTATCGGCTACTTTTCTGGCTTTTTCTGCACCTTCATCAAGAATCAGGTTGAGCTCATCAGAATCCATCAATTCAAAATAACGTTCATGTATAGGCGTAATAAACTCTACGATTGCTTCCGCTAAATCATGTTTAAAGTCCCCGTAGCCCGAATCAGCATAGGTGTCGACCAGTTCATTGATTGAACGGCCAGTCACCGAGGAGTAAATGACCAAAAGGTTTGAGATGCCTGGTTTGTTTTCAGGGTCAAACTCGATTTTGCCGCTGGAATCGGTGACGGCAGAGCGGATTTTTTTACGAATCGTGTCCGCATCATCCAACATGGAAATGAATCCTTTGGCATTTTTATCCGACTTGCTCATTTTTTTCGTCGGGTCTTGCAAACTCATGATACGCCCGCCGGCATCTTTGTCGGGAATTTTGACTTCCGGCATCGTCAGAATCGGTTGTTTTTCTGTGCCGTAACGGTTGTTGAAACGCTGGACAAAATCTCTGGTTAACTCCATGTGCTGTTTCTGGTCTTCTCCGACCGGCACTAAATCGGCGTTATATAAGATGATATCTGCCACCATTAATGGCGGATAGGTCAAAAGCCCGGCACTGACTCCGCCGCGCGCACTTCCCTGTGATTTGTCTTTGAACTGGGTCATCCGCTCCAGTTCCCCGATTTGGACATTGCACTGTACGATCCAAGCAGCTTCTGCATGGGCAGATACTTCCGATTGGATGAAGACCGTTGATTTCCGCGGGTCGATGCCCACTGCAATATATAATGCCGCGAGACTAAGTATTTGCTGACGCAATTTCAGCCGGTCCTGCGGCACTGTAATCGCATGCTCATCCACAATGCAGAAATAACACTGGTATCTATCCTGCAGCTCGACAAACTGCTTCATTGCTCCAATATAATTACCGATGGTCGGAACTCCGCTCGGTTGCACTCCTGAAAAAATAATATCCATAACGTCCTTCACTCCTAAATAATCACAATTATATATCAATTATACAGAAAAAACTTTTTTTGTGCAGAATAAACAGATATTTTTCAAAAATTTCCAATTTTCAGAGCAACAACAGGTCAACGCTTCTGTGTTGTGGCCGGTAATTTAACAATGTGTTCGTGTACTTCGCAAAAAAATATGGTACTATTGACAAGGACTATACAGAGCGAGGTTATATTATGACAGAACAACTGGATAATCAGGTGACATTATTGCTGGAGAAAGAATTGACCGGCTTCACACCTAAACAAATTCAAGCAGTCTTGATGCTGCTTGCAGACGGCAATACAGTACCGTTTATTGCCCGCTACCGCAAAGAAATGACCGGCAGCTTGGATGAAGTGCAGATTCGCACGATTGAAGAACGGTATACGTATTTGAAAGGACTGGCGAAACGCAAAGAAGAGGTCCTTCGATTAATAGCCGAGCAGGGCAAGCTGACAGATGAGCTGGCGGCGGCTATTGCACAAGCATCCAAGATGCAGAAAGTAGAAGATTTATACCGGCCGTTTAAACAAAAGCGCCGGACCAAAGCAACTATTGCCAGAGAAAACGGCTTGACACCTTTTGCCGGATGGGTTCTCAGTCTTCCATCTTCCGGCCGTATCGACGAGGAGGCTCAAGCCTATATCAATGAGGAAAAAGGTATTGCAACGACAGCAGACGTCCTTGCCGGCGCCCATGAAATCATTGCTGAAATAGTCGGTGATGAACCTACCTACCGTGAATGGATTCGCGAGTACACACTCGCCCGCGGTAGCCTGCACAGTGAAGTGAAGCAGCAAGAGCTGGATGAACAAGCTGTTTACGAGATGTATTATGACTTTTCCGAACCGGTGAAGAAATTAGTGCCGCACCGCGTCTTGGCTATGAACCGGGGAGAAAAAGAGGACGTGTTAAAGGTCAATCTCGTTGTAGATGAAAGTAAAATTGAAGCGTATCTGGCACGTCAAATTATCGGGAAAAAACAGCAGAGTGTGACGGCACCGTTAGTGACAGCTGCTTATACTGACAGCTACAAGCGTTTCATCGGTCCGGCCATTGAGCGGGAAATCCGGGCACAACTGACTGAAGAAGCGGATGAACAGGCGATTCATATTTTTGGCGAAAACCTCCGCAACCTTTTGCTGCAGCCGCCGCTAAAAGGAAAAGTCGTACTCGGATTTGACCCGGCGTACCGTACGGGCTGTAAACTGGCTGTTGTGGATGAAACAGGGAAAGTTTTGGCGATTCAGGTAATTTACCCGCATAAGCCGGCACCTGAACATAAACGCCGCTCCTCGGCTAAAGAGTTTCTGGCACTCATCGATACTTATCAGGTTGAAATGGTGGCTATCGGCAACGGCACAGCCAGCCGGGAGTCTGAACAATTTGTGGCCGACCAGCTTAAGAACAGTAAACGTCCGGTATATTATGTCATCGTCAATGAAGCCGGGGCTTCGGTTTATTCCGCCAGTGATATTGCCCGGGAAGAGTTCCCGAATCTGCAAGTCGAAGAAAGAAGTGCCGTCAGCATTGCGCGCCGCTTGCAGGATCCGCTGGCAGAATTGGTGAAAATCGATCCGAAAGCGGTCGGTGTAGGGCAATACCAGCATGATGTTTCCCAAAAAAGACTGGTCGAGCAGTTGGATTTTGTGGTGGAAACGGCTGTCAACCAAGTAGGTGTCAATGTTAATACCGCCAGCCCGCAACTGCTTCAACACGTCGCCGGGCTCAATAAAACGACTGCTAAAAATATTGTGAGTTACCGCGAAGCGCATGGCGTCTTTTCGCAGCGGTCAGAGTTGAAAAAAGTTCCGCGGTTAGGACCGAAAGCCTATGAACAGGCGATTGGATTTCTGCGGATCCCAGACGGCCGGACACCTCTGGACAATACCGGCATTCATCCGGAGAGTTATGACGTTGCGCGTGCGATACTGGCACGTGCCCAAGTCAGTGAGAAAGACCTCGGGACTGAACAGGCGCGTGAACAGCTGCTGCGGTACAACCCGGCATCTCTCAGTGAATCGTTTGACATCGGCAAGGAGACATTGGCTGATGTTTTGGCGGCGCTGATTCAGCCGGGACGGGATTTGCGTGATGATATGCCTGCTCCGCTCTTGCGACAGGATGTTTTGGATATGACGGATTTGCGGCCAGGAATGGAACTGCAGGGCTCAGTCAGAAATGTCGTGGATTTCGGGGCATTTGTTGATATCGGCGTCAAACAGGACGGCATGGTGCATATTTCAAAATTGAGCCGGAAGTTTGTCAAACATCCGTCAAATATACTGTCGGTCGGCGATGTTGTGACTGTCTGGGTTGAATCTGTTGATACGCGCAAAAACCGCATTGCTTTAACAATGATAGAACCGGAGGAAAGAGATTAAGCCACATGAACAGTTATTTAAATCAGTTATCGGAAGAGTTGTCGGATGACACGCTTCAACAGCTGGTGGAAGATGTGTCGCTCACGTTTTTCAACAAACCGTTTAAACACCGTGCTGTGTTCAACAGCCGTTTGAGAACAACTGGCGGGCGCTATCATTTAAACACTCACAATCTGGATTTTAATCCCAAGGTTTATCAAAAATATGGCGATGAAGAGCTGATTAATGTGATTAAACATGAGCTTTGCCATTATCATTTGCACCTTGACGGACAAGGGTACCGTCATCGCGATATCGACTTCAAGCTGTTATTGAAACAGACCGGCGGCAGCCGATTTGTCAAGCCGTTGTCTGATTACAAGCCAGAAGATTACCATCAGTATGTTTGTCTAAAATGCGAAACACTATTTTTAAGAAAAAGACGTATCAACGTAAAAAAATACCGGTGCCGCTGCGGCGGAGCGCTGAAGGAAAAAGAAACGGCTATCTAAATGGCGCAGGATGGTCCAAATAACAGGCAAAATTTTTTGGATCATTCTGTTTTTTTTGTTGACTTTTACTTTTTTTCCCTATATAGTGTCAAGTAGACATGTTTTGCGGTCGTGGTGGAATGGCAGACACGCTGTCTTGAGGGGGCAGTGGGAGAAAGTCCCGTGTGGGTTCAAATCCCACCGGCCGCATAAAAAAATAATAAACATAGTGTTGTATCAGTATTTTATAGTGTCTGCAGCTAGGAGCTGCAGGCGCTTTTTTTTTTTCGTTATTATCTTATCACAGAGCTTGCAGCCGCGTCTCTTTCTAATTTACCCAATATCTGCCATGAGCCTATCCTTAAGTTTATAACGTTATTTATTATGCTACCGGCTGATTGGCTGTATGCGACTTTGAAGTGTCTTGTCAGGAAAATACAATCCGCTCGAAAATAGCATTCAGAATGCCTTTTCACAATTTGTTATATACGAGTAGTATGCACAAAAAAATAAACAGAAAGAACAATATAAATACTGTCGAAGGTGTTTTTTTTGTAGTTAACGTTGGTATAATGTTGCTACCCTGAAGCCAAAAGGAGTGACGTGTATGCGGCTAGCCTATGATTACTCAGACTTTCTGTATGGGTTTGCAGATGAGTTGGAGTCAGGCGCATTAACACTGAAGGATTATATCTATATTATCAGACAGCAAGAGCCGATATGCGGTACCTATTGCCCAATTATCGACTGGTATTACCTTGATACATTGCAGTATGCAATTATTGAGGACGATAAATACAAAGCGGTCAAAGTTAAATTGAAGATTGTGATTGATGAGATGGAACGGTGGACAATGTGATATCACAACAGGTTTTGTCTATGTGACAGTTGGATGTTAACATAAAAGATATGGAAAACATCCCGTAAAACTCTGTTTGAAGATTTTACGGGATGTTGAATGTCTATATAAAGCAAGGGCGTCATAGCCTCGCTTTATGGCCATATCACTAAAATATTATCTTGAGGGACAACCTAGTCTGTGAAACTGGGTAACGTAGCTACGATTTTCTTAAATTCCATACTTGTTTGCGCGTGTAATCCAGTTCGATTCGTTCGAACTGAATCGCCTTCACTCTTTCTAATGCTTTTCGGCGAACTTTGTTGTTGTTTACACAAAGATACTTGTAAGGTTCTCCAGGCGGACACAAATGAACAACATCAGTAAATAGTTTCTTCTTTAATCTTGTTTTCATCATATATCTTCCTTTTTGTTCATTAATCTAACTATAACTATAATAGATAACGAGGCAAAAAGCAAGAATGTTTGTGAAATCTAATGATTTGCTAAGCGTTTTCTAATCTATCTAACAAAGCAAAGATTGATGATTATCATAGTTAATTCACAAGTTTCCGGCTGGCGAAATGCAGGTGCCATCTCATTTTCAGACGTTATTTTCACAAACAAAATATTTTACCCGTTGTAGTCCTGAATGAAAGGAATGGTTGAATTAATAGTAAGAAAAATTTTTTTAATTTTTGTAAATCAGTTTCTAGCACTGTGATATAATACACAAGAAGAAAGGGGTGTAGTGTTTGGAAAAACAAGCATATCTTGAGATGGTCAAAGAAGTAGCGGAGGACTATTTTCGTTCAGGCACCTATTATTGTTCAGAGGCAGTTGTGGAAACGATAAATGATGTGCTGGGCAAGCCTTATGACGATGATGTAGTCAGGCTGGCTTCCGGTTTCCCGATTGGCATGGGGCAGGCGCAATGTCTGTGCGGAGCTGTTTCCGGTGGACAAATTGCTTTAGGGATGGTTTACGGCAGAAAAAAAGGTGAACCGATGGACCCGCAGATGTTCGAGCTTGCGAAGGGACTGCATGATTATATCAAAGAAGGGTATCGCTCGGTCTGTTGCCGGATTATCACTAGACAATGGCAGGGTGATGACTTCAAATCAGAAGGCCGAAAACAGCATTGCATTGAAATAACCGGAAAGGTAGCTGTCTGGGTGGTAGAGCGTTTGATTGAAGCGGGTAAAATCGACCCGGCAACAGCGCCGGTCATTACAACCGGCAATCAGGCGTCGTAAGAATGAATAATTTAAAGTCTTTTTTTCATGCCGTTCCGTTGCCGATTTCTGCAGTAGCATTGAGTCTAATCGGTTTAAGTAATCTGTCCGCTGATGTGCCTTTGGTCAGTCGTGGGGCAGTGTTGCTAGCGGTTATTATCTTAGTGATCGTGACAGTGAAATTATGCTTGGATTGGCCGGGATTTCTGGCAGCCATGTCGCAAGCGCCGGCGGCTGCAACATTTCCGACATACAGCATGGCGCTGATACTGCTTTCTAAAGCGCTGACGGGTCAAAGTATATTTTTGGCTAAGGCGGTCTGGGTTGCGGGGATAGCGATTCATCTGTCGGTGATGATTTGGTTCACGAAAAAATTCGTCTGGCAAAAATCTTTGCAGCAAGTATTGCCGGCATGGTTTATTGTTTATGTCGGAATTGTCACTGTGTCTATGACGGCGGGGGTGTTTCAGCAGCAGCGGTTTGGCAAAGGTGTTTACTGGTTTGGGCTGCTAGCCTTTTTAGTTTTATTGCCGCTGGTCAGCCGGCGGTTAAGGGTGGCCCCGCTAGCTGACCAACTGAAACCAACAGCTGCTATTTTGGCTGCACCGGCTTCGCTGATTCTTGCCGGGTATCTCACACTGTTTGAGGTAAAAACTGTCTGGTTTGTCGTTCTTCAATTGCTGGTCGCGCAAGCTCTGTACCTCTGGGTTCTCAGTCAATTGCCGGTGCTGATCAAACTGCCATTTCAGCCGACGCATGCAGCGCTGACCTTCCCGCTGGTCATTTCTGCCACAGCATTAACATTGTTTGCTGGTTATTTGGGTAGTATTTTCCCCAGCATCTCGTCAGTTTTGAACACAGCTGCTAAACTGGAACACTATTTGGCAGCTGCCGTTACCTTGTATGTGCTGGTCTGCTTCATCAGTAATGTAGTCAAAGGCCGACGGACAAGCCGCATTTAAAGTAACACCTTGCCTGTCTTGCGCATTCAATGTTAATATCGCGCAAGGCAGGCAAGGTGTTTCAGCGTGCTTTTTTTCTAAAGCCGTTTCCCGACGAGCCGTCCACGGTGCCGAATGCCGAGTAGTTGGCATGGTGCAGCAGCTCTTCAATTGACTGGATATTGTGCTGGCGGCATAAATAAGTGATAATCGCCGCTGAAGCTTTGGCGTCTTCCAAGGCATGGTGATGCTGAAAGGTAAAACCGACGTACTCGGCGAGGACATTCAGCTTGTAACTCGGCATGGTCAAATATGCCTTGGACAAGTAGTAACTGTCGAAGTATTTTAATTGAAAATCAGTGACTTGATAACGGGCATTGGATTCACGAATGACGGACATGTCGAACGGTGCGTAATGGGCAACTACCGGCAGTTCGCTGATAAAGTCACGCATATCCGGGATAATCGACGGATAGATGGGAGAGCGGGCTGTCATGTCCGGCGTGATGCCGTGGACAAAAATATTGTACCTGTCGAAGGCCGCTTCGGGATTAATCAATGTGTAGAAAGATTCTTTGATTGCCCCGTCTATGACTTTGATCATGCCGACAGAGCAGGGCGAGGCCTTTCGCTGATTGGCTGTTTCAAAATCAAGAGCAATGAAATCGATGCTCATAAGAGATTCCTCGTTTCTGGTTTATCGTCTCTCCAGTATACAGGCTTTCCGGGATGCACTCAACTTTATAAAACATAAGAGGCAATCAGTGCCAAATAATCGGTTGCTGTCTGCTGATTAAAAAAGACATTCAGGACAAAGGTTCCTTTTTTTGTTTGCAGCAACTGATTCGCCAGCTTTTCAAGCGGCGTGATATCGACCAAGTGTTCAAAAGAAACTGACAAATCCCTTGGGAAAAGAGCAGCCAATTCTTCCTTGGTGGCATAGTCCTGCAAAGCTTTATATGGGATATGGACTTCCAAATAGTTTTTTCGGATAATCTCCGGTTCGTGAAACAATGTCATGGCGACAGTTAAAATGTCAGATTGTGTTGGCATAATAAGCACTCCCTTTGCACGACTGTCGTGCGGTTGATTTCATTGTTCATTATACACTTTTTTAGAAAAAATGTGTAAAAAAAAACAGACAGCATCATGCTGTCTGTTGGGGTAGAGAGTGTTTAAACGGCCAGTCGTTTTTCGAAGTAATTTGCCAGCAACGACAATGAATAACAAATGACGAAATAGCAAAGTGTCATGGCAAAGAACATCGGCAGCACGGCGGTCGGGTCTTGTGCATAAATGATTTTTGCGTGATGTGTCAACTCCGGCAGTGAAATGATGACGGCCAAAGATGTGTCACGGATTAATGAAATGAACTGACTGACTAGCGGCGGAATCATCAGTTTAATCCCTTGCGGAA
This sequence comes from Vagococcus acidifermentans, assembly GCF_003987655.1. GTDB lineage: Bacteria > Bacillota > Bacilli > Lactobacillales > Vagococcaceae > Vagococcus_B > Vagococcus_B acidifermentans. The sequence continues at coordinate 42,259 of NZ_NGKC01000014.1, read as the reverse complement.
ACACGATGTAGTATAGTGTCTGAAAATAGCTCAGACCTGTCGAGCGCCCCGCTTCGAATTGACCGGGCGGGACGGAAAGCAGTCCGGCACGGATGATTTCTGATAACATGGCCGATTCGAAAATCGTCATAGCTGCGACAGCCGAACCGAAGATGCTGAACTGGATACCGATTTGCGGCAAGGCAAAATAGGTAAAGAAGATAATTAACAACAGCGGCAGATTTCGGATGATGTCAATGATCAAACCGACTATTTTGGAGACGACAGGAATTTTCATGTAACGAATCACACCGAGAATGCCTCCGAAAATAAAACTTAAAATGATGGACAGGACAGCGACTTGAATGGTCACCATCAGCCCGTCAAACAGAAACCGGATATTTACCCATGAAAAAGCTTGAAAAAAATCCATAGTGCAGCCTCCTTTCTAATGTTCTTCTGCTAAACGATTTTCGATGTATTTCATCAAATAGGATACCGGCAGAGTCATGACCAGATAAAACAGTCCAATCAATGTGTATGTGCCGATTGTGTCAAATGTTTGACTGGCAATCAGGTCTCCTTGATACATCAAGTCGGCTCCTGTGACCATCGCCAGAATGGATGAGTTTTTGACCAGATTGATGAACTGGTTGCCAAGCGGCGGGATCACAATTTTAAACGCCTGAGGCAAAATGATATGCCACATCACTTGATAGTATTTTAAACCGGAAGCCAGCCCGGCTTCCATCTGCCCTTTTGGAATACCGACAATTCCTGCCCGGACGGTGTCGGCAATAAAGGCGGACGTGTATAGCGTCAGTCCGACTGTTCCAGATGTAAAGCCGTCAAATGGGATGCCGTACATCGGCACCACGACGAAGAAAAACATCACAATGATCAACAACGGTACGTTTCGGAAAAAGTTGACGTAAATGGCAGCCAGTTTTGCTAAAAATTTGTTGGGTATGACTTGCAAGATAGCCATAAATGTCCCGATGAGCAGACTGGCAGCCAAGGCAATAAAGCTGGCCATAAGTGTGACCTTTAGTCCTTCGATGAGGACGTCTTTATGGGTGATAAACAGTTCCCACATAAGTAGCTGCTCCCTTCTCTAATTTTCAATGCCACTGAACCATTTGTCGTAGATTTCTTGATAAGTGCCATTTTCCTGTATGGTTTTCAGCGCTTGATTGACGCGGTTCAGAAAATTATCCTGTTCTTTGTTGATGGCAATGCCGTACGGTTCGTCTGTGAAGTTGCCGCCTGCCAATGTATAGTCCGGATTGGCTTCAGCCATCCCCATCAAGATACTGTTATCAGTCGTCATCGCGTCGCCCTGGCCGGACTGCAGGGCAGTGAATGCTTCTGCGTAGTTTTCCAGCTCAAGTACTTTAGCCTTTGGGGCATGCTCGCGGATATTATCTGCTGACGTCGACCCTTTAACGGCTAGGACTGTTGTTGAGGCATCGAGGTCTTCCACGCTTTTGATGGGGCTGCCTTTTTTGACCAGTAAGGCCTGTCCGGCAGCAAAGTAGACATCCGAGAAATCGACTTGTTTTTTCCGCTCTTCGCTGATGGTCATAGTGGCGATGATGGCATCGATGTTGGCGTTTTTCAGCAGGGGAATCCGTGTCTTGGATGTCACTTCCACAAATTCGGCTTGTCCGTCTTCGCCCAGAATATCTTCTGTAATAGCTTTGGCAATATCAATATCGAACCCTTCGACTTGCCGGGTTTCGATATTCATCAGACCAAACAGCCGGGTGTCGTTTTTGACGCCCCAAACGATTTTTTTGCTGTTCTGAATTCTTTCCAGTGCATCTTCGTCGGACAAGCTCTTGGCGCTGCATGCTGACAGCAAGAACAGAGCCGACAAAGCTGCTGCTAGAACAGGAAGCAGGTGAGTAAATTTTTTCATAGTAACGTCCTCCTGTCTTTTAATGGTTGATAATTTTGCTTAAGAATTGTTTTGCCCGTTCATCTTGCGGATTTTCGTAAAAAGCATTTGCTTCCCGGTCTTCGAGAATCTGTCCGTCAGCCATAAAAATGACCCGGTCCGCCACTTCGCGGGCAAAGCCCATTTCATGTGTCACGACGACCATTGTCATGCCTTCGTCAGCGGCGAGTTTTTTCATGACGTCCAGTACTTCGCCGACCATTTCCGGGTCCAGTGCGGAAGTCGGTTCGTCAAACAACATGATGTCCGGCTTCATTGCCAAACTGCGTGCGATGGCGATACGCTGCTGCTGTCCTCCTGAAAGCTGATTCGGGTAAGCATCTTTTTTATCCAGCATACCGACTCTCTCCAGCAGGCTTTCAGCGGTGACAACGGCTTGTTCTCTCGGCTCTTTCAGCACTTTCATCGGTGCCAGAATAATGTTTTCCAAAACAGTCTTATGCGGATACAAGTTAAAATGCTGGAATACCATGCCAAGATTTTTTCGCACGTCATTCAAATTGGTTTTCGGGTCATTGATGTGGACTCCGTTGACAATCAGTTCGCCTGATGAAATTTCCTCCAGTGCATTGATACAGCGCAGCAGGGTACTTTTGCCGGAGCCGGATGGTCCTATTGCAACGACCACTTCTCCTTTTTTGATTTCCAGATTGATATTTTTTAACGCGTGAAATTGACCGTAGTATTTTTCGACGTCCTTAAAAGTAATCATCGCAATCCCTCCATTAAAAATATATTTTGAATTCTAATTCAATTCTAATATAAAGTGTAACATTAGAATTATAGTCTATTTTACAAAGTTTTGTAAAGCATTAGAAAATAAACGAACTATTTGTAAGCGGATACGGATGTGCCTTGATTGACATAGGTTGAAGGCTTACATATATTTACTGGCACGGTTTTTGACGTTAAAAAAAACATTAAAAAAACAATCAGCATTTTTTTAATAAAAAAGCAGATTTTTAGCAAACACTGTGCAAATAGATGAATTTTTTGCGAAAATAGCGTATAATATTCCTAATGTTGGAGTACTGCAGGAGTACTCCTGTTTTTATGGAAAGGAGCTTTCATGTTTTCAAAGTTTAAACCGACATGGATGTTGGAAGCAATTTATCAACTGACACCCGAACAATTAAGGGCTCACGGCATCGAAGCCGTGCTTGCCGATTTAGATAATACATTGACTGCCTGGAACAATCCCGACGGCACGGAAGAAATGCTGCACTGGATTGAAACGATGAAGCAGGCGGGGATTCCGGTCGTTGTTGTGTCAAACAACAAAGCTTCCCGGATAGACAGAGCGGTGAAGCATCTGGGCTTGGAGTACGTTTCGCGTGCGATGAAGCCGTTTGGCAGAGGATTTAGAAAAGCGGAAAAGCAATTGAATTTGCCGCCGGAAAAAATGGTGATGGTCGGCGACCAGTTGATGACGGATATCCGCGGGGCAAACGGCGCGGGAATCCGTTCGATTTTAGTCAAACCGCTTGTTGAGACAGATGGCTGGAACACCCGTATCAACCGGGCGATGGAGCGGGTCGTGATGTCTCATTTGCTGGCTAATCATGCAGATATGAAATGGAGAAGTGACATTCATGAGTGAAACATTACGGTGTATCGGCTGCGGCTCTGTCATCCAGACGGACGCACCAGGGGAGATTGGCTACACCCCGAAGTCTGCGCTTGAGAAAGGTTTAGCAGCCGGTGAAGTGTACTGTCAGCGGTGTTTCCGATTAAGACACTACAATGACATTCAAGATATTTCGTTGACAGATGATGATTTTTTGCGCTTGCTGAACAGCATTGGCGAAACAGAGGCGCTGATTGTCAACGTCGTGGATATTTTTGATTTCAACGGCAGTCTGATTCCGGGGCTGCACCGCTTTGTCGGCGCTAACCCGGTCTTGCTTGTAGGGAACAAGGTCGATATTTTGCCCAAGTCGCTGAAACGGTCTAAACTGATTCATTGGATGAAGGAACAGGCGCGCGAAGCCGGCTTGAAACCGGTCGATGTCTGTTTGACCAGTGCGAAAAGAAAGCACGAAATGGCGGAGCTGCTGGAAGTGATTGAGTCTCACCGCGATGGCCGGGACGTCATCGTCGTCGGCGTGACCAATGTGGGCAAGTCGACATTGATCAACAGCATCATTGATACGGTCAGCGGTGTGCGGGATGTTATCACGACGTCGCAATTTCCGGGCACGACATTAGACAAAATCGAAATTCCGCTGGAGGACGGTCACTATCTGATTGATACACCGGGGATTATCCACCGGCATCAGATGGCCCACTATCTCGGCAAAAAGGACATGCGCATCATTGCGCCGACGAAGGAAATCAAGCCGAAAGTTTACCAGCTTCATTCTGGTCAGACACTCTTTTTAGGCGGGTTGGCACGTTTTGATTATCTCCGCGGCGAAAAAAGCTCATTTGTTGCTTATGTGTCGAATGATGTATCCATCCACCGGACAAAACTTGCCAATGCCGACGCGTTTTATGATAAACATGTCGGCGGGCTGCTGCAGCCGCCCCGTGAGGCAGAACGGGAGTCGTTTCCTGAACTGGTGCGGTTCGAGTTTTCAATCAAGGAGAAAACGGATATCGTGTTCGCCGGGCTCGGCTGGATCACGGTAACAGAACCGGGGATTGTGGCAGGCTGGGCACCAAAAGGCGTGACCGTTGTCAGACGTCGCGCGCTAATATAGGAAGAAGGTGTCAATATGACATTACGAGGAAAGCAAAAGCGGTTTTTACGCAGTCAGGCCCACCATCTGCAGCCGGTCGTCCAGATAGGCAAAGGCGGAATCAGCGACAACCTGCTCGCTCAGATTGATGAGGTGCTTGAGAAGAGAGAATTAATCAAAATTTCCCTGCTGCAAAACACAGATGAAGTCATTGAAGAAGTTGCTGATGTATTGGCGGAAACACTTCACTGTGATGTTGTACAGATAATCGGACGGATACTGGTAGTGTATAAGCCGTCTTCGAAAGAAAAATATCAGACAATATCGCGTGAGGTCAAGCGTATTTGAGAGTGAGGTGAAGAGTATGAGTAGAAACAAGGTAAGTCCGCTGGTGACAACAGTCGTTGATGCTCAACCTTCTTTCATGACCAATGGCGAACGCAAAGCGGTCGGTATTTTAGGCGGGAATTTTAACCCGGTCCATTATGCCCATTTGATTATTGCAGATCAGGTCTACCATCAGCTGGGTTTGGATAAAATTTACCTGATGCCGAGTTTTGAGCCGCCGCATGTGGATCAGAAGACGACCATCAACGCTGAAGACCGCATCGAGATGCTGAAAAAATCAGTTGCCACCAATAATAATTTGGATTTGGAACTGACGGAAATCCGCCGGCAAGGCAAAAGTTATACGTACGATACGATGAAAGAGCTGATTGAACGCAACCCTGGCGTGGATTACTATTTCATTATCGGCGGAGATATGGTAGAATATCTGCCGAAATGGCACCGCATCGCCGAGCTGGTCGACATGGTCCAATTTGTCGGCATCAAGCGGCCGCAGTGTGCCAACACATCACCTTATCCGATTATTTGGGTGGATGTCCCCGCCATCGATATCAGCTCGTCGCTGATTCGTAAAAAAGTGGCAGCCGGCTGTTCCATCAAGTATTTTACACCGGATAGTGTGATAGACTATATTCAGGAAAAAGGATTGTATTTAGATGAGTAGTGGACTGGTTTACACGCAGCAGCTGATTCCTTACACGCGGGAACAATTGATTGAAAAAGTCCGCCGTCAAATGAAAGAAAAACGCTTCAAGCATGTGCTGAGAGTGGAAGCAACCGCTTTGGCACTGGCCGAACAGTACAACGGTGATTTGGAAAAAACCAGTATTGCGGCTTTAACCCATGATTACGCCAAAGAACGGCCGGATGACGAAATGGCGGCACTGGTCGCACAGGGCGTGTTTGAACCGGAACTGCTCGCCTATGGCAATCCAATCTGGCATGCGGAGCTGGGAGCGTATTTGGCGGAACAGGAGCTGGGACTGAAAGACGAGACGATTCTTCAGGCGATTCGTCTGCATACGATCGGCTCAGCGGAGATGACTTTGCTGGACAAGCTGATTTATGTGGCCGATTATATCGAGCCAGGAAGAAAATTTCCAGGTGTGGACAGAGCAAGACAGTTGGCAAGGGAAAATTTGGACGCAGCCGTAAGGTATGAATCGAAACACACGTTGCTGCATTTAGTGCAGACAAACGCAAAAATTTATCCGAAAGCAATCGAAACCTATAACCAATGGGTGGCAACATAAGAGGAGGAATTTGTCATAGAAAGCGAAAAGATTTTGGAAATAGCCGTCAAAGCAGCAGATGACAAGCGTGCAGAAGACATTGTCGGGCTGGATGTCCGGGGTATTTCTGTTTTGGCAGACTATTTTGTGATCTGTCACGGGAACAGTGACAAGCAAGTGTTGGCAATCGCCAATGAAGTGGTCGACAAGATGGCGGAACATCACGTTGAGATTAAGCGAGTGGAAGGCAAAGATTCAGCCCGCTGGATACTGGTGGATTTAGGCGACGTGATTGTCCATGTGTTTCATGCAGAGGAGCGGGAGTTTTATAATCTGGAAAAGCTTTGGTCGGACGCGCCGCTGGTCAATTTGACGGCACTGGTGGAGTAACATGTCATATGAGATGTTCGCCTCTGTTTATGATGAGGTCATGGACCTTGCGCTGTATGAAGACTGGCTGCGTTTTTCCCGCCGGCATTTGCCGCAGCAGCCCGGGCGTCTGTTGGAGCTGGCTTGCGGCACGGGGGCGCTCGCCGTGGCGTTTGCCAAAAGCGGCTATCAGGTTACAGCGCTCGATTTGTCGGCAGAAATGCTGGCAATAGCTGATCAGCGGGCGGCTGAAGCGCAAGTTGACATTCAATTTGTTGAAGGAAATATGCTGGATTTGTCGGAAATCGGCCAGTATGATGCCGTGACCTGCTTTTCTGATTCGTTGTGCTACATGCCCGACCAGCAAGCAGTCCGGCAGGTTTTTGATGAAGTGTTCAATGTGCTGGCAGATGACGGGACGTTTCTGTTTGATGTGCATTCATTGCATCAAGTGGACACAGTTTTTCCCGGGTACAGCTACCATTATCAGACAGATGACTTTGCCTTTTTGTGGGAAAGCTATCCGGGCGGGCAGCCGCACAGTGTGTCCCACCTGCTGACTTTTTTTGTACAGACAGCTGATGAGGCGCTGTTTCAACGCTATGATGAACTGCATGAAGAACGTACGTATACGCTGAAGGACTATCACGACATGCTCGGTGCCGCAGGGTTTGCGTCGGTGGCGGTTTATGGTGATTTTTCCGACAGCTCACCTGATGAAGAAACCAAACGCTGGTTCTTTGTTTGCCGAAAAGCATAAGGCTACCTGTTTTACATAGTGTAAAACAGGTTTTTTTAAATCAGATAATAACAGAAAGGAGCGTGAAAGCATGAAAAGCTGCGGCGTCATTGTCGAATATAATCCGCTGCATAACGGTCATCTTTACCATTTGCAGCAAGCGAAAGAACGCAGCCAAAGCGATGTCATCGTGGCGGTGATGAGCGGTAATTTTTTACAAAGAGGAGAGCCGGCCATTATAGATAAATGGTCGCGCACGGCACTGGCTTTGTCTTACGGTGCGGACGTGGTCATCGAATTGCCGCTGGCGTATGCGGTGCAGTCGGCCGACTACTTTGCCAAAGGCGGTGTCAAACTGCTGCAGGCGCTGGAAGTGGACGGACTGTGCTTCGGTACCGACAGTCCGACACCTGTCGATTATGATTATTTCGCCAGTTTTCATCAAGCGCACAAGCATGATATTGATGCCTTGTTCAACCAACTGAAAAACAACGGCCAAAGTTATCCGCAACAGATGACAGCGGTGTACCGCTCATTGATGCCGGACTGGCAGCTGGATTTCACGTCGCCTAACCACATACTCGGGATGGGCTATGCCAAAGAAAATATCACTTATCCGCGGCCGATGATGCTTTACCCGATTCAGCGCCAGCAGGCTGGTTATCATGATGACACGATTCATCCGCATTTTGCCAGTGCAACGGCCATCCGGCAAAAAGTGTTAGACGGAGAAATTGCACAGATTCAGACGGTGGTCCCGAAAGAAACTTTCCGGATGCTGCAGCAACAGCCGCTGATGTCATGGGACTTGTTATGGCCTTATGTCCGCTATGCGCTGACGGTAACCCCGGTGGAGCAGCTGCAAACGATATACCAGATGACAGAAGGGCTGGAGTACCGGCTCAAACGTGCTGTCCGGTCGGCCGCCTCATTTGAAGAACTGGTCAATTCCGTGCAGACGAAACGCTACACACGGACGCGGATACAGAGGCTATTGACGTATGTGCTGCTCTATGTGACGACTCAGGACATCAAGCACAGCTGGGCGCATCCCAGCGTCAGAGTGCTCGGCTTTACCGAGCAGGGCCGAGCATTTTTGAATCAACGGAAGCGGACCTGTCCTTATCCGGTCATCACCAATGTCAGAAAAACCGACCAGGCATCCCTGGCACTGGATATCCGGGCGGGTGAGGTGTACCGGCAGGCAGCCGAACTGGCAGAGCCGCAAGATTACTTCCGCCGTCCGCTGTACTCAAAAGAAACATGAGATTTTTGAAAAAAATCTTAACAAATGGCGTCAGCAGGCTTATAATAAAACGGTAAAAAAGTAATGAAAGCGAAGTGGAAAAATGGGTCGAAAATGGGAGAATATCAAAGAGAAAAAAGCAGCGAAGGAAGCGAACAACAGCCGCATCTATGCAAAATTCGGCATCGAAATTTATGTAGCGGCGAAACAAGGCGAACCCGACCCAGAGCTGAATCAGAAATTGAAATTTGTCATCGAGCGCGCTAAAACATACAATGTGCCTAAGCACGTGATTGACCGTGCGGTTGAAAAAGCCAAAGGAGCAAGCGACGACACGTATTCGGAGCTGCGCTACGAAGGGTTTGGTCCGAATGGTGCCATGGTTATCGTCGATGCCTTGACGAATAATGTAAACCGGACGGCTTCGGATGTACGTGCGGCTTTCGGTAAGAACGGCGGCAATATGGGCGTCAGCGGCTCGGTGGCTTACATGTTTACCAACACCGCTGTGTTTGCTTTCGAACATGCTGATGCCGACACTGTGTTTGAACAGCTGCTTGAGCAGGATATTGACGTTCGTGATGTGTTTGAAGAAGAAGGCCAGGTCATCGTCTACGCTGAACCGGAGAACTTCAACACCGTCCAGACAGCGTTAAAAGAGCTGGGAATCGAAACGTTCACCGTTGCCGAACTCGAAATGCTAGCACAAAATGATGTGACGCTTTCGGGAGATGATTTAACGCAATTTGACAAGCTGATTGATACGCTGGAGGAGCTGGATGACGTGCAGAAAGTTCACCATAACGTGTCGTTCGAGTGATGCATTAAAAAGCCAGAGGGAAATCACTCCCCTTTGGCTTTTTATCTGAACAGTTCTAAGCTAGTGCCCCCATCGGGTCCCAAGGTTTCAGCACAATCACATCATCTTCTTCTAAAACTTTCAACAAATCGTCAGCTAAGAATTTTTTATGGATGACGACTTGATAGGTGTACTCTGACATCCAGTCGTCGCTCATCACGAAGAAACCTTTGTTGCCGACTTTATCGCCCCAGCTGTTTTCGACTTGCCATTTGACGGGCGCATCGTGTACGAGGTCGACCCCTGTCAGCACCATGGCATGTGTCATCATGCTTTCCCCGTAATCCAGTCGTTCAGCTTTAGTCATTGCAAAGTCGGTGCCGAGTGTTTCGTCCGGACTGAAGGCATCGAGTGCCATGATGCCGGTGTCTCTTGTGGAAGACTGCCCGACATCACAGCCGAACCAGACAGACTCGCCTGATTGCAATTGTGAAACGGCCAGCTCTTTGAACGTCTCAATCGGCAAGTTCAAGTGCCGTACTTCTTTCCCGTCGACCACATTGCCCAGCATGTCCACGGTGTACACGTGATTGAACGGTTTGTCCTCAGTCGGTGCATTGATGATGCTGACGTAATCATCCAGTTTTTTGCCGACAAAAGTGTCATAAAAAGCTACAGGTGTCAACGCTTCTTCAAAATGATAAGTGCCGTCTGCATCACGCCATGAAAAATCGAATTGTGCCGGCGGCGTGCCTAGAGCGATGACCAGCAGGTGATAAACAGCTTCCAGCATCTGGTTCTTTTCTGTTTGTATCTGTTCGTCGTCCGCTCCTTCTGCGACCAGTTGCCGCAGTCTGATGGCATCTTTGCGCAGTTTTTTATTTAAATAATTGTTCAATTCCTGCGAGTTGGAACTGGCATGTGTTTCCGGCATGACCGATTTTGGTACCACACCGTATTTTTGAATGACGGACACAACCATGTCCCACTGGCCGCCGTCCTGCTGAGGTGTTTGAAGCAGGAAAGCCACTTTGCGGCAAGTCAGCGGTTTGTCAGCTGTCTTCAAAATATTTTCATAGAAGTAGTTTGCTTTCTCAAATTTATCCCAAAAGAATGTGTGGTTTTGGGAAAGCTCAAACTCTTTTAAATTCAAGCGTTCCTGCATGTCATGACGCAGTGTGTTGAGCGCTGCAAACATCCAGCAGCGGCCGCTTTTTTTCTGATTGGTCACCGCGCCGGTTTTCAGGTCGACGGAAAACACAGGGGTATTAGCGATCTTTGCCGACTGGTTTTCAGAAGAAGCTAAAATGCCGTTCTTCATTACTGCCCGCTGATTGACGCGGGTGTGCGCGTCTTCGTCAAAATGCTGCTGAAATGTGCTGATTTGGTCAAACTGAATTGCTTTACTCATCGAATCATCCTTTCAAGTATCTTTCTTCTCTATTCTACACCTCTCCAGAAAAAAAGAAAGCCAGCTGCATGACTTTCCAAACATCCAGGTGGCGAAAATATGTTCGCTATGATAGAATAGAGAAATGAAAAAGCAGTTTGTGCGAATTGCCCGGAAAAAGGAGGAATCCGCGTGATTGAAAGAGATGATTCTTACGCATTTGACTTGGTGTCTGATTACCAGCCCTCAGGCGACCAGCCTCAAGCAATTGAAAAACTGGTAGACGGCATCCGGACCGACAAGAAAGAACAAGTCTTGCTGGGAGTGACCGGCTCAGGCAAGACGTTCACTATTTCCAATGTCATTAAAGAAATCAATAAACCGACATTAGTGATTGCCCACAATAAAACATTGGCGGGACAATTGTACAGTGAATTCAAGGAATTTTTTCCAAATAATGCGGTGGAATATTTTGTCAGTTATTATGACTACTATCAGCCGGAAGCGTACGTCCCTTCCAGTGACACTTATATCGAAAAAGATGCCAGTATCAATGATGAAATAGACAAGCTCCGTCATTCCGCCACCAGTTCGCTGCTGGAACGCAATGATGTGATTGTTGTGTCCTCGGTTTCCTGTATTTACGGATTGGGCGACCCTTCCGAATACCGCAGTCAAGTCTTGTCGCTGAGGGAAGGCATGGAAATGGACCGGAATACATTGTTGCGGGATTTGGTCAACATCCAGTTTGACCGCAACGACATCGACTTTCAACGGGGACGCTTTCGGGTGAGAGGCGACGTTGTGGAGATTTTTCCGGCATCGCGTGAGGAGCGGGCACTGCGGGTCGAGTTTTTCGGGGATGAAATCGACCGCATCCGCGAAGTGGATGCGTTGACGGGGGAGATCGTTGCTGACCGGGAACACGTTGCCATTTTTCCGGCAACACACTTCGTGACCAATGAAGAACACATGGAGCATGCCATCGGCAAAATTCAGGAGGAGCTGAAAGAACGGCTGGCAGAATTGCGCAGTCAAGACAAGCTGCTGGAAGCCCAGCGGCTGGAACAGCGGACGAACTATGACATCGAAATGATGCGTGAAATGGGGTATACATCCGGGATAGAAAATTATTCCCGCCACATGGACGGACGGCAGGAAGGCGAACCGCCTTATACACTGCTGGATTTTTTCCCCGAGGATTTTCTGATCGTGGTGGATGAATCCCACGTGACGATGCCGCAAGTACGCGGAATGTATAACGGTGACCGCTCCAGAAAACAAATGCTGGTGGATTACGGCTTCCGCTTACCGAGTGCACTGGACAACCGGCCGCTGCGGCTGGAAGAATTTGAAACCCACGTGGACCGGATTATTTATGTGTCCGCCACACCGGGACCTTATGAACAAGAACGGTCTGATGCGACAGTAGAGCAGATTATCCGGCCGACCGGGCTGCTTGATCCGCCGGTGGAAGTCCGCCCGATTATGGGACAAATCGATGATTTGCTGGGTGAAATCAATGACCGGGTGGAAAGAAATGAGCGTGTGTTTGTCACGACACTGACGAAAAAAATGGCAGAAGACTTGACCGATTACTTTAAGGAAATGGGCATCAAAGTCAAGTATTTGCACAGTGATGTGAAAACACTGGAACGGACGGAGATTATCCGCGATTTGCGGTTGGGCGAGTTTGACGTTTTGGTGGGAATCAATCTTCTGCGGGAAGGGCTGGATGTACCTGAAGTGTCGCTGGTTGCGATCCTTGATGCGGACAAAGAAGGCTTCCTGCGGAGCGAACGGTCACTGGTCCAGACCATCGGCCGGGCTGCGAGAAATGCGGAAGGCAAAGTCATTATGTACGCAGACAAGATGACCGATTCAATGAAAAGTGCGATTGACGAAACCAACCGCCGCCGCAGTATTCAAGAAGCCTACAATCAGGAGCACGGTATCGTGCCGAAGACTATCATCAAGGAAATCCGCGATTTAATCAGTATTTCGAAAGTCGCTGAGGAAGATGATGGCTATGACGTTGCAGAGGAATACAGCCGGCTGTCACGACCGGAAAAAGAGGACTTGCTGGTCCGTCTGGAAAAAGAAATGAAAACAGCCGCCAAAGAGCTTGATTTTGAAAAGGCGGCCACTTTAAGAGATACAATTTTGGAATTAAAAGCTGAAGGCAAGTAGAGGAGAGATGGATATGGCCAATGACAAGATTGTCATTCACGGTGCCCGTGCCAATAACTTAAAAAATATTGACGTGACGATTCCCAGGGATAAGCTGGTAGTCGTCACCGGCTTGTCAGGGTCGGGAAAAAGTTCGCTGGCCTTTGATACACTATATGCTGAAGGACAGCGACGCTATGTGGAAAGTTTATCCGCATATGCCCGTCAATTTCTGGGTCAGATGGATAAACCGGATGTGGACAGCATCGACGGCTTGAGTCCCGCGATTTCCATCGACCAGAAAACGACCAGCAAAAACCCCCGTTCCACTGTGGGAACCGTGACGGAAATCAATGACTATCTCCGTCTGCTGTTTGCACGTGTCGGGCACCCGATTTGTCCGAATGACGGTACAGAAATTACCAGTCAGTCGATTGAACAGATGGTCAACCGCGTGCTGGAACTGCCGGAACGCACCCGCCTGCAGATTTTGTCGCCGCTGGTGACCGGCAAAAAAGGCCAGCACAAAAAGGTGTTCGATAAAATCAAAAAGGACGGCTTTGTCCGGGTCCGTGTGGATGGCGAGCTGTATGACATCAGCGAAGTGCCCGAGCTTGATAAAAACAAAAAACATTCGATTGATATTGTGGTGGACAGAATTGTCGTGAAGGAAGGTATCCGCTCCCGTTTGTTTGATTCATTTGAGGTGGCGTTGCGGTTGGCAGACGGCTATGCGCTGGTCAATGTCATTGACGGCGAAGACATTTTGTTCAGTGAGCACTATGCCTGTCCGTACTGCGGCTTCACAGTCGGAGAAGTCGAACCGCGCCTGTTTTCTTTCAACACGCCGTTCGGTGCTTGTCCGGATTGCGACGGACTGGGGATGAAACTGTCGGTGGACGCCGATTTAGTCATTCCTGACAAATCCAAAACGCTGCGAGAAGGCGCGATTGTGCCGTGGAACCCGATCAGTTCCAATTACTATCCGCAAATGCTGGAACAAGCGTGCAAACATTTCGGAATCGATATGGACCGCCCGTTTGACGAACTGCCGGCTGAACAGCAGGCCATATTGCTGAACGGCTCCGGGGAGGAAGAGTTTCATTTCCATTATGAAAATGAGTTCGGCGGGGTCAGGGATGTCGACATGGTGTTCGAAGGCATTTTAAAAAATATCAAACGCCGCTACCACGGGACCAACAGTGATTTCACACGCGAACAGATGCGTCTTTATATGACCGAACTCGTGTGCGAGACGTGTCACGGTTACCGGCTGAACGAACAGGCGCTTTCCGTTAAAGTCAACGACCAGAATATCGGCGATGTCAGCGAACTGTCGGTCATTAAAGCATTGGCTTATTTTGAACAGCTGACATTGAGCGAGCAGGAACAGGTCATTGCCAAACCAATCTTGAAAGAGCTGGAGGCGCGCCTGACTTTCCTGCGCAATGTAGGGCTTGACTATTTGACATTGAGCCGTGCTTCGGGGACGTTGTCGGGCGGGGAAGCCCAGCGCATCAGACTGGCTACTCAAATCGGGTCAAATTTGTCCGGCGTCTTGTACATCCTTGACGAGCCGTCCATCGGGCTGCATCAGCGGGACAACGACCGGCTGATTGATTCGCTGAAACAGATGCGCGATTTGGGTAATACGCTGATTGTCGTGGAACATGATGAAGACACGATGCGCGAGGCAGATTATTTGATTGACATCGGTCCCGGAGCGGGAGAAAACGGCGGGGAAGTCGTGGCAGCCGGCACGCCGGAGGAAGTCGCCCGCAACCCTAAATCGCTGACAGGGCAATACTTGTCAGGCAAGAAGGGCATTCCGGTACCCGCCACACGCCGTTCAGGCAGCGGCAAGGCGATTCGCGTGACCGGAGCCCGGCAAAATAATTTGAAGAATATTAACGTCGATTTTCCGCTGGGGCAGTTTGTTGTGGTGACGGGTGTGTCCGGTTCAGGCAAAAGTACACTGGTCAACGACATCTTAAAAAAAGCGTTGGCGCAACGGCTGAACCGCAATTCTAACAAACCGGGCAAATTCAAACAGATTTCCGGCTACGAAGAAATCGAAAAGATTATTGATATCGACCAGAGCCCGATCGGCAGGACACCGCGGAGCAACCCGGCGACTTATACTAGTGTCTTTGATGACATCCGTGATCTTTTTGCCAAAACAAACGAAGCGAAAATCAGAGGGTATAAAAAAGGCCGTTTCAGTTTCAATGTGAAAGGCGGCCGCTGTGAGGCCTGCAAAGGCGACGGGATTCTGAAGATAGAGATGCATTTTCTGCCGGATGTGTATGTGCCGTGTGAGGTTTGTCACGGCAAACGGTATAATTCGGAGACGCTGGAAGTGCACTATAAAGGGAAAAATATTGCAGATGTGCTTGATATGACAGTGGAAGAAGCTGTCGACTTTTTCAAAGCCATTCCTAAGATTCACCGCAAACTGCAGACGATTGTTGATGTCGGCTTGGGCTACGTGAAAATGGGGCAATCGGCCACCACGTTATCCGGCGGGGAGGCACAGCGCATGAAGCTGGCCAGCGAACTGCACAAACGGTCCTACGGGAAAAACTTCTACATTTTAGATGAACCGACGACCGGACTGCACGCCGATGACATCGGCAGACTGCTTGATGTATTGAATCGGCTGGTGGATGCAGGCAATACGGTTCTGGTCATTGAACATAATTTGGATGTCATAAAAGTGGCAGACCACATCATTGATTTAGGACCGGAAGGCGGTGACGGCGGCGGCACAGTCATTGCGACGGGGACGCCCGAGGAAATCGTGCAGGTGAAAGCAAGCTATACCGGCCGCTACTTAAAGACAGTGATGCCATAAAAAAGAAAGAACAGTCAAACCGGCTGTTCTTTCTTTTTTCGAAAAACTGTTTGTGACACGCCAGGTATGTTATAATGAGCTATGCAAACTGAAAAGAGGTGCGTATGAATGACAAAGAACGTAGACAGCTTGGAGCTGGTAATCATCACCGGTATGAGCGGTGCCGGGAAAACAGTGGCCATTCAAAGCTTTGAGGACATGGGCTTTTTCTGTATTGATAATCTGCCGCCGTCCCTGATTCCGAAGTTTTGGGAATTGATTAAAGAAAGCGGAAAAATTACTAAGATAGCACTTGTAATTGATATGCGTTCCAGAGCATTTTTTGAAGAAATTCAAAGTATGCTGGTAGAAATTGAGAATACGAAACTAGTAGACACGACCGTTTTGTTTTTGGAAGCATCCGACGAGGAGCTGGTTTCCAGATACAAAGAAACCCGCCGGACCCATCCGCTTGCGATGGACGGTCTGGTAACAGAGGGCATCCGCAAAGAGCGGGCGCTGCTGGCAGAGTTGAAAGCCGAGGCGCAAGTCGTGGTGGACACGACAGATTTATCGCCCCGTCAGCTGAGAGAAAAAATCATGAAATTGTTTAAATCGGAAGACACGCACACGTTCCGGGTGAACTGTGTGTCATTCGGCTTTAAGTACGGACTGCCGATTGATGCGGATATCGTGATGGATGTGCGTTTTCTGCCCAACCCGCATTATATTCCTGAATTACGGCCATTAACGGGGATGGATGCAGCGGTGTACGATTATGTGATGTCTTTCCCGGAAACCGAAGATTTTTATCAGCGGTTCTCGGAACTGCTGCTGTCGATTTTGCCCGGCTATCAAAAAGAAGGCAAGATGAATGTGACGATTGCGATCGGCTGTACAGGCGGCCAGCACCGGTCGGTAGCGTTAATTGAACGGCTGAGTCAGGCAATCGCCAAACAATATAAGGTCAACACCACCCATCGGGATGTTGGCAAGCGAAAAGAGACGGTGAACCGGTCGTGAAAACGTACCGTATCAGAAAACCAAAAATAGTCGTCATAGGGGGCGGCACTGGTCTGCCGGTCATTTTGAAAGGACTGCGGAACCAAAGCGCAGATATTACTGCGATTGTCACTGTTGCTGACGATGGGGGCAGCAGTGGTATTTTACGGCAAAGTGTCAACATCGCCCCGCCGGGAGATTTGCGCAATGTGCTGGTTGCCTTGTCGGACATGCCCAAATTGTATGAAGATTTGTTTCAGTACCGGTTTCATGAAAGTGATGATTTTCTCGCCAATCATACAATCGGTAATCTGATTATTGCGGCCTTGTCGGAAATGCGCGACAGCACTTACGAAGCCATCCAATTGTTGAGTCAGATTATGCACGTGGACGGCCATGTTTATCCTGCTTCCGAGTGTTCGCTGACCTTGCATGCGACGTATACGGACGGTACATCCGTATCCGGCGAATCGCATATTGCCAAAAACCGCAAAACGATCGACCGTGTCCATGTCACCAATACATGCGACAATCAAAAGCCTGTGCCGGCACGAAAAGTCATTACGGCCATTAAAAATGCCGACATGATTGTACTTGGCCCCGGCAGTTTGTTTACCAGCATTTTGCCGAATCTGATGATTCAGGAAATCGGCGAGGCGGTCTGCCAGTCGGAGGCGGAAGTGGTTTATATTTGCAACATCATGACTCAAAAAGGCGAAACGGAGCATTTTTCCGATGCCCAGCATGTCAAAGTACTCCATAAACATTTGGGCCAGCCGTTTGTCGATACGGTTCTGGTGAATACCGAACCTGTTCCGGACGGTTACATGGACCCGACTATCTATGATGAATACTTAGTTCAAGTCTGCCATGATTTTCAAGGCTTGCGAGATGAAGGCTGCCGCGTGATTTCTGCTGATTTTCTAAAATTAAGCAACGGCGGTGTTTTTCATGATGGCGAAAAAGTGGTGGATGAATTATTCCGGCTGGTTTTTGGTACTAAATATTAAGGAAAGAAAGGGTGTGACAGCGTTGTCTTTTGCATCTGATGTGAAAAAAGAACTGACAACATTGGAAGTCCACTTTGAACACGCAAAAGCGGAACTGGCAGCGTTGATTCGCATGAACGGTGCCGTCACCCTGGCTAACCGTCGGTTTGTCTTAAATGTTCAAACTGAAAATGCGGCCATTGCCCGCCGTATTTATACGTTGTTAAAAGACCATTACCAAGTCAACAGCGAGTTGCTTGTGCGGAAAAAGATGAAGTTGAAAAAAAATAATGTTTATATCGTCCGCCTGAAACAGGACACACAGCGTGTTCTGGAAGATTTGGAAATCATGGACGGCTACATGTTCAATACACGTGTGTCTTCAAGTATCATGGGCAATGAACAAAAGATGCGGTCATATTTGCGGGGGGCATTTTTGGCAGGGGGTTCGGTCAACAATCCGGAGACCAGCCGTTATCACCTCGAAATCTATGCCTTGTATGAAGAACAAGCCAATGATTTATGCGAGATGCTGCGTTTTTATCACTTGAACGGACGTGTATTGGAGCGGCGCAGCGGCTATATTGCCTATTTAAAAGGTGCGGAAGAGATTGCTGATTTTCTGATACTCATCGGTGCCACAAATGCCATGCTCAAGTTTGAAGATGTGCGGATTGTGCGGGACATGCGAAATTCTGTCAACCGGCTGGTGAACTGCGAAACAGCCAATATGAATAAAACGATTGATGCCGCTTCCCGCCAGATTCAAAACATCCAGCGAATCGAAGACACAGTCGGCTTGCAGGCTTTGCCGGAAAAATTGAGGGAAGTTGCAGAGCTGCGTCTGGAGCATCCTGAAATCAGTTTGAAGGAACTGGGCGAGATGTTGCCTTCAGGCCCTATCACAAAGTCCGGTATTAACCACCGCATCCGAAAAATCAATGAATTTGCAGAGAAATTGTGATGTACATCAGACATCTCTGCTGTCACCAAAAAACACTCTTGCCATATGCGGCAAGAGTGTTTTTCAAAAGGTTACGCCCATTCGCCGCCTCTGAAAATCGGGACGCGGCTGCCGTCTTGGCGGATTCCGTCGATATCCATCAGTTCTGAGCCGATCATGAAATCGACATGGGTCTGACTGCGGTTCAAGCCGGCGTCTGCCAACTCTTCTTCTGTCATTTCCGTTCCGCCTTCAATGCTGAAAGCATAGGCAGACCCGAGAGCTAAATGGTTTGAGGCATTTTCATCGAATAGTGTATTGTAAAAGGTGATGCCGGACTGGGAAATCGGGGAGCGGTGCGGCACCAGGGCCACTTCGCCGAGACTCTTTGCCCCGTCATCTATTGCCAGCAAGTGCTTGAGGACATCTTCCCCCTGTTCGGCTGAAGCGTCGACCACTTTTCCGTCTTTGAAAGTGAAGGACATGCCGGAGATGGTGCTGCCTGCATAGCTTAGGGGCTTTGTGCTGACAACGGTGCCGTCGATTCGGCGGGCATCCGGCGCGGTGAATACTTCCTCCGTCGGCATGTTTGCCATGAAACGTTCCCCCCGCGAATTAGTGCTGCCGCCGCCTTCCCAGCGATGGTTTTTCGGCAAGCCGACGATTAAATCGGTACCGGGTGCTCGGTAGTGCAGCGCATCGAACTGTTCGTGATTCAACAATTCGGCTTTTGCAGTCAGGGTGTGGTCGTGTGCCTGCCAGGCAGCAATCGGGTCATCCGTATCCACGCGAGCAGCATTGAAAATCGCTTCCCACAACGCGGCGACTTGCGCGTCACTGTCACTCAATTCCGGGAAAACTTTTGCCGCCCATTCCGGTCCCGCGGCAGCAACTACAGTCCAGCTGTTTTTATTGGACTGAGTCGTCTGACGGAGAGCAACCAGTGCTTTTCCCGCCGCAGCCTGATAGGCAGCGACTCGCTGCGTGTCGACACCGGCCAGTGCATCAGGATTTTGCGACACAACACTGATCCGACTGGCATCATTTTCAATCCAATAAAGCGTTTCATCAATGCGGTACTGGGGAATCGTGGTTAAAATGTCGTCGTCCGCGTGAAGATAAAATTCACGGCTGATAATATCGTCGTTCCACTGCACAAGAACTTGTTTGGCGCCGGCCTGATAGGCTTCTTTTACGATCAGACGGGCCAGCTGCCGCTGGTCGACAGAAACTTGTACAACAACCGTATGGGATTTTTGAACATTTACTCCAGTTTTTACAATTAGTTCCGCATATTTTTGCAATAATGTACTAAAGTTTGCTAAAGTCATCTAAAAACCTCCTAGTCTTAAATGGATTATACATATAATAACATAGGATTTTTTTCGAAACAATTGACAGAATTTGATAAAATATTACAAGAAACTTTTTTTTACAAATTATTCATGATACAATGAACGTAATACAGTTATTTATTAATAAGACTATCACGAGTCGTTAATAATTATTTCGAATTTCTAAAACAACATATTAAAATGGAAGGTGAGGTGGATCTCATGGCAAGAAAAAAAACAATTACCAGAGATCACATTTTGAACGCAGCGTACGAGGTGGTTGCCACAGAAGGTTTTTCACGTTTCACAGCAAGAAATATTGCCAGTAAGATGAAAAGTTCGACTCAGCCCATTTATCTGGAATTCAAGAATATGGAAGAATTAAAAAAGGCGTTATTTGATAAAGTAGAAAGGTATTTAACTGACGATGTATTTTCAAAAGTCGTGACAGGCGATGCGGTGCTTGATTTGGTGCTGAATTATATCAACTTCGCCGTCGAGGAAAAAATCTTATACCGTTCTTTATATGTCGAAGACTATGCCGGCGGTCAGGAAATCAACCGCTTCAGCCGTGAGTATTTTATGACACTCGTGAATGCACAAGATAACTTGAAGGATTTGCCGGATGAAACGAAAGACGCCTTGTTCTCAGGGACATGGATTGTCGCCACAGGCTTGGCTTCCCTGTCGTCGGCTGAATTGATTCACCCGACAAAAGACGAAATTGTGGCAATCATGCAAGGTGTCATTGATAATTTAAAACAAGCCAAGGAATTTAAACTGACCTTTTAAAAAAACGTCTGGGTCACGGAGTTTGCCGTGCCAGACGTTTTTTTATTGTGCTTGGAAGGTCCGCAGCATGTCGCTGGCGAATGTTTCAAGCTGCACGATGTCTTCTTCTTCCGCGGCCAGTTCCACTTTGACTGAGGCCGCACCTTTGCGTGCCCCGGCAGCGGCAAAAGCCTGTTCGAAATCATCAACGGATTTACAGAAGTAGTCGTAAAAAGAGTCGCCTGAGCCGACGACACCGGCTATTTTCCCGGACAAATCCAATTCCTGCAATTCTTCATAGAAATCCACGATTTCGTCAGGCAAGTGGCCGTCATCGTATGTATAGGCGGCAACGACACACAAGTCTGCTTCCAGAAAATCAGCCGCATCCACTTGCGTGCATTCATCGATGGTTACCTCACAGCCGTTGTCTTCAAAAGCTTCAGCAACAATATCAGCTATTTCTTCCGTATTACCGGTTAAACTGGCGTACACAATTTTTACAAGAGGCATGTTATCATCCTTCCCTTTTTTACATGAAAATTATATCAGAAGATGAAATAATAGCAATCTTTCTGACTGAATCACAAGTATTGGACTATCACTGATGTTATGCTAAAATAGACATGCTGAGAAGGGAGTCTTGTAGTAATTATGATTACGTTAAAGTCAGAAAGAGAAATAGAAATGATGGCGGAGTCCGGCGCGCTGCTGGCGAATGTGCATAAAGCGCTGAGGGAGTTTATCAAGCCGGGTATCACCAGCTGGGATATTGAATTATTTGTGCATGACATGATTCAAAAAAATGGCGGGATTGCAGCCCAAATTGGTTATGAAGGGTATAAGTATGCGACCTGCTGCAGCATCAATGATGAAATCTGCCATGGCTTTCCGCGAAAGAAAAAATTGAAGTCCGGTGATTTGATAAAAGTAGACATGTGTATTGATTTGAAGGGTGCGATGTCTGATTCTTGTTGGGCTTATATTGTCGGCCAGTCGACACCGGAAATCGACCACTTGATGGAAGTGACTGAAAAATCACTGTATTTGGGAATTGAACAGGCACAGCCCGGCAATCGTATCGGCGACATCGGTCATGCAATTCAGACTTATGTGGAGGGCGAAGGTCTGTCTGTTGTCCGCGATTTTGTCGGTCACGGCATTGGCCCGACCATCCATGAAAGTCCGGCTGTTCCCCACTATGGCGAAAAGGGGAAAGGCTTGCGTCTGAAAGAAGGCATGGTGATTACGATTGAGCCGATGGTCAATACAGGAACTTGGCAGATGAAGATGGACAATAACAATTGGACGGCGCGTACGCGTGACGGCGGTTTAAGCTGCCAGTTTGAACACACTGTTGCAATTACGGCTGATGGTCCAAGAATTTTAACTGATCAAGAGGCTTAAAAGGAGCTGGTGCCCGTGAACAGCACATCACCAAATCCAAAGCTGTCATGGAAAGAGAAGCTCAAGTTATTTGTACACACGATTAACAAAGCAGAGGTGCGCTCGTCGTCGGTTATCGTGACGTATTACTTGCTGTTTGCTTTCTTTCCGATGCTGATTATGGTAGGGAACGTCCTTCCCTACTTGCAAATCAGCGAGCAGACAGTTCTGATTTATATTAAGGAGATGCTGCCGCTAGATATTTATGACAAGATGCAGGGGACGATTGTCAGTCTGCTGACCCAGAGCAACAGCGGCTTGCTGTCGGTCTCGGCCATCGGTACTTTCTGGGCGGTCAGCCGGAGTATCAGCGCCATTCAGATGACATTGGACAAAATATACGGCGTGGCGAGGCAAAAAAATTTTTTGATTACGCGGCTGCTGTCAGTAATCTGGGTCATTCTCTTTCTTTTAATTGTTGTCCTGTTAGTCGTGATTATCGGTTTCGGGCAAACGGTCGTGGATTACCTGCTGCCGATTTTACAGTTGCCGATGGAAATATCGGACACGTTCAGCACGTTGAAATGGCCGGTCACGGCGATTGTCCTGTTTGTGATTTTACTGCTGATATACTACTTTGTACCGAATACGCTTGTCCCTTTCCGGACAGTTGTCCCGGGTGCAGTGTTCACAACAATCAGCTGGATGGTGGTCACGCAATTTTTCGGACTGTACATTCATTATTTTTCCCAAAGTATTACCAGTTACGGCATCATCGGGTCAGTGATTGTGTTTATCATCTGGCTGAACATCGCTTCAACGTTGATTATTGTCGGCGGCGTGATTAATGTGGTGACCGCGCAATTGCTGTACGTGCGCATCCGTCCGCGGGATTTGGGTGTCAGCAAATATGTCAGAAGTAAGTTGGAAGATAGAAAAGAAAAAAACACCGACCGTTAGCAGGAACTTTCGTCTTGCATAACTACAATCAGTCGGTGTTTTTTTTCTTGTTCATTTTTTTGTTGCGGTAAGCACGGTTGCCGATAAACTTGAACATATCCAGCAGCGGCTGCTTGCCGTTTCCTGCCAGCCCGATGGTTTCTATCAGTAATTCCACACCGAAGAGACAGGCAATCGTCAACAGGATGGTTGCCCATGTGCCAGTGACGATGTAGAGCAGTGAAATTATTGAAAAAATAATTGCCAGCGCATAAATCATCAATACGGCTCCGCGGTGGGTGAACCCTAACGACAGCAGCCGGTGGTGCAGGTGCATTTTGTCTGCAGAGGAAATCGGCCGCTTGTTGAGAAGACGGCGGATAATCGCAAACACGGTATCTGTGATGGGTACCCCTAAAATAATCAGCGGTGTAATCAACGAGATGAATGTGGCATTTTTCAATCCTTGCAGTGAAAAAATGGCAATCATAAAGCCCAGCATCAATGCCCCGGTATCGCCGAGAAATTGTTTTGCCGGATAAAAATTAAACGGGAAAAAGCCGACCGTGCTGGCAAGCAGCACAAAAATTTCCAGCGGGACCTGAATGTTCACTCTGCCGGCAGTGGCTGCCACATAACCGACAATCCCGATAGTTGCAAGGGCGATGATGGACACGCCTGATGCCAGACCGTCGAGTCCGTCAATCAAGTTGATGGCATTTGTTAGTGCGGCAATCCATAACAATGTGACTGGAAAACTTAACCAGCCCAACGGAACCAGCCCGAAATAAGGCAAGGTGATGGAGGTCATGGAAATGTCTGCAATGAAGTAAACATAAAGGGACGCAAGTATTATACCGAACAGCTTGCCTTTAGGAGACAGCTCGCTGATATCATCAATCAGTCCGGTTACGACGATAATCGCTGTCGGGACAATGATTTTCATTGCATAACTGAAAGGAATGATATCTTTAAAAATAATCAGCGAGGAAAAACAAAACGTCACAAAAATGACCAAGCCGCCAGCTGTCGGCATGGGCTCAGTGTTGATTCGTCTGTTATTAGGGTAGTCTACCGCATTGATGGCAAACGCCAGTTTTCTTATCAGCGGTGTGAGAAAAAACGCCATGATCACTGTCAGTATCAAGCGGATGGCAACTTGTGTTATAAAGCTCATAGTTAAAACCCTACTTTCATATATCAGAATCCATTATACATGACATTTACAGTGATTCCAATCAAGACATTGAATAATTTAACTCATAAATCTTTAGTTTTTTTGAAAATTTCCGATTTCATAACTTTTAAAGTGGCGCCTATGCTATAATATTGAGGTATAACGTTGGATAGGAGTAAAGAGAGTGAATGATACTAATCCGCAAGAGTTTATCACAAGAGCGCAGCTGAGAGCCAATAAAAAGAAAAAACCGAAAGGCATTCTGCTGACGCTGGGGAAGATTATGCTGAGCTTGGTCCTGGTTGTTCTGCTTGGCGGGGTATTTTACGGGGCCAAGATGCTGATTGACACGAATAATTTGTTGAATGCGTCGTACAAACCGCGAGCCAACAGTTATGAAAATGAACAAATCGATGTCATGAAAGAACCGATTTCCGTTCTGGTTCTTGGTGTGGATAATAATGAAGAACGCGGGCTGGAGACGACCCGGACGGATTCGATGCTGCTTCTGAGTGTCAACCCGGATGATGCGGTCATCAGCATGACGAGTATTCCGCGAGATACGTACACGTATATTGAAACCGAAGCATTTATGGGTTACGACAAAATCAATGCGGCCTATGCCTATGGCGGGGTGGATGCGTCGATCCAAGCGGTAGAGGAGCTGCTGGCTGTTCCGATTAATTATTACCTCACACTGGATTTTCAGGCGTTTGAAAATATAGTCGATGCACTGGACGGCATTGAAATCGATGTGCCGTTTGACTTAAAAGAGATGAATGCCCAAGACAAAGTGACGGTTAATTTGAAAAAGGGCAAACAGACGCTTGACGGCGAAGAAGCACTGGCTTTCGCCAGAACACGAAAAATAGACAATGACATCGAACGCGGCGGCAGACAGCAGCAGGTCGTTCAGGCAGTGGCCAAAAAAGCGATGCAGATAGGGACGATTTCGAAATACAAAAGTATCCTGCAGGCGCTGGACGGCCATATCGAAACAGATATGCCGATGGGCGACATTCTGAGTTTAGCCTCCTCTGCCTTGACTAAAAGCTACACGTTTGATTCTTACATGTTTTCTTGGATGAGTTTTGACTACTACGGTTACGGCGAAACAGTCAGTATGGTCGGCCTCCACGAAGACAGCTTAGCGTATATTTCCCATAAATTCCGGGTGTCTTTGGGACTGGACGAAAAAGACGAACGGGATGAACCGGGCTATGAATTTGTTTCAAACGGGTTAGTGTCGCCGAAAACTTACCCTCAAGACGGCATGGTAATTGAAAATTATTGAAGAGACCAAGAAGCAATTTTTGGTCTCTTCATTTCATAAAAAACCTTAAACAATAATAAGAAATTTTGATAAATTGTTGCTGATAGTGTAAAATCTCTATGAGGTTTCTATTAAGAAAAGACAGGTGAACAGGTTTGAATCAAAACAGACAAGATATTAAAGTAAGGCTCTCTTTAATCACAAAAGAGTACGATTTGTATAAGCGTAAATCTGACAAAATCAAAGCACTGTTTCGTTTTTCTCAAAAAAACATTCCGCATTTCTGGGGTGTTAAAGGGATTTCAGTCGAAGTGAAATCCGGCGAAGCGATCGGCCTGATCGGCATCAACGGTTCGGGCAAATCAACCATCTCCAACATTTTGGCCGGTATCATTCCGCAGACGACCGGCGACATGATGATTAACGGCGAAACGTCGATTATCGCCATCGGTGCAGGGCTGAAACCACAGCTGACAGGAATTGAAAACATCCGTTTGAAATGTTTGATGAGCGGCTTCACCAATGAACAAATCGATGACTTGATGGACGACATTATCAGTTTTGCCGACTTGGGTGATTTCATTGACCAGCCTGTAAAAAATTATTCCAGTGGGATGCGTTCCCGTCTCGGATTTGCCATTGCAGTCCATCATAATCCCGATGTCTTGATTATTGACGAGGCGCTGTCAGTGGGGGACGACACGTTTTATCAGAAGTGTGTGGACCGTATTCTGGAATTTAAGGAACAGGGCAAGACGATTTTCTTTGTTTCACATTCGCTGCCGCAAATCAAAACGGTTTGTGACAAAGTTATCTGGATGCATTACGGGGAAATGCGGGAGTTTGGCGAAATGGAAGAAGTAGTCGCCCACTATCAGGAATTTATTCAATGGTTCCGCAAGCTCTCGGCCAAAGAAAAGCAGGAATATCAGGATGAATACAAACGGCAGCAGCGGGAATTTTCTGAAGAAGATTTGCGTGCCAAAGCACTGGCGCAAGGATTTGACGAGAGTGTGCTGCAAGGGCCGTCAATCGGTAAAATGTCCGGCCTGACCAAAATGATGGTAGTCGCGGCGACTATTCTGCTGATGTTTTTCGGTACGCTGCACGTCACCAACAAATCGTTTAAATCCATCATTCAGAATCCGGCCCGTTTGTTTTCCAGCGAGCATGTGATGCCATCCGCTGAGCGCGCATCTTCCTTGGACAGCGCAGCCGACAGGTATACTTTATGGAATGGCTGAAACAAGCGGCAAAAGCCTGTTACAGCCAACTGGTCCGGTTTGTTTCGAGGCGAGCCGTCCGTGACAAGTTATCAAAAGAGATTGTTTATTTGATGAGCTTTCCTTCAAATAATCAAGGACTGATTGAAGCACTGCACCGCGATTATCCGGTAACAGTGATGTACACGTCTGATTGCCGGCAAGAAGCTGAGGCTTTGGCCAAACAGCAGGTCAGTATACTGCCTCTGGACAATCCGTTCGTTTTTTTCTGGCAGTGCGTGCCGCTGATGACGCGCAGCCGTGTGGTCATTTGCGATAATTACTTTCCGTTTCTGGGGTATTTGCAAAAACATTCTGATGCGGTATTTGTGCAGATTTGGCATGCAACAGGCGCTATCAAAACATTCGGCTATGAGGATAGACAGCTGAAACACCGGACTAAAAAAGACTTGGCACGTTTCACGTCTGTTTACCAATCATTTGATTATTATGTCGTTGCCTCCAAACAAATGGCTGACGTCTTTCAACGCAGCTACGGCGCTCGCGAAGAACAGATGCTCTATTTCGGGCTGCCGCGAACAGACCAGTTTGTACAGTTGCGCAAGGCGCAGACAGAGCAGCAAGACCAAACTGCCGACCACAAAAAAGTTATTGTTTATACACCGACATACCGGGAAGGCCAGACTGAGCTGCCGCTTCTTGATATCCCAAAAATGGCGAAAGAACTGGGAGATAGCTACCGGCTGATCGTCAGACTGCATCCGCACGTGCAGAAGCTGGCAGACAAAGTGCCGCACACGCCGTTTGTGTCGTGGGACGGCCACCTGCAGCCGACAGCACAGCTGTTGGAGACGGCTGATTTGCTTATTACGGATTATTCGTCCGTTGTCTTTGACTACACATTGTTGAAACAACGTGCGTCTGTGATATATTTTTGGTATGATAGAGAACAATATGAAGAAAAGACGGGACTCCAGCCGCATTTGACTGAACTGTTGAACGGGCCGGTAGTGGCAACGACTGAGGAGCTGATTGCAGCCGTTAAAACCCACGTACCGACGAATCAAGAACAGTTCAACCGGCTGTGGAATACATACAATGACGGAGCAGCTACGGCACGCTTTGTCACCTATGTGCATCAATTAATGGATGGTATGATATGAAGAAAGTAGAATACATTCTGGACGTACCGGTTGACCGGATATCATTGACTGATATTTTATCAGATGTGCCGGTCTATTTGGAAAATAACGATAAAATGCTTTTGACCAGCGTCAATCCGCAAATTGTTTTGATGGCAGATAAAGATACGCAAGTGAAAGAATACATTAAAACATCGACGCACCGTTTTCCTGATGGCATCGGCCTCGTCAAAGTATCCAAGCTGACTGACGGTGATATTCATGAGCGTGTGGCTGGAATTGACGTGATGACGGCATTGCTTGAGTATGCCAACCAAAGCGGACTGGCTATCTTTTTATACGGCGCCAAACCTGAGGTGGTAGAAAAAGCTGCTGTCAACATCTCAAAACGATATCCGCGGCTGAGAATTGCCGGTACTCAAGACGGGTATACGGCTGTGTCTGATGAGGCGCTGATTGCGCAAATTAACCGGAGCGGGGCGCACATGCTGTTCGTTGCGCTTGGTTCGCCCAAACAGGAGCTGTGGCTGGCGCAGCATTATCAGCAGCTTGACTGCTGCATTTATCAGACAGTGGGCGGCAGTTTCGATGTGCTGAGCGGCATGGTCAAGCGGGCACCGGATTTTTATATCCGCCACAATCTGGAGTGGCTGTACCGCTCATTGAGCAATCCCAAACGACTTTACCGGATCATCCAATTGCCTTGGTTTGTGATCAAGGCTGTGTCCTGGCATCGGCGTCAGGGAAAGAAAGCAAAGGGAGAGTAGCGAACGTGAATGATGTAAAAACAATTTTACTCGAACAGTTTAAAAATTTTGGGATCATTACCAGAATTTCCAAATACGAAGAAAAAGCAACCTATCAAAGTCACTATCTTGGTCTTATCTGGCAGTTTCTAAACCCTGCGATTCAGATCGGGATATATTATTTGGTGTTTGGTATTGGTGTGAGACGAGGTCAGGAAGTTGACGGCGTGCCGTTTATTATTTGGATGCTGATTGGCATCATCGCCTGGTTTTTCATCAACAGTTCAATACTGGGCGGTTCTAACAGTATTTACAAGCAAGTCGGCATGGTATCAAAGATGAAATTTCCTGTCAGTATCCTGCCAACTGTGAATATGGCCAGTAACTTTGTCAGCTATCGGTGGATGATGCTCGTTCTGCTTGTGGCAATGCTCGGGTTTGGTGTGATGCCAACCATATATTGGCTACAATATTTTTATTATTTTTTCTGTATGATAGCCTTTTTGTTTGCTTTTGGCATTTTGAATTCGACCATCACAATATTGGTGAGGGATTATCATATCATGTTGCAGTCTGTTCTCCGCCTGCTGTTTTATTTATCCGGTTCTATCATGGATGTCAACAATTTTGTAAAAGGCGACCGGTTTGCTTGGGCCGCTAGAATTCTAGAGTTGAATCCTATTTACTATATTATCACTGGTTTTAGGGATTCATTCCTTTCCAAACAGTGGTTTTGGCAGAAAGGTACGCAAACCGCGTTTTTCTGGTTACTAGTGTTTTTATTGCTTTGTATTGGTTCGCATGTACACATGAAGTTCCGTGCAAGGTTTGTCGATTTTATTTAAAACAATGAGGAAGAAACCATGAAAAAACTAGTACAATCAATCGTTTACTTGTTATTTAAACTTTTCGGACACTCTCAAGATAAACAGTTAGTTTATTTTGAGAGTTTTCATGGTAAGCAGTATAGTGATAATCCGAAAGCTGTTTACGTCTACATGAAGCAACATTTCCCATCCTATCGCCTTATATGGGGAGTGACTAAGGGATATGAAGCTGCCTTTGAAGAAGAGCAAGTCGATTTTGTGCGAAGATTCTCGCTGCGCTGGTTTTTAACCATGCCACGGGCGACTGCATGGGTGATTAATACTAGAACACCGATTTGGCTGTATAAACCTGAAGGAATAACCTACATCCAGACTTGGCATGGGACACCGTTAAAAAAAATTGGACGGGATATTGAAGATGTTCATATTCCGGGATACACACGAGAAGGTTATTATCAAGAAATATCCGACGAGTCTTCACGTTGGGATGTCCTTGTTTCCCCAAATACATACAGTACCGACATTTTTAGGAGAGCATTTGATTATGCGGGTGATATACTGGAAACAGGTTACCCAAGAAATGACCAGCTGTTGAAGTACAAATCCGATGATGATTTTATACAAGGAATAAAACAAAAACTACATGTACCTCTTGACAAACAAGTGATTTTGTATGCTCCGACATGGCGCGAAACCGACGCGCAAAAAGCTGGTCAGTACAGTTTTTCACATAATTTGGATTTTAAACGGTTTGCGGAATTATTTGGCAATAAGATAGTTTTGTTAGTAAGAATGCACTACCTTGTTGCATCTGAAATTGATTTTAAACAATACGGCGATTGTATCATGGATATGTCACGTGGCATTGATATGAGCGACTTATTGTTGATATCCGATTTGCTGATAACTGATTATTCATCCGCGATGTTTGATTTTGCCCTGACTGAACGTCCTATGATTTTCTACTTACCCGACCGGCAGAAATATGAACAGGAGTTACGCGGGTTTTATTTTGATATTGATCAGGAACTGCCGGGGGTTATTATTGAAACGAATACTGAATTAGAGCAGCTGATCAATCTATTCTTAACGGATAAAAACCAGCTTTTACTGCCAAACTATCGTGAATTCAAGCATAAGTTTTGTTTTGAAATGATAGAGAGGACCACTCAATTGATTGGACAAATAATCGAAACCAAGCTTTAGGTGTCAAGACGAGATGAAGAAGGGATATTGAATATGGGTATTTTAAACAGTTTAAATAGATTATTTGCACCAGCATATCGGCCATTGCTGACGACAAATGGTAAACTTATACAGCAGTATACAACGTGCTATAAAAAATGCTCTGTTGAAAAACATACGATTTTATATGAAAGCCGGGATGGTCAATCATTGACCGATTCACCGCTGGCGATTTTTGAGTATTTGCTTGAGACTGACTCTGAAAAAAAATACACGCATATATGGAGTATCGTCAAAAGTCCAGAACTGGAAAAAATCATTGCCCCATATCGTCATCATGACAACGTGATATTCGTGGAGCGAAATTCGAAAGAGTATTTGAAATGGTTGGCTTCTGCTGAGTATTTGATTAATAATGCAACCTTTCAACCTTTCTTTATTGCAAAAAAAGAACAGATATATATTAACACTTGGCATGGCACGCCTTTAAAAACAATGGGCTTCGATATTCCAGGCAGTCCATCCGGTGCGCAAAATGTGGTCCGCAATTTTTGCAGTACCAAATACTTGATAAGTCCAAATGAACATACAACGAATATGTTTCTTGACAGTTACCGTTTACGTGGAATGTATCAGGGAGAGGTTTTAGAAGGGGGTTACCCGCGGATAGACCAGACATTCAAGTGCTCGAAAGAAGCATTGCTTCAGCAATTAAAAATGTTTGACCTAAGGCTGGATACGGCCAAAAAAATACTACTGTATACGCCAACTTGGAAAGGCACAAATCTAAGCAGTGCCAGAAATGATTTGGCACAAATTCACGCTGAGATGTCCTATTTAAAAAAAGTGCATGGCGATACATATTCGATATTAGTAAAAGTTCATCCGTTTTTATATAAACAGGCGAAACGTTACGAGCCATTAGTGCCTTATTTAATACCTGACGTGATTGATACGAATAAGCTGTTGGGCATTGTAGATGTGCTGATTACAGATTATTCAAGTATCTTCTTTGATTTTTTAGTTACTGACAAACCTATCATTTTTTATTGCTGGGATGATGATTTGTATTCGGAAGAACGAGGCAAGTACTTTGAGTATGAAGAACTTCCGGGTCCGGTGGCATTTACCGTGAAAGAGCTGTCAGATTATCTGACTCATTTGGATACAGTTGGAAAAGAAACACAAGAGAAGTATGAGCGCTTCAAGCAGCGGTTCGTACCTTATGATGACGGGAGAACGACAGAACGTTACATAAGTTATATATTTGATAAAGAGCAGCAGCATGAAATAACAGTTGTCAAAAATCGTAGTGAGAAGAAACGGCTTCTGTTTTATCCCGGCGGCATGCGCAACAATGGTATTACAAGCAGTTTTATTAATCTTGTTAAAAATATTGACAAAGACAAATATGAAATAATTTGTTTGATGGATTCAGCGCGTTCGAAAGAGCAAATTGAAAATATAAAAAAACTGCCTCAAAGTGTTCATATGCTGTTTAGATTTGGGCAGCCCGACTTTACAATGTCGGAAGCGTACAGGGATTTGTATTTTCATATGTTTGGCATGAAAAAATGGAATGAACATTTATTTCCTGCGAACATCTATCAAAGAGAAGCCCGACGTCTTCTTGGCAACAATGATTTTGATGCCGCGATTGATTTTAGCGGTTATAGTCTGCATTGGGCAAAAATCATTCTTGGAGCTGCTGCAGACAGAAGATTCTGCTATATGCACAGTGATATGTCTGCTGATGCGCAACGTGTTGTCAATGGGAAAAAAATCCACAAAATGAATTTAACAGGACTATTCAGCGTGTATCACTTGTTTGATAAAGTTATCTCTGTTTCCAAATCAACGATGGAAGTGAATAGCTCGAAATTAGCGCATTATCTCCCGCAGGAGAAATTTGATTTTTCTCCTAACACTGTGGATATAGAACGGATTGTGGGAACAGAAACTGCAGCTGTAAGCAACCGGGAAAAGACTGTGGAAAGCTCAGCTAGTCAATTTAGAGGCTTGCTGCTTGCAGATGACGTGACTGTTTGGAATAAGCGTCCAGATGACAGTTCTGCCCGTCAGATGAAGCTTTCTTTAGATAAATCAAAGGAAGTTTTAGGTGTAGGAAAGGTAACGATAGAAGAGTGCGTCTATTATAAAATTAGTCAATCCGATCAATATATTGGCTGGATAGACTCTAAAGCAGTCAAAGAGTTGCCTGATGAAGTGATAAAGAAAGAGACAGTATCTTTATTTGGAAAAATCGCCACAACGAAAGAAAGTTTTTTGTATTCACAGCCGCTGAGTTTGCCTGGCACATATCTTAAATCATCAGCCGCTGATCTAAGAAATATTTATGTTGAAATCAAACAAATTGTTACAACGACAAGTGACACAAGTGTCTTGATTGTAGTGGACGGCATTGAGTTGGGGTGGCTGCCGTTAAATGAGTTTCGTCCGTCACAACGGTTGAACGTGTCTTCAACTGCCGGTGACGTTCCCTTTTCTGTTAAATGTCTGCGTCGTTTAGCAGTAATTTCCAGTAAACTCCAAAAAAGAAGTGTCTATGAAAATCTGTCAAAAAGAACTACACTGATAAAAAAAGTCAATAAGTTTGTGACGGTGGAAAAAAAAGAGGCGTTTAGATTAGCATCAGCAACTCATGCGGGAGCATCCGTTCCAGATAGAGACAGCAGTATTTTTCTAGCTGAGATTTATCAGGAAAGCTGCGGTCAGAAAATTTATAAACTCCGTGATGCTCTTAATCAAGATTTTTTGATAGATGCAAAATATGTTAAAGTGATAGACGAAGTGGTTAAAGAAAGTATTTTTCTGCAAGAGCAGTGCTCATATGTTGTCCAAGCAGTGTATCCACAGGTAAAAGTCTTCAAGGAGTTCTCAGATATTTTGGATAACAACTTCATAACCATAACGATATCACAGGATGTGCAAGTTTATTCAAAAATAGTCACAACACTCAACCGTGAATTTATTCAGATAGACGTTGACGGCAGCAGTGTCTGGGTGTCCAGCAGTTCTGTCAGACCGAGCACTGAGAGGGGGGTGTTTAATAAGGAGAAAGAATATATCCCATTTCCAACGACAGAAGAAATTAAATTTGTAACGATGGGCCGCTTGTCTCCGGAAAAAAATCAAGGGCTACTTGTAGAGGCATTTGCGGCGTTTTATGCTGCACATAGAATCGGACAGCTTTATATTATTGGAAGCGGACCGGAGAAGGAAGCGCTGGTTAAACAGATAGCTTCATCAGGCGTATCTGATAGGGTTCATTTGTTGGGGCAGATCGATAATCCGTTTAGTTTTATGAAAAAATGTGACGTTTTCGTACTGACCTCTCAATATGAGGGACAACCGATGGCATTGCTGGAGTCGATGACTTTAGGTCTTAAAATTATTTCGACAGATATTCCAGCTTGTCGTCATCTGCTGGAGGATGGCAAGTTTGGGTTGTTGACTGAAACAAATGATTTGGATGGGGTCTTGAATGCTATGGTTCAGGTAGCTGTGAGAACTCTGACATTTATAACCTTTGATGCACAAAATTACAATCAAAAAGCTATGAAACAGTTTTATAATGTAGTGTTAAAATAACGCATGGGAACAACTGTATGAGTTGCATCGTTAGAAATATTTGTTTTTTGTAATTTTGATTATGCGATGTAATAGGGTAGCTGTGCCTTTCAAGAATATAGCCTAAGTATATTATATAAGTGAGGAATGAATATGAATATTTTAATTACAGGTGGAGCTGGGTTTATTGGTTCTAGTTTATGTAATCATCTGTCAATAGACAATCATATAACTATTATTGATGATTTATCAATGGGCAAATTAGAAAATATTGATATAAACGATAATGTAACTTTTATTAATGGTTCTGTTACGGATAAAATATTAATGCAGCGAGTTATAAAGGACGTAGAATTTGAGTATATATTTCATTTGGCGGCTATAGCGAGTGTTGCTGATTCGGTTGAACGGCCAATAGAAACTCATCAGGTCAATTTTGAGAGTGTTTTGAATTTATTGGAATTAGTTAGAAAGTTTAATCCTAAATTAAAAAGATTAATCTTTGCTTCATCTGCGGCAGTGTACGGAGATGAGCCGACCCTTCCAAAAAATGAAGAGTCAGTTATCCGTCCACTAACCCCTTATGCAATAGATAAGTTTGCAGCTGAAAGATATGTTCTTGCGTATAATAATTTATACAATATTCCAACATCGGCAGTTAGATTTTTCAACGTATATGGTCCAAATCAAAACCCTAATTCTCCATACTCTGGTGTCATATCGATTATAACCAATCAATTTGCTAAGAAAAAATCAGGAAAAGAAGCTAAGTTTAAGGTATTTGGTGATGGAGAACAATCTAGGGATTTTGTCTACATTGCTGATGTTATTGCAGCGCTGGTATTAATAATGGAACACAATAATGCGAAGGGTAAAGTATTTAATGTCGGAACAGGAAAATTCATTTCTATTAATGAGTTGCTTAAGACTTTTGAAAAGCTTACATCGTATTCTATTCCAATTGAATACGAGATAGAAAGAGAAGGAGATATTAAAAATTCTTTTGCAGATATTACAAAACTAAAATCGTTAGATTATACCCCTTTATTTTCAATAGAGACTGGGCTGAAAGAATATTTAGAAATAAAAAAAATAATCTAACTTTTTGTAATAATGTTATAAATACGATGAATAATATCTTTGTTAAAGTTGCTAAAAAGGATGTGCATGAAAGTTTTAGTCAAAGTGATTTGTTTAAAGCAATCATGTCCGAGGATGTTGTTGTCTAATTTGCGACTAACAATTTTTTTATAAAACACATTGTCTTATATAGGGAAAATAAAAAATAAGAAATACTTTATTCATTGTGATACTGTTTTTAAATGTTAAAATGAGAAGAACGGTGTTTTCTGTTTTTTCAAAAAACTATTTTATCCGACTATGTATTCAAGTCTTTGCGACACTTAAAAATGAAATC
The DNA here is from genome assembly GCF_003987655.1 of Vagococcus acidifermentans. Classification (GTDB taxonomy): domain Bacteria; phylum Bacillota; class Bacilli; order Lactobacillales; family Vagococcaceae; genus Vagococcus_B; species Vagococcus_B acidifermentans. The sequence continues at coordinate 6,569 of NZ_NGKC01000014.1, read as the reverse complement.
AAAAGTGTGAAAAAAATTTAGTGTAAAATTACTATAGGAAAGCCAGTTGTCCAAAAATATATGATCAAATATTTAATTAAATACTTGTTAAGCGGTTATGTAGTGAGAAGAATATTAATGCGAATTATTAAAATTTAACATGGGAGTGAATAAGTAGTGGATTTAGCTGGAGTAGGTAAGACATATGTTAGAAATATGGGAAAAACTTATTTTGCAAATAGCGTAAACTATATGAAACAATTTAAGAAAAATAATATAGATGAAAAAACTATATTATATGAATCAATGCATGGCAAGGGAATGAATGATTCTCCGTATGCTTTTTTTAAATATTTGATGGAAAAACCAGAATTTAGTGAGTACAAGCATATTTGGGTTTTGAATGATCGGGAAAATAATCAAAATTATGAATTTTACAAACACTATAAAAATGTTAAATTTATTAACACACACACTAAGGAATATTTTAAGTACCTATCTTCTAGTAAATATTTGATTAATAGTGTTAGTTTCCCAGAATATTTTATTAAGAAAGATGAACAAATTTATATTAATACATGGCATGGTACACCTTTGAAAACGTTGGGAAAGGATATGGGGGGGAAAGTGTTTCAACATGCTAACCTTCAAAGAAATTTTTTAAAAGCAAACTATATCATATCTCCAAATGAGTTTTCAACTGAAAAGCTACTTGCGTCACATGATATGGAAAAAATTTTTGAAGGGCAAGTCATTGAAAAAGGATATCCAAGAATTGATAGCACTTTGCAAAAGAGCATCCGTACAGAAGGTTTTTTAACAGATTATTTACATATAGACTTAGATAAAGAAATTGTTCTGTATGCACCGACTTGGCGAGGAGAGGTCGGTGAAGTTCAAGAAATATTAAGCGACATAGTTCCTAAAATCGCTGAGATTTCTCAAGGTTTAAAATCTAGTCAGACGTTGATAGTAAAAGCACATACTTTAATATACGAGCAATTGAAAAATGCTGATTTGCCAGTCCAATTAATTCCAAACTGGATTGATACTAATGAATTATTATATTTTGTGGATATTTTAATCACAGACTACAGTAGTATTTTCTTTGATTTTTTAGTAACAGATCGTCCGGTTATATATTACATGTACGATAAAGAACAGTATATTGAAGAACGAGGAGTGTATCTTGATTTAGATAATTTGCCTGGACCAGTTTACAGAACGGCTAAAGAAGTTATTAATGGTATTAAATCAAAAGAGTATTTAAACGAAAAACACCTTAGTGTTTACAAAAAGTTTAAAGAAAAATTTAGTTCACATGAGAACGGGAGAGTTACTGAGTACTGTGTGAATAAAATATTTTTAGAAGAAAAAGTTAGAATAAAAGATACTACAAGGAAAAACATCCTTGTGTATGGCGGTGGAATGCTTAACAATGGGATTACTGCATCATTAATAAACTTGTCACATAGTATTGATTATCAAAAATATAATTTGATTATTATTGATGCAAAGAAAAACAGTGAAGAATTTCAAGACAATATCAGGAAATTAAATAAAAATACAGTTGTAATGTACAGAAGTGGCTATATACAGCACACATACAAAGAATGGATTTACTATAATAGATTTTTTAGAAAAAAGGAAGTTGAAGATAGTAAACTCTCTATTTATCAAACTCTATTTGACAGAGAACTAAAGCGACTTATTGGGGATGTTACTATAGACGTTGTGATAGATTTTTCTGGTTATGTACCTTTTTGGAGTTTCTTACTTTCTATGGTGACGGTCCCTAAAAAAATAATATATCAACATAGTGACATGTTAAGTGAAACTAAAAAAGTAGTGAACGGAAAGAAAAATCATGAACTTAATCTAACTAAAGTGTTTATACTGTATAAATATTTTAATTACATTGCTTCAGTAGGTGAAAATACGTTAAAGATAAACAAAAATAACTTTAGTCATATTACTTCTAAGGATAAATTTGTATATATACCAAATGCTATGAATGTTGATAAACTGTTTGAACACAGAAAAAATCCAAAGTTACACAATATAAAAGTCAATGAGAATGAGTTGATGGCTTTAGAGGATACAGTTAACGGTGGAATGCTCCAAATAAAGGCTGTCAAACCTATTAAAGAAGACGAAATCAATTTTATTAATATAGGTAGATTATCACCGGAGAAAGATCAAGAAAAATTATTGATGGCATTTGCAAAACTTGTAAACAAGTTTCCTAAGAAAAAAATGCATCTTTATATTGTAGGATCCGGAGTTTTGGAGAATAAACTTAAAAATATTACAAACATGTTATCCTTAGAGAGACATGTTACTTTCGTCGGTCAAACGGACAGTGTATTTGAACTTTTAGATAGGTGCGATTGTTTTGTGTTTTCTTCTAACCATGAAGGTCAACCTATGACTTTGTTGGAAAGCCTAGCTTTAGGAAAAGATATCATTGCGACAGATATACCAGGTAACAGGTCAGTTTTAGGGAACTCTTATGGCTATATTGTTGAGAACTCAGTTGAAGGGCTTTGTGTTGGAATGGGAAAATATTTAAATCATGAGATTATCTTCAATAAAGATTTTGATGTTGTTAAGTACAATGAAGAAGCTTTAAAAACTTTGTATAAATATATTGAAAATAAAAATTAGTGAGTTGATAGAAAAATGAATTTAACTAGGAAAAAGCTTACAAAAATTTTACCAATTATTGTTGTTATATGTTTTTTTTATTTACTAAACCATTATACTCCGCTTTTAGTGGATGATTTTAACTATGCGTTTATTTTTGGAACCGAAGAGAGAGTTCGGAGTATTTCGGATATTTTTATTTCTCAATATAATCATTACTTTATACAAAATGGTCGAATTGTAGTTCATTTTATGGCGCAATTGTTTATTTTGTTAGGGAAAGACGTGTTTAATGTTGTTAATACATTTGTTTTAGTTATATATGTTTTCTTGTTATTGTGGCATATACAGGGAAGACTAAAATACAGTCCTTATCTATTCATGGTGGTTAGTTTTTTAATATGGTTTCTTATACCAGCATTTGGACAAACAATGCTGTGGTTAGATGGATCTACAAATTATTTGTGGGGAGCATGTATAATTTTAACTAGTATGCTCCCTTATCGACTTTATAAAGGAACATCAAAAAAATGGGTTGCATTTATCACACCTGTTTTAACTTTTTTAGGAGGTTGGACTAATGAAAATACTTCAGGTGCTTTAATTCTCATGTTAATTTTATTCTTGTGTATTTGGAAGTGTCGAGGAATAAAGATACCTACTTGGTCTATAATTGGGATTATATCAGCTGTTATTGGGTTTATACTGATGATAGGAGCGCCTTCCAATCGTGTTAGAGCAGACATGATTGCTTCTTCGCCTTTAATAAATAGAATATGGTACGTGATTGGAGGACTGATTGAAGATTTTGGTATTTTTATTGTAATATTTTGTATTTTGTTTGTTTTAGTTATAAACGGAAATTTGAAAAGTGAATTGTTGAAAAACATGACAATAGAACCATGTATATTTTTTACAGGAGCGTTGGCGTCGTATATGGCTATGGCATTACCTACTTATTTTCCAGATAGAGCAAAATTTGGAGCCTATTCATTGATGCTTATTGCAGTTTTGAGTATTGGTAATTTGGCGGTTAAAAATCATGTCATGCAAAAAAGATTTTTATTAACCACAATACTCATCTGCACCATTTTCTTTTCTCACAGCTTTATTGATGCTTTTGTAGATATCAAGAGAACTTATAATTTGTGGGATGAAAGAATTGCTTATTTTATGCGGATGTATGATGAAGGTAAAGAGGATATTTCTGTTAAAGTTATTTTCCCTAAGAATACACATAATGCTTTACATGGATTAGTGGATTTACGATCTGATCCTAACAAATCTCCGAATTCTTATACAGCTAGGTATTGGGGATTTAAAAGTATAACAGGGATTTTTGATGAATAATGTAAGAAAATATACACTAATATTAATTGGGAGTATATTGACTGATAAGGATAGAGGATATAAGAAAACTTGAAACCAGAATGTACTTCATTTTAGGTTATTCATAATGCTATTATATTGCGAAAGAATAGGAGATATGAATGATGAAAAAAATTAGTATATGTGTTCCGGCGTATTCGGAGGAAGATAATATTCAAGCTTTGTATACTGAATTAACAAAGGTTTGGCAGAAAGATTTGTCTGGCTATACTTATGAAATTGTTTTTGTTAATGATGGAAGTAAAGATAATACATTAAGTAAAATGCAGGAATTAGGCAGAAGAGATGAACGTGTTAAAGTTATCGATTTATCCAAGAATTATGGTAAGGAGATAGCGATGTTGGCAGGTTTAGATCATTGTTCAGGTGATGCGGCTGTAATAATGGATTCTGATCTACAGCATCCTCCAGAGCTTATTTCTAAAATGGTGGAACTCTGGGAACTTGGTTATCAAGATGTATATGGTCGTAGAGTTGTTAGAAAAAAAGAACCCTGGCTTAAAATTAAATTATCTCAAATTTACTATAAATTATTATCATTTATTTCACAAACAAAGATAGAAAATGGCATTGGGGATTTTAGGCTACTCGATCGAGAATGTATTAATGCTCTAATTGCAATACGTGATAAAGAACGTTATACTAAAGGGTTATACAATTTGATAGGTTATAAAAAAGTTTCAATTGATTTTATAGCTAATGAACGTTTTAGTGGAGAAACCAAATGGACGTTCAAGGATTTATTTAAGCTAGCATTAGATGGGATTACTTCATCATCTGTAAAACCTTTGAAGCTAGCAATTTACGCAGGATTTTTAATGCTGATACCAGCTTTTTTCTATTTTATTTATACTTTTGTTCGCGCACTTTCTGGCAAAACAGCTGATGTGCCAGGATATTCAAGTTTAATGATTGTTATTCTGATTTTGGGCGGCATCCAATTGATTTCAATAGGAATTTTAGGGGAATACATCGGTAAAATTTTTGTTGAAACAAAAAAACAGCCTCCATATTTTATTAATAAGAAAAACTCAAAATTGTAGTATCTTAATTAAAATATCAGTCTCATACTAGGGGTGAGTTTTCTACCCTAATTTTAGGATACGGGAGGTATAGAGTATTTCTTCTCAGTATCTAAAACTTGAAGCTTGAAAATTATCCTCAATTTCTTGATATAACTGGACTTTAGACGTCAGAAAAGCATAAATGCGACATTCTTGATACAATTTAGATACAGACATCTAATCGTTAAAGGAAGCAATAATGCCATGAACATTTTACACAAAATGACACACATTCAGAGGCTTTGACATCAACTATTCAACATTTTTATGCGACGTTTAAATTATCAAATGTTGCCAGAAAAACCAACTTCTAAAAAGTAAAAGTTTTTTATTTCAAGATACTGTTTTGATGTCTGATTAGTGTAATTTTTTTCCATCACTTTGCGTATCGTGATTACCTGCAGAATCGGGACAAGCTTGCTTTTTCAGATAAGACTTTCCGAAATCTGATGAATGACGCCCGCATCAACTGGCAAAAATTTTTATTGATCGTCAGTCAGAAAGTGGCAGCCTATTTTCGTACATTGACCAGTGACGAGCGCAAAAAAGACGGATTAGCGATCAAACTCTGGCAAACGAAAAGCACAAGCTCAGCGTAAAGGAACAGAGGCAATAATCGAATTGCTTGAAAAAGTACTTGAATGTTTATGGCAGAATAAAAGTACACAAAGTTGCAAAGGAAAAGTACACAACTTTGCCAATGGCTGAAACAAAAAAAGGCCATTGAAAACACCCTGAAAATCCTCTAAAGTTATAGTTTCGACACTGTAACTGGAGGTAAGAAAGGTATGCTTTTAATGGCTGACATTAATACTATCAAAAATTTGAGAAATAATCACGATAAATCTATCAACCATATTCGAAAAGAATTAGGAATCAACTGGCGAACTGCTAAACGCTATGCCGATGAGTCCGTTGTTCCCAAACCCAAACTAAAAAAGAAGTCTGGGATGATGTATGATGAAAAATGGGGAGAGATTGTGAGCCTTTGGCTCACAGAAGATGCCAAGCTTCCAAGAAAAAAGAGACGAACGAGACTTTTCCTTTTTGAAGAATTAAAAGAACTGGGTTTTAAAGGTTCGTATCGTACGGTCTGTGTGTTTATTCAAGATTGGAAAGCCACTCATGTTGATAGTGCTAATGAAGATTTAGGTTTTGAACGTCTTGAACATCCTCCTGCTGAAGCTCAACTTGATTTCGGGACGTAAGCGCCCGGTAAAACAGTGCCTACACACCAAATAGCCTGACCTTTATACTAGAGTCAGGCTATTTACTGTTTATCAAAAGTATATGTTGCCCGGCAAAGTTGTTGAACTTCCTCTGCCCAAGGTAAGCATTGGTAAGCGGGTAATAATCACACGGGTGCACAAATAGCGTCAGATAAGGTATGATTTTCATAGAAAACCATCCAACTTATCTGGCGCTCTTTTCTATAGGGTTTAGCGACACGTTTGTTGACTTTGTTTTGACCACGGAAGATACGCTTCCAAT
>NZ_NGKC01000013.1 GCF_003987655.1 Vagococcus acidifermentans | reverse complement strand
TTGATAGTGAGCCCGTCTGTGATACCGTCACGGAAACGATCCTGACTTTTTAAAGCTGGGAAGCTGATCGTGAAAACTCACAGACGGGGAGGCTCGCTGTCAAGGGCAATCGGATAACATGATAAAAGGAACGACACCTTATAAATTTTGTCAAAAAAGGGGTTGCCATACCAGTCTCACTCTGTTTAGAGTGAGTGGATTGAAATAACACTTAGGCAATAACGCTAATATTGAAAATATTTGTCTCACTCTGTTTAGAGTGAGTGGATTGAAATGTCAAAGGTATCAAATGTTATCGCATTATTTAAGTCTCACTCTGTTTAGAGTGAGTGGATTGAAATTCCTAGTTGGACTGTTTCAAACTCTGGGCTGACAGTCTCACTCTGTTTAGAGTGAGTGGATTGAAATATAGTGTAAAGTAAAAGGTTTAGCAAAAATATGTGTCTCACTCTGTTTAGAGTGAGTGGATTGAAATGTCCACTAATAAAAAGCAAGCAGCAGAGATTGTTAGTCTCACTCTGTTTAGAGTGAGTGGATTGAAATCAAGCCCCTTACTACCTCAAACTTTGGATGTGGGTCTCACTCTGTTTAGAGTGAGTGGATTGAAATTGCCAGAAAGTCTGCAATGCCAACTACCCTGAAGTCTCACTCTGTTTAGAGTGAGTGGATTGAAATCATTTCCTTGGGCAAAGTTGCCCATTGCCATGTACGTCTCACTCTGTTTAGAGTGAGTGGATTGAAATAAAGGCATATTCCAGCTCTGCATGGTCAAACTGTGTGTCTCACTCTGTTTAGAGTGAGTGGATTGAAATCTTTTTCTCTGCCTTTTTTTCTGCAAGTGACTGCCGTCTCACTCTGTTTAGAGTGAGTGGATTGAAATGATGAGTTTAAAACCTGTAACAATTAAAGATTTGTCTCACTCTGTTTAGAGTGAGTGGATTGAAATATGACATTAAGTAATGAGTTAATCAAACGAAAAAGTCTCACTCTGTTTAGAGTGAGTGGATTGAAATTTGCTTTTCGAGGCTCTGCGGAATGCCTAGTTCCGTCTCACTCCGTTTAGAGCAAGTGGATTGAAATAGGCGTGCGAGGTACTGCTGATTGTCGTCAATCGTCACACTCTGCCTGTCCCCATCCTAACATCACAGGGATTCCACTCCCCGAGGTACAAGCGCAGCTTGATCACGAGAACTTTAAAACGCCCTTGGATATTTACGCTCATATTTTCAGAAAGCTGGGCAAAAAGACAGCTCAAACATTTAGTAACTTTATGCAAAAAAACATATCGTAGCCAAAAAAAGAAACGAGAGTTCCTGACCTGCTGCAAACATTAATACAGCAAGGTTCAGGAACTCTCCCAAAAAAGTGGACGGTAGGATTCGAACCTACACCTCTAGTTTAAGAATAAACATATTTGTCAATCCTCAGCGAGTTTTAACACCACGTTCATCCACAAAACAGACATTTTTTATCAACAAACTTTACTATAAACCATAAACTTTAAAGAAAGCATAAGCAATTATGAAGAATATTTGAACAATTATGAAAAAATAGCTATAATTCGTATCAAGTATGAAAGGGTTGACACCAATGTTTAGCCAACGAGAGAATTACTCGATACAGTTTATAAATCTGGCAGATACTGTGTTGAGAATAATTCTTTAGTCTGTCAGTAGAAATGTATCGCTTCAAGAAAAATACTGACTTATACAGGGAGGTCTTGAAGATGACAGTAGATCAGTTGAAAAAGGAATGGCAGGCATACGAAATGCTGCCGTTTGAAGGATGGGATTTTGGCCGGCTGGAAAATCGCTGGGAAAACGGCTCGTTGCCATGGGATTATAAAGAGATTGTCAGAGACATTCTAAAACCTGATATGCGCTTGTTAGATATGGGAACTGGCGGCGGCGAATTTTTAATATCGCTGCTTCATCCGTATGAAAAAACAGCGGTAACAGAAGGTTGGCTGCCTAACTTTCAGCTGCTGCAACGGACATTGCAGCCAAAAGGAGTTGATGTAAAGTGGGTGGCAGCAGATGATCAGCTTGATTTTCCTAATGACTCATTTGATATTGTGTTGAACCGTCATGAGTTGTTTGATGCAAAAGAAGTTGCCAGAGTATTGAAACCAGGCGGAGTGTTTATTACGCAGCAAGTGGGAGGTCAAAGCGGCCGATTGCTTTCCGAAAAATTGATACCGGATTTTATCCCGCCGTTCAGCGGTTGGGATTTAACGCTAGCGTCAGCACAACTTAAAGCGGCAGGATTTGAAGTTTTGTTGCAAGATGAGTGTTTTCCCTGTCAGTATTTCTTCGATATGGGGGCACTGATTTATTACGTGCGGATTATCAGCTGGGAGTTTCCGGGTTTCAGTGTCGCGACCCATTTTCAGCAGCTGTTAAATCTTTATGAGGAATTGCTATCAACAGGGCGGATAGTTAACAAGGAGCATCGCTTCCTAGTGGCAGCGCAAGTTTAAAACACAGCGGTCAGATGAGAGGAGGGCACATAAAATGACGATTTTAATTGTGGAAGATGAAGAAAGTATTTCAAAATTGGTGGCTGTTTATTTGAAAAATGAAAATTATGCTGTCAGTGTTTGTCAGACTGGCAGGGAGGCATTGTCAATCATCAATCAGGAAAAGATTTCTTTGGCGATTTTGGATGTAATGCTGCCCGACATCACCGGCTTTGAACTGTGCCGTTATATTCGCGAAAACAATCACCGTTATCCGATTATCATGCTGACAGCAAAAGGTGAGGAAACAGATAAAATCACCGGTTTGACGTTAGGTGCAGATGATTATGTGACGAAGCCGTTCAAACCGCTGGAGCTGGTAGCCAGAGTCAAAGCGCAGCTGCGCAGGGCAACAGCTTATAGTTCGACTGGAGAGGACAGGTTGTTAACATTCAAAGGACTTGAAGTGGATATTGCCAGGCGGAAGGTGCAGCTTAACGGCAGGTCAATCAACTTGACGCCGAAGGAATTTGATATTTTGGTTCTGTTGTTGGAGAACCGCGGAAATGTCGTCGAAACAGAAAAGCTGTTTCAGGATGTATGGCAGGAAAAGTATTTTGACACATCCAGCAACACCGTCATGGTCCATATCAGGCACTTGCGGGAGAAGCTGGGAGATACATCCGAACAGCGTGCATATATTCAAACAGTCTGGGGAGTGGGGTATAAAATTGAGGGATAAACTATCCAAAAAAGTGTTGTATACATTGTTGAAAATATTTGGAGCAGCTCTCCTGCTGATATTTATTATTAATGAAACGTTTATCGGCAGAGGGTTAGGACGGATGATTGACGACATCCTCGTGAGCTACTCTTATGATCCAGAAACAGGTGCTGCATTCGAAAGTGTAGTCGATTGGCCCCGCTTCAAACTTTTCTTCGTTGTGGTCACAATTGTTCTCTTGTTGATTATCAGCGGAGTAACAATGTTTGTCGTCCGTACATTCGTTGAACGTGAACTGAAAAATATTGCCAAGACTATTCCAGAATTTATGGCTGGCGGCGATACAAACTTGTTGGAGGATTATCCTGATTTGGGGTTTCAACTATCAGAAATAAGGAAAAATAATCTTCAAACGAAGGAATTGTACCGTAAGGAGTCGCAACGTACGAAAGACATGATAACGTATTTGGCGCATGATTTAAAGACACCTCTGGCTTCGATGACCGGTTACTTGAACTTGCTGCGGGATATCCAAGACTTGCCGTTAGCTAAGCGGGAAAAATATTTAGACATTGCGCTGGCTAAAGGCGACCGGCTGGAAGAGCTGATTAATGAACTGTTTGATGTTACCCGGTTTGCACTGGATAGCATGACGCTGTACATAACCAAGGTGCCGGTCAAACTGTTCCTGAATCAGATGGCAGAGGAGTTTTACCCGATGCTGCAATCAAAAAATCAGCGCATTACGCTAACTGTGCCAGATGATTTGATGATGACGGCTGACTCTGATAAAATTGCCCGAGTTATCAATAATCTTTTAAAAAATGCTGTTGCTTACGGCCGGAACGACAGTGATATCAGAATCACAGCGCAACAGTCGGCAGATGCCCGGCAGCTGGTGATGGCTATTGAAAATGACGGGCAGACGATACCGAAAGAGGAACTGGATTTGATTTTTGAAAAGTTTTATCGTCTGGATAAATCTCGCGGAACTGAAAACAGCGGCGGCGGTCTGGGGTTGGCGATAGCCAAGGAAATAGTGCTGGCGCATAAAGGACAGATACGGGCTGAGAGTGAGGGCGGCGTGACGACATTCTCACTTAGCTTGCCAATTCTTAATGAAACTTAAGATAAAGATAAGAATTACTTCAAACATTACCTTCTCCAACTTGGTTAACTAGTAACTCAGAAGAGGAGGTTTTTTGATGAAAAAAATCGTAAGAGGCTTGTTCCTCTTAGTAATCGTTTTGTCTAGTGTCTTTCTTTTTTTACAGCATCACTCCAATCATACTGCTTTGTTTGGCGATGTGACAAGCCGGTCGATTATGCTGACAGAGCTTGCGACAGGCGAACAAATTGCGGAAAAAAAAGCCCACAAAAAAATACCCATTGCTTCACTGACTAAAATGATGACTGCACTTTGCGTCATTGAATCAGCAGCAGATTTATCTGATACAGTGGAGATAAACGAAGAGAGTTTGAACCGCTTGAACGCGCAAGGGATGGCCATCTCAGGTTTTGCCCCGAATGTTCCGGTCACAATCAGAGACTTGCTATACGGCATGATGCTGCCTTCCGGTGCGGACGCAGCTGAAGCACTTGCTGAATATGTGTCAGGCGGCACTGAGAACTTCGTCGGTATGATGAATGAGAAAGCATCGGAATTAGGATTAAAGGATACGCATTTTTCGAACGTTGTCGGCTATGATGAACGGGAAAATTATTCGACTGCTGCCGACCTCAGTATTTTATTAAGTGCTGCTTTGACTAATCAGCTGTTTAAAGAAATTTTTACCACACAGCAGTTTGTGTCGCAACCGACGACCAATTATCCGCAAGGTGTGTTTCTGGAAAGTACGTTGTTAAAAACAGGTGAGAGCCTGTCCTTTGGCAACGGCACAATTTTAGGCGGGAAAACAGGATACACTGACAAGGCCGGCTTATGTCTGGCAAGTCTTGCAGAAATCAATGGTCAGCTGTATCTTCTTGTTAATTGTCATGCAGACGGGGAACCTACATCGGACCCGCTGCATATAATGGAAGCAAAGAAAATCTATCAGAGGCTGGCCACGGAGCTGGCGGAATAAAAAAAGCACTCAAACAGATAAGTTTGAGTGCTTTTAAAGCAATCTTACAGTAATTTGTTGTAAAATTCAACGACGAATGACTCATCGATATCTTGTGGCAGTTCTTCACGCTCAGGTAAGCGGCTCAGGCTGCCTTCCAGTTTTTCATCATCAAAGCTGACGAAAGCTGGGCGGCCCAGTGTGGATTCAACAGCTGCTTTGACAGCCGTCAATTCACGGGATTTTTCTCGCACAGATATAACTTGTCCAACTTCAACTTCGTAAGAAGGGATATCAACGCGTTTGCCGTCCACTAAAATATGACCGTGGTTGACAAACTGACGTGCTTGACGGCGTGTTGTTGCTAAACCTAAACGGTAAACAACATTATCCAATCGGCGTTCAAGCAGAATCATGAAGTTAACACCGTGTTTTCCTTCTCTGATTTTACCAGCTTTAACAAACAAGTTACGGAATTGACGTTCATTTAAACCATACATGTGACGCAGTTTTTGTTTTTCAGTCAATTGCATGCCATATTCAGATTTGCTTCTTCTTGAGTTAGGTCCATGTTGACCTGGTGCGTAAGGGCGGCGAGCCAGCTCTTTGCCGGTGCCTGATAATGAGATACCCAGACGTCTTGATAGTTTCCAGCTTGGTCCAGTATAACGAGACATTAGTAATTCCTCCAATAATTTTTTTGGAGTAAAATAATTCTGAAAATATTAGTATTCGTTCAGTTTATTCTTCAATCTTCACCTTTGCAGCCGCGGTTACACAATTGAACCCATACAATGGCGAATAAACTGTTGACGGTGATACTTATTTTCTAGCTGCATTATTTTACACAACCTACAGTATACAACAGAGGGCTCGCCAAAGTCAATTATTTTTAGCATGTTGCAAGAAGGGTATGAGATTTTTTAGACAGGGGCTAAAAAAATACTGCGAAAAATGAAGAAGTGTGCTATAGTTGAAAATGGAGTTTTGATATTTTCATGAAAATATTTTGGTGTCATTTAAAAAAAGAGGAGAAAAAGAGTAACATGGAGTACGGATCAGAATTAATGTCCAAAATTGAAGCAGCTATTGCTAAAAAAATTAATTTATTTCATTCAAGCTTTGGCAGATATGCGGTACGCGCAATATTTGCGACAGCCTTTTTGACTTTGGGGACTGCGATTGCCTTTGGTGTCGCGATGAAAGGTGAAGAAATCGCCCACGGATTAGGCAAGATGTTGTATGCCTTTATGTTCAGCTGGTCGCTGGTCATGATTATTTATTTGAATGCAGAGCTGGCAACATCAAATATGATGTATATGACAGTTGGTGTGTATAAAAAGAAGGTGTCAGTGCCTTTAGCATTAAAAGTCCTGTTTACTTGTCTACTATTTAATTTAATCGGCGGAGTAGTCTTCGGTTATGCCATGTCCTTGACGTCACCGTTTCAACATTTGGCAGAGAACAGTTTTGTCTATAGTGTGGTTACCAGCAAGTTGGAAAAAGGCGCCCTGCAAATTTTTATTGAGGGAATATTTGCCAATATGGTTGTAAACATTGCAGTGCTTGCAACGATGCGTATGAAAGATGACATCGGTAAGATTTTTTCCCTGTTGTTTATCATTTATATTTTTGCATTTTTAGGTTTTGAACACGTGGTTGCAAACTTTGTTTCTATGCCTGTCGCATTTTTTGCTTCGAAAGGAACGTTGGCTGCTTTCACGGCTGGTAATGTCGTGAAAAATATTACGTTGGCATTTCTCGGCAACTATGTTGGCGGCGGTCTGGTCATGGGACTGACATATGCGTGGCTGAATGACAACAGTCACACGAAATTCACGTATTTGGATTAGACAATTTAAAAGAAAAAAACGTCGTCTGTAAAGGCGACGTTTTTTTATCTGATTAATAGCAGATCATCCGGTGCAAAGAAAGGGTTTTGTTCATTGATATGATCATAAAACATGATGCCGTTCAAATGGTCGATTTCATGTTGAACCACAATAGCCAGGTAATTTTTCAGGCGGATTTTCTTTTTTTCTCCCAGCTTGTTGGTATAGGAAACAGTGATGCGAGCGTTTCTGATAACGTATCCCGGCACTTCCCGGTCGACTGAAAGACACCCTTCACCTTCCTCAATAGCAGCTTCCTGCACAGAATGGCTTAATATTTTAGGATTGAACAGAATATCGCTGAACAGCGGTTCCGGTTTTTCCTCGTCATTGCTCGGCACGTGGACAGCGATAATACGCTTGGAAATATCCAGCTGAGGAGCTGCCAGACCGACCCCGCCCCGGAGATTATATTTTTCTGCTATCTCAGGATCTTGACTGTTTTTAAGAAATTGCAGCATGTCTTCGCCAAGTGCAATGTTTTCTTCTGAAAGGGGCAGTGCCACATCTTTGGCGACTTGGCGCAATGTCGGGTGTCCCTCTCGGATAATGTCGTCCATTGTAATCATTCACATTCTTCCTTTCCCAAAATATATTTTACCATAGAGTACGGGAAAAAGTTAAAAAATTGCTGATAACGGCAGCTGTTTTTACTGATTTTTCTGTCAGATTAAAAAAAAAGCTTGCATCCGGCGGGGCCAACTGTACAATATGTAAGAAAAAGTTTGCGGATTCCTCGTATTTCCCTTGATTTTACCAGTTAAATCATGTAAAGTATCTTTGTGTGATAGATAGTCACATCGCCTGTTACTTGGTTTTCCGAATCACCAACGGCAGACTCAGTTACAGGATGACCGATTATGAAAAGAGGTGGAACAAATGGCACTTTCAAAAGAAAGAAAAAATGAGATCATCAAAGATTACGCGCGCCATGAGGGAGATACTGGTTCTCCGGAAGTTCAAATTGCAGTATTGACAGAAGAAATCAACCTTCTGAACGAACATGCTCATGTGCATAAAAAAGATCATCATTCTTATCGCGGATTAATGAAGAAAGTTGGACATCGTCGTAACTTGCTTGCTTACTTGCGTAAGACGGATGTGCAGCGTTATCGCGAATTGATTAAACGTTTGGGATTACGTCGTTAATACGTATAATTGTGAGAAGCGAGGTCACTACTGGATCTCGCTTTTCTTTAGCAGTTAGCATAAAAATGATAACAGGCGTGAATGAGATACTACTATCCAAATATGAGTTTCTTCTTCTAAATGGATAGGAAATTGATATTTGTTTAGTAGACTACTCACGCTTGCAAAAAAGGAGAGTCAATCATGAGTTTTGAAAAAAAAGTATTTAAGACAACGTGGGGAGGCCGTCCCTTATCCGTTGAAATTGGTCAGTTGGCCCGGCAAGCTAATGGGGCTGTACTGGTCCGTTACGGCGATACCGTCGTGTTGACTGCGGCAGTTGCTTCCAAAAAGCCGAAAGACGTCGATTTTTTCCCGCTGACAGTCAATTATGAGGAAAAAATGTATGCAGTCGGCAAGGTACCCGGCGGCTTCATCAAGCGTGAAGGCCGTCCGAGTGAAACAGCGACCCTGACCGCTCGTTTAATTGACCGACCGATTCGTCCGATGTTTGCAGACGGCTTCAGAAATGAAGTTCAGATCACCAACACCGTGATGAGTGTGGAGCAGGACTGTACCCCGGAAATGGCAGCGATGCTGGGGTCATCACTGGCACTGTGTATTTCGGATATTCCGTTCAATGGACCGATTGCCGGCGTAAACGTTGGTCGTGTAGATGGCGAGTATGTCATTAACCCAACGATTGCTCAAGCAGAAGTATCGGATATTGAACTGAGTGTTGCCGGCACAAAAGATGCCATCAATATGGTGGAAAGCGGCGCGAAAGAAGTGTCAGAAGAAGACATGCTCGGGGCATTGCTTTTTGGGCATGAATCAGTGAAAGAACTCGTTGCATTTCAAGAAATGATTGCTGAAGAAGTCGGCAAAGAAAAAATGGCGATTGAATTATTGGCAATTGACGCTAATCTGGAACAAGAAATCAACGACACCTATCAGGAAAAAATGATAGCCGCTATCCAGACTGAAGAAAAACTGGAGCGGGAAGACAACATCGAAGCTGTCAAGGAAGAAATTGTGGCAGTCTATGAAGAAAAATTTGCAGACGAAGAAGAGGCGGAGAAACTCTTGAAAGAAGTCCGCCAGATTGCTGAGGACATGGAGAAAAACGAAGTGCGCCGTCTGATTACGGAAGACAAAATCCGCCCTGACGGACGTCAAATCGATGAAATTCGCCCGCTGGCATCAGAAGTCGGTATTTTACCTCGTGTTCACGGCTCTGGTCTGTTTACAAGAGGACAGACACAAGCCTTGTCTGCGTGTACGCTGGCACCGCTTGGCGAACACCAGATTATTGACGGGCTGGGTGTCGAGGAGAGCAAACGGTTTATTCACCACTACAACTTCCCGCAGTTCTCCGTTGGCTCAACTGGTCCGATGCGCGGACCTGGCCGGCGTGAAATTGGACACGGTGCTTTAGGCGGCCGAGCGCTGGAACAAGTGATTCCATCCGAACAGGATTTTCCGTACACTATCCGCTTAGTCGCGGAAGTGCTGGAGTCGAACGGGTCATCTTCTCAAGCAAGTATCTGTGCAGGAACACTGGCACTGATGGATGCTGGTGTGCCGATTAAAGCACCGGTTGCAGGGATTGCTATGGGACTGGTGATGGACGGCGACAACTATACGATTTTGACTGATATTCAAGGACTGGAAGACCATTTGGGAGACATGGACTTCAAAGTGGCTGGAACACGAGAAGGTATCACTGCACTGCAAATGGATATCAAAATCGAAGGTATCACGGAACAGATTCTAGTGGAAGCTCTGGCTCAGGCCAAAAAAGCCAGAATGGAAATCCTTGACGAATTGATCAGTACAATTGCTGAGCCGCGTGAAGAGTTGAGCCCGTATGCGCCTAAGATCGAGATGATTCAAATCAAGCCTGAGAAGATTAAAGATGTTATCGGTAAAGGCGGCGAAACCATCAACGGCATCATCGATGAAACGGGCGTCAAGATTGATATCGACCAAGAGGGCAATGTCAGCATTGCGTCTTCGGATATTGATATGATTCGCAAGACCATCAAAATCATCAAAGATTTGGTGCGTGAAGTCGAAGTGGGGCAGACATACTTGGCCAAAGTCGTCCGGATTGAGAAATTCGGAGCGTTCGTCAACTTGTTCAACAACAAGGACGCTCTCGTTCACATTTCTCAACTTGCCCATGAGCGTGTCAACAAAGTGGAAGATGTGCTGAAACTTGGCGATGAGATTTTAGTGAAGATCACTGAGATTGACAAGCAAGGTCGTGTCAATGCTTCCCGCAAAGCCATGCTTGAAAAGCCTAAGAAGACAGACAAGCAAGAGAAAAAATAAACACATTATTGTGCAAATACCTGAATCAGCAAAGCTGTCTGATTCAGGTATTTTTTTGCTTTTCCACAATATGCCGAAAGTTAAAAGAAACTAAAGATTTCATAAATTTTTGTTGGCAGGCAGGTTTAAATAGTTGTGAATCCTTTTCTTTAATGTTATATTTTAAAAAAATCATGTGTTTATTTATTGATAGGTATCAAGTTGTTTAAAAATACTGTGTTATTTTAAAAATGACGGCTGCTTATCAGTATAATTGGAGGAGCGTATGAAAAAGAATATAGCGATGTTGTTGTTAGGCTGTCTCTTGTGCATACAGACAGGCCCGGTGCAGGCGGCAGCGCAAGACGTCTTCATTGTGCCGGCTGAATATGTGAAACAAGACACATTGGAAGAAACTGCGGATTCTGTCGTTACAAACACTGACCAAACGGCAGATAGCACAACCAGTGTACAACAGTCGGATACTAGTTTGGAAGAGCCTGCGGCAGAGCAATCACCAGCAGAAGAAGGCACACAATCATCAACTAGTCAACCTGAAACCAATGAAAAGCCGTCGGATGCGGTATTGTCGCCAAGTGTACTTGTCATTCCTGAAAAAAGCAATACTCAGGACAATAGCACTGAGACATCGGAGCAACCGGCTGACTCGGCGGTTGACAAGGTGACAGCCCCGCTACTGACTGTTGGCGAGGCAACGGATAAACAGACAGACAAAAGCGGAACCGCAGCTTCATTATCAGAAGAAACTGTGTTGTCAGAGCGTCAGGAGATAGCGACACCGCCACAGGACACAAAGGAAGACCGATCCGAAGTGTTGGCTGGCCAGAAAGTTGTATCTGCCGGTAACAATGCTCACAGTAAGGGCAACCAATTGAAGCTGGCGGCCCATCTCTTTGAGGGTGCCGAAGAACAGGAACTTGACAGACTGCTGCCCAAAACCAATCAGGCCAGCTCGCTTTCGTCAATTTTAAAAGGCTGTGTTGTGTTGATGACAGTTGCAGCCTATGTAATAATGGGATACCGTGCCAAAAAAGTCAGTTGAGACAGGTTGTTGTTCGGTCCGGCTGACTTGATGCCTTTTTCAAAAGTTAAGATTTTGCAATATCAGACTTCGGATGGATGTTCTTGACCGCTTCATCACGTATACTAAATATAAAGGTCGGAGATGACTAGCTGAAAGAATAGAGGAGCTGAGGGTATGAGAGTCGCACAATCAAGAAGAATCGTCAATTTCATTTCATTGCTGGGAGTGTGTGTGACTGTATCAGTCATCATCTATTTAGTCAGCATGGGAGCATTCAGAGATATCAATGTGTTCCAGCGTTTGGTGGGTCATTCGCTGATTATGGCACCTATTATTTTTATCCTGCTGCAAATCATTCAAGTTGTCATCCCGATTATTCCCGGAGGCATCAGTACAGCAGCAGGTGTGCTGATTTTTGGCCCTGTGGCAGGGTTTATCTACAACTATATCGGCATTGCTCTGGGCTCGGTTATCATTTTTCTGCTCGGCCGGCGTTTCGGGAAACCGCTCGTGTTAAGCCTGATCAGTGATAAAACATATAACAAATACATGCATTGGCTGGAGAACCAGGAGCGTTTTGATAAATTGTTTGCCTTAGCCATTTTTCTGCCGATCGCACCGGACGATGCACTGTGCTTAATGGCAGGACTGACCAATATCTCATTGAAGAAATTTATCTGGATTATTGTCTTGGCAAAGCCCGCATCTATTGCGGCATACAGCTTTGCGCTTGTCTATGGTCTGGAAATGGTGGCAAAAATTTTTGGCTAATATGGATGGACACAACGACTGTACTGACTGTTCGAGTCAGCACAGTCGTTTTTTGTGGCGGCCCAAGCGGTGTATGGGAGCCGGTAATATTATTTTCTGCTGTTTTATGCTATACTAAAACCGTGGTAACAGTATAACATCAATGTTATTTTAATGGCTTTTTATGTTATCGACGGGAGCGTGTGTCAGCAACTCATATGCTTGATTTGCTGACAGCATGACAGCTTTTCAGGACTTTTTAAAGCAGAGGAGAATGTTTTATGAAAATACTGGTCACAGGATTTGACCCATTTGGTACAGACGTTACTAATCCAGCAATTGAAGCAGTTAAACGGCTGCCGGACACAATCAGTGGCGCAGAAATTATCAAGCTGGAAATACCGACAGTCTTCGGCAAAAGCGCGGCAGTCGTGCGCGAGGCGCTGGCTGAGCACAAACCGGAGTACTTGTTATGTATCGGACAGGCAGGCGGCAGATTTGGCCTGACACCGGAACGTGTTGCAATCAATGTGGATGATGCGAGAATCGCTGATAATGACGGGAACCAGCCGATAGATGAGGCTATTCAAGAAACTGGCGCGCCGGCTTATTTTTCTCAGCATCCGGTTAAAGCGATGGTCACGGCGATGCAAAAAGCCGGTTTGCCGGCAGCTGTTTCCAATACCGCCGGCACATTCGTCTGCAATCACATCATGTACCAGAGTTTGTATTTGACGCACACATCATTTCCAGAGACAAGGGCGGGCTTTATGCATGTGCCGTTTTTACCTGAACAGGTAACGCAGCGTCCGGAAACTGCATCGATGAGCTTAGATGATATTGTGCGCGGTATCCGCGTCTCTTTGGAAACCATTATCGCATTTGACGGCAAAGAGGATTTGAAAGTTGTCGGAGGAGAAACACATTAATCTTGCTTGCACCATGTCTGTCAAACAGTCAGGTCTGCTGCCTTTTTAAGGACAGCAGCCTTTTTTTATTGCCGGCTTATTTTTTTATTTGACGTTAAAAAAATCTATCTTTTTATTAAAAATCAAGGTAAAATAAAACGGTTAAAATGAACGGATAAGGGAGAAGTGAGAGTGATACGTTATCACGTAATAATCAGAAGAGTTATTTTGGGGATACTTACAGCCTGTTTGGTCGGGCTGACTACTGACGCGGCAAGGGCTGAAGGCACGCAAAAAGACATCATGACAATTACCCGGGAAGCCGGTTATCAAGTCAATGAATTTTATCGGCCGAAAGCTTCAATGGTCATTGACGCAAAGACGGGCAGGGTACTATGGGAGGATAATGCCGATACCCAGCGTCATATAGCGAGCATGAGCAAACTGATGACCATATTCGTCGTGCTTGAGGAAATGCAAAAAGGACAATTCGATTTCGACACGGCCATTGACGTGACGGAAAAATATGTCACGATTTCCCAAGATTATAATTTAAGCAACAATAAAATGCAACTTGGTGCAAGTTACAGTGTGGGGGAATTGATTGATTTGATTTTTGTTCCATCTTCAAACGCCGCCACATTGATGCTGGCAGATTTCGTGTCGTCCGACAGCGGTGCCCGTTTTGCAAAAATGATGAATGAAAAAGCGCAAGAAATAGGCATGACGCAGACGGTATTTTACAATAGTACAGGAGTCATCAATTTTGAGTTGGGCAGTCAAATGCCGGAAGGTGCCGATCCGAACGGCGACAATATTTCGACCGCCAGAGATTATTCCCTGCTGGCCTATCATCTGCTGAAAAAATACCCTGACATGTTGGAACATACTAAAAACAGGCAAATCACGGTGAAGGAGGGGACACCTTACGAAGAGTCGTTTGACAGCTATTTGTATTCTCTTCCGGGGAAAACGTTTGGCTATGACGGGTTCGACGGGCTCAAAAGCGGCTCCAGTTCATCGGCCGGCTTCAACTATGTCGGGACTGCCCAAAAAGGCAACATGCGCCTGATTCAGTTGATTATGGGGGTTGGCGACTGGGATCATCAAGAGTCTGAGTCAGAGCGCCACAAGTTTGGCAATGCTCTGCTGGATTTATGCTTTAATACCTATGAATACAAGCAAATCGTCAGCCAAGGCGAGCAGACAATCAACGAGCAGCACCTGGTAGTCGCTGATGATTTGTATGACATCGTGCCCAAAGGGACGCAGCCGGAAGCAGTTGTGAAAGACGGACGTGTCACTGTTCAATCATCACTGCCGCTAGTATCGGATAAGATTGAGCCTCCGCAAGTGTCTTATGAGGTCGTGCGTAAACAATTGCTTCAGTCTTCTGACAAGCAGGCAGCAAAGTCGTTTAATCTGCTGAAAATCGGACTGATCGTGTTTCTGTTTTTCACGATACTGCTGTTAGTATATGAATTGTCTGCAAGCAAAGGACGGCGGACGAAAAAGAATAAACCGGTATTTCTGTTTAAATGCCTGTTATTGCTGCTGTTGATAGGCGGCAGTATCATCGTTTCTATGTACTTGTAAGGAAGTCGCGACAGCATCAGCGGCAAGTGTCATAACGCTTGCCGTTTTGTCTTTGTCAAAGCGTATCTCTTTTCCTTACTAATTATAAGTAGTAAACTGTGACTGTTACGACAAGATAAAGAGAAGGAAGTGGCTTTTATGACCGGACAAACAATACCGTCACTACAATTGGGATATGTGGCGTTGCGGGTCAGCGATGTAAAACGTGTGGCTGATTTCTATGAACAGGCACTCGGGTTATCACGCTTAAACCAGTCGGCGGATAAAGTTGAACTTGGGATTGCAAAGACTGGCAAGAAATTGCTTGAACTGCTGCCGCTGGGAGATTCCAATCAAACAAATAAAAGCACAGCCGGCTTATATCATATGGCCTTTTTGGTGCCGACAAGAAAAGATTTCGGCAATGTGTTGCGTTCGTTGTTGCGTAAACAAATCGCGATTTCCGGTGCGGCAGATCACGGATATAGTGAAGCACTGTATTTGGACGACCCGGAAGGAAACGGTATCTAAATTTATTGGGACAAGCCCCATAAGTTTTGGGATATCCGCGATGACGGTACGATTGCCGGTGTGACGGAACAGCTGGACGTCGAGGGGGTACTGAACGCAGCAGATGACACACGTGACGATCTGCCTCCGGGAACCATCCTAGGACATGTGCATCTGTCTGTTTCCGACTTGGCGTACACACGACAGTTTTATACAACAATTTTGGGATTGGACTTAAAATATCAGTTTGGCCGACAAGCAGACTTTTATGCGGCAGGTCTTTACCATCACCAAATAGCGGCGAATACGTGGCAGAGACCGCAGTTGCCAAAACTCTCAACAGTTAAGCGGGGCTTGGCTGGTTTCACTATTGAGATGAGTGATGAGGCATTCAATCAGCTGTTGGGCCGGCTGAAAACGATGGACACTCCTTTTAAAGAACTGTCGCCGACCAGCATCCGTCTGACTGACCCGAACGGAATCCCGGTTCGCGTATCAATCTAATCTTTTTCGAAAGCCATGCTACTGAGCGAGCAGGCTTTTTTCTTTTGGGAAATTTCTCAGATTTTGGGAATAATCACAATCATTTAGAATCGTCCCAACCTGTTTGAAAACTCTTCAATCCGTCGGAAGTTGATGATATAGTAGTAACCAGTAAACGTTTACATAAAAAGTTGGGAGGTTTTTTTATGATGCAAAAACTGCAGCGTTTCGGCGGAGCAATGTTCACACCGGTTCTTTTATTCGCATTTGCCGGAATTATTTTATCTCTTTCAATCATGATGCAGAACACATTAATCGTTGGCGGAATTGCAGCCGAAGGCACCTTGTGGAAAGATATCTGGTCGATTGTTGAAACAGGTGCATGGACCGTTTTCAACCAAATTGAGCTATTATTTGTTATCGGGTTGCCGCTGGGGCTGGCCAAAGTAACAAGCGGCAGGGCGGCGCTGGAATCATTGGTCACCTATCTCACGTTTAATTATTTTGTGAATGCCATGTTGTCGCTTAGAGGCAATTTTTTCAATGTGGATTTCAGTCAGGAAGTCGGCGGCGAAAGCGGTCTGAAAATGATTGCCGGCATAAAATCCTTAGATACCAATTTGATTGGGGCTATTTTAATCGCAGGGATTGTCGTCTATGTACACAACCGGTTTTTTGAAACCAAGCTGCCTGATTTTCTCGGCATTTTCCAAGGTTCATCATTAGTTGTCATGATTTGTTTCTTTGTGATGCTGCCGCTGGCATTTGCGACATGTCTTGTCTGGCCGGTCATTCAGTCAGGCATTTCCTCGCTGCAAGGTTTCATGAAGTCATCAGGTGTTGTTGGTGTTTGGCTGTATGTCTTCTTGGAACGTATCCTGATTCCAACCGGACTGCACCACTTCATTTATCAGCCGTTTATTTATGGTCCGGCTGTTGTTGAAGGAGGTATCACGGCTTACTGGATGAAACACATGAACGAGTTTGCCACCTCGACTGTACCGATTAAAGAATTATTCCCGCAAGGCGGATTTGGACTGCACAACGCATCTAAAATCTTTGCACCGATCGGGATTGCAGCAGCTTTCTACACAACTGCGAAACCGGAAAAGAAAAAAATGACATTGGCGTTGCTGATTCCGACTGCGTTGACGGCCATTCTCGCAGGTATTACCGAACCGTTTGAATTCACATTTCTGTTTATCGCACCGCAATTATTCCTGATTCACTCGCTGTTGGCGGGAACATTGGGCGCGACATTATATTTGTTTGGTGTCGTTGGTGATATCGGCAGCGGGATTATTTCCATGGCGACCCAATATTTGATTCCGATGTCCATCAATCATATGGGCACGGTCGTTGCACTATTCGTGATTGGTCTGAGTTTCAGTTTGATATATTTTGCTGTTTTCCACTTTGTCATCATCAAAATGGACTTTAAAACTCCGGGACGTGAGGAAACAGAAGAAGTCAAGATGTATACGAAGAAAGAATATCGCGAAAGACAGTCAGCAGGCGGCGGCAAAGTATCAGCCTATGATGAGGCGGCTGCCATGTATTTGGAAGCGCTGGGCGGCAGTGATAACATTTTAGAAGTCAATAACTGTGCGACTCGGCTGAGAGTCACAGTTAATGATGCTGAACTTGTTGAAGCCGATGAAGCGTTCAAACAAGTGGGTGCTCACGGGGTCGTGAGAAAAAACAAGGCGTTTCAAATTATTGTCGGTTTGGATGTGCCGCAAGTGCGGGCGTCATTTGACAAACTGTTAAAAATTAGAGATTAACCATAAGAAAGGCGGATGTATTTTATGTTAAAACAACAATCAATTCTTATAGCAGGCGGCGGCAGTACATTTACCCCGGGCATCGTGATGATGCTGCTGGATAACTTGGACAAGTTTCCGATCAGACAAATCAAGTTTTATGACAATGATGAAGACAGACAAAATAAAATTGCGGATGCTTGCCGCATTTTGCTGAAGGAGCGTGCGCCGGAGATTGCGTTTTCTGCGACAACAAAACCGGAGGAAGCATTTACTGATATCGACTTTGTGATGGCGCATATCAGGGTCGGCAAGTATGCCATGCGTGAAAAAGATGAAAAGATTCCATTGAAATATGGTGTCATCGGACAAGAAACTTGCGGACCGGGCGGCATTGCATACGGGATGCGTTCGATTGGCGGGGTCTTGGAATTAGTGGATTACATGGAAAAATATTCTCCGGATGCATGGATGCTGAATTATTCAAACCCGGCAGCTATCGTGGCGGAGGCGACACGCAAATTGCGTCCTAACAGCAAGATTATTAATATTTGCGACATGCCGGTGGGGATTGAGCACCGCATGGCAGAAGTCTTAGGACTGTCCAGCCGGAAAGACATGACTGTCCGCTATTACGGATTGAATCACTTTGGCTGGTGGACGGATATTCGGGATAAAGACGGTAATGACTTAATGCCGAAAATCAAGGAGCACGTAGCCAAACACGGGTATGTGACGCCGGCGGAACTATCCTCGGCTGAGAGCGATATCGAAGCAAGCTGGAAACACACTTATGAAAAAGCAAAAGATGTTTTTGCGCTTGACCCAGAGACATTGCCGAACACGTATCTGAAATACTATTTTTACGCACAAGATGAAGTGGCGATTGCTGACCCGAATTACACACGGGCCAATGAAGTCATGGACCACCGGGAAAAACTGGTATTTTCTGAATGCCAGCGTGTCGTTGATGCCGGTACCGCACGCGACGTTAAGCTGGAGGCAGATGACCATGCGTCTTACATCGTCGATTTGGCCAGAGCGATTGCCTACAATACGAAAGAAAGAATGCTGCTGATTGTTGAAAACCAAGGCGCACTGGTTAACTTTGACGAGACCGCCATGGTAGAGATTCCTTGCCTGGTCGGCTCGAACGGACCTGAGCCGCTTGTCCAAGGCAACATTCCACGATTCCAGAAAGGCCTGATGGAACAGCAAGTAGCCGTTGAAAAACTGGTTGTTGAAGCATGGGAAAAAGGTTCTTATCAGACTCTGTGGCAAGCGTTGACGTTAAGCAAAATCGTACCGAACGCCCGTGTTGCAAAACAAATTTTGGATGACTTGATTGAAGCAAATAAAGACTTTTGGCCTGAATTGAAATAGACAGACCGAATCTATGTTATGATAAAGAATGTTTGAGACAATTTTCCAACGCTCGTTTTATGTCTTAAGGTAATTGTCATATTTTTTATCAAAACAAGGGGTGGTCTATCAGTGGATTTTGAGGCAATAGTTAGTAAAAATTATTCGAAACTAAATGAAACAGAGGTACAAATCCTGGAGTACATCCTGAACAACAGGGAAACAGTCTCCAAGTTGACGATTGTGCAGTTGGCAAAAGAAACCTTGACATCAAAGTCTACCGTTTCCAGATTGGTGAAAAAGTTGGGTTTTGCCGGCTACTCGGAATTCAAGTATCGTCTGAGCGACACGACAGAGCGGAAGCGGGAGAAGTTGACGACTGAAATGAGCAATATGCAGATGGAAGATTTACATGCAACTGATCGGCTGTTTAAGCAAATGTTCAATGAACAGATGGTTAAAGATATCTACACAGCCGATCGGCTCATTTGTTTCGGGACAGGCTGGGGACAGCGGAATGTCATCAATGACTTTATCAGAAACATGCAGTCCATCGGCCTGTTTCCGATAGAAGTCAAGTCAACGTTCGAATTTAAAAAAGTAGTCAAAAATGAATTGACAGACAAGGACATGTGCATCGTTTTGTCGCTTAGCGGCGACATTTCCAGAATCGAATCGGAGCTGACCTATGCACTGGTCAAAGGAATAAAAAGTCTGTCGATTACGAGTTTGAGTAATAATTATTTATCGGCTATTTCGACCTACAATCTCTATTTTCAAACAACAACTCATTACTTGACCGACAATGAATTTGTTAGTTTTCTGCCATTGTATTTAATTGTTGATTCCCTTTTTAGAAAAATCATCCAGTTAGGGGAGGAATATGATGCTCGCTTTTAATAAACACAGCTGGTTCAAGCTGTTTAAACTATGGCTTCTTGCCATTCCCGTTATTTACGGGGTGTACATGCTGATAATCCTGGTGCGCGAATCAGTCTCGTTTCAAGAGTTGCTGACCAATCACCCGACAGTGGCTCCGTTTTTTATTATCGCATGCCTGTCGCTGATCTGGTTTTATGTGTTCCAAGCAAATTATTCCGACCTTGAGAGCCGGGACACGATGAGGACAAGCCTCTATATTTATGTCGCCAGTGCGCTGGCAGTCGGCAATATCGTCGGCATCGTCACAGGTATATTGGCAATC
Organism: Vagococcus acidifermentans; assembly: GCF_003987655.1. Classification (GTDB taxonomy): domain Bacteria; phylum Bacillota; class Bacilli; order Lactobacillales; family Vagococcaceae; genus Vagococcus_B; species Vagococcus_B acidifermentans. The sequence continues at coordinate 55,217 of NZ_NGKC01000013.1, read as the reverse complement.
AGAGAATTGCCGAAGACAAAGACGTTCCGCGGGCTGACAAACTGCAAACTGGAGCTGGCCTTATTTGCGATGAGCCTGTTTTGCGGCGTCGTGCTGTTGAGATTATCATTGGTATCATAAAAAAGAAGCGGTATGGTTATACAAACGTATAAGCATCCGCTTCTTTTGCCTTTAGTTGGAGGCCATTAATTTTTCGACGTACGCAACAGTTTCCGGCTGAGTTTCTTCGATGCGCGTGATTGCTTCGCTGAACTGCGGCAGATACTCTTTATGGGCAATCAGCAGTTCATCAAGAAGGGTCTTCGCCATCTTTCCGCCAGGTACCAGCGGATTGATGGTGAACGCGTGCAGTGCCGCACCGTAATCACCGGTAATCGCCGCACGGATAGTCGTTTCTTCCATGCCCTTCATCAGCTGGATAATGCCGCGTGCTGCCGGCGGGAAATTGCCCCAGTTGTACGGTTCGTGGCCGTGGGCTGTGACAGGACCGGACACTTCGACCACACAATCATACGGCAAGTCAGTAATCGTGCCGTTATTTTGTGTCGAGACGACCATTTCAGTGCGCTTGTCATTGTAGATGGAGGCAATCAGCTCGCAGGCTGCGTCGCTGTAGTGCGTGCCGCCGCGCTGTTCCAACTCTTTTGGTTTGTAGTCGAGTTTGGGGTCTTTGTACAATTCAAACAAGCGCGCTTCTGTTTCTTTGACCACTTGTGCCCGTGTTTCGCCTTTTTCGAATTCTTCGACAGAATGCGCCAGCATTTCATCTTCGATATAGTAGTAACGGTGGTAGCCGCAAGGGAGCAGTCCCAAGTCTTTGATTTGTTCGTAGTGGAACGAGGCGTCAAAGATATTTTTAAGGTGGCTTTCCTGTTCAGTTTTCGGCCCGTAAATCAAGTCGATCAGCTCTGCTGTGCGCTCGTTGCCCTCGTCGTCCCACACGCGGTGCCAGTGGAAATGGTTGATACCGGCAAATTTGAAGAACAACTTGTCTTCATCGATGCCCAGCTTTTCAGCCGCCTGCTTTTTATGACCAATCGGCACATTGCACAGTCCGGCAGTTTTCTTCCAGCCACCGTGTTTGATGGCAGCTTCCGTGACCATGCCGGCCGGGTTTGTAAAGTTGACCAGCCAAGCATCCGGACAGAGTTCTTTCATGTCGTTAATAATATCTAAAATGACAGGAATTGTCCGGAACGCTTTGAACATACCGCCGGCCCCGTTGGTTTCCTGTCCGAGCACGCCGTGGGACAGAGGCACGCGTTCATCTTTGATACGGGCATCCAGCAGACCGACACGGAACTGGGTCGATACAAAGTCCGCGTCTTTGAGTGCTTCACGCCGGTCAAGTGTCAAGTGTACTTCCCAGTCCAAGCCGGCAGCTTTGACCATCCGTTTGGCCATGTCACCGACAATTTCCAGTTTTTCTTTGCCGTCTTCGATGTCTACCAGCCAGATTTCTTTAATCGGCAGTTCGTCCTTGCGCTTGATGTAGCCTTCGATTAATTCAGGTGTGTAGCTCGAACCGCCGCCGATCGTGACGATTTTTAAAGCATTTCTTACCATAAATGATCCTCCTTCAACTTTTTGAGAGTGGTTACATTCTTATGATAATATGTGGGAACATTCCCATGTCAAGGAGAATTTGTTATAATTATTTTAAAAAGAAAAGACTGGAGAATGAATATATGGCGACGATTATAGATGTGGCTAAAGCTGCCGGTGTTTCCAAGTCGACAGTCTCGCGGGTCGTATCCGGCAACGGCTATGTCAGCAAGGAGAGCAGAGAAAAAGTTTTGAAAGCGATGGCAGATACCGGGTATATCCCCAATGCCCTTGCCCGTCATTTCCAATCCGGCGAAACAAAAACCATCGGCTTTCTTGCTCAAGGCTATTTTGATACGCTGGGTGTTTTTTTGGAAACATTCACCCAAATCGCCAGAAATTACGGGTACTTTATCCACTTATATTTTACCGGCGGAGACAAACAAAAAGAATTGGATGCGCTGAATCTGATGAAATACAAACAAATTGACGGGGTCTTTATTTTGACGCGCAGCAATGACTGGGAGACGATCGCAGCGTATAGCATGTATGGTCCGATTGCCACGTGGCACCGTATCGATTCCCCAAACATCTACTCATCTTACGTAGACCATTATGACGGGTATGTGATGAGCCTGAATTATTTGTACGACTGCGGCTACCGCAAAATCGGCCATATTCTCGGCAGTGCGAAGAATTTGAATACACAGGCCCGCCTGCAGGCAATTGACGACTTTTATCGGGAAAAAAAGTTGGCACTGGCAGATGCGTGGGTGTCGACCAACAGTAATTTTGAACGCAGCGGTCAAGTTATTGCAAAACAATGGGCTGAGCAAGATGAGCGATGTGACGCGCTGGCATTTTTTTCAGACGACATTGCCGCACAGTTTATGTCGTCGCTGCAGTTGTTAGGTTACTCGGTGCCTGACGATGTGGCGGTAATCGGTTTTGACAACAGCCGATTAAGCGAACTGATGCATCTGACCACAGTGGAATACAGCCTCGACAAGCAGGCTGTTAATTCATTCATCTATATATACAATGCGTTGAATGATAAAAAAATACCGGAAGAGCCGCTTGCTGTCCGGCTGGTGAAGCGTCTGACTGTACAGGAGGATTTTCGAGGGCATGCTTAAGGAAGTTTCAGGCAATAAAAAACACTCATGTGCTTATCTGCATGAATGTGGCTGCTCCGCGATCATGGCTTGCCTGAGCAAGTTGACCAGCTTCATTTTCGCTTCTTCAATGGTCACACCGTGAGCCGACAATGCATCATTGCCTGCCATATAAACGACAAACAAATTACTGTCAGTGTTCAGTGTGACGCGAAAGCGGGGTGCGTCATACCGGTTGTGCATGAATGTCCTCCTTTCTTACATGCGCTATTTTCTATGTCAAGCATATCACACGCAGCAGTCTTTTTGCCACATCGTACATGAAAGAAACGGGATGTTTACACAAAATTTAGAAAGCGGGAAAAAATTTTAGTGGGGACATCATGAGTAATATGATAAACTGAATATATCAAACAGAAAGGGGTTGCAGCAGATGTATCAAGCAGACAGCAATCGCTATCAATCAATGACGTATAACCGTGTCGGCAACAGCGGACTGAAACTGCCGGCGATTTCATTGGGACTTTGGCATAATTTCGGCGATGTGGACCAGTTGGAGAATCAGCGGGCAATTATCCGCGGGGCATTCGACATGGGGATCACCCACTTCGATTTGGCGAACAACTACGGTCCGCCGCCAGGCAGTGCGGAAGAAAACTTCGGACGGATTTTCAGGGAAGATTTGAAAGGTTATCGTGATGAATTGATTATTTCCAGCAAAGCCGGTTTTTATATGTGGGAGGGGCCATACGGCGAATGGGGATCAAAAAAATACATCACTGCCAGTTGTGACCAGAGTTTGCGCCGGCTGGGACTCGATTATGTGGATATTTTTTACCATCACCGCCCGGACCCGGATACATGCCTTGAGGAAACTGCCTCAGCGCTGGATTTGCTGGTCAGACAAGGGAAAGCATTGTATATCGGCATTTCGAATTATTCGGCACAGCAGACGGAGGACATCATTGCTGTTTTCAAAGAACTGAAGACACCGTTTGTCATTCATCAGCCGCGCTACAATATGTTCGACCGTGAGATAGAAAACGGTCTGACAGACATGCTGGCTAAGGAGCAAAAAGGTGCCATCGTTTACAGTCCGCTGGCTCAAGGCTTGTTGACCAATCGTTATTTGAAAGGTATCCCGGCAGATTCCCGCGCTGCAAGGACAGACAGCCCGTTCCTTGATAAAGACAGGGTGGATGCGTCACTGGCTAAAGTGAAGCAGTTAAATCAACTTGCGCAGGAGCGCGGTCAGACGATGGCCGAGATGGCCATTGCCTGGTTGTTACGTGAGGACACCGTCGCCAGCGTCCTGATCGGGGCAAGTCGACTCAGCCAGCTGCAGGACAACGTCAAAGCACTGGATAATTTATCCTTTACGGCTAGCGAGCTTGACACAATTGACAAGATATTAGCTGATTAAACAGACCACCGACAATTTGTCGGTGGTTTAACTAAAAAATAATTTTTTAATTGTATAAAAATTAATTTTTATCATCTTTTTTTGAACGACTATCCCACGCTATGGTATAATAGATAATAATTTAATCCAATGTTTTACATTCATTAGTGATTTTTTTCACATTTATTAAAAGAAGTATCGGTCTTTAGACAAAAGGGGGAAAATAGTTATGACAAACAAAAGCCGGTGGATTACGGAAACAGGTTTATCGCTTGCGTTGCTGATTGTCATTCAGATGTTGACCAGTCCGTTAAAAAACACGCTTTTGACGGGGTCGTTTGTAAATCTTGTGCTAATTGTTGCTGGTTCGATTGTCGGATTATCTAGTGGGTTGACGGTTGCTGTATTATCGCCATTTGTTGCTAGGATGTTCGGAATGGGACCGGCTTTTTTAGTTATCTTGCCATTTATCGCCCTAGGCAACATGGTCTTGGTTTTAGTGTGGCATCTGGTGACCCGCGCAGACATCAGCAACACCCATGTGAAGCATCTGATTGCATGTGTTGCCGGTGCCATCAGCAAATTTTTGGTACTCTATCTCACGATTGTGAAATTTGTTGTACCGATTTTGATTGCACCGCCAGAGCCGCAAGCACAGATATTGTCTGGGATGTTTTCCGTACCGCAGCTGGTGACGGCTGTAATCGGCGGGCTGGCTGCAACGGCGATTCTCCCCATATTATCTCAAGTTAGAAACCGCAAAACTATTTGATATAACTACTTTTCGGAAGGAGTGTTTACATGGAACAAGTAACATCTGCGTTCAGCGGAACAGCAGAGCAGGAAAAACAACTGCACGAATTGATTGCGGCATATAAAGATGTTCAGGGCGGTTTGATGCATGTGCTTCATGGTGCGCAGGATATTTACGGCTACCTCCCTGAAGAAGTGCAGAAAATGATTGCCGAAGGACTGAATCTTTCTCTGTCGCATGTTTATGGTGTTGTCACGTTTTATTCTCAATTTTATCTGGAACCGAAGGGGACGTACAAAGTCAATGTCTGTCTCGGCACAGCCTGTTATGTCAAAGGGGCAGACAAAGTTTTGGAAGAAGTTGAAAATCAGCTGGGAATCAAATCAGGCGAATGTCAGGCAGACGGCTTGTTTTCCCTTGATGCGACCCGGTGTGTCGGTGCTTGCGGTTTGGCACCCGTTGTCCAAGTGAATGAGGATGTGTATGGTAAGGTGAATCCGAGGAAGGTTGCGAAGATTTTACAAACGTATCAGAAAAAGAAAGGGTAGGTAAGTGTTGCATGGATATTCGTGAATTAAATGCAGTTAAAACACGTTACAGACCGCTTGTCAGCGCAAGGGCTGCCATTCATGACACCTTTGAAGAGCTGGAAGAAAACCACGTAGACAGACAGATTCTGGTTTGCGGCGGCACAGGCTGCCACGCTTCCGGGGCAGATGGGGTGATTGCCGCTTTTAAAGAATGTTTGGCAGAAGAAAATCTGGATGTGGGGGTCCAGCTTGTCAAGACGGGCTGTTTCGGTTTGTGTGCGTTGGGTCCGGTTGTTATTGTGTATCCTGAAGGCGTGTTTTATTCGCAAATGACCGCGAAGCATGTGAAAAAGGTCGTGCAGGAACATATTCGCGACGGTAATGTTGTAACCAAATATTTGTATAAAGAAACCGTCAGTAAGGACGGCAGTGTCAAAGCACTGCAAGAAACGGACTTCTATTCTAAACAGAAGCGCTTGTCGCTTCGCAATTGCGGTGTGATTGATCCGGAGGACATCACCGAATACATTGCACGGGACGGTTACTTTGCCTTGCATAAGGTACTCACCGAGATGAGCCAGAATGATGTGATTCGCACGATGGTTCAATCCGGCTTAAAGGGAAGAGGAGGCGGCGGCTTTCTGACCGGTCAGAAGTGGCAGTTTGCCATGCAAAGCCGTAACGATCAGAAATACGTCTGTTGTAACGCGGACGAAGGCGACCCCGGCGCTTTTATGGACCGGTCTATTTTGGAAGGCGACCCGCATTCGGTGATTGAAGCAATGGCGATTGCCGGCTACAGTATCGGTGCCAATCAAGGGTATGTCTATGTGCGTGCAGAATACCCGATTGCAGTGAAACGGCTGACGATTGCGATTCAGCAGGCGCGAGAACAAGGTCTGCTGGGGAAAAATATTTTTAATACCGATTTTAGTTTTGACATCGACATCAAGCTGGGGGCAGGGGCATTTGTGTGCGGCGAAGAAACCGCTTTAATGGCCAGTATCGAAGGTAATCGCGGCGAACCGCGTCCGCGTCCGCCGTTTCCGGCAGTTAAAGGTTTGTTCGGCAAGCCGACGGTGTTGAATAATGTTGAAACGTATGCCAACATCCCGCAAATTATTTTAAACGGTGCAGAGTGGTTTAATGCTGTCGGGACAGAATCCTCGAAAGGCACGAAAGTATTCGCACTTGGCGGAGATGTGAATAATGTGGGTCTAGTGGAAGTACCGATGGGCACAACCATCAGTGAAATTGTCGAAGAAATAGGCGGCGGTATTCCGGAAGGCCGGGAATTTAAAGCAGTTCAGACCGGCGGACCTAGCGGCGGCTGTATCCCGGCGACATTGAAAGACACGCCGGTTGATTATGAAAATCTGGTGAAGCTCGGCAGCATGATGGGCTCCGGCGGGATGATTGTGCTTGATGATGGCACCTGTATGGTAGACATTGCTAAGTTTTACTTGGAATTTACTGTGGATGAAAGCTGCGGTAAATGTGCACCGTGCCGTATTGGAACCAAGCGCCTGCTTGAGCTTTTGGAGAAGATTACCTCAGGCAACGGCACCATGGAGGACTTGGATAAAATAGAAGAGCTGTCGCAACACATGCAAAAGTCGTCACTGTGTGCATTAGGGCAAACAGCGGCTAATCCGGTTCTGTCCACGATGCGTTATTTCAGAGACGAATACATTGCACATATTGAAGAAAAATATTGTCCGGCCGGTGTCTGTAAATCCTTGTTCCAGTTTAAAATTATTCCGGAAAAATGTACAGGCTGTCACGCTTGCTTCCGCCAGTGTCCGACTCAGGCGATTTCCGGCGATCGCAAGGAACCGCATGTCATCGATCAGAACTTGTGTATCAAATGCGGCGCCTGCTATGATATTTGTCACTTTAACGCAATTGAGAAAGTGTAAGGAGGCAGTCTAATGGCAAATATAAATTTAACAATCAACAATCAAAAAGTGACCGTTCCAAGCGGAACAACCGTCCTTGACGCAGCCAGACTGTCGGGCATCACTATTCCCACACTGTGTTATTTGAAAGAAGTCAATGCGATGGGCGACTGCCGCATTTGTATGGTTGAAGTGGAAGGGCGTAAAAATCTGGTGGCTTCTTGTATGGCGCCAGTCGAAGAAGGAATGGTTGTCCATACCAATACGCCGGCTGTCAGAAAATCCCGGCAGCTGACGTTAGAGTTGCTGCTGTCTGACCATGATAAAAAATGTCTTTCATGTTTCAAGAGCACTTCTTGCGAATTACAGCTGCTTTCCCAAGAATATAATGTGGATGAGGACTACTTCCCGGCTCGCCAGAACAAGGTGCCGATTGACATGTCTTCTCCTTATATCGTCAGGGATAACAACAAGTGCATCTTGTGCCGCCGCTGTGTCACAGCGTGTGAAGAGATGCAAAGTATCGGGGCCATCGGGATGGTCGACAGAGGACATGAAACACACATCACGTGTGCATTCAACTATGAACTCGGCGATTCCAACTGCGTCGGCTGCGGGCAGTGTGTCGTTGTCTGTCCGGTGGGCGCTTTGTCGGAAAGAAATCATGTGGATGACGCATGGGATGCGCTGAATGACCCGACCAAACGTGTCGTCGTCTTTACCGCACCGTCCATCCGGGCGCAGCTGGGGGAGGCATTTGATTACCCGTTAGGCACGAATGTGGAGGGCCAGATGATTGCAGCACTGCGCCGACTCGGATTCGATGAAGTATTCGGCATGGATGTGGCGGCCGATTTCACGATTGTGGAAGAAGCCAACGAACTGGTGGAACGCATCCAGCAAGGTGCGGAAATGCCGATGTTTACGTCCTGCTGTCCAGGCTGGGTGAAGTTCTTGGAACATAATTACCCGGAAATGATTCCGAATCTGTCGACATGCAAGTCGCCGCAACAAATGTTCGGTGCACTGCTGAAGACGTATTATTGTGAAAAAGAAAATATTGACCCGGAAGATTTGGTGGTTGTGAGTATCATTCCGTGTACGGCCAAGAAGTTTGAAGTTAGCCGGCCGGAACAGCTGCACTCGGAACTGCAAGACGTGGACATCGCTTTGACGACACGCGAACTGGCTCAGATGATAAAAGAAATGGGCTTGAAGTTTGACAAATTGCAGCCGGAAAAACCAGACAATCCGTTTGATGTCTATTCAGGTGCCGGCAGTATCTTTGGTGCCAGCGGCGGTGTGCTGGAAGCGGCGATTCGAACAGCCGGTCGCATGCTGAGTCCCGATTTTGACAGAACCGATATCGTGGAAGTCAGAGGGACAGAAGGTATCAAAGAAGCGCAATATGTCATTGGCGACATAACGATTAGAGTTGCGGCTGTATCAGGTCTTGCCAATGCCAGAAAAATTATTGAAGACGTCAAATCCGGCCGCAAGCAATTTGACATGATAGAAATCATGGCGTGCCCGGGAGGTTGTATTAACGGCGGCGGACAGGTGATTCCGCGTGACAGCGTGAGGAACAATTACGATGTCAAAGCACTCAGGGCCAAAGCGCTGTATGACATCGATCACCACAGTCTTTACCGCACCAGTCACTCGACGCCGGTGGTCCATGCTGTTTATGATGAATATCTCGGCAAACCGGGCGGCGAGAAGGCGCATGAACTGCTGCACACGTCGTATGTGGCGAGGGCGCGGTTTGGCGGATAGTTGAAGAAAAAAATGTGTTGTCAAAATCTCTCTAAAAAGGTACATTGCTACTTTTTTAGGGAGGTTTTGTTATTGAAATTCATAGTTGGTTTGGTATAGGCATAAATCAATTTTGTTCGTTTTATTTTACTTAATAGGCAGTAAACGGTCCGGGCAATGTCCTGCAATTGTTTGAAGACAAACCAATGAACTTTGATGCATGGGATATAGATATTTATTATCAGGAGAAGAAGACAGATATCCGATTCAGTGGCACAACAGTTACTGAAAATAATGAGTTGTTTGCAGACGTCACATCAAATGCTGTTTTCGGACAGTCGAAACTGACTCAAAAAATGCGTGTGTACAAGCATTCGCGGCGGATTGATTTTATTACGGATGTTGACTGGTGCGAGCACCAACGTTTGCTGAAAGTCAAGTTTGATGTTAATGTCCGCAGCACAAAAGCATTGTACGATATCCAATATGGGAATGTTGAACGTCCAACTCATTGGAACACTTCTTGGGATATGGCAAAATTTGAGACAGTCGGCCATCAATGGGCAGATTTGTCCGAGCATGGTTATGGTGTCGGCTTGTTGAACGACTGCAAATATGGTTATGATATTAAGGATAATCAGATGAGATTAAGTTTGCTCAAAGGAGGCATCTATCCTGATCCGAATGCAGACATCGGAAAGCATCACTTTATTTACAGTTTGCTGCCTCATAAAGGTGATTTCATTGAAGGTAAAGTAATCGAAGAGGCTTGGGAGCTAAATGCGACTCCATTCCTTGTTACTGATGGCCAAGAGTTCATTCCGGAAATTAGTATCGATTCATCAGAACCGGTGATGGTTAGCGCATTGAAGAAAGCAGCGGACGGCGATGGTTGGATTTTGCGCATTAATAACGTAACTGGTGGCAAACAGTCGATAAAAATAACGTCATGCAGCAAATTTAATTTAAGAGAAACAAATCTTATGGAAAAAAATACTGAAATATGCTACAAAGCAGATACTGATATTGAACTTCAAGCATATGAAGTCAAAACAATTAGATTGACAAAGTAAAAAAACTGGCGAGTAAATTGTTTGAAAACAGTTGCCTGCCAGTTGTTATTATCAAAGTTTAATTATTTTTTCTTGCTGGAAAAGAGTCAACGGTAACTGCAGCAGGATTGATTTTCTCAATCAGTCCCTGTTAAACTAATTTTTCCCCTGTCATCTCAAAAACAATTTCTTTAATGCGCTTTGCGTAAATATAAAATTCTAAGTCCTCATACAAAGAGAGCAGCTGTTGACATTGCAACACACCTTGCTCGGGCTCTTTATCAAGCAGCAAGATGGCTTTTAACAGTTTTTGGCTAGCCAGTATCCACATGTTGAACAGCACTTTTTCAGGTTCCTGAATTTTTTCAAAATACTCAATCACTTTTTCAGCCAAGTCATATTCTTTTTCGGCAATCAACCGTGTTGACACGTGGAAATAAAAATCATAGGCTTGTGCTTGCAGGGGAAGCTGGTCGATTTTTTTCTGGAAAACTTTTTGAAAGAGTAAACTCAGGTGTTTGACTGGAATATTCCGAATAAAGAAAGTTGCTAAAAAGTATTCGTATTTTCCCCACGTTTCGATAGCTTCCAAATAGTCAATAATGGTTTGAAAATCAATGATATACTCTGTTTTGAAAACGTAATTCGACCAATTTTTTAAACATTGGTCAATGTGGTAGTATTGATTCGTTTCTTCCGTCACATTTTCCAAGTTTTTCCTATATAGCTTAAGCCAAAGATGCCTGTCTTTCGTATGATAAATAAGATCGAGCTGCTCTTCAAATACTTCTAAAGAAAACAATGCTCTGTTCTTTTGGTATTCATAAAAAAATTCGTCTATCCCCACATTAATATGTGATAAAAGCAAGTAGAGATTGCTGATTGTCATGTCGCTTTGTCCTTTTTCAAATCGTCCCAAAAATTGTGGAGAAACGATATTATCAGCTGCATCAACTAGGGACAGCCCTTTATTTATTCTGAATTTTTTAAACGTTTCGCCGAAGTGCATAGCGTATCCTCCTGGGAACTTATAAGTTCGTTTTGTGTTACATCTTGTATTATACTATAAGATTCATTTAAAGGAGGAATTTTAAATGAAATTTATTATGACGTACGCCAACTGGATTGTTGCTGCCATCATTGTTTTCAATGCGGCAAAAATATTTTTAACAGGAAAAGGTGTGATTATTCCGCTCATTTTGCTATTTTTAGCAGTGATTATCGGCTTAAGAGGACCTAACAAACAAAAATCGGCGTAAAAATGCTGTGCTGCTAGGTCTTGGCAAATAGTTGGTTGCATCCATCACGGCTTCATTTTTAAAAGAATGTGCCTTTCGAGCTCCCGTTTTACCGGCAGATAGTTGAAAGATTGATGAAATTTTTCTGATAGCTGATAAATAGGTAACAAAACTATTAAAATTTACTTAATAAAATGATATACTGTTTGTTACTACTTACGTTATAGCTGTGGAAAAGGGGAGTTTAGGATGACGTTGTTTTATAGAAGTACACGGGATAAAAATAATCAGGTAACTGCATCGCAAGCTATTCTTCAAGGACTGGCCGCAGACGGTGGTCTATATGTACCCTCTGAGATGCCGGAGGTCGTGTTGGATTTTGCCAGTCTTGCAAAGATGACGTACCAGGAAGTTGCGCTTTTAGTAATGAAGGCATTTTTAACTGACTTTACGGAACAAGAGCTGCACTCTTGTATTGCTGCGGCTTACGATGACAAATTTTCTGATAAACAAATTGCGCCGCTGAAAAAAGTCGGCAGTGATTACTATTTGGAATTGTTTCACGGGGCGACGATTGCTTTCAAAGACATGGCGCTATCCATTTTGCCGCATTTAATGACGACTGCTGCTAAAAAGAATCAGGTGAACCGCGACATCGTGATTTTGACGGCGACCTCCGGCGACACTGGTAAAGCTGCCATGGCTGGTTTTGCCGATGTGCCGGGTACTAAAATCATTGTTTTTTATCCGAAGTCCGGGGTCAGTCAGATTCAGGAACGCCAGATGCTCACCCAGACTGGTGAGAATACCTACGTTGTCGGTATCACCGGCAACTTTGACGATGCCCAGACCAATGTGAAACGAATGTTCAACAACATTGCGCTCAGGGAAAAACTGCATGCAAACGGGATACAGTTCTCGTCAGCCAATTCAATCAATATCGGCCGTCTGGTTCCGCAAATCGTGTATTATGTTTATGCTTATGCCCAGCTGATTGCCAAACAGGCGGTGCAGCAGGGAGAAGCGATCAATGTGTGCGTGCCGACCGGCAATTTCGGCAACATTCTAGCCGCTTACTATGCCCGCAAAATAGGCGTGCCGATTGGTAAACTGATTTGTGCTTCCAACAAGAACAATGTGCTGACTGATTTCTTCAACCGGGGTGTCTACGACCGCCGTCGCCAGTTCTTTGTGACGTCTTCGCCGTCGATGGATATTCTTGTGTCAAGTAATCTGGAGCGACTGCTGTTCGAGCTGTCCGGGGAATCGGATCAAGTGACGTCCGCTTTGATGGCGCAGCTGGCAGAAACAGGCGAATATCAGCTGACAGATGAGATGAAGCAAGGGCTTCAGCTTTTCTATGCGAATTATGCAACAGAGGAGGAAACTGCGGCTGAGATTAGCCGGCTGTTTGAAGCAACGGGGTATGTTGCTGACCCTCATACAGCAGTAGCTGCCAAAGTCCTTGCTGATTACCGGAATGATACCGGCGATAAGCGGGTATCGCTCATTGCAGCGACTGCTAGTCCGTACAAGTTTCCACGGGCTGTGGTCGAAGCGATTCAGAAAAAAACAGCGACGGCAGACGATTTTACGCTTGTCGACACACTGCAAGACATCAGCGGCGTGCCGATTCCGGACGCTGTCAGTTCTTTGGAAAAGGCGGCCATCCGTCACGATACCGTGGTTGCGCCGGAGGAGATGGAGCAAACTGTTGCAACTATTTTAGGTGTCGCGGATGAAGTGTAACTTATGACGATAGTGAATTGAATAAACTGCCGCCGGGAAGCCGGCGGCAGTTTTTGATAGTTTTCATTCACAGGATAATTTGTTAAGATAAGATGTGTTAAGAGGTGATAACGGATGATTCAAATCGGATTGACAACATGGAAAGAACATGGCAGTTTGCTGCATCAGGATGAGCTGACCTTGTCCGAATATGCATCCGTTTTGCCCATAGTGGAAATCAATACAACGTTTTACGGTATCCGTTCCAAAGCCGCTGCGCAGGACTGGCTGAAGCAAACGCCTGACACATTTAAATTTATCATCAAAGCATATCAGGGCATCACGCGTCAGCGGTCGTGGGAGGACAGCTACGCATCGGAAAAAGAAATGTATCAGGCTTTTTTTGACTTTCTTCAACCGTTGCGCGATTCGGGCAGACTGGCTGCCATTTTGTTTCAGTTTCCGAGTTTTTTTGACTGTACGGAAGAACACATTGTGTATTTGCGGAAACTGCGTAAAATATTTCCTGATGACATGATGGCAATCGAGCTGCGCAATACGAGCTGGTATGATGCAGACATGCTGCCGTCCCTGCTCGCGTTCATGCGCAAAGAGAAGATGTCGCTGGTTATCGTTGACCAGCCCCAAGTCGCGATTCATTCTGTCCCGTTTGTCCCTGAGGTGACCAACCCCGAATTTGTCTACGTCAGACTGCACGGGCGTAACAAAGGAAACTGGCTGGATAAAAGTCCAGACTGGCGGAAAAAGCGCAATCTATACCGCTATTCTGCGGATGAGCTGGCAGAATTGGCTGCGGTCATCCGCTCGCTGAACGGACGGGAGACAGCCGTTATTTTCAATAACAATTCTGCCGGCGACGCAGCTGACAATGCGATGATGTTGAAGGACTATTTGCATATCACGTATGAGGGGCTGAATCCGAGTCAGACATCATTGTTTTAAAGAGGAGGCAACAAGATGATCAAAGCTGTTTTTTTTGATATAGACGGCACGCTGCTCGACAAAAAAGGGGCGCTCTTGCCATCTACATGGCGGGCAGTGCATTTGTTGAAGGCGCAAGGCATTGTTTGCGGTATCGCAACCGGTAGAAGCCCCATCAAGCTGCAGCAGCTGATTAACTATCTGCCAGCCGATTGTTACGTGGTGTACAACGGTCAGCTGGTATTTACGGAAGACAGAGGGATTTATGACTATCCGTTTCCTCGCGAAACGGTTGAGCGGCTGGCAGTTTATGGCGATGAGACGAACAGCCGCATGATTTTCGGCACGCGTCATGCCTATCATGGCAGTCAGACGATGCAAGTCAGCCAAACGGCGCTTGTCAAAAAAATCAAGCAAATTTTGCCGCTCTTGACGCATTACCGAAAATTAGGACAAACACTGGAGCAGCTGGCGGCAAAACCACTCTTTGGCAGTATGTCGTATCAAGAACTGGAAATTTTCCAGGAAAAAATTTATCAGTGTGTTCTCATCAGCCCGCTGTCTGCTCAAAAACAATTGGAGCAGACCTTTCCGGATTGTCATTTTGCACGATCCAATCCGTATTCAGTCGATATTATTCCAAAAGGCGGCTCAAAGCTGGTGGGAATACAGCAGGCCATTGACTATTTAGGTGTCGACATGGGTGAGGTAGCGGTTTTTGGTGACAGCTGGAATGACATTGAGATGCTGACGCATGCCGGACTGGGGGTTGCAATGGGCAACAGCAATGCCGACGTGAAAAGAGTGGCAGATTTTGTAACGTGGACGAACGATGAAGACGGTATTTTTCATGCATTGAAGCATTTTAACATTATTTAGAAACAGGAGTTGTGGCGATATAATATGATGAATCCGTACCAGCAAGTCAAAGAATTTCATGCAGTATTCGACCCGGTTGCGCATCATGCACCGGCCCCCTTGTCAGAAAGAACGGCTCGCCACCGCTCGGGGTTTAAGGCAGAGGAGATTGTGGAATTTCTGTATGCCGCAGCAGATAACGACAAGGAGATTTTTTTGCAAGCAGTCGATTATTTAAAGGAAACGATTGACCAGTCTGTTGAAAAGGTTCTTGCAGCAGACAAAGAAGTGACGCCTTTGGTGGATGAAGTGGATGCACTGACTGATCTGCTTTATTTTACCTACGGGTCATTTGTGATGCTCGGGGTCGACCCGACAGAAATTTTCAACATTGTTCATCGCGCTAATATGGGGAAAGTCTTTCCTGACGGCAAGCCGCACTATCATCCGGTGACCGGCAAAGTGCTGAAACCGGCAAACTGGGAGCAGAAATATGCTCCGGAGGCACGTATCCTTAATGAAATTGAAAAACAAAAGAAACGCAGCGAATAACGGCTGCGTTTCTTCTTTTTAGCAGTAAGTTAGTTGAAAAAAGCATCATACAAGGCACGGATTGCGCGTTTTTCCTGTCCATTTTCAAGGCTGAACATGATGCTCACTTCGGAAGACCCTTGGTTGATCATTTCGATGTTGATTTGATTGTCAGCAAGTGCGCGTGTCGCCTTGGCAGCAACGCCGATACTGTTTTTCATGCCTTCGCCGACAATCGCCACCATCGCCAAGTCGTGTTTGATTTTGATTTCGTCCAGATGCAGTTCTTCCTTCAAACGTCTGATTAATGTCTGCTCGATTTCGTCCGTGAACTGATCTTCCCGCAAAATAATCGAAATATCATCAATACCGGACGGCATGTGCTCGTATTTGAGGTGCATGTCTTCCAAAATCCGCAAGACCTTTCTGCCGAAACCGACTTCGCGGTTCATCAAATACTTGCTTAAATAAATGCTTAAGAAGCCGCTGTCGCCGGCAATTCCGGAGACGGTCTCTTTGCCGATAGTCCGTGCACTGGAAATCCGTGTGCCGGGCGCTTCGGGGTTATTGGTATTTTTGATGACGACCGGAATGTCTGCATGGAAAGCCGGAATCAATGCTTCATCGTGCAGCACATTAAAGCCTGCATAGCTTAACTCCCGCATTTCTCTGAACGTCAACTCAGTAATAGCTTTCGGATTTTTCACCAGGCCGGGATGGGCCGAGAAGATAGCATCCACATCGGTGAAGTTTTCATAAAGCTCGGCTTTGACACCAGCTGCCACGATGGCTCCCGAAATATCCGAGCCGCCGCGGGAAAACGTGCAAATGTCGCCGTTTTCCGTGTAACCAAAAAATCCCGGGATGACCAATACGCCGTCGCGTTCGGTCAGCTGATAGATTTTTTCATAAGAATCCGGCAGAATCTGTGCATTGCCAGGCACATCGCTGACAATGATACCCGCTTCACGCGGATTTACATATACTGCAGGGAGACCGTTCTTCGCCAAAAATTCGGCAACAATCAGCGCATTGTTGTTTTCGCCGCTGGCTTTAAACGCATCCAGCACACGTTCTGGGCTGTTTTTGTCCATTTTAGCCAGCTCCTGCAAGCCGTCCCGGACGTCATTCATGGCAGAGTGCAGGCCCAGTTCGTCAGCCATGCTCTGATAACGGTCAATAATTTGTTGTTGAATGGCGGTGTAGTCCTTGCCGGCTAAGTACGCTTCCGCATACTGAATCAGCAAATCCGTGACCTTCGTGTCGCTTCCCGAGCGCTTCCCGGGCGCTGAGACGACAACGATTCTGCGTTCCGGATCACTTTTAATGATGTTTAGTACTTTTTTCAGCTGTTCAGCTGAAGCCAGCGAGCTTCCGCCAAATTTAATGACTTTCATGTCTTCACTCCTACGTATTAACGACTGTCACAATCATTGACTAATTGAATATAAGTAAATTTAAGCATACAAAATAAATTCTATAAAATCAATGTTTAAATGATATTTTCCTCATTTTTTTTGGAAATTGTCCGTGATTTGCCGAACATTCAAATTTTTAAGAAAAGATGCCGAACGGAAAAGGGCTTTCGCAATTGAAAAAAACGATTTTTTCCGCTATTATTAATGAAGTGAGGATATGAATATGCTATAATCTGAAATAGATGCAAAAAATTAATGTTAAGATTTATACAAAGTCATCCATTTTTCTGAAAATGGGCTGCTTTTTGATGTTAACTTTGATAGATTATGCTGAAGTTCATGGAGATAGATGGAGGAAAGTTAATGGAACCGAATATAGTGCTGTGGATTCTTTTGGGAGTGATCGTCGTTGCGGCGGTACTCTACTTAATCGCTTTTTTATTGAAGAAAAAAAATCTGGAACGTCTGCAAGAATTGGAAGAACGCAAGACGACGCTGTTTGACCTGCCAGTGCTGGACGAGGTTGACGAGGTTAAGAAGATGCACCTTGTCGGTCAGAGTCAAAACACGTTCAGGGAATGGAACCAGAAATGGGTAGACTTGTCGACCATCTCTTTTGCTGAACTGGAAAGCCGAATCTTTGAAGTCGAAAATTTAAACGACACTTTCCGCTTTATGAAAGTTAAAACTGCGCTTGATGAGGCCAACCAGACCATGACTGAAATGGAAACCGAGGTAGAAACTATCCGTGACGGTCTGAAGGACCTGCGTGAAAGCGAAGCCCGCAACTCCGAAGCAGTCCAGGAAGCGTTGGACTTGTACCATCAAATCAGTGAAGAAGTCGTCAGTGAAGAAGAAAAATACGGCAATGCCTTTAAGGAACTGGAAAAACAAATTAAAAGCATCGACCGCGATTTTTCACAGTTCATGGCGCTGAATACAGCCGGTGACCCGATGGAAGCCCGGGTAGTGCTTGACCAGGCGGAAGAAAAAACCTATGCCATTCAAAAGACTGTCGAGCGTATCCCGCCGCAGTTTGAAACGCTGGATACGGTGTTCCCTGAACAGCTGAAAGAAATCAAAGAAGGCTACGAGACGCTGAAAAAAGATAACTATGTCTTTGAAGAAGACGACATCGACGAGCGTGTTGAAAAGCTGGAGGAAAAAATCCGTTCCACACTGCTTGACTTGGAAAAACTGGAAGTCGATGCCGTTGAACGAGCTAACAAGGAAACTGCGAAAGACATTGATAAGTTATACGATATCATGGAAAAGGAAATTTCAGCCAAACGCTATGTCATTGAAAACAAAGACAATTTGCTCGGCTTCCTGAGCCATGCCAATAAAAACAACCGTCAGCTGATGATTGAGCTGGACCACATTTCCCAAAGTTATATTTTAAACAATAACGAGCTGGGAGTGACCCGCGGATTTCAGGCGCTGATGGATGAAATCAAAAAAACGTATGAGTCTTACAATGAGAAACTAGAAAGCAACGAGGCAGTATTCTCGAAGGTTGCGAAATTCTATGAGGAAAGTCTGGCGCAACTGGAAGAGATTGAGGAACAGCAAGTGGCGATTGACAGAGGTGTCAAAGAACTGAATGTGCGTGAGCACCGTGCAGTTCAGAAGATTGACGACTACGAGCTGGAGCTGCGCAACATCCGCCGGTTCGTTGAGAAACAGCGCTTGCCGGGTATTCCGAACAGCTATCTGGAATTCTTTTTTGTCACCAGCGAGCGTGTGGAAGATTTGGCCGATGAATTAAATAAAATTCGCATCGACATGAACTACATCGACAACTTAGTGCGGGCGTGCGATGAAGACATCGCCATCCTCAGGGAGAAATCCAACAGTCTGGTGGACGATGCGGCGCTGACCGAGCAGATGATTCAACATGCCAACCGTTTCCGCTTCTCCCATCCGGAAATCAAGAACGCCATTGACCGCAGTTTGAGTTTATTCTCCAGAGAGCACCGTTACAGTGATGCGCTGGATGTGATTGCTGCGGAGCTGGAACGAATCGAACCGGGCGTGACAGCCCGTATCCGGACATTTTATCAGAACAACCGCGATGATATATTATAAACAGCAGGCTCTCCTGCTGTTTTTCTTTTGTTTGCTGTTACGCTTGAATGCGTATATAATGAATACTGAATTTTATAGAAAAAGGTGACGAATGTGATTTATTTTGATAACAGTGCAACAACGCAAATTCTTCCGGAGGTGCTGGATACTTATATGAAAACCAGCCAGCGTTTTATCGGCAATCCTTCCAGTCTGCACCGGCTGGGTGAACAAGCCGGCCTGCTGCTGCAAAAATCACGCGAACAGCTGGCGGCACTGCTGGATGTGGCACCTTCGGAAATTTTTTTCACCAGCGGTGCTACAGAGGGGAATAACTGGGTCATCAAAGGCACAGCGGCAGCCAAGCGCCCCTTTGGCAATCACATTATCATCTCGAGCATTGAACACCCGTCAGTCAGTGAAACGGTCAATCAACTGGCAGAACAAGGATTTGATGTGACACGTGTGCCGGTGGATGCCACCGGTCATGTTCAGCCGGAAGATTTGCAGCCGCTGATTCGCGAAGAAACGATTTTAGTTTCCGTTATGGCGGTCAATAATGAAGTGGGTTCGGTCCAGCCGATTCGTGCAATCAGCGAATGCCTTGCAGCCTATCCCAACATTCATTTTCATGTGGACAGCGTACAGGCTGTCGGCAAAGTGCCGGTGACTGACTGGCTGACAGACAGAGTCGATTTTGCAACTTTTTCGGCGCACAAGTTTCACGGGCCAAAAGGAACCGGCTTTGTTTTTTGGCGTCAGGGCCGTAAAATCGCTCCGCTTTTGGCAGGCGGCGGTCAGGAAAACAATCAGCGCAGCGGTACGGAAAATGTTGCCGGCATTGTCAGTATGGCCAAAGCGTTTCGCTTGGCGTTGACAGACAGTGAACAAAAAACGGCACACATCAGAGCAGTGAAAGATTACTTGATGGCGTCGCTGGCATCTTTTGACAAAGTCAGGATTTTTTCCGAGCATTCTGATACGAGTGCTCCGCACATCCTTTGTTTTGGTCTGAAAGGCATCAGGGGTGAAGTGCTGGTCCATGCGTTTGAACAAAAAGAAATTTACTTGTCGACAACCAGTGCCTGCTCAAGCAAAAAGAAAGTCAAATCCAGTACGCTTCTGGCAATGGGTGTGCCGGAGTCGGAGCGGACGACCGGTGTCCGGCTCAGTCTGGATGAAACCAATACGCTGATGGAAGCAGAGCAGTTCATGATTGTTTTCAAACAGCTGTATCAGCAATTTTCTCAAATCAACAGTTAGTGGAGGATACCCATGAAGTATACAGAAATTATGGTAAGATACGGTGAATTGTCCACAAAAGGCAAAAACCGCCGTGTGTTTATCAACCAGCTGGTGGCAAATGTGCGCAGCGCATTGCACCAATACCCGAGTGTCAAAATTTACGGCGACCATGACCGTATGCACCTTGTGCTGAACGGGGCCGACAGTGCGCATGTCATGTCGCTGCTGCGGCCGATTTTCGGCATCCAAAGTTTTTCACCTGTGCTGAAAATCGACAAGGACTTGTCTGTGATTTACCAGTCGGCAGTTGAAATGGTGGCCTCAGTATATCAGTCAGGCATGTCGTTTAAAGTCATCGGCAAACGGTCGGATAAATCATTCGCACTTGACAGCAATGAGCTGAACCGGGAAGTCGGGGCGGCTGTGATTGCGGCTTTTCCGGATATTACCGTGCAGATGGTCAAGCCGGATATTCCACTGCAGGTGGAGATTAGAAACGAGGCAGCCTATTTGTCTTGTGAAACAATTTTAGGCGCAGGCGGCTTGCCGGTGGGTTCAAGCGGGAAAGGGATGCTGATGCTGTCAGGCGGCATTGATTCGCCGGTAGCCGGCTACCTTGCCATGAAGAGAGGCGTCACGATTGAAGCAGTCCATTTTCACAGCCCGCCATACACGAGTGAAAATGCGCTGAACAAAGCAAAAGAACTGGCAGTGAAGCTGACAGCTTACGGCGGCAGCATTCAATTCATTGAAGTGCCTTTCACGGAAATTCAGGAACAAATCAAGAAACACGTCCCGTCGGGTTATTTGATGACCGTCACCCGCCGTTTCATGCTGCGGCTCACTGACCGCATCCGCCAGAAGCGCAACGGCTTGGCCATCATTACCGGCGAATCGCTCGGACAGGTGGCTTCCCAGACGATGCACAGCATGCTGGCGATTAACAGTGTGACGGCGACACCGGTCATCCGGCCAGTCATCACGATGGATAAAAATGAAATCATCGAGATAGCCGAAGCGATCGATACCTTCGACTTGGCGGTCCAGCCGTTTGAAGACTGTTGCACTATCTTTGCCCCGCCTCAGCCCAAAACCAAACCCAAGCTCGAGCGGGTTGAACATTACGAGCAGTCGCTTGATGTGGAAGGATTGATTGACCGCTGTCTGGCAGGGATTCGAGTTGAGGCAATCAAAAACTCTGATCAGTTTCTTTACAAAAGCGACACGCAAATGGATGAGTTGTTTTAGCATTAAACTAGTTCACGTCAAGGTGAGCTAGTTTTTTTGTCCACCGCAATTTTCACAAAGATATTGAAAAAAAGACAATTGCATGTTACACTATAATGTGAAAATAATAACAAGATATGTTTGGGAGGAGGCGATTACGTGGAAAAGAAAAGCAGAACTATACCAAAGGCTACAGCAAAACGGATCCCGCTTTATTACCGCTATCTGAAGTCTTTGGAAAAAAGCGGTGTGAACCGCATCAAATCAAAAGATTTCAGTCAGATGATTCAGATTCCGTCGGCAACCATCCGGCGTGATTTTTCTAATTTTGGTGAATTGGGAAGAAGCGGCTACGGATATGATGTGTCGTATTTGATAGAAGTCTTCAGCTCTATTCTCAACACGGAAATTGAAAAAAGGATTGCTTTGGTTGGCGTGGGGAATCTAGGAAAAGCGCTGATTAACAATAATTTCAGAAAAAATAAAAATTTGAACATTGTGGCAGCTTTCGATGTCGATCCGGAAGTCATCGGCACAAAAGTGAATGAATGCAAAGTTCAGGACATTTCCGAGCTGGAACAGACAATAAAGAAAGAACAAATAACAACGGCGATTATGACTGTTCCGAGCGAACGGGCACAACCGGTCGCTGATATTCTTGTGAAAGCAGGCGTGACAGCGATATTGAACTTTGCGCCAAGACGGTTAAAAATTCCGAAAAGCGTGCAAGTGCAATACATTGATCTGACGACCGAATTGCAGACTCTGATTTACTTTGATGAAAATCACAACATGATTGAAACCTTGCGTTAAAGCAACTTCTTTGTTTTTTAATTTTATTTTGCGTATACTTGTCTTAACAATATATGAAAAGGGAGTGTCGCAAATGAACGTAACATTAAAAGGCAAAACGGTTGAATTAGAAGGGGTCCAGCCCCAAATAAATGAAAAAGCACCGGATTTTTCATTGCCGGATTTAAACGACCAGCTGGTTGAATTGACTGCACTGCTGGACAAACCGGCCATTATCAGTGTGGTTCCTGACATTGATACCAGCGTTTGCCAACTGCAAACCAAACGGTTCAATCAGGAAGCTGCAACCAATAACGATGTTCACTTTGTCACCATTTCAAATAATACTAAAGAACAGCAAGCGAACTGGTGTGCAGCAGAAGGCGTGGATATGACGATGCTGCGCGATACGGATTTGGAGTTTGCCAAAAACTACGGGCTCTATATTCCGGAAATCGGTCATTTGGCGCGGGCTATTTTCGTGCTGGATACGCAAGGCACGATCGTCCATGAAGAGATTGTACCGGAAATAGCGACGGAACCTGATTATCAAAAAGCACTGGCAGCGGCTAAAGCTTTAGTATAAGGTTAGGATTGACTTGACGGGGCATTTCATTGTAGAATGAACCAAATGCGTTGAATAAGAGGAGTAGCACCCGGATATTTCAAAGAGAGAGAATCAACTGCTGAAAGATTCTTATTTGGAAAGGTGCGAAGGTTGCTTAGGAGCAGATAGTTTATCCGTTTAGTGAGCGTTAACTCACAAATGAAGAGATAGTACCGGCCGTTATGTGGACTGTACTATAATCTAGGTGGTACCGCGAAGTTGATTCGTCCTAAAGTATAGCAATATATTTTAGGACTTTTTTTATGTTTTAGGAAGAGAGGAAGGCATGTATGAACGAAGAAACCAATTTACCAACTAAATACCAGCCGGCTGATGTGGAGAAAGGCCGCTATCAGCAGTGGCTTTCGCAGGACTTGTTTAAAGCAAGCGGCGACAAATCAGCGGCACCTTATTCGATTGTTATCCCACCGCCAAACGTTACAGGCAAGCTCCATCTGGGGCATGCGTGGGATACGACTCTGCAGGACATCATCATCCGTCAAAAGCGCATGCAAGGCTACGACACGTTGTGGCTGCCGGGCATGGACCACGCCGGGATTGCGACTCAGGCGAAAGTGGAAGAACGTCTGCGTGAAGAAGGGGTGTCGCGCTATGACTTGGGCAGAGAAAAATTTCTTGAAAAGACATGGGAATGGAAAGAGGAATATGCCGGCCATATCCGCGACCAGTGGGCCAAGCTCGGCTTGTCGCTGGATTATTCGCGGGAACGTTTCACACTTGACAGCGGGCTGTCGGCAGCTGTCCGCAAAGTGTTTGTCACTCTCTACAAAAAAGGCCTGATTTACCGCGGCGAATATATTATCAACTGGGACCCGCAAGCTAAAACCGCTTTGTCGGACATCGAAGTGATTCATAAAGATGTGGAAGGCGCCTTTTACCATATCGCGTACCCGCTGGCGGACGGCTCCGGCAATGTCGAAATTGCTACGACCCGTCCTGAAACAATGCTCGGCGATACAGCAGTCGCCGTCCATCCGGAAGACGAACGCTATCAGCATCTGATTGGCAAAACAGTCATCCTGCCGCTGATGGACAGGGAAATTCCGATTATTGCGGACGAGTACGTTGACATGGATTTCGGGACTGGCGTGGTGAAAATCACACCGGCGCATGACCCGAATGACTTTGAAGTGGGTAACCGCCACGACTTGCCGCGCGTGAACGTCATGAACGATGATGCCAGCATGAATGAGCAGGCAGGCGCGTATGCCGGCATGACTCGTTTTGAAGCCCGCAAGCAAATTGTGAAAGATTTGGACGCACAGGGACTGCTGCTGAATATCGAAAAAATGATTCACAGCGTCGGCCACTCTGAACGGACAGGTGTGATTGTCGAGCCGCGGTTGTCAACGCAGTGGTTTGTCAAAATGAAGCCGCTGGCCGAAAAAGCGGTTGCTAATCAGCACACAGACAATGCAGTGTCTTTTTATCCGCCGCGTTTCAGCCAGACATTCACCCAATGGATGGAAAACGTCCATGACTGGGTGATTTCACGCCAGCTGTGGTGGGGGCATCAAATTCCGGCTTGGTATCATAAAGACACCGGCGAATTATACGTGGGCGAAGAAGCGCCGCATGATATCGAAAATTGGGTACAGGATGAAGACGTGCTTGATACATGGTTCAGTTCAGCACTCTGGCCATTTTCGACGATGGGCTGGCCGGACGAGCAGGCGGCTGATTATCAGCGCTACTTCCCGACCAACACACTGGTGACAGGCTATGACATTATTTTCTTCTGGGTGAGCCGGATGATTTTCCAAAGTCTTGAGTTTACCGACCAGCGGCCATTTGAGCGGGTTTTGATACACGGGCTGATTCGGGCAGAAGACGGCCGTAAAATGAGCAAGTCGCTGGGCAATGGTGTGGACCCGATGGACGTTATCGACCAGTATGGCGCAGACGCTCTGCGCTGGTTTCTTTCCAATGGGTCGTCGCCCGGTCAGGACATGCGATTCAGCCATGAGAAGATGGAAGCCGCTTGGAATTTTATTAATAAAATTTGGAATGCCAGCCGTTTTGTGCTGATGAATGCCGCAGACATGACAGTGTCAGACATTGACCTTACCGGTGACCGCAACGTGGCCGACCAGTGGATTTTGACGCGGCTGAATGATACCATCCAAGCGGTCACACATTTGTCAGAACGCTTTGAATTTGGCGAAGTGGGCAGAGTTCTGTATAATTTTATATGGGATGATTTCTGTGATTGGTACATTGAAATGAGCAAGGAAGTGCTGTACGGTGAAGATGATACGCAAAAACAACTGACGAAAAGCATTCTTGTGTATACATTGGATCAGATTTTGCGTCTGCTGCACCCGATCATGCCGTTTGTCACTGAGGAAATCTGGCAAAAACTGCCGCATGAAGGGGCCTCTATCATGACCGCATCTTACCCGGTTGCAGATGAGTCGCTCACTAACCAAAAAGCGGCTGAAGGCATGGAAACGCTGAAAGATTTGATTCGTGCGGTGCGCAACATCCGTGCGGAAGTCAATACGCCGCTTTCCAAACCGATTACGCTGCTGATAAAAACCAGCAATGACACGGTCAAATCGTTCCTGACCGAAAACGTAACGTACATCAACCGTTTCTGCAATCCTGAAAAAGTTGTCATCGACCATGAACTGGATGCACCGGAAACAGCGATGAGCGCAGTCATTAAAGGCGGTGAAATCTTCCTGCCGCTGGAAGGCTTGATTAACCTCGAGGAAGAAATCAGCCGCCTAGAAAAAGAGCTGGCTAAGTGGAACGGGGAAGTCAAGCGCGTGCAAGGCAAGCTGGCGAATCAAAAATTTGTCGCCAATGCACCTGAACAGGTTGTGGCTGCCGAACGCGCCAAAGAGCAGGACTATCTTGAAAAACAGGCAGCTGTACAAGAGCGCCTGCAGCAGTTAAGAAAAATGTAAGCGAAGGGGATAATCGTGTGACATATGAAGAAGCATTGGCTTGGATTCACGGAAGATTGAAATTTGGTTCCCGCCCTGGGCTGACGCGAATAAATGCACTTTTGGACCGCCTGGACCATCCGGAAAACAGTATCCGGACGGTCCATGTGGGCGGAACGAACGGCAAAGGCTCGACAGTGACATTTTTAAGATGTCTGCTGGAAGAGCAGGGCCTGCGGGTCGGCACCTTCACATCGCCGTATATCGAATGCTTCAATGAACGGATGGCGATCAACGGCCGGCCGATTCCTGATGAAGATTTGATTGATCTGGTTGCTTACATCAAACCGCTGGTGGAAGAGATGGATCAGGATGATGCGCTGAAACATACGACCGAGTTTGAAATCATCACGGCGATGAGCTTCTGCTATTTTTTGGCAGAGGAAGTGGATATTGCCATCATCGAAGTGGGGCTGGGCGGCACTTACGACTGCACAAATGTTATCACGCCGCTGGTTTCCGTGATTACTACCATCGGCATGGACCACATGGATATTTTAGGGGATACCATTGAACTGATAGCCGAACAAAAAGCCGGCATCATCAAACCGGGCGTTCCTGTTGTCACCGGCAATATCCAGGAAGAGGCGCTTCGTGTCATTAAAGATGCTGCTCAAAAACAAAACAGTTCTTTTTACGGCATGTTTCAGGATTACACAGCGCAGTACAAACATCCCGCAAGCCGTTGGGGCGAGGTGTTCGACTTTCATAATCGGGAGTACCGCTTGACCAATCTGGAAACAGCGATGATCGGCCGGCATCAGACAGAAAACGCGGCGACAGCGATAGAAACCTACCTGCTGCTGTCAGAACTGCTTTCTTACAGTGTGTCGCGGAAAGATATTGCTGGCGGGCTGCGCCGGGCTCTATGGCCGGGACGGATGGAAAGACTTTCCGAGGAACCGCTGATCGTGCTCGACGGCGCACACAATGAACCGGCAGTGGAACGGCTGGTCGATAACTTACGGAGCGAGTTTGGCGATAAGGATATTTATGTGATTTTTGGCGCACTGCTGACAAAAGATGTCGGGCATATGTTGGCCCGGTTGTCGCGTCTGCCTAATGTTCATCTTTACTTGTCGGCTTTTGATTATCCGAAAGCGCGGCAAGCTCAAGACTATGAGGGAATGCCCTATCCGGTGTATGACAGCTGGCAGCAGGCAGCGGCAGCAATTCTGCCGGAGCTGTCTCAAGACGACATGCTGCTGGTTACCGGGTCATTGTACTTTATCTCTCAGGTCAGACATTATTTAACAGGAGGAGAAATGATTGCAGTCAATTAAAGGGATTATTTTCGACATGGACGGTTTGCTGTTTGATACGGAAAAGGTTTATTCAGAAGTGAACATCCGTCTGGCAAAGGAATTTGGACTGACAGGTTATGATGACGCGTACTATCTGACCGAAGTCGGTTTGTCGGATGAGGAAGTGTTTCAAAAATATTTGCATGACTTTTCAGAACACCGCGCGGAAGTAATCAAGTCGTTTTTTGAGGAAACACGTCAGGCGACGATGCACGAGTTTCGGACAAATGGTGCACCGGTCAAGCCGTACGTTGTGCCGCTGCTGGAATATTTGCAGGAGGTACGTATCCCGGCGGTCATTGCGTCAAGCAACATGAAACATTATATTGAAGTGCTGCTTGAAAAAAGCAACATCCAAAACTATTTCAAAGGGATTGTTTCTGCGGATGATGTAAAAAATGCCAAACCCGATCCCGAAATAGTCCACAAGGCAGTTGAACTGCTGGAGACACCGAATGTTGAAACGCTGATGCTGGAAGATTCGATTAACGGGATTCGGGCAGCTCATGCTGCCAAAGTGCCTGTCGTCATGGTTCCGGACATGCTGCCGCCGGATGAAGAAGCGCGGGAAAAAACCCTTTGTATCGTAGATTCTTTGGCAGACGTGCTTCATTTTATCAAGCAAAGATAAAACAGCTTCCCTTTTCGTATGTTAAGTACGAAAGGGGAAGTTTTTTATGGGAAAATTATCCAATTTTATGTCCAGCGTACCTGAAGAGGTGCGCCCGCGCGAGCGTCTGGAAAAATACGGCGCAGAAGCTTTGTCCCATCAGGAGTTGCTGGCGATTATTTTGCGGACCGGCTCCCGTGAAATGGACGTCATGACACAGTCGCTGTACATCCTCAATCATTTCAACAGTTTGTATGAGCTGAAAAAAGCGTCATTGGAGGAGCTTCGGACCATCAACGGGGTAGGTGCGGTGAAGTCTATCGAAATCAAGGCGATGATTGAACTTGGCAAACGCATCGCCAACAGCAACCAGTTGAAACTCGGTAAAATCACCTCCAGTCATGAACTCGGCAGGCAGCTGATTGAAGAAATGAAAGATTACCATCAGGAACATTTGGTCGTTCTTTACTTGAATACTAAAAACGAACTGATTAAAAAAGAAATTTTGTTTATCGGGTCAGTCAACCAGTCAATCGCCCACCCGAGAGAAATATTCAGAGGGGCAGTGCGTTATTCTGCGGCACAAATTATACTGGCGCACAATCATCCGACCGGCAGCTGCGCCCCGTCCAAGCAAGATGAGGCCTTTACCAGACGAGTCAAAGAATGCGGCGAACTGATGGGGATTGAACTGCTGGACCATTTGGTCATCGGCAATGACAGCTACGTCAGTTTTCGGGAAACAAATCGGCTATAAACTTACAATAACAATGTAATTGCGCTTGCAATTGCGCTATTATTGGGTTATCATAAGAATTGTAATTATTGTTTTGGCGTTCAATAGAAGTTGTTTCATCGTTTGACACCTCTATATCGTACCAGGCAACTATTACATCATTATTATTTATGTGCTTAGGCACGAGGAGGAAAAAACAGAATGGCTCAAGGAACAGTTAAATGGTTTAACGCAGAAAAAGGTTTCGGATTTATCCAACAAGAAGAAGGAAACGATGTATTTGTACACTTTTCAGCAATTGAAGGCGATGGATTCAAGACTTTAGAAGAAGGACAGTCAGTATCATTTGAAATCGAAGAAACAGACCGTGGCCCTCAAGCTGCAAACGTGGTTAAAAACTAATTTAATCAGATAACAACACCCCGCCGGATGACCGGCGGGGTGTTTTCGTTATTTGAATGTCACTGTAAACGGTCAATCATCTGCTTGACAGCAGATGAATCACCTTCTGGAATCGCTATAGTTCTGGTTGTCTTGACAACTTATCCAAGAGATTAGCCGCCATCTTTTCACTTTTCTACAAGGCATAGTATATCATAATGTTCAGACGATGCTGCGGTTCCTTTTTTTTAATTATTGACAGACAGCCCAAAAAACCACGGAAAGCATTTGCTTCCGTGGTTATTAAGTTCTGTAATTGTTACTTGATTTAACTGTTGACTTCCAGAATCATCGGCAGAATCATCGGATGGCGCTCAGTTTTTTCAATTAGGAACGGGTCGCATGCGTTGATGACAGCTTCCTTGATGGTCGCTTCGCTGCAGTCAGGCTTTTTCAATTCTTTCCGGATTGTGTGGAACAAGAGTTTTTGAATTTCCTGAATCAGCTCGCCGGATTCGCGCATATAGATGAAGCCGCGCGACAGAACGTCCGGTCCAGCAACAATGGTTTGTTTCTTATAGTCGACCGTTGCCACTGCCAGCAGCAAGCCTTCCTCAGACAGAATACGTCTGTCTTTGAGCACAATATTGCCGATATCGCCAATCCCGCTGCCGTCGACATAGACATCATCTGCATTAAAGTGGCCGGCAATGCGGGCAGAATCACTTGTCAGCGCCAGCACGTCGCCGTTTTCCATCATGAAGCAATTTTCCTTCGGTACGCCGGTTGATTGGGCTGACTGCGAGTGCGCTGTCAGCATCCGGTATTCCCCGTGAACAGGGATAAAGAATTTCGGCTTCAACAGACGCAGCAGCAGTTTTTGTTCTTGCTGTCCGCCGTGCCCGGATGTATGGATGTTATTGATCTTGCCGTGAATGACATTCGCTCCCGCTTCTGACAGCAAGTTGATTAGGCGGTTGACACTGATCGTGTTGCCTGGAATCGGCGAGCTTGAGAAAATCACCGTGTCATCGGGCTGTATGCTGATTTGCCGGTGTGTACCGTTGGCAATCCGGCTCAGAGCAGCCATCGGCTCACCTTGAGAACCTGTACAGAGAATCATGATTTCATTGGCGGCATATTGGTTGATGGTGCGTCCGTCTATAAAGGTGTCGTCCGGCACATTGATATAGCCGAGCCGGCGCCCGTTGACGATTGCATTTTCCATGCTGCGGCCGAAGACTGCAATTTTCCGGTTTGTTTTGACTGCCGCCTGCGCTGTTTGCTGCAACCTGAAAATGTTTGATGCAAACGTTGCAAAAATGACCCGTCCTTCGACTTTTTCAATAATTTTCAATAGCGAGTCGCCGATGACTTTTTCCGATTTGGTGAATTCCGGTATTTCCGCATTAGTGCTGTCTGACAGCAGACACAGAACACCTTCTTCGCCGATGCGCGCCATTTTATGAATATTTGCCGGTTCGCCGACCGGTGTGAAGTCGAATTTAAAGTCGCCTGAATAGACGATGTTGCCGCAAGGTGTTTTGACGACAACACCATACGCTTCAGGAATACTGTGGGTCGTCCGGTAAAAACTGACAGACGTTTTTCTGAATTTGAGCACGGTGTCTTCGTTCATTTCATGCAGTTCGGCATCTCTCAGCAAGCCGTGTTCATCCAGTTTATTGGTAATGAGTGCTAATGCCAGAGGTCCTGCGTAAATCGGGATATTTGCCTGTCTCAGCAAATAAGGAATGCCGCCGATGTGGTCTTCGTGACCGTGCGTAATTACCAGTGCTTTTACTTTCGGCAGGTTTTTGACGACATAACTGTAATCTGGGATAACATAGTCAATGCCTAGCAGGTCGTCTTCCGGGAACTTGATGCCGGAGTCGATGAGGATAATCTCATCCTGAAATTGGACGCCGTACATATTCTTGCCAATTTCACCTAATCCGCCAATGCCGAAAACAGCTGTTTCATTATTTTTAATTGACAGCTTCATAATTATTCAAACTCCGTTAAGAAGAAGTCAGCATGTTCCTTTTCATAGGCTAAATGGTTTTCTCCCAGTTCTTGTACCAGCTCTATGTTGTAAGGTGTCTTTTCTTCCAGTATGCGGCGCGCATTGATAGCGTCCGCTGCTTCCATGTACAACGATTTTGTTTTTTCCCTTTGAGGGCTTTGTGATTTTTGTTCCTGATAATACACTTTAAATATCATCTTGTTCTTATCTCCTTTGATCGCTTAATTTTGAACATAACAAACTCAGGTGTTCTGATGCACCTTTTAAAAAAGTATACGCTCATCCAAACAAGTCTGTTCCGGATGACATGAAACCTTGCCTTTGTTTCATCTATAAAGATAAATCAATTCACCGTACGTTCACTAAATTAATGAATGCTTGTAACAATTAGAATTATTCTATCATAATTTGGCACGGTTGTATAGAAACACGTTTATTTGCGACAAGCGAAAAAGCGGCACAGCGGCAAAAAAACAGGCTCACTAAGACATATTTCCGGCTGACGGGCTGCTTTGAGGCGTGTTTTCTGTAAGGGAGCCAATTGGTACTCAGAAAATCATTTTAGTCTGTACACTTGCTTTTTCTGATTCGGAGAAGATTGCCTCATACACGCCTCCAAAGCTCAATGTCGGGCTGAAATAAACAGCTGTGTGAAATAACCGCTAAAAATCATCCGTTTTATGTAGAAAAACCTGTTGCTATGTCAAAATTTACAATATAAATGTTGTATGCTATATTGAAATTACCGAGGAATTAAACTGAATTGGGAGATGATTAATTGAAAACAATGTGGCATTATGTGATGCGACATAAATGGCTCGTTCTGATCAATTTTTTCTGTGTTTTCGGCTTTATTTTAATCGAGCTGGGCTTGCCGACGCTGCTTGCCGACATGATTGACAACGGCGTCATGAATCAAGACACGGACTACGTGAAAAAAATTGGTCTGATGATGGTCGCTATCACAGTGACCGGTATTTTTTTGAACATCATGCTGGCGATAGTCGGGGCACGCTTGAATACCCGGATTATTATGAGCATGAGAGATGATATGTTTGATAATATTCAGCACTTCTCCCATCAAGAGTATGAGAAGTTAGGGGTTTCATCACTGATTACCCGCACGACCAACGATGCGTTTCAGGTGATGAACTTTCTGGGTATGATTTTACGTGTCGGCTTTATGACACCGATGATGTTTGCGGCAAGTATCGTGATGGTCATCAGGACCAGCCCGCCGCTGTCGGCCTTTGTCTTCGGTGCGATTCCGTTTTTATTGCTGGGAGTCATCTTGATTGCCAAAGTGTCAGAACCTCTGTCGAACAGACAGCAGCGCAACTTGGACAGCATCAACATGATTTTGCGGGAAAATCTGTCCGGTTTGCGGGTGATTCGGGCATTTGTCAATGAAAAATTTGAAGAAGAGCGGTTTGACGAGGTCAATACCGAATACACGAATAGTTCTAAAAAACTCTTTAAATTGATGGCTTCTGCACAGCCAGCTTTTTTTCTGCTGTTTAACCTGATCATGGTACTCGTTATCTGGTTTGGCGCCGTTAAAATCGACGCCGGGGATTTAGCCGTCGGGACGCTGATTGCGTTTATCGAATATATCTTTCATGCGCTTTTTTCGTTTATGATGTTTGCGTCAGTGTTCATGATGTATCCGCGGGCGGCAGTTTCTGCGAACCGTATCCAAGAGGTGCTTGATACGCATCCGTCTGTGCCGGAAAACAATGCTGGACTTGACTCTTCAGGTATCAAAGGCGCTCTGCATTTTGACAACGTGACCTTTGCTTACCCCGGTCATTCAGAAGCGCCGGTTATCCGCGATGTGTCGTTTTCCGCTAATCCGGGTGAGACCGTGGCCTTCATCGGCAGTACCGGCAGCGGTAAATCCACGCTGATTCAGCTGATACCGCGCTTTTTCGATGTGACGAAAGGTGCGATTTATTTAGACGGCACAGACCTCCGCGACTACAAACTCTCAGAGTTGCGCAAAAAAATCGGTTATATTCCTCAAAAGGCTTTATTGTTCAGCGGTACCGTCAAGGAAAACATGCTGTTCGGTAAACCTGATGCAACCGATGAAGAGATTTGGAAAGCGTTGGAGATTGCGCAAGCGTCAGAATTTATTTCGCAAAAGGAAGACACGATTCATGAAATGCTTGCTGAAGGAGGCAGTAACTTTTCAGGGGGACAGAAGCAGCGTCTGGCGATTGCCAGAGCGATCATCCGGAAGCCGTCGATTTATATTTTCGACGACAGTTTTTCCGCCCTCGATTATAAGACTGACTCCGCCTTGCGCAGTGCACTGAAACGCGAAATAACAGATGCTACGGTGCTGATTGTCGCTCAGCGGATAAGTACTATCATGCATGCGGACAAAATTGTTGTGCTGGATGAGGGGGACGTCGTTGATATCGGTACGCACAGGGAACTGTTGGCATCTTGTCAGATTTATCGCGATATTGCATCGTCACAATTATCAGAGGAGGAATTGGCATGATGAAAAATCAATTTTTGAGCTCGCTTAAACGTTTGGGCAGCTACATTTCGCCCTATAAGTGGACATTCTTTCTTGCTATTTTCCTGACTCTCGTTGCGATTGTGCTGAATGCCATGCTGCCGTTTCTCTCCGGCTTGCCGACCACTGAGATTGCGAAAAATATTGCCGAGGGAACAGGTGTCAACTTCCCTTATGTCTTCAGGCTAGTCGTTATTATTTTGATTGTGGGGCTTGTGTACAGCGCCTCCCAATACTTGGCCAGTTTTTTCATCACAAATGTCGTGCAACATGCGATGCGTGATTTGCGTCAGGATATTTCTCAAAAAATCAACCGGCTGCCCGTCTCTTACTTTGACACACACCAATACGGCGATGTGCTGTCGCGGGTAACTAACGACGTCGATGCGATAAGCAATGCGATGCAGCAGAGCTTTATCAGCATAATCAACGCGTTTTTAGGGATTGCCATGGCGATTATCGCCATGCTGACGATTAATGCGACGATGACGCTGATAGTGCTTGTCATCGTGCCGCTGTCTTTGGTCATTTCCAGAACAATCGTAAGCATTTCGCAAAAGTATTTCCGCGAACAGCAGAAATCGCTGGGTGATTTGAACGGATTCGTACAGGAAAATTTGACAGGGTTCAGCATATTGAAACTGTTCGGGCGGGAACAGGAAACATTGAAGGAATTTACCGCCATCAATCATCGGCTGGGAAACAACGGTTTTAAAGCTGCAGCGATTTCCGGGCTGATGATGCCGCTGGTCAACTTAGTGGCATACAGTGTCTATATCGTCATCGCAATCGTCGGGGCATTCAATATCATTGCCGGCGTACTGACGGTCGGTAATTTGCAGGCATTCATCCAGTATATCTGGCAAGTGAGCCAGCCTGTCGGTCAGATTACCCAGCTGTCGGCCGTGCTGCAAAGCGCCTCAGCCGCAACCAAACGGGTATTTGAGATATTGGATGAACCGGAAGAAGTCCGCAACACGGAAAATATTCCGCTACCGGAGACGATTGCAGGCGATGTGTCATTCAAAAATGTGTCTTTCAGCTACACCCCCGACAAGCCGCTGATTAAAGATTTGAACATTGAAGTCAAGAGCGGCCAGACAGTCGCAATCGTCGGTCCGACCGGTGCGGGTAAAACAACGTTAATCAATTTGCTGATGCGGTTTTATGATGTGGATAGAGGAAGCATCCAAATCGACGGCATCGACACGAAAGCGATGGACAGAAGCGATGTCCGATCAGTATTCGGCATGGTTCTGCAAGATGCTTGGCTGTACAACGCCTCAATTCTTGAAAACATCCGCTTCGGCAAACTGGATGCTACTAATTATGAAGTCGTTGACGCGGCAAAAACAGCGAATGTGGACCACTTTATCCGGACGATGCCTGACGGCTATGATATGCAAATCAACGAGGAAGGTTCGAATATTTCACTGGGGCAAAAACAGCTGATTACAATCGCCCGGGCGATTATCTCTGACCCGAAAATTCTGATTTTGGACGAAGCAACCAGTTCGGTCGATACGCGGCTGGAGTCGCTTATTCAAAAGGCGATGGATAAAGTGATGGAAGGCAGAACAAGCTTCGTGATAGCCCACCGCTTGTCGACAATCAGAAACGCCGATTTGATTCTTGTGATGAATCAGGGACAAATCATCGAACAGG
This sequence comes from Vagococcus acidifermentans, assembly GCF_003987655.1. Taxonomy (GTDB): domain Bacteria; phylum Bacillota; class Bacilli; order Lactobacillales; family Vagococcaceae; genus Vagococcus_B; species Vagococcus_B acidifermentans. The sequence goes on along the minus strand of NZ_NGKC01000013.1, from coordinate 20,292 downwards.
GGACGCACGATTCGCTGCTGGAACGCAAAGGTTTTTATGAACAGCTTTACAACAGCCAGTTCTCTGAAGAAGCCGAATAAAATGAAAAAACCGTAAACAAGTATTGTTTACGGTTTTTGTCTTTCCAAGCGGTAGGACTGATTTTCAGCTTCATCGAAAAGCAACACCGGCACATTGCCGTCAGTTTGGATGGTCAGCAGATAGCCGAAGCTGTCTTGAAAGACCAGTTCTTCCGGTGTGCAGGAAATGATGTCGCCTCTGAGCAGTTTGCCGTCAACGATCAATTGCTGAGACACAGTGATGCCAAGAATTCCTTTGTGCTTATCCCGGGGGTCGATAAACCCCCAATTCCCAATATAATTTTCCAGAACAGGCTGGTAGTCTTTTGCTGAGGTGCGGCGGCGCCTATTGAGCAGCGCTGACCCGGCAATCCCGGCTATGACCGACAAACCGACAAACAGGGGAAATCTTTTTCGCTTCACCTGTTTTCATCCCCTTCCATGCTGTGATACGTTATACACATGATACCATGAGAGCGGGATGAGAGAAACGTTAAAATAATTAAGAAATTGTAACAATTAACACAAACGGTCAAATAGAGATACAGCACATCCAGCCGTTAAAATGGTATTTATATGGTAAAATATGATATTGTGAAAGGTGAGAAAATGAAAAGAGGGATTATTTGGTAACGTATCAAGTGATTCAAAAAGCTGTTTTTCTGAAGCGGGTGAATCGATTCGTTGCCGTGTGCCGTTTGAACGGCAGCGGCGAACAGGTGACAGTCCACGTGAAAAACACCGGGCGCTGCCGCGAACTGCTGGTGGCACAAGCTGAAGTGTCGCTCAGCTACGAGGCGCATGACCGGCGGAAAACAGCCTACGATTTGATTGCCGTCAAAAAAGACGGCCAGTGGGTAAACATCGACAGTCTGGCGCCTAATCAGCTGGTATATGACGGCATTGCTTCTGGTATAATAAAAGTGCCGGGATTAAAAGGGGATATCTGTCTGTTACAAAGGGAAAAACAAATCGGTTCTTCCCGGTTTGATTTGTATATCGAGACCACGCTGCAGGAAAAACTGATTGTAGAAGTCAAGGGCGTCACCCTAGCCAAAAATGGTGTGGCGGCATTTCCTGATGCACCGACGTTGCGGGGATTGAAGCATGTCCAGTCGCTGCACCGGCTGATGTCGGAGGGCTACCGCTCGTTAGTGGTGTTTGTTGTCCAGTTGGCGAGTGTCGATGTGGCGACCATTCATGCCGGCATGCAACCTGAATTGCAAGCAGCTTTTGTTGCCGGGATGGCTGACGGGCTGGATGTGGCGGCCTATTCTTGTCAGGTGACGGCACGCAGTATTAAATTAAAAAAACCGATTCCATTTGATATCAATGAATCGTTTGAATAGTCAATGAGAGGGGAAAGAGAAATGTTAAAGTTAGGAATCATCGGAACAAACTGGATTACCGGGCAATTTGTGGAGGCGGCTCATGAAAGCGGAGCGTATCAGCTGACTACCGTCTATTCGCGGACAGAAGAAAAAGCCAAAAAATTTGCGGAGACGTACGGCAATGCCGGCACGGAAACAAATCTGTCAGCCTTTTTGTCAGATCCTGAGCTGGATGTGATTTACATCGCGTCGCCGAACAGCCTCCACTATCAGCAGGCGAAAGAAGCCATGCTGAATGGAAAACACGTGATCGTGGAGAAACCGGCAGTCTCCAAACTTTCCGAATACACCGAATTGATGGAAATCGCCAGTCAGGAGCAAGTCTTCTTTTTTGAAGCGGCCCGTCATATTCACGAAGAAAATTTTCAAGTGGTCGCAGACCTGCTTCCTGATAAAAAAGAGATACTCGGTGCCAACTTCACATTTATGAAGTATTCATCCCGCTATGATGCCGTGCTGGCAGGGGAAGAACCGAACATCTTCTCACCAAAATTTTCCGGCGGCGCACTGATGGATTTGGGCGTTTATTTGCTGTATGCGGCCATCGGCTGGTTTGGCGTACCGGAGGACAGCCGCTACATTGCGCAAAAGCTGCCGACAGGTGTGGATGGACTCGGAACAATCGTGCTGAGATACGGTACGTTCGATGTCACTATGCTGACAGGCAAAATCGCCGACAGTTTCCTGCCGTCGGAAATTTATACAAAAAATCAGACTATCCGGTTGGACGCTGTCAACAGTATTAGCGACATCCGCCTTCATACACGGGACGGAGCGCATGACGGCGGCAATCTTGCGCTGCCGCAAAAAGACAATCCAATGGTCGAAGAAGCGCGTGCCTTTGCCAAAATGATTCAGACGCCGGAAACCAGTGCCACACAGCAACGGTACCACCAAATAGTGATGTTAGGAAAAGAAGTGCACGCAGTGATGGAAAAAATGCGGAAAGAAGCGGGCATCGTTTTTGCCGCCGACGAATAATATTGACGTAAGGAGTTACTATGACATATATCGAACAGCTGCCTGCAGAGTGGCAGGCACTTTGGCAGGAAGAAGGATTTAACGACGCTGCCGTGATTCAGGAAGAAAGCTTTCAACCGCTGCTGGAGGGGAAAAATGTGTTAGGCATCTCACCTACCGGTTCCGGGAAAACACTGGCGTATTTGCTGCCGCTGTTGACCAAAGTGGTGAAAGGGGAAGGCAACCAGCTGCTGATTTTGCAGCCCTCCCAGGAACTGGCCATGCAGGTGGCTGCGGTTGCCAGAAAATGGTCCAAACCTTTCGGCTTTGCCGTCCTGCCGTTGACAGGCGGTGCCAATATCCGCCGGCAAATTGAGAAGCTGAAGGAACGTCCGGAAGTACTTGTCGGCACACCGGGCAGAGTACTCGAGCTGATCAAGCAGAAGAAAGTCAAAAGCCATTTGATAAACGCTGTCGTCCTTGACGAGGTCGACCAGCTGCTTGAAGAAACCAGCCGACAAAGCAGTCAAAGCATCATCAAAACTTTGCAGCAGGACACCCAATTGGCCGCTTACTCTGCCACAGGTCTGTCTGCCGCAGCGACGCTCTCGGACATGTTTTCCGCAGAACTGGTGACGATTGATGTTACCGGCCGCGACCGTTCGCAAGGAACAGTCACGCATGCATTTGTGATTGTTCCGACGCGCAAAAGGACAGAAGTCCTGCGGCGTCTGGCGCATATCCCGGATTTCAGGGCGCTTGTGTTTTTTAACCAAGTGAGCGAGCTCGGGGTAGTCTCGGAACGTCTGACTTATTTGGGCGTCCCCCATGCAACACTCGCGTCAGACCAGAACCAGATGGAACGGAAATTAGCCGTCAGCGCCTTTGCGGACGCCCGGTTGCCGCTTCTTTTGACCACTGATGTGGCGGCCAGAGGCTTGGACTTTGCTGATTTGAGCTATATTGTTCAATATGATCAGGCGCAAACGGCCGACGTGTATACGCACCGGTCGGGCCGGACAGGCAGGATGGGGCATGACGGGATGGTGCTCACGCTGTCGAATGAACGTGCTGTGCGCGAGTTGAAAAAAATGGTTCAGGCCACAGGTCATACGCTGCAGGAAGTGTTTGTCAGCCACGGCGCTATCCTTGACACAAAGCCTGAGAAAAAAAATGACGAGCTGCCCGATTTCGAGGCAAAGAAAACTGCCGCTGCCGGCAAAATGAAGAAAGAGCCGGAGACGAAACGGAAAAAGAAGAAAGTGAAGAAAAAAGCGCAAAAAAATAAAGGTGTCAGAAAGAAAAATCGAGTCTGAAGGATTAGTTGGAGTTGAGAACATGTTAAACAAGAAGGATCAGATTTTCAACATACTACTGAATAGCCAGGAGAGTCTGAGCACAACGCAGATAGCTGAACAGATTGATCTTGACCGGAGCACAGTGAGCCGTTATTTGAATGAGTTGTACAAGGAAGAACAGATTGAACGCATCGAGGGACGGCCTGTCTTGTTTAAGATTTGCCAGCACGCAAGCGGAGAAGGAGACAGCCAGCAAAATGTTTCCTTCGACAATCTGGTCGGTGCGGATGAATCGCTGAAAGTCAGCATCCAGCAGGCAAAGGCAGCCATGCTGTATCCGCCGCGGGGGCTGCACACGATTATTTTCGGCGAAAGCGGTACGGGCAAGTCGCTGTTTGCAGAATGTATGTATGAATTTGCTGTACAGCCCAATATTTTGAAAGACGAAGCGCCGTTTATTTCATTTAACTGTGCCGATTATGCGCAGAATCCGCAATTGTTGTTCAGTCATATTTTTGGCGTCAAGAAAGGTGCATTTACCGGAGCGGATGCCGACAGAGTAGGGTTGATCGGCGAAGCGGACGGCGGTATTTTGTTTCTGGATGAAATCCACCGCCTGCCGCCCGAGGGACAGGAAATGCTATTTACATTTATTGACAAAGGGATGTACCGGCCGCTTGGCGAAAGTTCGATGACCCATTCGGCTTCAGTGCAAATCATCGGTGCGACTACAGAGTCTGCAGATATTTTCCTTGCCACGTTCAAGCGGCGGATTCCGATGTCTATCACACTGCCGCCGCTCAGCGAACGTACGCTGGACGAACGTTACGCCATTTTAACCTTGTTCCTTAAACAAGAGGCCAACAGGCTGAATCAGCGCATTACAGTGGACCGCAATGCGATAGCAGCGTTCATGCTTTACGAGGCAGAAGGCAATATCGGACAGGTCAAACGTGATTTGAAGCTGGTGTGTGCCAAAGCCTTTCTTCATTACCGTACGCATCAGGAAGAGTATCTCACGATTAATCAGAGCGACCTGCCGCTGCATGTCCAAAAAGGTCTGCTGAAAATTAAAGAAGTGTCCAACCGGCTTGACCGGTTCATTGATGCCAACAATAATTACTTGACGTTTGACCCCGGCTCAAAGGACATTGTCTGGTCGCAAGACCCGGCAAAGCATATGGATGTCTATGAAACAATCGATGAAAAAGTTGCCAGCTTATCCAAAGTCGGCTTGAAAGACATCGATTTGGAAAAGCTGATTGCTACAGACGTCAACAAATATTTTCAAGTCTACGTGGATGAGCTGTCCCGCAGCGATGTACACCGTGATTTGATAGAAGACCGTATCTGGACGCTGACCGACCGTCTGTATGACTTGGCGGAAAGCCGTCTGTCCCGCACATTTAATGAACGCACGCGCTTTACGTTTGCTCTGCATCTGCAAAGCACCATCGAGCGGATTCAGGGGAAAAAATCGATTATCCATCCGAACTTGAATGACGTGCGCAAGAAAAACTTAAATGAGTTTCAAGTGGCGATGGAGTGGTCAAGCATCATTGAACAGGAATTTGACATTGATATTCCGTTTGATGAGATTGGTTTCATGACGATGTTTTTGTCTGTCGATATTGCCGACAGCGTTGTGGAACAGGAGAATAATGTCAAAGTCGTCCTGCTGATGCACGGCAAATCAACCGCCTCCAGTATGCTGGAAGCAGTGCAGGAACTTTTGGGCACCGAAACCGGCATTGCCTTCAACATGCCGCTGACAATGGAAGTCAAGCAGATGTACGAACAGGTGAAAAATTACATCATCAATCAGCATGACGCCCTTTCAGGAGGCGTGCTTCTGTTGACGGACATGGGTTCACTCAATTCTTTTAGCGACATGATTCACGAAGAAACCGGCATCCGCACAAAAGCGATTTCGATGGTCAGCACGCTGATTGTGCTGGAAGCCGTGCGGATGGCCAGTATCGGCAGAAGCCTCAATGAAATTTACGAGAACATCCAAACTGCCTATGAAACGTCCGTGCGCAACCAGTTTAGAGAGAATAAACAGCTGAAAAAAGCGGTCATTGTCACGTGTTTTACAGGCGAGGGTGTGGCAGCCAAACTGTATCAGCGGATTAGACCAGTTGTCAATGAAGCGGAAGTCAAAATAATTCAAATGCAATTTCTTGAAAAATCCGCCTTTAAACAGCATATCGACGAACTGATGGAACGCTATGACATCAGAGCAATCGTCGGCACTGTCGAGATGGACTATCAGCATATCCCGTTCTTCTCCGCATTCGATATTTTCAGGAAAGAGTCTCTTGAAGCATTTGCCCGTGTCGTAGCAGCAGACGTGCCGATTGAGAAGATGGTCGATTCGTTGTCGGAAACGATTACGGCAGTGCCGTCGCTGCGGGAGTTACTTGAAATCATTCAAAAGATTGTCCAGAAAATCCAAATGGATTTGAATTTGATCATTGACCCGAGCGTGACGTCCGGTATCATTATTCACACCGCTTTTCTTGTTGAAAATATTTTACTGAAAAATGACGTTAGAAAGTTTCCTGATTTGGCCGCATTTAAAAGAAGCCATCGTTATGAGATGGATGTGGTCAGAACCAATATCCTGCCGCTTGAATCATACTATCACATCATGATTCCGGACAGTGAAATCGCCTATTTGACAGAAATGTATTTGAATAACCAGCTGGAAAGCTCAAGCAAAACTGCACACTGACCACAGTGTGCAGTTTAGTCTTTTAGTGTGCAGCGGGTGGGCAGTGTGCAAGAAAAGCGTTAAATCAATGCTGGATAACTTTTTATCGGACTAAAAAAGTTGGCACAGCATTTGCTTTATAAAAGATGTAAAACTAAAAAGGAGAGTGGAAGAAATGGCTAAAAAGACTATCATGCTGGTTTGTTCTGCAGGAATGAGTACCAGTTTATTGGTGACTAAAATGCAGAAGGCAGCAGAAGGTCGCGGTTTAGATGCCGATATTTTCGCAGTTTCAGCTTCTGAAGCGGATGATAACTTGGAAAACAAAAATGTGGATGTCATGTTATTGGGACCTCAAGTCCGTTTCATGAAATCACAATTTGAGCCAAAATTGGCAGCTAAAAATATTCCGTTAGATGTCATCAACATGAGTGACTACGGCATGATGAATGGCGAAAATGTCCTGAATCAGGCAATGAAGCTGATGGGAGAAGAGTAGCAAACAGAAGGAGCGTTTACAGAATGGATGAAAAGAACTTAGAAGCAGTCATGGGACTGATCATGAATGCCGGCAATGCAAAGAGTGATGCAATGGAGGCAATTTATGCAGCTAAAAAAGGTGAGTTTGATGAAGCTGAGGCAAAAGTCGCCAGTGCCGAGCAATCCATCACCAAAGCTCATCAGTCGCAAACGAGCTTGCTGACACAAGAGGCTCAAGGCGAGCACATGACAATCACTTTATTGACTGTTCACAGTCAAGATCACTTGATGACGGCAATCACATTCATTGATTTGGCAAAAGAGATTATCGATATTTATCGTAAAATCTCCGCGTAAATCATTGGTTGTAGGAAATTTTTTTAATTTGTTGGCGTAAGGTATGTGTTATCGGAAACTGTCAATCAAATTAAAAAAATTTTTTCCTGCTGAACATTATATTGATATAACGTAGGGTAAGTATGTAATCGAATACAAATGATACACATCACCACTTATTTGATGGGATATCAGAATTGGAGGAAATTATGAACAGTTTAGTTAATTGGATGGAAAAATATATTTTGCCTGTTGCGGCACGTATCGGTTCCGAAAAACATTTAGTTGCCTTGCGTGACGCATTTATCAGCATGATGCCGGCAACAATGGCCGGCGCGGTTGCCACATTGTTGAATGCGTTTATGCGCGATTTCCCGAAAACATATTTGGGTGAAGCGAATGCGGTAACAGCCTTCTTCGAACCTGTTATCGGCATCAACGGACTGATTTGGACCGGTTCACTGGCTATCATGGCATTAATTTTTTCGATGTCGCTCGGTTATCAATTAGGACGCGCTTATGAAGTGGATTCATTGTCTGGTGCGATTGTATCGCTGGTTGCTTTTGTCATGGGGATGACACAGTCCGCTACTGCCACACTAAGTCTGGCTGAAAAATTGCCGGAAAGTGCTGTTAAAATCATTACTGATGCAGGCGGCACGGTCGATGTTGCAGATGGTGTGCAGACAATCAGCGCCGGCGCTTGGGGTTATTTCAACTTCAGCAAACACATGGGCGGCTCCGGTTTGTTTACAGCAATGATTTTCGGGTTTATTTCAGTTATTATTTTTGCTACATTGATGAAAAAGAATGTCATTATTAAAATGCCCGACTCTGTACCACCGGCAGTTTCCAAAGCCTTTGCAGCAATCATTCCTGGTGTAGTATCCCTGTATATTGTTGGTATCATTTATTATGTCTTTGAAAAAGCAACTAATATGCCGATTATTGATTGGATTGCACAAACGATTCAAGCTCCGCTGCTGAAACTTTCTCAAGGATACGGTGCAGTCATTGTCATCGTCCTGTTGATTCACGTTCTCTGGTTCTTCGGGTTGCACGGTACAAATATCATGGCACCTGTTTTGCAAACGATTTATGGTACCGCAATGGTAGACAACAGCAACGCCTTCCAAAAAGGTTTGGAGATTCCTTACAAATGGGTAGCAGGTTCATTTGAAGCATTTGTTTGGCCGGGCGGTGCAGGTGTCACATTGGTTCTTTTGATAACCATCTTGCTGTTCTCCAAACGTGCTGACTACAAGACAGTCGGTAAGCTGGGTATCGGACCAGGCTTGTTCAACATTAACGAACCCGTGATGTTTGGTCTACCAGTTGTATTGAACCCGATTTTGGGTATTCCGTTTATCGTGGCTCCGCTTGCGACAGCTTCGATTGCCTATGCTGCAACGATGTTAGGATTTGTGTCCCCAGTGGTTGTGAACGTTATCTGGGTAATACCGGCAGGTATCAGCGGCTTCCTAGCAACAGGGGGCGACTGGCGTGCAATTGTTTTGACAGTGATCAATCTGGTAGTTGCTGCTTTGATTTGGGCACCGTTCGTGCTGGCAGCAAACAAAATGGATCCTAGTTTAGGGGAGGATTAATAGAATTTTTGACTGCCGGGTGGTTCTTTGCTTGAATCATCCGGTGGAGTTCTATATTATTAAGTTATAAACTAGCGGAGAGGAAGATGGACATGATTGTAGTCAATTCACCAATGCAGCAAGACGCGATTATCGAATTGCTGAATCAATATGACAAGGACGGCGTGAGCTTCTCATACAAAAACAAACAAGGCATCAAGCTGTTCTTTGAAACGAACGCTGAAGACCTGGAAGCAGCAGCGAAACTTGCAAAAGAAGAAATCAAGGCGCAAGAGTGGGGAAAAGTCCTTTATTTCCAAGTTATCCCTGCTTAATGACTGCCTAGTGAGAGGATTTGAAGGTTATGGAAAAAAATGCTTTGTTTTTAATAAGTTTGGGAATGGTGCTGTTTGTTCTCAGTGCCAATGCACGTACAGGTGAGTACAATGTTTTGAATATTGTCACCAGTTTGTCGCTCATGGGTGGAGGTCTGGCGCTTTTTTTCAGAAGCCGGAAGAAAAAGAAGAGCAAATAGTTTTCTTTGGTCAGCCCCCAAGCCTATTATCTGATACGGCTGGTCATGTTTATGAAGTATTTTACTGGATATTGAGATATAATGATTATGTGAGGTGAATTACTATGGAAATTGTGAAGCAATTAAATGTGCCAGCTACTTTTTTCTACGAGAAAATCATTGATTCAGTTATCTTTGATATTCGCAAGCAGACTGGGAAAAAAGTCACACGTCAAAATTTAACCAATTTTGAGTACATCAAAACATTTTCAAAAAACAGTCAGGCAAAAATCAAAATAGAAAAACATGTTGAAAATCGTGCCTATCATTTCAGAACATCTACCACACATAATGATTATCTTGTACAGTATGATATCAAACCGCTCGATGATCACTCGTGTGAGGTCGTTTATCGAGAGAGCATGACTTCTTACGGTTTCCTTCAAAAAATGAATGATGCAGTTATGGGGACATTGCTCGGATTTTTTAAGAAACGGCGGTTTATCAAGATGCTCGATATGATAGAGGCAGCTTATTAATTATTTGAGTGTATTTTCTATACCTGTTTAAGGACACTCACTGAATACCCAATATATCCCGGTTCCGTATAGTTGCGGAGCCGGGATATATTTTTGTACATTTTTTTTTAAATTGTACTCCATGCTGTCATTTCCATAAAAAATGAACTGTTATTGAACTAAAAGTGTATTTTTACACACTAAATTATAGTGTGTGTGAAATAAAGGAAGTTTTTTTAAGAAGCACTTGTGGGCAAAGGTTGATATATCAGCCTTTGCTGTTTGTTTTTCTGGCACAGTTTTTGCTAGTAAAAGTATGTGGAAAGTATTCCGCACTGTTACCTCAATTCGGCAATCCGGAGATATCCGATTGTATATAAAAAATAGGAGGAAAGCATCATGGAAAAATTTATGGCATGGATGGAGAAGTACATTCTACCGACCGCTACCAAAATTGGCTCGCAAAAGCATTTAGTTGCCTTGCGTGATGCGTTCATCGGCACGATTCCTGTAACGATGGCCGGGTCATTCGCGGTGATGATTAATGCGATTGTGCGTGATTTGCCGGGACAGTTTATTGACGGGTATGATGTCAGTCAGATACCTGTACTGAACGAACTTGTTGGTATCAACGGCTTCGTTTGGAATGGTACGATTGCGGTTGCCGGTATGATTTTTGCCTACTCGTTAGGGTACAATCTGGCAAAAGTCTACAAAGTCAATGAACTCGCCGGAGGTCTGGTCTCATTGGCCGCTTTGATTCAGGGCATCGCATTTTCTGCAACGGGGACTGTGAACGTACCAGAAGGAGAATTGGGAGACAAGGCCCTTGAAGCCTTAACCAATGCAGGTTCAGTAGTTACGCAAATCACTGAAAAAGACCCGGTGACTGGAGCCATTTCAACGTTTGATTCTATTCAAAACGGTGCCTGGGGCTGGCTCAAACTGGACCACTTAAATGGTAACGCATTCTTTACAGCAATGATTGTTGGATTTATTTCTGTTATTATTTTTGCTAAGCTGATGAATAAAAACATCACGATTAAATTACCGGACTCTGTACCGCCGGCTGTCTCCAAAGCTTTTGCAGCCATTATTCCTGCTACCGCCGCACTTTACGTTATTGCTATTTTCAACTTCTTCTTTAATAAAGTGACAGGTATGTTGTTTATTGATGCCGTGCAGACGTACATAGCCAAACCGCTGATGGGCTTTACCCAAGGATTTGGCGCTGTCTTGGTAATTACTTTGGCCGTTCAGGTATTCTGGTTCTTCGGTATTCACGGACCGAATGTGCTTGCGCCGCTGCTTGAAGGGGTTTACGGTCAGGCTCAGTTAATCAACCAGAGCATTTTCCAAAATGGTTATGGTGGCAAAGAGGGAACGGAAGCAGTTTTGGCAGCTATAAAGGACGGAGAAGCCTTCAACTGGGTACGCGGTTCATTCGATGCTTACATCTGGTACGGCGGCTCAGGCGGGACGATTGTGCTGATCTTGGCAATACTCTTGTTCTCTAAACGGTCGGATTACTTGACAATTGCCAAGTTGTCTGTCGGACCGGGACTGTTCAATATCAATGAACCGGTCATGTTCGGTCTGCCAATTGTATTGAATCCGATTTTGTTTATTCCATTCTTGGTTGCGCCAATGGTTTCTGTGACCATCGGCTATTTTGCGACGTTAGCAGGTTTAGTTGCACCCGTTTCCCAGGCAGTGACTTGGGTAACACCGCCGCTTCTGCTCTCATTCCTGGCAACAGGTGCTGACTGGCGGGCACCGCTTGTTACGTTGGTTGCGATGGTGTGTGCCTTCTTTATTTGGGTACCATTCGTTATTGCTGCTAATAAGATGGCTCCGCCGGAAGACTAATATTCAACTGAATGGATGAAACAGCCTTTTCTTTAATCGAAAAGGCTGTTTTTTTCAATAAAATGACAAATAGTGGTAATTTGTAAAATAAAAAATGATACAATCTAAGAAAGAGAAGTCAGTTTTCTTAAACTGCTAAAGGCGGTATTGTTCGAAAATGATGCATTTTACAATTTTTTGATTAAAGGACGGAGGAGTTAGAGTTGAACAATTTTGTTAACTGGATGGAAAAATATTTTATTCCCGTTGCATCAAAAATCGGTGCACAGCGTCATTTTGTTGCGATAAGGGATTCATTTATGGTTACTATGCCGCTGATGATTATTGGAACATTAGGCGCGATGCTCAATAATCTGCCAATTGATGCATTTAATGAGTTTATGGACAGACTTTTCGGCGGCGAAACATGGAAAGCATTCGGCGTGAAAGTCTGGGATGGTACGTTTGGCGTATTATCTGTCATAATTGTGTTTCTGGTTGCCTATCATTTGGCACGCAGTTACGGCAAAGACGGCATCTCAGCCGGTATTGTTTCTCTCGGTTCTTTTTTTGCATTAGGCGGAGCAAAAGGGATGTCGGCTAAAGGTTTGTTTGTTGCGTTGCTTGTAAGTGTGGTTTCGTGTGAGATGTACATACGGTTCAGCAGCAACGAAAGATTAGTGGTCAAAATGCCAGAAGGCATGCCGCCGGCAGTGTCAAAGTCACTTGCCGATTTATTCCCGGTGATGGTTGTGATTGGCTTTTTCGGCTTGGTTGCAGCCGTCTCTTCCAGATTTGGAGTTACTGATATTATTGGCTCTTTTTATGAGTTAGTGCAGCAACCTTTCATGGCAATTGCTAATACTTATCCATCAGCACTGCTTCTTGCATTTATTACACCGTTTGTCTGGTTCTTTGGGCTTCATGGGTCGGGTCTGATTGAGCCGCTGGTACAGATGATTAACGCGCCAGCGATTGAAGCCAACGTGAAAGCTATTGAAGCGGGTGAGATGGCACCTTACATTGTGAATAAACCGTTTATCGACAGTTTCGTCAATTTGGGTGGGACAGGTGCAACTTTGGGACTGATTATCGCCGTTTTTCTTGTAGGACGAAACAGCGATGCCTTTATGATGATCAATAAATTGAGTTTCGGTTCGGGGATATTCAATATCAATGAATCGCTTTTATTTGGATTGCCTATCGTCTTGAACCCGATTATGTTTGTTCCCTTCATTTTAGTGCCAAGTGTGCTCGTCACGGTGACTTATTTGGCAATGGTTTCAGGACTCGTACCGGCAGTCGTCGTGATGCCGCCGTGGACGGTGCCGCCGATATTAAGCGGAATAATTGCTACGAAAAGTCTGATGGGCGGTGTTTTGGCCGCTGTTAATCTGTTGATTTCTATTGTGATTTATATACCGTTCGTTAAAATGGCAGTCATGCGGCAAGAAAAAACAGTGGCATCAAGCGACTAGGATACAAAGAAAAACCGGTTAAAGAAGTAAAACTTCTCTAACCGGTTTTTGCGCTGATTTACAAAACAGGGAACATTCCGTAAATCAGGGCTGCAATAATGCCGCCGATGATTGGTCCGACAACTGGTATCCAGCTGTATCCCCAGTCCGAATCGCCTTTATTGGCAATCGGCAGAATAAAGTGAGCGATTCTTGGTCCGAGGTCACGTGCCGGGTTGATGGCGTAACCGGTCGTCCCCCCTAATGACAGACCGATAACAATAATCAAAATACCGACGACAATCGGATTTAATCCGTCAGCAAAGGTATTGTACCCGAAGGCTAAAATACCGTAAACAAGAACAAAAGTCCCGATAATTTCGCCAAGCAAGTTTGACCATGTGTGTCTAATTGCCGGCGCAGTAGAGAAAACGCCTAGAATGGTTGCCGGATCTTTGGTAGCTTCCCAGTGAGGATAGTAGTGCAGCCACACCAGCACAGCGCCTAAAATACCACCGAGCATTTGAGCAATGATAAACGGTACGACCATCGACCATTCAAAGTTGCCCGCCATGGCAACTCCGATGGTAACTGCCGGGTTCAAGTGCGCTCCCGGTGTCATAAAGCCGCTTAGAAAAACTGCAATCGTCACAGCAAAACCCCAAGCAAATGTTATTGCAACCCAGCCTGCACCGTTGGATTTTGTTTTATTCAATGAGACGCCGGCCACAATGCCGTCACCTAGTAAAACCAGAATACATGTTCCGAAAAATTCTCCAAAAGCTTGAATCATTGTGTCACTCATGAGTGAGTCCTCCTATCCTTTTTTTGGCATGTGTTTGTATTGCATGGTAGCATTGACAGCTTCTTTCCATCCGGCATACAAATCTTCGCGTACTTCTTCGCTCATTTTCGGTTCGTAAGATTTTCCGGAAGAGTTCAGTTTTTTCACTTCATCCAAATCTTTCCAGTAGCCGATTGCGAGACCTGCCAAGAAGGCAACACCCAGAGCAGTTGTTTCAGGATAGCCTGCACGCTCAATGACAGTATTGGAAATGTCTGATTGGAACTGCATCAACAAGTCGTTGTTTGAAGCACCGCCGTCAACACGCAGCAATGTAATCGGGATATTGGAGTCTTTTTCCATTGTATCCACGACGTCGCGTGTCTGATAGGCCAGAGATTCCAATGTGGCACGAATCAGATGCTCTTTGGTCGCGCCACGGGTCAGGCCGAAGATAGCCCCTCTGGCATCCTGATCCCAATAAGGCGCACCTAGTCCGGTAAATGCTGGCACGACATACACGCCGTCTGAATCCGGTACTTTTGCGGCATATTCTTCCGACTGCGGCGATTTGGCGAACAGACGCAGTCCGTCTCTTAACCACTGAATCGCAGAACCTGCAACGAAGATACTTCCTTCCAATGCATATGTGACTTTTCCATTGATACCGTAGCCGATAGTTGTCAACAGGCCGTTTTCGGAAATGATTGGTTTTTCGCCAGTGTTCATGACAATAAAGGCGCCGGTGCCGTAAGTGTTTTTCACATTTCCGGATTCAAAGGCAGTTTGACCGAATAGGGCTGCCTGCTGGTCGCCGGCCATTCCGGCAATCGGTACATTTTCGCCATAGAAGTGGAAGGACTCTGTGTAACCGTAAATTTCCGAGTTTGATTTGACTTCCGGCAGAAGCGATTCAGGAATGTCAAGTATGTCAAGAATTTCCTTATCCCATTCCAATGTGTTGATGTTGAACATCATCGTTCTGCTGGCATTAGTATAGTCGGTGACGTGGGCTTTGCCGCCTGTCAGTTTCCAGACCAGCCAAGTGTCGATCGTTCCGAATAGCAATTCACCTTTTTCAGCCCGTTCCCGCACACCTTCGACATTGTCTAAAATCCATTTTACTTTTGTTGCTGAGAAATAAGAATCAATAATAAGACCAGTTTTTTGTTGGAATAAATCGCTGTAGCCGTCAGCTTTTAATTGGTCGGCAATACCGCTGGTTTGCTTGGATTGCCAGACGATAGCTTTATAAACTGGATCGCCTGTTTCTTTATCCCAAATGACAGTCGTTTCACGCTGATTGGTAATACCGATTGCGGCGATTTGATGAGGTTTTAAGCCTGACTCAATGAATGCGCCGGCAATAACTGATAGGGTAGAGTTCCAAATTTCATTGGCGTTGTGTTCTACCCAACCGGGATTTGGAAAGTACTGTCGAAATTCTTTTTGTGAAACAGCAACTTGTTTCGAGTTATGATCAAAGATAATCGCTCGAGTACTTGTGGTTCCTTGGTCAATGGACATGATATACTTTTCTTTTAAATCAGTTGTTACTTCACTCATACGTTACCCTGCTTTCTTTATTTTATTTTTAATGGTTGCATTTGCTGCGTGATTTCGTCTAGTGTCACACCGGCTTGAATCAAAGCCGCAGCTGTATAAGCGCCTTCTATAAAAGCGGTGTCAAACAGATGGACAGATTTATCGGAAAATTCAATTGCCATTTCAAGGTTCATTTTCGCACTGCCCAAATCATAAAAAGCCAGAATGTCGTCAGCGGGATTGTCGACCAATGCCTGCTGGATTTTCTCCAAACTGGTTCCGACCCGGTTATCTTCAGTGCCGCCGGCCAAAGTTATCGGCACATCAGCTGCAACTTCTTTCAGTAATTTGTGAAGACCAATCGGAATGTCAGCAACGTGCGAGACTAAGATGATGCCCAAACTCATTGGACTGCACCTGCTTCAAGGAGTGCACTGAACAGATATGCGCTGGAAACAGCTCCCGGGTCCAAATGTCCGGCCGAACGTTCGCCGAGATAGGAAGCCCGCCCTTTTTTGGCAACGAGAGGTTTGGTTGCTTCCGCAGCATCCCAAATCGTTTGTTCAGTCAACGCATCCGCTTTGGCTGCTTCGACGACTGGAAACCAGACATCGACCATTGTTTTGTCTTGCGGAACAGCCTTGCCCCGCTTTTGAATGCCTTCCAGACCAGCTTGTAAAAGTTCAGCTAGATTGTCAGTTGAGTTGGCAATTTTAGCCATTTCTAAAAATGCTGTACCGTATAATGGTCCAGATGCACCACCTACCTTTCCGATTAGCGACATTGCCACCAGTTTCAGCATATCGGCGACAGTTTCCGGCTGCTTTTCCTGTAAAGCCGCCATAACTGCTTCCGTGCCGCGTACCATATTATTGCCGTGGTCGCCATCACCGATTGCAGTGTCTAATTCACTTAAATAATCTCTGTGTTGATGAATTTTTTCATCAAACAGGGTCAACCATGTTTCAAGATTTTCTAGTGTGAGCATAGATGATCTTCCTTTACCATGCGATTGTGTGTACGGATTTATTCAACAGTTCCAGATAACGATTTTCCAGCTTGATTAATGTGAGAGAAATACCTGCCATTTCGAGAGATGTCATGTAATTGCCGACTTTTGTAAATGCGATTTTCAAACCAGTCTCGTCAAGTTGATTCAACACATCATTGATAAACACAAACTGTTCCATTAGAGGTGTTGCCCCGAGTCCATTGACAAGGACGCCGTATGTATCGCCTTGTTTAAACTGGAATTCTTTGGACAGCCGTCCGATAAGTTCTTGGCCAAATTCATAAGATGTCTTGATTTTTTCCTTGCGGTAACCCGGCTCACCGTGTATACCGACACCGTATTCGATTTCATCATCGGCCAGCACAAACCCGGGCTTTCCAACCTCAGGGACAGTTGCACCGGTCAAAGCCAGTCCGATCGTTTTGATTTGCGGCACCAATTGTTTAGCAAAATCGCTGATTTCTTCCAGTGACGCGCCTTCAGCTGCCAGCCCGCCTAAAATCTTATGCACGAGCACCGTTCCGGCAACCCCGCGTCTGCCTTGCGTATAAGTACTGTCTTCAACGGCGATGTCATCGTCTACGATGATGCTGTCTACTTTAATTCCTTCCATCTCCGCCATGTCTTTTGCCATGTCAAAGTTCATCACATCACCAGAATAATTTTTGATGATTAAGAAGACTCCTTTACCAGTATCGCTTGCTTTGATTGCTTCAAAAATCTGGTCAGGTGTCGGGGATGTGAAGACTTCGCCGCAAACTGCTGCAGTTAACATACCTTCACCGACAAATCCGGCATGAGAAGGTTCGTGTCCGCTGCCGCCGCCGCTGACTAGACCAACCGTTTGACTCATGTTCTTTAAATCAGAACGTACAATAACATTGGTGTTTTCTAGGCGACTTACATAGTCCGGATAACTCTTAGTCAGACCTTGGATCATCTCATCGACAATTGCACTGGGTTGATTCATGATTTTTTTCATTAGCCAATCTCTCCTCTCTTACTTCATTCTATAACAAATGGAAATCGTTTACAATTCAATGTTGAATTTTGTGAAAAAAAATAGAAAAATTATCCAATTATTTTAAAAATGATTAATAGTTGGTAAAAAACAACAACTAACTCTAGACAAAAAGTGTGTTTCATGAGAGAATATTCAAGTATTTACCTATTTGCATAGCACTTTGCCCCCGTAGTTAAATGGATATAACGGACCCCTCCTAAGGGTCAATTATCAGTTCGATTCTGGTCGGGGGTGTCATTGGAATAACGCCGAAATACGTTAACGATAAAGTATTTCGGCGTTTTATATGTTTTGATTTCTTTAAATGTAATTGGTTCAGAAAATTCAATTTAGGATTCGATTAAGCTTCTTGACAGCATACCAGGGACTTTTTTTTACACTTTGTTTTTGCGGGGGAGAGTCTCGTGTCCGATGGAAATTTCACATAGTCGGTTGATGTTATCTATTCAGCTTTGTATGCCGTAACAGGCAAAAAAATGGCATGTTAAATAACGAACCTTACAGAAACAAATATGTTTTCCAGCATTTTTATTGAGTGTTTCAGCACCTTCTTCAACCAATTTCATAAATAATGAATGAGTTAATTTTTTTTATTTCGTTCTGGTATAAGCTTGCAATTGACTGATTGTAAATGTTGGTATAGCTATTATCTCCTTATAATGTTATCGAATCATTAATTTATTGACTCATGATAGATTACTTCTTTCCCGGTTTTCAACGCATATTCAATTTCACTTCGAGTGCTAGTTCCAATGTAACCATTAATATTGACAACATAAATAGCATCACTTATGTCGATTTTCTTCTTATGAATTTTATCTAAAACATCGAAGTCAATTAGTTCAGTTTTATCTATATCTAAACTGTAAACGCATTGAAGGACTGCATATCTTTTTTTAATTCTAAATCAAACGATATTTTTATCATCTCTTTAGCAAACTTCATGCTCCCGCAAATTGTAACAATCTTTGTTTCCATAAATATTTCCTTTCATTTTTGCTGGTTTCAGCTGTAACGTCTTCAATGCCAATACGGTTGGCAAGGGAATCATAAAGCAGAATCAATATTAGAAATTCCAATCAATTTTTCAACTATAGGTTTTGCCCGAATAGTAGAAATTGCTGGACTACCTATTTCCTACATGTTTTTGTGATGAATCAGTGCAATAGGGAATAGTTCCCATAATTCTTTCAATAATAAATCACTTAACTGTTTATTTGATTTTTTCAATTGACTTCACCTCTGTTTATGCAAATTCAGGTTATGTTATTCCAGCCAATAGACGAAGCCATCTGAAAATTCAAATCCAAGTTTTTCATGAAGTAAGTAAGAAGTTTGATTATCTATTTCAATTTGAGAAAAAGGTACTTTTTTATGTTCAATCAATTCATTAACGAGCCACAGTAGCAGTTTTGAACCAATGACACGGTTTCTGAATTCTGATTTGACTTCAAGCATTCCCATTGAACCTTCTTCATGTAATCCGATAAAAGCGACTAGCTCGTCATTTTCAAAATACCCAAAAAGATTATTTGATTGAATTCTTTTTTGAAGATACTTTTTTCCAATCTTATGTGAATATAAGGCGTAAACTTTATCAAGATGTTGGATATTTAAGGGCTGTATAATTGCATATTCCAGATGACTGGAGTCAAGTGAAGAACCCCAAACTGCTTGTTTACATACCATAGATATACTTAATCCGAATCTTTTCGATATTTCATCCGCCAAAAAGTCTTGATGTACAGAGAGTAATTGAGGTGATGAGAATTTATCGAGAAACTCATTCATGTTGCTTTTTGAATCTACTGATAAAAGATAGAGATTAGCACGTTTATCATGCAACAAAACACCATAATTAGTGGCTAATATGATGTCAGATTTCTGTGAAGCAATGGATTGAAGCATATCTACATGTGACATTTTATCCCTGCTTAAATAATTTAAAGCATTTTTCATTTTTTTATTATGCATATTCATCACCCATGTTGTGCTATTTTGACAAACCTTTCACCATTATGCAACAAGCTTGTCTGAGTCGAATTTACCGATCATTATATCATGAGAGTTAGACTTTCAAAATAGAAGCTATTATTTCTTAACTTGATCCAGTCTCTTACTTTGTTAGATGGTTGTTATCAATCAGAACAAAACTGAAGACTCCTTTATCACAATAGTGTGCAGAGTTACCATTAAACTTTGTTTGAATTCTCCTTGAACGTAACGATCATAAAAAAACATAGTCAAGTCCATAATCTTGTGTAAAATACTATACAATGTTTCACTAGTCTTTTAGTGTTCAAACTTAATATACTTTCTTGTAGAACTAAGCCATTCATCGTGGAAGTCCATCAGGACAGCGCCAATCAATCGGTTGGCTGACGCACGGTTAGGAAAGATACGAATAATCTTTTCTCTTCTGCGTATTTCTTGGTTCAGACGCTCAAGAAGGTTGGTACTTTTCAGTCGATGGTGTCCATTGCTGATAACTGCGTATTGAAAAGCATCTTCGAAGCCATTATCCAAGGTCTCACAAGCTTTTGAATAGCTAGTTTGGTCGCTATAACGGGCAACGATTTGATTTTTAGCCTCTCGCGCTGAGTCGATATCTGTCATCTTAAAGACAGCTTTAACCGCTTCTCGAAAAGGTTTTGAGTTTTTCTTTGGGATGGTCGTAAGGATATTCCTTAAGAAGTGTACTTGGCATCTCTGCCAACTTGCGTTGGTAAATGACTTACGAATCGCAGAGACTAATCCTTTATGG
>NZ_NGKC01000012.1 GCF_003987655.1 Vagococcus acidifermentans | reverse complement strand
AATATCAGCGCCGCTTGCTTTAAAATATCATTTTCCATTTTCAGTTTCATATTTTCTTTTCTTAGTTTGATCAGCTCTTCCTCTTTGGGCGAACGATTATCTTTTTCGCTAAATGAGCCGCTAGTATCGGCTTGTCTGACCCAACGATCAAATGAAGAACCGGTCAAATCATACTCTCGGATGATTTCCGATCGTGGCTTACCTGAACGATACAGGTCCACCATTTGCTGTTTAAATTCCTTGGTAAATGTCCGTCTCGGTCTACGTTCTGACATGTTGATTCCTCCAGTGTGTTTTATTATAGTTTACACACCTTATTTTTATTGTCTAGTCCAGTGTAGCCTGTCCAGACGGAAGATTGCCAGGTGATTGAGTACCGACTATCAGATTTCAATCCACTCACTCTAAACAGAGTGAGACCTTATGGCTATGCTAGGGTAAGTACGCAATCCCAGATTTCAATCCACTCACTCTAAACAGAGTGAGACTTTTAGGAATTTCAACCACTGCGTCATTTCTTTTTCATTTCAATCCACTCACTCTAAACAGAGTGAGACAAGAAAAATTATTTAGGCAGGTGATGACATTGGCAATTTCAATCCACTCACTCTAAACAGAGTGAGACGGAGATATTGGATCACCTGCCTTTCCTCTTATGAGTATTTCAATCCACTCACTCTAAACAGAGTGAGACGTGTTTCATTTTGTATTGAATAATAGCCGGATAGAATTTCAATCCACTCACTCTAAACAGAGTGAGACGTCTGCTCAATGTCATCCCACGTCGCAACAACAATTTCAATCCACTCACTCTAAACAGAGTGAGACTTTGACCTTTCAAAATTTGATAGCAAGACATTAATTTCAATCCACTCACTCTAAACAGAGTGAGACCCGTACCTTCTACAGTATCAGTTTCCCCTTCAGCTATTTCAATCCACTCACTCTAAACAGAGTGAGACCGGTGTTGTCATAGACGATAAACATTTCATCAGCGATTTCAATCCACTCACTCTAAACAGAGTGAGACTTTCGTTAATCGCTTTCTTTGTTATACTTGAATAATTTCAATCCACTCACTCTAAACAGAGTGAGACGTTACCACGCAATCACCCCTTTTCATTCGGTTATATTTCAATCCACTCACTCTAAACAGAGTGAGACAGGTTCATCAGCCGGATCAATCATACCCTTTTTGATTTCAATCCACTCACTCTAAACAGAGTGAGACGCCTTTGAAGTTTTTAAAGCTCATCTTATTGATTCATTTCAATCCACTCACTCTAAACAGAGTGAGACCCTCAGACCGTGCAATTGACGATCGGTGACGGCAAATTTCAATCCACTCACTCTAAACAGAGTGAGACATGTGTTGACAAATTTTCGTTTTGCTCCCCGGATTATTTCAATCCACTCACTCTAAACAGAGTGAGACATGCTACGGACACAAACTCAAAGTGGTTTGCCTTGAATTTCAATCCACTCACTCTAAACAGAGTGAGACAAAAATGTCATCAGCGGTACGAATCGGGTCTTAATTTCAATCCACTCACTCTAAACAGAGTGAGACCGTAATTTCCACAGTCGCAACTGTCGGACGGTAATTTCAATCCACTCACTCTAAACAGAGTGAGACCTTATTCGTAAAATTTCGATTGACTGCTAAGTTATTTCAATCCACTCACTCTAAACAGAGTGAGACGAATACTAAAAAAATGCGCATTACGATGGTCACCATTTCAATCCACTCACTCTAAACAGAGTGAGACTTGTCGCTTTGTCGGTGGAACTGGCCGAGGTTGCATTTCAATCCACTCACTCTAAACAGAGTGAGACAGACTTCAAGGATTTCCTGATTGGGCGTTTGAATTTCAATCCACTCACTCTAAACAGAGTGAGACCCACAACAGCGAAAGCCTCTTGGCTCAAAAATTATTTCAATCCACTCACTCTAAACAGAGTGAGACGAAATCAATCGCAACGCATTGAGCGCATGACCAATATTTCAATCCACTCACTCTAAACAGAGTGAGACCCAATACCTCGCTTTTTTTCCAACAGCTTTGACGATTTCAATCCACTCACTCTAAACAGAGTGAGACAAAAATTCTAACGTCTGATATTCTTTAGTATCTTTATTTCAATCCACTCACTCTAAACAGAGTGAGACTCAATCAGAGTTGACATTTTAGCATTAATTTGATTATTTCAATCCACTCACTCTAAACAGAGTGAGACTCAATCAGAGTTGACATTTTAGCATTAATTTGATTATTTCAATCCACTCACTCTAAACAGAGTGAGACGGCAAAACAAGCGTGCATCCAAGGCCGGTCATACATTTCAATCCACTCACTCTAAACAGAGTGAGACAGTCCCTGTTCTTCCAGCCATTCATTCCGAAAACTATTTCAATCCACTCACTCTAAACAGAGTGAGACAAAGATTCGAAAAATGATTCGTTAAACTATACTATTTCAATCCACTCACTCTAAACAGAGTGAGACAGGGAGTACAACGAGAATGGCACAATGTATGCCACAATTTCAATCCACTCACTCTAAACAGAGTGAGACTTTAATTCCATGTTTCTACACCTCTAACACTTTCATTTCAATCCACTCACTCTAAACAGAGTGAGACGTAACTAATCCCGACAAACAGATTGCTGACAAAAATTTCAATCCACTCACTCTAAACAGAGTGAGACCTAGCTTTGGTACATTCGTCCGCAGCTCTTTCGCATTTCAATCCACTCACTCTAAACAGAGTGAGACCGAATCCAAGAGTTGGAAAGAGAAATCGAGCTATTTCAATCCACTCACTCTAAACAGAGTGAGACGCTAACTCAGCTTTAGCTGCAATCCCTAAAGCAATATTTCAATCCACTCACTCTAAACAGAGTGAGACTTGACCCAGGTTCTATATTTGTTTTGCCAAACGATTTCAATCCACTCACTCTAAACAGAGTGAGACGTTTTAAGGGAGACAGTCTGTCCTGCTGTCTTGGTCATTTCAATCCACTCACTCTAAACAGAGTGAGACATGTTATTTTTTGGAGGTGATAAAATGGCTGGGAGATTTCAATCCACTCACTCTAAACAGAGTGAGACTGCGAAAACTCACACTTATCGCATAAATTCAGCAAATAAGTCTAAATTTTCAGTTGTTTTTTTCAATAAAGTTAAAATCTGCTGAGAAAAAGGTGGCATATTAACAATTATAACTCTTATTTAGGTGCGAATCTCCTTGGTAAAATGTGTTCGCTTGATATCCGCACCTAAAACATTAACGTTCCTTCTACATCATAAGATTCTTTAACACCAAAATGCTCGATTTTCTGACGATAGTTTTTTCCTAAAATGTAAAAACGCAAACTGTCCTGTTCTTCATCAATGATATTTCTTAAATCTATCTTCAACTGTGCTAATGTAGCAGCATCACAGACACATTCAAAAACGGAATGTTGAACCCGTTGACCATGATCAAGACATTTTTTCGCCACTCTCCGTAATCTTTTAGTACCGCCAGCTGAACTCGTTGCGACATCATACGTAATCAGGACCAGCATTTTTTGTCACCTACTTCCATAAGAATGGTGGATATTCGTCCAAATCCCCGCGAATATACCGGGCCAATAATAATGCTTGCACGTAAGGAACCAATCCCCAACTGATTTTTTCTCCCAAAAAAGGATGTTGTATTTTTTGCTGTTTCCTTTCCTGCCAAGCATTAATAAAAATTTTCCGGGTATCATCTGTCATAATGACAGCCCCATTTTCTTTTGCCAGAAAACCTTTCCCATTTACAATTCGCTTATTGATCAAAGTTAGGACAAAACGGTCAGCATAAATCGCCCGCAACTCTTCAATCATATCTAAAGCCAGTGAAACCCTGCCGGGCCGGTCTCTGTGCAAAAAACCAACATAGGCATCCAAACCAACAGCTTCGAGTGCAGATGCCATATCATTAGCCAATAACGTATAAGCAAAAGACAACATGGCATTGACATTATCCAACGGTGGGCGCCGATTACGGCCATAGAAGAAAAAATCTTTTTTTTGCTGCAAAATCATATCATCAAACAATTGATTATATCTTGAAGCAGCCTGACCTTCAAAGCCCCGCAAATTTTCTAAATCCTCAATGTGACGAATACCCTGCAAACAACTAAACAAATCCAAACTAACCTCTTTAAATTTTGGGACATCAATTCGCAGCCCGTGGTCACGGGTCGTTCTCTCTATGACCCAGCGCTGATTATACACTTTACCCGTGATAAAATTGCGTGCAATCATACAGCTGGCCTGCTCATCATCTGACAAACGATATTGCTTCTTGCGCAGAACCACATTTCCCCTGCTTTCTCCTACAACACGAGCACGGAATTTTCCCGTAGTGGACAAAAAGGCAATTGAAATATTGCGTTCCACACAGGCGTACATCAAGGCCGGACTGGCCCCTGCATATCCGAGTGTGACAATCTGCTCTAAATTATGAAGAGGCACTCTTCCCAAAACTTCCTCATCCTTATTCACTAAAACATTGGCTCCCTCCAATGAAAGATAGGCTTTAGGAGTTGTAATAAACAGCGTATTTAGTAATGCCCTCATTTTTTCAGCGCCCCTTCAATATAGCTTTTAACAGATTGCTTATTCATCAATACAGGCAAGCACTCGTCTTTTAACGAACAATTCAGACAAAACTTGCCTGTTTTGACTTTAGGAGTATATCGTCTTGAATAGTACTGGTGCATTTCATCCAAGACAGTTTTGAGCTGTGTTCGGTGTTCTTGTGTAAAGCTGATTTTTTCACGGTGCTTTGTCTCATGATAGTAAACAAAACCTTCTGGAATCTCACACATGAGCATTTCTTCCAAACACATCGCCTGTGCCAGTAGTTGCATCATATCAGATGCATCCCATTTCGGTTTGCCACGTTTATACTCTACGGGATAAACACGGTATGTATCTTGTGATTGCTGAAGCGTGATGCCATTCGGGTCTTGCACAAACTCAACAACATCACAAATCCCAGTAATACCCAGCGTATAGGATTGCACGGGCATCGCCCGCACAATTAACCTATCGCCGCGCTTCTCTCTAATAAATGGCTGATCTGCTTTTTTATGCAAATCTTGTCCTTCTACCGTTAAAACATTTTCTGCCCACTGTTGTTCAATATGAATCAAAGCCCACTGTCTCCGGCAAAAAACAAAATGTTGAATGCCGGAAATCATCAGAAAATCTTCCTCACTATAGGCCATCGATCTCTTCAACTGCCAATCCTGGCAATTCTTGGACAACGATATCAAAATCCTCAAAAGATTTAGGGTTTGTGACGTCATCTTTCACTTTTATTTTAACAGAACGATGGACCTTAGCTGATGAATACTGGCCCATTTTGGAAGAATGCTCCCACCAATAGACTTTGTTCACTTCCATCGAACCGTCAGGACGAGCCGAAGAACTGTCATTTTCAAACAACGTAATCAATGCTTCTTTGATCAACTGGCTATCTTCTTCGGTGAATCCTGTTTTTTCTGCCAACTGAACATTGATACTGCCGCTGAATGTATACAAGCCAAAATCAACGAAGTGCTTCATCCCCATCGTATCTGACCCTTTTTTATCTCCTGTTACAGAGTTCACACTTTTGGTAATCTGCATGCTGTTAATATCAATTTGATTGATACTCGTCGCAGTCCTGATAGAAACCGGCCCACGTACACCGACAGACAAGTCAATTCCTTTAAAAGCAAAAACTTGCCCAAAAGCGCGTACATCAATCCAAGTTTTTGCCGCTGCTCTTGCGTACGCATCCGCATCCTTTGCTTTGTCCTTAGCAATTTTGTTTAATTCCTCGACACTGTCCGCACGATCCTTCAAGCTTTTAAACCCGTCATCTGCACGATCGTTGGATTGTACAAAAACAGACTGACCTAAGTCCTGCAGCCGATTGCGGATTTTCCTTTTCAAGCATACATCGGACACTTCGCCGAATCCTGCAAAATTTTGCCTTGGCCGATTGCCGTTTAACGGGTCCCCATTAGGATTAGCATCAGTGACGGAAAAAATAACTTTAAAATCGATTTTGTGGTCTAATACGCTCATTAGTCTTGCTCCTCTGTCTTTTTATTTTTTGTATACAGATCCTGACGCTGACTGTAATAGCCAATCAGGTACTTGCCATTTAATGACTTGTCATTGAAATCATCTTCACCAAACCGTTCAATAATCTCATTGAATAGTTTCTCATAGTACATGTTTACCGCACCCAGTTTGGCCTGATAAGACCGCAAACTTTTTCGAATGATTTGCCAGGTACTCTTTGGATGTTGGCTAAATGCTGTCATGTAGCGCCTTGCATTAGTTGTTCGCTCTTCATCCTGATTGATCAAGACACGCTTCTCCAGTACGTCAGCTATAGCCAGCATTCTGCCAAATAAGTAGTTTCGATCTGTATTTGCCTGATTCACTAGCATATTTTTTTGTTGAACAATTTTTTCACCTTTATTATTGGCCTTTGTATAAATATCATAGCGTTGATTATAATAACCAATCAGATATTTGCCGTTTAACGGCTTATCATCAAAGTCCGCTTCATCGAACTGCCCAGCAATCTCATCAAACAGTCTGTCATACCGAATGTTATTAGAACCTAATTTCGTCTGATAAGGCAATACGTTTTCTTGAATGATTCTCCATGTACTCATTGGATGCTGGCTGAATGCTGTCATGTAGCGTCTCGCATTTGTT
This sequence comes from Vagococcus acidifermentans, assembly GCF_003987655.1. GTDB lineage: Bacteria > Bacillota > Bacilli > Lactobacillales > Vagococcaceae > Vagococcus_B > Vagococcus_B acidifermentans. The sequence goes on along the minus strand of NZ_NGKC01000012.1, from coordinate 89,697 downwards.
ATCCGCCGCTCATCATTATTGGTCAAAGCACGTCTCTCCAACAAGTCAGCCACGGCCAGCATCCTGCCAAATAAGTAATTTCGATCTGTACTTTCCTTATTGACCGCTGTATCAATTACTTCTTCATTTTGTTGCTGAGCGGTTTCTTTTTCCATATCTTTAGCTTTTGTGTACATATCTTGACGCTGACTATAATAACCGACTAGATATTTACCATTTAATGAGTTGTCATTCAAATCAGCTTCATCAAATTGCTTGGAGATCTCGTCTAATAATTTATCATATCTGATATTCTTGAAACTTAATTTCTCTTGATAAGGGAGCAGTTTTTCTTGAATAATCTGCCATGTGCTCATCGGGTGTTGGCTAAATGCTGTCATGTAACGTTTTGCATTAGTTGTCCGCTGTTCATTTTGACTAGCTAAAGCATCTCTTTCCAACACATCCGCTACAGCTAGCATCCTGCCAAATAAATAACTTCGATCTGTACTTTTCTTGTTCAACGTAATATTTATTACCCCTTCATTTCTTTGTTGAACATATTTTTTTACCATACTGCAGGTGATAGTCAAGGTGCGCTCCCATTCCCATTCTTCCATCCCTTGCGGCCTAGACGAACGATTGATAAGCAGTTGAACAATATCTCGCGGAACAGGCCGTCCTTCAACAATTGACGGCAAGAGACGCGACATTGTGTTTTTAATAATCTGATCACTAGCCTGTGAGCCATAAGCAGCTTTCGCGATCTCGCGGTTGGTTGGTGCACCGTAGTAAAAAGTCATTTCTTTGCTCTCATTACGTCGGTACGCATGACGCCAGCTACATGATTCATGCCAATTTTTAATTCTCTCCAAGTATAAATCAGCTTCAAAATTCTGGTAATAAACCACCGACATTCTCCCAGGAGTCGCCGCATCTAAAACCAAAATAGACACCCGCTCTTCCGTATCTAAATTGTGTTGATAGCCGCTGATAGCCTGTCTAAATTGTTTGGCGAAGGAGCTGTGCGTATTATCCGTAAGCTCTTTTTGAGTCACTGGCTCTATCGCAAAGTATTCCAGAAATGAGTCCATCGCATCAACCATGTCCACAGATTTCTTACCCCAAGTTAAAAAAACTCGTCCATCAATTGTTTGTCCCTGCTTGGCTATCAGCCATTTCAACGCATTATGTGACTTTTGTGAAGCATCATACCCGATAGTTGCTACTTGGTCTTTCGAGGAAAAGCGGCCTCTAAACGTAAAACCCGAGTTGTCGTTACCTGATATCAGCTTTGCCATATCTCCGCCGTAACGGATTTTGGACGCATGCTTATCTGTCACCGGCTCATCTATGCCTGTCACATAACATAAATCAGATTTTTCGATTTTGGTTTGATAAAAATCAATAAAGGATTGGAACATCTCTGGATTTTCCCATACTTTCTGCGTATAACGCTCTGAATCAAAGATGGTAAAGCGTACAAACGCACTTAGCTGGTCACCGGCCAAGACTTTGAATATTTCAGGCTTTTCTTTCCCTTGGTTTTGATATTCTTTTGTCCATTTCGGAATCAGCTTGCCGCCGTCCTCATGTAAAACACCTTGCGCTACCAGATCCTTGATTAAATGTCCCTGTTTCAAATATTTATAAATAGCTGCCAGTGTTCGATTTTCCTTATCAAAGTCGCACCACTCTTTTAACTGGGACAAATAGTCGTGATAAGGATCTCCTCCCTTTTTTACAGTACCTCCATATTCCACAAAATCTCCCGCAACATACATCAGCTTATCATGCAGGGGATGCGGAACAGGCCCGCTGGAACGTGTTGAGGAGTCGATTGTACAAGGAATAATCGTATTGCCCTGTTCTTTAGGAATGACTTCTGCTGAAACAAAATTTCCCTCAAAATCCAAATTCACCTCAACTTGAGCCGTCTGATAAACATGACTGACGGGCAGCAGGGCATACTCTGTTCCAAATCTATTTTTACCGATTTTGCCAACTTGTCCCTTATTTTCTTCATATGTTTCGTATAAATCAAGCATCCATCCCATTGACTCACCCTCTTTCAATTTCTTTGCGATACAGTTCATCAACAGACTCAAATGATGCCGGAGAAAATTCTTTTGCTGTCATTTTTTTCAATGGTTTTTCAATCGGGCATACTTCAGGAGCAATAAAAGATACATACCCTTCTTTCATTACCGGCTGCCACAACCTTGCTTTCAGCTCATCTTCGCCTGTTTCACTAGGGTACCCAAAGCTGTGAAACATAGTCCCAAAATGTAACTCGCCGGTATAATCATCATAAAATCCTTCTCCTGAGCCAAACTCACACGGTTCCACGTACCCTTGGCACTCACGAGTACCCAGAAAAATATCCCGCCGTCCGCCAGCCTTTAACGAACGTTTCAAAATTTCATAGTGCTTGTGCTCATTATGATCCTGCTTCAAGTCAGGTCGGTAAGGATTGAAAATGAAATGAGCCTTCACCTGATACTTTACATCTCTTAAATAACTATAAATTGCCAAATTTGGCTTTGAATTATCCGTATAATCCATCGGACGAATCCCTTTAGACTCCATTTGAATCGGCTTCATGACCCGCAATTCGTCGACTACCATCAAAATACTGGGCTTCCAGTAAATTGACTCTACTATACCCTTCAGCGCTTGGTATGTCGGTATTTGATAACTGTTCTTCTCCCCTCCCATCCGTGTAATCGGATCAGTGAATAGCGCATAATCCCCAGTCAATTCGAAACTGATTTGATTTCTGATCTTAGTCAAATTTTTTCCTCCTTTACACTTAATTTATCCAAGAAAATATTTTCCATTAATTGTGGAGAATGACTAATTGTGCCACTCTCCACAACTATTCTCATGACTAAAATTTATTTTCTTTTGGATTATTTTTTTACAACATTATAGTGGTTTTAAAATCACTCTAAAGACCGGCATACAACACATTCAAGTTGCGCAAGTGATGATACTATATTAACAAACCTTCCTCCTTTCAAGAATTTTTCTTTAAAAATATATCCTTTTAAATCAAAATGTTGATGATCACCAGATTGGTCCTGTTTCCTTATCAATATCTCCATATCTCGAACCAATAATAAACAGTCCGATGTCCACTTTTTTCAATTTCCTTTCGATAACTCGAGAAATTTTGATATCCTCTGATACTATCCACTCAAGGTTGACAGGTAGGTGTCCTTTCTTAACGATAGCTAACGCTGCCAGATCTCTTTCTTCCTTGAGACAATAAGCTGAGCTCAAAAAAACTTTCTTTACCTTGTTCAAATGTTTTTACCCCGTTCTCTTCACCATCCAATCTCGAAAAAATAAACATAGTCATTTCCAAACATTCATTATATATCTTCGTGTAAATGTAAAATATAAAATAATGCTTGTTGTGTTAAAATTCATACTAGTCTCTTCATGATAAATGAAGAGTGGATTGAAATGTGTATATGAATAATATAGTTCTAGAAATAACCAACCAATCACTCGTTCTGATTGGTTGGTTATTTTTACTCAAAAATAAGTGTTCCCATCTGACTGCTGCCTTCAAGATTTACACCGTATGTTTTATCATAGGCGCTATCTGCCAGATAATACCCATGACCACGGTAAAGTGGCAAAAGCAAGCTTTTCTGGCTTAACTGGTCAATTTCCTGATTATACAAATTGACACTGTACTGTTGAGCCTGTTTTAATAACTGCGTCAACTCTGATAATTCAGGATCGCCGTTCAACCGTCCAATGATATTTCTGGCTTCTTCATTATAAGGAACAAACACTGACGTGGTTTGATTATCGATGACTTTAAAATACTGACCAATCGTTTTCATACTTGATGATAAAAATAACGGATAATCCAATCCTTTTTGCTGCTTTAAAGAACTTAGTAAAAATGTATTTGCACCAAGCAAGTCGAACAGATTGGTTTCTAGGCACTTGACATAGTAGGCTGAATCAGTCCGAAATGTTGAATAATACTCTTGAAAATACCTCATCATGACGTTAGGACTTAGCAAATCAGCTGTACCACTCGCAAGGCTTCGCAACAATTTGCCAGTAATCGCCGCTCCTCGTTGTATTTCCGGTAATTTATCGGTATTTTCCAGCGCATGGCTGACATTAATCACGTAGACTTCTCTTATCGACTCACTACCATGACGATTACAACGCCCAGCCGCCTGAGCAATCGAATCTAAGCCGGCCAAAGAACGGATCACATGATTAAAGCTGATATCAACACCCGCTTCAATCAATTGACTGCTGACACAGATAACCCGCTGGTTGTCTTTCATAAGCTTTATCATCTCTTCCAGCTGCTGCTTGCGATGTTTTGGACACATGCTCGTGCTAAGATGATAAATCGCTGCTTTAGACTTATTTTCTGCAACTAGCTGCTTGTAGACTGCTCTCACTGCTTTTTTCGTATTCAGCACTATCAGCAAGCTATTTGCCGCCGTCATCAACTGCTGTGAAAATGTCACAATATCGTCTAGATGCCACGGTTCCTTTTTTGTTTTATCGACAATTTCAACACGCTTAAAAGCTTCAACGACTTGCGGTAGGTTCTGTATGATTTCAGGTTCTTTAGGCAATTCAAGACCATGGCTGACATAATCCAGGGCTGGCTGAGTAGCTGTACAAAGCAACAAACTCGTTTGCCCATAATTTTTTAAGAAGTTGACAGACTCGTTAAACAGTGATAAGCATTTAATCGGGACTGCCTGGACTTCATCAAAAATAACTGTCGCATTCACCAAATTATGCAGCCGTCTGACATTACGCGTACCTCTGCTATAAAATACATTGAGGTATTGCACCATCGTGGTCAAAATAATCGGTGCATCCCAGTTATCTTTTGCCAACTTTAAATCGAATCGATCTTCTTGAAAACCGGCTTCATATTCCGCTGCTGTAAAATCGTCCTCAATTACATTGGAATGATGCTCCAGCAAGTACTCATCTCCAACAATTTCGCGAATCACTTGTGCATTTTGTTCAATTATGGTGGTGAAAGGAACGACATAAATAATCCGTTCTTTTTGATACGTTTCAGCATGCTTCAATGCGTAACGCAGGCTCGCCAACGTTTTCCCTCCGCCAGTTGGAATTGACAACTGATAAATTCCCGATGACCTGGAAGCAAATTCAAGCGCTTGTTGCGACATTTGCCGCCGTAAGATATTTATCGGCTGCTGACTGGCTGCACCTTGTTCAAATTTGGACAAATGATAATTCAGCTTATTCAAAGATTCTGAAAAAAATTGGGCGGAATGCCATGCTTGCTTCTCAGTATTTTCTTCAAATAGCCGGGTATTAGTACGGTCAGCATCAATCAAGCAGCTAAAAAGAAATTTGGTAAGCAAGTCAATATCCCGCGGAATGCTTGCGGCATCCGACCGCTGCTCTTTACTTTTGTTAATAAATGCTGCCAGTTCTGCTTCAGCCTTTGCACAGTAATCCCGCAGTTCTTCTCTTGAAATCACCTCATCAAAAAATCTTTGTTTTAGTCTTTCAAATTCTTGCAGTTCTTTTTCATAAACACGTCGATAATAGGGTGTTTCTAAGCTGACAGGCGTTATATAATCATTCAATCCGCCATGATGGGAGATGATGACATTGCCGACCATTTCAGCAATCATTTTTTGCACAACCGATTGATTGAGAACCTCAAGCAGAACTCTTCCGCCAGCTGTTGAGTGGTCCACTGAGCCACGTTTTGGCGGTTTGTCCGGATTGCTGACCGCTTCTCTAAGATAGTCTTGAAACTCATCACTATATTTGCCTACATCATGTAAAACACCAGCCAATCCAGCCAGATACTTGACACCTATTTTAGCTCCGGCCTCCTCGGAAAGCGCTTTAACTTCAAGCAAATGGTCTTTCACTAGTTGGGGTTCCCCGTCCTTTTTTCTAATATGTGCAACATACTTCATGGACCCAACTCCTTTACTCGTTATTTAATATATAGTTAATTTTAGCATAGTTCAATAACAAGATAAACAGCTTAAAACCCTTTTTATCACTATTCGGTTAGTTTAGTCAAACTTAAAAATCACAAATCTTAGTTAAATATAATCCGCTTTCACTATATCAATCTATTCCAGTTCTTCCAAACGAAACATGCTTTCCGGTGTTTTCCCCTCCTCGTATTCTACATTGTATGACTCTTCCAAGTCGGCAGCATCTGCTGCATACGTCCGCCAACCGTTTTTTTCGTAACCACACCAGCATATTTCCAGTTTGCATTCATCAGGATATAGTATGACTGTCTTTGTTGTACCAAAGTAATCAGCGTAAAACGTGCAGTAGAGTCCTTGCGGATAAGGGGTTGTATATATGGTCTTGATTTCGGTTAAATTCTTTGCTTTAGGAGCTGAAAGATAGTCGGTCAGCAAATGATACCTGACTAACGAGTTATGGGCTGCAAATGGAAAAGTTTGAATCGTTTTCGTCAGCACAGGATGGTTGGTCACGTGCAGTGAATATTCGTTTTCCTGCTTGGTGATAATCCGGGCATCTCTAATACCGTCAATTGTTTGATACAATAACATATTATCGCTGCGGTCAAGACAAACGTAGCTGACATTATCCCCCAGCGGCAACGCATCCAACATGTTGCGTGCTTCTTCAGCGGTTTGGCATGTTTCAAGAAGGAGGCGGATGGCAATCCAAAAACGCAGTCCTGTCGTTTGCGCTTTTTTAAATACACCGACAGGCGGTCCGCAAGCGGACATGCTGACAGCCAGCCCATGCTCATTGATGCCGCTGTCGACACCGAACGTCATCATACTTGTGCCAACAAACCGGTATCGGCTCTCAATCTGGTAATTGACAACAGCAAAATCTTCGGTGCCTAAGTCAAAATCGTAATTGCGGATAAGAGCTGAAGGTCCCTGATAGTCGGCTGACTTTCTTATCGCCAGTTGACTGCACCCGGGCTGTAGAAAACTATAATAGAGAAAAAAACTTTTTTGCCAGTCAATATCAAAGCAGTCACTAAATCCCTTTACTTCTTCCAATATATGACGGCAGTACCGGTTAAACAAATGAAGCGTTGCGTCAAGTGTCTGTTGGTCTATCGGCTGTTCAAGTTTTTCGAGATAAGAGGTTTTTTTCAGTCTCTGAGCTTTTAAAGCTTCCCCTACAGCGACGCCTACAGCAAACGGTTTGCCCTTGCGTATACTATATGCTGCTTTTTCCATAAGCGGTCTCCTTTTTTGTTTTCACCCAAATGCGTCAATGCTTCAAATGTCTGTATCCTGATTAACATGTTGTTATCATTATACGTTATGTTTCGGTAAATATACTATGAAAAAACTTGGAAATTAACAGACTTTTTACCGACGGGTTAAAAACAATTTTTAAACACTTTTCCGCGCTAAACCAATTGTTTTTTACAAAAAAATATGTTAGCCTTTTGGTAACTTAATCTTGTTTGCGTGGGGACACTTCGGTGTTGAGAAGGTAAAACCTGACCATTTGAACCTGTTCAGTTAAGACTGGCGTAGGGAGCAATACTGACTAATTCCCCTTATACTAGTTGTATTTGGGGAATTTTTGTTTCCAGTGTAGGCATTTTTAAGAATTTTCATCTGGAAAAAGGAGATTATTTCATGAGTTTACAACTGATTCGCAAGCGGGCACCTTTGATTCACAATATTACTAATTATGTCGCGGCCAACTATTCAGCCAACGGGTTGCTGGCTGTCGGAGCTTCGCCTATCATGGCTGATGCCCCGGAAGAAGCGGCAGACATCACCGCCATCTCCGACGGACTGTTAATTAACCTCGGCACATTGTCTCAATCCAGCATTGATGCGTTTATGCGTTCAGGAAAAAAAGCAAACGAGCTTGGCATTCCCGTTTTGTTTGACCCGGTCGGTGCTGGTGCATCTGAATACCGCCGTCAGACTGCGCAAAATGTTTTGACCGCTATGCGATTGTCCTGTATCCGCTGCAATGCCGGAGAACTGGCCGCACTGGCTGATGTGCAGTGGGAAAGCCGCGGCGTTGATGCCGGCAGCGGAACGATGGATATCGCTACAGTGGCAGATGCTTTGGCAACTGCCTGTCATTGTCTGGTGGTCGTGACCGGAGAGGCGGACTACTTGACAGATGGTACTGCTCACAAATGGATTGTCGGCGGCAGCAAACGCATTGAATCTGTCACCGCAATCGGCTGTTTGCTGAGCAGTTTATGCACAGCCGCTTTAACAATTGACGGCACGCCTTTTGACTTATTAGCCGGAACTTTGACCGATTACAAACGAGTCATTGAACGCGCTATAGCAGGTGGGAAAAATTTGGGAGATGTACAGATAGACGTGTTGAACCAGCTTGAAATAATGTCAGGAGGAATGTGCTAATGGAGACTGTTTTGACGATTGCCGGTTCCGACAGCGGGGGCGGTGCTGGTATTCAGGCGGATTTAAAAACGTTTCAAGAACTAGGTGTTTTCGGGACCAGTGCTATTACTGCACTGACGGCCCAAAACACAAGGGGCGTACACGGGGTGCTGCCGGCAGCACCGGAATTTGTGACGCAGCAGATTGACTGCGTTATGGCTGACTTTCCTGTCAAAGCTGTTAAAACCGGAATGTTATTCTCTGCTGAAATTATTCAAGCCGTGGCTGACAGCTTGAAAAAACACGCATCCTTTCTTGTAGTTGATCCTGTTATGATTGCAAAGGACCGGACCAGTTTGTTGCAGCAAAGTGCCGTTTCTGCCCTGATTACCGAGTTGCTGCCTTTAGCCACGCTAGTCACACCGAATATCCCAGAGGCGGAAACACTGAGCGGTTTGGTGATTGAAACACAAGACGACATTTCGGCTGCTGCCAAACGGATTCTTGCCGCCGGAGCTGAGGCGGTCGTCATCAAAGGCGGGCATCTGTCAGACAAACAAGCAACGGATTACATCTTTACCGCTGACACAGTCTTCACTGTCAGTACACCGAGAATTGAGACACGGCACACACATGGTACGGGCTGTACCTTTTCAGCTGCCTGTACAGCCTTTTTAGCGCAAGGCTATCACTTGCGGGATGCAATTATCGAAGCCAAAAAATTTATTCATCTGGCTATTTCCCAGCCCATTAATTTAGGCAGCGGGCACGGTCCAACCAATCACTTTGCTTATCACATAAACAAGGGCAACTGCGAGGTGGCAATTAATGATATCAGATAAGTTAAACATTTACTTTATTATGGGCACAGCTGACGTGGGGGACGAAGACCCGCTAGTTGTTCTTGAAGAAGCATTGCGCTGCGGGATTACTTGTTTTCAGTTCCGTGAAAAAGGTAAAAAATCCCTGCAAGGCAAGGCATATGCCGCTTTTGCGAAGAATTGCCAAGAGCTTTGCCGGCGCTATCATGTGCCGTTCATTGTCAATGACGATGTTGATTTGGCTGTCGCTTTGCAAGCTGACGGGCTGCACATCGGACAAAAAGACGGTGATGCCGCAACTATCAGAAAAAAAATCGGCGATAAAATGATTTTAGGTGTGTCTACCCATTCCCTCCAACAGCTGACCACGGCGATAAAAGCCGGTGCTGATTACGTCGGAATCGGGCCGGTTTATGCCACACAGTCGAAAGCTGATGCAGAGCAGCCGGTAGGAATCCGCTTGTTACATCAAGCCGCTACGGCTTATCCCGACTTCCCAAAGGTCGCTATCGGCGGGCTGACCCCTGCCAACAGTTCAGCGGTGGTAGCTGCTGGTGTCAGCGGTATTGCAGTTATATCAGCAATTAGCAGGAGTCAAAACCGGCAGCAGACAATCCAGCAGTTCCGCAACTTATTTTAAAGAAAACCAGTACCGCTGTTAATTAACGGTACTGGTCTTTTAATTAAAAATCAAAATTATCCGGGTCAGAGCCGAAGCGGGCGTTCTGGTTCAGTCCATCTATTAGCTGCATTTCTTCTTCGGTCAATTCAAAATCAAAAATCGAGGCGTTCTCCTTGATTCTCCCTTGGTTGACTGATTTAGGTATCGTGACAATGTTGTGCTGGACATCCCAGCGCAAAATAACTTGAGCAGCTGTTTTGCCGTACTTATTGCCAATCGTTGTCAATACATCATTTGTCAACAGCTGACCTTGTCCCAACGGCGACCAAGCTTCCACTACTATGTTGTGTTTTGCGCAAAATTCCCGCAGCGGTTCTTGCGTCAAGTGCGGGTGCAGCTCCACTTGGTTGACCATCGGCATGATTTCGGCGTCCGCCATAATATCTTCCAGATGGTGGGCATGGAAATTACTGACACCGATGGCTTTAGCTTTGCCGTCTTTGTAAATTTTTTCCATGGCACGCCACGTTTCCTTGTACTTTCCGGCAACCGGCCAGTGAATCAGATACAAGTCGACATAATCCAGTCCAAGTCTTGCCAGACTGGCGTCCATCGCCGCTAATGTGCTGTCGTACCCTTGTTCATCATTCCAGACTTTAGTGGTAATAAAGAGTTCCTCACGAGGAACACCAGCAGCACGGATGCCTTCACCAACACTTTTTTCATTCTTATAAACAGCAGCTGTATCAATCAGCTGATAGCCGGTTTCAATCGCCCACTGGACTGCCTGCGCGGCTTCTTTTCCTTCTTCTGCTTTCCAGACCCCGAGACCTAATCTCGGCATGGCAACCCCATTGGCCAATTGAATTGTACTTGATAAATTCATGCTCATTCCTCCTTCATTTTGCTATCTCTATTTTACAAGTTATTGGAAACAAACTCTATTAATTTGCAAAACATGCCAACAAGTGTTCATTTTCATCTGTTTTTAAGAAATTGGCCTTAATCTCTGATATGTGCTACGATGGGATGTGGAGACAGCAAACTGGTGCTGTTTTGTTGATTTTGTAGGGAGGTGAATCATTTGTCTATCGATTTGTCTAAGAGAGAGATAAATAATCTTATTCAAAAGATGTCAAAGGAAGTCAGCTTTTTACCAAAAGGGACAACTTTCGAGTTGCATCAGCTGTTGATTTTCAAGCAGCTGCCTCTTATCCACGAGCGTTTGTCGAGAGCTTTTAAAGCAGATGTGCTGGCCGAGAAAATGCCGCATATCTCATACGCTGGTAAAAATGACAATCAGACTGATTTGTATAAAGTTGCCTAATATGCACAAAAAACGACGACTTGCTGGTTGTCGTTTTTTTAATGGCTGTATGCGCCAATTAAAATAATTGTTTTTTTCAAGCAGATATGCTAATGTAGGTAATGGAGTTTCGTTACTATAAAGTATGCCTTTCTAAAAGTTTTATTCAAGAAAGGGGAATATTTATGGTATTCAAAGACAACGAGCTTCAATATCGAATCACTCTGGACACAGCAAACAACATCTTTATTTTGTATGATGCAACAAATAGCGAACGTTCTGCTGAGGGAGTAACGATTGAAGAAGCGAAACAAAAATTATTACATCTCATTAAGGAGTAAGGCTAACGTGATAGTACCTAGTTCTTAGAGCGAGACATTCATGAGGGAACAACCATGGATGTCTTTTTTTTATAGAAAACAGAATACAGAGGGGGTTCTGCACATGAAAATCGCGATTATCGGTTATAGCGGCAGCGGCAAATCGACATTGGCAAAATACCTGGCAACAGCATACAATCTGCCTTTGCTGCATCTGGATACTGTACAATTCACTAATAACTGGCAGGAGCGCGACAGAGATGAAGCACGGGCCATCGTCCGCAGCATGATGCAACAGGAGAATTGGGGCATTGACGGAAATTACAGCGGTTTCTATCAAAAACAGCGGTTAGAGCAGGCGACACAGATTATTTTTTTGGATTTTTCCCGCTGGCAAAGTTTGTACAGAGCTTACTTGCGGTTTCGAAGATATAGAAACAAAACACGATCTGACATGGCAGACGGCTGCATAGAAAAAATGGATTTGGCATTTGTCTGGTGGGTTCTTTACAAAGGGCGGACACACAGCAAAAAACAGCATTACGAACAAATCATCACCGACTATGCTGATAAAGTGCTCGTTATCCGCAATCAGCAGGAGCTGGACACGTTTTATCATCAAGTCAGTCAACAAAAAAGCGGGGAAGACGGCATTTAGGAAATGTCTTCCCCGCTTTTTCAACGGAAAACAGCAATCAGTTCAGCGCTGCTTTGATAAATTCACGGAACAACGGATGGGCTTTATCCGGACGGGACAAAAACTCAGGGTGGTACTGGACCCCGATATGGAATCTATTGTCCGTATACTCCACACATTCCACCAGCAAATCATCCGGACTCGTACCGGCAATCATCATCCCGTTTGCAGCAAAGCTCTCCCGGTACGCATTATTGAATTCATAGCGATGCCGGTGGCGTTCGCTGATAAACTCTTTGCCGTATGCACGGTAGGCGGCTGAGTCTTTGTCTAACACACACGGATACGCACCGAGGCGCATTGTGCCGCCCTTATCTGTCACCGCCATTTGCTCCGCCATCAAGTCTATGACATTATGCCGTCCTGCCGGAGCAAATTCGCTGGAGTTGGCTGCTTGAAGTCCCAAGATATTGCGGGCAAATTCAATGGAGGCAATCTGCATGCCGAGACAAATGCCAAAAAATGGTATGTCGTGCTCTCTGGCATACTGACATGCCAGCACCATCCCCTCAATCCCCCGGCCGCCAAATCCGCCGGGCAGAATAATGCCTGACACACCTGCCAAAAGACTGGTGTCCTGTGTCAACGCTTCACTGTCGACCCATTTGATTGTCACGCGGGCGTTGTTTTCAAACCCACCATGTTTCAGCGCCTCGACGACTGACAAGTAGGCATCATGCAACTTCACATATTTACCGACCAAAGCAATCGTGACCTCACGTTCCAGATGCTTGATGCGGCCTATCAGACGCCGCCAATCAGACAAATCCGCCGGTTTGGTTGACAGCTGCAGCTCGCGGCAGACAATGTCAGAAAAACCAGCTTCTTCCAACAGCAAAGGACATTCATATAATGTATCGATGGTCGTATTTTGAATGACACATGATTTTTTCACGTTGCAAAAAAGAGCAATTTTTTCCAGTATGCTGTCATCAAGCACCTCGTCACTGCGGGTCACAATGATATTCGGTGTGATACCCAATGCCTGCAGTTCACGTACACTGTGCTGCGTCGGTTTGGATTTGTGTTCGCCGCTGCTTTTGATGTAAGGCACCAGCGTGACATGGATGTACAGGCAATTCTCCCTTCCCAGCTCAAAACCGATTTGGCGGATAGCTTCCAGAAACGGCTGTGATTCGATGTCGCCAATCGTCCCGCCGATTTCACTAATCACGATATCTGCCTCATTTTGGCTGTCAACTTTATAAATGAAGTCCTTGATCTCCTGAGTAATATGGGGAATCACCTGCACCGTTTCACCCAAATACTCGCCCTTTCTTTCTTTATTCAGCACTTCCCAGTAAACTTTGCCGCTTGTCAAATTGGAATACTGATTCAAATTTTCATCGATGAACCGTTCATAATGCCCCAAGTCCAAATCTGTTTCCGCACCATCCTCTGTGACAAACACTTCCCCGTGTTGATAAGGGGACATCGTGCCGCAATCCACGTTGATGTACGGGTCCAATTTTTGCGAAATAACCTTCAGTCCCCGCTGCTTCAGCAGTCTCCCCAAGCTTGCCGCTGTAATACCTTTTCCAAAACCGCTCACAACACCGCCAGTGACAAAGATATATTTTTTCATAACCATCCATCCCCTTTGTCCAAGTGTATCCCCCCGAAAAACGAAAAAAATCGTACTGGTTGATATTAAACCGTAACGATTCTGTTGGATAGCCCATCAAAGCAAATGCACTTGTATTTTTTTACAGGTGGTATTATAGCATATTTTTTTTTCGATGAAAACTGATAGCCCGCTGACAATATAAAAAGACCATAACATCTCAATGACATTATGGTCTGATATCAGCTATTTTTTCTCCCACACGTCCGCAAATTCTTCAGGATTGTCGTGGAATTGTTTGATGGCAAACACACATTGCGGAATGATTTTCTGATTATTGCTTCGTGCCAGTGCAACAACCTCATCCAGCAAAGCTCGGCCAACTCCTTGACCGGAATATTCTTCTTTGACAAAGGTATGTTCAATGACGATTCTGCCGTCTTCCTCAACCCAAGTTATCTGGCCCAGAGCAGCGTTTTTGTCCTCATCAATCGCAATGAAGCGATTATCACGTCTCATAATCTTCATGTTATCTCTCCTTTTTTGTATTTACCAACATTTTTCGAACGACATCCTGCTATAAATAATTTGCAGAATATGTCTTTTAAGAAGGTTTATTGATATGTTTACAATCATTAACCTGCGTTAAGTATAACAGAAAGACAATAATATTGACATCATCATGCTTGTTAAACCTTTCCTTGCAGATAACTTGATCTGTAACAGCACTTTCATTTGCCGGCCGGCGTGTATGGATTCCGCATAGAATTGCAAGCTTTGTATAGTCAACACAACGTCGCCGACATGAACCAGAAGCAGATCTGTTACATCATCGGTGTGCTGATAGTTTGATTGAAACGCCTTTGAGACAACACAGCCTCATGGTATCATTTCTTTATTGATAGTGATATTATGATAATCATATCGATAAATATGTCTTAAATAAACACTTTTTTAGGCTGAGTTGCCCAATCTGACAGCGGTTGGGAAGGAAACGAGCTTTTCTTTATATCACTCATCAAAAGGAGATAAACCATGCGTACAATCTATTTTGTCAGACATGCCCAGCGGGATATCACCGTCACGGACGAACAAACTGCTCCGCTGACGCAAGCGGGACTAAAAGCAGCTGAAGAGTTGCCTGCTTTTTTTGCTGAAAAACACATTAAGGCCATTTATGCCAGTCCGTTTAAACGGGCAGCAGATACAATCAAACCAACAGCAGAACATTTGGGACTCCCCATTACCGTGAAAACAGATTTAAGGGAACGATGTGTCGGCACTTGGGTCAGTGATTTTACGGACTTTACGCGAAAACAATGGGCGGAACCGACCTATCGGATGAAAAATGGGGAATCTCTTAATCAAGTCAAAGAACGCATCATGACTGTTTGCCATGACATCATAAATGAAAGCTCCGGAAATCTGATTATTTGCGGTCACGGCACGGCTTTCAGCGTCTTGTTTCACACATTAACAGCATCATTTACCTATGCTGATTTTAGAAAAATGACCATGCCTGATATTTACCGAGTGAGTATCGCCGAAAATGGAAACTGGTATGATTTTGAACGGTGTATTGGGTGGGGGTAAATAAAGTGCATGTGCTGTTTTAGAAAGCAAAAAAGAACGTTCATACCAACTCATGACCGGTCACAGCAGACTCTTTTTAATTGAAAACAACCATCTCAAACATCTTTATATGTAGTATATAAAACAAAGTGGCCATTACTAAATCCATGCGATTGTTTAATAAAAAACTTTATGAAAAAGCATAAAAAAATAATGCTGATATGTTTTAAAACGCTCTACAAACGTTGACATATCAGCATCATAATGACTATGGGCTGTGAGGGGATCGAACCCGCGACCCACGGATTAAGAGTCCGTTGCTCTACCAACTGAGCTAACAGCCCAAAAATTTGACTACTTTTTTATTTTATCACTTACAAATTATTATTTCAAGGGGAGAGATACAAAAAGGTTTAGCCTTTTTTTTGAAAATATGTGCGCTGTTTCAGGCAATCAGCGCACATATTTTTCCAGAAATTGTTTGACTTCCTTCTGGTATTTTTCCGGACTTGTTTCCAGTGATTGGGCATGGTCAGCTCCTTCGATAATCAAAAGTTCTTTTGGTCCTTGCGTGGCTTCGTAAACAGAATTCACCATCTCAGTTGGTACAAAGGAATCCTGATTACCGTGGATAAACAATGTCGGCAATTTATTTTTCCGGAGTTGGGCGATGGCACTGGCTTCATTGAAATTATAGCCGGCACGCAGTTGTGTGTAAAATGACGTGAGCGGAATCAACGGGAACGCCGGTAAATTAAACATGTCTTTCAGCTGAAATGTCAGCTCATTTTTAACCGAATCAAATCCGCAGTCTTCGATCACAGCTTTTACTTGGTGAGGCAGTGTTTCCCCGCTGGTCATCATGACCGTCGTGCCGCCCATGCTTAAACCGTACAAAACAATCTCTACTTGCTGGCCATAATGATCCAGCATGTTGTCGATCCAATCCACATAATCCAATCTGTCGAGCCAGCCAAATCCGATATATTGTCCTTCACTATACCCGTGAGCACGGGCATCAGGCAATAACACATCGTATCCCAATTCATAGAACAGCTCTGCATAGGCAGACATATTGCCGGAGTAATTGCCGTATCCATGCGCAATAATGGCTAACTTTGGTTGAGTGGTTTGCTGCTGGACAAAGTGCGTGGCGCGGAGCGTCAAATCATCTCTCGATGTCAGTGTAACTGTGGCAGGGGCTGTCTCCGCAAATGCCCATTCCTTGAATTCTTCGCCGTTGCGGCGCTGCTGTTCATGACCGCCGACAAATTCTTTTTTGCCGGATGCGATGGCGTAATCAAACAAATAATTGACGCCCCACATTAAGCCGGCAGCCGCACCCAGCAGTACTCCGGCTCCGACGATAATCAGTAGTTTCTTCATAGCAGTGTCCTTATCTTCAGTAGTGATTGTTTTATTGTAAGTAAAGACCGGCGATTTGTCAAAAAAACACCGGCTTCTATGATTGAAAGCCGGTGGTAATCGCTATGGTGTTTTGGTTGCTTTTTCTTTCACTGGACAATCGGATGACGCACAGTCGCATGTCGGCTCGCGTTTTATCCAGTATTTATAAATCACATGGCCGGCGGCGCCAAAAATAAGTACTCCGAGAATAAACGTCGACATCTTCTTCCCTCTTTCTACAATATTTTCACAGCTGATACATCCAGTCCCCGGTCAAAGGATTTTGGCTTCCTTATTAGGCCGAAAACGACCAGCAGAATCAGAACGACTGCCACTATCTGGCCAAAACCGAATGGCGCTCCTTCAAACAGGAAGCTGCCCAGCTGATAAATCACCAAGCTCACAGCATACGCCAACCCACACTGGTAAGCAATCGCCAACGTCGTCCATTTAGCATCGCCCATCTCCCGGCGAATCGCCCCGATTGCAGCAAAACAAGGTGCACACAACAGATTAAAGACGAGGAAAGAATAGCCTGCAACTGGTGTCATGGCCTGGCTCAATGCGGGCCAGATTTCATTCCCGAGTTCAGAAACTTCCGCTTGTCCATAAAGAATACCAAATGTCCCGACCACATTTTCTTTTGCAATCAAGCCCATAATAGCTGCCACGGTTGCTTTCCATTCTCCCCAGCCCAGCGGCGTGAAGATGAATGCGATGCTGTTTCCGAGTGCGGCAAGGATGCTGTGCTCGGTATCCACCATCTGCAGCCGGAAATTAAACGACTGCATGAACCAGATAGCAATGGAAGACACGAAAATAATCGTTCCTGCTTTTTTAACAAAGGATTTGGAGCGGTCAAATGTTTGCACGACCACATTTTTCATGCGCGGCATATGATAAGCCGGCAGCTCCATAATAAATGGCGAGGCATCGCCTGAAAAAAGACGTGTTTTCTTTAACAGGATGCCCGACAGGACTATCGCACCTATTCCGATAAAGTAAGCTGACGGAGCAACAAAGCTGTTGCCGGGGAAAAACGCGCCGGCAATCAGGCCGATAATCGGCAGTTTGGCCGAACATGGCATAAACGTCGTGGTCATGATTGTCATACGGCGGTCCCGTTCATTTTCAATGGTCCGGGTCGCCATCACGCCGGGCACACCGCAGCCGGTAGCCACCAGCATCGGTATGAAAGATTTGCCGCTCAAGCCGAATTTTCTGAACAAACGGTCCATGACAAACGCAATCCGCGCCATGTACCCGCAGTCTTCCAAGAAGGCCAGGCACAGAAACAACACGATAAGCTGCGGCAAAAATCCGAGTACGGCACCGACACCGGCGATGATACCGTCTAAAATCAACGCCTGCATCCATGGTGCAACTTTAATCGATTCTAGGAAAGCAGCTACAGCATTAGGGACGATGTCGCCGAAGAGCACATCATTGGTCCAGTCTGTCGCCATCGTGCCGACGGTTTGGATAGAAAGATAATAGACGACCCACATGACAAGCGCAAAAATCGGGAGCGCCAGCCAGCGGTTGGTCACGATGCGGTCGATTTTGTCACTGAGAGAAAGCTGGAAGCGCTCCTTGTCTATAGTGCTCAATTGGACCAGTTTTGTAATAAAATCATAGCGTTCATTGATGACGATGCTTTCGCTTTCGTCGTCAAATATTTTTTCCGTAATGGCGATTACTTCTTCGATTTCCTGACAAATGGTATCTGAAAGAGCCAGCTCATCTTGTACGCGTTTGTCTCTTTCAAAAAGTTTCAGTGTGTACCAGCGCATTTTTTTCGCTGGCACCCGACCGTCAAGCAGCTGGGCGATTTCATTTAGCGCTACTTCCAAGCGGCTGTCATAAGTCGGAAATGTTTCTTCCGGAAACACCTGCTCCGCTTCATCCGTGACACGCTGGACAGCTTCCTTGATGCCTTTTCTCTTTACGACACTCATGCCGACAACAGGCACGCCAAGACCGTATGCCAGCTTGTCGAGATTGATGTTGGTGCCTGATTTTTCCACGATATCCATCATATTAACTGCAACAACGACCGGCAGCCCGATTTCCATCAGCTGAGTGGTCAAGTATAAGTTTCTTTCCAGATTCGTACCGTCAACCACATTCAGCACCGCATCTGCGTCATCTGTGACAAGGTAATCTCTGGCGATGATTTCTTCAGGGGAATAGGGAGACAGGGAATAAATGCCCGGCAAATCCTGAAATGTCACATTGGCATTCTTCTTTAATTTCCCTGATTTTTTTTCAACAGTCACGCCGGGCCAGTTGCCGACATACTGGTTGGCGCCCGTCAATTCGTTAAACAGGCTGGTTTTGCCGCTGTTAGGATTACCGACTAAGGCAATTTCAATTTTTTTCATGCTCATTATCCCCCATGTCTCTGATTAAAATCAGGTCTGCTTCCGATTTTCGCAAGGTCAGCTGGTAGCCGCGCACGGCCACTTCGATCGGGTCCCCCAGCGGTGCCACCTTCCGCAGCAGAATCGGTGTGCCTTTGGTCAGCCCCATGTCCATTAAACGGCGCTTCACTGCGCCTTTCCCCAAAATACCTTCCACGACACTTTTCGTCCCGACCGGCATATCATTTAGCGACATATACTTGCGCACACTGTTTCCTTCTTTTTTAGAAACTAAAATGTCTTCTGCAACATGACTGTCGATGCCGACACGGCTGTTCTGAAAATGGACAATCATCTGGTTATTGCTGGAAAAAGACAAAATCTGAATGGTGGTCCCTTTGACCAGCCCCAACCCGAGAAGATGATTTTCGTAAGGAGATTTTTTTGAAAATCCGAGAAAAATATATTCTGTGTTCGTCTCACACTTTGATAGCGGATACATTCTATACACTCCTCTTTTAAATAAAACGTTCATCAACGTTATTCACTGATTCGATTTGTGTGACGATTAACATTGTTAATGATAATCATTCTCACATCAACACCTTCATTTTACTGACTAATGCCGTAAATGTCAATGCAGTTTGTGCATTTCGTCATTAATTATTTTTTAACACAGCCACTGCTCAGTCTTTCTATAAACTGGCGCTTAAAATTCGTCAGCCAGTCGGTTTCTACTATATATAGTGTTAGCTGAATGCTTGATAAAAATCTTGCGGTGATGCACGAGCAAACTTTGTGATTTTTCAGCCGGGGAAAAATAAATTTGCAGTCTTTTGTGATGAAAAATCAGCTGAAAGCATACAGCAACACTCTTATTACTTATTTCACATACCTTCTGTAGTGTTTCAGTTAATTCACATACACAAGATATAGTGTTTTTGTGTTGACTTTTTCTGTAGAGAGGTTATACTAATATTTGTAATCAAAAGTGATTGGGAGGACTTTTATCATGAAAAATATTACCTTATATACAAAGAACAACTGCCCTCAGTGCAAAATGACAAAGAAATTTCTGGCAGACAAAGACGTATCTTATACAGAAATCAACATTGACAATGAGCCACAATATATAGATACTCTAAAAGAAAAAGGGTTCCGCAGTGTGCCTATCTTGACAACACCTGATGCGAAGTTGACAATTGTCGGTTTCCGCCCTGATCAATTAAGAACTTTGGCAGTTTAACATGAAGCTCGTTTATTTTACTTTAACTGGTCAAACACGTCGCTTTATAAAAAAATTGTCTTTGCCGGCTTACGAGATAGATGCTAATAATCCGTTTCATGCCATGGACGAAGACTTTATCCTGGTCGTTCCTACTTATGATGAAGATGTCACGGAAGTAGTGAACGACTTTATTGAGTACAAGGATAATCAACAGCATATGCAAGGTGTTGCAGGCGGAGGAAACCGAAATTTTGGTGACCTCTTTATTTATACGGCAAAAGACATCGCCAGAGACTATGATGTGCCGTTAGTGTTTGCCTTTGAATTTAATGGTACGGAAGAAGATGTGGAAAATTTTAAGAAAGTAGTGAGTGAGATTGAGTCTGAAAGAACTAACTGATGTCAGTTATTTTAAATTGAATAATGAAATAAATAGACCGGTCAATGACCAAATCCCGTTGCATAAAGACAAGGAGGCGCTGGCTGCTTTTTTCAAGGAGAATGTCGAGCCGAATACCCGCCGCTTCGGGTCCGTTGAGGAAAAAATCACCTATTTAATCGAACAAGACTATATTGAGGAAGACTTTATTAAAAAGTATAAGATGAGCTTCATTGCCTCACTTTATGACTTTCTGGATAAACAAGATTTTCAATTCAAATCGTTTATGGCTGCTTACAAATTTTATTCGCAGTACGCGCTGAAAAGCAATGACGGCACCGAATATCTGGAATCATATGAAGACCGTGTGGCTTTCAATGCACTCTATTTTGCAGACGGTAATGAAGAACTGGCCATGACTTTGGCTGACGAAATGATTCATCAGCGCTACCAGCCGGCAACGCCGTCGTTCCTTAACGCCGGCAGAAAACGACGCGGGGAGCTGGTTTCTTGTTTCCTGATTCAGGTAACAGATGACATGAACAGCATCGGACGGTCAGTCAACAGTGCGCTTCAACTCTCCCGTATCGGCGGCGGCGTGGGCATTTCCCTGTCAAACTTGCGCGAAGCAGGTGCACCGATTAAAGGGTATGAAGGAGCGGCAAGCGGTGTGGTGCCTGTCATGAAACTGTTTGAAGACAGCTTCAGCTACAGCAATCAGCTGGGGCAGCGTCAAGGAGCAGGCGTCGTTTACTTGAATGTGTTCCACCCGGATATCGAGATGTTTTTATCCACTAAAAAAGAAAATGCGGATGAGAAAATCCGTGTGAAAACACTGTCCCTTGGTCTGGTGGTGCCTGATAAATTTTATGAACTGGCTCGAAAAAATGAGGACATGTACTTATTCAGCCCATACAGCATCGAACGCGAATACGGCGTGCCGTTTTCTTACGTTGATATCACAGAAGAATATGACAAGCTGGTGGCAAACCCGAAAATCCGCAAGCGTAAAATCAGTGCACGCTATCTGGAAACTGAAATCAGCAAATTGCAGCAGGAATCCGGTTATCCGTATATCATCAACATTGACACAGCGAACCGTGCCAACCCTGTTTACGGCAAAATCATCATGAGCAACCTCTGCTCTGAAATTTTGCAAGTACAGGAGCCGTCCGTGATTAATGACCGGCAGGAATTTGACACACTAGGGACCGACATCTCCTGCAACCTCGGTTCGACTAACATTGTCAACTTGATGGAAAGCCCGGACTTCGGCAAATCCGTGCGTGCGATGACGCGGGCGCTGACTTTCGTAACGGATGCTTCCGACATTGAGGTGGTCCCTTCTATTCAAAACGGCAACCGTCTGAACCATACGATTGGTCTGGGCGCGATGGGACTGCACACTTACTTTGCAAAAAATCAAATGGCATACGGGTCGCCGGAGTCGATTGATTTCACGAATACTTATTTCATGCTGCTGAATTACTGGACGCTGGTTGAAAGTCATCAGATTGCCAAAGAGACCGGCCAGACGTTCCATAATTTTGACAAATCCGATTATGCCAACGGGTCTTATTTCGATACTTATGTGACGGAGGACTTTTCACCGAAGTTCGAACGCGTTAAGGCATTGTTTGACGGTATCTTCCTGCCGACCAAGCAAGACTGGGAAGAATTGAAGCAAGCAGTCCAGAAAGACGGCCTCTATCACCAAAACCGCTTGGCGGTCGCGCCGAACGGCTCTATTTCTTATATTAATGACACGAGTGCCAGCATCCATCCGATTACACGGATGATTGAAGAACGCCAAGAGAAAAAAATCGGTAAAATTTATTACCCGGCTCCGTATTTGTCCAATGACACGCTGCCTTATTACACATCTGCTTATGACATGGATATGCGCAAAGTCATTGATGTTTATGCGGCTGCACAAAAACACGTGGACCAGGGCATGAGCCTGACGCTGTTTATGCGCTCTGATATGCCGGAAGGCATCTACGAGTGGAAAACCAGCTCCAAGCAATCTACCAGAGATTTGAATATTTTGCGCCACTACGCATTCCATAAAGGAATCAAGTCAATTTACTATGTGCGCACCTTTACCGACGATGCGGAGGAAATCGGCAGCAACGCTTGCGAAAGCTGTGTGATTTAAGAGAGGAGAATGATGGTGAGTAAGACGTACTACAAGGCCATTAACTGGAACGAAATTGAAGACATGATTGATAAATCCACATGGGAAAAACTGACAGAGCAGTTCTGGCTCGACACACGGATTCCCTTGTCAAACGACTTGGATGATTGGCGGACACTGTCCGAACTGGAGAAACAGACTGTCGGCTACGTGTTCGGCGGGCTGACCCTGCTGGATACCGTTCAATCGGAAAGCGGTATTGACCAGCTTCGCAACGATGTGCGCACTCCCCATGAAGAAGCAGTGTTTAACAATATCCAATTCATGGAATCTGTGCATGCGAAAAGTTATTCGTCGATTTTCAGCACATTGAACACCAAAGCGGAAATTGATGATATTTTCCAGTGGACCAATACCAATGAGTACTTGCAGAAAAAAGCAGAAATCATCAATGAAATATACAAGAACGGTACCCCTCTGGAAAAGAAGGTCGCCAGTGTTTATCTGGAAACATTCCTGTTCTATTCAGGTTTTTATACACCTTTGTACTATCTTGGAAACAATAAATTGGCGAATGTGGCAGAAATCATCAAGCTGATTATCCGCGATGAATCTGTGCACGGTACTTACATCGGCTACAAATTCCAGCTGGGCTACAACGAACTGCCCGAGGAAGAACAGGAAGCGATGAAGGACTGGATGTATACTCTGTTGTTTGAATTGTATGAGAACGAAGAAAAATACACCGAGCTGTTGTATGATGAGCTGGGCTGGACTGAGGAAGTCAAGACCTTCCTGCGCTACAATGCCAATAAGGCCTTAATGAACCTCGGCATGGACCCGCTCTTCCCGGATACGGCCAATGACGTCAACCCGATCGTGATGAATGGTTTGTCCACCGGCACAAGCAACCACGACTTCTTCTCGCAAGTGGGCAACGGCTACTTGCTTGGCAATGTGGAAGCCATGTCCGATGACGATTACCTGATTGGGATGGAATAAATGAAAAACGTTTGAAGAATAATATCTTCAAACGTTTTTTCTTTTGTCTCTTATCAGTCGATTGAAATGTGTGTGCCAACAACTATTTCCGGCAGTGCCAGTGCTTCCACGTGAATCGTCCCGGGAAGCTCTGCTTCGTCATTGCCATTGAACTTGATGGTGACATGACCCAGAGATGCTAAATTTTTTGCAGCTACCTCACCAACAGCCGTCACACGGTATGCCCTATCGTCAAACTGTATGGTCATCCCCGGCAAGATATCTGAATGAACACGGTTCACATCAATATTGTAGCAGTAATCCGCCAGCGACTCAGGGGCATCTTTGCCAAACAGAATAATCATCTTCTCCTCTTTGAATAAGGCAGCTTCTGAACCAATATGTGTGACAGTTGTATGATAAACGGACAATGTCATCCCTCCTCAATTAATCTATTAACGGTACAACCCGATACTGGCAAGCCAAGCAACCAGCACACGCGGTACACCATTTAAGAAACGTGAATACAGTACTGAAGGCACACCGACTTCAACTGTTTCAGCTTCGGCTTCTTCCAGACCAAGTCCAACAGGAATAAAGTCACAGGCATTTTGCGTGTTGATAGCAAACAATGCCGGCAATGCCAAGTGCGGCGGAATATTGCCTCTGCCGATTTCAACACCGATCAGTGTCCCGATAACCTGCGCAATCACAGCGCCCGGTCCCAACAGCGGCGACAAGAACGGCAATGAACAAATAAAGCCGATGATGACCAGACCGACACCAGTCCCAGCAAGGGGTGTCATAACTTTGGCAAACACATTCCCGATGCCCGACCCTTGAATAATCCCGATCAGCAGTGACACAAACGCCATAAACGGAATAACTGTGTTAAGCATCGTCTGAACCCCTTCACGGGCAGACTGGTTGAACGTGGCAACGACTTTCCCTGCTCCCATCCCGATTTTAGCGATGAAGCTGTTTTGCTCCGCCCGCTGTTCGGTGATTTTTTTGTCTGTGCTGTAAGTATATTTTTTCTCGGTTTTATCCTGTTCTCTTCCGGCCACCGGGATATCTTCCGAATCGTCGCTTAACGAAATTTGATTCAGTCCCACTGCCGACACGTAAATGTCTTCTGTGATGTACTGTGCCAGCGGGCCGCTTTTTCCTGTCGGCACAATGTTGATGGTCGGGATACCTTTTTTCGGATAGATGCCGCAGCGTAATGTCCCGCCGCAGTCGATAATCGCTAATGCAATCTCATCATCCGGAATGGATGTTTTAAAGCCGTTCACCGCTTCCATCCCTGTCAGTTCAACAATCTTGTCGACGATTTGCGGTTTTTCGCCGCCGCCGGTCACATAAATGAATTTGTGTTTCTCTTCTGTCGGCGTGATTTTCAATGGTCCGCCATAACCGCCGCTGCCTTTTTTGATAATGATACTACGATAAGTCATTGTTTCTCCTCCTCTTTCCTAGTCCACAGCAAGCTTGATTGTCTTGCTTAATTCGATACCTTGCTGTTTGCACACATAAGCGGTTGTAAAGTCAGTCACCCAGCCGCCGACGAAATTCATGACTATACCGACCAGCATGTAACGAATCGCCAAGTCCATCGTGTTCAGTCCGAGCTGTTCCACACCTTGAGCAATTCCCAACCAGACGAACAGTTCGCCCGGGTTGATGTGGGGGAAAACACCGTTGCTTGTGTGACAGAATTGCGCTTGTGAGGCATAGTAGCTTGGTTTATAGTACTCCGGCAAGAAACGTGCCATCGTAAACGACATTGGGTTGCCCAGCATGAATGCCGACAGGAAAGGCAGCACAAGATAACGTGTCACGGGATTGTTGGAGGACGCTTTGGCCACTTTGGTCATTCGTTCTTCCCCTAAAAATGCGATGATCGTATTCATCAGAACCATCAACATCAAGACGACTGGGACAATACTGGTCATCCAGCCGATAAAGGTCTGGGCTCCTTCTTGGAATAAACCCATAAAACCTTCTGCAAATTTTGTTACATAACTCATTATTCCACACCTCTTTTTAATGTTGTTTGTACTCTGTTCATCCAAATTTTTATGTGCAGCGCCAGTGACGCAAACGGCGACGGCGGTGTTTCTTCGCGGTAGTCGCCCGCCTGCACCCGCAGGTAGATTTCTCTGGCATTGGCGATAGTCCGTCTCATCAATTTGTTTTCCTGCTTGACTACTTCATGATCGGGTGTCAGCGACTCGATAGCCAGATGGAGATACCTCGGCATCCGTTTGAACTTTGCCATGACGGTCACGCCTTGCATTTTAACAGCCTCAATGATGATGCCCTCTTCATCCACTGCAAACATGACGATCGTGCCCGCTTTGATTTTGCCTGCATAGCGGCCGATAGCGACTTTGCCTTGACGTCTCAGCATTTGGTACACGGCATTAAAATGTTTGATTTGTTTCAATCCAAAAATAACTTGTAAAATGTAGGCGCCTAATACGAGTGCCCCCAATACATAAATAGCATTCATGTTATAATACCTCTTCTTTCATCCAATCCATCAGTTCCCGGCCCGTGCCGATCCGTTTCAGCATGTGACGAAGACGGCTGTCTGATGCAATCTTTAACATGCTGTTGTAAAGATTCAGCAATTCCGCTTCCACGCCGTCGCTCATTTGATTCGGGATGCCTACCAAAAATATCAGCTGGATATCCCCATCAGGCGTCTGCAGTGTATCCGGCAAGATGCCGAGAAAAAAAACAATTTCCTGATGTGCCTCATTCAGCGCGTGAGGGAACGCCACGCCGTTGCTGAAAACAGTCGTCTGCTGTGTTTCACGGTAAAATATGCGTTTCCCGAAGTTTTCGTCCACCAGCTGCGCTTCTTCCAGTTCGCTGACCATGCTGGTCAAATGCAGCTCATACGACTTTTCAGGAGTCAAATGTGCCACACGGAAAACAACTGATGAAAAATCCAGCTGTCTTGATTTTCGAACACGCTGCCACTCCATTTGCAGCCATTCATCATTGAACAAGTTGGTCAGACGGATGACCGGTGTACCTTCTTTGATATTTTTCAGCGGAATCGTTGTAAAAATAGCAAAGTAACGGTCCATGTCCTGCTTTTCATATTCAGACTCAGTGTACTGGGCAATCCGGATATCCGGTCCCAAGACGGTCTGAATCTGCTGGTGAATCAAAGTGGCTGTCCCTTTGCCTGTATTGCAGACAATGGCAATTTCCTTCTCCTGTTTACTTTCCTGCTCTCTGAGCGATAATTCGAAATAAACTGCCAAGTAGCTTGTTTCCACAGCAGTCGGCTGCCGCTCAATCTTGCGGCATAACTCCCGCATGGCGACTTTTGCCAATTCGTAAGCAAACGGGTAATTTTTTTCAATTTCACCATAAAAATAATCATACGTCTCAAAGTGGAAAATCAGCCGATTGAGCAAATAAGAGAGATGGAAGTATAAATTCTGATAGAGTTTTTCTTCATCTATCTCTAAAAGAGCGACTTCTCTGACCTTGACCATCATTGCATCGAACAAACTCCGGACAAAGGACTCATTGATGTATTGTTTTTCAACAGTTCCTGTGTTGCTGATGTTGAGCGGAAAACTGATAAAATCGATGTCATACTGTCCCAAAGACAGACGCTGCCCTGTTTCCAGTTCGCAGATAAATGACAAGAACGCTTCGGTTTCCAGCTGATAGTTCGTGTAGTGCTGGATTTCCCGTGTCATCGGCCGCCCGCTGAGAATGCGGTTCAGCGTGATGCACACCACCTTTTTCCATTTTGCACAAATCGTTTTCTCCAGCAGCTGCTCCTCGCAATAAGCTTCAATCAAGTCAGTCACCGCTTGCGGCAGCTGCTTTTCAGGAAAATAATCAATCACATGATTCAGATAAATCAAACGCAGTTCCAGTTCGTTTCCTTCCAGAATCAGTCCCTTGTTCGGCGTCCCTACAACGTCGACACTGTAAGTATTGCTGATTCTTTTGACCTCTTTCAAATCCTTGTTGACCGTGCTGCGGCTGACACCCACCTCATCCGACAAATCATCAATCAGCACATACGTGTCGCTTTCTATCAATCGTTTCAGAATGTAGGCCGCCCGCTTATTTGAAGAATTAAAGTCGCTTTCCCCTTTAAGACTGCCTTCCATGATGTCGAAAAACGAATCATATTTATCGATAACCAGCTGATAACTTTTGTTCACCTCGTTGATGTGGGCATATCCCTGAATTTGTTCATTCAGAAGACGTATGTCCTTTTTCAGCGTCTGGTCGCTCACATGAATAATCTCTTTCATCTGGTCTGTAGATAACGTATCATGCAAGACCAGCAAGTTTAAAATTTGATACCAGCGATTGACAATCGCCACTTGGCTACCTCCTGTTCTCTATCCTCTCGTTTTCCCCCCCGCAACATTAGTCGTCACACCTGTAATATAGCTGGAGCGGTCCGATAAATAATAACACACCAAATCTGCTACTTCCGCTAACCGGCCGCTGCGTCCTAGCGGAATGGTGCTCGTCTTACTGTAACCGGCGCGCAGTTCCTCAACCGTCATGCCCCGTGTATAAGCCAGCGCTTCTTCATAGGCAAGCGTCCGCAAGCCGGTTTCTTCCATGATGCCGGGGGCGATACCGACGACCCGCACATTTTTTTTGCCCAGCTCTTTGGCCCAAGAACGGGTGAAACTGTTGACAGCTGCTTTAGTTGCCGCATAACAGCTTTGCCCTTCCGACCCTTCCAGACCGCTTTCCGACGACATATTGATAATCACGCCGTCGCCTTTTTCCGTTAACACCCTGCCGACTGCCTGACTCATCAAGAATAATCCTTTTTGATTGATACCTGTTATTTTGTCGAATATTTCCTCCGACAATTCGTATTTCCCGAAAGGTTCGGCCGTGTCCACCAGCAGCCGCGGGATGTTGATGCCCGCATTGTTGACTAGACCGTCAATGGTACCGTATGCGGCAAGCACTTGTTTTACCCCGTCAGCTATTTGCTGCGAGTTTGTAACATCCACATTGACAAACATTAAGTTCGAATCTTCTTTGCCGTTATCAGCTACATCAAAATTTGCCACACGTACTCCTTGTGCCAACAGCGACGCTACAATACTTTCGCCAATACCTGATGAACCGCCTGTGACAATCACCACTTTCCCAGAAATAGCCAGCCAATTATCTGTCATCCTATCATCGCTCCTATATCGTTTTATTTACACTCCAATGATAGCCCGTAGGCGGCTGGAAATTAATACGGATTTTTATCCGGTGAATAAAAAAAGTGTGCATTAATAATTATCAGATAGTTTTTTTGATACACGAGAGATATGTATTCATCATTAAAAAGCAATGAGCAAAATCATCGGTCTCTTAACATTACATGTCAAAACACTGCTTGTTTCATTAACACCGAAAGATAATCAGGTAAAAAATGACTCATAATCAAAAACTAATTAGTCATGTTATTGTTCCGGTGTCATGAAGGGACTATACTTGACTGGAAAGCGGCATTTTACCATTTTAAAGAAAACGTTTTATTGTCAGAAAGGAGCTTTTTTATGCCAAAACAACACAAAAAAATGACACTGGTCGGACTTATTTTAATGATTTTTACATCCGTTTTCGGTTTTGCTAATGCCCCTATCGCTTTTTACCGGATGGGCTATGGTGCAATCATCTGGTATGTTGGTGCAGCGCTACTGTTCTTCATTCCGTTTGCATTGATGATGGCTGAGTTCGGTTCTTCCTTTAAAAATGAGAAAGGCGGCATGTACACCTGGATGGAGCAATCCGTCGGACCGAAGTACGCGTTTATCGGAACGTTTATGTGGTACACCGCCTACGTTATTTGGATGGTGGGCATATCGGCCAAAGTATGGATTCCCATGTCGACACTCTTTTCCGCTACAGACAAAACGCTGGACTGGTCGCTGTTTGGTCTAAACTCCACGCAAACCATCGGTGTACTGGGAATTGTCTTTATGATTGTCGTGACGTTCCTGGCATCACAGGGCTTGGATCAAATCACAAAAGTGACGTCTGTCGGCGGGCTGGCGGTGATGTCTTTAAATGTGGTGCTTTTGATCGTCAGTCTGGTCATTCTTGTTTTTAACGGCGGGCACTTTGCTCAGCCGATTGAAGGCATCAGCAGTTTCATCCACTCGCCAAACCCGGCGTTCACCACTCCGCTGTCTCTTATCTCTTTTCTTGTGTTCGCAATTTTTGCTTACGGCGGACTGGAAGCGGTCGGCGGGCTGGTAGACCAGACGGAAAATGCCGAAAAAACATTTCCGAAAGGGATTATTTTATCTGCCCTTATCATTTCTATCGGCTATGCCCTGTCTATTTTGCTGTGGGGAGCCAGCGCGAACTGGGATACCGTTTTAAGCGGCGAACGCGTCACGCTGGGCAACATTACTTATGTACTGATGAATAATCTGGGATTGGAGCTGGGCAATGCTTTGGGTTTGTCGGCATCTGCTGCTGCATCAATCGGCGCCTGGTTCGCTCGTTTTACTGGTTTGTCGATGTTCCTGTCCTATCTCGGGGCATTTTTCACATTGATTTATTCGCCGCTAAAAACGATTATCGAAGGAACTCCCCGCGGCTTATGGCCGGAAAAAATGACCCAGAATAACGACAAAAACATGCCGGCTGCTGCAATGTGGATCCAATGTCTGCTGGTTGTGGCTATCATCGCCATCATTTCCTTTGGCGGTGAAGGGGCGCAGAAATTTTTTGAAGTGCTGACACTGATGACCAACGTGGCCATGACGATTCCTTATCTTTTCTTGGCTGGCGCTTTTCCCGCGTTCAAACGGAATAAAGCACTGGACCACTCATTTAATGTCTTCAACACTACGACAAAGTCTACTATGGCTACTGCCATCGTCTTATTTCTAGTCGGTTTTGCCAATCTGTTCACGATTATCGAGCCGCTCTTCAGGGATGATGGACCAGTTTGGAAAGACACGCTGTGGCAAATCGCCGGGCCTGTCGTCTTCGCTCTGGTGGCCTGGCTTTTGTTCACCCGTTACGAAAGGAACCGCCTTGCCGCCAAGGCGTAACCCTATATTTTACAAAAACAGAGCAACCTCTCCTACCGGTCGGTTGCTCTGTTTCTTTGCTTTTTACTTGCCAGATGCAGTTTTACTCATCCCACACAAATTTAAAGTCCACGTCGTACTTGTCGCGCACGGCTGTCAGCGACTCCCTGACTGCTTTATTAATCGGAATGCCAGTTTCCGAGCGTTCCAAAAAGGCTAAATGTTCTTTCTCGCCAGCTGTGTAGATGCGTTCTTCGCCGGCCGCCTTCTTCGATGCCCGCAGCGTTCGCATAATATCGCCAGCCTGTTTTTCAAATGCCGCCCGGTCAACGATGGCGTCGATGTCCACTACCATGAAGAAATGACCTAAATGATAAGGAACCTTCTGGCCGTTTTCATCTAAGCCGGTCAGCTGCGTGAGAAACGGTCCGCCTTGCAGTGCGGAAGACAGCACCTCAACAACAGTTGCGTAGCCGTATCCTTTGTAGCCGGCTCCCACTTCGCCAGCGCCTCCCAGCGGTGCCAGTGCACACGTTCCCTTCACCAGCCCCAATAGTGCAATGTCCGGGTCGGTGACGTCTTTGCCTTGTTCGTCAATTACCCAACCGACCGGCAATTCTTTGCCGATGCGCGCGTAGTGCTCAATTTTTCCCCGTTGTGTCGTGGAAGTCGCACAGTCGAGGACAAAAGGAAAGTCTTCATCTGTTGGAAAACCGATGGTCAGCGGATTTGTGCCCAGCATGTTTTCCACGCCGAATGTCGGTGCGATGGATGGACGGGCATTAGTGCCGGTGATGCCAATCATGCCTTCTTTGGCGGCCATCAGCGAGTAGTAGCCTGCAATGCCGTAGTGACTTGAGTTTTTCACAGCAACCATACTGGTACCATATTCTTTAGCCTTGGCAATCGCGATTTCCATGGCCTTGACAGAAGCGACGTGACCCAATCCGTCATTGGCATCAAGCAAAGCTGTCGTTTTCGTTTCACGGATGATGTCGATTTTGGTTTCCACATTTAAAATGCCGTCTTCAATGCGGTCGATGTAAATCGGTTTAAATCGGCCGACACCATGGGAATCGATCCCGCGCTTATCTGATTCGATTAATACCTTCGCAGCTGTTTTTGCATCTTCCTGAGGCACACTAATTGCTTCGAAGCCAAGTGTCATGAATTCTTCCATGCGGTCAAACGTTTCATAATACATTTGTTCGGTCATTTCCTCACCCCTGTGTAGTAATTGTTTCATAGATAGTTTAACATATTTCAAACGAAAAAAATATGCACGACAGATATGTCTTATACCTGTCGTGCATCAGAATCCTTACCTAGTGACTAGACTTTTCGTGTATATGTCTTCAACCATTCTTTTTCTTCGGCCTCCAGATGAGGGGAAATCAGCTCGTACACTTTTTCATGATAAGCGTTCAACCAGTTTCTTTCTTCCTCCGTCAGCATGTCGGCATTCAGTGCGTCCAAATCAAATGGCACGAATGTGATGGTTTCAAAGTACATGAACTGCCCGTACTCATTTTCTTCGCCTTTACGGACCAGCAGTTCATTTTCCAGTCTGACACCATGCGAACCAGCGATATAAATACCCGGTTCATTGGTGATAATCATGCCGTCTTCAAATTGATATGAATCGCTTGGACGGTACTGCCAGCGGATACCGGTCGGCGGCTCGTGCACATTCAACAAATAGCCGACGCCGTGACCGGTGCCGTGATTGTAGTTTAAATTATTGTCCCAAAACGGAGCGCGTGCCAGTATATCCAGATTGACTCCGTTGGCGCCATGAAGGAACCGTGCCTTGGACAGCTGGATATTGCTCTTCAGTGTCAAGGTAAAATGGTCTTTCATAAGTTGCGGAATCTCGCCTAATGCAATCGTACGCGTGATATCCGTCGTCCCTTCATAAAAGCCGGCACCAGTGTCTGACAGGAACAAACCGCCTTCTTTCAGCTCGGCATCGGTTTCAGGAGTTGCGCTGTAATGAATGATGGCGCCGTGTTCACCGAATGCGGAAATCGGTGCGAAACTTTGACGGATGAATCCGCCTTGAGCTTCACGCAGCGCTTCAAGTTTTTCAGAGGCGCTGATTTCAGTGATTTTTTCTTTGCCGACAGTGTGTTTCAGCCAGTACATGTACTTCGTATGGGCAATGCCGTCTTTGATTTGCGCTTGTTTCATGTTGGCAATTTCAACAGGATTTTTCATGGCTTTAAACACGACAGTCGGGTTCAGCTGCTCGATTTTTACAGCCGCTTCCGGAATATTATTGTACAAAGCATAGTTCATCCTGTCAGGGTCGACCAGCACTTTGTCCGCTGGAGAAAGCTGTGTCACAAAGTCGTAAATATCATTGTACGGATGGAGGTTAATGCCGTCTTTAGCCAAATCCTCTATCATGGCTTCTGACAGCTTGCTTTCATCAATAAACACTTCCACCGTCTCATGGGTGACAACCGCATAACTCAACACAAGCGGGAAAAACTCGATGTCGTTCCCTCGAATGTTCAACAGCCAGCAAATATCGTCCAGTGATGTCATGATGTGGACGGTCGCTCCGGCTTCGGTCATTTTTGCCCGCAGACGCGATAATTTGGATGCCACTGTTTCTCCAGCATATTCGACTCCGAGAGAAAACGTCGGCTCTTTGGATAAAGGCGGACGGTCAAACCAGATTTTATCAATCAGATCATGTTCATAATTAATTTGGCCTTGTTTCTGTTGCACAACTTTTTCATAATTTTTTCCTTCACCCATGGAGACAGAACGGCCGTCAAATCCTAAGGTGCCTTTTTCTGAAAGGTTACTTTCGATGAACGCTTCAATAGACGGAACATCGGGTTCACCCATTCTATACAGTTCCACTGTGCTGCCTGCCAGCTGCTGTTCTGCTGCCAGAAAATATCTGCCGTCTGTCCAAAGTCCCGCACTGTCTTTCGTCACAACAGCTGTCCCGGCTGATCCTGTAAAGCCAGTCAGCCACTGCCTTGACTTGAAATGCTCGCCGACATACTCACTCTGGTGGAAATCGGCAGTCGGTACAACATAAATGTCGATCCCTG
The DNA here is from genome assembly GCF_003987655.1 of Vagococcus acidifermentans. Lineage (GTDB taxonomy): Bacteria > Bacillota > Bacilli > Lactobacillales > Vagococcaceae > Vagococcus_B > Vagococcus_B acidifermentans. The sequence goes on along the minus strand of NZ_NGKC01000012.1, from coordinate 55,823 downwards.
CTTTTTCCATCAACACGCGGAGCTCTTTCAATTTCTCTGGTACATTCACATTAGTCCCTCCTCATAATAAAACGGGCATGATATCTGTTTTTATAATCGTAACCGTTTCCATAATTGTACACCTAAATTGGCGACTTTTGGGTTAAAAATTTTTAATTTAATGATTTTCAATATTTTTTTCAGTATTTTTTTCAAACTTCTCTGTTTTTCCACGTTTTTTTTCTTCAAGCTTTGTTGTCGGTTTGTTCAGTCTGACGACCGAGGCCGGCTTGCTGTATACCACCACATCAGGCCAACAACTCCAAAAAACAGATTTCCGACAGCATTTTCACAAAGCAGTTATATATTACACGCCGTCATTTTTGAAGCAGAATTGTTACTTTTTTTCAAAAGACATGTAATATCCATGTGGTTTAATGTGTGTCATGCCAGCAAACAACAATTTATCGTGTTGGCCAAATAAAGATTTAAAGGAGATCTATTTTTTATGAAGTTAGCAAAATTTATTTTCGGTCTAGGCATTTTTGGAGCATCACTGCTGTTCCCGTTTGGAGCAAACAAAGCAGATGCTGCTGAAATATCTCATACAGTCGCATCAGGAGAAACATTGTCAACCATCGCTCAAAAATACTATGGCGACTCTTCCCGTTACACAACTATCGCAAATGCAAATAATATCTCAAATGCCAATTTTATCATGGTCGGTCAAATTCTGAAATTTGATACGGAAGCACCGGAAGAAGCTTACGTACCGGCAGCAGCTGAAGAACCTGTTCAAGCTGAAACTTATACGGAAGCACCTGCTCCCCAAAACAATGACAACGGGCAAGCACAAGCTGCTTACACAGGCAACTCGTCTTCAGCCAAAGAATGGATTGCGATGAAGGAATCCAGCGGCAGCTACTCTGCTACAAACGGACGTTACATCGGCCGCTACCAGCTTGATGCTTCTTACTTGAACGGTGATTACTCCGCTGAAAATCAGGAACGCGTCGCTGACCAGTATGTCGCCAACCGCTATGGGTCTTGGGAACAAGCACAACAGTTTTGGATGGCTAACGGCTGGTATTAAGCTAATCATGGCATAACAAATACCCAAAAGTCTGACCAAGTTAGGTCGGCTTTTGGGTATTTTTGTATGCTATCGGCTAGTCTGTTAGTTGTTTTAAGTAATCTACCCGCTCTTTGTAGCTGGTCTGATCGTTCGTGTGGAACAACGCCGATGTACCCAGCACATAAATATCTGCCAATGCCTGCATGTCCTGAATCGTCTGGTCATAAATATTGCCGTCCACTTCAATTAACGGCGCATTCGGCCAGCCAGCAAGATGTTGTTTGACCTGCCTGATTTTTTGAATAGTTGCAGGTTGGATAGTCTGTCCGGAAAATCCGGGATTGACTGTCATGATGAGCAGCATATCCACTGTGTTGAGATACGGATAAACTGCTTCGATTGGAGTTTCCGGGTTAATTGCCAACCCAGCCTTGATGCCATACGAATGAATCAACGCAATCATTTCTTCCACATCCTGTACAGCTTCGATATGAAAAGAGATGACAGCCGGCTCCACTTTGGCAAACATCGGAATGAATTTTTCTGGAGTCACTGTAGCTAAATGAATATCCAGCGGCAGCTTAGTGACTTGTTTCAATGCCGCCAACCATTCCGGAAACAACGCCATATTTTCAACAAACACACCGTCCATGACATCACAGTGCCATAACTCACAGCCACTGTCTTCCACTTTCTTGACCTCAGCTAGCACATTCATTTGATCGGCACACATAATTGACGCCGCAAATATTTTCATGGCCAATTTCTCCCTGTCTTTTATATTAGAGAACGATACAACTCCGCAATTTCTGCGACATTAGTATCCCGTGGATTGCCGCCCGTGCAGACATCTGCCAATGCATCCTCGGCAATTTTCATGACATCTTCTTCTTTAAAACCGACCTCTGTCAGCGTGGTCGGGATGCCGACATCTATGCCTAATTGACGCACTGCCTCCACTGCAGCATTCCGAGCCTCTTCAAGAGTCATTTCCGAAACACCTTCAACGCCCATTGCCACAGCGATATCTCGGTATTTATCGCCAGTAAATTCTTTGTTGTAAGCCATAACTGTCGGCAGTAAAATGGCGTTAGCTACTCCGTGCGGGGTATCATACCAAGCGCCAAGCGGATGAGCCATTCCATGAACCAAGCCGAGTCCGACATTTGAGAAGCCCATGCCGGCAATGTATTGACCTAATGCCATTTCTTCCCGTCCCGCCAACTCCCCGGCAACAGAAGCCCGCAACGAACGTGCAATAATTTCAATAGCTTTGATATGAAGCATGTCGGACATTTCCCACGCACCTTTAGTGATGTAACCTTCAATTGCATGTGTCAATGCGTCCATACCGGTTGCAGCAGCTAAACTTTTCGGCATCCCCAGCATCATTTCACTATCAACAAATGCGACTGCCGGAATATCGTGGACATCCACACAAACAAACTTCCGTTTCTTTTCTTCATCAGTAATCACATAGTTGATCGTCACTTCTGCGGCAGTGCCTGATGTGGTAGGTACGGCTAGAAGCGGAATACTTGGGTTTTTGGTCGGTGCTTCGCCTTCTAAACTAACGATGTCGCTAAATTCAGGATTTGCAACGACAATACCAATCGCTTTAGCCGTATCAATTGGCGAACCCCCGCCGATGGCCAAAATGTAATCTGCTCCGGCAGCTTTGAATTCAGCAATGCCTTTTTTTACAATTGCCACTGTGGGATTGGAAATCGTTTTATCGAAAAGTGTAAAATCCAGATTGTTTTCTGTTAAAAGACTCGTCACCTTTTCAACCAGACCGGCTGACACCAACCCCTTATCCGTCACGACAAATGCTTTTTTGAATCGGCGCTTGCTGACTTCTTCTGTAATATGCTGGATTGCCCCTGCACCAAAATAAGATGTTTCATTCAAAATCATTCTGTTTGCCATAATATCATTTCCTCCTGTGATTTTATTCACTATTGGTCACATAAAAGAGAGAGGGGCTCTCTTTTATGTCTGCTTTAAGATATGTACCCAGCTTTCGGTGTGACACCAAATGCATCTGCTAAAGCGTGAAGGTTCTCATCCGTAATTGCTTGTTTGACTCCTCCTTGAGCCTGAACATAAGTATACACTTCAGCTGCTTTTTCGGCTGTTTCGATTAACCCGAACACTTCATCCATATCTTTACCGCAACCGTAAATACCGTGATAAGGCCAAACGACAAGACGTGTTTCTTTCATTTTTTCTGCTGTGGCTTCGCCGATTTCCGTTGTACCGGGAATCATCCACGGTATAGTTGCAACACCTTCAGGAAAGACTACCAGACATTCTGTACACATTTGCCATAATGTTCGTGTGAATGCTTTCGGATCCAGTGAGTGGGTGAAGGTCATCGCCAGCAGATGTGTCGCATGGCAGTGCATCACGATACGATTGGCCGGGTCAACGGACATCCTTGCAATATGACTCATCAAGTGTGACGGAAGCTCTGAGGTCGGTACACTGTTATTCTCATATCCCCACAGTATGTCAATCGCATCTCCGGATGAGGCCACCCGGAAGATACCCAACGACTCTTCCGGATTGCTCGCAACATTTTTAAAATACTTGCCAGAACCCGTGACAATAAAATACTCTCCCGCCAGCGCACTTGCGTCGAAATCCATAGGTAGACTTCTAATGACGTTGGTGACATCCAGATAGTCGGAAATATCGCTTTTATCCAAACGATAAGAAATATTACCGCCATTTCGTTCATCCCAGCCGAGTCGATACATATTTGTGGTGACCTCGATCATTTCCTTCATGCACTTTGCTTCCAAAATATTTTTCATAAGCTGTCCCTTCTTTGATTATTCTTTTTCAGACTAACACACATTACATCCAAGGCTTGATGAGCACTTTATTCGCCTTGCCGTTTTTCATCAATTGAATCGCATCAAACAACTCAGCCAGCGGCATAATTTTGGACACATAGCGGGATGCGTCGATTCTTCCTGAGATGATCATGTCAAAAGACTGTTTAACTTGAATCGTATTTGACCCGTAATGACCGTATACCCAGATACTGTTATAGTGGAGATAGTTCGTATCGATGTCTGTCATCTGCCCTTTTGGCACACCTCCGAAGAAGACCAGTGTCCCATTTGGCTTCACCATATACACAGCATCAGTCTGCGCCTTAGTGGACGGATTAGCCGAGATGACGACATCCGCACCTTGCCCATTCGTCAATTGACGAACGGCTTCGATTGCGTCTTCTTTCATACTGTTAATCGTATGGTCTGCACCGAATGCCTTGGATTCTTCCAAACGCTGTTCATTAATTTCCACCATGATCACTTGATCGGCACCGCGAATTTTCGCCAGTTCTGCGTGCAGACAGCCAATCGGACCGGCACCTACGATGACTACTGTTTGACCGATGCGCACATTGACATTATCTTGACAAGCATAGACAGAAGATAACGGTTCTGACATGACCGCTGTTTCAAACGCGACATCATCCGGTATTTTATAAATATTTGGTCCGTTCACGCCCCAGTCCGGTACAGCCATATATTGGGCAAACCCGCCTTGAATGCGGTCGTATGCTTTTAGATTTTTACAACTGTGGCTATTGCCGGCACGGCAATATTCACATTCCAGACATGGCACTGCCGGATAAACATATAAGCGGTCGCCCACTTGGTATTTTTTGCAGTTATCGCCCACTTCTGCCACTGTTCCGACAACTTCGTGTCCATAAATATGAGGATAGTCCCCTTTGCGGGAATCTGTTGTCAAATTCCGGATATCAGACCCGCACAAGCCAATGACCTCGACTTTTAAAAGTAAGCCTTCACTGCCGTAATCCGGTTTCTCAATTTCTTCTATTCTGATATCATTTGCACCGTACATTAATGCTGCTTTCATTTGTTGTTCCTCCTAAATATTTAATTAAAACAGGCTGCCGAGTTTTTCGAATAGCCAGAATACAATCCATGTATACCACTGTGAACCAATTGCAAGGGATGTTACTTCATTTACCCCTTCAGGCAGCTGGTAACCAACCTGAACTGCCAACTGCGTTACAATCGGCGCTGCGTAACTGGCACAGTAAAGAATGATAGTTGTAAAAACGATACCTGATAGAAGTCCTCTAAATAGATTCCCTTTCGATGGGACAATTGCAAAGACCATGAAATACGGTAAAGCGGTCAAGTCCGCCAGTGGCAGAACTTTGTTGCCCGGCAGGATAAAGGCCAAAATCAGTGCAACAGGAATCATCAACAGACCAGTTGTCAAAACATACGGATGACCGATTCCAAGCGCTGAGTCCAATCCAATATACAACTCACGTCCCGGGAACCGTTTGCGCATCCATTCCTGCGCTGATTCAGAAATCAGTGTCAGTCCGTCCATTAACAGCGCAACCATTCTAGGCATCAGCACCAAACTTGCTGCAATCGTGACAGCTGTTTGTAAAATAACATTGACCGGCATACCGGCAACTGCTGCAAGCCCGCCACCAACAATCAAGCCCATCAACATTGGTTCGCCAAATACCCCTAGACGATTTTGCACCTTTTCAGGTGTCCATGAAATGTTTTTAATACCAGGTAAGCGGTCAAACAGCCAGTTTAACGGGTAACCGATAAATGCCCAGCCGCTTGACTGAATCTGCGGAAATGAAATACCTTCAAGACCCAATACCTCATCTAAATCATTTTGAGTCCAATCCGCCACTTTAAAAATAATTGCCATGTTAACAACAGCACTCAATAAAGCGATGATCATGTTTCCGGTTACAAGATACAACGCACCGGCAATCATCATTGGCTGCCAAAAATTCCAAATATCAACATCCATCGTTTTCGTCCAATTTAATGCAATCATGATGACGTTAGTGGCGATGACGACAAGAAAAACAAAAGGTACAATCTCCGTTCCCCACGCCAGCGAAGAGCCCACGCCCCAGCCAATGTCCGTTGCTGTCAGTTTAAAGTTATACTGGTCAACCAACGCTTGCGTCACCGGACTGATGGCGTCCATCATTAATGTCGCAATGACGTTCAATCCGACAAAACCAATACCAACTGTCAACCCCGATTTAAACGACGCCGACAACTTATTACCAAATATCAACCCAAGTATCGTAATGATAATCGGCATCATGACACTAACGCCAAGATCAATAATATACTGGAAAAAATCAAGTACAATTCCCACACAAAACGCCTCCTTAATCTTTCAAAATATTTACAATTTCATCAATCGTGTCTTGAACTTTAATACCTGTCAAAAATGAGCGTCCCATCACAACTGGTACGTCTTGCACATCTGTCGTAATTTGAGCCGAGCTGACGATTAAATCCGGCTTCAAAGTGCTGACTTTAGAACTGATTTGCTGAACGGTGCACTGTTCAACATTGTAAGGAATACTATTTTTATCCAGCACCTCCTTTACTTTTTTGGCAATCACAGTTGACGTTGCAATCCCAGAACCACAACAAATATAAATTCTTTTCTTACGCATTTACAATATCCTCCGTTTATTTTTTTATCGTAATTCTTTTACTAAGATTGTAAACAATTCATTTTCAGTCATTTTTTGACTGTCTGTTGTATAGAACAACATTTTTTCATTGCCGGTCATGTGTGATGCCGGCTTTATCCATAACTCGTTCGACGTCGGCACAACGAGATACTTTGGCCAAGTCTGCCGCTCTGCGAGCCACTGGCTGAACAGTTCGTCCAAAGTTCCGGATGCTTTTCGACTAATCAGGAAATCCTTCATTTTTTCAGGTATCAACCGAGTCCGAACGTACTTGGCATATAACATACAACTGGCATAGGCGATAAACAGCACAAGAAAAATCAGCATGTTTTCCTGAATCAATGTCACAATCGCACGTCCGACTTTACCTAAATTAAAATGCAGCATTCTGTCGATAATGGGGCCAAACATCTTCTCACCTCACGCTTCTTTAGAAAATCTTTCGATGCTAGCCAGCACATCATCTGCTGAGCCGGCATTCTTTAACGCCAATATGATTTGGTCATCTTGAATCAATTCGACTAATGTTTGCAACATCTCCAGCTGGTCTTCGGCATTTTTTAACGCCAGCATGAAAATCAATTCCACTTTCACTTCTTCATCTTCGGTTCCCATTTGAATAAACGGCACTGGATGTTCCAGCACACAAACGGCAATCGCCGATTCTTTCACATAGTGACTGTCTGTATGAGGAATGGCAATACCGATCGTTTCAGTCTCCAAACCTGTTGGGAATTTCTTTTCTCGTTCAATCAGTGATTGTTTATAACCTGATGTCACTTTCCCGTTTTTTTCCAAAACATTGGCGATGTCTGTTAAAACATCAAATTTTTCTTTTTTTGCTGAAAAAATGACTAGTTTGCGATCGACATATTCCCTAATCTTCACTATCTCTTCTCCCCTTCTGGATAACTAATTTATACAATTCCTCATCTGTTTCAGCTGACTTCAACTGACTTAACAGCGTCTCATTTTCTGCCAGATTCATGATTTCATATACAATTTCAATGTGTTTTTCTTTATCGACTGGAGCAACAACAAAGATAAAATGAACGACATGTTCCGGTGAAAAATGGACACCTTCCCTCACATGAAGCAAGGAAACCCCTAGCTTTTTAACTCCGTACTCCGGAAGCGCATGGGGCAGCGCCACATCACTGCCCAACACTGTATAGGCGTCATTGTAGTCATGATTCTCAATCATTTTTTCGATGTAGCGTTTTTCAATATATCCTTCCTGGAGCAAAGGTGCACTGGCCAGTTTGATTGCCTCCTTGAAATCAGCCACTCGCCTGACACTCGTCACATGTTCAAAAGATAGCAGCATTTTCAAAGAGAGTTTTTGTTTTTTGTTTCCCAGCCGGTAACCGCCTTCGTATAGTATTTGACCTAGTGAATGCTCCAAATCATCATACTGAATGATGTCAGCGTACGACTCAATCGTCTCCATGATTTTCGCCATTGAAATCGGGCGCTTTTTTTGGGTGACTGACAACTCATCATTCAACACTTTCAACCTTAATTCCGCCAATTCGTCTTCATTCAGTGAAGACTTTACAAGATAAACTCCTTTGTCTCTGTCCAGCGGAACCGTTGAGAAGACGATGTCTGCATTGACTTCCAAGTCTCGGTACTCGCGCAGAGAACACGGCGGGAAAAAAGTAAACTCCGGGAATTTTTTCCTGAGAATCGTGTCGAGTGTTTGAGAAATCAATACCCCGCTTTTACAAACCACAACAGCCGTTTGCTGCTTGGGATTAATCGACTGTTCAGATAAATTGCTTAGAACGAAAAGGGAGATGAACTCCAGCTCTTCCTCAGGCAAATTTTCACCGATAAATTCTTCCAGTGGTCTGAACGACTCATAAATAATTGCTTTCATGGCATTCTGCCGTTCACTGAAATAGAGGTTTTCCACATTCATATTCAAATTGAGGTGATACTTTATCCGGTAATATGCCGGCTTTAAATGCAGTAACAACCTTTTTTTCAAATCATTTTTATTGCTCAGATTGACAAAAGCCCGTCGCTCAAAATCTTGGAGGCAGTCGTCGACGATTTTCGAGAGCCCTTCCGTCAAATCTTCCGTCAACATTTCACCAGACAAAATATTAGTTGTCAGCAGTTGAAGCGTGATGAATGATTTTTCCTGATCGGGTATCTTTTTCCAGTTGTTGAAAATCTTACTTGCCACAACGTATTCCTGAGTGTTGGCCAACATATGGTTTTTAATATGAAAGGATTCTTGTATGACATATCCTTGATCAATCCGGAGTGAAATAATCGCTAGCATATATGGCAAAATGTCAATCCGATTATCCGTAAATGTCACATTCAGCAGATGCTCGGCATCTTCCAGAATCTGACGGTAGTGCTTGATTCGCATATCCTTATTTTCGATATATTTATTCAAATACTCATTGCCGTTGGGCAACAAACTTGTTTTATGAATCGTCTGCAAAATAAGCTTTCTGATTTCCCATTCTTTTCCCGTGATTCGGTAGCCGTTGTTTCGGTCGTAATCAACCGCCACATTTGAAGGCAATTGTTCGCGAATAAACGCAATGGTCCGCATCGCAGTGTTTTTACTGACATCTAAATCAACTGAAAAATGGTCAAGTGACAAATAATCGCGATTGGACATAATCATCAACAACATAACTGTGGCGCGCTCTTCTTCTGACAAAACATAGTGAGAGGATTGTTCTGAATGAACACTACCACTATTTTTTAAAAAAAGGGCTAATGCTTCCGGAATGTGAAAACTACCGCTCCTCAATCGGATAAGTTCCGGCAAATCATTGTCTTTACACCATTCCTTAATTTTATTAACACTGTAGCTTAATTGATGGCGACTAATCGAAAACCGGGTCATAAGTTCTTTACTGCTGCTTTTCGGATGAAAAATAAGATATTCTAAAATTTGCCTGCTTCGATCGTCCAAAAACATATTTACCTCCTCCATTTAATCATTAGTTATCTTCTATTCTGTCGCCTTGATTTTATTATAATGTTCGTTTCTCCAAAAAGAAATGCGCTTTCATAGCCAAAAATAAGCTGACCGTTAAGCAATATGAGTATCTCATCAGCCATGCAACCGCAAAAAAAAGAAAATCATCAAAATAATATTGATGATTTTCATGATTTCAGCTTTTTTTAAAGAGTGTTGTGTGCTGTCCACGCCCCGTCCCTCATCCGCTCCGCCAGCCAGTCATTCACCCCAAACTCAATCATGCCGTCACCGGGATTCGGCGCTTTAGGCAGCAGAGCGCGCCCTTCAGCCAACAAGCGCTGTGCCCGGTCATTATCGTGTTCTACTGCATAGGCGTACATTGCTTCGATACGCTTATTGGCCATGCCCGTCTGCTTCAAGCTTGCTCTGACCTGTTTATCTTGCCACAGTTCAGCAATCCGCTCATCTTCCGGCGACAATAAACACAGACAAAAGAGCAGCTCTTTCTTCAACTCGATTTGATAAATGACAATCAGGTCTTCCCGCATCTGCCAGAGCTTCTCCAGTTCAGCTGAAAATCGCGGCCAATCATGCAGCTCCAGTGCCCGTCCGACTATCAGAAAGCTCTGAGACGTGTTAAAGTACGTTCTTTCCGGTATTTCCGGAACTGCCTGAAAAAATTCGTCAGGCAACTCTTTAAATGTGTGCCCCATCATCAGCTGGTAGTTCACTGCGATTTGTATGTAAAAAAGATAGGTCTGTTCTTCACTGGATGAAGCGACTTTGATGGACATCCCGTCATTGAATCCGGCTGGAATGATGTTGGGCAGTGCAACCAAAATGCCGACCAGCGCAAACACCGCTGCCGGCAGCCAGCGGAAACCCAGAGTCAGACCAATCACGAGACTGGCAATAATGTTCGCCAGCACGCCGCCGAACAAGTATCGTTTGTAGGGGAACTGTCCCTGACGATACGGCGGCGGTGCCATTAGACACTGTCCCAACGTTCCCGGAACGCTGAAGCGGCGAAATTGAATCCGCCCGTCCGGCTGCCAAATCCATAAATACGACAAAATGCGGTAGCTGACCATCTTATAGCCTGACAACCAGCCAAACAGGCCGTGCCCTGCTTCATGTATCGCAATGTGCAGTAAAAAGGAAATAACCAGCGACAACACTACCACTATTATTTCCCACAGCCCAAAATGAACGTCATCGAGCATAGGGCCTAATAAATACCCGCCGATTCCGCCGATAACCGCAAACGCAAGGTACAGCAGAACTATCTTTAATTTCTTCATAAACTTCCCTCTCTTCTGCTTAACGACTCAATATCATATAACGCTCATTATGCCGTTAGTACGGACGAAAATCAAGGTCCGGCAACTTCTTTATGGCTGCTTTATGGTATACTTCAAGTAAGAACAACCGACAGAAAATAAGGTGAGGACATTGAAAAGAAAACTGACAAGCTTCCTGCTTATCGGACTGCTTCTTTGTGTGACAGGGGTAGCTGTCTACTGGAAAAACACATCAGACAACGTGTTTCGAAAAACGTACGTGGAAAAGCGCTACGCTCACCGTCCCGTCACCGAGCAAGACAGCATCTGGGTCATCACCGATCTCCATTATTTTTCCGACAAACTGCACGACCGGGGCAAAGCCTTCCAACTCATCAAAAACAATACAAACGGCATCGTGCTGGATTATCAGCAGGAACTGATGGAGGCACTGATTTGGCAAATCGAACAACACAGACCCCGGTTGTTGATTATTCCCGGCGATTTGACCTTTAACGGAGAAAAGCAGAGTGCGGTCGAGCTGGCAGATTACTTGGCACGCATCGAAGCGCTTGAAACGCAAGTCTATGTGATTCCCGGCAATCATGACCTCTGCAACGGCTGGTCGAAAACCTACTACAGGGAATCCCCCGCTCCGGCTGAACAGCTGACACCTGCCGAATTTTCCGAGCTGTTTGACAACATGGGGTATTCCGAAGCCATTTCACGGGACAGCCGCTCGTTGAGCTATGCGGTATGTCCGTTTGAAGACCTCATGCTGCTCATGCTGGACTCCAGCGAATACGCAGAGACAGACCAGCTGAATCCGCCGGTCCATGCAGGGAGACTGACGCCTCAAACAATGGACTGGGCTGCGGATATGCTGGCCTATGCGAAAACTAACGATTTGCTGGTTATCCCTGTAATTCACCACAATTTGATGGCACACAATGAACAAATCAACAAAGGTTTTGTCTTGGACAATGCCGCTGATATTCAAAAACTGTTCAGCGACTACGCACTCCCGGTGAGTTTGTCAGGACATTCCCACGCCCAAAACATTGCTTGTAAACAAATACAAGGGCATCATATTTGCGATATCGTTACCGGCTGCTTTGCTTCATTATCCAACAGCATCGGCAAAATAACCGTGTCGCCTCGGCAAATCCATTACAAACGTGCCCCGCTGAATGTCGCCGAATGGGCAAAAGCAACCCGGCAAACCAATCCCGATTTGCTCAATTATTCCGATTATTCCTACCAATTGTTTTTCCGCCACCGAATGGGGATGGCAAACGAACAAATGTACAATGAACACTGGTTTGATGTCGATACAGCCGACCAGATAGCAGCATTTGCCGCGCGTGTCAACACATGGTACTTTGATGGCTGCGTCCCGCTATCCGACAGTGAAAAAGAAGTACTTGAGCATGATGACGGCTACTTGCTGCTCCAGCAGCAGGAAGACAGTTTCCTGCGCTGTTATTTGGAAGATGTCTTGTCTGCAAACGGCGAAAATCATTGCGAGATAACCATTCAGCGCTGAACGGCCGTTGCCGCACGTCTTTTGGATACACCTTGTAAAACGGTATTGGGCGAATAACCGGCATAACGACGCGGTAAAATGTCCCGAAACACTGTTTACTTTTTCCGCAATCAGCGTTAAGATAAACGTATTGGATGGATACTCTATCCATAAAACACTTCTCATGTACACCTCTTTTCTAAAATGAGGTGTATTTTTATAAAATCTATTTACTTTCAATTAAAAAGACGATATGATATTTTATGTTGAATAAATCCTTACTATTTATTTAACAGAACAGATACACCTCAATTTTCGAGGTGTATTTTTCATTGTAAACCATCCACTGCCAATGACTTGGCTAAAAAAAACAGAAGTGCGCTGTCGATTCAGGCACTCCTGTTTTCTCTCACTGAAACAAATGATTATTTATTCAATAGTCATTGTTTGCGACGCTTTTTCCCCTGTATACCATTCGAATTCAATTTCAAACGAGTGTTTGTCCCCTTTTTTCTCGTATTTGTATTCAACTTCCAACTGCTCAGATGGTTGAATCACATTTTCCTTTGTCCCTTCAACCATGGTAAAAGAACCTTCTGTCTTCAATTTTTCAGCGATTTTCTCCAGAGTCGTGGCAAATTCCAGTAATGTTTGATGGTCTTCGCGATCAATCAGCACTTCAGTCAACGGTTTATTCTGCTTAGTCATTGTCATTCCTCCTCGCTTGTTGTTACCTCTAGTATACCGTATAATCGCCCTTTTTTGAATGTTTATGATAAGGAGACTGTTATCTTATCAGCTGTTTCCAATCTCATTCCCTGATGTCGGCAAAACATCGCCCACCTTAAATACGTCTTCGTACTTCAATAAAACGCTAAAAAAAAAGAAACACCTTGAGAAAAAAATTGACTTTTCTCCAAAGTGTTTCAAGCGGGACTGCTTGTCTTTCCAAGACGCTTTACCTTAGCCGTCATGGCGTCTTTAACTCGCCCCATATCATTTTGCCGATTTTTTTTATTTGTTCAAAAAGCTTCTCCAAAAAATTTCTTTTTTCCGCCTGTCCGTGTTCACCTTGTGCCTTTCCCATCAGTATCCCTCCGTTCCGAAACAAGCTGTCCGTTCAAGACTGCCTTTACTGTCATTATCCCATGAACGGTTCACCGGAGCTACTTATCAGCCTGAGACGCTTTCTTCTGTCCGATAAAAAAAGCGGGAGTTTCTTTCCGCTTTTCAGAGATTATTTCTATGTAATGGCTCTAGGTCGAACACTCTCGTTTTTTCAGCCTCACCTACCCGCGCAAATCTGCAATCAGTCTTGCCGGATACAAAAACAAATCCAACGCGTCTGTAATGGATGCGGTACAGACATCTGCCTGTAACAACAGCGGACCATAAGTACCTTCCCGCCCGAAGACAGCCACTGACAGTGCACTTGCTTCAAACATGGCGGCGTCGTTGCGGCCGTTTCCGATACAGGCGCATGAGGAAGCACCCAGCTGATTCACGATTGACAGCTTGCCGTCAGCCGCAGAACTGCCGGGAAACACCTCAACAGTCACAGGCAATCCGCTGCATGTTTCCCTCACAGTGCCGTATGTATCCGCCGTCAGAACATAAAGGTCAAAATCTTTTGCCAGACGGTGCAGCCGATTTCTGACATCATCTGCAATCTTGCCGTCAACTGCCAGCGTCCCGTTAAAATCAAATACCAGTTTGTCGATTGTCAACGTTTTGTAGCCTGGAATGGTTACGTGCATTTTCTCTCCCAACCTTTACATATATTGAATGAATTTTCTGCCCAGTTCCGTTGCCGGGCGGCTGAAAAACTGTTTTTTTCCAGTGTGTTCTATAATTCTGCCGCTGTCCATCAGCACAATGTCGTCAGCGATACGCTTCGCCTGCGCCAAATTGTGCGTGACGATGACAATGCCGTACGCCTGTTTGATTTGCAGCAGCAGTTGTTCAATGGCCAAAGTGTTTTCCATGTCAAGTGCCGAACACGGCTCGTCCAGCAGTAAAAAATCCGGTTCGGCACACAATGCTCTGGCAATTGCCAGACGCTGCTTTTGCCCGCCGGAAAGCTGGTTTGCTGAAACAGTCAAGTCGCTGTTTACCTCGTTAAACAAATTGGTCGCTGTCAGATACTGCGTGATACGTGCTTTACGCTCTGCTTTTGACAGCTTGAAATGATAATTCAGTACGTAAGACAAATTTTTTTCGATGCTGAAAGGAAAGGCTATCGGCTGTTGAAATACCATGCCGATTTGTTTTCTGAGCGTTTCAGTCGGCATCCTCAGCACATCAGCGGCTGCCAGTTCCAACTTGCCTGAAATGCGTCCGCCCTCTTCTTCGACGGTGCGGTTAATGGTCCGCAAAAGCGTAGTCTTCCCGCAGCCCGACTGCCCGATGACCGCCGTGATTTTTTGAGGCGAAAACACCGTGCTTATCTCATGCAAAACCATTTTTTTGCCAAACGCAACTGTGATATTTTCTAGTGTCAGTTTCATGTTATTTTCTCCTATGGTAAAAAAGCCAATGAACTAATCGGTACACACACTGCATCACCAGCAGCAATAATAACAACACGCACGCGGTACCGTACGCATACTCATATGACAGGCCGTTGCTGACCAGCAGATATAAATGATACGGCAGCGACATAAACGGCTTGTCCAGCGCAACAGGCAGCGGCGACAGCATTACTGCCCCTGTATACATGATTGGCGCCACAGCCCCCATGCCGTATGCCATCCCGATAAAAACCGTGCCGATAATCTCCACACTGCTGTCCGGCAAAACCACATGGAGCAGCGTGTATTCCTTCGAGATACCCAGCGAAAGCGACTGCGTGTAGTAGTCCCGCTCATGTTCCTGCAGTATTTTAATAACGCGGATAGCCACAAACGGCAAAATCATCAGCGATACCGTCAGCCCTGAACAAAATAAGCTGCGGTTGAAACCGAGACGGAAAATCAGGACTGTGTAACCGACCAGCCCGAAAATAATAGACGGCAGTCCTGATAAAAAATAAACCGCCAGATAAACGGCTTTCGAAAGCAGCGGCTGTTTGCCGTAGTAGACAAGCCAGACAGCCACTAGTACCCCTAGTGTACCGCCAATCAATGCCGAGAACAACCCTAAAGAAAAAGTACCGATGATTGCCGGGAAAATGCCTCCGGCTGTCCCTATCGGCATGCCTGCCGGGTCAGCTGTGAGAAACGACCAGCTGATGACCGTCCGTCCGCGGTTGAAAAGGTACATAAACACGAAGGAGATGCTCCCCAGTACAGTTGCAGCAAGCAGTCCGCTAATCAGACGGATGCCCCACTTAACGAGCGAGTTGCTCATGACTGTACCTCCTTTTCAAAAAGTAACCAGCGCCAAAAACTGATAAGACCAGTACTAACAACATCACATTTGCAAAATACAATGACGATAAATGCAAACTGCCGTATTCGACACCGCCCATTTCAAGAGCGGTCAGCGAAGCAATCGTTTCAGCCCGACCAAACAGGCGCGGCCACGCCGGCGAATTGCCGATGACCATCATGACTGCCATGGTTTCGCCCAAGCCTCTGCCGAATGCCAGCATCACAGCCGTCAACAGCGGCAGGCGCAGTCTCGGCAGCAGCAGTTTGACGATAAAGTATTCACGCGAAAGCCCCAGCGCAATTGAAGTCGGTTCATATACTTCTCTGAATGCCCTGATTGACTCAGTCATCGTCGACACGACAAATGGCAGCAACATCAAAGTCAAGATAAGCGATGCTGCCAGCACACACTCACCGGAAGCCATCTGCAAATGACTTTCAAACCACTTGACCACAACTGATAAGCCGAAGAAACCGAAAATGACAGAAGGAATCCCTGCAATCAACTCAATCACCGACAAAATAACGCGCGCCGCTGCCGCCGGAAAATAATAAGCTAAAAATAAGGCTGTCCCTGTCCCAAAGATAACCGACAGCACAACCGAAAGCCCGGTCACACATAGTGTACCGGCAAGGATGTTTACAACGCCGTAACTCGGAGTACTGCCGAGCGGACGCCAGTCTTTTTGCGGATTCAGCAAATCGAGCCCCACCCGGCTGATGGACAGCCGGCTTTCTGAAAGGAGATGGCCAAGCATCACAGCCATAAGTAAAAATGTACTTATGGCTGCAATGACTAGCAAACATTTAAAAATAAGTTGCACGAGTTGTCTGATAATCATCTGTCTTCACGCTTATTTGCTTGACTGCGAGCGGATAAATCCCTGCTCCTCGACAACCGCCTGACCTTCCTCTCCCAGAACGACATCAAGGAAAGCCTGCTGTTGTTCAGTCGGTTCGCCGGAGCCGACCAGCAGAAGCGGACGCTGTAGAATATAGTTGCCGCCTGTGATATTTTCTTCAGTACAAGCCACGCCGTCCAGCTTCAATTTGACGAGCTTGTCCTCGTTTTGCGATGCTACTCCATAAGACGCATAACCGATGGCATTCTTATTGTCGATGATTTTCTCGACCAGCCCGCCCATCGTCGGTGCCTGAATCACATCGGCAGACACGTCAACATCTTTCATGATATTCTTCTGAAACACTTCATGGGCGCCGCCGCTGACATCGCGCGTCAGCACTACGATATCATCAGCCGGTAATGAACTGTCGACTTCTTGCCATGTCTTGTATTCACCGGAAAAGATTTTAATGACTTGGTCCGTCGTCAAATCATCGGTTCTTTCTAATAGCGGACTTTCTTTGTTAACAGTGATGGCAAGAGCATCAATGCCCACCAAATACTCTTTTTCATCCTTGATTTTTTTCTTTTCTTCATCTTTGACCTCTCTGGCCACCATACCGAAACTGGTCGTGCCGTCAATCAGCGTTGCAACTCCTTGACCGGAACCGCCGGATGCCACGTAAATCGAAATAGGAGCTTCCTCAAAAGACGAGTCGACCTTGTCCCATGTTTCATATTCCTCATTAAATGATGCGGCTATCGTATTGATGACAGGTGTCAGTGTCGAAGAACCGTTAAAATAAATTGCACTGGTGTCAGCTGCTTTGTCCGGAGCAGCAGACTGGTCAGTCTCTCCTCCGCCCTTGCTGTTGCAACCTGCCAAGCCAAGTACCATACTAAATACGACAAACGATAACAATCTCTTTTTCATTGATATATCCTCCTTTTTTTATCTGCTTAATTGACCGGGTTCCACAAATAGCCGATTGATTTTTCAGTCTCTTTGTCTTCGCCGATGATGCCGAATTTCTTGTAATCGGTCATGACATCTTTCAAAGTTTTTTCTGTGTCTGCATCACTGATGCCAAAATTATAGGTCTTAACCACATCAAGCACCACTTGTCTGTCGCCGGAAGCCCAATTGTTTTCAAGCATCAAATCAACAGCTTCTTCTTTGTTATTTTCCACCCACTCCCTTGTTTCCTTCATAGCACGTGTGATTTTAGCTGCTGTAATCGGATTTTTTTCATAGAAATCCCGGTTCATCGCCAGAACGCAGCAGGTTTCTGTCTTGAAGTCATCATCAAACGTGATGGAACGAATGGCCGTCAGCTTGCCTTCATCAAGAAACTTCTTGGCAAACTGGTCTGAAAGGACAGCCCCTTGAATTTCGCCGTTTTCCATCGCTAAAATAGTTGCCGTGCTTTCGACTTGTTTGAAATGGACTTCATCGGGTGCGATGTTGTCTTTGTTTAAGAAACGCAGTGCAATGTTATGGTCTGAATTTCCGATGCCGTCCGGCACTGCAATCGTCTGCCCAATCAAATCTTTCGTGCTTGTGATGCCAGAGTCACTGAGTACATAGAGTGTCTTGCAGCCTGTGTGAATCCCTGTCGTGAACAGCATGTTGACCCCGTTCACCGCCGGGACGAGGAGGGTCGCAATGTGATCCCCGGAAAAATCAACTTGACCTGTTCCGACAGCATCTTTGGTTTCCGTCGTTGAGACCAACTCCACATTCAATCCTTCTTTTTCATAAAAACCTTTTTCTTTCGCCAATCCCAGCGGCGACAAACATGCCCCGCCGTTATAGCCGACTTTGATGGTTTCTTTGTAGGCCGGTTCTTTTTTCCATGCTTCTTCATCATTGATGTCGATTTTTTTATTTGCCGGCTGAGACTCTTTCTTTGCACAACCTCCCAGAACCAATACGGCTGTCAGTGCCAATAAAATTGTTACAACTTTCTTTTTCATCTATATTATCTCCTCTAGTTTTTTTCATGCTTGCCATAATTGAGTAATTCTAAAATCTCATTTCTGTAATCCGTCAGCTCCTGACTGCTCCGGTTACGCGGATAAGGCAAATCAATGGCCATGTCTTTAATAATCCGGCCGGGCCGCGGAGCCATGACGATGACGCGTGTCCCCATATAAACTGCTTCTTCCACATCATGGGTGACCATTAACATCATGTTTTTCTTTTTTTGCCACATATTGAGCAGTTCGTCCTGCATATTCATGCGGGTAAATGCGTCCAGTGCACCCAGCGGCTCATCCAGCAGAAATATTTCCGGTTCGTTAATCATTGTGCGCAGCAAAGACACCCGCTGTGCCATACCGCCAGATAGTTGCGCCGGATAGGAATCCTTAAATTCGCCCAAACCTGCCATATCAAGCAGGTCATCGATTTTGTGCTGATTTTCCTGATACGTGCCGCGCATCTTCATGCTGAAACCGACATTACGCTTGACCGTCAGCCAAGGAAAAAGCGTCGGCTTTTGAAACGCCATCCCACGGTTGGGACTCGTGCCGCTGATTTTTTCACCACTCAGCTCAATGGTGCCGATTGTCGGCGAAAGCAGACCTGATACCAGCCGCAGTATCGTGGATTTCCCGCATCCGCTGGGGCCGACAATACTGACGAATTCGCCGCTTTTGACTGTCAAGTCAATGTTTGACAACGCATCAACGACTTCATTGGTATCAGCGCGCGCAAAGCTTTTCGAGACACCTGTCAGTGTCAGGACAGATTCTTTTGCCACACTAACTCACCTCTTCTTTCCAAATCAGCACACGCCGGCTGACGGCATTCAATATGACATTCACCAGCACGAACACGAGACAAATCAGCACAATCGCCGCATACATCTTGGCAAACTCCGCCCAAGATTTTTGCCAGGTGATATACCAGCCCAAACCGGATTCTACACCCAGCATTTCAGCGACGATTAACGCCGTACAGGCCGAACTCATACCTTGGGTCAGCCCTTGAAAAATATTAGGGATGGCAGAAGGAATGGCGATATTGAAAATCAGCTGGCGGTTAGTGGCCCCCAGTGTTTTGGCGGCATCAAAATAACCTCTGTCAATGGTGTGAATGCCTGTCATGGTCGCTATCGTGACTGAGAACCAGACCCCCAGTGCAATGATGAAAACACTACCTTTAAACAGCGAAGTCGCCAGCACCATCACAATCGGCAGCCAAGTCGTGCTCGGAATCGCCCCCAGCAGTTTCATAAATGGACTGACCCAATAGTTGACGCGTTTGCTGTAACCGCAGATAGTCCCTGTGACCAGACCGGCCAATACACCGGCAGCATAACCGGTAAACAGCAGAATCATCGAATTCTTGACACAATCCAGTAAATAAGCATGGTCTGATATCATCGCATTCAGCACTTGGTCAACCCACGGGAAATAAGGCAGCATTAAAATACCTGTTTTAAGGGTTAAATAATCATATCCAAGAAACAAGAGATAAATGAACGTATAAAAAGGTGCTTTGTATCTCAGCTTGGCAAACAGCTTTTTGGATTTCAGCGAAAACAGGAACACCATCAGTAGGATAACTGCCTGAATTCCCAGAAAATACGCATACGTGGCCGTTCCCGTATTCAAACCCGTGTTCGGCACGACACGATATTCCAAAATCGCCAGCAGGCAGGCCAGAAACGGACACAGACAAATCAAATAATCAGCTATTATCTGGACTTTCGTTTGAGGCGGCCGTTCCAGCTCGAGAAGCTGTTCTTTAGTTAATTTCTTTTGTTGGGCATACATTAGATGCTCTCCTTATCTAAATAATCACTGTGACATCTGTTCGTCCCGCTCTCGACAGCTGTCAGAGCAGGGGCTATTACCTTGGACAACACCAAGATAAAAATATCACAAACTCATGAAGAGTCATTTGTAATGATTTTTCTGGAAAACATACTGTCACCTCCTGATTGAGTTTATTGAAAACAGACTGTTTATAAACAAGTCTTGATTCCACTCGCCTATCATGGAAGTACGGATTGCCCGAATTCAATGCCTTTTGTGATTTTTTTAACTAAAAAGCAGCACAAAAAGAGCGCACTGAACCAATGCACTCTCAAACCATCAATTTGTTCATGACAAATAGACACACTTCCCCCTATGACAAGGGCTGTTCACTAAACAATTGACCGCCACTCAGAGATCGGCATCGGAAATAAAACATGATAGACTTAGAAACTTCTAAGCAATAACGGAATGTGTGTCATTTTTTAGCAGTCAGCAATGCGTTCATGTCTATTTCCCCCTCTCTCATATTATGACGAAATCGTCTGCTTACGTCTCACATTTTTTAATTTTTAATACATTTTACGGTTATAAGTATACTATTTAACATGTGCAACTGCAACCTCTTTCGCGAATCTTTGTGCAGAATGACCGCCGCAGCGATACCGTCAGCCCTTGCTTAGGCGGCTAGCCGACAAGCATATACTCTTCCGGATATTTGTACAAATCTTTTGAAGTCTGCCGTTTTTTAATCAGCGAGAAGATAAACGTGTAAATCCCGATACGCCCGATAAACATCACCAGCATGATGATGATTTTTCCTGCGAACGACAAGTGCGGTGTCAAGCCCATGGAAATGCCTACCGTACCAAAAGCTGAAAAAACTTCAAACGCAATATATTCTATGCCGAAGCCTGAAGGGACCGTTTCAGTCACGGTCAGCACTGTGATCGCACTGGCAACCAGAACCAGTGCCAGAAAAAACAAGGCAAAACTGGAGTCAACGATATCACGTTTAATAGTACGTCCGCTGCAGGAAACATGCTCCTTGCCGGACAAAATACTGCGAATCCCCAAAAACAAGACTGACAGCGTGGAAACTTTCAGTCCGCCGGCTGTCGAACCTGAATTGCCGCCGATAAACATCAGGACTATCGTCAGCACAAGAGAAGCACTGGAAACATCCGCGTAGGGAATATTGTTAAATCCTGCCGTCCGGGGGGTGGCGCTCAAAAAGAGAATGTTGCTGATTTTTTCCACAAATGTCAAATCACTGGCATGGCGGGTAAAGCCTGCTTCAAACACATAAAACAGGACAAAGCTGATACCCAGCACGAACAATGTCGCCCGCAGCGTCAGCGAAGAATGCAGTGACAATTTTTTGTGCTTGCGAAAGGTCAGCAGCTCTTTCCAAACGATAAAGCCCAGTCCGCCGGCAATCACCAGCAGACTCAAAACAACTAAAAGAAACGGACTGTTGATGCTGCTTTCCAAACTGTCTCCCAACAAATCAAAGCCTGCATTACAAAAAGCGGAAACGGCGTGAAACACACTGAATCCTAAACCTTCCACAAGCCCCTTTTCAGGCACAAAATGAAACGACAGCAAAAAAGCGCCGATCGCTTGAATGGCAAAGGAAATAGACAGTGTGTATTTTGCAACTTGAAACACGCCGCTGAACATGTCGAGATTCAGATAGTCCTTGATTAACAGTCTGGTAGAAAAACTGGCTTTTTTCTTGCTGGAAAACAGCACCAGCAATGACATCAGCAGAAAACTCATCCCGCCGATTTCCACTAAAATCAAGATGACCGTCCTGCCGAACAACGTCCAATGCGCGGCGGTATTGACAGGTGTCAGTCCCGTCACGCAAGTCGCAGAAACCGCCACAAAAAAAGCATCGATAAAATCAGTGTGGCCGGTCGTTGAAGCAATAGGCAGCGACAATAGCACCGCTCCTATAATAATAATCAATGAAAAACTCGCAGTGATTACCTGCGCGCTTGAAAAATGTCCCCGTTTTTTTCGTTTCGTCAAAGTCATTCCGATTCCTCCATATGATATCGTACACTTAATCTATCAGAATTAACGCGCATTGTCACTGTACAATTTAAAAAAAGGTGTCGAAAAACAACTATAATCGTTGTCCTTTCGACACCATCCGAGCGGCAACCGTTGAGACGGCCAGCTCACTGCGTCATTTTTTTGACTTTAATCAGCCGCGTGATGTTGCTGCGCTCATTTTCTTCCAGTTTGTTCCTGATTGCGACAATCGTTGTTTCCAATTCTGGAATCGTCATATATTCCAATGCATTGACCCGCCGCCGCGTCTTCTCGATTTCTTCCGCCAGCAGCTGGCATGTTTTTTCAACTTCCGCCAGTTCCAGCATCAGCGGAAGGATAGTCGCCAAATTGTCAAAGGCATCATCCAGCTCGATGTTGGAATTCAGATAGCCGTAGTTGAACGGCTGTGCCATAAAGTCTTCTTCATAGTCAAAATTCATGACCGGCACGATAACACTCATGATATTTTTTTCGATGACTTCCACTGTCATGTCATTGCTCGGCAAGGTCATCAGCTCTTCTATGTATGATTCATTCAATGTCGCACTTGCCAAGGCAAATGAGGAAAAAGCCGTCGTGAGTTTTTCTTCCACTTCTTTCCGCAGTGCGGCGTTCTTCCGCACCAGCTCGATAAATCGGCGGACCAGTTCATCCTGCTTGTCCTTCAGCAGTTTATGTCCGCGGACAGCTGTGGCCAGCTGTTTTTTTAACCGCGACAGGGCCATGCGTGTTGGGTTCACATTTTTTGCCATTGCTCAATCACGCCTTTTCTGTCAAATATTGGTCGAGCATCTCGTCTTTGATACGTTTCAATTCGGTTCGCGGCAAGATGCGCAGCAGCTCCCAGCCCAAATCAAGTGTTTCTTCGATGGTACGGTTTTTTTGGAAACCTTGATTGACATATTCTTGTTCAAAACGCACGGCAAACTCGCTATAAATCCTGTCCACTTCCGACAGTGCCGCCTCGCCTAAAACAACAGCTAATTCTTTGGCCTGCTTGCCTTGAGCATAAGCGGCAAATAATTGGTTCATCGTTGCCGCGTGATCTTCTCTCGTCTTGCCTTTGCCCGTGCCTTTATCTTTTAAACGGGACAGGGACGGCAAAACGTCAATCGGCGGCTGAATCCCCCGCTTGTACAAATCCCGGGACAAAATAATCTGCCCTTCGGTAATATAACCGGTCAAGTCGGGAATCGGATGAGTCTTATCATCTTCCGGCATGGTCAAAATCGGGATTTGCGTGACCGACCCTTTCACGCCGCGAATCCGTCCGGCACGCTCGTAGAGGTTCGCCAAATCGGTATACAGGTAACCCGGATAGCCGCGCCGGCCCGGGACTTCCCGGCGTGCAGCGGAAATCTCACGCAACGCCTCGCAATAATTCGTCATATCAGTCATAATTACCAGCACGTGCATCCCTTTTTCATAGGCCAAGTATTCAGCAGCTGTCAATGCCATCCTCGGCGTGGCAATCCGTTCAATCGCCGGGTCATTCGCCAAGTTCATGAACACGACTGAGCGGTCGAGGGCGCCGGTCTCCCGGAAATTCTCCACAAAGAAATCCGCTTCCTCGAATGTGATACCGATTGCGGCAAAAACAACAGCAAATTCATCGTCCGAATTCAGCACTGCCGCCTGTCTGGCGATTTGTGCCGCCAGCTCTTTATGCGGCAAGCCGGAACCGGAAAAGACAGGTAATTTCTGGCCTCTGACCAATGTGTTCAGATGATCGATGGTGGAGATGCCAGTTTGGATGAATTCATCCGGGTAATCCCTGACAGCCGGGTTGATGACCTCGCCATTGATATTTATCTTTTTCTCAGGCAGCAGCTGCGCACCTTTGTCTTTGATGCGGCCCATCCCGTCAAATACGCGGCCGAGCATGTCCTCCGACACCCCCAGCTCCAAAGGATGACCTAGAAACCTGACTTGTGAATCGCTTAAATTAATGTTGCTCGTGCCTTCAAAAATCTGAACCATCGCTTTATCGCCATCCACTTCCAGCACCTGGCCGCGGCGGATTTCGCCGTTTTGCATCCGGACTTCAATGAGTTCTTCATATTTGACACCGGACACTTCTTCCACCATCATCAGCGGTCCGACGACTTCACTGATGGTACGATATTCTTTAATCATCCTCTGTCATCCCTCCTTCCGCTACAATTTCCCGCATCCGCGCTTTCATATTCTGTGTTAATTCATCAAGCCGTTCGAGCTGATTTTCCGGCAAGTATTTGCTGCGGGCAATCTGGTCGCGGATATCAGCTGTACCTGACATCACTTCACTGAAATACGCATTCAAAGACAGGGCATAGTTCGCTTCTTTGTAGAACGTCAAAATCAGGCGCAGCATTTTAAACTGTTTATCCACCGATGTGAATGTGTCCACATCATCAAAGGCATTTTGCTGCAAAAAGTCCTCCCGGATAGACTTGGCCACTTCCAGCGTCAGCCGGTCTTCATCAGATAGAGAATCTATTCCTACCAGCCGGACGATTTCAGACAGCTCTGCTTCTTCCTGCAAAATCGTCATGCCGGTTCTCGTCAGCTCGGACCAGTTGGCTTGCAGCTGGTTGTCCAAGTATTCGCCCACCTGATTGTCGTACAATGAATAACTCTGCAGCCAGTCGATTGACGGGAAATGCCGCTGCTGAGCCAGCGTCGAATCCAATCCCCAAAATACATTCACAACGCGCAGTGTATTTTGCGTCACCGGTTCGGAGATATCTCCGCCAGAAGGCGACACGGCACTGATGGCGGTGATACTGCCTTGGCGTTCGTCATTGCCCAAGGCAACGACCTGACCGGAGCGTTCATAATATTCTGCCAGACGACTGCCCAAATAAGCTGGATAGCCCTCGTCGCCGGGCATCTCTTCCAGACGTCCGCTCATCTCACGCAGCGCCTCGGCCCAGCGTGAGGTGGAGTCTGCCATAATGGCCACAGCATAACCCATGTCGCGGAAATATTCCGCAATCGTGATACCTGTATAAATAGATGCTTCCCGCGCCGCCACCGGCATGTTCGATGTGTTGGCAATCAACACCGTCCGCGCCATCAGCGATTCGCCGGTTTTAGGGTCAATCAGCTCAGGAAACTCATTCAGTACATCGGTCATCTCATTGCCGCGTTCGCCGCATCCAACGTACACCACCAAATCCACATCGGCCCACTTGGCAATCTGGTGCTGGACCACTGTTTTGCCCGCGCCGAATGGTCCGGGCACGGCTGCAGCCCCGCCTTTTACAATCGGGAAAAAGGTGTCGATGACCCGCTGTCCCGTTGTCATCGGCGCTTTCGGGTGCATTTTTTGCGCCACCGGACGGCTCTTTCTGACCGGCCACTTCTGCTTCATTGTCAGCGGCTTGTCACCTTCCGCAGTTTCAAGGACGTAAACTGTTTCATTGATGGTATGCTGTCCCGGCATGATTTCCTTGATGGTACCTGTCATGCCGTAAGGGACCATAATCCGGTGTTCGATACTTTTCGTTTCCTGTACCACACCGACAATATCCCCCGCAGTGACGACATCGCCGACAGCTGCCCGTGCTTCAAACTGCCACTTTTTTTCTTCGTCTAATGCCGGAATCGTGACACCTCTCGTTAGAAAATGACTGTTCGCCTGAACTGCAAATGCATCCAGCGGACGTTGGATGCCGTCAAACATCTGTTCCACCAGTCCCGGTGCCAAATCGACAGACAGCGGCTGCCCTGTAGACACCACCGGTTCCCCGGGACCAATGCCGGTGGATTCCTCATATACTTGAATAGAGGCGACGTCGCCCCGCATTTCAATAATTTCGCCAATAATACCGGCATCGCCGACATAGCACATGTGCTGGATACTGGCGTCTGCCATCCCTTTTGCCATGACGAGCGGTCCCGATACTTTTGTTACTTCACCTTGCTGCACATTTTTTCCTCCCATACTACTCTCTTCTCACGTGTGTCGCAGCAATGCTACAAAATAGCTTGCCCGATTGCTTTTTCCACATAACCGTCGATATTTTTCATGCCCACGCCTTTTGAACCGAACTGGTCAGGTATGAGGATAATCGCCGGTGTCAGCTTATCCTGATAACTGGCGACGGTTTCAGCTGCCAACTCTGCAGCTGCCTCGGTCATAAAAATCACACCGTAATCTTCCGCAGCCATCTGGTTCAGGCGTTTTCTGATTTGACCGGCAGAAGTGGCGTAATAAACTTGAAACCCGAACATCTTAAACGGCATCACGGAATACTTATCGCCGATGACACCCACTTGTTTGTTCACACTAACCGCATCCTTTCACGAATTTGCGCATCTGAAAAATGATTGACCTTGCCGACTAATATTAGCCGCAAGTTTTTCCATTCGATTTCCTTGCTGTTCAAATAAGCTAAAAGCGGCAGCGGGCCGAATGCCGTCGTATCCGCCTTTTCATAAAATTTCGTCAAATAATCATCCCGCAGCCGGTCAATCGCCAAGACATCAATCTTCTGGCTGTCACTGTCCAAAATCGTCTGGAACATATCCCCGTATTTTGAATTCAGCACATACTCGGTCAATGCCGCCAAGGAGCCTTCCGCATATTCCAGCAGTTCTTTTTTGGGGATACTGCCGGAACTGGAAAGCACGGTTGATAAAAATGTCGGGGTATTGCCGCGCAAAATACCTCTAGCTAAAATCCCGATGTTATTAAAATCAATGAACGAAATCACTTCTTCCAGCAAGTTCGGCTCACCGATGTCATCTGCCAGCTGCCGCTGATATGTCAAAAACAGCCGGTCATAAATCACATCAATGCCCTGCCGGCGCCTGGCTCGCTCCAAATAATCGAACACTTCATGAATGGCACTGAGCAAAAACTCAGGCAATTCGTTGGATTTTTTCGTTCGGACAGCACTTTTCAGACTGGCTTTCGTGTACAAACCGTCCGGCAGCAGTAAATGGTCCAGATTCATGTCATTGATTTCTGCTTTCGTCAGCACTTTCAAGTTATGAAAGGTAAAGCGTGACGAATAAATATGAATGATGCGCTTGTCCGGCGCATGCTGATACAGCCACTGGAACATTGCTTCCTGCTCTTTTTTGAACACCTGATTGAAATTGGCTAAAAGATTTCCTTCTGCATACTGTTCATATCTCGTGCCTCTCAGCAGTTCTGTCACGGCGGCCATGTCTTTTGCCGCCAGCAGCTGCTCAAATTGTGCGTGTGACAAAAGTTCTGCCTCTCTCACGCGTATCAACGGATTGAGTTGGTTATAGGCGCTGTCTTTCATCAGCCGACCTCCTTACTGAAACAGCTTTTCTGCAACATAGTAGCTTTCCTTTTCTTTTAAATCAGCGACTAAGGCAGAGAACAGAAAATTATACTCGATTCTGCCCTGCCGGACGACAAAGCCGCCTTGCTGTTTGATGAGTTCATCAGACAAAACAAATGAGCGTTCACCCGTTTGAAACTGCGACAGCCAGTCCGCTGACAGCCGTCCAGCCGACAACTCGCCGAGAATGACCTCGCCTTCTCCTATGATAGGCACCTGAGTCAAAATACCAGCAGCAAAATCGGCAAAGGCAGCTTCATCCCACTGCGTCATGCGCTGGACAAGTTCATCAAACAGCGCATCCAGCAACTGCTGCTTTTTCGTCAAAACCGTTTGCCTCATCTGTACTTTTTGCCGTTCCAGTGCCATTTTCAATTCTTTTGACACAGCGGCTGTTTGTCTCAGCAACTGTTTCTCTTCATCTTTTTCGATTCTTTGTTTTTCTTCTTCAAAGGCAGCCGTTATTTCCGTCAATCTGGCTTCTTTGTAATCTGCCATCTTTTTTTCGTTTTCAGCTGCAATCTGCTGCACGATCCGTGTCAGTGCATCCATTCGCATACCTCCTCTTTACTGGTAGACCTTTTCCTGCTACTTCACGTTTGACACGAGGAAGAAGGAAATTACCAGTCCCAGCAGAGCATACGTTTCAACCATCGCCGAGAAAATGACACCTTTAGTCGCATGTTCCGGTTTTTTTGCCAAAATTTGAATCCCGGCTGCCGATACACGGCCTTGGTACATTCCCGAGAACAAGCCGGTGAAAGCCGTCGGCAGCGACGCAATCAGATAGCCCAGTCCTTGGACCACCGTCATCTCGCCTCCCAGATTCGTCATAATCATAAATGCAATAACAAACCCGTATAAGCCTTGCGTCCCCGGCAGCAGCTGTAAAATCATTGCCTGTCCGAATTTTTCCGGCTGTTCCGTCGTCAGTGCAGCCGCTGATTCACCTGCATAACCGACTCCTTTAGCTGAGCCGATTCCTGAAAAGATCGTCGCGACAGCCATCCCTAAAATAGCGAAAAGATAGCCGCCGTTTTCTGTTGTTAAAAAAGTCATCATGTTGCAAATTCCTCTCCATCTCTAAAGTAATTAATCATTTTTCCGTTCGATATTGACATATTTTTCTTCTGTTTTTAACGGCTTGAACGCCCTGCCGCCGCCAGTGTAGAATTTACCGAAAAATTCCACATACTGCAGTCTAATGCCGTGCACATACGCACTCAACAGTGACAGCAGCAGATTCAGGACGTGCAGCACGACCAGCAAGACGATACCAATCGTAAAGCGGGCAGCCGGCGGCATAAAGCCGACAATCATGTTAAACGCCGCAGCGATACTGCCGCCTGAAATTCCCAATGCCATCAGCCGGGTATAACTCACTAAATCGCCGATATAACCGGTAATGCCGTACAAGCCGTAAAGTCCTTTAGCCAGACCTTTCAGTTTTGACGGGTGGGAGAACATCGGGACAAAGACAATCGACACCGCAGATATCACAGCCACAACGATACCCAGCATCAACAACAGCTGGTTGTCCAGCAGCATGTTCGCCAGCAGAGCTGTGACGATTCCCAGCAAAAGCCCCTGCCAGGCGAATCCTTCGCTGACGCTTTCCGCATATTTCCGCTGTTTGACCAGCTGCACACCGTTTACCAGCAAACCGACCATCAATTGAATGAACCCGAACGCCACAGACAACAGCAGTATCTGATTGACGTCAGTCGTGGTCGACAGGAGCGGCAACGGCAGCGGGCCTGTCGGTAGATAGTCGTAAAAAGCCGCGCCGAAGAACGAACCGTAAATGGCTCCCCACACAATCACCGGTACCGACAGCATTTGAAACAGTTTCATGAAGCGGTCAGTGCTTTTAGGCAGCACATAAAGCTTTCCTGCAATAAATGTCGCCGCCAGAAGCAATAGACCATAGCCGACATCTGCGACCATCATCCCGAAAAACGTCAAATAAAACGGCGTCATAATCGGTGTCGGGTCGACTTCGTCATATTTCGGCAAACTGTACATCTCCGTCAGCATCTCAAACGGCGCGACCAGTTTATTATTGCTCAACTGTGTCGGAATATCCTCCGAAATCTCTTGCTGTGTCGGTGATTCCAAAAGAATGTACACGTCATTCGCCTGAAACTGTTTGGCGATACCGTCTTCAAGCACCGGTACATCCTTTTCAGGAATCCAGCCTTGCAGCATCATGATTTCCGGCGACAAGAACAAATGCTCTTTGACTTCTTCCCGCCTGATTTGCGCCCGTACACGTTCTTCCGCCAAATACAGCGCCGTCTGCCACTGGATGCAATCTGTCAGTTCTTTTTTGACTTCTTTTTCAAGCTGTCGCAAAAGCACAAGACGGTCCTTGACTGACTGATAGGCTTCCTCAGGCCGCACATCGTATGTATAATCATACACGTCAAAGCTGACATCCGAGAGCAAGCGCTGAACGGCTTGACGCTCGGACACCAGACTAATCAAAAAATAATAGCCGTGATGCGCGCTGAGATACACTTCCTCACAATAAACCGTGCCCAGCTGCTGAACAGCCGCCAAAAAGTCCGGCTGATTGCTAAGATTCAAGCTGCCGATGCGGATATCGCAATAAGCCATGTCTGTGTATGCTTGCGGCGACACATCCAAACTTCGCCAGCGGACCAGCCGTGCTTCCTCCTCGTTCAGCCCTTTCCGTTCTTCTTCAATAGCAGAAAGCTTATCTTTTAATGCAAGAATCGTCTGGGTATAATGGGCAATCAGCTCATCATCATATTGCTGTTCCAGCTCTTCCAGCGTCAGCTCGGAACGTTTGAAACCGCCCGAACCGCTACCGACTTCCCGCTCAAGTATCAGCAGTGACGACATGATAGCCTCCAGCAGTGCCTGATGACTGCTCAGACGTTCTGCATAAGAGTCGCTGTCCCGTTCCAGTTCGTCGGGAAACATGTCTGCGACCGCTTCTTCCTGTATTTCTTTTACTTCGATTGCCTGCGTTGCTTGTATCACTTGCAGCAGTGCATCTTCATGCTGACGCTCAGTTATCAGCGTCAGCTTTTTCATTTTATTGACTGCCATAGGCGGATGTCACCCTCTCTACCAGATAAGAAAGAATCGCGTCCTTATTTCTCTCATACTTCTCCTCAAACTCAGCGATTTGCGCCTGCTCTTCCGCCTGAAGCGTCAGATGGTTCTCGGCAATTGTCTGCTGTGCCTGCTCTTTTGCATGCTGCTGCCGGTCACTGATGGTTTGTCTGCTCTTCTCTTCCAGCGCCGCCAGTTTTTTCCCCAGCAACTCTTCATAATCACGCAGTTCCTGCTTTACCGTCTCTTCATGAAGCAAAGCAGCGTCCTCGGCTTCTTTTACCCGTTTCATCGCCTCGAGTGCCATAATTTTCCCTCCAATCCAAAATAAAAAAGCGCACACCTCAAGCAAGTTCTTCTGCCCTTGAAGAACTGAAACCTTGAAGCATACGCCCAACCTAGTCTAATATTTATATTATTTCCATCAATCATCATATCAAATTTGCA
This sequence comes from Vagococcus acidifermentans, assembly GCF_003987655.1. Taxonomy (GTDB): domain Bacteria; phylum Bacillota; class Bacilli; order Lactobacillales; family Vagococcaceae; genus Vagococcus_B; species Vagococcus_B acidifermentans. Next base: position 24,609 of record NZ_NGKC01000012.1, on the reverse strand, counting down.
CTGAAAGTGCAACTGACACGAATGGCGAAACTGTTGTAAACCCGCGGTATTCACACCTTGTTTTGAACTTTTAATCAATTATTCAGCTATTTCTAATTTTTTCTTTTTTGGTTATATACAAGCTGAATACAATGCCGATTGCTAAAATGACCCAGAAAAAAGCAAACATGAGACTCAATTTTTTTGTCGCAGAAATCAGCGTAAAGATAAAACTCGTTATCACAGGTCCGATCATGTAGATGAAGTTCAACGTACCCCCCACTGCTCCAAGTACTTCGCTGGAAAAATTATCATACATCAGATAGCTCATTTTAGGACCTATGAATCCCAGCAAAAGCCCGGCAACCAATGCGGTGATAAATATCCCCGCCTTAAACTGAATCATCAAAAAGAAAACTTGTACAACAAGCAAACCATATAATATTCCGATAAGTTGTATAACTGTGACTTTCTTAACATATCTCATCAGAAACAAACCGCTCACGATGATGCCAAGACTGAACAGCCCCTGATAAAAAGCCAAGGTGAACGGGAAACTCAGCACATGCAGTGCCGGAAAAAGCCGGAAAACATTTGTCGAAAATGGTACTAACAATCCCAGTATCCCATTAATAAAGGTAAATTGTATAACCAGTAATAAATAAACCTTCTTTTCAGCAATCATTTTGAACGTGGTGGTCAGATGTTTAAAAACTGCAGCTGTATTCATTTTCGATACTTGAACACTTGATTGAAACTTAAGCAGTGATGTTTTCATCGCCATCACAATCAGCAGTGCCAGCATAAAAAGTCCTACATTGATAACTGCTACTTGGGAAAAAGACAAAAAACCGATAAGCATCGCACCTAAGAAACTGGCAATAATCGATATGATTTGTGCATTGGAACCAATCAACTCCTGTGCTTCTTCCAGCCGTTCTTTTTCTAAAACAAAAGGGATGTACGGACTGAGAAGCCCATTGAACATTCTTCCTGATAAATCAGAAACTAGATTTATCAAACAAATCGCCGCTAAAGCAGCCATTGATTGGTGCATGATGAGAACAGCAACTACGGAATATAAGACCGCACGCATCACAACAAGACGTTTGAGCACTGTGTATTTATCTGCCGTATTATCAGCGATTGCCCCGCTAAGCGGATTGAACAAGTAAGGAAGATTTTCCGACAAAGTTATCAATCCAATAGCCAGAGCCGGATTGGACAGTTGACTTGCATAAATGGTAAGTACGATGTAATAGATGGAATCTGCAATAAGCGACGTCGTGGACAAGAAAAAAAAGTTGCGAAAGTTGCGGTGTGACACGAGTAAATTCATAAATGCAGGACCTCCAACAGTTTATTAACTATTATTCAAATGTTCAATTGCTTATTAATATATTTTATCACAAGAAACAAGTGACTCATAGATGTAGGCTGAAAACAATTGTTTTTTTAGTGACGAAGTGCTTATTTTTAGCAGCAAAATATAGAAAACAGATGCAACCTTGCATCAAGCTGGCTACATCTGTTTTAACATATTAATTCACTTTTTGAAGTTTCCGAGCGACCTGTTTTAATAAGATGACTACTTTCTCCCTATGATGCTGACTGCTACCGTACAAAGCTTCTTCATAGAGCATTGTCAGCTGGATAAACAAGCCATCAAACCCCGGATGAATCAACTCAAACTTTTGAGCAAAATGACTCAGTGGCATTTACACTGGTCTTGGCATTTTTTTCTCAGCCGTTGACAACAAAACCGGATAGGCTTTAAGCAGCGGTTCCTGTGACAGACGGGTAACACTGATTACAAAAACAAGCACACGCTTGCGCCATAGCTGCCAGCCGATGAATACCGTGCAAATCCCAACTATCCCATAACCGAGTACTGGCGCAAACTCGGCGAGAAGTGCTGATAATTATCCCATATACATCTGCCTCTTGGTCCCCTTGTTAGACACACCGAGAATATCACCGGGAAGGAGATCCGGTGTAAATTGAATCCCAGAAAAAGAACCACGGATAATCTTTGCCAGTGTTTTAACCATCACTGTTTTTCCAACACCCGGTATATCCTCGAACAGCACATGTCCGCCAGCAACGCGGCAACTGTCAGTTGAACCACTGCCCGTTTGCCCAAAATCACCTTTTCGACCTCGTCAATCATTTTTGGAATTCTATCAAGTAAAACACATTTAGTTTCAGCTAGCTTCGCCAATAAAAAAATCATTTAGTTTCATCTGGTTGCTAGTCCAAAATGAAGATAAATGATTTTTACAAAATACACTGCATCTTCTATTCTCTTAGTGTCTTAATAAGCTACCACTTCAAATCCAGCAGTTCCATCATCTCGTGGTAGGCCGTCTCGATGCGCTGGCGTTTTTCTTCCGGTACAGTGTCCGCTTTTTTCCCGCCTTCCAGATAGTCTTCTGCAAGCAGTACCTGATAGTCGAATGCCGTGTAACCGTTAAATGTCATACCGCCTTTTGGTTCTCTTGAAACCCAAGTCGGATGCGCCTTGATATCGGTCAGCACGGTTCGATTGTTCTCCTTCGTGACTTCGACTTCCATAATGACACCGCGCTCGGTCCAGTAATTATCCAGCGTTTCCATCCGTTGATTGGACAACAGGTTGCCCATCGAATAGATGATGAATTTCTTTTCACCGTCTTTCTCGACGATTTCTGTCGGTTCCGCAACATGGGGGTGCCCGCCAAAAATGATGTCTGCGCCGTAGTCAATCATGGCATGATACGTTTCCTTCTGCTCCTCGGTCGGCTCCAGACTGTACTCAATTCCCATCTGCGGCATGACCACTGTAATATCCGCAATTTTTTCAGCCTGCTCAATTTCTTTCTTGACCTTTTTCATATTCAAATCTTTCAAATACGTGTTGTATTCCTCTTCGCTGATGGTCTCCTCTATCCCGTTGAAACCGTAACTAAAACCCAGAAGAGCGATTTTTATGCCGTTCACGTTTTTCACCAGAATCTCTTCATCTTCGGATAAACTGACACCAAACACATCCATTCCTTCTTTTTCGAATGCTTTGACCGTATAAATAAGCCCCTCAATGCCTGTGTCTAAAATATGATTGTGGGCAAGTGTGATGGCGTCATATCCTGCATCTTTGATACTCTTGACGACTTCCTCAGGCGCATTGAAAATCGGATACCCCGCCAGCTCCCGGTGAGGATTGATTGTCCCCTCAAAGTCCCCCAGCGCCAAATCGGCGGACGAAATCAGCGGTTGAATGTGTTTGTAGTTACTTGAAAAATCGAACTCGTCTTTCTCTTCATCATACATGCCGCCATAAAGAACGTCGTGATACAACATATCGCCGCTTGCCATAATCGTCGCCGTCTGTTTCCCTGCAACTTCCTCTTTAACTTCGCTTTTACTTTGTTTGGCAATCTCCTCTTTGCCGAACAGTGTGCGCCAACTTAACAAAAACAATGCCAGAACCAAAAACAGACCGAAAATAATTTTAGCAGTCCGATTTTTTCGCGCCCTGAGTTCTGCTTTTTCCCTGCGATTCATATTACCACTCCTAAAATTGGATTAGCTTGAAGACATTTTTACCAACTCATATACATCTCAACAAATAAAACGCTACCACTAAACCGTTCGTTATTGATATGTTTTATTAAAAACAGTCTTTTCTCTAGTGTAACTGAGTTATCAGTCGAATTCAATGGATTACCGATGTCTCCGAAGCTATTTTAAAATAAATATTTTCGAACTAGGAATTGAGTTTATAATACCAAAAAATGTCTACGAGACATTTCATTGACATTTTTTCATTTTTAGGATAATATCATCTTATGAATATTTTAAATGAATATTCACATAAAATATTTTTCGTTGAGAGGTGAATCACTCATGCCAGCTACTCGCAAAAATTTTTCTGCGGAAGATAAAAACAACATAAAGAAAAAATTACAGGAAGTATGTGCTGCTTTTTGGGCAGAACAAGGGTACAAAGAAACCAGTATCAGCAAACTGTGTAAAGGCGCAAATATCTCGACCGGTACATTTTACAATCTCTACGAATCAAAAGAAGAGTTGTTCCTTGACGCTCTGAAAAAAGTCCAAACAGATTTAAACGAACAGTTCATCGCAGACATCAAGCAGTCCCCTTCAAAACAAGGGTTTATAGCGGCTATTGAAAATTTGTACTATGAATATGAAAAGAATCCCTTTTTATACGACAATAAAACAGTCGATTTTCTAGCTTTTTATAATAAACTCTCTGAGGCGGACAAAGCCAAACTCGAAGAAGACAACAGCGACTTCTTCAGACAGGCTATTGCCCATGCCAACTTAACGCTGAAAGAATCGGAACAGATGGCATTTGCCGTTTTCAGTGTGCTGCTGTCGACTGTTTCTTCAAAGGAGGCGTTATCTAAACAATTTGATTTTAAAGCAACATTTCAATTCATGGTTCAGCATTTAATGGACGAAATATTTGAATAAACAGGAGGAACACAATTGAAACATTTACTCAGTACCATTTTTAATCTATTGAGAACATCAGCGCCTGTATCAATCACCATCAACCTGATTCTTGGGTTTATTCTGCTGATTATCGGCGTGTGGCTGTTCAGGAGCCAGCCTGAGAAGCGGGGAGGATATCTGGCGTGCTTTATTTTTTCCGGACTGTTTCTTGCCGGCGCACTGTCTACAAGTGTCGTAAATTATTTATTTTTTAGTTAAGTTCAAAAAAGGAGGCCGGTTATAATGATACGCATGTTTAAAGTGATGGACTCAGCCTGTGAAACAGTGAATGACAATCTCGGGACGTCTATCAAATTTCCCAGACCAAGCAAACGACAAATGAAAAATGCGCAAATGCTGAACGTAGGGACCGGAGTCGTCTGTGTGGCGGCTGGCTTGATTACGTCTTATAAAGTCCTTTCAGTGATAGGCGGAATGAACCTTTTAGGGGCTTGCTTTATTGAGTCACAGTTGAAGCATTTTGAGTAGGGACAGAAATCAGAAAAGACCAGTCACCTGTATAAGTGATTGGTCTTTTTGAAGTTATACTATCTCTGTTAGTGCCATCTGAACTTTCCCTACCTCAACTCATCTTCCAGCGGCACGATTTCTTCATCCAGTGTTTTCCGCCACGCGCGTTTCATGGCCTGCGGATATTGGAACGGTCTGATAGCTGGATGGCGCACTTTATACGCTTCATAGTTTTTACTTTCAATAATCCCCTTGATATTCGGGATAGGCTCGGCACCGATTGTGTATTGAATTGATGAAGAATGCAGTTCGTCAATTGACACAAACCATTCCTCTGCAAAATGCGAAATAATTTGGTTGCGTGTCTGAGTGAAAAACTGGCGCTTAATCACAAAAATATCTTCATTTTTATCTATCTCTTCATTGTCTATCGCGTTAAGAATTGCGCGATAAACTTCTTTCACACATTCTGTTTTGTTTAATTTTTGCAGCGCTTTTTCGATTTCTTCACGTACATCCAGACTATGTGCCGCGTAAGTGCCTAATAATTGGTCGATATAGGCTGAATCAATGTCATAAAACTTCGTGTGGTTGTCACCGTAAAATTCAATTTCTGAAAAATCCACATTCCCGCCCGGCTCTTTATCTTCATCTATCAAAGACCCCTTAACCGTTTGATAGACCCCGGATTGTTCTTCCAATATGCTGACTTGTTCCTGCAAAGTCTTTGATTGTTCCATATCATTGTTATAATCATCGTAAGTCACCAATGCTTCATAGGCATTATTTAGTTCCTGAAAAGCTTTGACATAATCCATACGAGTAGCTACCGGTGTGTGCTCGTCCAGTTCACCGGGAACGATTTTAAATTCTTTCAATTTTCGGTATGCTTTCTTAAACCGTTTTTTAGATTCGTCATACGTCGGATAGATCAAGCCAGACTCCTCTTGAGCCTGCGAATACAGTCTCGTTGCATTCGCAACATTTTGTTCCATTGTATACGGTTTGCGGAAAGTCACGATTAGTCCTTTTGTTTTTTCGGGATAAGTCCGATTGGTTCTTGAAAATGCCTGAATCAGCGCTGCATATTCAAGATTGCGGTCGACAAACAACGTCTGAATCGTTGGTGCATCAAATCCGGTCAACAGGCGCTGAACCACAATAACCAAATCCACCTGCCTGCCAAACTGCTTAAACTCAGCTTTTTTTCGCGCCAGCCGATTGTTAATATCGCCATTGTAGCGGTCGATGTCAGAAAGTGTCCAGGCCGTGTCGTAATACGCATTGTACTCTGAGATGATTTCTTTCATATCCCCTTGCTGTTCATTAGCGTCATCCGGATTTTCATCCAGCGAATAGGTAATCGCGATACGCGGAAAATCATCATCAGTCATTGTACGGCCTTCGCGAATCGGATGATTGGGAAATTCTCTTTCCAGCCATCCAGCATCTTTTGTCATTTCTTTGATTGCCCGGTAATATCTTTTGGCCATTGCAATCGAGCTGGTAGTTAAAATGGCTGACTTTGTCGGCCTGCCATTACGGAAATCAAATTTCGTATAAGCATTATCCGGCCGGAAAATTTTGCGGATGACCTTTTGGATGTGCTCATCCTTTTCATACACATGATTTTCGATATAAGCTTCCTTATTTACTCCGTCCATCTCGTCAATCACTCGGTTGAGCTGGTCTGGAGTATATGTCGCATACGTAGCCGTTTTGCGTAACTCATGAAGAATATGATTCTCCAATGATGTAGGCTCAATGGTATTTTCATGTTCCACTTGAAAACCTAGCACGGCACCGTCTTCCAGCGCATTTTTGATGGTGTAAGTGTGCAAGACTTCACCGTATTGGTCCGGTGTTGTACGCGGCAGTCTGCCTTTGGCTTGCTTTTTATTTTCTTCAAAAATCGGCGTACCGGTAAACCCGAACCATGTCGAATTCGGAAATTGCTCTTTGATTCTTTCCATGTTTTCTGCACTTAAGGCGCGGTGGCACTCATCCACAATGAAAACGATATGCTGTCCTCTTAGCTTTTCAAACCGGTTGCCGCCTGTCCGTTCTTCCTGCTTTTTGGCCCGAGTCAAAGCAGACTCGAGCTTTTGACGGGTTGTAATGATGACAACATTTGAATTTGCATCAGCCAGCAGTGTATCGCTCAACTCTTTAGCGCTGCCAGTCCCGACGATTAAACTGTTCGATTTGGCACTGCCTGAGGACAGGCCGGTATTGAATTCTGACGCAAACTTCGTGAATTCATTCGTCGTTTGGTTATCCAAATCCTTGCGGTCTACTAACATGATGGTACGGTCAATGCCTGATTTTCGAGCCAACAGCTTGGTCGATACAAAACAGGTCAGTGTTTTACCTGAACCAGTCGCGTGCCAGACATAGCCCGACTGGCGTTTGTTAGCCGCCGCAAACAGCGCTTCAATTGCATGCACCTGATACGGATGCAGTACCATCAAAGCTTTATCATCCTGATCTTCGCTGACGATCATATAATTCGCAATCAACCGGTGAGCTTCCGGAATGTTTAAAACTTGCTTACAGAATTCATACAAGTTGTCGACCTTCTTATTATCCTTCGTGCGCCAGCTAAACAAAAACTTCCTGTGCATATTCTTAGGCATTGTATTGGCAAAATATCGCGTCGTCTGTTCGTTGGATATGACAAACAGCTGGAGCGTTGAAAAAATATTATTCCGGAACAGACCCTCCTCAGCATATTTTTTTATTTGGTTGAAGGCCTGATAGATACCATCTTTCGCGGTAACTTGTTTCAGTTCGATTTGTACAATCGGCAAACCGTTAATCAGCAATGTCACATCGAACCGCCGGTCGCGTGCTCCTGCACTGCCGGCTTGTTTCGCAATTTGATGCACTACCTCATACGTCGATAAGCCGCCGCCGATATCCTGATTGGAAAACAACACTAATGAAACTGACCCCAACGCACTGTCTTCACGGTCAATTCTAATACGGGCAATCCCGTTCTCACCTTTCAACCATTTAGCAGCCGCAAAAGGCGTTTGAGTCCTCAGCAACAACTCTGTTTTAACAGTGGCAAACTCTTTATCTGTTAGCAAATACCCCTCTAATTCCGATAAATTATTCGTGTTTATCTTATCACGCAAATTCTGCCACAAATCTTCTTCCGATTTTAAGTCCGGCCGGTAATTCCACTGATTATGCCCCTCCCCCAGAACATCAATCAGCCGTTTTTCCACCTCAGCTTCATCACGATGCACGATTTTATTCATCAGACACACCCCCTAGACAAACATTTTCTGTAAAAATGCTTTTTTGGTTTCCTGCAACAACTCCAACTCACGCTGATGAAGCGCGATAGTCTCATCAAGTTGTTTGAAGAATGAACCGATTTTTTGTTGTTCTTCTTTTACCTTCGGAATATCAATGCTAACTAATGAGAAATCCCGCTTTGTAATATGAGGTTGTGCTGAGCCTACATGATTTTTTTTCATAAAGGAATCAATGACATTTCCCCGTAAAACAGCTTCCATGTAATCATCCAAAACTTCTTTTCGCAACATAGGTCGTAGAATCAACATTGCAGAATTAATCCTTATAGACGGGTGTTTTAATGCGATACTACTATCATAATATGCTACATTTCCTAGTGTTCCACGACTTGTAATTACAAAATCGTTCAATGCTAACTTACCATTTCTTAACAACTTATCTTTTTCTTCCGTGATGTATTTACGTATTGAAAAATCAAAGCCATTTCTTTTTACATTCCCAGTATCCAGAAATAATGTTGCCCCAACTTCAAAGAAGTCTCTCTCTCCAGGATAATTCTTTCCTCTATCTCCATCTAAGATATCAAAAATTTCCCCCAGTTTACGCTGTTCCCAAGCGTCAGTAAATCCCGGAAAACGAATCTCAGGAACACTTTCTCCTTTCTTGGGAAACATTTTTTGTAAAAAACCTTGTTTTGTTTGCTTCAAGATAGCAAGCTCTTGCTGATGAAGCGCGATAGTGTCGTCAAGCTGTTTGAAGAAGGAACCGATTTTTTGTTGTTCTTCTAACTTTGGAACATAAATTGGCATCTGAGCCATCTGCTTTCCAGAAACTTCTACAAAAGTCGAACCAGCTCCGTGAACTTCTCCATATCGTTTTAATTCATTAGTACGTGAAAAAATAAAATAGGAGTCAAGAAGAGTCTTATTTGGTAGAATTGATTGAAAGCCTTGATTAGTTGCTCCTTCTTTAGCCAATATAGCGGTATTCCCGATTCCAGCTCTGGATGTAAATAAAATAGTTCCCACTGGATGAACTTTAGCTGAGCTTTTAGCTAATCCTTCTGAAGTAATTTTTTTTTGGCTACCTGCTAAGTATATTTGATTACCAATTTCAGCAGGAGAGTACCAATCAATATCACCATCCCAATAATCTGAATTAGATGTACTGGGAGTTCCTCCTCCAATAATATCTGCCAACTCCCCCAACTTACGCTGTTCCCAATCATCAGTAAATCCTGCAAAACGAATTGCCGGCTGTTTGTTATTTTTCATGGTCAAACACCTCTAGGGCGCTTTGAAGCCATGCTTCATCCTCGGGGCGCACTTGCAGGGTGGAAATGGTAGCAAATAAACTTTCTTCCAATTCACGTTTTTTCTGTCGCAGTTCTTTCGTTTCTTTCCCGACAGCGACCATGTCAACAGGCGGTTCTTCTTCAAAGGTGTCGACATAGCGCGGAATGTTCAAATTATAGTCATTCTTCTTGATTTCATCAAAGCTAGCCAGATGCGCATATTTGTCAATATCTTTCCGCTCTTTATACGTTGACACGATTTTTTTGATGTTATCATCGGATAATTGATTTTGATTTTTGCCTTTGACAAACTCATTGCTGGCATCAATGAACAGCACATCGCGGCTGGTCCGGTTCTTTTTCAAAATAATGACTGTCGTCGGGATAGATGTCCCGAAGAACAAATTTGCCGGCATACCGATTACTGCATAGATGCTGCCGTCTTCCAACAGTTTTTTTCTGATTACCCCTTCAGCCGCCCCCCGGAACAACACGCCATGAGGCAGAACAATCGCCATTGTGCCAGTATCTTTCAAATGATAATAGCCGTGCAGCAGAAACGCAAAGTCAGCCTTGGACTTTGGCGCCAGCTTGCCATAGCGGTTGAAGCGCGAGTCATCCAGGAAAGTCGCATCCGCAGACCATTTTGCAGAGTACGGCGGATTCATGACAACTGAGTCAAACATATAAGGCTCGTCAGTCGGCCAGTCTTTGTTCAGCGTGTCGCCGTTGCGCAAATTCATAGCTTCCGCATCCACACCATGCAAAATCAAATTCATTTTTGCCAGATTGAATGTAGTCGTGTTCATTTCCTGACCATGATATTTGACGCTTTCCGGATAGGTCAAATAATTCCGGACATTCAACATCAACGAACCGGACCCCATTGTCGGGTCAAAAACGCTGAACAGTTTCTTATCCTCTTGACCAATAGTGACGATCTGCGCCATCATGTCCGATACCATATGCGGTGTATAAAACTCGCCTGCTTTTTTTCCTGCATCAGAAGCAAACTGACTGATGAGAAATTCATACGCATCGCCTATCACATCGCCCTTATGAACTAGCACGTTCACATCATTTAGTTTCTTCAGCACTTCAGTGATTGTGACATTGCGCTGCTGGTCATCCGAACCTAATTTTTTAGAATGCAAATCAACATCGTCAAACAAGCCGCTGAACAACTCATATTTTGACGACAGTTGGTTAAACGCATTATTTAGTTCATTCAGCTGAAACAGATTTTGCTTTGCCTGATTTGCCAGCACATTAAATAAATACTTTGGTTCAATGTCATAGCCCAATGTATCCACCAAGGTGGCAATCAAATCGGCCTTAGTATCTTCATCCGATAAAAGCTCTTCATAAAGAACCACCTGTTTGTCAGGTGTATCATATTCGTTTATTGGCTCATCTGCCAACTCCACGACTTGCTGCAATAATTTATCGGAAAGATATTTGTAAAAAATCAAGCCCAATAAGTAATTTTTGTATTCTGATGCATCCATTTTACTGCGGAGATTGTCTGCCGCACTAAATAAACGCTGGTTCAAATCTGCACCCATCATGTCACTCCTATATTGTCTAATCATTATTATTTTATCATTAATGTGATGAGAAGTGGGAAAGAAAAAAACAACTTTCATATACATCTCCAACACATGTCAACCATCATCTGAATCATTTTATCGTTATTTTATTCGCACTTTTTTTCAGCTACGTCTAACTACCATATCATGAATAAGTCTGTCTCGCCTAGGTCAATCTTAATGATAAAACACCTCATCAAGAAACAGCCCGTGCGAAGGAGCGGTGTCGCCGGCATATTTTCTGACGTTGCTGGCAAAAATCTCGTCAATGACTGCCAGCTCCAGTTCACCTGCGCCGATTTCCAGCAAGGTGCCTGTGATGATCCTGACCATCTTATGGAGGAACCCGTCACCTGCAAAGGTCAGATGGAGCATGCCGCCCTCTTTTTGAATCGACAGCTTATCCAGTGTTCTGACTGTTGATTTTTTGGTTTTTCTGAGTGCAGAAAAACCGCTGAAATTGTGTGTGCCTGTCAGCTTTTGGCAAGCTTCATCCATTTTGGCAATGTCCAGCTTTTGCGGGTAATGGTAACTGTAGTTACGGGCGAAAACAGACGGGACGGTCTCATTCCAGATATAGTAGCTGTATTGCTTGCCGACAGCATTGTAGCGCGCATGAAATCTTGCGGCGGCTTCTTCTGCTTTTTTGACTACGATGTCGCGCGGCAAGTGACGGTTGAGGAAATCACGCATCTCATCCGGCGTCATTTTCGCATTTGTTTTGAAGTTAGCAACCTGACCTCGCGCATGAGTGCCTGTGTCCGTCCTGCCGGAACCGATAATCTCGATGCTTTCTCCTGTCATCTGTGTCAAGACACCTTCTATCTTCCCTTGAATCGTTTTATCGGAATCACCCAGCCGCTGCCAGCCGAGGTATCGTTTGCCGTCATACTCGATGGTGAGTTTAATATTTTTCATACAATGAATCTGCTCCTTATATTTCTTACTATTCTGACACTGTAAAAATGATTGCTTCAATCATCTATTTTAACATCTCAGACAGAAAAAGAAAAAAGCCGGTGTGCCTCATATCTTCGGCTGCTTATGTTCATTTTAGGATGTTTTACAAAAAGAAACGGTTTACATTTTGCCAAAGTGTGATACAATGGAACCAAGATTAGCGATTGTTACTGTTTGGCAGGCAAAACCCTAATTGATTGAATATTGCTTACAACGCATTGGAATACTGCAGGTCCAATGCTGATTTGTGTGCACTATTTGGTCAATTAGGGTTTTTTATTTTTTTAAGGAGGAGAACTACAATGGATAAGAAACAACTGGCAGCTGACATTCTTTCATTAGTTGGAGGCAAACAAAACGTTACTAGTGTCATTCACTGCGCTACCCGCTTACGGTTTAAATTAAAAGATGAGAGTCAGGCCAAAACGGCCGATATAAAGGCCCTTGACGGCGTCATCGAAGTCGTTCAAAGCAGCGGACAGTATCAGGTAGTTATCGGCAATCAGGTCAAAGAGGTGTATAATCAGCTGGTACATGACAGCGGTCTGGGAGAATCTGATGAAAAAGAAGAAGCTTCGGGCAATCTTGTCAACCGCGTCATCGACATCATATCAAGTATTTTCCTGCCTTTCATCGGTCCAATGGCAGGTGCCGGGGTATTAAAAGGGCTGTTGGCGCTGGCCACAACGCTGCACTGGATGAGTCCGAATTCAGGGACTTATCAAGTATTATTCATTGCAGCCGATGCGTTTTTCCAATTTCTGCCGTTTGCTCTTGCTTTTACAGCGGCAAAGAAATTCAAAGTCGACCCGTTTATTTCGTTGGCTATCGCAGGGGCGCTGTTGTACCCGGGATTAACTGACAACCCTTTGAATTTTATGGGGATTAACATCGTGTTGCCTGTGACCGGCTATTATTCTTCCGTCATTCCGATTATTCTTGCGGTAGGTGCGCAAATTCCGGTTGAGCGGACTATCAGAAAAATTGTGCCGGATTTCCTGAAAACTGTCGTAGCCCCTTTACTCGTCATCGCAATCATGGTACCTTTAACATTCCTCGTTATCGGACCTTTGGGCACAATCATCGGGGATATCCTCGGAAAAGGCTATACAGTCATTTTTGAATCCAGTCCGATTATTGCCGGACTGATTATCGGCGCATTCTGGCAAGTACTCGTCATGTTTGGCATGCATTGGGGATTTGTGCCTATCACGATTACCAATCTCAGCACATTGGGATTCGATTCTTTCACACCGCTCCTGTTGCCGGCGGTCATTGCCCAAGCCGGCTCTGCGTTGGCAGTCATGGTCCGGACAAAAGATAAAAAGAGAAAACAGCTGGCCGGTTCAGGTACCATCACAGCACTGTTCGGTATCACCGAACCGACGATTTACGGGGTCACACTGCCACTCAAGAAGCCTTTTATTGCTGGATGTATCGGCGGAGCTATCGGCAGTGCCGTCACAGCAGTCGCCGGCGTTAAAGCCTTTAGCCAAGTCATGCCGAGTTTACTGGTGCTGCCGGCCTTTATCAGTACAAAAGCAGGTGTCAGCTCCAGCGTCTTTGGCGCTATTCTCGGGACAGGTATCAGTTTTATTGCGGCATTCGTGCTGACGCTGATTTTGGGATTCGATACTGAAGCCGACGCAATGGGCGAGCTTGCTTCCCAGACAGATGAAGCGGGTGATAGCAGTGAGGTGGCAGTTGACTCGGAAACCTTGGTCAGCCCGCTGAACGGAACAATCGTGCCGCTTGAAGAAGTTGATGATAAAGTTTTCGCATCTGGGGCAATGGGTAAAGGCATCGCCATCATGCCGACATCTGAAACACTCCTTGCGCCGGCTGACGGTATTGTTTCCACCTTGTTCCCGACCGGCCATGCTGTGGGGATAACCACCGATTCCGGCATAGAAATTCTGATGCACATCGGGATTGACACAGTCGAACTGGAAGGAAAAGGCTTTGACATCCACGTCAAACAAGGCGATGCTGTCAAACAAGGTGATTTGCTTGTGTCGTTTTCATTAAACGCACTCAAAGAAGCCGGCAAAGACGCAACGACTTCGATTGTCATCACCAACACCGCCGACTTTTTGGATGTGTTGCCGTACAAGCAAACCGAACTTGTTACTGGTGAAGATTTCCTGACAGTAGTAAAATAGATTTAGCCCCATTTGAAAGAAAGGAATAATTGGCATGATTATCAAAAAAATATTAAATAATAATGTTGTTATTTCTGTCAACGATAATCAAGAAGAAGTCGTTGTCATGGGGCGTGGAATTGCTTTTAATAAAAGAAACGGCGATCAAATCGACCAAACCTATGTTGAAAAAGTCTTTACGTTGGCTCACGATGATTTAGGGCAGCTTGATATTTTGGAGCTGGTAAAATCGTTCGACCCTGATATCGTGGGGCTTTCAAAAAAAATCATCTCCATGGCCGAAGAAGCCATGGAGGTGGAATTTTCAGAACAGATTTATCTGACGTTCACAGATCACTTGCATTACACGTTGAAGAGGGCGAAGGACGGCATTTTCCCTGCCAATCCTTTGCTTTTTGACATAAAAAAGTTTTATCCGGTTGAGTTTAAAGCCGCCACGCAGGCTCTCGCACTTATCAACGACACACTCGGGGTGGAACTGCCGGAAGATGAAGCAGGATTCTTTGCACTCCACTTTGTCAACAGTACCACTGATTCGCAAAATTTGAACATCACCATGGAAATCACTGAATTAGTGAGAGATATCCTGAACATTATCAGCCGCTTTTTTGGAACCACTTTTGACGAAAGCTCCTTAAGCTACTCCAGAATGATTACCCATATCCAATACTTTGTGCGCCGTATTTTGACTAATACACCGTATGATGATGATGACGAATTTTTATATGAGTTGGTTAAAAGCAAGTATCCGCAAGCTTACAACTGCAGCCTCAGAATTAGCGACTATCTGAAGCAGGCAAAGAACATCAATGTCAAACATTCCGAATTGATTTACCTTGTTATTCACATCAACCGGGTGATTGGGGAAGATGAAGCGGAATAATATGGAAAAAGAGAACTGCCCAGAGAGAATGCTACTCTTTCTGGGCAGTTTTATTTAATACTTCCTACTCAACACCCTAAAGAAAACCACACCTATCACAAACTGGAATACAAAATAAATGCCTAGACTGAGGATAATGGCATTTGTGGATATACTAATCCCATACGCATCCAATATGGAAACCAGGACCATCGCGACAGACAGGAACAGCAGATTTAAGAGATAGGCGTACCTGCCAGACTTATTTCTTAAAAACTCTTTTCTTTCATCCTGAAATTCAATTTTTTCAGCTTCCAGTCTTTTCTCATACTCTGAAGAATAGCCCGGACGCGACCAGTACAGATATTTACCAATGATAAATAAACCGCCAAAAACCGCCGCTCCTACATATCCCCAAAGCAAATACTCGATTTTAGTATCAAACAGTAACGCCAAAATTCCAAAAAGAATACCGACTCCTAAATAAACCAGACCTGCATACAGCTGATTCTTTTTCATCTCGGCTCCTCCTCTTCGTAGATGAATATCTCTTCGATTGCCTTGCCAAAAAAATGAGCTATCGCAAATGCCAACTCCAAAGACGGATTATACTTGCCTGTTTCGATGGAACTGACTGTTTGCCTCGACACACGAATTTGTTTGGCAAACTCTTCCTGATTCAACTTGCGGGCTTTTCTTAATTCTTCAACTCTGTTTTTCATAAAAGGCCTCCTCAAGTTACTGACAAGCTTCCTTTACATATTTAATATAGCATTTTTCGGAAGCTTTGTAAAGGTTCCTTGTCAAAAACCAAAAATCGGTGAAGAATTGATTCCTCACCGATTGAGTCAGTTTATCATTCAGAGTCATCTAGCTATTTTCGGTCAAAAGCTGATCCACTCAACTCCATCAATTGTTCCTTTGAAATCAGTTTTAGCTGTTTATTCTTTATGGCGTATATATCATCAGCTGTCCGTTCAACAAAGTAAAAATCGTGCGAAGTAAAAATGACCGTTCCTGCATACGACCTGATTAAATTTTCCAGTGCTTCGATTGTCCTTAAATCTACAAAGTTGGTAGGTTCATCCAGAACCAGTACATTAGCCGGTTTGACAAATAGTAATGCCAGTGCCAGCCTCGTTGCTTCGCCGCCGCTTAAATCGCCGACAGCTTTGGTTATTTCGATTTGAGAAAAACCCAAATTATTCAAAATACTTCTGACAAGAGGCTCCGTATAGTCAGTCTGTTGCATCAGATAATCTAAAACAGGACGCGTACTGCTTAATTTATACGCCATTTGTCGGTAGAAAGAAAAAATCACTTTCGGTGAAAGAACAATACCATCGCCATTTGCGACAATATGCTGCAATAACGTAGTCTTCCCCGAACCATTATCACCCACTATGGCAATCTTTTTATTCAACCCGAATTGAAAATCACATTCATTGAACAACGTCCGCGGTCCTTTGGTAATCGTCACATTTTCGCCACGAACAGGGAATTTGTTGTGAATAGCGGCTAATTTTTGAATCGGAAAAACAATTGGTGCAGCAGTTTCAATCAATCTCTGTTCAGTCATTTTTTCCAAACGGCTTTCCATGGCTTTGGCCGTCTTCATCAAATTTTTCTGTACTGTATCTTTTGACCGTGAGGCTGACAGACGGTCCGGCTTAATCCGCTGTTTTTTCTTTTTGTCCGATACTTGCCGACTCTTTTCGGCTTGCTGTTTCTTTTGGCTGATTGCTTGCTCCAGACGTTTCTTTTCCTTTGCATATCCCTCCACTGCACGTTTGTTTTCCAAAACAGCCAATGCTTTTTGCTGCTTGTAAGCCTCATAATTACCGGCATATTCCACCACAGTGCCATTCGCTACTTCCCATATTTTCGTCGCCAATTTATTTAGAAAATATCTGTCGTGACTAACAAAAACCAATGTGCCGTAATAATAAGTCAGCTCTCCAATTAGTGATTCAACACCTTTTTTGTCCAAGTGGGTCGTAGGTTCATCGAGTAGGAGTCCCGGTTGATATGTTGACAGTACCTGTGTTAAACGGAATTTTGTTTCTTCACCGCCGCTGAGAGTTTCTACTCGATTCGTCGGCACACCAAAGCGGCTCAGCAATTCCCCATCCAGATGATTGACATGCAGCATCTCGTCTGCTTCAGCAATCTGGTCAAAATGATTGAAACAGATTTCCCGTTGAACGATACCTTTTTCCGGCACAATGTCGCCGCTGATGATGTTCAGCAATGTTGATTTTCCGGCACCGTTGTCGCCGATAATACCAATCCGGTCATTTTCATAAACTGCCAGCTCGTCGACTGAAAGAATCTCCTTTGAATCAAAACTATGTGTGATATTTTTTAATTTTATTGTCAATCTGTTCATGTTTATTTCCTTTCTTTCTTGGAAAAGGAAATAAGAGCATACAAAAAGGACAGTCCTAGACTATCCTTTGCCATCTCAATTTATATAGAAAAAAGTATACACTTATCCCTTGAAACCGCTATTCCCAAGACTTCTGATTTTGTATTAAATTAATCATTCAAAAGTATGTGGCGCAATTTCATAGACGGTTGCATGAACAAATCTCTCCTATACATGTTATTAATAGTGAGTTTATACTAAAATTAGCAATAAGTAAAGGGCGCCGGGTATTTTTCATTGCTGACAGGATGAGCTATTCCGATAAACAATTCTAGACAAATACTTGTCCAACACACGGCTGTAATCATGAAACTCAATGAAATCATGGAAAATATTGATGATCTCTTCGCATAAAGACACACCTGCCGGATTTCCTTTTTCAATTAAAATGATACCCCGGATAAACTTGGCTAACAATTTGAAAATGGTGTAATGAAGGACTTCGCCCAGACTCGTTTGCTCATCGAACAACGTGAGAATGTCCTCGGCCTGCTCAACATGACCATCATCAATCAATTTGAAGCAAGCTTGCAGCATAAAATCGAGTTTACGGTCTTTTACCCGTTCATTTCGCATTGTTTTCATTAAAGCTTTTTTGGAAATCGTGTAACACCCAATCGAAGACAAAAGGTTGATGCTGTAAACTGCTAGAAAGAATTCGTATTCTCCCCAACACTCCACTTTCATCAAATAATCCGTCACAGGCTCAGGATTGATGTCGTATAATAACGCAAAATGACTATTATATATCGACTTCAAAATAATCGTCAGCATCTGATAGCGCTTGCCGACTGACGTCTGACTTTTTTCCTCGAATGACTTAATCAGACGTTTTAACCCGACACCATTATTTTCAATTAGAAGCTGGTCTATTTGATGTGTGAACTGGCCCATCATGAATTCGACATTTTCATCGCGACACTCTGCGGAAAACTCGGCATAAGTCAGGTTCATGTTGTTCAGCAGCCGATGAAAATTTGATAGTCTGATGTCGTTGTTCTCATTTTCAAATTTTCGTAAAAATTGGACGGACACCACATCTTCAGCGACTTCCTTTTGTGTATATCCTCTTGTTATTCTCAGATTTTTGAACGCTGCACCGAAATTTACCATTTTAGTCTCTCCTGAAGTTTCATTTCAGTTTATCATATCAAAAATAGGCAGTATGTCAATTTGCGTTATGACAAAAAACTGCCGATGAAAATGGGAAAATCACCTTAGAAAGCGCGAGTTTCTTCCAAGGTGATTTATTATTCATATAAAAATAGCTTGTACTCATTAAAGGAAATTATAGCCTAACACTGCTCCCAAAGAGCCGATGAATAAACAAAGAATTGCAATATCCACCTTGCTTAATTCTTTTTGTTTCTTTGCTTTTTTATATCCCATAAATATTAGTTCAGCAACAATCGCGCCAACGTGAAACCAAATAAAAGCGTTCATATCCATCATCACCACCTCCATGCTTTCAGTATATCGAAAATATTCTGCATGGAGACAATCAGGAATCTATGTATTATCTTTTCAAAAAAAGGAGCACGTATTTGATCAAAAGGGAAAACATTTTAACTGATTGCGGTAAGATGGTTGGCAAAAAACTGCCTCCATGATACCAGTCTCGCTATTTGAAGTCTTCATCTGTAAACTTTTTCTTGCCCATATAAACACGGATTTTTCTTCTTAGTGGTTATTCTACCAAAACGTGTCATGAATTCAGCTTAACATCATTCTTAATTAGCGGTCTTACTGAGGTAAACTAACTTCTTTGATTTAATTCTTATCAGTCCTATTTGACAAACAACCTACTTGTCACTAATGATTCGTAACAGATTTGAAAAGAATATTGAAGAAAAAGCCAAATCCTATCGTCATAAGAATATGTCCAACTCCCGCAAAACCAGAAATAGCTGGTGAACTATCCATACCAAGTACTGTCATAATGCCATGAATCAACATCATCGTTAATGTTATACCGAGTCCACTATTATAAAGTATATAAAATTTCTTATAGTTAGACTGCTTGGTAATTTGAAAATTCTTTTCAAGTAACAACACAATTAAGAAGAAAAACATCCCTAAAACTAGTGTATGAGTATGTAGTCCACGAAGCTGTGTTGCTCCTGTATAATTGTTTAACTTGGTAAATTCTCGATAGAAAACTCCGAAAAACAATCCAATTATCATATACCACATACTAACCCTTACTATTTTTCTCACACTCAACCACTCCATATACACTTATTTTTCTCAAAATTAATTGTAACAGATTATGTTATTTAGATAAATATTGAAAGTTTGTTCACAAATAAAACTTCAACTAATATTGCAGACAACTAATTCTGAATTCACCTGTTTCTCTTGATAAGTCGTTTTTAATAGATTTTCCAACCAAATATATATTTTATCCACATATTTCAAAAAACCGCATCACTTATGATACGGTTCCCCCTTCATAATCCTGAACGCACGGTAAATCTGCTCCACCAGCACTAGCCGCATCAGCTGATGTGGATAAGTCAATCTGCCGAATGAAAGTTGTGCATCACTGCGCTTCAAAACCTCATCCGACAATCCGAGCGAGCCACCGATAACAAAGGCAATCTGGCTTTTCCCTTGTATCCCCAGCTGTTCGATTTCTTTCGAAAACTCCTCCGAGCTTAGCTGTTTACCGTCGATTGCCAAGACAAACACGACATCTCTGTCAGACAGCTTGGCCAGTATTTTACAGCCTTCGATGTCTTTGATACGCGTCATTTCGGCGTCGCTCAAGTTTTCCGGTGCTTTTTCATCGGGTACTTCAATGATGTCGACTGCGGCGTAGCGGGTCAAGCGTTTGGTGTATTCAGCGATTCCTTGTTTCAAATATTTTTCTTTCAATTTTCCAACTGTGACTAATTTTATTTTCATTGTTGACTCCGTTCGTTATTTATTCTTATAGTTTATCATCTTTTCTGCTGGTTATCCACATTTGTCCACAGAGTTATGCACATATCCTCTATTTTTGTTTCACTTAAAAAGCAGGTTATCCGCATCTGTGGATAACCTGTTTGTGGAAAAGGGCACGGAAAGTCTGTGTGATTCATCGTTTTTTATCTATTTTCACAAAAAAGACTTTTTTAATCTTCATAAATTCAAATATTTTTCAAATAACAGTATTAGACTTTAAGTGTATAGAAAACGTATAATGTATGTAAGAAGAGATAAAAAGGAGGCAAGGTGAACTTTCACCGATAATTATGAAACGGAAAGATGTCACACCGGATTTTCATGGACATAAAAAAAATAATGGACTATTTCAACGATTTGCCATATCTCTAGCTGGCGGATTGCTTGGCGGTGCCTTAGCCTTTGGCGGTCTGTATCTTGTCAACAATAATCAAACCGGCAACACTAACACCACGAATACTTCAAATCAAACAACAACTCAGGTCAGCAATGTGCAATACAATATCAACAGCGAAGTGACTGAAGCGGTGCAAAAAATGGAACCGGCAGTGGTGTCAGTCATCAACCTGCAGGAACAATCAAGCAACGGCTTTGACAGCTTGTTCGGCAGAACGGCTGAATCAGCAGAAGACCAGTTGACTAAAAGCAGCGAAGGCAGCGGAGTCATTTACAAAAAAGAGGACGGCAAAGCCTATGTCGTCACTAACAATCACGTGATTGCCGGTGCCGATCAGGTGGAAGTAATGCTGAACAGCGGGGAAAAAACAACGGCGAAAATCATCGGCTCCGATGTATACAGCGATTTGGCTGTCCTGCAAATTGATGACAGCAATGTGGAAGGTGTCGCAGAATTTGCCGACTCCGACAAAATCAATGTCGGCGAGCCGGCGCTGGCCATGGGCTCGCCACTAGGAACGACATTTGCCAACTCAGTTTCCCAAGGTATCGTATCTGCGAAAAACAGGAACATCACCAACACCGATGATAACGGCGAAACTATCAGCATCAATGCGATTCAGACCGATGCGGCCATCAATCCCGGCAACTCAGGCGGTCCGTTGGTGAATGTACAGGGACAAGTGATTGGTATCAACTCCAGCAAGATTGCCGCAGCTTCAAGCGGTGTCTCGGCAGAGGGGATGGGCTTTGCCATTCCGAGCAATGATGTCATCAGCATTATCAATCAGCTGGAAAGGAATGGGAAAGTCGTCCGTCCGGTACTGGGAATCAGCATGAGCAATTTGGCGGCTGCCAGAGCGTATGACCGTGACAACTCTTTGAATCTGGATGAAAACAGTCCGACTTCCGGTGTCATAATCGGCGAAGTCATGAAAGGTTCGGCAGCAGAGGCAGCCGGGCTGAAACAGCTGGACATCATCATCAAAGCTGACGGCAAAGAAGTTGCTAACACATCCGACTTGCAGTCTGTCCTGTACAGCAAAGAAGTCGGCGATAAATTGAAGCTGACCATCGTCCGCGATAACAAAGAACAAGCGATTACCGTACATTTGACGAAGGACTCGGCTAACTAATCTGCCAAACCTGTAAAAAGTGTCTGCACTGATGAAAATCAGCTGCAGACACTTTTTTTGGGATTAAAATGCCGGAACAAGTGTGTCACTATGGTTATCTTCAAGAAACTTTTTCACTGTTTCGCTGGTCATCGCCTGCTTCAATGCCTGAATCGCTTCGGATGCCTCGTTGTCTTCTCTGGCTACGAGCGAGATGGCAAAGCGCTCGTCAATGGTTTTTTCAAGCAGAATCGCATCTTTCGGTGTCAAGCCGACTTTCGCGATATATGTCGGATAGTTGTATGTCATTGCGATGTCATCTTCATTATAAGCTTCCGGCAGGTTCAACAGGTCAAGCGGGACCAGTTCAAATTGTTTCGGATTTTCTTCAATATCTTTGACCGTGCCCTCAAAACCGACGCCGTCTTTCAACTTAATCAGCCCTGCCTCATTTAAAATCGCCAGTGCGCGGCCTTCGTTAGGCAAATCATTCGGAATGGCGATTTTTGCACCTTCCGGCAGCTCGTCAATGCTTTTGAATTGTTTTGAGTAATACCCCACTTTAGCATTGTAAATTTTTTGGACAGCCGTCAAATTGCCATGTTTCTCTTTATTGTACATTTGCATATAAGGTTCATGCTGGGCAAAACTGGCGTCCGCTTCTTTATGATTGACCAGTTCATTGTACTGGATATTGTCGCTCACCTGAATCAGCTCGACTTGCCAGCCATCTTTTTCAAGCACATCTCCTGCCAGTTCGACCACATCGGTCATTGGCGGCAAATGTGACGCCACTTTGATTACCTTGTTTTCTTTTTTAGCGGATGTTGTAGTCGTTTCACCGCTGTCATTGCTGCCGCAAGCAGCCAGTCCGAAAAGCAGCAGCGTGCTTGCCGCCAGAATGCTAAATAGTCGTTTGTTCATCATGTTTCCTCCAGTTTATTTTCGTTTATCTAATGCCTGTGCCAGCGTCGTGCCTGACACATGCAGCAACATCACACCGATAATCATGATAACAATGGTCGTATACATCATATCGGTTTCATAACGCTGATAGCCATAGCGAATGGCAAAATCGCCAATCCCGCCGCCGCCTACTACGCCCACAATCGTTGAATAAGAAATCATACTGATCGTCACTGATGTCAGCGACAAAATCAAGCCGGGACAAGCCTCAACAAGTAAAAAGCTGGTCGCAAGCTGCCATTTGCTTGCCCCAAGCGTGCGTGCCAAATCTAGGACTTCCTGCGGCACATCCAGAAAGACCTGTTCAACACTTCTGGCAAACAATGCAACTGCCACAATCGACAACGGAATCGAAGCTGCCAGCGTACCAAATGAGCGTCCAATCAGCCACCGAACAAAAGGAATCAAGGTGATAATCAGCAGCAGAAAAGGGAACGAACGGACAATATTGACATAAGCATTGGTTACCCTGTAAAGATAGCGGTTCTGATACACACCGGCTGGTCTACTGAGAAAAATAACCGTACCAAGCGGCAATCCTGCCAGTACCGCGGCGATTACCGAGAGGCCGACCATCATGCCGGTTTCTGCCAGAGAGGTCACTATGTCCGCCTGAAAATACTGCAGCCGCTCCATATACACCATCATGACAGCAACACTTCCTTGGCTCTCTCCGCATACGAATCAAAAGACCGTTCACCGCTGACTTCAGGCAGGGCGATGACATCTGTCAACGTGCCTTGGTCGAAGATAGCCGCGCGGGTGCATAATTTTTTGATGACAGCCAGTTCATGACTTACTAGAATAATCGTGGGACGGAATTTCCGGTGGACCGTCTTCAGCAAGCGGATAACATCGTCTTTGCCGTTTAAATCCAAAGCAGAGGTCGGTTCGTCACACAATAAATACGACGGATTCGTCACCAGCGCGCGCGCAATGGCGACACGCTGTTTCTGCCCTCCGCTGAGCTGTTTGGGATACGCTGCCGCTTTATCGGCAAGCCCGACAAACCGCAACAACGACATCACTTGATGATCATCCGTCTTTCCCTGCAGCGTCAGCGGCAAAGCTGTATTGTCATAAACTGTGCGGTTATACAGCAGATTAAACTGCTGAAAGACCATGCTCATCGCACGTGTTCTCGCCAGTTTCTCCTGTCTGCTCAGTTCGTTCTGGTCTGTTCCGTCAATCACGATGTGGCCTGTATCGGGTGTTTCAAGTCCTATCAACAATTTCAGTAAAGTTGATTTGCCTGAACCGCTCTCTCCGACGATGCCGAATAATTCCCCTTGTTCAATCTGTAAATTTACATTTTTCAGCGCTGGTTTTGATTGATTATCAGTCACATAGCATTTGCTCACATGCTCTAAAATAATCATTGGTACTCCTTTTTTTACATATTTTTTGTCGACAATCACCATGGTAAGGGAAAGAATAAAAACACGCACTTAAAACCAACTGAATACGCCCAAAAAAAAGAGGCGTTAAATAAAACACTGTTATTAAAAGAAAAGTCCCATCTAATATATGCAATTTCGATTTTTTTTAGTAAATATCCACCCGTGAAAACGGGTGGCTTTTTAACAGCCCTAGAAGGGCTCACCACTCGCTAGCCCCTTAAAAGGGGCTTTTCAAATGACCACCAACCGCTCACAGCCTTATCTCTTTTTAATT
>NZ_NGKC01000011.1 GCF_003987655.1 Vagococcus acidifermentans | reverse complement strand
TTCAGTGTAAAATGTACTTGGGTCATGTAAAGTCCTCCTAGGTATGTTTTTGTGGTTAAAAACATTGTACCGTAAAAGGGCTGTTACATGGCCTTTTATCTTTTACACAATTATATGGACTTTATCCGAAAAACAGCTACTTAACCTTATTTATATTGTTGGGACTTTATGGTATCCGCTTTTTAATGCCGGAAATAGCAGCAAAATTATGGGGGTTCCCAATGATTTATCTCAACCCGGTGGAGGTTTTGCACGGTGATTTTTTAGCAACCGATTCCAGGGGAACTATTGTGACTGGAATGCTTGTTTTGGTGGTGTGGAGCCTGGCAATCATTCTATTGTTGAGTTATCTGTTTAGAAATGCGGTTTACAGGAGGGAGAGCCAGAGATGAAAAACTATCTAAAGATGGAATTGAAAACCCTGCTGTCTTCCGTTAAAAACCGCTACATTATCATTATTGTTTTGTTACTAGGACTTTTTTATACTTTTGAAGTGGCACCAAAGTACGATCCTATTGAAAAAGTGAATTTAACTCAAACTAAAATGGCGCTAGCCGATAGGCAAGAGTTTTTAGAACAAGTACAGCTTGATGAAGGGACACATCCGTTAGTGTTTTTTGCTACTGAAATTTTTCCTGAATGGAATCAGCTGGATATTGAAAGGATTGACAGCTTTTCAAAAAGGGATTATCAAAAATACGCTGAGGAAACGTCAAAATGGTATGAGTTTACGGATAATATATATAATGCAAAGATAACGGAAGATTTGCGTTACCCAATTGGTTATTATACGTTGAATAATTATTTTGCCCACTACGATGGTCACTATGCCTCTAAAAGAGAGGCAGTTAAATATAAGGCTCTTGCTCGAAGCGAGGTTCCTCTGTCAGTAAATGTTTTTGAAGAAAGAACGGCTCTACAGACACTGGTCAGAGAAAGCTCCGTTTTACTGCCTCTGGTCATCATTATTTCGACAGTTTTGCTGTCGGCAGATGTTGTTGTCAAAGATTTCCGTCACCAGTCTTTGGCTGCCGGTTATCCATTGCTCCCTATGGAACGCATTCTTAGTAAATTAATTGCTGTTCTGTTCGGGTTTTTGCTAACAATCTTAGCCTTGTTGCCAGTTTTTTTCATTCTTAGTATCAAGTATGGTGTAGGTTCTCTGAAATTACCGGTCATGATTTATAACAATAACTACCTAAACGACGGTGCTTTTCATACAATGACAATAGCTAAATATCTGCTTGTTTTTGGGAGTTTGTTAGGGCTGATTGTCTTCATTATTTTTTTCAGCATTGTTTTACTGAGCCAGGTGTTGCCGTATGAAGGGCTGAATATAATAGCACCTATTTGCTTATTTTTGTTGGAACCTGTGTATTTTAGACGGGGAATTGGAGAATATTTTCCTGTTCAGTGGCTGCCAAGTACTTTTGCCAAGATTGGCGATATTGTGACAGGACATGCCAATTATTTATATGTCACTCAATCCTTAAACGTTCAACAGATGGTTTTGGTTTTAGGACTGTTGTTATCCGTTTTGCTAGTCAGCAGCTACTTATTATCTCGAAGAATGGGGCGATTCATTTGATTGAAGTAAAAGATTTAGTCGTTGATTTTAAAGGGAAAACCATATTAAACAAGTTAAGTTTTACTCTTGATAGAGGAGAAATTATCGGACTTGTGGCTCCTAATGGTACTGGCAAATCTACATTAATGAGAGGAATAATGAATTATCTTGTGCCCAACAGCGGTCAGATTGAAATAGACAAACTCTCCTATAAAAACAGAAGGGAAGAGAAGAAAATTCACCGCTTAATCACGATGATGCCGGATCAAAATGATTTATATAATTATTTGTCTGGTATGGATCATCTGAAAATTTATCAAAATATGTGGCATCAGACAGCTATTAGTCCTCAAAAAGTTATTGAAGAATTAAAAATGACGGATTATTGTCACAAAAAAGTTGGTGACTATTCACTAGGGATGCGGCAGCGATTATGTTTTGCTATGCAGATTGTTGCTAACACTCCTTACATGTTAATGGATGAAGTCATGAATGGACTGGATCCTTCAAACGTTGCTCTTATCTCACAAGTTCTAATCGAAAAAAAAAGAGAAGGAAAAGGGATAATCATTGCTTCTCATTTATTAGAAAACTTAACGGTTTTTTCCGATATCATTTTCTTTTTAAAAGATGGGATACTCACTAAAAAAATTGTGAAGGGTCAAGCTGAGCGGCCGGTTGTCAGATTTACCAGTAAGAAAAAACTGTTAACCTTAGCTGATTTTAAAGTCGTCTGCTTACCCAATGGTACCAGCTATATCTCTGTTGAAACGGAAGCCCAATTGACTGAGATTATCAATGCTTTAATGACAGCAGGCATCCATCAATTTTCTTATTCGCCAATTACTCTTAATGATTTATATTTTTATTATTTTGAATAATTAATTTAAGCCAATTGGGGATGTGATATAAATCAACAACGATACCCCTAAAAATAGGGATACTCACCTAAATTGCTGTAAGGTAATGAAGACGGCATTGTGAATGAGCCTTCCGTAAAAACGTGGGCAAATCATTCACATTTTGATATCTATTTCATTTTTGGGGGCTTAATAATATGGCTTATACACATTGAATCTACGTCCAAAAAAAAGTACTAAAATGGAAATCTGCAAGCTATCGATTCAAATTAGAGTATTTAAAACTAAATAAAATGAAAGAAAATGTTATCCTATAGTTGATTAATTTCAGTCATAAGCATTTAAATCAACGTTCAATTTATTCCTATGAAAATAGTTATCTTAATTGTTAAATTAGTATTAAGATGTTGCGATTGGTCTTGACATATACCGTCCGATATTAACTTCGTTTAATTTATATTATGTAAACCTATTGATGTTTAAAAATATAACAAGCAAATTATCCCTCTCTCCTTAAAACAATAACTAAGGTAAGGAGATGTCGCTAATTTGCTTGTTATTTCTTTCTAAACAAAGAGTATACACTTCATTTAAACTTTATTCAAGATTAGCATGTCTGTTGTCCATGTCGGTTTGAGTTTGTTTCTTTATTTTTTTTAGCTCAACAACTATACTATCGTAAATAAGCCAACTCATTTGTTCAAATGACGAGCCGTTTGGTTGAATGGAAACTGATTTACTTGTAGATTCGTCAGTTTTTGAAGAAGCTCCTGGGACTTTTACGACAACATCTGCCAACTTACCTATACTATTTTCTGGGTAAATAGTCAGTGTGCCAAGTGTAACATTTAGAGCTTTAGCCTTATTAGCCATTGCTACTAAAGAAGCTGTTTCACCGGAGCCCGAGCTTATAATCAATAAATCGCCTTCTTTTATGGCTGGAGTTGTTGGTTCACCAACAAAATAAACAACAAAACCTAGATGCATTAATCTATTTGAAAACGCTCGAGCAGCAAATCCTGACCTACCTGCTCCAGCTATAAATATTCGCTTGGCATCTATTATCACTTCTTCTAATTGTAGTAAATCATCATTACTAATCTGTTTAGTATTTTGCAACAACTCTTCAATAATTGAAATTAAGTTTGATTGAATTGACATTTTATCACACTCTCTCCTTCAACGCAGCTTTGATTAATCTTGCTTCTTCAACCGGGTTAGAAGCATTTGAAATTGCAGACCCTACAATAATAATGTCCGGATCTAGCGCAACATAATCCTTAACAGTCTTGCTGTTGATACCGCCAGCTACAGCAACTTGAGCTTTATTGACCAACGTTTTCATTAGCTTTAGGTCATCAATTGGACGCCGTCCCTCTGCTTGCTGATCTGCACCAGTGTGAACTGCTAAAATATGGACTCCCATACTCTCTAACTCTTGAACTCTTGTTGATAAATCAGCGCAACAGAGCATGTCTGCAACTACTTTTTTCCCTTGTTCATTTGCTGACTTAAGACATCCTTGAATAGTTAAATTATCTGTTACACTTAAAACTGTTACATAATCTGCACCTGCCTCAAAACCAAGTTCTGCTTCAAAGTATCCCCCATCCATAATTTTCTCATCAGACAATATTTCCTTTTCTGGAAATAATTCCTTAAATTTTCTAACTGCATGTACTCCTTCAGCAATGATAAATGGTGTGCCAATCTCAATAATATCGACATATTCCCGAATATCTTCTATTAATTTTATAGCATCATTTAATTTAAGTTCATCTAAAGCAACTTGCAATTTCATAAAAATTCTCCTTTAATAAAAGTCTGAGCGTCCTCTCTTAATTGATGATAATAATTTAAAATTTTTTGAAACATACTGCTTTCGTTTGTTATACTTGTGTATTCAGTAATAGCTTTCTCAATCCCATTTTCTTGGATAAATTTCCGCATTTCTATACATTGTTCATCCTGAGGATTAAAAAATAAAAGTGCTGCTGCAATCCCTTTTAATAATTGTTCATTAGGCAAGCCAAACTTTTGACACTGTATAGCGGGGCCTACTAATCTATCCGACGGATGCAGTTTTCGAATTGGAGAACGACTCACACGATTGATGGTATCCTTTACACCAGGCGTTTGAAATCTGCGTATAGCGAAATCTATATAATTTTCTAAATCTTTTATCTCAAATCCATATTTTTCTCTCAATAATGTTGCAGATTCCATCATAGTTTTTCTTACCTGAGAAACTAAGTCTTCACGAAGAAAGACATCTTGGATAATCTCATACCCTAAAAGATGACCGATGTATCCGGCCCATGCATGGCCGCAGTTAATAATATATAACTTGCGCTCTAAAAACTGTTGTAAATTGTCAGTATAGATTGCTCCCTTAATAGGTTTGGAATCTGGTATAGCTAATTGCGTTGAATCAATTACAAGCTCAAAATCATCTCCAATTGAAACGACATGCTTTCCATTAACATTTTTGTCAAATACCATCCTGTCAATCGCTGTATTAGGAAATGTAGCGATTGAATCAATAGCGTTTGAAATACTGTTTTCGAAGTCCGCTTTTAAAATTTCATTTTTTAAAATTTCACTATTAAAATGAGCATTCTCGCAAGCTAAAATGTTAACTACTGGTTTATTTTCAGCTTTCCTCTGTATTAAACCATCTAGAATAAGAGGGGCAATTTTGGATAAGTTATCTGCCCAAACACTTGTAGTAATAATATCTGCCTTTTTCAATTCTTGTGTGACCTGGTCAAAATGTAAAATTGAAGACAATGCTTTGACATTGTTGATAATTTTTTTTTCATAATTATGATTAATCAAATATAGTTCGTAGCTATTTGTCTTGTTAATTTGATTAACTAATTCTTCGCTAACATCAATAAAAGTAATATCATATCCTGAGTCATGCAACAGCTCTCCTATAAAGCCCCTACCTATCGCCCCCGCTCCAAAATGAACAGCTCTCATTACTAAATGACCTCCTTAAGAATCTTCATTATCTCGTGTTTGTCTTTTGCAAATCGAAGCATTTCAACATTATTAATATCGGAACACACATTTGCTATTTTTCCTAAAATTTCAAGGTGCTCATTATTTTTACCAGCAATCCCGATTACTAAATACGCTATCCCTTCTTCATAAGAAACGCCTTCTGGTACTTGCAAAAAAGAGATACCTGAATGGTGAATTTTGTCAACAGATTTAACGATTCCGTGTGGTATCGCAACATTGTTACCAATATAAGTTGAAACCTCTTTTTCACGTTTTAACATATCTTCTATGTAAGAAGAATCAACATAGCCGTTCTCAACTAAAACAGTACCGGCTTGAATGATTGCTTCTTTTTTTGTTTTAAATTGTTGATTTAGTCTGATATTCTTCTCTTCAAAAACTCGCATAGAACTCTCCTTACAGTAAAATGTCATTGAGTACGCATCTTAATTCTTCTGCAAAAAATTGTTGAAGTAATTCAAAATCGTTTGCCCTAATAACAACATCTGCTTCTTCGTTAGTAATCAATGAAATTATCAAATTACTCAACAATGCAGTTGATTTCTGATTAGCTTTGGCCGGATGAACAATTACAATCACTTTCGTTAATTGTTCATCCGCCGTCTGATACTCAACATCAATAACTAATAAACTGGATACATTTTTGGTTGTCGGACAATTTAAAATGGCATATTTTTTATTTGGCACATGAAAATAATTCTGCGACCAATCAGCTGAAGCAATCTCTGCTGAAGAACTGCTCAAAAAATTTTTTCTGAGTAACATGTCCAAAATCTCATTTTTCAATTGATGATGCGAATTGATTTTGATGGACTTCAAGTCTAAACTTTTCAACAAATCGACTGCATATTTGGAACTTTTATAAAACTCATACAACTGGTCAATTGATTTATTAGAAATTTTTCTGGAGGCAGATTTATCTGTACTTTGGAGTAATGCTAAACTCGTGTATTTATGATTTTCAATCTTTTGACGAATAATTTGAATTTCATTCTCATTTAGTAATGGTGACACTTGCATATATTCATGTCTTTTTAAGTAGAGGGGAACAGTGGAAAGAATCAACTCGTATTCATCTAACTCAATATTGCGAAGCTCCATTAATGACGTGAGCCTTTTGACATAGACTTCAGGGATTTCTCTCTCTAACCGGTTGGCCAGCATTTTCGAAGAGCCCATTCCGCTTGAACAAACAATTAATACTCTAAACGATTTATCAACTAGTTTGTCCAACGCAACTGCGACATATAACACAAGAAAGCCAATTTCATCATTAGGAAAAAAATTTAGACCAAAAACTTTATTAACACTATTAGTAACAATAGCATATAAGCTTTGATAGTTTTGTTTAATTTCTCGATTTAACGGATTTCTTATAGATACACCAGTGTTTACTCTATTAACAGCTTTGACCAAATGATTTTGCAACCCGGTAAATAACTCTAAATTTTCCATCAATTTTATTCCAAGCTGTTCTTCGACATTCTGAATAAACAGTTTAACTTTATTCGTGAATCTTTGATTTCTAATTTGGTTG
Organism: Vagococcus acidifermentans; assembly: GCF_003987655.1. Taxonomy (GTDB): domain Bacteria; phylum Bacillota; class Bacilli; order Lactobacillales; family Vagococcaceae; genus Vagococcus_B; species Vagococcus_B acidifermentans. The sequence continues at coordinate 98,479 of NZ_NGKC01000011.1, read as the reverse complement.
TTGCTTTTTTGATCACCAAAATATATTTGAATTAACCAACTTAAATAATTACGCCACTCATCAGGCACACTATAATCAAGCTCTCCTAATAATGAGTGACATAATTGTCTTTCTGAATCAGATACGTGCTTTATCTCCTGATCAAATGTCAAATCCTCATCCAATATTAATTCTCTTATCCAGCAACCGAATAAAATAATAAACTCAATCAAATCAATGTCATTAATAGCGTCGCCTTCATCTGATAAAATTATTTTTTTTACAATTTTAAAAGCCTCTTGACAACTATTGTCATATCTGTCATTCATAATCTTTAAAAAAATAGATTTTTGTAAATCATTGTCTTTTAACCATTTGAAAAGATTAGCAAATTCTACATTTTTCACCAAGATATCCATGATGGTAATATGTTTGTGATATATTTTTCCATCTATTCGAATGCCCTCTCCCATTTTACTAATTAAAATTAAATTTCTTTTTTTCAAAAATTGTCTAATCAGGTTTTGGTCTTTTTTGCTAGTGGATAGGGAAACATCTATATAAGATGAAACTGCTTCCCATTTTATAAAAGAAGATTCTGTTATTATTTTTAGCGTTTCCAGCTCAACCCGCTCTTCAATTTTATAATTATCAATATGAGACTCCTGCATTAATTCATCTTCTAGTTTAGAAATATTTTCTATTTTTCCTTGCAGCAACATTCCTTCATTAGGAATCGTAGTCAGTTCTAAATTATAAGATTTCAATAAAGAACGAACCCCTTCAAGTTCTCTATACACTGTTCTTTCACTTAATTCTAATCTGGATGCAATCTCCTTCACAGAGAGATTTTCTCTAGATTCTATAAAAAGCAGAGTTATAACTTTTACACGCTTTGAAATGTACATGAGTTATTACCTCCCTGTTGTGCAACTACATTCAGATTTTAATTTTTAATCATAGCTTTCTTTAATAAACTGAATAAACTGATCGTATTCCTCATTGTTAAGGAAATTTTTAATAGTCAAAATAGGGACACTTTTATCTGGAAATAGGCTCTTAACACGTTCTTCAAGGTTTTCACTTGTAATAATCAGATCAACATCATTTGGTATATTGTCTACTGAGACATTCTCAACAGTTACTTCATGAAGATTTGCTTTCTTCGCTTTACTTCTCAGCATTGATGCACCCATGGCACTTGATCCCATTCCGGCATCACAAGCTATTATAACTCGTTCAATCTTTGTCCCAGTTGCTGTAAATGGTGCCGTATACAAAACTGAATCAACTGATGTTGTAGATTGAACAGTATCAAGACTAACTGCCTCTTCAGGTGTTTTATCTAATTTCAAGAAAAATGCAACAACTAAAAAAGATACCAACGTCGCAACGACGTAACAAGTAATATTGACAACGAATGCTCCTTTTGGTGTCATCATCAATAGCGCTAGAAAACTCCCTGGTGAGACTGCGCCAACTGTTCCACCGTTAAATAATTGAGCTATTGCAAGAGAAGCCATGTTACCAAGCATTGGTCCCAATATTGTGACAGGTTTAATGAGTGCATAAGGGAACGCTACTTCGCCAATTCCGCCTAAAAACATAATTAAAGTAGACGCAGGGGCGGATTTCTTTGAAATTCCTTTTCCAAAGAAAGCAAATGCCAGTAATAGTCCAGTCCAAGTACCACCGTTAGCTTCAACCAAAAATAAAATCGATTTTCCAGTATCTGCTACTTGCTGTAGTCCCAACGGTACCATAATACCATGATTGATGGCATTGTTTAAAAATAGTACTTGTGCAGGTTGAACAAAGATACTTGTCAATGGAATTAAGTTTCGGTCCGTTAACCAATTTACTCCAGCAGATAAAAAAGCTAAAATTACACCAAAAATCGGCTCAACAATTAAAAATCCTAAAATAGCAATAATAAACCCGACAATTCCCAAAGAAAAATTGTCCACCAACATTTCCAAACCAGGTTTTACTTTTCCTTTGAAAAGACTATCAACTTTCTTTATTATAAGCGCACCAATCGGACCCATAATCATGCCACCGATTAACATGGTGATATCAGCGCCTATTACTACTCCCATAGTTGAAAGAGCACCGATTGCACCGCCTCGTTTACCATAAACATTATAACCACCAACATAACCAATCAATATTGGTAATAAATAAGTTAAAATCGGACCGACCAACTCATTCAAGTGTTCATTTGGTGTCCAGCCAGTTGGAATAAAAAATGCTGCCAATAAGCCCCATGCAATGAAAACACCAATATTAGGCATGACCATTGCACTTAGAAAACCGCCCATTTTCTGAATACGAACGCGCAGAGTTTTAGGTTGTGCTACTTTCTTCTCCATTTTTCTCCTCCTGTTAACAAATATATAAGCGCTTACATTATTATTGTAGGAGATTATTATCTGAATTACCATTCTAAGTAAGAGTAAAAATGGCAGAGTACGTTTGACATTTCTACTCTTATACAATCAAGTGAGCATTTATGTTATATGTTAAAATGAAAAATAAAGTCACTGTTCGTTAAAAGAAAAGAGGTCAATAATGAAAACAATTATTTTTGATATGGATGGCACACTAATAAATTCTGAAAAAAAATATTATCATATTTGGGAAAATTTATTGGCAGAAAAAAAATATAGTATCACATTGGATTTTTATAAACGTATTTTAGGAAAGCCGACAAACCAAATAAAAAGAGAATTTCTTCATTATTTTGGCGATTCTTTCCCTTTTGATTTATTGTTCAAGAAATTTATGATTAAAAGATCGGAGCTTATTTCAGATGCTGATTTTGAATTAAATGAAGGTGTCCTTAAGTTTGTGTCATGGTGTAGCTATAATAATGTAATTTGTGGAGTTGCAACATCATCTTTACGTAATGAGACACATCATATATTAAATAAGCTAGACATCTTAGATATTTTTTCCTTTAGTTTGTGTGGAGATGACGTGTCTAAAGGAAAACCACATCCAGAAATATTTCAAAAAGCTGCAGCGTTAACTACTTCCAAAAAGAAAGATATTATAGTTTTTGAAGATTCGATGAATGGAGTCATATCTGCTAATAAGGCCGGCTTGACAGTCTGTCACATCAATGATTTTATCCCTTTAACTGGTGAAATAAAAAGAATTCCAATTGAAAGTTATAAAGATTTTAATGACGTCTTGAAGTCAAAAATATTTTTAGAGCTAATGGAAATAGAAACTAAAAACCCTGTGACATGATAGTTGTTGGTCTATTTTTGTCATTTATGATTTATTGTATTAAAATATAACCGTTTCAACAAATTTTAGCACAATAATATTATTTCTTCATTTGTTCTATTCGTAACTAAACCAGCTTTGCAGCCGTTCTCGGGCTGTAAAGCTGGAAATCAAATATTCTTTCAAATATCAAGACCAAACCACTTCACAGCATCATCCAACCATGGGTGAAGAACAAGCAAGTCTGTTGAAACCACCCATTGAATATAGCAGATGCACGCCTGCTCCAAAGAATTGTCCAATGCTTTTTGAAGATCAGTTAAATAAGGGGCACGGTGTTTGCGGTCCCATTCCAGTTTGTCAGCAATAAACACAAGCATATCCATTGTTGTAGGAGAGTGTTTGAGTGTGGTGTGACATGACACAGCGTTTAAAACGTGTTGATCTGTGATGTTAAACACTTTTTCGGCAATTATGCGGGAAAGGCGTTGGTGCAACAGCATTGGTAACTCTCGTTCTTCTGGAAAAACTGCCAGTTGATAGTATTCAGCTTCTGTCACCATCTGATTCTGCGGAATAATGCCGCCTATGTCATGCAGCAGCGCTGCTGTCCGGGCAGCCCCGATATTTTGACCATATTGGTTTGCAAGGGTTTCTGCCGCTTTTGTCACCCGTAATACATGATCTGCTGTTTCATTCATATCATAATCACGAAATAACCGCACTATATCTTTTTCCAACTGTCCACTGGGTTTAAAGTTGGCTAGTTCCTGTTCTATAAACATGTTTTCTCCTTCTCGTTTAATGGAATCCAATATCTTTTAATATTTTTTCTGTTTAGTCGTATGGTATTTTCCAGTTTTCCACCGCAGCTTTCAATCACACGGACAGACGGTTTGTTTTCACTGTTACATGTCAGTAACACACGTTTTAGGCCGATGTCTTGACAGTAATCGAGAGAAGCTATCAATGCTTTTTTGGCGAAACCTTTTCCTCGTTCGCTGTTTCGGATACAATATCTGATATGTCCTCCCCATTGCGTGTCAAACTCGGACAGGCGATGTTGAACATGGAGCATACCAATCAAACGCCGGTCGTCTTTGCCAACTATCAAAAATTGAGTTTTTTGCCCGTTGTTCTTATGGATTGTTGTCAGCCATTTTTCGATGGAAGAAAACTTAGCTAGTTGTCCGGTGCCATGAAGAATGTCTTGACAGTCAATAAATTCTTGACGGAAAGCGGCAATCTCGGCAATGTGTTCTGTTTCCGGATGGATTAATTGCATCGTGTTCTCCCTCACTTAAGTTTACATAATAAAATTATCCCGTTACGATAACACCACGCTGATGACAGCAATCAGCAAATACACATAAGGCTCTGCTGCTAAAAAACGGCTGAAGGTGTATCCTGGTTCTGGAACAAGTACTCGATGTATGGCAGAGCGAAATAATCGGTAGCATCCCCACCCTATTATGCCTCCGACAACGCTCGTTAAGACATCACTCACATCTGTCATCCCTTCAGCCATGAACAGCTGGCCTATCTCAACAACTACTGCCGCTGACAACGTACATTCAATCGTCAGCAGAAGCCAGTCATACTTCTGCCACAATACTGGAAGAAAAAAACCGAACGGGACAAACAAAAGACCGTTGATGATATCGCTTGTTTGAATCCCTGAATCAAACAGCAAAAAATCAATTGTCGGATAAATAAATGTTCCTTTTGACGAAAATTCTCTTCCCCATTGCGAAATTGTTGGGAAACCAATCAATTCCCTCAGTGTGACAACGAGATAAAACAGAAAAATATAGCCGATGACATAGTGTCCTATATTAATCTTATCAGAAAGCTGCTTCGTTCGCTTGACATGATAGTGATTATAAAAGCTGATACTTGCAAATGCCACAATATAACTCAACTAAACACCCCATTCTTGTGAATCATCTTACATACATCATACATGAAATGAAGTGTTAGTTAATGGGACTTTGGTTTGAATTTTTAAAATAAATAACTCGAAAAAGCCCGCATGATATACGCGAGACCGGCAATCATCAGGTAGAATCCTACCATAAACGATAATGTCATTAATGATACGATTGGTTTAGCAAGTAAAAGCATGCCGATAATCAAGCCAATCACATTCGTCACCAAAGAAACCCAAAACAATCTGGTCGACAACTGTTTGAGCCAGCCAAGTTCAAACAAGCCGAAAAGGGAGTCCATCAAAAACCACAAGGCAAATACATAAGGCGCCAGCATCACGCCTTTTCTTATATTGAAAAGAAAGTACACACCTATCAGAATGTCTATGACACCGATGACCAACAAAGGCGTTACCGAAACCCTGAACAGTTCTCTCACCGTGCTTCGGATTTTCAGCATGTAGATACCTCTGAAAATAACTGTGACGACAAAGAAACTAACAAGAATACTCACATTTTGTGCTGGATGCAGCCTAAATGACATAAGGGCGGCCAAAACAAATACGATACCCAAAATCAGACTTGGCCAATCAACACGTTGTCTTTTTCCCATGATAATCGCCTCTTTTCTTTCTATCTTAATTGTATCAAATATAGATGCTTTTATATAATAAAGACTGTTATTTTGATGTCAGGATGAATGAAACAATAAAATGCTTCCAGCTCGATTTTTCATTGAGCAGACATACAGAGCCGTCTTTTACATCGTGTCTTTCACGTGATACAATATAGTTATAAGGAGGCGTTTTCAATGACTGAAAAAAGTAAACATATTCTTGTTGCATTCGACAGTTCCCATCAATCGCAGGAAGCGTTGAAAGTCGCAAATAACATGATTCAAGAAGACGATGGCCACATTACTGTTGTGCAAGTTTTTGAAAATATTGCGATAACTTCTCTTGACGCCATGACATTAAAAGAACTCAGCAATTATGCTAATACCGAGTCAAATGAAATGATGGACCTGTTCCGGCAGAGAGTTGCTGAAGTGGAAGGTCTTGACGAAGAACGCATCAGCTTTGTCACATTGGAAGGCAGCCCGAAAAGAGAACTTGTCAAATATGCAAAAGCGAGAAATGTGGATTTGATTGTGATGGGCGCAACTGGAACCCATGCTGTTGAACGCATACTTATCGGTTCGACCACTTCGTATGTTGTCAATCATGCCCATTGTAACGTGCTAGTAGTTAAATAAGATAAAAAAGTGAGTTGACCACTATTAGGTCAACTCACTTTTTTCAATTATTGATAAAGTCAAAAAAATTGTTTTTGATAAGTTCGGATAGATTTTTCTTCTGCCACTTTGCTGCTACTACCCTATTGGGAATGCTGATGTCATACGTTTTTCCGTCAACTGTCAGCGTCAATGTATTAAGCATGAAGCTTTTTTTAAATGTTACTGCTTGCATCTCATCTGCGGTCTTTCGGATTACCTTGTCAGTGAAATTGCCGCTCAGATCCAAACAGGCAATAATCAGCTGTGATGGTGAAAAAAACAATAACAGATGCTTTATCTCTAAATCTTCCTTTTCATCAACAGTAAATAAAGGGTAAGTCGAAAACTTCGAGTCGATTTGCCCGTACAGGTAGTACCGCTGCTCATCCGGATCAAAACCCTGCTGTTGAACAAACTGTGCGATATTATCAGTGTTCATCGCCTCATTCATCTGTCGGTTCCTCCTTCCCTTGCATAAACGGCTTGAGCCAACACATAATCAAAGACATTTCAGCTTAGTGTCAGAAATACCACTCTAATTTGTGATGACAGCTGTGCCGCTGCATGTGACCATCAGCATGCCATTATCGCTGCCAAGTACTTCGTAATCCATCTTCATGCCAATAATGGCGTCTGCCCCTAACTGTTCCGCACGTGAAGCCATCTCCTCCAAAGCTTCTGCCCGTGCCGACATCAGTTCGTCCTCATAGCCTTTTGAGCGTCCGCCAAAAACGTTGCGCAAACCTGCCCCTATATCTTTAAACATATTAATCCCTGTAATGACTTCGCCAAAAACGATGCCACTGTATTCTGAAATCGTTTTGCCGTCAATAGTATTCGTTGTTGTAATAATCATATCATCTTCCTCATTTCAGCCTTTTTTCTTAAAGATATATTTATTATACAAGAAAACGGATAAACAAACAGCTTTTTTAACAAACAAATATGAATTTCCGTCTTTCGTCCGTTATCCACTGCAACTTGGGACTGATTCATCTGCCTGGAATGTTTGCTATACTTTCAGTAACAAAAACGAAAGAAGGGCTGTCTCATGTTACTGGATGTTGTGCTGGTTCTCGCTGTTATTGGTATATTGTTTTCAATGTCATATGGGGATTTTGTCTATTTTCAACAATCACTGAACATCAAAAACAGAGTACTGCGCAGCATCGCCGCTTTTTTCGCCGCTCTGTTTGAACTCTTTTCAGATATCTTTGTGTTGTCAAAAAATTAAATAAGTGCCAGACTAGAAACAACAGCCCGTATCCGTCAGTGGATATGGGCTGTTGGCATTTTGGGGCTTATTTTTTAATCGCTTTGAATGATTTTGTTTGTGCTGTCATCCCTCTTTCAGATGCCAGTCTCTCAATGGATGATGCGCCGAAGAAGCCGTCGATTTCAGGAACATGCTTGATGACGTAATCAGCATCTTCCGGATCAGCAATCGGGCCGCCGTGGCAGATGACCATAATGTCAGGATTTACGTCACGTCCGGCTGCGATGATATCGCGGATTTTATCACAGCAGTCATCGAGGGTCAGCGCTGTTTCAGCACCAATCGAACCTTTAGTGGTTAGTCCCATGTGGGCAACAAGAATATCCGCCCCTGCTTCTGCCATCGCTTTTGCCTGCTCAGGGTCAAATACATAAGGACATGTCAGCATATCCAATTTATGTGCTTCACGAATCATGTCTACTTCCAAATCGTACCCCATGCCGGTTTCTTCCAGATTTGCACGAAACTTGCCGTCAATTAACCCTACTGTCGGGAAATTCTGCACGCCGTTGAACCCTTGTTCTTTTAATTGTTTCAGGAAGAGATCCATGACACGGAACGGGTCGGTTCCGCAAACTCCCGCCAAAACAGGCGTATCTTTAACGATTGGCAGCACTTCAGCACCCATCTCCTGAACAATCTGATTGGCATCGCCATACGCTAAAAGTCCGGACAGCGAACCTCTTCCAGCCATTCTAAAACGACCTGAATTATAGATAATCAGCATATCGGCACCGCCTTGCTCACTGCATTTGGCTGTAATCCCTGTCCCGGCACCCACTCCGACTAAAATATTTCCTGAGGCAACCTCTTTTTTAAAGATAGCCATGTTTTCTTCTCTCGTCAGTCTGTTCATCAGTTATTCCTCTTTTCGTTTATTTTATAGTGTCATCAAATCTATCAGTTTTTGAGCTGCAGCTTCTGCAAATACTTGGTCATTGATATTGTTGTTTAGTTCAATCAGCTCGACAACGTCACGGTTTATTCCGTCTCGTAAGGTTTCAAATAATGCGCTGTCTTCTTCTGGACCATAAAAAGGCTGTCCGTTTGCGTCAATTGCCGAAACACCTTTTAGCGGCAACAGCAAAGTCGTTTTCCCTGCTGCCATGTTTAATTTTTCAACGAGCATTTGCCCGACCTTCACATTTTCCTGAACGGTTGTACGCATCAAAGTCACTGTCGGATTATGCTTGTATAAATTCCTACCTGAAAATTTAGACGGTACTGTGCTTATCGGCCCAAAATTTACCATGTCTGCTGCGCCCACTGATACTACTTGCGGCACATTGTTTTTTGCAGCTGCTTCGCACCGGTGAGAGCCCGCCGCCAGCACACCTCCGACAATTTCATCGCACCATTCCGTCGTGGTTAAATCCAGCACGCCTTTAAAAAAGCCTGCATCAATCAAAGACTCCATCGTTTTGCCGCCGGTACCCGTAGCATGGAATACCAAGACTTCATAGCCTCTTTTTTCCAAGTACGCTTTGGCGAAGTTTACGCCCTGGGTTGTGACGCCAAACATGGAAGCTGCAATCAACGGTTTTTGTTCCTCTGTGTCTGCGGGCAGCTTCTCCTTTAAGCCGACCATACCAGCTATAGCTAAAACTGCATTTCTGAAAATAGTTTTGGAGATTTTATTTAAACCTGCCACATCGACAATCGAGGGCATCATGATGATATCACTTGTTCCGACATATTGCTCAACATTACCGGAGGCCATTGTTGATACCATCAGTTTTGGCACACCAATCGGCAGCGCTCTCATTGCTGGCGTAACCATGGACGTCCCGCCAGAGCCTCCCAAAGATAAAATGCCGTCAAACTTTCCTTGTCTGTACAATTCCGGCACGACTTTCTGCATGCCTTTTGCCAAAATGTCAGTTGCCAGTGCTCGGTCTTTTTTCTTAACGATTTCCTCGATATCAAAACCTGCCGCCTGAGCAAGTTCCTGATTGGTCACATCTGGCGTGAATCGAGATGCAAACGCACCGGTATGAATCATTAGCGTCTGCAATCCTAATTCCTCGACCAAAGACTTGACATAAAGATATTCCTCTGCTTTCGTATCAAAAGTTCCTGCAATCGCAATCGTTTTCATATCTTTCTCCCTTCAAGCTGATTTTATCTCTGTTCATTTGGCCAAATAAAAGCAGTAGATAGTGTTGATCGCTTACAACTAAATTCTACTGCTGTTTTTCAGTGATGTAAATGTGGTTAGATTATGCTTTGTTGTGGTTATTTTATGAATGGGCATGGCGCTTTTTATATTCTGACGGTGTACTCTTAACATACTTCTTAAATATTTTAGAAAACTGCGCATAATCCGAGTAACCGACGACTGCGGCAACTTGTTTACATGACAGGTTTTGTTTGGCTAACAACTCTTTTGCTTTATTCACGCGAAAACGGACAAGATATTCCGTAAAACTGATGCCGACTTCTTCCTTGAAGCGCACACTTAAATACGAATCAGAAACGTGAGTAATCAGCGCTAAATCTCTTAAATGTACTTCTTTCATGTAGTGTTCCTCTATATAAGACGTCACAAATTCCGCGTAATCAGACGAGCTGCCGTTTCCTTCAATCAGTTTGTCAATCAGCTCATTTTTCTCAAAACTATCGTAGCTCTTAAATGATTGCGTTGTATTGAAAATAGCTGTTTCTATCGGTATTCTATCAAATGTCGAACCGCCGATGTATCCTTGACAGGCGGTGTTTTGATACAAATATTGCATGTCAAGCGGGGTGTTTGCCGGTCCTGCGTAAACCATTTTGATGCTGTCCGAATGCAGCTCGTCACAAATTTTAAACACGCTGTCTGCTAGTTTGCGCGCTTCGTCAATGGAGACATATTTTTTGGCACCTAAAAAGCCGCCTTTAGTCAAACCAAGGTGAACACAAATGATGTCAGCCCCAGCCTTTATCATTTGCACAGCCTCTTCTTCATTAGTCACAAAAGCAACGGTAAACAAATCTAGTGAGTGGGCAGTTTCAATCGCTTTGACTTCGGCAGCATACGAGCTGCCTTCTTCTTCAAGGGCTTCTCTGAATTGACCATCAATCAAAGAAACTGTCGGAAAATTCACGATACCTGAAAAGCCGCTCGCCTTTATCTCTGCCATATAGCGTGCTAAATCAATAAAAGGATCGCCGGCAAACAAGCCGAATAAAACCGGCGTGTGGGCGATTGCCGGCAGCAGTTCTTCTTTCCCCAGTTTCATCACGACATCATTGCTGTTGGCATAACAAAAATAGCTTGCCAGCGAACTTTTTCCCATTACCCGGTATTTGCCTGCACTGAGAGCAAGCAGAAAATCTGCTCCACCTTTGACAGCATAGTTCGCAGTCATGCCCGCACCTGCCACCGCTCCGATTATGTGCCCGTTCAAATTGATTTGTGTGCGGATTTTCCGTAATATCTCATCTCTGGTCATCATTATATGCTCATACTTTCTAATATCGTTTATGTATAATATAGCACTCCATTGAAAAAACGCCAATTCTGCAAATTGACGTGTTTTGACATTCAAATACTGGAGAAAAATGAAGTGCCACATAATATCAAAATCTTCCTGCACCATATCAAAAATAGCCTTTATTCCTAGTCTTGCCTCTGATATTGAGTATATATGTTTTCACACTAAGATCCTCAAATGAAATTGATATGTAATCTGTTTTGAATGAAAAAGAAAAAATTGCTTGACTTTTCAACTGAGAATGATTATCATTATAAGTAGGTTACATACATTCAATCCTGCAACATTAACTTACCCAAAGAAACCACCTATAAACAGGATAGGTGGTTTCTTTGTTTGTGTTATTAGGCAAATGTAATAATGTGCTGCTGATTCGTTTTTACTACTCCGTCAGTCAGTAATTTAACTTCTCTGTTGACCAGATTCGAAAAGGCTACTATCGTCGATGTGTTTTTGCCTTGAGACTTCAGATAATCAAGATCAACGATGAATAGTTTTTGCCCTCTATATATCTCATCTCCCTCATGAACTAGTACTTGGAATCCTTTCCCTTTCAAGTCAACAGTATCAATGCCGACATGGATAATCAGTTCCAATCCTTCTTTCGTCACTATACCTATAGCATGCTGGGTCGGAAACACGCTGACCACTTTGCCGTCTACAGGAGACACGATTTCAGAACTGTCGGGAATGATGGCAAAGCCGTCGCCCATCATTTTGCCCGAGAAGACCGGGTCGCACACGTCTGTTATAGGGATTAGTTCCCCAGAAACAGGTGCAACCACTTCGCAGTTCATACAGCTGAGACTGACTTGTATGTCTGCCGGCTGTTGGACTTGTACTGTCTCCGGTTCAAACTCAGGTTTAGCGATACCGTTGTCAATGATTTCATTGATTGTTGTCGCGTACACATCTGATTTTGCACCGAATATTGCCTGAAAACCATCTCCTACACGCATGACACCAACTGCTCCCAGTTGTTTCAACAACCCTTCATCGACTAGCTGATTGTCTTTCAAAATAGTCCGCAGCCGAGTGATACATGCTTCCACGGATGTCAAGTTTTCTTTGCCGCCCAATGCTTCGATAATTTGCCAACTGATTGCTAGATTGTCACTGCTTGCCAGTACTTCTTGCGGTTCATCACTGTCTTTTTCCCTGCCGGGTGTTGCCAGATTAAACTGGCGAATCATGAAACGGAACACGGCAAAGTAGATGACGCTAAAAGCCAGTCCCACCGGAATCACGAGCCACCACGGTGTTCTATTAACAAAAACCCCGAATAACAGAAAATCAATCAATCCGCCTGATAAAGTCATCCCGATTTTAATATTAAGAATATTCATGATAGCAAAAGAAGCCCCTGCCAACAAACAATGAATACCATATAGCGCCGGTGCAATAAATAGGAATGAAAATTCCAGCGGCTCAGTAATACCTGTTAGAAAAGATGTCAGCGCCCCGGACAATAGAATACCCCCGGCAATCAGTTTTCTTTCAGGTTTTGCCTCTTTGTACATGGCAAATGCAGCGGCCGGCAAACCAAACATCATAAACGGAAACTTCCCTGTCATAAATGCACCAGCCGTCAGCGCAACGCCGTCTTTCATCTGCTGGAAAAAGATTTGCTGGTCGCCATGAACAATCGCACCAGTCACTGACTCGTAACTGCCGAATTGAAACCAAAACGGTGCATAAAAGACATGATGCAGTCCAAATGGGATGAGTGCCCGTTCGATGACACCGAAAATAAAAGCAGCAAGCGTACTGTTGGCTTCAATGACTGTTGATGAGAAACCGTTCAGGCCGTCTTGAATCGGCGGCCAAATGAGACACAGTACTGCGGCAGCCAAGAGGGCAAAGACCGCTGTCACCATCGGAACAAACCGTTTGCCTGAGAAAAATCCGAGATACGGCGGGAGCTCTGTTTTGTAAAATTTGTTAAAACAAGAAGCGGCGATTACCCAGGCAACAATTCCCCCGAAAACGCCTGTTTGAAGCGTTGGTATCCCTAAAATCAACGCATATTTTTGACCATTGGCAGCGACCATTTCTGCATCAATACTGAGCAATGCCCCCATTGCCATGTTCATCATCAAATACCCCACAACACCGGCAAGAGCGGCTGACCCGTCATTTTTAGCCAAACCGATGGAAACAGCTATTGCAAATAATAACGGTAGATTGCCAAAAATGATGCCGCCTGACTGTTCCATCACATTTGCAACAAGTTGAAACCAGTTCGCGTTCAGTATAGGAAACTGGAGCAGCAGACTTTCCTGATGAAACAAGTTTCCGAATGCCATTAAAATACCAGCTGCCGGGAGTGTTGCCACTGGCAGCATCAATGATTTGCCGACTTTTTGTAATACACCAAATAGTTTTTTCATAAATTGCTTCCCCCATAAAATAATTAAATTTCAATCGATGATGCAAGACACATCGTCTTGCTAAATACATAGTCCTGTAATATCAGCCCATTTTTATTCCATAGCAGCAAAAACACATTGATAGCAATCGGTATCCCCAGCAACAGTACATGACATCCGAAAGAAACCAACCAGCGAACTGAATAATAAAACAGCCGGTGTTCCTTCTTGAAAGTAAACTTCAAACCGCCGAATTTCATGCCAAGTGTCTGATTGCCGAAAAAATAAGGAATTCCTAAAAATAGCACTGTTCCCGACAAAAGCAGTACCCCAACAACAAGCGTCCCTGTGTAAGGCACCTTTAAATACGTTAATACAGAAAAAAACAGTCTAATCAGTACAGAAAACAGGAGCCAATCCAACAAGACACTTTTAATTCGCTGTGACCGTGTAACACTCATTACTCACCCCTCCATTTGTTTACGAAACGTTAAGAAGTTCTTACGTAACATATTAATCGTTTCATCGTAACTAAATTAACATTTGAAAGCGGTTCAGTCAACAACATTAGTGTATGTCAAAAAAAATAAGCACTTTTGTGCATATTGTAACCTCGATTTATTGAACGACACAAAAAAACGATGAGGTTTAAACCACCTCATCGCCATCTTCTTTTAGAATCTGCAACAATGTTTCCTGATCAGTGACCAGTGAATTGATATATTTTTTTCTCAAAAGTGCAAGTATCGCCTTGGCCTTCTCTTTTCCAGATGCAATCCCTAATGATACCGGGACTTTTTTTATCTGTTCCAAAGTTATTGCAATCGTCCGACGATACAAATCACTCTGAATCACTTGTCCGTGTTCATCAAAAAAACGGCAGCAGCAGTCGCCCACAGCCTGATTTTCTTGCAGTACAGCATAGTCTTCTGTATTCAAAAGATCGCGCCACTGGCTAGCTCCTGACAGCAAAGGACCGCCAATGCCGACGATAGCCACGTCCAGTTCATCCCATGCTTGTCTGATCTGGCTGAAATATTTAGACTGCATGATTCCTTCAGCTAATTGTGCCGTTTCTTGTACCACACTGGCATTGATAAAGACATTCTTCCCTTGAAATTTTCGTGATAGCTCGTAAACCAGTGTATTGACATGATATTGGGAATTGATGTGGCTGGGACCGCCGGCAAGGGGAATGAACGTCACATTTTGAACTTGTTTTTTTTCCAGTTTCCCGATTGCCTTGGCCAATGTTGCTCCCCAGGAAACACCGATAGTCTGATTTTCTTGAACCGCCCGCCTGATTACATTGGCTGCGGCAACTGAAAACATATCGCCATTTTGTTCTTCTTCAAAATCACTGTCTGCACTTGGTACGACTTCAAGATATGTCAGTCCGTACTTGTTTTTAGCATAGCTTTCCAATTCAAACAATGTTGAATCGAAATTCTTTATTTCAATTTGCACAATGCCTTCTTGTCTGGCTTGCGTAAGCATGCGGCTGACAGTTGTCCGGTACAAATTGAATTCTTTTGCAATGTCTGCCTGTGTCCTGCCTTCCACGTAATACATGTAAGCCATTTTAGCCAGCATTTTTTCTTTTTCCTGCTTCACTATTTATGCTCCGTTCTTTCTTTAATCGTTTTAAGTGAAGTTTATATCATTTTCGTTAGAAATTCAACTTGCGTTTGAATGCAGGAGATACTTAAGGAAACTTGTTGTTACCCAACAAGTTTCCTTAAGTCAGCTATTTCACCAATCCTTCATCAGCTAAAAATTTTTTGGCAACTTCCTCCGGTGTTTTGTTTTTAACGTCTATCTCATAATCCAATTCCTGCATTTTTACATCATCGATGCGCCCTTTTAGTAAATCCAGCACATCATTTAGTTCCGGATATTTTTCCAAGGTGTCATTGCGGCAAATCGGCGAGCCGTGATACGGCGGAAACAGTTCTTTGTCATCTTGCAGAATCACCATGTCATATTTTTTCAGCAAAGAGTCCGTTGCATAGACAATCATCACGTCCAATTTATTTTGATTGATAGCATCATAAAGGAGCGATGTATCCATCTTCAATGATTCGCTGAAATGTAAATCATACAATTTGACCATCGGATCGTAACCGTCTGCATCCCTTGTATAAAACACATGGTTGGCACCGAACCGCAGCTCATCAGACTGTTCTGACAAGTCGCTGATTGATGTGACACCTAACTCTTCCGATTTCGAGCGGAGCATCCCTACAGCAAATGTATTATTGATACCAATCGGCTGAAACATCGTGATATCGTGGTCATCATTCAATTTTTTTACGCTGATATCATAGATTTCATCCGCACTCATACCTGTACTATCGGAGAGTTTAAGAATTTCATTATATGCTGTACCGGAGTATTCAACGTAAATATCAACTTCACCTTTCTCCATTGCCGGGAAACAGACTGACGTCCCGCCAAGATTTTGTTTCCGTTCGACCTCCAACTCAGTCTCGTGCTCAATCAGCTGGGCGTATATCTCACTTAATAATATGTTCTCAGTAAACTGCTTTGAAGCGATGGTAACCTTTCCGCCTTGACTGCCGCACGCGCCTAAAAACAATACCGCCCCTGCAATCACTAACCCTCTAATCAGCCATCTTTTAACGTGTTTCATAAGTCATTCCTCCCTTTGACCTGAAAAGACACAATCACCCACTAGCCGGATTTTTTCTGACAAGGCGTTTTTCCAAAGCCGACAGCAGCACATCGAATAAAATTGCCAGTAACGACACAGGTATGGCGCCCGACAACATCATCTTCATGTTTCGGGTCTGTATACCGCGCCAGATTGGCATGCCCAAGCCGCTGGCACCAATCAACACACCTGTCGTGGCAATTCCAAGCGCAGATACCAGCGCCAAGCGAACACCGGATAAAATGACCGGCAAAGCCAGAGGCAGCTCCAGTGTAAAATAAATTTGCAGCTCAGTCATACCGATACCTCTCCCCGCGCGGATGATACCGGGGTCAACACCTGAAATTCCTGTATACGTATTCCTGACAATCGGAAATAGCGAGTAAAGGAAAATAGAAAAAATCACTGTCGAATTGTTTAAGCCGAACACTAACATCACAAACGTAAACATTGCCAGCGTAGGAACTGTCTGAATCACATCGACCAACGCAAAGACTACCCGAGCCGCTTGTTTGTGTCCCTTCAGCAATGAGCCGGTCGGAATACCGACAAGACAGCCGGCCAGAACACCGGCAAAGACTATTTGTAAATGCACTAACAACGCACTACCGATTGATGCATAATTCATGTCTTCACCTCTTTTCTGCCGCGGCTGAACTGAGTTGCTCGCTTCTCTGCCGAAGAAAGCAAGAAACTCACTAAAAGCGCCAGCAATGTTGCCGGTACAGCGCCGGCAAAGATCATGTTGTAGTTATATGACTGCAGGCCGGACCAAATCAAGTCGCCCAAACCTCCAGCACCAATAAAGGCTGAAAGCGTTGCCCAGCTGATAATGTAAATACTGGACAGGCGAACTCCCGTGATTATGGCCGGCAGCGCCAGCGGCAACTGTACAGACAACAGCAGCTGCCACTTGCTCATACCCATGCCGACAGCAGCTTTAATGTATTTTTCTTCAATATTGCTGATTCCGGTATATGTGTTGCGCATGATTGGCAAAAGCGAGTACAAAAACAGTACTGCAACAGCCGGTACGAATCCCAGTCCCAAGACAATCATGGCAACACCAAGAAGGACAAGGCTCGGTATCGTATTTACAACACTGAAAACGCCCAAGACAAAATTAGCGAGCGATTTATTTTTAGTCAGCAATATGCCGGCCGGAAAAGCTACGACAATGCCCAGCAAGACTGACACACCGCTGATCATGACGTGTTGTCCCAACGCTTTGCCGATGTCATCCAAGTTGTTTGCGACATAAGATAAAAAACTATACATCCGTATCGCCTCCCCACACCACTCTTGCCAGTGATTTGACCATGCTCGTTTTGGTCACGACACCTAAGATGTGCATCTCGCCATCGACCACCGCCAGTATATCCAGATTTTGTTCAGTGATGATGTCAAACGCCTCTTTCGCTGGTGCATCAGGTTGAATACTTGGTATCTGGTCCAGCTCAAGATCGCTGACAGTCATTCCCGGATGTGCTTTTTCCATAATATCTGCGATACCAAGTGAACCGATGAGATGGTTCCCATCATCAACTACCAAAAGAGAAGACACTTGTTCATTTTCCATGAGTGCGATACTTTGAGCCAATCCAGTATTCAATGTTACTTTAAAAACTTTGCTCCGCATCACGTCTTTCACTTTTTCGACTCCGCCGGTATGCAGGCGGTGTTTGCCAACAAACTGTTCGACAAATTCATTGGCCGGATGCGACAGCAGTTCATCTGGTGTATCTGCTTGGATGATTTTCCCGTCCTGCAGCAGGACGATGACATCCGCAATTTTTATCGCTTCATCAATATCATGCGTCACAAAGACAATCGTTTTTTTTAGTTTCTTTTGCAGTTTTTTAATGTCTGACTGTAAATTATCCCGCGTGATCGGGTCCAGCGCGCCGAAGGGTTCATCCATCAAAATAAGCGGCGGCTCTGCGGCCAAAGCACGCAGCACACCGATTCTCTGCTGCTGTCCGCCTGAAAGATTAGCTGGATAGCGGTTCAGATAGGTTTCAGCATCCATATCGACCATCTTCAAAAGCTCCAGTGTCCGCGCCTTTCTTTTTTCAACAGGCCACTTCAACATTTTGGGAACGATTTCAATATTCTGTTCAATCGTCATATGAGGAAACAACCCGATTTCCTGAATGACATAACCGATGCCGCGCCGTAATTCTACCGGGTCGATGTCTTGGATATCCACATCGTTCAATAAAATCCGGCCTTCTGTCGGATTAATCAAGCGGTTGATGAGTTGCAGTATTGTCGTTTTCCCGCAACCCGAAGGTCCAATAATGACCACGAGTTGACCAGCTTCGATTTCCAGATTAAAATCGTCTATCACTTTGTGTTCGCCATAAGCCATAGACACGTGTTCCATCTTAATCATGTCTATCCTTCCTTTCGTCAGTTATCCATAAACAGCACTTTTGACAGACAAAAAGCCACCTTTACAAAGGCGGCTGGGCAATTTGTCTGATTAAAAGAATATAAATTTCAACTTATTCTCATAATGGGCTTCTTACAGTAAGCGTCACAAACACTCCAAACTCAATTTTTCCATGACACCGGGTTATCACCATAGAGTTGTTATCATTAATCATCAACTGCGTTATGATATATCATCTATAAAAAGTATAACAAAAAACCAGACTTTTGACTAGCAGAGTCTGGTTTTTCACGATTATTTTGACATATATCGTTAATTTAGACAAAACTTTAGCAAGTAAACCTGCTATGTGTTTTTAACTAAGACCTTTATTGGAATGATTTTCTTTTTTTAAACGAAAGAGTATGACCAACGTAACAATCCCTATCCCAAGAATTAGTGATAATCCGAAGTCCTTCTCACCTGTTTTTGGCAGAAAACTAGCTTTATGGGATGAACTGTCAGAAATCGCATCTTTTTCATAAACAAACGAGACTTTTTGGTTGCTCTTCAAAAATTTGCCTGATACATTCTCAGGAATTTTTTTAAGTTTATAACCATCAATCACAACTGGTTCTGCTTTGTAAGTATCTCCAATTTTACCTGTCAATGTTTGAGATTCTGCTAGTTCTTTTCCAGATGAATCCTGATGGACAATAGTAACTATGCCAAGTTCTTCCGCTAACGCCGTTTTTGTATAAACAAATGTGTGTTCTTGGTAAATATTTTTATAAATCCCATTAAATGCTTTTTCTTCAAGATCGTATCCGTCAATAGTTGGCGCTGCAAACTTAATGGGGGTGCCTACGGTTCCCTCTTGCTGCACCGGTTTTGAAAGTTCTTTCCCGTCTGCATCAGTGAAATGAAATGTAATTGTTGAGCGTGCTTGTGTATCTATATCTGACAACTGATAAATGCTTTGTAGCCCATAGTCAGGTCCGGCAGTAGTAATTCGCTGGCTTAAAAAGACATGATTGATTCGTCTAAGGTCTGCATAGTCTTTGTTCGTTGCCAAAAAAACGTTTCGTTTGCTGCCCGGTTCTATTTCTGTTAGTGAGTGATCGGACTCTTCTACCAATTCATTCGCAACTGCTAAATCAAGAACGTGATACATTTGTTTGTTTATTTCACGTTCTTCCAATTTAACCCCGTTCAAAGAAAGTTCCTCACCATCTGATTTTTGCAAATAAAGTATCCCGTTTTTGATAGTGCGATGGTTCACCTCAGTAGCAGATAACACATGGTCGGTCTCTACCAGTTTTTCTTGATTATGCACAGTGAGTACATATCCCTCACTATTTTCTGTCGACACATTGATTGCTGCTTTCACAGCCAGTTCGCGAAAAGCAATCTCATATTGAGGCAAAGGCACACTGTCAAATAATCCGTTGAAAATTGCGGTGGTTAATTTATTTCTCTGCAAACTGTTATTGGCGGCGGGTGCATCTTGTGACTGCATCCAGGTAATCATGCCGCCTAATCCCTTTTCCTTCACATATTGCGCTTTTTCAGTCAATGAACGTTCATTATCGAATGTAAAGAAAACTTTGGATTCTTTCCCATACATATATGGTGCTTTAGCTGCATCATCCCAATATTCAACAAGATCTGGATACGTTTCTTTTAAGCTGCCAAAGTTTCGATAGGCCCAGATACCTCCGTTTCTACCGCCTTGTCCGTAAATAATTGGGGCATCATTGATAGCGCCCCGACTGTCATTGCCATCTGCATCGATAGTCGCAAAATCAGCACTGCCAAAAAGACCGGGCAAGTTTTCTGAATCTGGTCCGTCGTTAGCGACATTTCCCCAGCCCCGACTATAAAAAGCTGCTCCGATAACTAGTTTTTCCGCAACCGCCCCATTACTCAAGTAGTAATTCACACTGTCATTCACGCTGAATGACCACGGCTTGCCATTGCCTTGTGGCGCATCAGGATTCGTATATAGTCCTGTGTGGTGATTAGTGGTATTTTCCCAAGCGCCATGAATATCATAAGTCATAATATTAGCGAAATCGACGACATTAAATACTTCCGCAATGTCTGTCCCTTGATTAATGGTGTACGGCCCTGCTGCCAATGCGACGGACAATTCGTAATCTTTACCGGTTTTTTCTCCCAGCTCATCAAGTGCGGCACGTAATTCTTTTAAAAGTAGAATATAATTTTCGCGGTCAGCCTCTAAAGCATGTGGTGTTCCTTCGTCTGCTTCAATATCTACCAAGTCGCCTTCCCTTATGCTGCCTGGGTATTCCCAGTCAATATCTAAAAAATCCATTTCGTTATATTCAACAAACTTGACCAAATTACTTACTAGCGTCTTGCGATAAGTATCTGTTTGAGTGTTAAGTGAAAAATCTCCAGATTTTGTCCAACCACCAACTGAAACGCCTATCTTTAAATTGGGATTTTTAAGGCGTAAGTCCTGAATGGCGTTGAGTAAACCCGCATTCGCCGCTCCCTCGGTAATAGACTCGTCTGTCGAAATATCCAGTGCCGCAAATTCATCTGTCCACATTAAATTGCCTTCCACGTCAAAATCAAGAAATGCAAAATTTAAATGCGTCAGCTTATCTGCTGGAATATCTTTTGGGAAAAAATGTCCCTGAGCAGATTCTACTGACCAATCGCCATAGTACATTACATTGCGGTAGCGTTGCATTTCTTCAGCGTAAACAGTACTTGTCTCACCAGTAAAAGGGCTTTCAAATATCAGCCCACCTATACACAACATACCTAACACCATCTTACTTAACAGCTTTTTCATCTGATTCTTCACTAATCTATCTCCTTTCTTTTCACCCCGGCGGATATCTATCGCCATAATGTTATTTTATTATAATCTTTTTGCCGACACAACGAAATTTTTTTTAATTACAAAAACCGTACACTTTTTGTATCTGCACGGTTTTTACCTATAATATTCTTACTGTGATATATTTTTCTATTATGCGAAACATAACTTGACTTAAAATCTGATATTTGATCCTTTTTAAATGATTGTCAATAATGCAGTTCAAACATCCTGCCAGTAATAAACATCAACTTTGTCGCCGACAGTAATCGGGTGTTTCACCGGCTGATCAATCACGCAGTTGGAACTGGCGAGATTTGAGAAAACAGAAGACTGATGTACTTTCGTATAGATTTCTACTCCATTATCGGTTTTGTATGCCCTGATAAAACGCCTAATGTTTGTTTCAGCCATTTGCCCTGAGGTGACAGTAAGCTGTTTCCTTTTTAAGGAAAAGCCGGGATTGCCCATTAGTCTTGCTGCAGTATTCCAAAAAAACAAATGGAAATTAACCAGTGAGGCAAAGGGGTTGCCCGATAAACTTAAGACAGGAACATTTTTGTAGACACTTGCAAGTATTGGCGTACCGGGTTTTGCATTTATTTTATGAAATAACCGCTCAGCTCCGATTTTTTCCAATGTAGCCGGAAGAAAATCTTTTTTCCCGACCGACACACCACCTGTTGTAAACACCAAATCTACTTTTGTGATAATCGAATGCAGCATATTGACAAATTGATCAGCATCATCACCGCAAGTTGTTTGCAGCACAACGTCGCCACCGATTGACCTGACATAGGATGCAATGGTATAGCTGTTGCTATTATAAATCTGGCCGTAAGAAAGCGGCTTTCCCAGTTCAGCAAGTTCGCTGCCGGTTGCAATAATTGCAACTTTAAGCGGCTCGATGACTGGCACCTGTTGGATACCTGCACTTGCCAAGATACCAAGCATGGGGGGCGTGATGCAAGTTCGCGCTGCAAGCAGCCGGTCATTTTTCTTGATGTCTTCGCCAATCATTGCATAGTTTTTACCTTTGCGTATCGGCCGGAAAATGCTAACAGTATCTTTCCCGTAGTCAGTCTGTTCCTGACAAACTACACAATCATAGCCTGCCGGGATCGGTGCACCTGTCATAATTCTGACAGCCGTACCGGGTTTACCTGTTAATAGCCGGTTATCTCCGGCCAATACTTCATCAACTACAGGCAAACGCACGGGCGCATCTTTTGAGGCTGTTTGACAATCCGCGCTAAAGACAGCGTAACCGTCCATACCCGAACGGCAAAACTGAGGAACAGAAATCGGCGCATAGACATCTTCCGCCAGAAGACAGCCGACGGCTTGGTCAATGGTACAGCAAACCTTTTTTTCTTTTGTTTTGAGGCGTGCATCAAGTCGTGCCTGAGCTTGTTCCAGTTCAATCATGGTTTGGTCCTCTCCTTGACTATATTGTTAAAAAACGCGCCTTCCCTCCAACTGCTTGCTTTGGAAAGGAAGGCACGGAAGGAAGCTGTCTTTAAAAGTGTCAGTCTGCACGCTGAATACTGACTGCACAAACCTTGTATTCAGGAATATTGGCGTATTCGTCATAGACGGCATTCGTCAGTTTGTTGACGTTACCATCAGCAAAGTGAAACGTCATAAATACTTCTTGCGGATTCACCTTTTCTCCAACGCGGGCGGATGTCTCAATTTCTCCGCGTCTTGAAGCAACTGTGACTCTGTCGCCTTCGCGTATCCCCATTTTTAAAGCATCCCGTCTGTTGATTTCAATATAGGATTCGCTGCAAATATCAGTGATGCCTTCTGTTCGCTTGGTCATTGCGCTCGTATTGTAATGATACAGCATACGACCTGTCACCATCAGAAACGGATAGTCGTCATCAGGCAATTCCCGGGAAGGTTGGTAGTTGATTGGCATAAATTTGCCCAGTCCCCGTGTAAATTGGCCGACGTGCAAAATAGCAGTTCCGTTCGTCGACTCATCAGGACACGGCCACTGCAAAGATTCTCCCCGGTCCAACCGCTCATAATTAATACCGGCAAACGACGGTGTTACAGATGCTATTTCATCCATAATTTCGCCAGCAGTCAAGTAAGCTGCCGGATACCCCATGCGATTCATCACATCGAAGAAAATATCCGTATCGATACGTGCCTCTCCTCTTGGTTCCACAGCTTTTCTGACGCGTTGAACGCGACGCTCGGTATTTGTGAACGTGCCGTCCTTTTCCGCATAGCTTACACCCGGCAATACGACATCAGCCAGCTCTGCTGTTTCTGTCAGGAATAATTCCTGTACAACGAGAAATTCAAGATTGCTTAGTGCTGCTTTGACGTGTGCAGTATCCGGATCGGTAACCATCGGGTCTTCACCAAAGATGTATAGGCCTTTGACTTTGCCTTCAGCTGCAGCCGGCAGTACTTGCGTGGATGTCATGCCGACTTTTCGGTTCAACGGTACACCCCACGCATGACTGAACTTTTCGATAACTGCAGGATTGGCAACTTTTTGATACCCAGGGAAGTTATCTGGCAAACAGCCCATATCACAAGCACCCTGCACGTTGTTTTGTCCGCGCAGCGGGTTGACACCGCAACCGGATTTACCGATTTTTCCTACCATCATCGCAAGGTTGGAAAGACTCATCACACCTTCTGTGCCGGTTGAATGCTCAGTCACACCGAGACAATAGATAATCGGTGCCTTCTTGGCAGTTGCATACATGACAGCTGCCCGCTTCAAATCATCAGCATTGATTTCGCATACCTTTGCTACATATTCCGGTGTATAACGGGCAATGATGGCTTTTAATTCTTCGAAACCTTCCGTCCGCTGTTTGATATATTCTTCATCTGCAAGCCCTTCGTTTAAAATAATATGCATCATGCCGTTAGCAAATGCCACATTTGTCCCCGGTTTGATTGGGATATGCAAATCAGCTTGTCTGGCAAGGTCGATTTTTCTAGGGTCTACAACGACTATCTTGGTGCCGCGGTTTATGGCCTGCCTGATTTGTGTGCCGATGACTGGGTGCGCTTCCGTCGGATTTGAACCAACCAGCAAAATCATGTCGACATCTTCCGTGATATCGGCAATCGGGTTGGTCATGGCTCCTGAACCGAGAGTCATCGCCAAGCCGTGCACGGAGGCTGAGTGACAGACGCGCGCGCAATTATCGACATTGTTCGTACCAAATGCAGCACGCATCATCTTTTGAAAAACATAGTTATCTTCATTTGGCGCCCGTGAACAAGAGAAACCTGCCAGAGCATCCGCACCATGCTGACGCTTTAATAGCGAAAACTTCTCCGCAATCAGATCAAGGGCCTCTTCCCAGCTGGCTTTTTCAAACACGCCGTCCCTTTTAATCAGCGGATGAGTCAGACGGTCACCTGAACTGATAAATTTATAGGAACCGAAACGTCCTTTCACGCATAACAAATTTTTATTAGCCGGTCCATTTGCCGGCAGTGCACCGACAACCTGATCATTTTTTACAAGTAAATCCAACTGGCAGCCGGTACCGCAGTGGGGACAGGTCGTACGTACTTTTGAGACTTCCCAAGAACGATAATGTTTCTGGTTGTCTTTGGAACTCAGCGCGCCGGTCGGACAGTTGGCCACACAGTTGCCGCAAGATTCACAGATGGACTGACGCCACGGCAGCTCATAGCTCGGCGACATCTGTGTCTCAAATCCCCGCCCGGAAACACTGATGACATCGCGCCCTTGAAGTTCTTTGCAGACGCGTGTGCAGCGTCGGCACATAATACACTTTTCAGGTTGAAAACTGAAAAAAGGATTGGAAAAATCACCTTGCCCGCACGGTGTTTTAACACCATCAGTAAAACTGCTCTCTTGGATATCATATTCCAAACAGTAATCCTGAAGTTTGCAGTCGCCGTTTTTCGCACAGCTGAAGCAACTCAGCTCATGGTTGCTGAGGAGCAAATCAAGGACAAAGCGGCGCGACGACACAACGCGTTCTGAACGTGTATGAATAACCATCCCTTCGCGGCATTCAGCCGTACAGGCTGTCACAAGGCCGCCTTTTCTTCCCCCCTCTTCTTCAACTACGCACATCCGGCAGGAACCGTCTGGTGATAATTCCTTCATATGGCAAAGAGTCGGGATATCTATACCGAGTTCTCGGCATGCCGTCAGCAAGGTCGTACCCCGCGGAACTGCAACGGACTGACCGTCGATTGTCAACTGAATCGTGTTGACAGATTGTTCTGTTTTTATCATGTCTCTGATTGCTCCTTTAGCTGATTTTTGCTTCAAATTCTTCCCGGAATCCCTTTAGTCCGGACCTCATGGAAACCGATACAGACTGTCCCAGACCGCAAGCCGACAGGTTAGTGATGTGTGTCAGCATGTCCGTCATTCTCTCAATATCCCCTGACTCAGCTTGATTGCGCTGAAACTTCTTTAATAGTTCCAATAAACGGGTCGTGCCGACTCGGCATGGTGTGCATTTCCCGCACGATTCGTGCGCAAAAAATTCTGCCACATTTACTAAGTAGTCAATAATGCTGACACTGTCATCAACAACGACAAGTGCCCCAGAACCAATTGCCAGTTCCCGGTTCCACAAATCATCATAAGAATATAAGAGCCCTTCAAGCTGTTCACTTGTACCAATGGGACCAGATTGTCCGCCGAAATGAATGAATTTTATCGGCCGGCCAGTGGAAGTACCGCCGCCGTATGTGTCATCATATAAAATTTCTTCAAGCGGGGTACCCAATGGGACTTCATACGTGCCGCGATGTTTGATGTGCCCTGAAAGACAAATTAATTTTGTACCGCCGCCACCTTCCGTCCCCATCTCGAAATATGCTTGCCCGCCGATATTAAGCACAACAGGTATGTTGGCAAATGATTCGACATTATTCACCAGTGTCGGCTTTAAATACAACCCGACGTCGGCAAGATGCGGCGGTTTCACTCTCGGGCGGCCGGTCTTTCCTTCAATCGAATTCAATAATGCGGAGTTTTCCCCGCAAACATACGCACCTGAACCTGAAACGATGGTAATTTTATAATTAAAACCGGCGATGCCTAAAATATCAGTGCCTAAGTATCCGGCTTGCTCTGCATTATCAAGTGCTTCTTGAAAAGTCTGTTGAATTTCCCGATATTCACCGCGGATATAAATGAATCCTTGCGGCGAGCCAAACACAAAACCAGCGATAATCATCCCTTCAATCACACTGAGCGGGTCTTTTGAAAGCAGCACACTGTCCTTGAATGTCCCGGGTTCGCCTTCATCCGCATTGCATACAATGTATTTGGGTTCATTCGGGGAATGAAACAGATGGCGCCATTTTTTATTTAAAGGATACGCAGCGCCGCCGCGTCCTCTAAGCAGTGCTTTGTCCAGCTCGGTCAATATGTCCTCTTTGTCTGTCTTAACAGCTTTTTCCAATGCGGAAAATCCGCCTAGCCGGCAATATTCCTGTACGGAAGCAGGATTAGTCATTCTGTCGACACGTTTCAGCAAAACGGATTGATTAGTTTCGATCATGCTCAATACCCTTTCTCTTATAGACTAATGCGGCCTTCTCTTAAATCATGCAGCAGTTGAAGAACTTTTTGTTCGTCCATGTTCCCAAACACTTTATCTTTGATTTTAATGATCGGCCCCATGTGACAAGCACCGGGACAGGGAATACAATTGAACGCAAACAGCCCGTCTGCTGTTGCCTGATTTGCCGTTACATGCAGCTCTTTTTCCAATAAAGCCACAAGTTTATCCGACTCGGTCACATAACAAGGAGAACTGTTGCAGATTTTCAGCACATACTTCGCCTGCGGTTTGTCTTTTAACATTGCATAATAGCTGATGACTTCGAATACGCGCGTTTCTGTCATGCCCAGTTCATCAGCCACCAGCGCAGCCGTCTCTTTGTCGATGTATCCTTTTTCTGAACTGAACTGGATATCAAGCAGTATATTCAGCAATTTTTCTTTCACTGCACCGTGCTTGACAATAATTGCTTTTTTTTCCTGAATATTTAAATCACTACTCATTACCAACTCTCCTTTTTGCATTTAACTCCCTGTTACTTTCGCAGCAGCTAATCATGGTGTGGTTGCCAACTGTCGTAAACGTAACGGGCCAGTCAGCGATGGCGGCAACATCATCAATCAGCCAGTCGGCTTTTTCGTAAACAGCCTTTGCAGACGGTTTCATTTTAGAGACAGGCGTGTTTGCGACAAACGCAAATACGCCAGGTTTTACGACTTGTCTTAAACTATTCGATTCACAAACAATCAATCGGCTGCCTTTTGGAATTACCGATAAAAAAGCGTTCAGCCCCTCTGTTAAACTGTCTGCCATACATTTCAGCAAATATGATTTTTCGGCCCCTGCTTGAAGCAGCAGAGCAGTATCTTTTTGCCCGATTCGCCGGGTTTCCTCAATCAACTCAAAACCACTTGAAATGCTTGTGCAAATGCCGCAACCTGTGCCGCCGCGCTGACAAACACCTTTTTTACCAGTAATCGTAATAATTTTCAGCGCATAAACAGGCAGTTCATCTTTGACAATTTCAATCATACTTCTTCCGAGTGTTGTTTTACCGCTGTTGCGCCCGGCTGAACCAATCAAAAACATATCGGGCAAATAAACAGCATGTTGCATTATCACCATTTTTATCTCCTGTTCACATTAACTACTGACAAACAATTGCTACTTTAGCGGGATTCCCATAAGTTGTATTCGGCGGGCGTATTCAAATTGGGGAAAGACAGTTCGGTATTCTCTCCCGATAAGGGGATAGTGCTAAGCGATAAATACTGAAAACAATCACGGATTCTTAATCTGTTTTCATTGACAGACCGGGAAAATACCCGGCGGCAAGAAACATGGTAGATGGCAAAGAGTGTTTCCAAACGATGGCCCTGTTCATATAAAATAACCTGATGTGTTCCCCGCTGGTCATATAATTGCTGAATCGCCGGTATGCTGATATTCGGCATGTCGCAAGCGACAATAAAGACATATGGTGTTTCCGCCATCTCCAATGCCGTCGTAATTGCACCGAGCGGCCCTGTTCCGGGGTAGTGATCTTCCCAAATAGTAAGTGCTTTAAACTCCGGCTTATCGTTGAACTTGGCAGTGCTGTCTGACAGCAGCACAACCGTTGAAAATAATTGTTGAAGGTGTTGATATGTTTCTAGAATCAAATAATGGCTGCCAATAGTCATAAATGTTTTATCAAAACCCATTCGTGAACTTTTTCCTCCGCAGAGAATCACCCCTGTACAGTCACCCCACATGTTGACAGTTTTCACATCCTTCCGTTATCCGCTTAAAAGAAAGCGCTTTTATTTTTTTCAGTAAAAATAAATTTTCACATTTAATGTTAGTCCCCCTAAAAATTACTTTTATTATACAGTGAACATAGCACAATGTAAACAAATTTTTTTTATTTAAAAAAACTTTTTGTTTGGTTCTGTCATTCCTTTTACCATCTTTTTTGTAAAAACGACCGTTTGCCGCAAGATGCCCAGTGCCCGACATAGGCGGTCCTGCGCGCTTTCCAATAGAAAGTGACATTTACTTTTTGAATCCCCGTGATATACTTGAGAGGAAAAACTTGCGTAGATTTTTAGCAAAGGAGTGAGACATAATGAGAAGAAAAGACAGGGAAGTGGCCGCTATGGCCGATATCATCGAAATAATGGCACGTTGTGATGTTTGCCGACTGGCATTTGCTGTTGAGAACATCCCGTATATTGTGCCGATGAATTTTGGTATGGACTACCAAGATGACCGATTGACATTGTTCTTTCACAGTGCAAAGTCTGGCAAAAAACTAGACATGCTGGCAGCGAATCCTTCTGTTTGTTTTGAAATGGACGGCCAACATCATTTAGTGACAGGAGAGAAAGCGTGCGACTATTCAATGACTTACGAAAGTATCATTGGCTACGGAAAATTATCTGTTTGTGACGAAAAAGAAGAAAAAATTCACGGCTTGCGGCAATTGATGATTAACTATGGTCGCAAGGAAAACAATCAATTTTCAGAAAATGCATTGAATTCTGTTACTGTACTTAAACTGGACGTTGAAAAAATCACCGGCAAGAGAAAGTAAGCGGATAACAATCGACCGTCTGTTTTTCTGTAACATTTCTAGGTATATTGTAATCAACAAGTTTATCTGGAAATGACAGTTGAACATAGACGGTCACTTGTTACTCTGATATGCTGAAGAATCAAATGTCAATTCATCAGTTCCAAAAAATTATAGAGCCGGTTTTCTTAGCACAGGTTCACAATGTGTTCCCTCACTTTATGAAATCTAATAGTTTGAAATAGACACATTCTAATAACGTGCCGCTGTCTAGTTCTTTATTATACTTTTTTAATATTTCCTTGTAATAAGGCTCGTGAATTTTGATTCAATTCAAGAGAGTTTCATCCCCTTCTAGAATTGCAAACTCATTTGTTATGGAAGCATATGTTTTAATTTCAACATCGCAAACTTTAACATTACAAACAAGTCTTCCTTCTCCATCAAGTATTTACCATATATCATCAATACATGTCCGATCACTCCCCTCCCAATTCTTGCAAAATTAACAATGATGATGTCGCAGTTTTCTTTTTATTTAATACTAAAGAAGCAAGATATGTTTGTTCCTTACTGGTATTTCCAAATTGAACTTGAAGACTCATTTCCATTAATCCTCCTTTCATATTTGCTTGATAAAGTTCTATTACTGCTTGTTTGACGTCTTCTGTAAATTTTTTTGCACGAAAAAATGTCTATGAATTTATTATAATATCATTACATTCCCCACCCCTGCTCCCCACTCTTTGTCCTCATTCTTCACTCTATGCTACAATATTGACAAAGCTACACCAGCTCTTTATCACAGCATAACAGTCTAATTGGCTGCTGACAGACTATCACATTTTTGGAGGTGAATGAATGAAAAAAAAGAAGATTTTGCTGATTACCGGTTCGTCTGGAAGCGGAAAGTCCACGATGGCACAGACACTGGAAAAAGCCGGTATCGCCAGACGTGTCCGGACAGCGACTACGCGTAAAAAAAGGCAGGATGAGCAAAACGGGGTCGACTACTGGTTTTTGTCCAAAGACGATTTTGTACACATGGATTTTATTGAAAAAAGCAGCCACTACAATGAATGTTATGGAGTGCCGCGGTTTGCACTGGACGATGCACTGGCAAATTGTGACACGGTTGCTGTGGTGCTGGACCGTCAAGGTGTCCGTCATTTTTCAGAATTGTTTCACGATCATCCGCATTATCAATTGGTTGTCATTTATTTAATGGCTGAAAGCCCGGCTCAGCAATTAGAGCGTCTTGTCAAACGTGGAGACAGTGAAAAACAAGCGGCAAACCGGTTGAAAGCCGCTGCTGAAAACAATGAATATGAGCCGCCGGAACAAACTGATATGGTCTTGAATGTGTTACATGATAAAGAATGGCAAAAAAAATTAGAAGACTTTTTGCAAGCTCTTGCTTAATGTCAGCCGAAAGCCCGATGCAGCTCCGCCAAAAAATCTTCATAATGACAGGTGACCACTATTTAGTCAGAAAAAGGAGCTGATCGATTATTATGAAAAAAGAAACAAAACAGCGGGTACTGTCGGCAGTCTTGCTGCTGATTTATGTGACTCTTTTAATATGGATTATCTTGTTTAAGATGTCTTTCAGCATGTCAGATTTGACGGTGACACGTTATCTGAATCTGGTACCGTTCGGCGAACCGCTGGTAGTCAATGGACAAACGGATTACAGCGAGATTATCCAAAATGCGCTGATATTTTTGCCGTTCGGCCTGCTTTTGAGCATGGTACTGCCCCGAGCCTCGTTTTTAAGCAAACTGTTTGTCATCGTCCTTGCCAGTTTGTCGCTGGAAGTACTGCAATATGTCCTGGCAGTCGGCAGAACGGATATCACTGATTTGATTATGAACTCGGCAGGCGGTTTTGCGGGACTGATCGTCTATGATTTACTGGAGCTTGTTTTCCGTTCAAAATCCCGTCTGAATAAGCTTTTGAATGGTCTAGGCTATGTGACAGCTATCCTTTTTATCGGATGGATGATATATTTGTTCTTTATAGCATGACAAGAGGTTGCGATGGCAATCTCTTTTTTTGTTACCATTCCGAATGAAACTGTTCTAAAAACGTCAGCAGGAAATCATGTCGTGCCTTGCCGATTCGTTTCGCTTCCGTTGTGTTCAAACGGTCATAGATTTTTATCAGTTTGACATAAAAATGATTGATGACCCCGCCCGGTTTCCGGTAATCTTCTTTTGACGTAATTGCTTGATCCGGCTGGCCTTTTTCAAAAATAGCGTGTCCTTTACTGCCGCCGTAATACGCTGTCCTGAGAATACCGATCGCACCCAGCGCATCGATCCTGTCTGCATCCTGCACGATTTGGCACTCGATAGTCAGTTCGGATTTTTTCCCCTGAACCATCTCCTTGCTGAATGACACATTATCAATCACCAGCAGGATGTGTCGAATCACAGCTTCAGACAAATCAAGCGACTGCAAAAAATCTGTCAAATTGGCTCTTGCGGCTTGTTCATCTGCCACCAATTTATCATCCAGCACATCATGAAGGTACGCACCCGCTAGTACGATAAACAAACGGCACCTTTCAGTCGCCGCAATCCGTTGAGCGAGCCTGACGACCCTCAATACATGATCTGCGGCGTGCCCAGTCAAATCATCCGCCAAAACACGGCTGCTGTATTGTTTGATGGCGGCTAAATCTGCTTCTTCCCTCTTTGTCAGCATTTTTACCCCCTCCTTTTTTTATAGTGTAACACAATTTTCATTCGCCACATCCATGCAGATGCGTTCCGGCCTTTCCTGATTGACATAGCCTTTCCCAAATATCTCTGGTAAAATTAAATAAAAGCAGTTGTTTAATTCACACGTTTGTGAGGACTGTATGTTTTTTGAAGAAAGGAGAAACAAATGTACGAAAGAATCAGTCTCAATGTACCTAAACGGACGGTCTTTCTCGACCGGCTGGCGATTGAAATCAGTCACATTATCGGTTTTTATTCGACGGCAGCCTCATTCCCCATTCTGACAATCGGCCGTACTGCCCCTGAAAAAGATGAGCTGGTGATTATACTGACAGAAGGTCATGAAACGACCATCCAGCGGCGCAACAATCAGTTGCATATCACTTGCCAGCCTGATGAAGATAAGCTGACCAAGTGCTGCTGGGAGTTTGCAAAAGACTTCAGTGAGTTGACGGATGGATTTCAACAAGCAGCCAGAGAAGCGGCGGAGACGTCTTCAAGTTATGTGTCTGCAACCAAGCACGCACTGCAAGATGCCACATTCAAACGACCTGTCACCGGCGGTCTGGGTACTTTGTTTGAAACCGGTGCATTATTTTTGGATAATAATCATGATTTTCTGCCTGATGAGATTGACGGGACTATTCGTTATTCAACGGACTGGTCCGATTTTCAGCTGATTGCCGCCAGCAGTCTTGCCTGCCGTCTCGGAATGGACGTTACGGCATTGCACTACCCGATTTTGAGCGGAGAGCGCGAGAAAAAATATCAAATTGTGTTTGACCAATCTCAAGCCGAATGTGCTGTCTCGCTTAACAACAATGTCATCACCTTTAGCGGGGATGGCCATAATCTTCTGGAGTTGATGGTCTATTTCTGTGAATCATTTCCCAATTTAGACGGTATTTACAATTGGCCGCTGTTTTTGATAGAATTGTCAAATGCGGTTAAAGGTGCCAATCTTGATGGCGAGTTGTCTTGGCTCGAGCATACAGCCGGCGGCAATGACACCCTCACTGAAGCACAACTTTCCCCGGGCTACGTCTCCCGCTTGCCGCAGTTGACAGAGCGGTATCCGGATATCGCATTCAAAGGCTTTAAAGACAATCGTCAAGTCTATCAAAAAGAGTATCAATATGACTGGGAAGTTGACACATTCAAGCGTCATGCACTGACATTGTTTCAGCAGGCGGCTCCCGGCGACCAGCTGGCAATCAAAGCTGCTTTAAGCGAAGACAGCCGGCAGCTGCAAAATCTCAAACGCTGGCTGGACGAACAGGCCGATATCTATCAATGCAAGATAACAGTGCAACTTGTTTCTTCTTATAAGGAAGGATTCAGTTGGCTGGTGGACGAGATATTGCCGAAACTGCAAGAACTGGAAGATATTGCAACAATTGATTTGTCTTTCCGGCCGTTCCTGCCTGAAGGTCAAACAGAATGGGTTGATGAAGACGGCAGTGTGCCGACCTATTCCTTGATACGCGACGGAGATGAAACCGAGTGGCTGGATTTGCCGATTCGCTTTCTGCAGGAGCTGTACCCGGCAGATGATATTTTGGCGCAAGCTTTACATATTTCACGGGACAGTATCCGGTTCAACGCAATGACGGAATCTGCTGAAACAACATATGCCATTGATGTCAGAAATAGTGACGGCACACGCATTTTTTCAGATACGTGGACGGTACTGACACACGAACAATATTATTTGGAAGCCTATCCCAAGCAAGGCCTGGTTCATCCGAATACAGGGTTCATCCACGGTGCAATCAATGGTCAGCCGGTGTTGCAGGAGCGTCTCGTAACAGATTTGGAAAGTGTCTGGTATGACTTTCAGCATCACATACTGCCGGATGTCACAGACTATTGCCTGCAAAAACTTGACGGTGCGCCGGCTGCTGAAAATCAGCCGCTCTTCTCTCAGCTGAAAATCGAACTGCACATCAGCGAACCGGATGAAAAATTGGCTTCGCGCCAGGATTTATATTCATCTCTTGACGCACTGCAAGAAGACTTTTACTTTGTGGCGCTGGATTATTTCCGCTTATTCGGTCAGCAGTACGGTGGTGTGCCTCTAGATGCTCCGGGGTTGATTTTACCGATTATCCATCAGCACAGCGGGCCGCCTAAGATGCAAGTCACTTTGTCGGAACCTTTGAACAAGCAAGCCGTCTTGATGTCAGACAGCAGCCCGCTGGTGACGGCGTTTCCGTCTGCCGCATCCGCCTTGACCAAACTTTCTCTGAAAGATAACCGTATGACTGCAACAGTAACACTTAACAGCGACGCGGATTTATCAGGATTTTGCGACAGTTACTGCCGTCTTTTGGCTGATGATTTTCTTGACGCGGCAACCATTTTGAACTCGTTGGATTGTTTGGAAATCGTATCAGGTAATCGCCGTTTCTCTGCCGACTTGCCTCACCGTCCATCTGTCCAGAAAACAGTCAAGATTGAAGACATCGACTTGATGCCGGACCAGCTGATCGGCTATGAAGAGTATGTGACGATAATCGAGCAATTGAAACACGTTGATGGTCTGAATGTCTATCCAATTGCTGAAAGCTACCAAGGCCGGACTATTCATGCCATTGAGCTATGCCCGAACTTGACAGGGTATGTGTCGCGCGTCAAGCGTCTCAGTCAGCTGCCGTCAGAAATTATTAATGCCCGCCACCATGCCAATGAAGTGTCTGGTACAAACGGCGTCTTCTTATTGCTTAAAGAATTGCTGACACGTCCGGAGTACAGCAAGCTGGCAGAAAAAATGAATCTCGTGCTGATACCGTTTGAAAATGCCGACGGTGCTGCACTTCATTACGACCTGCAAAAGGAACATCCGGAATGGAAGTTCCATATCGCCCGCTTCAATGCACTGGGGAAAGATTTTTATTATGAGTATTTCAAGCCCGATACCATTCACACCGAAGCTCTCGGCTTTAGCCGGGTTTGGGAAAAGTGGCTGCCGGACGTCATCGTTGATAACCACGGTGTGCCGAGTCACGAGTGGGAACAGCCGTTTTCCGGTTATACCCCTCCGGCCTTCAAAGGCTTCTGGCTGCCGCGCTCGCTGCTTTACGGTTATTTCTGGCTAATTGATGATGAACGATTCAAACAAAACTTGATTGTCAATAAACAGCTGGAAGATGCCATCGCTGACAGTATCAACCAGCACAAAGACATGGTTTTCTGGAACAAGGAATGGCAGGACCGCTTTGAAAAATATGCGCACCGCTGGCTGCCAAAACTATTTCCGGCCGATTACTACAAAGAAATGATTCATTATAATATACCGTTTGCTTATGAACATGACCACCGTTACCCGTCTATCCGCTTTCCGTGGATTACGACTGTCTGCTATACCAGCGAAGTGACTGACGAAACAGCCACAGGCGATTTGCTTGCGCTGTGTGCAAAAGTGCATGCGGTACACGGGTTGGCGGTGATTGATAAATTGATGATGGCGGAAACGCATGTAGCGGATGGCACAGAGCTGTCGGGGAATTCTTTCCGAATTGATAAAACCAGACAGCGTCCGCTTGTCATTCCGACTGACAGCAAACAATAAACACGTCAGGAGAAACAAAGCATTTCTGCTTCTGTTCTCCTGCATCATTAAAACGACTTAGAAAGAAGGGAAAAAATTGGAAAATATTCTAAGTTTACTGGGTGTGCTGATTGTTATTGTCGGCTTCGCCCTGAAACTGGATTCCATTTTAATTGTGATGGTGGCTTTGTTGGTCACTGCATTCGTTGGAGGTTTAGGCGTTGAGAACATGCTGGAAACATTAGGCTCCAGTTTTGTCAGCAATCGCGGCATGGCAATTTTTATTATTATTATGTTGGCAACAGGAACGATGGAACGAAACGGGCTGAAAGAATCAGCCGCAGCCTTTATCCGCCGGTTTAAAAATGTTTCTGCCGGTGTTATTTTGAATATTTACGCCGTTTTCCGGATGTTGCTGGCGGCTGTCAACGTCAGCTTTGGGGGCGTGGCAGGTTTCGTACGTCCGATTATCATGCCGATGGCGGTCGGTACAATCGAATCAAAAGAGCTGGAAATGAATAAATATTATGAAGAAGAGCTGAAAGGCATGTCCTCAGCCATCGAAAATATATGCTGGTTTTTTGGGCAAGTCCTCTTTATCGGCGGGTCCGGCGGTCTGCTCGTTCAGTCCACCTTGCGTGATTTGGGTTATGACGTCACACTTGAAAAACTGGCACTGGTTGAGATACCGGTCGCACTGGCAGCCTTGATATTCTCTGGTGTCTACTTCTACTTCCGGGACAAGCGTCTGAGGAATAAGTATTACGGTGATTTGACGAAGGGGGCGAAGTAACATGAGTTTCTTTACTGATCCGACAATCATGCTTGGTGACAAAATGCTGGAAGGTCTGTATATCATCATGGGACTAATCGTTATCTATGCAGGCATTAAAAATCTGCTGGATAAGTCCAATCCAAACCGTTACGGTACAGCGCTGTTTTGGTGCACGCTCGGTATAGTGATTGCAGCAGGCCGCTGGATTCCTGCTATGGTCAACGGAATTTTGATTATTATTATGACACTGCCAGCGGTAACGAAGAAAGTCAGCAAGGGCGACAGCCAGCTGCCTTCTAAGGAATACATGCAAAAAATGTCAGAAAAGCTTGGTCTGAAAATTTTCATCCCGGCATTCAGTATCGGTGTCTGTGCTATTCTGTTCGTCCTGCTCACAGATTTAGGTGCACTGGTCGGTGTCGGTTTCGGTGTGCTGGCAGCCATCGTGATTCTGATGTTCTTTTCCCGGAACAACAAACCGGCAACTTTCCTGAATGATGCCACCGACATGCTTGGGACAGTCGGGCCATTGAGTATGCTGCCGATGCTGCTCGCCTCCCTCGGTGCTGTCTTTACCAGTGCTGGTGTCGGCGATGTCATTGCTTCCGCCGTTAAAACAATCGTGCCGGAAGGCAATGTCAATATCGGCATCATTGTTTACGCGTTGGGTATGATGCTCTTCACCATGATTATGGGGAATGCTTTTGCCGCCATCACCGTCATGACCGTGGGCATCGGTGCTCCGTTCGTCTTGAGTTACGGTGCCAATCCGGCGCTGATCGGGATGCTTGCCTTGACTTGCGGTTACTGCGGGACACTACTGACACCGATGGCAGCCAATTTCAATATTGTGCCAGTAGCAATGCTCGATATGGAAAACAAATACGGAGTCATAAAAAATCAGGCGGCAACAGCTGTCTTCATGATTATTTTCCAAATCACTTACATGATTCTATTCAAGTAATGTAAACAGGGTGTTGGACAAGTTAACTTGTCCAACACCTTGTTTTGCTTAGTCTTCTGTTTCTTCAAAAAACAGCAGCAAGTCCGGCAATGTCAGTTTGGCTTTTTCTTGCGCATGCAAATCAAGTTTGATCTCGCCTTTTTCAAGCAGTATCAAGCGGTTACCGTACGTCAAGGCATCTTCCATACGGTGGGTAATCATCAAACATGTCAGCTGGTTTTCCTGAATACGTTCATTGGTCAGTGTCATCAACTGTCTCGCTGTTTTCGGGTCAAGCGCCGCCGTGTGCTCATCCAATAACAGCAAGTCGGGCTTCGTCATTGTTGCCATCAACAGACTGAGTGCCTGTCTCTGCCCGCCCGACAGATTGCCGGCAGGAGACGTCATGTGTCTTTCCAGTCCGTTGCCGATTTGTGCGCAAAGTTCTTTGAAGTAGTCTCTGTTTTCTTTCAGCTCCCGCTTCTTCAGTGTTCTTTTTTTCCCTCTGTGCAGAGCCAGCAGCATGTTTTCTTCAACGGTCATCCGCGGTGCGGTGCCCATCTTTGGATCCTGGAACACGCGCGAAATGTAGGCGGCCCGTTTTTCTTCCCTCAGATGGGTCATGTCGTTGCCGCCTAATGTGACGGTGCCGCTGCTCAATGACAAAGTCCCTGTGATAGCGTTGAACAGCGTTGATTTCCCAGCGCCGTTGCCGCCGAGTACGGTGATAAAATCACCTTTGTTGATGGTCAGATTGATTTTATTTAAAATGTTGCGAGGCTCATCCACACCGTTTTGGATGATTTTCGTCCCATTTTGGATGGTTAAGACAGGTGTCATTAGCTATGCTCCTCCTTCCCAAATTGCACATGGCGCTGCAATCTGTTTCTGATTTCCGGCACCATCAGACAGATGGCCAGAATGACTGACGAGTAAATCTTCAGATACGTGGTATCAAATTTCAGTTTGATGACTAACAGAATCAGCAGCTGGTAAAGTATACTGCCGATCACAATCGCAATCAGCCGTTCAAGCAATGTCAGCTCACCGAAAATCAATTCGCCGATGATGATGGAGGCCAGTCCGATGACAATCACCCCAACCCCTTTGCTGACATCGGCATACCCCTCGTTTTGTGCAATCAGTGCACCTGAAAGACCAATCACGCCGTTGGACAAGGTCAATCCCAAAATCTTCATGTTGTCTGTGTTGATGCCGATCGAACGCGCCATATTTTCATTATCGCCGGTGACGATGTAGCCTTGTCCGAGGTTGGTATTAAAGAAATAAATCAGCAGGCCGATCACGATAACCACCACTGTCAAGCCGATCAGTACGGTATCGTAATAAGCCGGTAAATTGAGACCTTGAAACACATCGTGCAGTTTGCGCTGATTCAGCAAAGACAAATTAGGTGATTTCATGACGAACAGCATTACCGAGTTCAGTCCGCTCATCACCAGAATACCGGAGAGAATGACCGGTATCTTCCCTTTCGTATACAAAAGTCCGGTGACCAGTCCTGCCATCATGCCGGCGGCCGTTCCCAGCAGAGTTGCGGTGACGGGCGACATGCCGGAGGTGATGGCTGTCACGCAGACAGCCCCGCCCAGCGGGAAAGTCCCTTCCGTCGTTAAATCCGGAAAGTTCAAGATGCGGTAGGTCATAAATATTCCCAATCCTAAGACAGCCCATAACAGGCCTTGCCCAATTGTTGATACAAGCATGTTTTTTCCTCCTCTATCGACTGACGTCTTTTCCTTTTTTGGCGACGGTTGAAGGCAGTGTGATACCCAATTTCTTCAGCTGCGCTTTATTATAAACCACATCTCCGTCTTTCAACGCATAGACAGGTGTCGTCTGCGGTTTTGTGTCATTCGTCAAAATATCCGCCGCCATCTCGCCGGCTTTGACACCGATTGCCGTTTGGCTGATTGAAACGGTGGCAATGCCGCCTTGTTCCACCATCAGTTCCACTGTCGGCACGACAGGCAGCTCAAGCTTGTTGGCTTCTGCCACCACTGTGTCCATGGCAGTTGCAATGGTATTGTCAATCGGCAGATAGATGACATCGACTTCCCCTTTCATCTGCTGCATCATTTGCGGGATATCGTTGGTCGACGTCACCGGGTAATCTTTGGTCGTCAGCCCGAGTTTTTCTGCAATCTTATGTGTGCGTGCGGCTTCGGTACGGGCATTATCCTCTCCTGAACTGTACAGCAGGCCGACTGTTTTAGCTTTTGGCAGCAGCTCTTGCGCCAGTTTCAGCTGCTTCTCCACCGGGGCTTGGTTTTTGACGCCGGTCACGTTCGTATTTGGTTTTTCTTCGCTTTCAGTCAATCCGCTTTTCACCGGGTCCGCCACCGCGGCCATCACAATGGGAATATCCGATGTGGCATTGGCCAGTGCCTGACAAGCCGGCGTGGCTACGCCAATCAGAATATCGGCGCCTTCTTGGACAAGGTGGGTCGCCATTGTGTGTAAATTATTCTGGTTGCCCTGACCGTTCTCAACCAATATATTGACGTCGCCGGTGTCAGCATAGCCGTTCTCCTTAAGTCCCTCAAGCACGCCTTCTTTGATGTCATCCAGCGAGACATGGCTTGTTGTTTGCAGAATACCGATGGTCACATTTTCTTTTGGTGCATCAGCATTTTTCTTCTGATTCAATGACGTCTTGACTGCATCTGGTATCGTGATGCCGAGAAATGCCGCTTGTTCCTCATTGATGATGACGTCCCCGTCTTCAAACGTGAAAATCGGCGTTGTCGCCGGGTCCGAGGTGCCGTCAAGAATATCCGCCACCATTTGCCCTGTTTGATAGCCTAAATCGTATTGATTGATACCAACTGTTGCCAGACCGCCCTGTTCGACCATCGTATCGACAGAAGGGATAACCGGTGTTTTGGTTTTATTGGCTGTATCGACCACTGTCTGCATCGCATTGGCGATGGTATTGTCGGTCGGAATGTAAATCAAGTCCACTTCACCGCTCATGACTTGCACCATCTGCGTGATTTCATTCGTTGACGGAACGGAATACAGTGTGACGTCGAATCCTAATTTTTCGCCTTCGATTTTAACTTGTTCAGCTTGATAATCGGAATTGTCCTCTGCTGATGAAAATAGAATGCCGACGCGTTTGGCCTCCGGCAAGAGCGTCTGTACCAGTTCAAACTGTGCCCCGACGGGTGATTTATCGCTGACGCCGGTGATGTTTCCGCCCGGCTGTTCATTTGATTCGACCAGACCGGCTGATTCAGGGTCGCTGATGGCCCCCAGCACAATCGGAATATCTTTCGTTGTATTGGCCAGCGCCTGTGCTGCCGGTGTCGCGATACCCACCAGTACATCTGATCCTTTGTCAATCAGCTGCTGGCTCATGGTTGCCAGCTTGCTCTGGTCCGCCTGGCCATTTTGAAATTCAATGGTGACTGTTTCGCCGTCCTTGTAGCCTCTGTCTTCCAGTGCGTCCACTGTTCCCTGATAAATCGTGTCCAGTGCAGGGTGGCTGACAAATTGCAAGACACCGACAGTCGGCACCTCTTTCTCTGCATCCCCTTTGCTTTCCGCCTGATTCACTTTTTCAACAATAAAGTTGCCGACCAAGAAAAGCAGCACAACGGCTACGATTGTAATTAATCGTTTATTTTTCATTTTTTTCTCCTCCGCTTCTAAAAAATTCTGCAAAAAAACAGCAACCGACTGTAAAAGTGGTTGCTGTCTCGGATAGCACTGTTCAAAACAAAAACCACATAGATTGAGTTATCTATGTGGTGTGATGACATGTTAAAAATACCAGCATAGATACACATTTAGAATCATCTCTAAAAGTTGTATCTATGAACAGAATCATACATACAACTATCTACGCCAGTTTTGCCAAGTGCGCTGATTTACAGAATAATGCGTGTTTATTGATAGTTGTGCCATGTTGATCCCTCTTTCACTATGTAATACATGTGATTTTACTCTTTATCTGAATAATTGTCAAGAGCAATCACAAAGAAATGCTATTCTTCAGTTGTATCAGCAGTTGCTTCTTCCCCGCTCTCAGCCGATTCATCAGGCGTTTCCACGCGAATCTTCTGCTTTGGTGCGATTTTCGGATTGACAATCAGATTCATTTTTTCAACCAGCTGATTGCCGTTCAAATCTTCTTTGGTAAGGATAAGCCTCTCTTGTTCCGCGCCTTCTGAAAAATAGACAAGCGTGTTCGGGTCTTGCAAATTGAACCGTTTAGCCAGTTCTTTCACGTCGTAAATCGGCTGGTAGACAAAAATTTCAGCGGAAAGTGCTGCCAACTTGTCCGTATCATCAAACATTTCCAGCAGCGGCTCAGCCAGCGGATTGTCCTTTTCATCAATAAATGCGATAAATACACCGTCTCCGGTGATTTTTTTATCAATCTCTTCACGGAAAATTTGCGACACCTTCGGGCTGCCGAATTCCCGCTGTCCAATCGAATCGATCTGCTCCGCCCGTATTATAGGCCGGACGATCGGAGATATGATAAATGCCAGCAATATAACGAGCACTACGCCCCCGCCGATACCTGCAGCCATTTTTTTCTGCTGGCGCGAAAGACTGTCGACCATGTTTTTTATTTTTTTTGCGCTATCTTGAAAAAATATTATGACTTTTTGCCAATATTCTTTTAAACGTTCCATCCTCGTCACTCCTAAATACGCTGTTATCTGGTTACCAGCCTCTTCTGCTATCAAAATCATATCATAAAAATACGGTAAGGTTAAGAAAAGTTTTATGAATCACCGATAATTCCGGTCAAATACATGAAATAAGCGGATATTTTATAACGTCTGCCACCATTCAGCCAGTCATCGCCGCTATTCAGACAGCTGCTTGCCTGCATTCGTAACAAGTTGCCTGCCGACCTGTATTTTTTTTTAAGATTAGTATATAATATAGAAAATATGCCATGAATTCACAAAAAATAGGAGAGAAAAAAGTGACTGAGAATGTAAAAAAATGTCCGAACTGCGGACATGTCTTTAATAACGATGAAGAATTTTGCCCGAACTGCGATTTGTTTACAACACAGGAGGCGTTTGTCAAACGTTCCGGCGCGCAAGATTCCGATACAGTGCAAGATGAACCTGATAAGTTTTTCTTTGAACCTGTTCCTAAAAACCCGGAAAACAAGCCGGAACCCTCCTTGCAAGAGGAAGAAAAACCAGCCGATCCGGCTGTCTCCAAAACAGATAATGCTGAAACAGCAGACAGCGCTCAGCTGAATGAGGCTGACGACAATCAGGAAACGAACGCCGGAGCGGGTACAAAACAACCAGAGAGCGAACCTGTTTCTGCTAAACAGACGCCTCCCCCGGCCAATCAGCAGCATGGTAAGAACAACGGTCCTGCCAAACGTCTGCCGACAAAATATCTGGTCGCTGCCGCGGCAATCATCCTGATTGCTGCCAGCATTTTCGGCATTAACAGCTATCAGAAAAAAGTAGCCGCTGAAGAGCTTGAAAAGAAAGTCGAACTGGCGACTAATGCCATGGACCGGCTGTATACAGATGCTGACCATGTCTTTTTGAAAGAAGGCATAGCCGAGGAAGACGTGGCAGCAGCTGAAAAAGCAGTGAATAAAGTGAAAGGCGAAAAACCGTTTGCTGAGCTAAATGAACGGCTCACAGCAATCACGGCACAGTTTGAATTGCTGAACGGTGTCAACCACTTATTTAAAACGCCGGCCATCGACGGCCGCAAACTGTCTGACGAAAGCTATGTCGTGGACGACAGCGAGTTGACACTGGATAAAATTGCCCATCCTGAAAATGAATTTGACGAACTGATCAATGCCGCCTTGACCGAAGCTGCAAATCAGAAAAAAGCTCTGTCAGAGGCAAAATCATCACTGGAAAAAATCTTTAAAGATGAAAAAGTCGTCGCATCAGCTACCCGCGACCAGTACAAAGACAGCAAAAAGCTAATTGATGCAGTCAAAGACCCGGATGTCAAAAAAGCATTCTCCGAATCGTTGGCGCAGGTCGACAAAAGCTTGAACGAGAAAGAGAAAAAACTAGCTGCCGAAAAAGAGGCCGAGGAAGCCCGCCAGGCAGAGCTTGCCCGCGAGCAGGAACTCCAGGCTGCCAATAATAACAACTCGTCCTATCAGCCGACCGACCCTAGTTACCGCTGGGGCAATCGTCAAGATGCCTATATCAATGATTACGATCCGGCATGGGTTTGGGGAGACGGAATTCAGCAAGATGTTATCGGCGAATGTATCCGGCGCGGCTACATTGTCGACGGCGGCTATTCCCTAGTGAAGAAATATGTTGAAAACGGAGAAGGTTACTATGACCTCTATGCAACGACTAATTCAAAACTTTTCCCTAAGAGCAGACCGGAAGAGTTTCCGATTTACGTCGTGACCATCAATTGCAAGACCGGCTGGTTCAAAGGCAACGGTCCAAACTAATAGACGATGATTTGATATACACCTCAGAAAACCGCGCAACGGGTTTTCTGAGGTGTATTTGTGTTCCAGCGTGCATGCCACACCTTCGGTAAAATGAGATTTCTTTCATTGACACATGGAATTGTTTTACTTTTAAACAAGCTTTCACTATAATGAAAAAGCTGTTTTGTTAAATAAATCACTACAAATTCAACTGTCGGAGGTCATTCATGAAAGAATCAGTGTCAACCACTTTAATCCGCTCTATGAGTTGCGGCTTGATCTATTCCATTATGTCAATTGTCTGCGGCTGGCTGTTTCATTCGTCCATTATTATGCTGGATGGTTTTTTTACCATCATCAGCACAGTGATGTCGCTGGTCAGCCTCTACATTGCCAAGTACATTCAGAAGGAAGATTTTGTTAATTTCCCCTTTGGCAAAGAAGTACTGGCCCCCCTCATCGTCATGATCAATTACATCATCATTCTAATCGTCTCAGTCATAGGTATCAACGATGCCTTGGCCGGTATGATTATGGACCATACGATTGAAACAGATTATGTGGTCGGGCTTGTGTACGCCGTCATCAGCATGTTCACCTGCCTGGTAGTTGTCAAATTATTGGCGCGCGGAGCCGGCAGCCATCAGCTGATAACTGTGGAAATCAAGCAGTGGCGGTTCGGCATGTTTTTCAGCTTGGGTGTCTTAGTTTCTTTTATTGTTGCCTTGCTTCTGGAAGGTCTCGGTTATCACCGTCTTTCGCAGCTGATTGACCCTCTTGTTTCAATCGGCATTACCTTGTCTTTTATGGTCATTGCATTCAAAGAAATCAAACAAAGTTTGCGTGAAGTGCTGAACGGCACACCCAAACTGGCAATCAAAGAAAAAATCACCAGTATCATCACAC
The DNA here is from genome assembly GCF_003987655.1 of Vagococcus acidifermentans. Lineage (GTDB taxonomy): Bacteria > Bacillota > Bacilli > Lactobacillales > Vagococcaceae > Vagococcus_B > Vagococcus_B acidifermentans. The sequence continues at coordinate 53,615 of NZ_NGKC01000011.1, read as the reverse complement.
ACAGTTTCAGCGGGTATTGTATCAAACAGCGCGTCATCCGCACTGCGAAAGTCGGTGACCGCTTAATCGTGGAAATTGATGTGGTCATCGCGCCGGACACCGTACTGGATACTGTTTTAGAACAAGACAAACTGCGTCATCGTCTGCAAACCTATCTGACAGCCGCCTGCCACTCGCATAACATCTGGTTAAATCTGAATTTTACAGGCGATGCAGCATTGCTGGATTAAACAAACCGATATATCAGGTTTGTTTTTTTTATGTTACAATAAAACAGATATAATCAGATAAAATAAGGAGACACAATAGATGCAAATAACAACTGATAACAACCTGGAAATTCGAAGTATTCAGGAACAAGATATAGATGAGCTTTGGAAGCTCGCATTTGGGAGCAATGATTTGGAGTGGAAAAACTGGAACGGCCCCTATTTTAACGATCCCATCTACACATTGGACGGTTTCAGAGAACAGATGGCCAGTCGCCTGAACCGGGATGATTCTGCGGTGATTTTGCTGGACGGCCGTATCATCGGCGAAATTTCATGGTACTGGATGGACGGCAGCTTGAAGAAGTGGCTGGAATTCGGCTTAGTCATTTATTCACAGCAGGAGTGGTGCAAAGGACTTGGCACACAAATCTGCAAACTTTGGATTGATTACATCTTCTTGTCCCAGCCTAACCTCCAGCATCTTGGTTTTACCACCTGGTCCGGCAACAAACGAATGATGCGAATTGGTGAAAAACTCGGCATGACGCTGGAAGCCCGTGTCCGCAAAGTCAGATACTGGCAGAACCGCTATTTCGATTCCATCAAATTCGGTCTGTTAAGGGAAGAATGGCAGGCGCAGCGCTAATCAGTTTTTGCTCCGGAAAGTTTTTAATGGTCGGAAACGTAATGTCAAGTTATAGAAATGAGGAAATAGTATGTCTTTTGATGGTGCCTTTACACATGCCATGGTCGCTGAATTGAAACAGCTGCTGCTGAACGGCAGAATATCTAAAATCCACCAACCGTATCAGCACGAATTGATGTTGGTGGTTCGCAATAAAGGAAAAAATCAGACACTTTTGCTGTCGGCTCATGCCAGCTATGCGCGAATCCATCTCACCACTATCCCCTACAAAAATCCTGACGTGCCGCCCAATTTTTGTATGATGCTGCGCAAACACCTTGAAGGAAGCATTCTTCAACAGATTGAGCAAGTCGAAAATGACCGCATCGTGCATTTTACATTCAGCAAGCGTGATGAATTGGGCGACTTGCAAGATTTGGTGTTAATCGCTGAACTGATGGGCAGGCACAGCAATATCATCTTAATTAACAAAGAAAGCGGACGGATACTCGATACAATCAAACATATCGGCCCAAGCCAGAACAGCTACCGGACGCTGCTGCCGGGAGCCGAATATATCATTCCGCCGCAAAAAGAACAGTTGAATCCGTTTCAGGCAGATGCGGAAAAAGTTTTCCATCTCCTGTCGACTGCCGACCCGCTGGACGGGCGTTTTTTACAGCAAACATTTCAGGGGTTGGGACGTGATACAGCAAATGAACTGGCAGCGCTGCTCAACAAACAGCCCCAGCAGAAGCTTGCTGTCTGGTCCGATTTTTGGCAATCATTTGATGTCTCAGTCCGTCCGACTTTGACAATTTTTCAAAACAAAGAATATGTCACTCCCTTCCCTTTCAGCACATTGGCAGGCGAACAGCAGGGTTTTGACACGTTGAGTCAGCTTCTCGACGCTTATTATGAAGGCAAGGCAGAACGCGACAGAGTCAAGCAACAAGGCAACGAGCTTATTCAAAAAGTAAAAAATGACCGCAAGAAAACGGAAGGTAAAATAATCAAGTTGAACCAAACACTGCTTGACACGGAAAATGCCGAGGAATACCGTATAAAAGGCGAACTGCTGACGACGTTCATTCATCAGATCGAACGCGGCGCATCAGAAACTACACTGGATAATTATTATACTAACGAGCCGATCACGATTCAGCTGTCACCTGCGCTCTCGCCTGCTCAAAATGCGCAAAAATATTTTCAGCGCTATCAAAAACTGAAAGGCGGCAAACGCACTGTGCTGGAACAGCTTGAAAAAGCGGAGCAGGAACTGCATTACCTCGATTCGGTCTTGTCCCAAATGGAACTGGCGACCCCTGCGGACATTGACATCATCCGCGAAGAGCTGATCAGCGAAGGCTATATCCGCCCGGCAAAGGCCAGACGGAAAAAGAAAACACAGCCCAGCAAACCGGAACAATACACAGCCAGCGATGGCACTGCTATTCTAGTTGGAAAAAACAATTTGCAAAATGATACATTGACGCTAAAAACCGCCAGAAAAACCGATATCTGGCTCCATGCCAAAAATATCCCGGGGTCCCATGTCATCATCCGCGACAGTGACCCGTCAGATGACACATTAGAAGAAGCCGCCGTGCTCGCTGCCTATTTTTCAAAATACCGGTTGTCCTCCTCTGTGCCTGTCGATTACGTTGCGGTCAAACATGTCCGCAAACCAAACGGTGCCCGTCCCGGCTTTGTTATTTACGAGAACCAGCAAACCCTGTACGTCACACCGGAGAAAGAGATTGTCGAGAAGTTAAAAAAATAATGACAGACTTTTTTGATTAATGTATAATTTATATAAAAAACGGAGGTCGTTTGATGAGGTTTAGATATGTTGTAATTGGATTAGCCGGTATTGCCGGAATAACATTTATATGTTCATGGGTATTGTTCCATCGGTTGTTTAAGCGAAAATGGCCAAGTAAAACTGCTCTTTTCGGAATGACCATTATCTTACTTGGCAGTCTGGCAATGACCGGGTATACTGGTTATCTGTATGCCGGCATTAAATGGCGGGGACAGCGTCCAGCTCAGCTGGTAAAAATTGATGGCAAAACAATTGAAACCTATGCAAATGCTAAAGAACGGTTAATGCTTGTATCACCTTACAACACTATCGAACACACGCATCCGTCTGTCGTTAACTTTCCCAAAAAGTGGCACGGATACAAATATTGGCTGGCGACTACTGCTTACCCAAAAGGAGATGCCTATAAAGAGAACCCCCATATCTATGCCAGCAGCGACTTACTGAGTTGGAAGCCGGCGGCTGAAAACCCGCTGGATGAGCCCCGTCATCCCCAAAGAGGAAAAGACGGCAAAGTCATTCAATATAATTCGGATACCCATCTGCTTTATAATGATGAAAAAGACAGGTTGGAATTATTTTGGCGCTACGTGGACGATGTCAATAACGAAGTCACTATTTTTCGTAAAACGTCAACCGATGGAAAATCTTGGTCGGATAACGAAATAGCCTACCGTGCAAACAGACGCGGTGCTGACATGGTTTCCCCGGCTTTTATCAAGGATGACCAGGGCTACAAGGTCTGGTATGTGGCAAACGGCTATAAAATATGGTACCGTGACAGCAAAGAAGGTACAGCTTGGAGCGAACCTCAGGAAATCACCGTTCCATATCATGAAACGGATATGCGCCACTGGCATATTGACGTGCAAAAGTTTGACGGCAAGTATGAGATGCTTGTGGTCGGTTTTAAAGATTTACCCGATGTCAATTCACCGCAAGAGCGTCACACAATGAATGTCTATCACTCTGTTTCTGATGACGGCAAATCATGGTCCACTCTTGAGCCTGTTATTTACCCTTCCCAGGTTAAAGGCCAGTGGGACGGCAAAGGCTTATACCGCAGCAGTTTTATGAAAGAACATGACACCTACTATGTCTTCTATAGCGGTATCGGCTTTGATGACACTCGCGGGATTGGTCTATCTTACGGTAAAGACATCCGCCGGTTGAAAGGAATAGATTACTCTGACTACAAAGATCTGTACAATTAAATGAAAAAAACTCTGACGCAAAAAACAAACGTCAGAGTTTTTTATTTGTATTATAAGAGTTCTTTTCTCAACTGATTGTCAGACTTCGTGGAAAGATATTTCGGTGCAATATCAAAAATAGTGTAAGCACCCGTCTGGCCTTCTTTTGCCAGTCTTCCGCAGGCTCTCGCATAAGCCACCAGGACACTTGCTGTGAATTCCGGATTGCTGTCCAATTCAAGCGAGTAATCAATCACTTCTTTGTTCTGCTCACTGGTGTGTCCGACTCTCAGCACTTTTCCGCCGTGAGGCATTTTTTGTTTGTGCTCCGCGTTTAAGACGTCTTGCGAAACAAAGTGCACGGTCGTATCATATTCATCAAAGTAGTTAGGCATTGTGACGATTTCTTCTCTGATTTTTTCTTCAGATGCTCCGTCTGCCAGAACAACGAAACATTCGCGTGTGTGCTTGTCCCGTGTCGTCAGTTCCAGCTTTTCCCCTGCCTTGATGCGTTCAATAATCTCGTCGTTCGGAATGGTATATTGGACAGCGTCCAGAACGCCGTCAATCCGTCTCAGTGCATCCGAGTGCCCCTGACTGACGCCTTTCCCCCAAAAAGTAATAGTTTCGCCTTTTGGTAAGATAGCTTCCCCCATCAAGCGGTTTAAACTAAACAGCCCCGGGTCCCATCCGATAGAAATAATCGATACGTTGTTGTTTTCTTTTGCTGCCCGGTCCACGTTCTCAAAGTGCTCTGGAATGCGTGCGTGCGTGTCAAAGCTGTCGACGGTATTAAAATATTTGGTGAAATAAGGTGTCTGCTCAGGCAAATCAGTTGCTGAGCCGCCGCATAAAATGCAGACATCAATGTCGTCCTGTTTGGTGAAAAGATCATCTATTGAAAAGACTTCAGCTTTTTCAGCTGCCACTGTTTCAGGTGCCCGCCGGGTAAATACTCCTACCAGATTCATATCATCCGCATATTCAAGTGCCCGTTCGACGCCACGACCCAAATTACCATAACCGACAATTGCAACATTGATCATTTTCATCATTCCATTCTGTCATAAGATTTGTGTTACTGATAATCGATGTGCCGATTATTCAGAGGCTGAGCAGGACGTGAATTCTTTCCTCCCGCAATCTTGGTTAAATGATGACACAAATGTGCAGTCGCAGCTTGTACCGTATCCGCTACATACCATTCCACCGGCCCCACAGTCGGAGGCGTGGTCAATGAACCTGTGTAGTGATAAAAATGGCAGTTGTCAGGCAAAAACAAGGCAGGATTAAATGTGATTACCTCGTCTTGCGACACAATTGCTTCCAGCATCATTCGGTAGTCGTCAGCCAGATTTGCGTCAACCTCATTTCTACATAATACACCAATCACCAGTATTCGTCCATGATTATCCTTGTGAACAAGATGGCATTCAAGCTCTTCACGTTCGTTATTAAATGTGTGCTCACTGGGAATATGAAAATGCACATCAGTCAAATAAAATGCTGTTGTTTGACTGATAATATAATTATGACGGTCCACAGGATGGTGGTGGACAGAAAATCCATATTGTTTTTTATTAAACGTTGTTTCCTGATAATTGAAGGTCAATTCAGAAAAAGGTGCGCTAAATTGTTTTTCCTGACGTTCGATATTAATCGGTGATTGAAATGGAAAAGCAGCCGCATCACAAAATTCCTGATTGAGATGACACCAATTATCTGGTCCGTTTGCGCCTTGATATGACCAGCACTCGCTCATAACCTCACTCTTTCTTACATAGAATCTCTAAATATGCCATTTTTCTGGAGCTTGTTTCCATTCTTGGAGCAATGCGACATCGCTTTCTTTGATTTTACCTGTCTCAACAGCGACATCCAGCAGCTCCGTGTAATTTGTCAGCGTGACAAACGGCAGTTGGTGTTCGGCAAAATTAGCCACACCCTTTGGCAATTCATAAGTAAAAATCGCAGCCACACCCAGCACATCTGCTCCTTCTTTTTCAGCCGCAAGCGATGCGTCAATGACACTGCCGCCAGTCGATATCAAATCTTCGATAACGACCATTTTTTGTCCGGCTGTAATCCGACCTTCGATTTGATTCTGTTTACCGTGATCTTTCGGTTTGCTGCGGATATAAACCATCGGCAAATCTAAAATCTGCGCCACCCATGCAGCATGCGGGATACCGGCTGTTGCAGTGCCGGCAATCACCTCGACCTCAGGAAATGCAGCCTTGACTTTTTCAGCAAGCGCCCGGGCAATTTCTGTTCTGACTTCCGGGAAGCTCATCGTGATACGGTTGTCGCAATAGATTGGACTTTTAATGCCGCTCGCCCAAGTAAATGGTTTGTCCGGACTTAATGCGACTGCTTCAATCTCCAAAAGATGTTTTGCAATATTTTTCATTGATTATTGAACCCCGTTCCATTCATTTTTGATTTGTTGGTAAGCCATCAGAGGATTTTCCGACTGCGTTATCGGTCTGCCAACAACAATAAAATCAGAACCGATTTTCCTGGCTCTCTCCGGAGTGACAATGCGCTCCTGATCACCCGCAGCGGAATTCCTGGGTCGAATGCCTGGTGTAAGACAAATAAAGTCCGGTGCGATGTTGCCTTTAATCAGCTCCACCTCCAGCGCAGAACAAACGACTCCGTCCAGTCCCGCCTGATATGTCATTTTAGCATATTGCACCACACTGGCTTTCAACGAAACTTTGATGAGCTGTTCGCGGTTCATCTGTTCTTCAGATGTCGATGTCAGCTGGGTCACTGCGATGAGCTTGGGGATTTGCTGCGAATTACCGCTCCCTTCCCGCAAGCCCTCCAGTGCCGCGGCCATCATTTTTCTGCCGCCGGCCGCATGGACATTCGTCATGGCTACATCAAGCCGGGCAATCCCCTTCATTGCCTGCTTGACCGTATTTGGAATATCATGCAGTTTTAAATCCAAAAACACATCATGCCCCAGACTGCGCAGCCACTTGACGATGTCAGGTCCTTCCTGGTAAAAAATCTCCATCCCGACTTTAACAAATAACTTTTCCTCTACCGGAAATTTTTCTAAAAAGAGGGCAATCTCATTTTTAGAGGGAAAATCTAATGCAATGATTGGACGCTTCATTTTTTATTCTCCTTTACTTCGGTAATCAGTGATTCCAAGGAATCAATTCCCAGTTCATCCATCCGTTTCGGCAAGGCTTCAATCAATTTCGGACAAACATACGGGTCAGTAAAGTTCGCTGTTCCCACTGCCACAGCACTGGCACCGGCCATGTACATTTCCAGCACATCATCCACCGTAAAGACACCGCCCATCCCGATAATCGGAATTTCAACTTCGGCAGATACTTGATGTATCAGACGGATGGCAACCGGCTTGATTGCAGGACCGGATAACCCGCCAGTCCCGTTGGCGAGGACCGGTTTGCGTGTTTTCAAGTCGATTCTCATCCCCAGCAATGTATTGATCATGGTCAGACCGTCCGCTCCCGCCGCCTCGATGGCCTTGGCGATCGGCACGATATTTGTCACGTTAGGAGATAGTTTAACATAAACCGGCACACTGGCAACTTTTTTGACTGCTTCTGTCAGCCGGGCTGCCACGTTCGCATCTGTTCCGAAGGCAATGCCGCCTTCTTTGACATTCGGACAGGAAATATTCAGCTCAATGGCTTTGACATTCGGCGCATCGCCGATAACCGAGCAGACTTTGACGTAATCTTCTTCGGTCGAACCGGCCACATTGGCAATAATCGGCACGTCGTATTTTTCCAGTTCAGGCAATTTGACCGCCATGATGTCGTCAAGACCCGGATTTTGCAAGCCGATGGCATTTAGCATGCCTGACGGTGTTTCGGCAACTCTGGGCGTCGGATTGCCGAAACGCGGTTCGGCTGTTGCTGCTTTTACCATAATGGCACCCAGCTGACTGATATCATAATATTGCGCATATTCCAGGCCGAACCCGAAACAGCCGCTGGCGGGCATGATCGGGTTTTTCAATGTTAGACCTGGCAAAGAGACTGCTAGACGATTCATATAATGACCTCCCCTGTTTTAAACACCGGACCTTCATCACACACTTTTTTATTTTTTGTCTCATCGGTTGCCGACTGACAGATACAGGCGTAACAAGCCCCCATGCCGCAAGCCATCCGCGCTTCCAGCGACAGATAAGCATGCGGATGTTCAAGGTAGCGTGCTTCGACTGCCCGCAGCAATCCCGTGGCGCCGCAAGCGTAAACGGCTGTCGGCTCTTGGTAATCAACTGCCGCTTGTGCCATCAATACACCGACATGCCCGTGCGTGCCGTAGCTGCCATCATCCGTCGAAATAAAAACATTTCCCAGCTCTTTGAACTTATCTTCATAGAAACTGACTTCTTTAGAAGCAAACCCGAGCATGAAGACAAGTTGTGCCTGTTTTTCTTTCAGCTGCCGGCCAAGCTCATACAGTGGAGGAACACCGATGCCTCCGCCGATGATAAAGACTGTATCACCAGCGGAAACCGCATCTAAATCAAAGCCGTTGCCAAGTGGTCCCATCACATCCAGCTGTTCGCCTGATGCCATTTGGCTGAAACAGGCTGTGCCGTCACCTTCCACACGGTAAATAATCGTACATGTCCCGGCATCGTGATTGATTTCCGCCAAGCTGATCGGCCGGCGGAGCAGCAAATCCTCCCGCGGTACGCGGATGTGCAGAAATTGGCCGGGAGTATGCATCTCGTTGACCAACTCACCTGTCAAAACCAGTTCATAGATACTTGGTGCGATATTTTTTTGTGAGACGATTGTCATTAACTCTTGTTTCAATGCCATCCTCCATTTCCCCTTTTACAAGGCTGCTGTGGTAAAACTTCTTGACTCCAATACTTTTAAAATAGCATCCGCAGTATCCAGCGATGTCAAAAGCGGCACCCCGTGTTCGACCGATTCCCGGCGAATCAGGAAACCGTCGGAAATTCCGGAATGGTCATTGTCCATCGTGTTGATGACCAGTTGCGTGCGGCCCTGGCGGATAGTATCTATCACTGTTCTGTTGTCAGCATGGGCAATCTTGGAGACTGTCTGTACTTTCAAGCCGTTTGCTTTAAAGTACTTGCCGGTCCCCTCGGTCGCCAGCAAGCCATAGCCGATTTCGGAGAACCGTTTGGCAAGCACCAGCGCCTCTTCTTTTGCTTCATCAGCAATGGTAAAGAGAACTGAGCCGTAATCCGGCAGATGCATGCCTGTTGCTTCAAACGCTTTATAAAGAGCTTTCTCAAGATTGATATCCGTCCCCATCACTTCACCGGTCGACTTCATTTCAGGACCAAGGTACGTGTCGACTTTCTGCAATTTGGCGAACGAGAAGACCGGTGCCTTGACATGGACCATCTTGGACTCAGCGTATAAGCCGTCCTGATAACCCAATTCAGCCAGCTTTCTCCCTAAAATCAGCTGTGTTGCAACTTTTGCCATCGGGATGCCGGTCACTTTGCTCAAAAATGGCACCGTCCGGCTGGCGCGCGGATTGACTTCAATGACATAAACCGCATTGTCATGAATGACGAACTGGACATTCATCATCCCAAAACAGTTTAAACCGAGTGCCAGTTTTTTCGTGTAATCAACGATAGTCTGCTGTATTTCTTGCGACATCTGCTGCGGCGGATAAACTGCCATCGAATCGCCCGAATGGACGCCGGCCCGTTCGATATGTTCCATAATGCCGGGTATCAGCACATCTTTGCCGTCGCTGATGGCGTCCACTTCACACTCGGTACCGACCAGATAGCGGTCGACTAGGACCGGATGTTCCGGCGACGCTTTGACCGCCTCTTTCATATAGCGCTCAAGGTCATGCTGGTTCCAGACAATCTCCATTGCCCTGCCGCCAAGAACGTAGCTCGGGCGGACCAGTACTGGATAGCCGAGCCGGCTTGCAATGGCGATGGCTTCTTCCGAACTGGTGGCTGTGGCACCGTCCGGACGCGGAATATCAAGTGCCGTCAATGCCTGTTCAAATAAATCGCGGTCTTCCGCCCGGTCAAGATCTTCGATGGAGGTGCCGATAATTTTGACCCCTCTTTTAGTCAGCGGTTCCGCTAAGTTGATGGCTGTCTGTCCACCGAATTGAACGATGACGCCTTTTGGCTGTTCCAGTTCGACAACGTTCATCACATCTTCGAGTGTCAGCGGCTCAAAGTATAATTTGTCGGACACTGAGAAGTCGGTTGACACAGTTTCCGGGTTGCTGTTCATGATGATAGCTTCGTAGCCTTCTTCCTGAATCGCCATGACCGACTGAACGGTCGCATAGTCAAATTCAACTCCCTGGCCGATACGGATAGGTCCTGAACCTAGTACCAGAATAGACTCTTTGTTACTGCGCCGGCTTTCATTTTCCTCTTCATAGGAGCTGTAAAAGTATGGCGTCTGCGAATCAAACTCGCCTGCGCACGTATCCACCATTTTGAAAACCGGGGTGATTCCGGCTGCCTTGCGCTGTTCGTAAACAGCGTCTTCTGTCGTGCCCCACAATGTTGCGATAGTTCTGTCGGCAAACCCGTAACGCTTGGCATATGCCAGCGCATCAAGGTCATTTGGCGCGGCTTTCAGCCGGTCTTCGATTTCGATGATATGCAGCAGTTTATCTAGATAAAACAAATCAATTTTAGTTAAATCGGAAATCTCTTCGATATCATAGCCGCGGCGTATCGCTTCAGCCAGATAGAACAGGCGGTCATCTTGGGCTTTGACCATCCGGTTTGTCAGCAAGTCATCACTCGCTTCCGCCAAATCCGGCAAGGAAACATGGTATGTCCCGATTTCCAGTGAACGGACAGCTTTCAGCAGCGCTTCTTCGATATTGCGCCCCAAAGCCATGACTTCGCCGGTTGCTTTCATCTGTGTCCCAAGCAGGCGCTCGCCTTTTTCAAACTTGTCAAAGGCCCAGCGCGGGATTTTCGCAACGACATAATCCAGTGTCGGCTCAAACTGGGCATACGTTGTGCCGGTCACCGGATTGCGCATCTCGTCCAGTGTCAGGCCGACAGCGATTTTGGCCGCCAATTTGGCAATCGGATAGCCTGTGGCCTTGCTTGCCAGCGCTGATGAGCGGCTGACCCGCGGATTGACCTCAATGACATAGTAGTTGAAACTATCCGGGTCAAGCGCAAGCTGGACGTTACAGCCGCCTTCGATTTTCAGCGCGCGGATAATTTTCAGCGACGCATCGCGCAAAAGCTGGATTTCGATATCCGATAATGTTTGAGAAGGGGCAAAAACGATAGAGTCGCCGGTATGGATACCGACAGGGTCGAAGTTTTCCATGTTGCAGACGACGATAGCATTGTCAGCCGAATCGCGCATCACTTCAAATTCGATTTCTTTGTACCCTGCAATACTTTTTTCAATCAGGCATTGTGTCGCCGGCGACAGTTTCAACCCGTTAGTAGTGATTTCAATCAGCTCTTCCTCATTGTCACACATACCGCCGCCTGTACCGCCTAGTGTAAAGGCCGGTCTGACAATAAGCGGATAGCCAATTGAATTTGCAAATTCAATCGCTGCTTCGACAGTATTGACAATCGTACTTTCAGGAATCGGCTGTTCCAGTTCTTCCATCAGTTTTTTAAACAAGTCCCTATCCTCTGCCTGGTCGATTGCCGACAGCTTGGTGCCGAGCAGTTCGATATTCAGTTCATCAAGCAGTCCAGATTTTGACAATTCCATTGCCATGTTCAGACCTGTTTGTCCGCCCAAAGTCGGAAGCAAAGCATCCGGCAATTCTTTCCTGAGAATCTTCGATACGAATTCAAACGTAATCGGCTCAATATAGATTTTGTCGGCAATGCCTTTATCAGTCATGATTGTCGCAGGATTAGAGTTTACCAGGACAACTTCATAACCTTCTTCTTTCAGAGCAAGACAAGCCTGTGTGCCAGCGTAATCAAATTCAGCTGCCTGTCCAATGACAATCGGCCCCGACCCGATTACCATGATTTTTTTGATATCTGTGCGTTTAGCCATTAACCTGCTCCTTCCATGTATCCATTAATTCCATAAATTCGTCAAACAGATGCACTGCATCATGAGGCCCCGGTGCTGCATCTGGGTGAAACTGCACTGAAAAAGACGGGTGCTGTTTGTGACGGATTCCCTCGACCGAGCCGTCATTGATTTCCACGTGAGTCACCATCATTCGTTCCGGGTCAATCGATTTTTCATCAATCGCATAGCCGTGATTCTGCGACGTGAAATCAATTCTGCCAGTGGCGATTTCCCGGACCGGGTGATTGGAACCGCGGTGGCCGAACGTCATTTTATACGATTCCGCCCCATTAGCCATTGCCAAGAGCTGATGTCCCAGGCAAATACCGAAAATCGGCACTTTTCCTTGAATGCCTTGAATCATCTCAATTGCTTCAGGTACATTATTCGGGTCTCCCGGACCATTGCTGAGCATGACACCGTCCGGCGACAATGACAAAATCGTTTCAGCCGTTGTATTATACGGCAACACAGTCACGCTGCACTGCCGTTTGACCAGTTCCCGAAGAATGCTGTGTTTCAACCCAAAGTCCAGCACAGCCACACTTCTGCCCATGCCGGGAATGACGTAAGGTTTTTCGACCGACACTTGCTGTACTTGATTTTTTGGCAGCACCGTTGCTTTGAGCTGGTCGAACTCGTGTTTCAAATCTGACACTACATCGATGATGCTGCCTTTTATTGTCCCCGCTTCACGAATTTTTTTCGTCAATTTACGGGTATCGATACCGGAAATCCCCGGAATATTGTTTGCCTTTAAAAATTCATCGAAAGACAGCTGGGACCGCCAATTTGACGGACGGCGCGCATGTTCTTTCACGATGACGCCTTTGCACGTTGGCGAAATCGTTTCATAATCATCCCGGTTGACACCGTAGTTGCCGATGAGCGGATAGGTGAATAATACGATTTGACCGTTAAAACTTTGGTCTGTGACAACTTCCTGATACCCTGACATACCGGTGGTAAAAACCACTTCACCTGTTGTGGAAGCTGAAGAACCAAATCCTTCGCCTTCAAAAACTGAACCGTCCTCTAAAATTAACAAGCGTTTCATCTAATTTCCTCCCTTGTGCCATACCACGTTGCCATTCACCAGCGTGTAAAGTGTCTGCCCTTTAACCTCTTTACCGATAAAAGGCGTGTTGTTTGATTTTGAAGCAAAATCATCTGCGATAGTGACTGTTTCATCCAAATCAAACACAGCTATGTCTGCGGCGCTTCCGATGGCAAGTGTTCCGCAGTCCAGATTGAACAGGCGGGCCGGTACTACTGTCATCCAATTGACCACTTGTTCCAATGTGAAAATGCCCGTTTCCACAAATTCCGTGTACATCAGCTCAAAGGCAATCTCACTGCCGATGATGCCGAAGGGTGCTTTAAGCATGCTTTGATTTTTTTCTTCGCGGCTGTGAGGCGCATGGTCTGTGGCGATACAATCGATCGTGCCGTCAAGCAGTCCGTCGATTAATGCCTGCCGGTCCTCGTTCGCCCGAATCGGCGGGTTCATCTTGTAGTTGCCGATATCACCCGGTATATCGTTCTCCGATAAAATCAGATGATGCGGGCAGACTTCAGCCGTCACACGGATGCCTGCTTTTTTCGCTTCTCTGATTACTGCCACACTTTCTTTAGTTGACACGTGGCACACATGGTAGTGAACTCCCGTCTCCTTGGCCAGAAGGACGTCCCGTGCGATTTGGGAGGACTCAGTCGCACTCATGATACCCGGAAGCCCCAGCTTCTCGGACACTGCGCCTTTGTGCATCACGCCGCCAAACAGCAGCGATTCATCTTCTGTATGCGCGACAATCGCCATGTTGTTGGCCGCAGCTTCTTTCATTGCCTGATACATGACACCGGCAGTCTGAACACCGACACCGTCATTGGTGAAGGCAAAAGCACCGGCCTCCTTCAATGCCTGCTGGTCAGTCAAGACATCACTGCGCAAATCCATCGTTATCGGTGCATATTGAAGCACTTTGACGACTGCGTCCTGTTGAATCCGGCGATAGATGTCTGACAATTTTTCCTTAGTATCAGGGACTGGATTCAAGTTAGGCATGGCACAGACTGTGGTAAATCCGCCTTTGGCCGCTGAGCGGCTGCCTGTTTGAATGGTTTCCTTATATTCAAATCCCGGTTCTCTGAAATGCACGTGGACATCAACCAAACCAGGCGTGACCAACCCGTTTTGGGCATCAATGATTTTATCAAACCCGACACCTGACTGTTCAAAGTCTTTGCCGATTGCTTTGATAATGCCATCCTCAATCCAGATATCAACCGGAGTCATTTCGTTATTGTGGGATATCATCCGTCCGTTTTTTAGTAAAGTTTTCATTGTCTTCCTCCTATGCTTTTCCTGACATGATAGCTTCCAGAATCGCCATCCTCATAAACACGCCATTTGTCATTTGCTGAGTAATCCGAGACTGATACGACTCGACCAGCTCGTCCGCCAATTCCACATCTCTGTTGACTGGCGCAGGGTGCATGATAATCGCCTGCTCTTTCATGCGAGCGGCCCGATCGACGGTCAGCCCGTATTCCCGATGGTATGCCTCTTTCGAAAAATTTTCGTCCCCTTCATGTCTTTCATGCTGGACTCTTAACATCATCATTACATCTACTTTATCTACGACTGCATCAATCGGCTGGTATTCACCGTATGCTTCATATTTTTTATTGTACCATTCTTCCGGTCCCGCAAAATACAAATCAGCTCCAAGCCGTTTCAGCATCTTCATGTTGGAATTAGCCACACGCGAATGTGTCAAGTCGCCGACAATCGCAATCTTCAATCCTTCAAACCGGCCAAACTCTTCATAAATCGTCAGGACATCCAGCAGGCACTGAGTCGGATGCTGGCCGCTGCCGTCACCGCCGTTGATGACTGAGCAGGTAATCGTTTTGCTCTGGATGAGCTGATTGTAGTAGTTTTCCTCTGAGTGGCGGACAACTACCGCATCAACGCCGATTGCTGCCATCGTCAGCACCGTGTCGTAAAGAGATTCGCCTTTTGACACCGAGCTGGCTTTGGCGTCGAACTCAATCACATTGATACCCATTTTGCGCTCGGCCATTTCGAAGCTTTTGTGCGTCCTGGTACTGTTCTCAAAAAACAAGTTTGCCACAAAATATTGTTCCTTACGCGGCTGCCATTTTTCCCCATTTTTAAATTCCTGAGCCCGTTTGATTAGTCCCATGACTTCTTGATCGCTTAAAGATTCAGCTGTCAGCAAATGCTTTAAACTGATTCGTTCAGATGTAATGATCATTTATTAAAACTTCCCTTCGTTTTAATCTGTTGTTTCGCTTTTTGCATTCTCCGGCAATACAAGATTTAAAATGATACCGAACACTGTCGCCAGAGCCATACCGGAAACCTCAACCGGTCCGGAACGAAAACTCAAACCGCCGATACCAGTGACCAAAATAACAGATGCAATCAGCAGATTGCGTTTTTTATTGAAGTCAATGTTATTGTCGATCAAGATTTTCAGACCGCTGGAAGCGATGACGCCGAACAGAATAAAGCTGATTCCGGCAATGACCGGATTTGGTATGCTGAGAATAACAGCACTGATTTTACCGACAAATCCAAGCAAAATCGCCAGTACGGCTGCTCCTCCGATAACAAAGACACTGTGGACACGCGTAATCGCCAGCACACCGATGTTTTCTCCGTAACTGGTCACTGGCGGACCGCCGACTAACCCGGCTGTGATTTGTGCCAGACCGTCGCCGAGCAAGGTTTTTGACAAACCCGGGTCTTCAAAAAAGTTGCGCTTCGTCAATTTGTTCAGGACCATAAGATGGCCGATGTGCTCCGTCATTGTCACAAACGCAATCGGCGCCATCGTCGTGATGGCATTCAGGTACAGCTTCGGTTCGTATGTCACAAACGGCACTTCGAAGTTCGGCAGTGCAAACCAAGCCGCATCAGCAATCAGCTCCGTGTCAACGATACCGGCCGCCAGTGCCACGCCATACCCGCAAACAATCCCCAGCAAAATCGGGATAAGCCCCATGAAACCTTTGAGAAACATATTGAAGATAATGGTCAGCAGCATCGTCACCAGTGCAACTACGATGAATTTAGGGCTGTATTCGCCGTTATCGTACATCGCATTGTTCGCCGCATTAGCAGCCAGTCCCAGACCGATAACCATGACGACCGGACCGACGACAATCGGCGGCAGTATGTTGTCCAGCCACTCCGAACCGTTCCGCTTGATGATGAAAGAAACAATGACGTAGACCAGACCTGCCGTCATCGCCCCTTGAGCAATGGCCGGATAACCGTCGCTTTTCATCAGCATCTGCATTGCGGTAATAAAAGCAAAGCTGCTGCCGAGGTAGGCGGGTATTTTGCCCTTCGTCGTAAACAAGTACACGAGTGTGCCCAGTCCGGAACTCAGCAGTGCCACGCTTGGGTTGATTCCCACAAGAATCGGCACCAGCACGGTGGCGCCAAACATGGTGAACAAATGCTGCAGACTGAGACCAAACCATTTCAACCCAGTTGGTTTGTCATGAATATCCAGTACTGCATCAGTATTTCTAAAATTTTCCATCAGTTATGTCTCCTCCAAAAAAAAGCCTTGTTTCATACATTTTAGAAACAAGGACAAACAAAATCCGAGGGGCCTTTGAACCTTCCCTCTGTCATTTTTCGCTCTTCCCAGTCTCTCTGTACTTAATTTAAAAAGCGTCTCTATTAATCTGCCAGTTGACGGATCAATATTCTATCCTGTCCGTCCACTTCTTCCATATCCACAATAATCTGTTCTTTCATTGATGTTGGGATATTTTTGCCGACATAGTCTGCCCGAATCGGCAATTCCCGGTGGCCTCTGTCTACCAGTACCGCCAGAGAAATCTTTTTTGGTCGGCCGATGTCCATGATGGCATCCAGCGCAGCCCGAATCGTTCTGCCGGTGAATATGACATCATCCACCAAAATCACTTCTTTGTCGGTAATATCGACCGGTACGTTAGATGAGTGCAGCTCAGGCTCGTCACTGCTCACTTGATGCTGGTCATCCCGGTACAACGTGATATCCAGCTCGCCGACAGGCACTGAAACACCCTCCAGCTGCTTCAGACGATTGGCAATCCGGTTTGCGATAAAAATCCCCCGCGTTTTCACACCGACTAAAACGATATCTTCAATGCCGTTGTGACGTTCAATGATTTCGTACGTTATCCGGGTCAGTGCCCGCTTCATTGTCGTGCCGTCAATAATTTCCTTATCCACCATTATTTTTTCCTCCCATTTTGAATTAGTAGCCAATAAAAAAACTCTCAGTCTAGTACAGACTGAGAGGTAAAAGTACACAATTAGATACACTTCACCTAGGAAGTGTTGCTTTCTCTCCTTGTCAGCCTCACGGGACTATTTTTAAAGGATACTATATTATTTATTGTCTCTTGACATTCTACATCACTATCAGTGAATATGCAATGTTTTTTTTCTGAAATCACTACTTTTTTATCAGCTTATTTCTCTGATGAAGCGATCCGTTCCAGCGTATCACGGAAAACCGGCGGAAGCGGCGCCTCAAACTCCAGCCACTCGCCGGAAACCGGATGCTTAAAGCCCAACGCCGCCGCATGGAGAAACTGCCCGTTGCCGGCCAATGTTTTCCGCGGGCCATAAACAGGGTCGCCTGCAAGCGGGTGACCGATATACTGCATGTGCACTCTGATTTGATGAGTGCGTCCTGTTTCCAGCTGACATTCAATCAGCGTGAAACGCGCAAACCGCTCTAAAACCTTGAAATGCGTGACAGCCGCCTTGCCGTCTTTAACAACCGCCTGTTTCTGCCGGTTCTCCTTTGACCGGCCGATGGGTGCATCAATCGTGCCTCTTTCGTGGGGAATGACACCGTGAACCAGTGCCGCATATTTGCGCAGGGTGGTCTTCTCTTTCAATTGCGCTGCCAGCGATTCATGGGCGCGATTTGTTTTGGCGACCACCAACAGGCCTGATGTGTCTTTGTCGATGCGGTGCACGATTCCCGGACGGATGACATCATTGATGGACGACAAATCTTTGATATGATACAAAAGTGCATTAACCAGTGTGCCTGAACTGTGACCGGCAGAAGGATGCACGACCATCCCCTGCGGCTTGTTAACTACGACCAGTTCCTTGTCTTCATATACAATGTCCAGCGGGATATTTTCTGGAATCAAGTCCAAAACCTCAGGCTCAGGCGGCTCGATTGTGACGACATCGCCGGCCTTGACTTTGTAATTTGCCTTTTCAATTCGCCCGTTTACTCGTACATGACCTTCTTTCAGCCACGTTTGAATTTGCGACCGTGAAAAATCAGAGTACTTTTCAGGAATCACTTTGTCAATGCGTCCTGTTTCATCTGTTACTGTAAAATTCAATCTATCCAACGTGTGTTCCATCTTTCATCTGTGATTTGCTGCAAGCTGCTATTCTGCTTTGCTTTAGTCGGCCCCGTTTTGAGGAGCCTCTTCAAAAATCGCTAAATATGTCCCGTCTTGCTGCTTTTCAGCGCTGATGAGGCGGAGTCTTTTCCCGGGAAATTCCGCAACATCAAATATCTCTTTTTCTTCCGTCCGCGCCTCATCCAATTCGTCCCAGCTCTTGTAAGTCGCCCGATACGGACTGTCGTTAATATCCTTTTTCACCGGCGCGTCACCACCGAGCATCTGACCGTCCAGCTCCGTACTGCCGGTGGACACATTGGACGAATCAGGTGCGGTCTGCCGGGTTGACGTGTAATAGTAGTAGCCGCCCGCTCCCACGACAGCTATAATCCCAATTAATGCAAACAGTTTTTTCAATCTGTTTTTCCTCCTTTGGTTTCATCAAGAGAGCGCACACCAGCCACCACTTTTTTCACCGACTCATAAAGTTCCCCTGTATTGACGATGCGTGCTTTCCTCAAATATTCATGTCCTTCATAAAAGAGCAGCAGTGCCGGCACAGCCATCACCTGATATTCCGAAGCAACCTCAGGCGTCGCCATGGCATCCAGTTCGACAAACATGATATCATCTTGAAATTCTGCCAACAGACGCTCCAACTGCGGTTTCAGGCTGTGGCAGACACTGCAGTTCGGCTGGCCGATGTACAGAAAAACAAGCGGATTGTCTCGAATCACTGTGCGAACATCTTCGATCGTTGTGTAGTAGTTAAACATTTCCCTACCTCCCTATCGCACATATTGTATGCCAATTCTGTTTAAAAGCCTACGATTTTGCTTGGTCGACCAGCAGCATCCCCGTTACAGCAGGACGCTGAACCGCTCCTTGTTCTACGTAAAATTCTATCATAACTGCGCCAAACAAGCGAAAGATTTCCCGCATAGGCAGATAAGGGACAGACAGACGTTCGTCCAGTAGCCGTACTTGCCTGCCCAGCCGGTCCAATAAATCAGGCGGAAACTCACAGGCCAACTGCGCTTTGTCGAAAACTGGCAGCTGCAGCCGGTCCTGTCCCGCGGCATCTTTACCAATCACTTCAAACGCTTCAAGCGAATCAATAAAGATATCTTGGTCGCGGCGGTTCATTTTGCCGGTTTTAGCCATTCTACGTATTTTTTTAGCCACATACGGCAAATAAAAATGCGGGTTCACATCACCTATCAGTTCATAAATCGGTTCAATACAAGTGCCGTGACAGTCGCCCAACTGGACACAGTTGAAATAAGACGGCATATTTTTTTCAAACAGCCGGCCGCTGTCTTGAAAGGAAACAACCGTGTATTTGCCGGACGACAACTGTTTGACTGACGCCGAAGCAAAAAGTCCTTCCGTCTGCTCATAAAATGCCAGATAGTCCGCCGCCTGACTGCCAATGACTTTATCCGGCAGACAATGAAAAACATAATACGCCAGCAGCACATATTTTTTCTCTAAATCACCGGTCCAATCAGTCAAGCCGAGCACCTCATCAGAACACGTCTCCAAAAACTCACTGACAGAGGCTCGGACGACTGAAAGCAGGTCATAAAATGCTTGCGCGGATATCACCGGGGACGTCAGTTTGTACAGACGCTTGTCGCGCTGAATCACACCCATTTTGATGAAAAAGTCGATAAACGCATCCACCTGTTTGTAGTCCATGTCTGCAAGCTGCCGGATTTCCCTTAAAAAGATGTCCTTTTCTTGGTTCTCTGCGAGAAAAGTCAACAGCTTAGTAAACGCTGGTTGGGTTAAATAGCGTGCGCGTTTGCGGTCAAATGATGTTTCGCATAAATGTAGTTCCATCTATCTTCCTCACTTAAAATGAAAAACTTCCAAGACGGACTTGGAAGTCAATTTTTTAAAAAGCTTCTGTCAACGGCGGGACAACCTGTTTCTTACGGGAAACCACACCTTTAAGCAGTGCTGTGTTGTTATCGAGCGTCACTTGAAACGCCTCTTCAACTTTTTCTTTCGGTTCGCCGGCTACTAATGCAACTGAATCACTGTCTAAAATATTCGTGATAATCAGCAGGAATAAATCATAACCGTTGTCGGCGTTTTGCTTAGCCATCGCTTCTTCCAGTTCCGCTTGGCGGCTCAGCACATCGTTTATATCCACCGTATTCACCTGACCGATACGGACATTCTTATCTCCCATCGGGAAGCTTTTGGCATCCGCGTCAAGCAGTTCATCAGCTGTCTTATCTGTCAAATTCGTTCCGGCTTTCAACATTTCCAGGCCGTAAGACTGGATGTCCACCTTGGCAATTGCAGCCAGCTCTTCCGCCGCTGCCACGTCTTCCGGTGTGCAAGTCGGTGATTTAAACAATAAGGAATCTGAAATGATCGCCGACAGCATCAGTCCCGCAATGTCAGCCGGGATATCAATTTGATGTTCCTTGAATAATTTCAAAATAATCGTATTCGTACAACCGACCGGCTCCGCACGATAATAAAGCGGATTAGCCGTTTCAAAATTGGCAATCCGGTGATGGTCGACAACAGCCAGTACTTCCAAATCTTTGATGTCAGCAACACTTTGCTGTGCCTCGTTATGGTCGACCAGCATGACTTGCTTCGTTTCATTGCCGATTGTTTCTACAACACGCGGCGCTTTTACGCCGAAATGGTTCAGCGCATACGCTGTTTCTTCATTGACGTCTCCCAGAGCAACAGCCTCTGCCTCTACTCCCAGCTTGTTTTGTAAATAGGCAAACGAAATCGCCGAAGTAATCGCATCAGTGTCTGGATTTTGGTGTCCGAATATTAAAACTTTTGACATAATCATTCTACCTCCATGTATAAACTCATTCGTAGTGTATTATAACATAAAACTGTCGTGATGAAATAAGTAAACTGTTAATTTGTGAACTAAGTTTGGTTAAATTAGCGAAAACTCCCAACGGTTGAGGATTGGAATGCAGCAGGCAATGACAAGCCGGCTTTATTTTTAGTGACTTCATGTGCACGGCATGATAGAGTGCACTTAGACATAGTTTTTCAGACTTTTCCTGTGGCCACACTTGACCTTATACCGCACGTTAACGTTTATACTCAATACAGGGGGTAGACCAATGTACAAAATCAATGAATTTTCCAAAATTACCGGCTTGCCCGCAAGTACACTGCGGTACTACGACCGCGAACATATCCTGCCTCCTTCGTATAGACATGAAGACACAGGTTATCGGTATTATTCTGAGACAGATTATGAAAAAGCAAAGTTATTAGCCGTACTCAGAGACAACCAGTTCACTATTGCTGAAATCAAGGACATCACAGCGACGATATCATCTTTTGATGACTTGACTTATTACCTTTCTGAAAAGAAACAGGCGATTCTTGATGACATCGAAATACTTCAGAAACAAGTCAACAAGCTGGAAAAAATGATGACACATGCGCCTCTTTCTCCGCCTGTGCAGGACTATGCTGTGTCCACTGTGGATATACAAGAACAATTATACATCTACAGACGGTTTGCGGGGCCTTATGATGATATCGGCGAAGAAATCAGGATACTGTACGAAGCTGCGGGAGGTGTTGCTTCCGGGGAAGTATTTCAAGTTGACGCCTTTCAAACAAACAACGAGCCATTCAACATTTGTCTGCCTGTGACACGGAAAATAGCATCTGATGATGTTAAAACAGACACACTGCCTGCCCGAACTGGACTGCAAGTGATTCACACTGGCTCTTACCATACAATCGGGGAAGCCTATAAATGTTTGATTGATTATGTCAATACCCATGGCATCAACACTGCGGATTACTTCTTCACACGCTTTGTCAAAGGACCCGGCAAAATTTTTAAAGGCAATGCACAACATTATGTCACTGAAATCACCTTGTTACTAAAAGAGAAATTGAAAAGGAATGACTAACATGAAGCATGAATGGCGCAAAAAAGAGAAAGACCTTTATCTGCCGAAAGCCAAACCGACACTCATCACCATCCCTAAACTGACCTACTTTAGCATTTCCGGCGAAGGCAACCCGAACAGCGCTGCCTTTGGTCAGGCGGTCGGAGCGCTTTATGCCGTCTCTTACAGCGTCAAAATGTCTCCTAAAAAAGGGCTCCAGCCGGATGGTTACTTTGATTACACGGTCTATCCACTAGAAGGCTTTTGGTCGTTAAATGAGCGCGGCATCACAGCTTATCAAACTGGTCAGACATTTGACAAAGAGGACTTAACATTTAAAGTCATGATACGTCAGCCGGACTTTGTGACTGAGCAATTCGCGGAAGAAACGATTCAACGGGTGACAGAAAGCAAACCGAATCCTTATAATGAGCGGATTCAGTTTGAATCCATTGAAGAAGGCCTCTGCCTGCAAATGCTGCATATCGGACCATACGACACTGAACATGAGACATTTCAAAAGATGGCGGCGTATTGTGACGAAAATAAGCTCAAGCGGCTTTCGCCAACACATAAGGAAATTTATTTGAGCGATCCGAGAAAAAGTGCGCCTGAGAAAAATAAAACTGTTCTGCGTTTTCCAGTTGCGTATACAGATGACTAAAATATACCGGATATCTTCCTCTAGCGAAAAGGTATCCGGTATTTTTCATTTATTTGACGCTCTAATTCCCAGATGCCATTCTTTATTCAAGTCAGTGTAATCTTTGCGATTCAATCTTCAACCCAATCATCCACATAACTGCTAGAAAATAATTCTCAACCGCGCCGATTAAACTGATAACTTTAGATGTATCTTCTAAATATCCAATAAGGTGATTAGTCCCAAAACCGATTCCTCCGATGATTAATGATATAATAACGAGTCTGAGGAAAAAATAATCATATTTAATATTGATACCGATAAGAATTGGCAAAACAGTTAGATTCCAAAAGCCAATCTCCCTTTGCCAACCGATAGCTGTGCCATATTCGGAGTTTGCTCCCATCAAACTAGGAACAAACAGCTGCAGCAATGACGCCCCGAACATGGCACAAATAGTGATAATAAACAATATTCTTAAAAGCACGTTCATTTTTTGTTTCTCTACAGTCATTTTCATTTCTCCTCTAAGACACATAAAACGATTTGATTTTTTCCTTTAAGAAACGTTTCTTTTCATCTGATAATATGGGAATATTATTGAAGTCCAGAAAGTCAGACAGATAATCAATTTTTCTCAAAACATCATTGTAGGAACTATCGACAATCGTCGGGTCCAACCAAATATCGACAAGAAGTAACAGGACACTTGCCGCCTCATCTGGATACGCGCACTTAAAATCGCCGCTGTCATTTCCTTGCTTTATTATTTCTGAAACATAGTTTGACAGCACATTGAGAGTATTTCTAAGCGTAAATAATAGACCAAACGGAATTTTTTCAGTCCAATTGAACTCTGTCAGGCGCTGCATATTGTCATTGTTCAATAAATAATCAATCAATACATCCATTTTTTCTACAGGTCGCAAGTCATCACGTGCCACTACATTTCCTAGATAATGTGTTACATGGTTCAATTCCTCTGTCATTGCGTAGTCAAGAATATCATTTTTGCTTTTGAAATGATGATACAAAGCACCTTTGGATAAACCTGTCTCGTCCATGATGTTCTGCATTGTTGCTGAATCATAGCCTTTTGACATAAATAACTCCATGGCAGTCGAAACAATTAGTTCTTTGGTTTCTCTTCCTTTATCTTGAGTAGTCATTTGTGCCTCCTAACAAACCGACCAGCGGTCTTTATATTAGCGTAACATACTTTAAATAAAAGTCAACGGCTCTCGATTTATCATTCCTCAACAAACGTCTGTCTCTTTCTCTAATTGCACACATTTCATTACTAACAAAAAAAGCCGGCTGCCTTATATGCCAAGGCTTTCCAGCTTTACAACAATTATCCGATGAAATCCTCAAGAACATGCACAATACCATCATCATTATTGGACAAAGTGACCACATCCGCCGCCTTTTTCACTTCCGCGACCGCATTTTCCATCGCCACGCCGATATCAGCATACATCAATAGCGACATGTCATTTGGTGCATCGCCAAAAGCAATGACCTTTTGCCCGCTGATTCCTAATAAATCAAAAACAGTATCTAAAGCATTGGCTTTATCAATTCCGTGTGCTGTGTATTCAAAATAAAAATCAGCAGTAAACATGCAGCTTAAGGAGTCTTTAAACGGCGCCATCATCTGCTTATAATTTGCCTGCAAGTATTCAGGGTCGCCGGCAGTCAGTATTTTATTCAAGCGGAAATCCAAAAACTCTTCCAAATCATCTTTTTCGCAAAGTTTGAAGTTGCCTCCCCTTGCTTCGTATTGAATGATGTTGAATTTCTCGCCCCGGTAATTAATGTCACAGTCATACACATCATTGACGTACAAATAATCATCCTTGTCAATCATCACCTTGACGTCAAACTTTTTCATGTGATGCAAGACAGCTTTCCCCTCTGACACCGTCAGCGCTTGATTAAATAAAACCTCGCTGGTCTGGCAATCCACTACTTTACTGCCATTATACGCAATGAGAAGACCATGGTATTGGTCCATCTTTAACTGGCTGGCATATTTCAGCATGCCAGTGACCGGTCTGCCGGAAGCTAAAACCACTCTTATTCCTTTTTCTTGAGCGGTAATCAATATATCTTTTGTTTTTTCAGAAATTTCTTTGTCATCATTTAAGAGTGTGCCGTCTAAATCCAGCACAATTGTTTTAATCGTCATGCAACCACCCGTCCTTTCTATAATAATCATAGCATGAACATTGAAGAAAAGCTGAAGCAATCCAGAACACCAAAAACATACAGCTGGTACCACAGGCAATCAGCGTCAGCGTCCTGTCTTTACTTTGCGGCATAAGCGCCCTCCTCATGATTATTGTTGGTGATACTCTTTACATTTCTTTAATGAATATAATCTCCATTGGCTGCCGGTATTTAGGGACATTGATAATCAAGCCACCGGCATCTTGATAACCGAGTTTTCTATAAAAATGCTGGGCGGGTTCGTCCGCTTGTGTTGAGGTCATCAGCATGTCGTATCCTGCTTGACTCATGTCTTTTTCCCAGTGCTTCAGCAGCAGTTTGCCGTATCCTTTACGCTGAAAAGGCTCAGTTATGTACAACATCGTACAAAATGGAATGTTATCCCAGAATAAATTGTATCTCAAAATACCAACCGGATTGTCGCGTTCCAGCAATACGTAGCCTTGGCGGTCACGTATTTTCTTCCGCAGCTCTGCTTCCGCTATATGCTTATCCAGCTTCAGCCAAAAAGTCATATCAGTTTCTTTTGCATATCTGATGTCCATCGTCAACTCCCTTTCCTGTTTAATGAATACATCAAGTATATCATAGTCATTCACACAAAAAAGTTGCAAAAAGGACTTGTACGCAGTGAAGCGCAAAAGTCCTTTAATTAGTTTTCTAAATAGGTAAACCATTCGCATCACTAAAAATCATTAGCGACCGTGTCCTTGACTATGCGATTCGTAACTTCTGCAAGAATCTCCGAACCGCTTTTCCCTTCAAGTTTTGGGTTTTTCAGCGTCATGTACAGTGCATATTCGGGATTATCAGAAGGAAATATTTCAACGACAGAGTGGATATACTTGTTTTTTGCGTATTTGCCATCCTCTATATATTCAGCTGTTCCCGTTTTCGCTGCTATCTTTATGCCGTCTACTGCAAACATCGTGCCCGTGCCGTTTTCATGTTCAACGACCGCCTCCATATAGTTTAATACCTTATTGGCAGTTGCTTTAGAGACGGGGTTGGCTATGATTTTAGGTTCAATCAATTCGCTTTTTTCACCATCTTCAATTGCTTTTATAAAATGGGGTGCTGACATTTTCCCATCATTTCCGATTGCGGTCAAGGCTTGGAACATTTGCACTGGTGTCACGGATAGTGCTTGTCCGTAAGCATTCATCGCCCTGTCGATTTTTGTTCCATTTTGAATATCTCCTGTGGCTTCACTAGATAAAACAGCGTGTGTCGGCTTAAAAAAACCGAATGATTGAATCATTTGCTGAAATTCATCCGCCATCCGCTCCTCTAATATGACCATCCCGACATTACTTGACCATGCAAAACCCTCCTTTTTTCTAACGAAAGAAACGTCCCCAACATTTAGGCGGCATTGTCAATAAAACTTTTAAGCCGCTGTGTTTTTCAAGCAATGTATTTGCCACAATTTCAGTGAAAATCATCCGCGCCGCAATGTCGCTGACAGCATGCAGCAAACCGATAAAAAAAGAGGCTTTCGCCTCTTTTTTGTGTTTGAGCATATTCTCAATTAAAATTTCCGTGTCTGATACCCAGTATAATCTCTGACATGCAGCAAATTTTGGGCATTCAGCACACGTTCTTTGGTCGGCGGGTCAATGCCTTCCAGCGGATAGTCGATGCCTAAGTCACGCCACTTGTAAATCCCCATCGTATGATACGGCAGCACTTCAAACTTATCAACATTTTTTAATGTCTTAACAAAGGCATCCAGACGAATCAAATACTCGTCGTAATCTGTCCGTTCGGGAACGAGGACATGGCGAATCCAAACCGGCTGTCCGATATCCGACAAGTATTTTGCCATCTCAACGATATTTTCATTAAAATGCCCTGTTAATACTTTATGCTGCTCACTGTCTATGTGTTTGATATCAAACAAAATCAAATCTGTATATTTCAGCAGTTCATTGAATTCACTGAAAAACGGTTCGTCAAATGTAAACGGCTTGCCACACGTATCAAGAGTTGTGTGAATGCCCTGGGCTTTCGCTTTTTTAAATAAATCTGTCACAAAAGGCAGCTGCAACAGCGGTTCGCCACCGCTTACTGTAATGCCGCCGTCTTTTCCCCAGTAACCCTGATAACGGACTGCCTCAGCCAGCAATTCGTCAGTCGTAACTTCTCTGCCGCCGTTGATTTTCCATGTATCAGGATTATGACAAAATTGGCAACGCATCCGGCATCCTTGTGTAAATACGATAAAACGGATACCCGGTCCGTCAACTGTGCCGAAATTTTCAGTCGAATGTATTCTGCCGGTAACTGACTCTGCCATAGTAATCTCCCTTTTCCTGTTTCAAAAAAGAGGTGGTCTTTAAGGGCCACCTCTTCATCTTTTCTTACATTCTGTCGTGTGCTGTTCTTGAAATAACGTCTGCTTGCTGTTCTGGTGTCAGGTCGCGGAATTTAACAGCGTAGCCTGATACACGAATCGTCAAGTTCGGATATTTTTCAGGATGTGCTTGTGCATCCAACAGCAAATCAGTTGTGAAGACGTTGACGTTCAAATGGTAGCCGCCCTTGTCGAAGTAGCCGTCCATAACATTACGCAAGTTATCGATACGAGTGTCATCATCTTTACCTAATCCATTTGGATTGATTGTTTGCGTGTTTGAGATACCATCAAGCGCACATTGGTATTCTAGTCTTGCTGTTGAGTTCAGTGAAGCCAACAAGCCGTTCTTTTCACCCAGATATTTGCCGTCTTGGTAGCTTGGGTTGGCACCTGGAGCAAGCGGTTTGCCTGCGCGGCGTCCGTCTGGTGTGTTACCAGTTGCTTTACCGTACACAACGTTTGACGTGATAGTCAACAATGACGTTGTTGGTGTTGAGTTGCGGTAAGTGTGCTGACGTTTGATTTGAGTCATGAAGTACTCAAGAATCCAGTTTGCTGCTGCATCAGCTTCTTCACTGTCATTTCCGTAAGTCGGGAATTCTTTTGTCGGCACGTAATCAATTGCCAAGCCGTCTTCGTCACGGATAACTTTGACATCACCATGTTTGATTGCCATCAAGCTGTCAGCTGCGTGGGAAATCCCTGCAATACCTGTTGCGAATGTGCGTTTCAGGTGAGTATCCATGAATGCCAACTGTGGTGCTTCATAAGCATATTTATCATGCATGTAATGAATCACGTTCAATGTGTTGACATAAAGTTCAGCCAACCAGTCCATCATATCTTTATAGCGGTCAATAAACTCATCGTAATCAAGTTTATCACCAGTCATCGGACGGAATTTAGGTCCAACTTGTTTCTTAGTAATTTCATCAACACCGCCGTTGATTGCGTACAATACTGTCTTAGCCAAGTTTGCACGGGCTCCGAAGAACTGCATGTCTTTCCCCATAACTGTTGCAGACACACAGCAAGCAATTGCGCAATCGTCTGAACCCCAGTTGGCACGCAGCAAGTCGTCGTTTTCAAACTGGATAGAAGAACTTTCTTTTGCAATACGGGCAGCAAATGTTCTGAATCCTTCAGGCAGTCTTGATGAGTACAATACTGTCAAGTTCGGCTCTGGAGAAGGTCCCATGTTGACTAATGTATGCAAGATACGGAAGTCATTCTTCGTTACCAATGAGCGTCCGTCAACTCCCATACCGGCAATAGATAGCGTTGCCCAGATTGGGTAGCCTGAGAACAGTTCGTTATATTCAGGTGTACGTGCAAATTTCACCATACGCAATTTCATGATCAGGTGGTCGATCATTTCTTGTGCTTCAAATTCAGTGATGACACCATTGTCCAAATCACGTTGGATGTAGATATCAAGGAAAGCTGAAATACGTCCGATAGACATTGCAGCACCGTTTTGTGATTTGATGGCAGCCAAGTAACCGAAGTAAGTCCATTGAATAGCTTCTTGCGCATTTTTGGCAGGTTGTGAAACATCGAAACCATAGTAAGTTGCCATTTCTTTGATGTCGTTCAATGCTTTGATTTGTTCTGACACTTCTTCACGCAGACGAATCACGTCATCAGTCATGACTTTGTTTCCGACGTTAGCCAAATCTTTTTTCTTCTCAGCAATTAAGAAGTCAATACCGTAAAGAGCAAGACGACGGTAGTCACCGATAATACGTCCACGGCCGTATGCATCTGGCAGTCCAGTAATGATTTTATTGCTTCGAGCAGCTCTCATTTCAGGTGTGTAAGCATCAAATACACCTTGGTTATGAGTTTTGCGCCATTCAGTGAAAATTTTAGTCATGTCTTCATCAACGTCATAACCGTTTGTTTTCAGCGCGTTGTTTGCCATGTTGATCCCGCCGAAAGGCATGAATGCTTGTTTCAATGGTACATCAGTTTGCAAACCAACAATTGTTTCTTCTTCTTTAATCAGATAACCTGGTTCATGAGAAGTAATCGTTGACGGGATATTGTTATCCATGTCATAGACACCATTATTTTCATGCTGTACTTCAAATAATTCTTGAAGTTTAGTCCATAATTTATCTGTACTAGGGGCAGCTGGTTCTAAAAAGCTGTCATCACCAGTATATTCTGTGTAGTTGTTTTGAATAAAATCTCTAACATTTACATGATCGCGCCATTTAGTTCCTTTAAATCCATCCCAATGTCCCATCACGAGACCTCCTCTTAATTATTTAAATAGTCGTTTGTAATATTGTTTACATGCTCAGTATAACACAAAAAATATATTTGGCAAGTGTTATAGTTATATTTTTAACATAATACAATTAAAAAACACTTATTATACTATAAATAACCTTTGAACGCCTATATATAAAGCTTTTTAGTTTTAAAAATACGTTTGTTAAGTTTTAGACAACGAGGAAAACAGCACAGTTATTTGTACTATAACAGAGAGGGTTCTGTATCATTTTTATGGAACAGAATGATAGCGTTTTACTCTGGCTATACAATTATATTTAGAAGCAACATCTATTTTTTCTGACAGCTTCTGCTGATTCGCAACACTTCTGCCGGAAAGAATATTTTTCACAACTTTTTAGAGGGTGATCAGCTGTTTAAAATTGAACAACCCAGACAAACAGGTAAAATTGTTCGTCTGGGTTGTTCTATAATGTATGATTACTTATGCTTCGTTCTGTTCTGTTTCAAACGACACGATTGGATGTGTTTCAAACACAGCGCCGTCATTCTTTTCATCTATTAGAAATGAGCCGTTGGATGTGCGGTCGCTGATTGGAAAATCTGTCGGGTTCAGTGTATAGACTGCTCCCTTTTCCGTCGTTACACTCAGTGTTTCTTCGGCCTCGGTGTTTTCAAACACGCTGAATGCCCGGTGCGGATTCTTTTTAAGTTCCCGCAATATCATCAGGCCGCGTTTTGCACGGCTTAACGTATCAAGCTCTTGGGCTAACATCCGCTTGACTGATCCCCGTTGTGTCAGCACAGTAATAGGGGTGTCGCCTTCGGTCAATACGAGCAGTCCGCCGACAACCACGTCTGCTTTTTTCAAATTGACCGACTTGACACCGGACGCTTTTGCTCCGACGACAGGCACTTCCGATAAATGATACCGAAGTCCGAAACCGCGGTAAGTTGCAACAAAAACATCTAAATTATCGTCACTGTCGATGAGAAAAGAGCTGATCAGCTCATCTGTGTCGGTTTTTAACTTCATACACATCGTCGGCCGGCTCTTATATGTCCGCCAGACATCAAATTCCGACATCAGCGACCGTTTAATCATGCCTTCTTTTGTCATGAACACAAATTGTTTGGTCGGCGACATTTCTGTATAGCTATATACTGCCACTATATTTTCTTCTGGTGACAACGACGTAATCGACTGCGCCAAGTGCTCGCCGGTGTCTTTCCAGCGGGTATCCGGCAACTCGTGGACCGGCCGGTAAATCATATTGCCTTTGCTGGTCACCAGCAGCAGATGGTCATGTGTGTTCAGCTGATTGATGAAGACCAGGTAGTCTGAATCTTTCATTTCTATTGCATCATTTCTGGAGGCATTGTACGAGCGGAGACTGCTGCGTTTGACATAGCCTTCCCGCGAGATGCTGACCATGACATCCTCCTGCGGCACCAGAACGGCCGTTTCAATCGTGATTTCTTCAATCTCTTTTTGTATCTGTGTGAGTCGCGGAGTAGCGTATTGTTTCTTCACGTCGCGCAGTTCCTGCTTCATCAATTTAAACAGCTCTTTTTCGTCAGCCAGCACGCGCTGCAAATAGGCAATTTGTTGTGTCAGTTCTTCATTTTCCTTTTCCAGAGCGGTAATATCCGTATTAGTCAATCGGTACAGCTGAAGGGAAACGATGGCTTCAGCCTGCACTTCTGTAAAATCAAAAGCTTTGACCAAATTTTGCTTTGCGTCTTTTTTATCCTTGCTGGCGCGAATAGTCGCGATGACTTGGTCTAAAATCGACAAGGCTTTGATTAGTCCGGAAACAATATGCTGTCGGTCCCGGGCTTTTTTCAAATCAAAGCGGCTGCGGCGCACCAGAACATCGCGCCGGTGATGGATATAGGCGTGCAAAATATCCAGCAGTCCCACTTGCTGCGGACGAAGTTCGTTGATTGCCACCATGTTGAAATTGTAATTGATTTGCAGTTCTGTATTTTTGAGAAGATAATTCAAAATACCTTGTGCATCTGCCTCTTTTTTTAATTCAATCACGATTTGCAAGCCTGTCCTGTCGCTCTCGTCACGCACTTCGGCAATCCCTTCAATCCGTCGGGACAGGCGGACCTCGTCGATTTTTTTGACCAGCGTGGCTTTGTTGACTTCATAAGGTATTTCCGAAATCACAATCTGCTCACGGTTGCCTTTGATGGCTTCAATCTTGGTCCGAGAGCGCAGGATGACCTTGCCGCGCCCTGTCTCATAAGCTTTTTTAATTTCTTTTTTCCCTTGCAAAATGGCTCCTGTCGGAAAATCCGGTCCGGGGATGAAGTCCATGATTTTATCAAGACTGGCTTTTGGATGGTCGATTAAATAAATCGTTCCGTCGATGACTTCACCTAAATTATGCGTGGGGATTTCAGTCGCATAACCGGCAGAGATCCCCGTCGAACCGTTCACCAATAAATTAGGGAACTTCGCCGGCAAGACTGTCGGTTCTTTTTCAGTGTCGTCAAAGTTCCAGACAAAATCAACCGTTTCTTTGTCAATATCACGCAGCAGCTCGCCGCTTAACTGGGACAACCGCGCCTCTGTGTAACGCATCGCTGCCGGCGGGTCGCCGTCCATGCTGCCGTTGTTGCCGTGCATTTCAATCAGCGGTTCTCTCAGTTTCCAATACTGGCTGAGACGGACCATTGCTTCATAAATACTGGAGTCCCCGTGCGGATGGTAATTACCCATGATATTCCCGACCGATTTCGCAGATTTACGAAATGCTTTATCATGCGTGTTGCCGTCTTTGTTCATTGAAAATAGAATCCGCCGCTGTACAGGTTTGAGCCCGTCGCGAATGTCGGGCAGCGCACGGTCCTGAATAATATATTTGGAGTAGCGTCCGAAGCGGTCTCCCATGACTTCTTCAAGCGTTAACTCCTGGATGTCGTGTCTTTCACTCATCGCTTAATCTTCCCTTCACTCAACCGAATCAAACAAACTAATCTCTTCGACCGCCGTAAAATCTTCCGGCTTCGAAGTACTGCCGGCTGTTGCTATTTGGCGGTCATGCTGTTCTTTATCGAGAATACTGCCTTCTTCTTCCAAAGTGAACTGAACGTGTTTCTCAATCCACTTTCTTCTCGGTTCGACTTTATCGCCCATCAGCGTCGTCACCCGTCGCTCTGCCTGAGCCGCATCGTCGATACGCACGCGGATCAAAGTCCGCTGTTCCGGGTCCATTGTAGTCTCCCAGAGCTGATCGGCATTCATTTCGCCAAGACCTTTGTAGCGCTGAAGCATATAACCTTTGCCGACTTTTTTTGTCGCCTCGTCCAATTCTTCATCCGTCCAGGCATACTCGACCACTTCTTTTTTGCCGGTTCCTTTGGATACTTTGTACAGAGGCGGCAGCGCAATATAAATTTTGCCCTGCTCAATCAACGGCTTCATATAACGGTAGAAAAACGTCAGCAGCAGTACTTGGATGTGTGCCCCGTCAGTATCCGCATCGGTCATGATAATGACTTTATCATAGTTGCAGTCCTCAATCGCAAATTCCGAACCGACACCGGCACCTATCGTATATATCATCGTGTTGATTTCTTCATTTTTCAAAATGTCCTGCAATTTGGCTTTCTCCGTATTGATGACCTTGCCCCGCAACGGCAGTATTGCCTGAAATTTCCGGTCGCGTCCCTGCTTGGCCGAACCGCCGGCAGAATCCCCCTCAACTAGAAACAGTTCATTTTTCTTTGGATTGCGGCTTTGCGCCGGTGTGAGCTTGCCGGAGAGCAGCGACTCGCCTTTACGCCGTTTTTTGCCGTTGCGGCTTTCTTCACGTGCTTTTCTGGCAGCCTCGCGTGCTTCCCGTGCTTTGACGGCTTTGCGAACCAGCATTTGCGACAGCTCGCTGTTTTCCTGCAAATAGTAGCCCATCTGTTCGCTGATGATACCTTCCACGATCGTTCTCGCCAGCGGTGTGCCCAATTTTCCCTTGGTCTGGCCTTCGAACTGCAGCAGGTTTTCAGGTATTCTGACTGAGATAATAGCAGTCAGCCCTTCACGAAAATCACTGCCTTCAAGATTTTTATCCTTTTCTTTCAGCAGGCCGGTTTTGCGGGCATATTCATTGAAGGATTTGGTCAGTGCCGTTTTGGCACCGACTTCGTGCGTTCCGCCGTCTTTGGTGCGAACGTTGTTGACAAACGACAGCATATTTTCAGAGTAGCCGTCATTGTACTGATATGCAAACTCGACTTCGATGCCTTCTTTTTCACCCGAAAAATAAACGACCGGTGTTAAATCATCTTTGCCCTCATTCAAATAGGTGACAAATTCCTTTATCCCCTCTTCATAGAGGAAAACATCTGACTGGCCTGTCCGTTCATCAGTCAGCGTGATTGTGACGCCTTTAAGCAAGAAAGCCGATTCTCTCAGTCTTTCCGAGAGTGTCTCATAGGAAAACTGGATAGTCGAAAAAATACTTGTATCCGGCAGGAATGTCACCCGTGTGCCGTTTTTCTTTGAAACCTTTTTCTTCCGTTTGGGTTTGCCGTTTGTTTTTCCGCCGTTTTTGAAAGTGATTTCGACTTCCTCGCCGTTTCTGACAGACGTCACTGTCAGATAGCTGGACAAGGCGTTGACCACACTGGCGCCGACGCCATGCAGACCGCCGGATGTTTTATAGCCGCCTTGGCCGAACTTCCCGCCGGCATGAAGCACAGTGAAAATCACTTCGATAGTCGGTCTGCCGGAAGCGTGCATTCCTGTCGGCATTCCTCTGCCGTAGTCCTGAACGCTGATGCTGTTGTCTTCATGGATGACGACATCTATTTGGCTGCCGTAGCCGGATAGAGCCTCGTCAACGGCATTATCGACGATTTCGTAGACAAGGTGGTGCAGGCCGCGGCTGTCGGTGGAACCGATGTACATGCCCGGACGCTTTCTAACAGCTTCCAATCCTTCTAAAACTTGAATGGATGTATCATCATAGGCTTTATTTATCTTTTTAGACATGAAAAAAACTCCCTTGTACTTGTCTGTCCTGTTTATGAATAGACTTATCTTACGCTAAATCCGTCAAAAGGAAAAGAAGGAAAACTTCTTTTCATAAAAAAAGAAACAACTGCTTGACTGCGTTGAATCTTTTC
This sequence comes from Vagococcus acidifermentans, assembly GCF_003987655.1. Classification (GTDB taxonomy): domain Bacteria; phylum Bacillota; class Bacilli; order Lactobacillales; family Vagococcaceae; genus Vagococcus_B; species Vagococcus_B acidifermentans. The sequence continues at coordinate 18,788 of NZ_NGKC01000011.1, read as the reverse complement.
ATAACAGTGATTAAGAATCCTCTACTATCTTATTACAGATTTCCGTTTTTGGCAAAAAAAAGTTTCATATAAGTGACTGTTTCTCTGATATCAAAGACGTCTGTTTCAATGATTCTAGGAATATGTGAAAGTCTCAGTTACTTACAAACTGCTTTTATTAACTTGATACTTCACTGGCTGAGTTTAGAAAGTCATCTTAATCATGCCGATCCGCGTCTGTTCTTTTCATTCAGTGCGACTGAGATTAAGTTTAATGTCCTCAAACAGATATTTCCAGTAACAGAAATAATGCTTTGCTCACAGCTTACACTGCCAATCAACAGCGTCTTCTATATACTAAAGAGAGTAATCATAGTCCCCGAGTATTCTATATGCGCTATTCTTATTTTCTTTCAGAACTCCGGTTCGGATAAAAAATCATCATCTGCATACTTTTTTGGTCAAGAATTATGCCCTCGTCCTCATTGATGGGCTTTTATTTTGCCATAAATGCTATACTCTTTGGAAATAAACACTATATTTATATTATACGTAAATTAAAGTCTTAAAACTCCGATAATTAAAACAAAAATAGGTATTTTGTGATATAATCAAGTAAAAGTGTTTTTGATTATAGTACCTTTAAACAAAACGGTTTGATTGTAACAGCCTCTACCTTTTATAAGGATTCTTTTACTATTTTTGTCACAGAAACTTCACTTGTATTCTTCTTTTTCATCTGTCTAATGCTCATTTGGTTTTCTTTCATTCTGCCCATCTTCTATTCTAACATTCCGCTATTGTATCTATTTACTTTACCTAATACAGGAGTGAGTTCAATGAAAAAAAAATCAGGCTTGAAAAGAAACTTTATCACAATTGTTTTACTTGCATTAGCTGGTTCAATTATTTACGGTTTGCCATATTTTCGTAGCTACTATTATGATGCTTATGTAGAAGCTTATAATCTGACTAATACTCAGATGGGCTCATTAGGAAGCGCTTACGGATTTATGGGAGTTCTTTCTTATCTTATTGGTGGAATATTAGCCGATCGTTTTCCAGCTAAACGACTTATCATTTTTTCTTTGTTAACAACAGGTATTGGTGGGTTTCTGCATCTATATTTTACAAGCTACCTCTCATTATTATTGATATACTCTCTTTGGGGAGTGACATCGTTATTGACTTTTTGGCCGGCTCTGATGAAAATTGTCCGAATACAAGCTGGAGATGACGAACAAAGTAGAGCTTATGGACTTTTTGAAGGTACGAGAGGAATTAGTAATATTCTTCATATGGCAATAGCTACAGCAATTTTTGGTATATTTGAATCGCGATTAGTTCCACAATTAGGCTTGGATTATATAATTATCTTTTATTCAGTTATTCCAATACTATGTGGTATTGCTTTTATTTTCTTGATTAAGGATAGCAATAGTCTTACAGGTGAACACAATGGTGAAAAATTTAGTCTAAAAAATTTTATAAAGGTTTTAAAGACACCTGCTATTTGGCTGATTATCGGCATGATGTTTACTAGCTATACTTTTAATATGTCGATTTACTACTTTACTCCCTACGCTTCCAATGTCATTGGTACATCGGCAGTTTTCGCAGCAGTTGTAACTGTTCTGGCTCAATATTGTCGTTTGTTCGCTTCGCCGATTGGAGGTTTTTTAGCTGACAAAACAGCAAAATCGAAAGTCATGTTTATTGGGTTCGTAGTGATGGCAATAGGGACATTCATCATGATTTTAGCATCTAGCTTAATGGGAAAGTCACAATTAGTTTTACTAATCATTGGTAGTGCAATGGTTTATATCGCAATGTACTCAAATTTTGGTTTATTTTTTTCTTTTCACTCTGAAGGAGGTATCCCAATTAACTTGTCAGGAATGGCAATAGGCTTCACTAGTACACTAGGTTATTTACCGGAAGTCGTAGTCCCTTTAGTTGCCGGGAATATTTTAGATGTGTTTCATGGGAATAAAGGTTACTTTTTATATTTTTCACTTATGATTCTTATGGCGATAATAGGTGCTGTATTATGTATTGTTTGGTGGAAAACTTATGGCTGTAAATATTTGGATGATCATGAAATCGAATCATAATTAGGAGGTATTTAAATGACTACTGAAAAAAAAATAATCACTTCTTTTCCTTATAAAGTAAATGTAATTGAAAATGAATGGCTATATCTTTCAGATGGTACACGCTTATCATACAGATTATGGCTGCCAGAATCCGATATTCCCCTTCCGACCATCCTTGAGTATTTACCCTATCGAAAAACTGATGGTACTAGAGCGAGGGACAATCCGATGCATGGATATTTTTCCGGACACGGGTATAATGTTATTCGTGTTGATATGCGGGGAACTGGTGAATCAGATGGTTTATTAATGGATGAATACCTGAAACAAGAACAGGACGATGGATTGGAAATAATTGATTGGATCAGCAAACAGCCTTGGTGCGACGGAAATGTTGGAATGATGGGAAAATCTTGGGGTGGATTTAATTCTTTACAAATTGCTGCCCTCCGACCACCTGCATTAAAAGCTGTAATCGTAGTGGGCTATACAGATGATCGCTACAATAATGATATTCATTATAAGGGTGGGCTCATCCTAAATGATAATTTCTGGTGGGGCGCTATTATGATGGGATATCAATCACGAGCTTTAGACCCTAATATCGTAGGCGATGTATGGGAAGACAAGTGGTTACATCGCTTGGAAAATATGCCATTATGGATGGCCAACTGGTTAAACCATCAAACCCGTGATAATTATTGGAAACATGGGTCGGTATGTGAAAACTACGAAGACATTGACGTTCCGATTTTAGCTATTGATGGCTGGGAAGATGCTTATACCAATACAGTTCTCTCACTCCTTAAGGGTGTGAAAGTGCCTAAAAAAGGAATCATTGGACCATGGGCCCATGTTTACCCTCATGATGGTATTCCGACACCAGCTATAAACTTTCTTGGAGAAAGCAAAAAATGGTGGGATCATTGGTTGAAAGGAATCGATAATGATGTTTTAGATGGACCAATGATACAAGCTTGGATTCAAGACAGCATGACACCCTCATCCTGCAAGCCTTATAGTAAGGGAAGGTGGGTTGGGATTGAAAATTGGCCAGCCGCAGATGTAAATCCGACAGAGTATTATTTAGAATACGGAAAAATCACTGAAAGTAAATCAACAACAGATGAAATAATGAAGTTAAAAACACCACTTAATCATACATTACTTGCAAATGAATGGATGGCCGCAGGTGTTCTGGGGGAGTCCCCTTGTGACCAGAGATTGGATAATGGATTAGCGAGAGTTTTTGATTCTGAACCACTTGATGATGCAATTGATATTTTCGGATACCCTGAATTTTCAATTGAGCTTAAAAGTGATAAACCAGTCGCTATGCTTTATGCGTCCATTTGTGATGTAGCACCCACAGGTGAAGTTGAGAGAGTTTCATATGGAGTTATGAATTTGACACATTTACAAGGCCATGACCAGGTTGTTCCTCTTCATGAAGAGACTTATGTTACCGCAAAAATAAATTTAGACTGTTGCGGTCATAGGTTTTTAGCTGGACATAGGATTAGATTGACTTTGGCTTCTAGTGCGTGGCCAATGTTTTGGACAATGCCTGAAGATGTAACGTTAACGTTAAATCTAAAAAAAGCCGTTTTAACTTTACCATTATTTACTGGAAATGATTGTGACGGACCTGATGAATATCCTGAATCAGCACCGCTTACACCCACTTCCTTGTTAAAAGAAGGTTTTGTTGAAAGGCAAGCAACTTATGATTTAGTGACTGATACTTGGACTTATATAACTAATGGCGTTGGTGGAGTTTTTGGAGAAGGTATTTATCGTTTCGATGAAGTCGACGTAACTGTAGAGCACAATCTTAGAAGAGAACTTTCATTATCGAACAAAGATCCATTGTCAGCTCGTTATACAATCACTCAAAATATGTCACTGAGTAGAGCAGGTTGGAATACGAATACTGATATTGTTGTAACGCAAACGTCTGATAAAGATTATTTCTTTATCAAAGGTTCTATGGAATCTTATAAAAATGGACAGTCTGTTTACCAGCATACATGGGATGAGAAAATTAAGAGGGAGGGACTTTAATCTTTTTTGACAAAAATTATTAGGTGCATTCCTTTTATTAGTTACTCACTTTCCCTTGACAGTGAGCCTTGCCGCCTGTTTGTTTTCACTGTTGCTACCTTGCCTTTCACTGACAAGTCTCACTGGCCAAGACTGTATTGGACTTTCACCATTGCTTTATTACTCATGCACGATGCAATAGAAAGAATCCGGCGTTCAGTGATGATACTGAACGCCGGATTCTTTCTATTTTACCCCATTATATAAGTAGCTTAAGACAGCATTTCCCATGACTTTGGCTGCTATCAGCAGGCAATCTTCGTTGATGACAAATTTCGGGTGATGGTGCGGATACCATTCATCACCGTCTTTGGTCGCACCGACATAAAAGAAACAGCTTGGCTTTTCTTGCGCATAATAAGCGAAATCTTCAGAAGGTGTTTGCGGTTCGCAGCGAACCACCTCAGTGACACCGTCAATAGCTGCCTCTTTTGTTGTATTTGCAAACATCTTGGTCAATGCATCATCATTAACGAGTACCGGATAATCATGGACATAGTCCAATTCATAGGTGATTCCGAAGGCTGACGCAATGCCGCTCAGCAACTGTTTAAACTCTTTCTCGATGAGTATGCGGGTTTCTTCAGTCATTATCCTGACATCGCCTTTTAAAATAACTGAGTCTTTGATGACGTTGGCCGAGCCTTTTCCGTCAAATGAACCAATCGTCACTGTAGCTGTGTCAAAGGGATTGACTCTGCGGCTGACGATTGTCTGGACGGCTGTGACAAACTGTGCTGCCGCAACGATTGTATCATTAGCATCTTGCGGCATGGAGCCGTGTCCGCCCTTGCCTTGTAATTTGATTGAAAAAGTCGTCCGACCGGTTTGCACAGGCCCTTCGCGGTATGCGATTTTTCCGAGACTCAGATTGGACATCACATGTGCGCCGAACACATGGTCATAGCCGTTGAGACAGCCGGCTTCGACCATGCCCAATGCACCGCCTGGTGGTGTTTCTTCCGCCGGCTGGTGAATGATGCGGATGCGTCCGGGCAAGTCATTTTTCAATTCGATTAGTGTGTCCGCCAATATCAGCATATAAGCAGTGTGCCCGTCATGACCGCAGGCGTGCATCACACCGGGAGTTTTGGACGCAAACGGCAAACCAGTGTCTTCCTGAATCGGCAGCGCATCAAAGTCGGCGCGCAGTGCCAGACTAGGCCCCGGCTTTCCGCCTTCGATGTCGACGAGTATCCCGTAGCCGCCGCCAAAATTACGATGTACGGTACAATCTTTCCCTTCATAAAAATCAGCAATCAATTGTGCTGTTTTTTCTTCATGAAATGACAATTCAGGGTTTTCGTGCATGTATCGGCGCAGCCTGATCATTTCAGGTTCTTTTGCCTTCAAGCGCTTCATCAGCTCTTTCTTTAAAGCATCCATGTAGACACTTCCTTTCTTTTACTCTGCTACTATTTTTTCGCTGTTGTTGATTTTTGTCAAGTGCGCGTCTGAACAGTACTTGCGTGAGCGGCTATACGAGGCTATCCAGCTGAAAAGCGTCAGAGCTGTCAAGACAAGCAAGACACCCCATGCAGTTTGATACGAGCCGCTGGCATCATACATGGACGCAACGAGAAGCGAGCCGACAGACATGCCTACTTGCAGAGCACTGCTGACATAACCGTATACTTCACCGTACTGTTCAGCCCCGAAAATCGAAGCTGTCACAAGCGGCGGCGAAACAGACCCTATCCCGATGCCTAAACCGAAAACGACCGCCATCAGATAAACCATGACGATACTGCTGCCGAAAAACATACAGACAAATGCTGCACCGAACGTCACACAGCCGAAAATCGAGCTGACGACAACACCCCAGCGGTCATTCACCCAGCCGAGAATCAGCTTCCCAAGCACGCCGACAATCGAATACACTGAAATGACTGTGGCTGCAACAGCCGGCGACTGCATTTCTTCAAGAGCCGGCGGGAATTGACCCAGCGCTCCGCTGTTGATGATGCCGTTAAGTGCCATACCAATCAATAGAATGATAAAAAACGGTTTTCTCAGCACGTCTTTTGTTGCCAGTTCAACTGTGACTGATTCGGCCTGATTAGTTTCTTTACTGGCAGTCTGGCTGAGCGGCTCACTGGCGCCATAGGGTTCCAGTCCCATATCCGAAGGCTTCTTTTTAAATACGAACAGAGCAACCGGCAATGAAACGACTAACAGGATGACTGCCATAATCATATAAGTCGTGCGCCAGCCGAAGCGTTCCAGCCACATCGTAATCAGCGGACTAAAAACGAACCCGCCGACACCGATACCGGTCATGGCGATACTCATGGCCAGTCCTCTTTTTTTTACGAACCAGTTTGTGATGACAATACTGATTGGAATAATAGTCGAAAACAAATAGCAAATGCCAATGATGAATGATGACAGATATAAATGGATGGGACTCTGTGCCAGCCCATACGATGCGTAGGCCAGTGTAAAGACAATGATGCTGACGCTTTGAATTGTCCGCAAGTTGCCTGTGGTTATTTTTTTTGCAACGAAAGGCGATAAAAAGATGCCGACCGACTGCAATATCGTATTACTCAACGTAAAAGCACTCCTGCTTATCCCCATTTCAGCAGTGACTGGAATCAAAAATTTATTCGCCATCGCAACGACACTCGGTACCAATGTGCTCGTCAGCAAGAGCGCGCCAAGAACAATCCACCAACCGTAAAAAATTTTATGTTTCTTCATTAACTCATCCCCTCATATTTTCTAACTCAGCAGCCGGACTAGCGCAGATAGTTCAACGCAATTTCCTTATTGACATCAATCATCTGGTAAAATTGCGGAATCGGCACACATTCATTAGGCTGATGCGCCAAAGACGTGTCCCCGGGCCCGACAATGATTATCGGAAAATCTTTTGCCGCTCTGCTGAACTGGGACCCGTCGGTATAGCCTGTCAAGCTTTTGATGACCGGCTCTTTCCCGGCAACTTTCCGGATGATTTCAGCGGTCAGCAAAGTGAACGGGTCATCCTTTTCCGTGCGAATCGGCGGCAAGTCATTGACAAAAGCGACTTCGCCCTTGAAATATTCCAGCCTGCCGTCGAGCGCCCGTACCATCTCTTCAATGTCTGCTTTCAGTTTTTCATGATTCTGCCCCGGAACTGTGCGGATATCGACATTTGCCACACATTTATCCGGTACGACGTTATTGCCGCTGCCGCCTTGCAAAATATTAAGGCTGGCAGTCGAAGTGCCCAGCAAAGTATCTGTGGCGCAGGAAAAATCAAAAGTGTCCTTGAACTGCCGGATGACCTCCAGCATCTGGTCGACAGCATTGACGCCCAGTTGCGGCATAGAGCCGTGTGCTGTTTTTCCGTATGTGGTGAACTGCGGCCAGAGAGCGCCTTTGTGTGCAATCACAACATCCAGTTGCGACGGCTCGCCGATAACCAGTGCATCCAAGTCATCCGCATACCCTAAATCAGTCAGCTGACCAGCACCAACAGCTGCCGTTTCTTCCCCGACGGTAATCAGCAACTTAACTGTCCCGGCAAAAGGCGCACCTGCTTCTTTCAGCTGTATCAGTGCGACCACTTGTGCAATCAGCCCGGCTTTCATGTCACATGTGCCGCGGCCGAAAAGCAGCTCCCCCTCTTCAACTGCCGCAAAGGGCGGATGTGTCCAAGCTACTTCCCCCACCGGAACAACATCCATGTGGCCGGAAAATCCGAGTACCGGCCCTGCTCCTTTGCTTCCTGTCAGCGTGACAACCAGCTGGTCGCGGTTTTCTGCGTAAGTCACCCGCTCAAACGGAATCTCATGTTGCGCAAAAAGTGCTGCTAAGTGATTGACGACTTCTGTTTCCTTTCCTAAAACTGTCTCCATTTGCACGACTTCTTTCAAGAGTGCCAATGCGTGTTCTTTGTTCATCGGTTTCCCGCCCTTCTTTAATATCTCCCTAAATTGTAAGCGTAATCAACTGATGTTTCCTCCTTCTTCTTTTCTGAAAAAAAACAATTCATTCTAAACGGCATTTTTTGAGAAAAAAAAGTTACTAGAACAGGTCGTTTATTTTCTTGCCGTATTGTATAATGTTGGTAATATCGACTCTTGAAATGGGGATTTGCAATGAGTAACGACAAATACAAACTGGCTCTACTGCAGGTGACTGCTAATAAAACACTTTATTTCCAGGAAACAACCATTCTATTTCTTGTCAAAGGCGACTTGATGGTAGAAGTAGAGAATCAGGAGTTCGCCTTGGTTGACGGCGACCTGCTGGTTTTCAACCCGAATGAATCTATCAAAATCACACGACAATTCCGCAAAGAAACCGCCCTTTTTGAAATTCAAATCGACAGCATGTTTTTTTCCTCTCTTTACCCGCGTTTTTTTTCAACAAAATTCGAGTGTTTTCCCAGTCAGATGGAAACCGGCAAACGTGAAGCCATCACCAATATGAAAAAACATGTCGCTGAACTGCTGATAAGCCACTACAGTGCAGACATGACCAAAGAACTGCGGCTGTCCATGAACTTGCACCAAATCATTTTGCTTTTGATTCAATTTTTCCAAAAAGAAGCCAACTTTTATCAATACCATCTTTACAATGAAAAAATCGTGGAAGTGATTGATTATATCGGACAAAGCTATCATCTGCCGCTGACACTGGAACAAGTGGCCGGACATTTTTTCATGTCATCTTCCGCATTATCCAAACTGTTCAAAGCAGAAACCGGGCATTATTTTTCCCACTATCTTAATAACCTGCGCGTCCGTCAAAGTTTAAGGGATTTGCTGCACAGCCGTTTGGGCATTGATGACATCGCACAAAACAACGGATTCAGCAACAGCAAAACATACCGGGTGCACTTCAAGCGGGTATTCGGAACGTCGCCTGTCAAATACCGCCAAACATTTTTCAATAATAATGAAGACATCAGCCGATTGCGAAAGCCGCAGCATGAAGAACTGTTAAAAGAACAAGAAACAGATTTGCTGGCTGCTCTTTACTACTACGCCCATCAGCCCGAAGGACATGTGGCAAATATTGAAGTGGTGGAGACACACAAAAAACTCTCGATCAAAACCCAAAATGTCCGCGAGCAAATCAATGCCGATATCATCGTGCATGTCGATACTTTTGAAGACCTGTTGAACACAGGAATCCGCGAAGAAATCCGGCAGGCAAAAAAAGCCATCAATCTAAAGTATATCGGCATCCAAAATCTGTTTCACGATACTCCGGATGCGTACAGAGTGTATGAACAGGAAAAGCTGACAGTCTTTTCACCGTATGGTAAATTTGATGCTGTGCTCGATTTTCTTGAATCACTGCAACTCGGCGTGTTTTACCAATTATCGCTGACCGATTACGAAACGATTTCCAGTTTTTATAAACGGGAACGGCAGCAATTTCTGAGGCACATCGCCATGAAAAAAGGCAGTGATTTTTTTAAAACGTGGAAAGTGGCCTGCCTCTTCAACCAGAACGATTTACCCCGCAGCGTCGCTCTGTTTAAAGAAATTCAGCACACTTTGCACGGGATTGACCCGGAAATACAATTGGGAGCTGAACTGCCTGTGTCTTATCCTGACTACACCTTTCAAAATGACGAACTGTGCAGTCTGTATCTCAACCAAGTGATTCCTGAATGCCGGTTTTTGTCTTTCCGTTCTGAACCGAACTACACGTATGAAACAGCCAACACGGTTGTGCCTGATCTGGAAAAATTTTATGAATTTGTCTATAAGGAAGTCAAAGCACTGAAAGGCCGTTTAAGCGACTGGCACATCGACTTGCCTCTTTACCTGTCTGAATGGAACACTTTAACCGGAAAAAGCCGCACCACTAACGGCATGTTTTTCAGAGGAGCGCTGGTACTGCAAGAGGTGCTGAAGCTTGATTTGCAGGTAGCCGGCTACGGCTTCTGGCTGAACACCGACTTATTTGAAAACAATCACCCAATCAAACCCATCAAATATGACGGGCTTGAACTTTACGTCAACTATGCCGGCAAGCGCCCGATTTTTCATGTCCTTGCCATTGCCAATCGCCTGAAAGGAAAAGTGCTTGCCATCGGTGAAGAATTCATGCTGACCAAGCATTATGACAACTACCAGCTGCTGCTCTGGAATGCCAATTATTTTGCCCCGCATCTGAGCAAAGAAGAAAGCTTTCTTGAAAGCCAGTCCATGACATTCAGAATTGAAATACCGGAAATTGAAAGCCGGACGTACCAAGTCAAACAACTGGATTTCAACCGCCAGCATGGAGCGATTTTTTATGCTTATGAAGAGTTTAAATCAAGCGAGCCGCTCGATTATGAATCGCACATCTATCTGTCTGAAATCAGCCGGCCCAAGATGCAGGTGTTTGATTTGGAAGTCAGAGACGGCTTTGATTTTTACTGTATGCTGGACACCAATGCAGTGATGCTGCTGGAGCTGACTGCCGTCAATTAAATGAAAACAGCCCCGCAAACGGCAGTGTTGAGAGGCCGCTTGCGGGGCTGTTCATCATTATTTTGTCTATTCCTGAGGCAGCAGACGATCTTCGCCAAACCATTTTTCACTGATTTCTTTTGCTTTGCCGTTGTCATAAACAGCTTTCAGTGCTTCATTGATTTTTGCAACAGTCGCTGTGGCGTCTTTGCGGCAGCCGATTGCAAAATTTTCCTGTTCATATTCGCTCGGTGCAATCGCAAAAATATCTTTCTCTGCCTGATGAGAAATGTAATATTCAGCAAATACTTTGTCAATAATCAGACCGTCTATCCGTTTGCTTTCCAAATCCATAAACGCATCCGTAAAGGTTGGATAGAGGACAGGCTCGTTGTTTTGGACAAAATCTTTCATCAGTTCCGGTGAATTTTCAAACGAATTTTGCCCGCTCGAGCCTTCCTGAGCCCCGACTTCCTTATCTTTCATGTCCTTGAAACTATTAATGTTGGATTCTTTCAATGACACCAGCACTTGATCATTTACTAGATAATAATTGGTAAACAGCACTTTTTGCTTGCGTTCTTCTGTAACCGTATAACCGTTCCAAATCAAATCAATCGTGCCGTTTTCCAGTTCTGCTTCTTTCATCGACCAGTCAATCGGTACAAACTCGGTTTCAACACCCAGTTCCTCACCTACAGCTTGCGCCAGCTCGATATCAAACCCGACCAAATTATTATCTTCATCTCTGAATCCCATCGGCACAAACGTATCGTCCACACCAATCAAAATTTCGCCTTTATCTTTGATTTTTTGCCAGTCATCTCCGGCTTCCTTCTTGTCGCTGCTGCCGCAGCCCGTCAGTATCAGTGCTGAACATGCCAGCCCGACGATACCCAATACAATCTTTTTCATGAAATTCCACTCCTTATTTTATTGGTGATACTTCGATAATCTGGTCTGCCACTTTTTTGGCAAACTCGTGGTCGTGTGTCACAATGATTTGCGTCACGTTCTCCTCTTTTAATAGTAGGATGTTTTCAGCCACACTGTCCCGCAGTGCCGGATCAAGCGCACTGGTCGGTTCATCATAGCAAAGCACACGCGGCTTCATTAACAGCGCACGGGCAATTGCAACACGCTGTTTCTGCCCGCCGGACAGCTGAAACGGGTAGTTCCCTGCCTTGTCGCCCAAACCCAAGTTATTGAGAATCGTTTGAGCCTCTGTTTTGGCTGCCGCTTTGCTTTTTTCAGAAACAAGTACCGGCGCCAAAATTAAATTGTCCATGACGGAAAGATGCGGGAACAGATTAAACTCCTGAAACACGACACCAATACGATTTTTTTCTTCCTGCGGACGCTGGGGGTCGACTTTTTCACCTTCAATCAGGATATCGCCTGTGTCCATTTCTTCCAGTCCGCTGATACATCTCAACAACGTCGTTTTCCCGCCTCCGGAAGGTCCGACCACTGCCAGTATCTCTCCCAAGTTCATGGAAATGGTGAAGTTGTCCAATACCTTTTTGTCACCGAAAGATTTGGAAACATTTTTTATTTCAAGCATTTCAGTCCATCCTTCCTTTAATTGTAATAGCTTAATTTCTTTTCTATCAGTTTCAAGACAATTGTTACTAATCCGGTCAAGACGAGATAAATCACCGCAACGACCAGTAGCGGGGCAATGCTTGCTTCGCGCTGCATGGCGATTCTCCCGGCCTTCATGACTTCGCTTAAACCGACAGCATAAACCAGCGATGTATCTTTTACCAGTGTGATAATCTCATTGCCGATGGACGGAAACACGATTTTCACAACTTGAGGTATCACGATTTTCCGGATTGTTTGAATTTTTGACAATCCTAATACTTTTGCTGCTTCATATTGTCCCTGCGGGATTGCCTGAATCCCGCCTCTGAAAATTTCCGCAAAATAAGCCATGTAGTTTATCACAAAGGCAATCAATACTGCGGCCAAACGGTTTTGAATGACGATGCCCAAAAACGGCAGACCGAAAAACACAAAAATCATCTGCAACAGCAGCGGAGTACCGCGGATGACCCAGTTAAACGTGCTGACGAGTACACTCAGCGGTTTGAACCGGCTGACAGCCCCCAACCCTAACATAATCCCTAACGGCAATGACATGATAAATGTCAGGCAGAATACCTGCATCGTCGTTTTGGTCCCTTCCAGCAATGCTGGTAGTACTTTCATGACAAGTTCCATTCTTCTTCTCCTCCTGCTGACTTGCTTTGTAAAATAAAAAAACCTCTTGGCGAATGTGCCAAGAGGACGCTGTCTGTGTACGTGGTGCCACCTCAATTTTTCTCTACCTCACAGTAAAGAACTCTGCCAGTCTGACGACTGAACCGGTAACGGCGGCTCCGGATTTTTCTACTGGGCACTCTTTCCGCCGTTCGAAAAAACAACTCCAAGGTGTGTTCGTTAAAAGGCTTTTTCTCTTTTCCACCAACCAAGAGCTCTCTGAAAAAAGCTGATTCCAACTACTTGTCCTTATCCAAGTTTTTCATGTGTTTCTAATACTATTGTTAATAAATTATCATGTTATGTCATTTCTGTCAACAACAATTTCATCATTGTTACTGAAAATATCTGAAAACGAGTCGCTGACAAGCGCTGAAAAGGATGATGTTTGCCGGCCGCCCGCAACATAATTGTGGTACAACTCGATTCCTGAAACAAGCCATTCTTGATATTCGGGCTGAAAACTGCTAGTACTTCGGGCAATCGTTTTTTTCAGTTTTTCCCATTGGGTTTCCGGAATGGCTAAAATATCCTTGGCAAATTCCCTGTCGAGGTCGGCCAGCTGTTTTTCTTTCGACCGACTGTCTTTTAAAAGCTCAATCAAAAAACCATAGCTGATTACTGCGAATGCCTCATCAGATATATCGTATCGGCGCAGTTCTTCAGTGAACTCCCTCAGCACATTTTGCCGCTCTGCCTCTGCCAGCTTCTTGTCTTTGCGTTTTTTAAATCCAAACATCTTGCACACCTCATTTTCATCGTCACAATTGATACTCATATCATACCTGAATTCTCTTCGTCTGGGTAGCGATAATTCTTGAATGTTTGTTGTTGTCACTACTTATTCATGGTAAAATAACTTTGTTACTAAGGAGGAAAATCAATGATGACACTCATTATATTATTTCTATTCGCTTATCTTCTTGGTTCGGTTCCTTCCGGGATTTGGATAGGAAAAGTGTTTTATCAAAAAGATATCCGGGAGTTCGGCAGCGGCAACTCCGGCACCACCAACACATTCCGCGTGCTTGGATTCAAAGCCGGCGTCACTGTTTTATGTATGGATATTCTGAAAGGCACGCTGGCAACACTGCTTCCGGTGCTGTTTCATTTATCTGTCAATCCGCTGTATTTCGGTATCGCTGCTATTTTGGGGCATACTTTTCCCATTTTCGCCAATTTCAAAGGCGGAAAAGCCGTCGCCACCAGTGCGGGCATGCTGCTGGCTTATAATCCGCTGTTTTTCGTCTACTCAGCGGCTATCTTTGCTATTATTTTATTTGTGACAAGTACGGTCAGTTTGGCAAGTATGGTGAGTGCCGTATTAATCACGCTGTCCACTGTTTTTCTTCCGGTAATCTGGCCGCAGATTCTGCCTGAGCACGACTGGGTGCTGACGGTACTGGCTATCCTTGTGACCCTCTTTATCATCGTCAGGCACAGGGAAAACATTCAGCGTATCCGCCAAGGTACGGAAAACCGCGTGCCGTTTGGATTAAACAAGTCGAAAAAAACGTAACAATCAAAAAGAGGCTGGTTTAGTTGAATTCTTATTTTTTGCGTATCTCATAGATATCTGAAAATCCTCTTTGTCATATTACTCCGAACCCGTTCCATATGACGATACCACACTAAATTATCCAGAATCTCATTTTAGTATTAAAAAGCAGTCCTCTCAATATTGAGAGGACTGCTTTTTAAATATTTGTTATCTGTACCTATTTAGGGTCCCTGCATAGGTAGCAAAATATAATTTAGCGTCTGGTTCATAGACTACCTTAGTTCTAGTTAAAGTACCATAATACAATGCGCCCATATAATTATAGTTGTTTACGTAAGTTGTAGATGGTGGATAAGCAGATGTTCTTAAAGTGTAATTGCTTACATATACGTAGCTCGGAGCGCCATACAATGTGATTGAGTTTGAGTCAGTTTCTGGTTCGTTAACAAGAGTGACTGAACTTGGATTGGTCTCTGGTTCATCAGCAAATGCAGTTGTTTTTAACCCAATTACGGACAAAAGTAAAATAGAAGTAAGGCAACTAAGCACAATTTTCTTCATTTTTAATTTCTCTTTTTTTTGAATGTTTGATATACCGCACCCCTAACGACCCACCTTTCTATATACGATACATCAGATAGAAAGTCAAATTTTTCTTAAATCTACCTTTTAAATTATGATATAATAAAAATAGTTACATATCCAGTTATATTATATAATAGGACAGAATATAAAATTTTTGAAATAGTAAAATATTCTGAAATAACCAAAATTTCAGAACATGTATCCTGATGTCATTGACAACAAATATTTTAAAAATAATCAGAATGAAAACAGTCTCCAATGCAAGGTTTGAAAAATTACTCGAAAACAATCTGCACTCAAACGTCCTCAACTACGACACACAGAATAACCAAATTAAATCTGACACAACGCGGCATTTTCTAAAAAACAATTAAACTTTTCGCATCCTCACCTGAATGAGAAAATCACAGTTTTCAGCAAAAATTTATTGTTATTTTTCTAAAATGGGTACTTTTAGTCCGGACCGAATAAATATAATTTTTCAATACTGACTCAAAAGGGAGGTTTTCATATGATTATTGATGTAAATAACCTGACGTTTAAGTTTAAAAATAAAATTATCTTTAATGATGCATCCTTTCGCATCAAATCTTCTGGAATATATGGATTAGTCGCCCTAATGGTGCTGGGAAAACGACGTTACTCAATGTTTTAAGTCATTTGTATCTGCCCCAAAGCGGGGAAATAAAATTATTTAATCAAACGATTTCTGACCGAACTATTTTTGATAATGTAAGTTTTTTACAAGATTCGAGTGTACTCTATCCTTATCTTTCAGCCAAAGACCATTTATATTTTATTGCTGATATTCATAAAATACCTAGGAAAAGAGTGATTGACTCGGTTGAATACCTTGATATGACTGATTATTGGGAAAGAAATGTTAAATTTTATTCATTGGGTATGAAACAACGAACACTCTTGGCAATTGGACTTATTTCAAACTCAAAGTTGTTATTTTTAGATGAGCCTTTAAATGGTCTAGACCCTACTAGTATGATTTTAATTCGTGAAGCAATAAAAAAAATGGCCAATAATGGCCAAACGATTCTAATTTCCTCTCATAATTTAAATGAAATTGATAAAGTGACACATGATATCCTTTTTATTAAAAATCAAAAAGTGTGGTTGGAAAATATTTATGGTTACCAAAAAAATATTTTAAAAATTAGGGTTGATACAAAAATTATAAATAAAACAAAAGAAATGTTGGAAATCAACCGTTATGACTATCAGGCGAATGGAACTTCTTTTGAGATATTGTCTCACCAAGAAGATGGCGCTGATATTATTAACTTACTGATTCAGAATAACTTACAAATTACTTCTTTTGAAAAATATATTGCCGGTAGTGAACAACGGTATAAAGAATTATTTGGGGTGAAGTCCAATGGATCTACTTAGGTTTGAATGGAAAAAGCTTATTAAAAGTAAATGGATTTTTTTCTTATTACTTTTCCCATGCTTTATGTCCATTCTTTACTTTTTTGTAAATTATAATCTGACAAAAACAATCCGGCAAGAAACAAAAGAAATGATTATACAAGAAGGCAAACAGTACTCGACCTTAAAAGACTCATTATCAGCTTACAACTTACCAAGAACTGAAGAAGAACAGTTAACTTTTTATATTACGGCCCTTTTAGATACAATAGATACGCAAGTAACTTCAATAGACAAGCGCGAAAATATGATTTTTTTGGATGCTAGTCTGAGGTACAGCAATCAGAAAAAAGAATTTTATTCTTTGTTGAACAAACGTGAGTATCTTTTCACAGGTAAAGAAAAAGAAAAAAATTATTACTTACAGACATTGAAAAATGCTCAGCAATCATATGAGGATATCGAATACTCGTTGCTCTCAACGAATTTTTTATATAAACTACTTAAAAGCATAGCAATTCCTTTCGTGTTACCGATTATACTGTTGATTTTTTTCAGCTGGTTTTCGTTTGAAAAACGTTACGGTTCGCTTGGTTTGATGTTTTTATCTAGTTCTAGTAAAAATCGTTATTTGCGGATTCACATGTTACTTACTTTTGCATTATCCCAAATTAGTCTATTTCTTTTTCTAAGTTATAGTTTATTAACAGCTCGTATTTCTGATGTTTCCTTTTTTGCTAGCAGTCCTTTTCAGTTAAATCGAATCGTTGATACAAATAGTCAGCTACAAACTATTGTAACTATGAGAGATGTACTAGCTGCATACCTGCTGCTATTCCCTTTATTAGTCATTTTTTATCAACAAATTTTTTACCTTTGTGAAGGCTTGATTTCAAATATGGTCGTGTCTATATGCCTTTATATTGTTATTGCTACTGGAATAGGCGGGCTATTATCAAAGTTCCAAGTAGTAGGAAATCCTTTTCGATTACAACGCTTATCTTATTTTTTATATAATGAACCGAATATCGTTGACTTGATCTTTTCGGTAGGTATGCTCGTTATCTTGTGTGTCATAACACACTTAGCGATGAGAAAAATGATTATAAAAAGGGTGCATTAAAATGACTTATTTTAAATGGGAAGCAAGAAAGCTATGGAAAAAAAATAAAATTTTACTATTTCTACTGATTGGTCCTCTAATTGTATGCACCTTATACACATGCAATTATTTCCTAGCTAAAACAGAATTAGAACAAATGAAACAGTCTGTCAAAGAAGATATAGCATTTTCAGGACAATTGAAAGAGACAATGGAGCAGAATATTTTTCTAGAAAGAAATAAGCAAAAACTGGAGAGGTTAACAGCTGAGTCAGGAGAAATTTTGTTGAAATCTCAAAAAGAGATGATCGAAGATATGACCTATTTTGATTCTGCCAAAATGATTGGTGAAAATCAACAGCCAATATCTCAAAGTGTTTTAGATTTGAACTTAGCTGAGATTGACTATATGAAACAAAATAACATACAGCCTCAAAAACCATTAACTTTGTTACTCCCCAAGGACTACCAAACGAATTTTACACACGAAGAATTAGATTCATATAATTATTTAAATGGCGAACGCAGAAATGCAAACGGTTTGCTCTTTATCTATAATTTTTTTAAACAAGGATATAGTACCTATTTTATCGCTTTATGTATTCTTTTATTTGGAAGTTTTTTTTGCAGCGAAAAGACCACCAAACATAATCATTTATCTTTGTTGAAACTCGAAGGAATTTCACTCTCTAAGATATTGTTTACGAAAAGTGCCATCATCTTTTGTTATGTCTGTCTCTTTATTGTTGCACTGTTTTTACCAATGTTGCTTCTATCCATTGTTCTTAGCGGATTGGGACAGGCTTCTTATCCCATTTTATATTATTTTACAACGGATTTAATTAAAGAATATACATGGATTACACTTGCCCAATACATTTTTGAAGCGATTACCCTAATGCTATTCGTTTCATTTTTTTTCATTGAGCTTCTCATGCTTGTAAGTTTCTTTGTAAAAAATGAAATCTATGTGTGGCTAGCTGGTGGTTTATTTTTAATTATCGGTGTTCTGATACCGCCGAGTAGCTTTAATCCATTATCCTATATTCGGGTCGATGAAATTATTTCAGGTGAAATTAACTTGAATCAACACAATGATTTTTTTAGCTTTACTAAAAGTATGCTGGTCCTCTTTGCTGGACTGAGTATTGTATTTATCTTGAAAACCATAACAGGTAAGGTAATGGCAAAAATAAAGTAAGCGGGTAATAATCGACCGTCTATTTTTCTCTAACACTTCCGAGTAAACTGTATCTAACAAGTTTATCGGAGGTGTTTTTTTGAATCAATCATCTAGTATCGTGCCAGTCGTCCTTAAGGACAACTCACCATCAAAAGCCCCTACCACGTCTGTCAAACCTAAACTAGCT
>NZ_NGKC01000010.1 GCF_003987655.1 Vagococcus acidifermentans | reverse complement strand
TTGGTTCGTCTTACTTTATTCAGTTTTCAAAGGTCTACGTGTGCGTTTGTAGCAACTTTTATATCATAACAGCTGGCGTTTGTTTTGTCAACTGTTTTGATGACTTTTTTTGAAAAGTTTTTTCTGCTGACGCGCGACTGATTGTCGTGCTCCGACGCGAACTTTCATATCTTAGCATAACATCTTTTCACTTGTCAACTGCTTTTTAAAAAACTTTTTGATGTGCTTGTTTAATTAACAACACGTTTTAATATACCAACTTCTGCGGATTCCGTCAAGAGATTTGTTCGTTTGTTAAACGACGGTTTATTCAAAGAATGGTACCCCTGTAACTTGGTAGCGATTCAACACGTTTCTAACAACGGATGACTGCTCCCATGTGATGCTTTCGTCCTGAATAGATAGCATCTCTGTTGAGATATCGCTGATACTGAATACAAACAAAGGTATTTTTTGGTCGTCAATTTTAATGTTGGTCAGATCGACCAAATCCATTTTTTCTGGATTCAAGTCAAGTGTTTCCTTTATTGCTTTTAAAATGCTGGCCAAGCTGGTCAAATCATCTTCTATATATGTCATGACAAATTCATTATGGTTTTTTTGTTTCTTCAATAAAAACTTCTTCTGTCCATTATGGTCATTAAGAATAACTGTTCCAGCTACTTTTTGTTTATTCAATGTATCTAACACCCCATATATATAATTGTGTTACCTAAATCAGTATATCACATTTTTCAGAAATAAATTGGTGTTTTTACACATTTTTTTGCAAAGCTTCATCCATCCAACCCGGCAACGCTTGTGCAATAGACTTAAAGCCTATTTTTTTATTCTTATTCGTAGCGTATCTCTTCTTTCTGGACGACCGAAAGTATCCTTTCGTTTCTAATGCCCGCAACGAAAGACTGATTTTTTGACTGTACTCATCAATATCAATGACCAGAACGTCCACTTGTTGACCCACTTTCAACGTATCGCCGATATTTTTGATGTAGCCGTTTTTTACTTCGGATACGTGAATAAGTCCCTGCTCGCCATTGCCGAGAGAAACGAATGCGCCATAAGACTGGATACCTGTGATATTTCCTCTGACGGTCATCCCTATTTTATAGTCCATCTGTCATCACTTCCCTCCACTCTTCATTGTACCATAAAAAAGGGGACTTTGGTAAGTATCACGCCACCATCGTCCCGTTTTCCTCTATTGTATGTCGATACCTTCAATGATGATATCTTCAAGCGGTTTGTCCTGTGCATTGCGCTCAACCGCGGCCATTGCATCCACCACGTCCATTCCGTCGATGACATGGCCAAAAACAGTATGTCTGAAATCAAGCCATGGTGTACCGCCGTTTTCATAGGCCGCAATGATGTCATCTGGAAATCCGGCATCTTTCAGTTGCGACAACATGGTTGCCGGCACTGTTTGATTTTGGACGATGAAAAATTGGCTGCCATTAGTATTAGGGCCGGCATTGGCCATTGACAAAGCGCCTCTGAGATTGAATACCTCTCTGGAGAATTCATCTTCAAATTTTTCGCCGTAAATGCTTTCTCCGCCCATACCAGTTCCTGTCGGGTCGCCTCCCTGAACCATGAAATCCGGAATCACACGGTGAAATATCACATTGTCATAGTAGCCTTTCTTCGCCAGCTCAACAAAATTTTTCACTGTTTTCGGTGCTTGTTCCGGGAATAATTGGACAGTGACACTGCCTTTGTTTGTTTTTATGACAGCAACTTCACCTGTCACATTTTTTAAATCCAATTGCGGAAACGTTGTCATCGGTTTTCCTCCTTAAACTAATACTCTCATATCATAACGGACTTCCTGAGTTTTTTCCACTGTCATGCAAAAAAATTGGTACGGGCTGTCTCGGTTTCAGCCCGCACCAATCTTTAGTCATGGTTCAGTATGCTTTCCACTTTGGTGGTCAACAAGTCTATCGCAACTTGATTCTCGCCGCCTTCGGGAATGATAATGTCAGCGTAGCGTTTAGTCGGTTCGATAAACTGGTGATGCATCGGTTTCACTACTGTCAAATATTGTGTGATGACAGAGTCAAGGGAACGGCCTCTTTCCTGCATGTCGCGTTTGATGCGTCGAATGATGCGGATGTCATCTTCCGTATCCACATAAACTTTGATGTCCATCAGATTGCGCAAGCGCTCATCTTCCAAAATCAAAATGCCTTCAAGGATAATGACTTCCTTCGGTTCTTGTCTGATGACTTCGCTGCTGCGGGTATGCCGTTCATAATCGTAGACAGGCTTGTCGATTGGCTGAAATTGAATCAGTTTTTGCAGATCAGCAATCAGCCGGTCGGTGTCGAAAGCGAACGGGTGGTCATAGTTGGTCTTTAACCGTTCTGCAAATGACAAATGGTCTTGGCTTTTATAGTAGGAATCTTGTTCAAACAGTAGAATCGAGTGCCCCGGCAGCGCCGATAAAATCGCACGGCTGACACTGTTTTTTCCGCTCCCGGAGCCTCCGGTCACACCGATGACAATTGGCCGTTTGTTGTTTGCGTCCATCACGATACCTCTTCCATTTCAAATTATTGCTGCTAATATCCTACTCTAAAATACCCGATGTTTCAACCAAAAACCATTGTTTCGCTTTAAAAAAATGCTTCAGCCTCGTAGGCTTTGATGGCTTCTTCGTGAGCCAATGTCACATCAATGTCGTCAAGTCCTTCAACCAGCTTATTCTTCCAAGTTGAATCTATCTCAAACGTGTACTCGCCTTGAGGTGTGATAATCAGCTGGTTGGGCAAATCGATTGTGAGCTGGTCTGTTGCTGACAGATTTGCCAGTTCTTTGCGCTGGTCTTCCGGCAAGACAATCGGCAGCAAACCGTTTTTCAACGCATTCATATAAAATATGTCGCTGTAGCCGCCAGCTATGATAGCTTTAAAACGGTAGTCCATCAGCGCCCAAGCAGCATGTTCCCTTGACGACCCGCAACCGAAATTGTCGCCGGTCACCAAAATCGTCGCCTGCTGGTATTCGGGAAAATTCAACGGAAAATCCGGATTGGGCGAACGGTCCGGCTGGTAACGCCATTCATCAAATAAAAATTCGCCGAACCCGCTTTTTTCAATACGTTTCAAGAATACTTTAGGAATAATCTGATCCGTGTCTATATTGTCGTTCATCAGCGGTACGCTGTATCCTTTGTGAATTTTAAATGCTTCCATCTTGCCATTCTTCCTTTCTAACGTCAACAAAGCGACCTGTCACTGCGGCAGCTGCGGCCATCGCCGGACTGCAGAGATGTGTGCGTGCACCTTTGCCTTGGCGTCCTTCAAAGTTCCGGTTGGAAG
This sequence comes from Vagococcus acidifermentans, assembly GCF_003987655.1. GTDB lineage: Bacteria > Bacillota > Bacilli > Lactobacillales > Vagococcaceae > Vagococcus_B > Vagococcus_B acidifermentans. The sequence goes on along the minus strand of NZ_NGKC01000010.1, from coordinate 131,251 downwards.
TCGATGCACAGTGGACACCGTTTGGCACTTGGTCGGGGTTCATCCCTAGACACATCGAGCATCCCGGCTCCCGCCACTCAAAGCCGGCATCTTTGAAAATCTGGTCGAGTCCAATCGCTTCAGCTGCCCGCTTGACCGGACGCGACCCCGGAACGACAATGGCAGTCACTGTGTCTGCGACTTTTTTGTTTTTAACTATTTTCGCCGCTTCTTGCAAATCCGACAATCTGCCGTTGGTACACGAGCCGATAAAAACGTAGCCCAAATCAATATCCGCTGCCGTCTGTCCCGGCTGCAAATCCATGTACTGATAGGCGCGCTCGTCATTCATGTCTTTGATTTCCGGGAACGGCTCATCGACGGCGACCCCCATTTCCGGGTTCGTTCCCCATGTGACTTGCGGTGCCAAATCAGATACATCGACCGTCAACAGCTTATCATAAACAGCATCCTCATCCGTATAAAAAGTCTGCCAGTAAGCAATAGCTTTCTCCATGTCCTCAGGGGCATATTCCCGTCCGGCCACATAGTCGAATGTGCGTTCATCCGGCGCCATCATCCCCATCTTTGCACCGCCTTCAATCGACATGTTGCAAATACTCATGCGTTCCTCCATCGTCAAATTGCGGATAGTCTCGCCAAAGTACTCCACCGCATAGCCTGTTCCGAAATCGACACCGTAACGGCTGATAATATGAAGGATGATGTCTTTTGCCGTGACACCTGCCGGCAAGTCGCCGGTAATCTGGATGCCCATATTTTTAGGTTTGTTTTGCCATAGAGTCTGCGTGGCAAAAACATGTTCCACCTCGCTGGTGCCGATACCAAACGCCAGTGCGCCAAATGCACCGTGCGTCGCTGTATGGGAGTCCCCGCAAACAATCGTTTTGCCCGGCTGGGTCAAACCTGTTTCAGGTCCGACCATGTGGACAATGCCCTGTCTTTCACTGCCGTTGTCACAAAGCGTCACATTAAATTCTTCACAATTTTTTGCCAGTGCGTCAATCTGTTTTTTAGCAATCAAATCGGTGATGTTGTGTATGTCTTTTGTCGGCACATTGTGGTCCATCGTGGCAAACGTCTTATCCGGTCGTCTGAGTGTGCGCCCGGCCTCCCGCAAACCTTCAAACGCTTGCGGCGATGTTACCTCATGAATCAAATGCAGGTCGATATACAGCAGCTGCGGCTCGCCCTCGTCACCGTAGATGATGTGTTGCTGCCAAAGTTTATCAAATAGTGTCTGTCCCATTGTTATCCTCCTCGTTTCAGTGTCATTTGCTGGATGACGGCTTCGGTAAACTGACTGGTCGCAGCCGTCCCGCCCAAATCTTTGGTAATGATGCCTTGCGCCATGACCGAGTCGCAGGCTGCTTCGATACAATCCGCCGCTTCATGCAGTGAAAAGGACTGGCGCAGCATCATCGTAATTGAATAAATCATCGACAGCGGATTGGCGATATCCTGACCGGCAATGTCCGGTGCAGATCCGTGTATCGGCTCGTAAAGCGACGGACCGTCTTCACTGTGGCTGGCACTCGGCAGCAGTCCAAGCGACCCGGGAATAACGGACGCCTCATCGCTCAAAATATCGCCGAACATGTTTTCTGTGACAATCACGTCGAAAACTGTCGGTTTCGTAATCAAAACCATCGCAGCTGAATCGACCAGCTGATGCTCCAGTGTGACATCCGGAAACTCCAGCGCTACTTCCTCAGCAATTCGCCGCCATAGTTTGCTGGTCGCCAGCACGTTTGATTTATCAACTGAGGTCACTTTTTTACGGCGCGTCCGGGCAATACTGAAAGCTTTGCGCATGATCCGTCTGATTTCTTCCGCCCGGTAGACACATGTATCGACTGCCTGACTGTCTATCAGCTCACGCGGTTCGCCGAAATAGATACCTCCGGTTAATTCCCTCACAACCACAAAATCACTGCCCACGACGATAGCTTCTTTTAACGGCGACAGATGGGCCGTATGCCGGCTGACTGTAATCGGTCTGATGTTCGCATAGAGCGCCAAAGCTTTACGCAAGGCCAGCAGTCCCTGCTCCGGTCTTTCTGGTGCATCATCCCATTTGGGTCCGCCGATAGCAGCTAGCAAAATCGCATCAGACGTGCGGCAGCCCGCCAGCGTTTCTTCCGGCAGCGGCGTCCCCTTCTCATCGATGGCTGCACCGCCGATCACATACGGATGATAAGCAAAATCCAATTGGAACAGCTCTTGTGCTTTGTCAAGCACCTTCAATCCCTGCGCCATGATTTCCGGTCCGATGCCGTCACCTGCTAAAATTGCAATATTTTTCATTCGTTTCTCCAACCTTCCTGATAAGACTTATCTTTGAAGCGCACTGCTCGCCTGCAAATAGGCTTTAGCTGATGCCTGCAGGACGTCAAAGTCGATACCGACTCCGTTGTATTTTCTGCCTGTCTCCGGATGTTTGACGACAACATGCACTTCTGCCTGCGCATCCTCGCCGCCGGTGACAGACTTGATACGATAATCTGACAAAATGATTTCTTGTTGCAAAATACGGTCAATCGTATTGTAAATCGACTGGATACTGCCGGCACCAACTGCCGAATCAGTATAAGTGTTGCCCTCCTTATCGGAAATACAGACAATCGCCCCTTGTCTACCAGACGATACATACTGAAGCTGAAGATTTTCCAGCAGGTAATGGTCTTTTTTCTCTTGAGTCTGTCCTGCTATCAGCGCATGCAAATCATCAACGGTGACTTGTTTCTTTTTATCTGCCAGCACTTTAAACCGTTTAAAGGCATCGTTCATCTCGTCTGCAGCCAAGTCATAACCCAGTTCTGCAACACGGGTGGCAAAAGCGTGCTTACCTGACAGTTTGCCCAGAGGCAGGGAGTTGGAATCCACCCCTACCAGTGACGGCGTGATAATTTCATAAGTGTCAGGATTTTTCAGCACTCCGTCTTGATGGATGCCGGATTCATGAGCATAGGCATTGGCTCCGATGACTGCTTTGTTTCGCGGAATGGACACTCCGGACAGCCGGCTGACCAAATCGCTGGTACGTTTCGTTTGATTGAATACGATGCTGCTTTCCGCCTGATAAAAGTCTTTGCGGATATGGAGCGCAATCGCCACTTCCTCAATGGCAGTGTTGCCGGCACGCTCGCCGATGCCATTCATCGTGCCTTCCACACGTGTCGCGCCATTTTCGATTGCTGCCAGTGCATTGGCTGTTGCCATGCCCAAATCATCATGACAGTGTGACGAAAAAGTGACGTCGGCAAAATTGGCGATGTTTTCGCGCAGATGCCTGAATAGCGCGCCGTATTCCGTCGGGTTGGTATAGCCCACAGTATCGGGGATGTTGATGATAGTCGCCCCGGCATCAATGGCTGTCTGAACTGCTTTTACCAGAAAATCTTTATTGGTCCGCGTGGCGTCTTCCGGAGAAAACTGGACTTTTTCAAATTTTGAACGGGCATACGCCACGTGCTCCTTGATAGAAGCCAACACTTCTTCTGGCGTCATTTTGAGCTTGTACTTCATGTGAATATCGCTCGTTGCCAGAAACACATGGATTTGCGGGTCAGCAGCGTCTTTCAGCGCTTCGTGTGCGCGGTCGATGTCTTCCTTCCGACATCTTGCCAGTCCGGCGACAGTCATGTGCGACACAGCCCCCGCGATTGCCCGGACAGCTTCGAAATCGCCTGGCGACGAAATCGGGAAGCCTGCTTCAATGACATCTATGCCATATGCTTCCAGCTGTTTAGCTATCTGCACTTTCTCCTCTGTATTAAAGTTAACTCCTGGCGTCTGCTCGCCATCTCTCAATGTGGTGTCAAAAAACTGAATTTTTTTCATCTGAACTCTTCCCTCCATTTTTTTTAAACAAAAAAAGCATCTCATTAAGTGAGACGCTTAAAGGGGGAGTCTCACTTAACGCAAATGCTTAATAGGACTCCCAATAACATAATCTATGTCATTTTGAGTCCTTACGTTAATAATAAAGTTGCAGCGGTGTTAAATTGTTGATAGGTCATTGTCATACACCCTTTTTCTGAATCGATTGATTTTTCTGATAATTCAAATAATTATAGATTTAAAGATACCTTTTTTTCAGTTGATTGTCAACTGTTATTTTAGTTTTTTTTTACGATTACCTGTTTTAAGTACTTTTTTTGCTTTTTTACCTAGAAACTTCTAAAATTAAGTGACATGTTTGAAAGGAGTTGTTTGTGTGTTAACCATCAGAAAGCGGACAATTATTGGAATCCCTCTCCTTGAGGTCGTTCCGGAGGATGTACAGAACGACCCGCTTCCCCTCGTCATCTATTACCATGGCTGGCAAACATCGAAAGAGCTGGCATTGACACCAGCTAGAAAAATTGCCGGACACAATATCCGTGTCATCCTGCCGGACGCAATGTATCATGGGGAACGGCAATGCGGACCCATCTCGAGCATCCCGTCGTTCACCTTTTGGTCGACGCTGCAATACAATTTACTGGAATTTGAAAGTCTGGTGAATTATTTTGACAAAAACGGCATGATAGCCGACGGTAAATTGGGCGCAGGCGGCTACTCGATGGGCGGCATCACCACTGCGGCGCTGCTTAAAAACCATCCGGAAATCACAGCCGGCGTGATATTGATGGGCACGCCAAAACTAACAGCATTCAGAAGACTTTTGATCAGCTATATCACTGAACATGCCGTCTATGCGCCAAAGGAATTGGAACAGCTGCTCGGCTGGCTTGATTTTTTTGATTTGTCCCAAGCCCCTGAAGCTTTGACCGGGCGTCCGCTTTATTTTTGGCACGGAACAAATGATGAAAAAGTGCCTTATGCAGATGCCTTTGATTTTTACCAGTCGTACAAAGACCACTGGTTCGGACAAAACATGGTTTTTCATACAGGTGACGGCAAACGGCATCTCATCACACCGGACATCATGGCGGAAAGCGCGCATTTTTTGGCTGAGCACCTGTCATAGTTTTAAGAAATATGTTATCATTTAAACTAAAAAAAGAGACGGAGAAAACAATGATAAATAAACGAACACGTCACATGATTGTTGTGTTGGCAGCACTGCTTTTCTTGACAGGCTGCCAAACCTCCAAATCATTTGTGACTGACTTTAAAAGCGGCGTAAACGACGCCTTGGAAGTCTATGGCGACAGCCAGAACATCATCAATATTCTTGGCAAAACAAAAGAGTCGGGGACTGTCTCGCTAATCAACAAAGATACCGGCATCATCGTCGGCAGCAGCGACATTACTAACGGGACATTCAAACTACAGGCCAACGGGTTTGACGAAAAAACAGCCTTGGTGCTGACAGCCGACAAGCTGACGGCTGCAACTTATGTCGACACCGACAGTTTGTCTACCAAAATCGAGCTGGCGTTTATTCCTAATCAATTTTTGTTGGCGCCGCCGGCAGAGACCCCTGCAACTGAGAATAGCCAAGTGACTGACGATGATGTTTTTGACGTTGGCGAAACCATTGATTTTGCCAACGGTTTGAAAGTGACCCTCGACAGCTACACACTGGCAGAAGACCGGCAGACGATTGATATCCGGTTGACGATTGACAATGACACTGAAGAGGCCATCAACCTGAAGGATAACCTGTCATTGACTGACGCCGACGGCAATCAGGAAGCGCTGGAGAAAATCACTGATGATTTGGAGGAGCTGGCCAAACAGACGCGTCAGGAACTGACTGTCACCTTCCGCCTCTCACAAGCAGATAAACTGCTGCTTTATTTTGGACCGGCATCGTGGGAAATCACGCCGGAAACTCATTAAAAAAAATCCGCATACCTTGAACCGGTATGCGGATTTTTTTAGCGAAAGGCCACTGTTTCCTGAATTTGAATGGCAGGGTCCAGCGACTGGATGACCGGGCAATGTTTGGCTACCAGCTTGAGAATGCGCTCTGCTTTCCCCTGATAGCTCTCTTCAACACTGACCTCAAATGTGATGGCAATTTCTTTGACCGGCTGGCTTACTATAGACTCGTCACGGACATAATCGACAGTGACACCATGAAAGGTAAACGGCACATGCGATTTTGTCAAAATACTCTCATAGACATATGCTCCGCAAGCTCCGGCAGCGGCCACCAGCATCTGAACCGGCGAATAGCCTTTGTCCCGCAACAACACCCAGTTGCCGCCGGAAAATGGCAGTTCGATACCGTCTTGTCCTCTTATCAACTCAATTTTTTCTGTCATTCGTTTTCCAGCTCCTTCAATACAAAATGTTCAGGCTCAGCTTCCAGCCATTCGGTTGCCCCTGCATCAGGCGGGACGATTTGGGCAAGCTGTCCTTCTTGTTGTTCAAATGCCGTCCGGGCCTTGACCGGATCGGGAATCGGGATAGCCGACAACAGTTTTTTAGTATAAGCATGCAACGGGTTGTCAAAGATCCTGTCAGTCGGGCCCAGCTCGACCAGCTTGCCAAGATACATCACAGCAATCCGGTCAGAAATATAGCGGACCATGGATAAATCATGGGAAATAAACAAGTACGTCAATCCCAGCTCTTGCTGCAAATCAATCAGTAAATTAATGATTTGTGCTTGAATGGACACGTCCAGTGCAGAAATCGGCTCGTCGCACAAAATAAATTCCGGATTGACGACAACCGCTCGGGCAATGCCAATGCGCTGGCGTTGTCCGCCGCTGAATTCGCGCGGATATTTATGAATGTCACTGCCAGTGATACCCACACTGTTCAACATATTGGCCGCGTGTTCGGCTGCCTCGCTTCTGCCCATCCGCAGCTGCAGCGGCTCCATGACTAGCTGCAAGGCGGTCATGCTTGGATTCAAAGAGGAATACGGGTCTTGAAAAATAATTTGCATGTTCTTCTGAATCTCTTTCCGCCCTTTAAACGAAAGGCCTGTCAGATGTTGACCGGCATAACTGATGCTGCCGGCAGTCGGCTGTTCCAGCTGAATGATGGTACGGCCCAACGTGGTTTTACCGCTTCCCGATTCGCCGACTAATCCTAACGTTTCGCCTTTGTTTATTGTGAACGACACGTCATCCACAGCTTTGACTTCTGTTTTGATCGTGCCTTTTTTTACTGTAAAATATTTTTTTAACTGATTGACTTCGACTAATGTGTCAGCCATTGCTATCCCTCCTGCTTCACAAGGTACCGGTGTGTCGGTGATACTTGCTGAAATGTGTAAACGGCATCGGACTCCGTGCTGTCGGAAGAAGAACTGCCCAGCGAATACAGCCGCTTGCCTTTTTCGCCAGTCGGAATAGCTTTCAGCAGATTTTTAGTATAGTCATGACGCGGATCGTAAAATATTTCCTCCGTCGTCCCTTCTTCGACAATTCTGCCCTGATACATCACTTTGATGCTTTGACACATTCCGGCTACGACACCGAAATCATGCGTCACCAGAATAACTGTCAGCTGTTCTTCTCTCTGCAGCCGACGAATCAGTGACAAAATTTGGGCTTGGATCGTGACATCAAGTGCCGTGGTCGGTTCATCGGCAATCAACAGTTCCGGTTTTGCCAAAAGGGCCATCGCAATCATCACGCGCTGGCGCATCCCACCAGAAAGTTCGTGCGGGTACTGCCGGAGACGTTTTTCAGGCATCGTGATGCCGACTTTAGCAAGCTCAGCCGCTGCCAGTTGTTCTGCCTCTTTTTTGCTCATCTTTTCCGAGCGGCGAATCACTTCTACCAGATGGTAGCCGATCGTCCGCAGCGGGTTCAGCGCTGTCATCGGGTCCTGGAAAATCATCGCGGCAGGGATTCGCTCTTGCGGTCCGACCGGCCGGTTATTGAAAAGAAAACCGGCATTGGCGGTTTCCACGTTCTCAGGCAGGATATGCATCAAACTTTTCATGGTGATGCTCTTGCCGCTTCCGGACTCGCCGACAATACCCACAATTTCACCTTTTGGGACTGTCATTTGTATGTCATGAATCAGCATCTTTTTCGGTGCATCTTTTTTAGCCACCCAGATAGTCAAATTAGTTATATCCAACATGTTTTCTGTCATTTTCTATCCCTCCACAGCCAAGCAGTCACGAATAAAGTTGCCGATAGTATTAAAGGAATACACCGTCAAAATAATAATCAATCCCGGCAAAAGCGCCATGTGCGGTGCATTTTCAAGAGTGCTTTGAGCCTTTTGCAGCAAGCTACCCCATGACGCGGTCGGCGGTTGAATGCCGACTCCTAAAAAGCTTAGGGCGGATTCCGTCATGATGGCACTCGCTATATTAGCCGTTGCCGTCACAATCAATGTCGGTGTTACAGCAGGCAAAATATGCCTGATGATGATTTGCGGATTGGTGATGCCGATAAATTTTGCGTACGTCACATAATCCCGCTCTTTTGCCGACAATGTTTCCCCGCGTATCAGCCGCGCTGTCCGCATCCAGGTGAAACAGCCGATGACGATGATAATTGTCGTAAAGCCGGGTTTCATCAATACGCTAAAGACGATAACCAGAACCATCCAAGGAATCGACGACAGCACATCCACCAGACGCATCAAGAGCGTATCAATCACTCCGCCGTAATACCCGGAGACAAGACCGGCAACCGTCCCGATTGTGGTCGAAGCCAGCATCGCCAATATCCCGACCGCCAAAGAAATCCGACCGCCGTATACCACTCTGATGAAATAGTCTCTGCCGACTTCGTCAGTGCCAAATAAATGTTCCAAGCTGGGCATTGCCGACATGTTGCCGACATCGGTCGCATTCGGGTCAATCGGCAAAAAAGTGGCCGATAATGATAAGAGCGCGATAAATAAAAGAAAAATGATAGACACCCAGTATACAGGATTTTGTTTCAATACTTTTTTCATCCGTTTGCGAAAACTCATTGCCAGCCCTCCTTGCGGATTCTAGGATCTACAATGGTATATAAAATATCTGACAGCAAATTGCCCAAAATCACGAGTACTGCTGACAGCAGCATGATGGCCATAATAATAGGATAATCCATGCTTTTTGTTGCAGTCATCAGATACGGGCCGACTCCCGGCCACGAAAAAATACTTTCCGTAATAATCGCCCCTGTCACAAGCATCGGCAGTGCCAGTCCGACTTGAGTAACAATCGGGACCAGCACATTGCGGCTGATATGATTGGCAAATACTGCCCGCTTTGAAGAGCCGAACGATTTTTGCACCATGACGTAATCTTCTGACAATTGTTCCACAGTAGCTGAACGGATGTAGCGTGTCAGCTCAGGGAAAAACGCCACGACCAGCACCAGATAAGGCATTATGAAATGCTGGATAAAATCGGGAAAAGATCCTTCCTGCCCGACAGTATGCATGCCGATAATCGGAAACAGATGCCACTTGTAACCCAGTATATAAATCAACAGCATTGCAAACCAGAAAGTCGGTGTGGCAATCCCCACCGAACACAGTCCGTCGATCATGCGGTCAAGGAACTTGCCTTTGTTAGCACCGGCGACCAGCCCCAAAACAACCGACAGCACTAGCGCTGTGAGGTAGGCAGGAAAGACCAGTTTCATAGTATTGGGAATCCTGACTGCCAGCTCAGCACCGATGCTTTGCTGACTAATCAAGGAGTAGCCGAAGTCCCCTTGCAATATTCCCCGAAGCCAGTAAACATACTGCACGAGAAATGGTCTATCGAGACCGAAGCGTTCCCGCATCATCTGGACTCTTTCCGGAGACATGTCAGGTGTCGTCAGCGCATCGACTGCATCGTAAGGCGCCAGATGAATCAGTGAAAAGACAATAAAAGAAATGACCAAGAGCAGCGGAATGGCCTGCAGCACGCGTTTTAAAATATATCGACCCATTTTTTCACATCCTTCATGTTAAAAATTCAGCACAGAAGTCTGTGCTGAATCAATCGTTACTTAATCGTCAATTTAGACAAATCCTCGAATGTATAGATTGGCACCAGACCGACTTCTTCAATGCCGGAGACACGCTCGTTGACTGCCAAGATTTTCTTATTGTCCACAATCGGATAGAACACAGCGTCTGCGGCAATTTCTTTTTGCAGCTCTGCGTAAATGTCCGCCCGTTTGGCTTCGTCCAATTCAACAGCGCCTTTGTCAAACAGTTCGTCAACAGTCGGGTTGCTGTAATGGAAGAAGTTGAAACTCTTGCCGGTCGCAAACAAACTTGAATATAAGTCCGGATCATTGCCCATGATATAACCATTCAGAAACAGGTCGTATTTTTTAGTGTCCGGCTTTTGAATCTCTGTCGACAGGGCAACACCGTCTCCTCCTGCCAGCTCGACGGTAATCCCGACATTTTGCAGCTGCTGCTGAATCAGTGTCGCTTGAAGCGTCTGGTCCACATTGTCGGAAGCAAACCCTAAATTAAGCGTCAAATCAGATACACCGGCTTCTTTCAGCAGTGATTTGGCTTTTTCTTCATCCACGTCGTATTTTTCCACATCGTCTGAGTAGAACGGATTATTCGGCGGTAAGATGGAGTAGGCATTGTTATAATATTCCTTGTCCAGATAAGCACCTTTGTTCAACTCGTCTTTATTGATGCCGTAAAAAATCGCTTGGCGGACTTTGACATCTTTCAATTTATCGGAGTTAAGGTTGATGCCCATGTAACCGACGCGGTTTTCACTATATGAATGCACGTTCAGTCCGGCTTTTTCAATTTCTTCAATATCACTCGGGAAAATATAGGAAGCGTCCACCTCACCATTCTTCAACGCCACTTTTGTCGTATCCGCACTTGGGATGATGCGCAGCGTGACATTTTTGACTGACGGCTTGCCGCCATAGTAATGTTCATTGGCTTCGAACTGCAAATATTCCCCGCGTTTATATTTCATCAGTTTGTAAGGGCCTGTTCCGACCAGATCCGCCTTCAAGTCCGTTCCGGAAAAGTCGGCAATATCTTTGTAGAGATGTTCAGGCATGATGTATGTCTCTGTCGCGATGTTATTGATGGCAGCTGCGCTGACAGACGGCAGTTTGAAAGAAACCGTATAATCGTCCACTTTCTCCGTTTGAATCGGCTTGTCGCCAATCCAAAGCGCATCCGCACCGCCGTTTTCTTTTTTGACTTTTTGATTGTACGTGAAGACCACATCATCAGCAGTCAAGGCCTCGCCATCCGACCATTTAACATCTTGTCTCAGCTTGACCAGCAGCTCTTTGCCATCTTCCGAAGGCGTCAGGCTTTCCGCCAGTTCGTTCTTGTGGGAACCGTCGCCTTCAATTCTGACAAGCGGTGAAAAAATCATGTTGATCGTTGTCAATCCCCAACGGTCACCGACATTTACTGGATTCATGGAGTTCGGATCACCATTGATCGCATATGTAAACGTGCTTTTGTTCGACTGTTTTTTGGTCGATTCTTTTTTATCCGTGTTACCGGAGCACCCTGAAATAACCAACAAAGAGAGGGCGAGTACGCTAAAAATCACTTTTTTCATGACACATTCTCCTTTTTGTTTTGTTATAAAACATGTTCTAAGTATAGCTAATTTTATGGACACTCGCAATCTTTTTGTGTCTTAACCGACATAAAACAACTGAATTAAAAAAATCCGCTACGCTAAAAAATCTTTTTAACACAGCGGATTATTCTTTTCTGTTATTTCATCAGCAAATTGGTCATACGCTGAATACTAAAGGAAATCGTGTCGGTTGCTTCGTCTTGTTTCTTCTCTGACTGGTTGAACAGCTCCGTGTTGACAACCGCCTCATCAGGCTGCAGTGCATCAACCATTTCCTGACAGCCCTGAACGTAGTCGGCAAATGCTTTTTCCAGCTTGCGGTGAATCCCCATGACGCGTGCCGGGGGACGCAACCCTTGAATTTGCGTGAGCATCATTTTGTATTTTTCTGTCCCGCCGGCAAACAATGCTTTGATGTCTGTCAGTTGCTCGCGGGTGAGTGTTTCCAGTTTCTGCGTATCAATCGCTTCCCGGATCAGTTCGTAAGACCCGTTCATTTCTTCTCCGACTTCTTCTGAGCTGGTCACGATATGATTAATGGTTTGGACGTAGTAGCCCAAATTTGGTTTTTTCAATACAATCCCTCTTTCGAAATTATTTCCTCTGTCATTGTACACTGTTTTGTCAGAAAAAAAAAGAGAGTCGTGAAAGACTCTCTGTTATTTCGCAATAACCCGACGTTGAACAAACTTGACCAGTTCGACAATCGGAATGATGGACACTGATGCACCAAAGACAACAGCCCACTGATAAGGAACCAGGTGCGCTACGCTGAATAAGTCGTTGAATCCCGGAATCACAATGGTCGAAGCCAACAGGATAAACGAAACTAGGACAGCCCAGTTAAATGCTTTGTTCCGGAAAAAACCAACAGTGAAAATAGATTCATGCACGGATTTCACGTTGAATGCATGGAACAATTGAATCAAACCAAGTGTCGCATAGGCCATTGTCAAAGCATCTGCATGAATTTCTGCATAGGTAGAGTGCACCGGATAATTGATGGCATACAGGTAAACACCCAGCGTGATGGCGGCTTCCAAAATCCCTTGATAAATGATACTGCTCATGACACCGCCGGAAAAGAAGTTGGAGTTCCTGCCGCGCGGTTTCATCTTCATCACATTTTTTTCTGCCGGTTCGAGCCCCAAGGCAATCGCCGGGAAAGTATCAGTTACGACGTTGATCCACAGCAAGTGCACAGGCAACAATGTATCCCAGCCAGCCAATGTTGCAATAAACAGTGTCAATACTTCACCGAGGTTGGCTGCCAGCAGATACTGGATTGTTTTCTGGATATTGGAGAAGACTTTCCGGCCTTCTTCGACTGCCACAACAATCGTTGAAAAGTTATCATCGGCGAGGACCATGTCGCTGGCGCCTTTGGAAACTTCCGTACCGGTGATACCCATGCCGATACCGATGTCGGCAGATTTAAGTGCCGGCGCATCATTGACTCCGTCACCTGTCATGGCAACAACTTTGCCATCTTTCTGCCATGCTTTGACGATACGCACTTTATGTTCAGGCGACACGCGGGCATAGACTGAATACTTCTCGATGTTAGTTGCCAATTCTTCATCGCTCATCTCATTTAACTCACCACCAGTCACTACGGCGTCATGTTCGTTTTCGCTGATGATGCCCAAGCGCACTGCAATTGCTTCAGCAGTGTCCCGGTGGTCGCCGGTAATCATGACTGGACGAATGCCGGCCTCTTTGGCCACGCGAACTGCATCGGCTGCCTCTTTCCGTTCAGGGTCAATCATACCGACCAATCCGGAAAAGATTAAGTCTGTTTCTACTGCATCACTAGTCAAATCATCAGGAATGTCTGGCAAAATTTTATACGCCATCGCCAAAACACGCAGCGCCTGTTTGGCAAGACTGGTATTGGTTTCAAGAATCAAATCTGTCTGTGCCTGCGTCATTGCGGCAACATTGCCGTCAACGTCAAATGAGTGACAACGTTTCAACAGTTCATCAGGTGCACCTTTGACTGCGACCAGATATTGCCCGTTTGCCAGTTCATGTATGGTGGACATTAGTTTCCGTTCGGAATCGAAAGGCACTTCTGCCACACGCGGTTCTTCCGCCAGTTTAGCCTGAACATCGAACTGTTTGTTGAGCCCGTACTGAACCAGCGCTGTTTCGGTCGGGTCGCCAATCAGACTGCCTTCTGCGGAAAATTTCGTGTCGTTACAGTACGTCATGATTTTCAGCGTCATGTTTTCGCCGTCGATGTCGCTGGCCGCCGATTGTTGCTGATTATTCGTGAATATTTCTTCGACAGTCATTTGATTCAGTGTCAGCGTACCTGTTTTATCAGAACAGATAGTATCTGTACTGCCCAGCGTCTCGACTGCCGGCAATTTGCGCACCAAAGCATTCCGTTTGGCCATCTTTTGAGTTCCAAGCGCAAGGATAATCGTCACGATTGCAGGCAAACCTTCCGGGATGGCCGCAACAGCCAGGGAAACAGAGGTCAACAGCATGTCAATCCACTCATGCCCGCCGCGAATCATACCGACGGCAAACATAATCACACAAATCACTAAAATAGCAATCGTCAAGATTTTGCCTAATTCATTCAAATTCTCTTTCAGAGGTGTATTGGTTTCATCTGCTTGAGCCAGCATGCTGGCGATTTTACCAACTTCCGTATTCATGCCCGTTCCAACAACGACACCCACACCCCGGCCGTATGTCACGTTACTGTTCATATAGCCCATGTTCACTCGGTCGCCCAAGTCGGTGTCAACATCGGTCAAAACAGTGACAGCCTTTTCTGACGGCACTGACTCCCCGGTCAGTGCAGCTTCTTCGATTTTTAACGATGCTGCTTCGACTAACCGGACATCTGCCGGGATGACATCGCCGGCTTCCAGCAAGACCACATCCCCTGGTACCAAGTCCGTACTTTTCACGACAACAGTGTGATTGTCGCGTCTGACATTCGCGTTCGGTGTTGACATGTCTTTCAAGGCTTCAATTGCTTCTTCTGCTTTTGCTTCCTGAACGACGCCGAAAATCGCCATGATAAACACAACGACAACAATCATAACAGCTTCCACTTCATCACCCATAACAAATGACAAAGCAGCCGCAATTAACAGAATAATAATCATAAAGTCTTTGAACTGGTCCAAAAACTTGTCAAACAGAGTTTTCTTTTTTCCTTCATCCAGTTGATTATGCCCATACTCTCTCAGTCGTTTTTCAGCTTCTGCACTGGACAGGCCCTCTCTGGTCGTTTGCATTTTTTCCAGCACTTGTTCTTCAGTGTAGGTAAAAAAGGCTTCTGTTAATTGTTTCTTTTTGTGTTCCGACACTCTTTTTCCTCCTTTAAATTCCATTTGCATACAAAAGCAAAAAATGAGACTTTTGTATGCAAAAATCATACATAAGTCTCACTGTTTAAGACAACACCAGAAATTACTTTCAGTGTTGGTGATGTTGCCACAGCAGATGCTGCCAGTTACTCCCTTATGGGTTGTAGTTTAATCGATTATAGCACGGTTCACTTTTTAAAAGCAACCTTATTTTCCTGTTTTCAGCACCTGCCAGAAATCAGTCGGCGTCCCCTGCTCCATCCCCTGAATGAAACGGTGGCGGATATCCGGATAAGTCTGTGTCAAGTGCGTAACCAGCTGTTTGACTTCTTCACGTTTAGTTTTTTTGTCAACCGAACAGGGATTGAAAACAACCGGCAAAGATTTTTTGTTAACAAAACGGATGACTTCTTTTTCCTGAACGTAAAGCAGCGGCCGGATAAGCGACAATTCCGTCTTGCTGAGAAACGTCACTGGTTCAAACGAAGTCAGCTTCCCGTGATACAGGAAATTCATGAAGTAGGTTTCAATGGCATCATCCAAGTGATGGCCAAGGGCAACTTTTTGACACCCCAATTCCCGGGCGCGATTGTAGAGAATACCGCGCCGCAGTTTAGCACATAACGAGCAGGGATTTTTTTCTTCCCGGATATCGAAAACAACTTTAGCAATTGCTGTCGGTACGACATCAAGTTCATAGCCTAAGTCGCGGATGTAGTTTTTCAGCGGTTCATTGTCCGCTTCAAACCCCATATCCAGCGATATCGGGACCAGCTCAAACGAATAACCAAGGCGCTTTTGCCGACGAATCGTATCCAAAATCGTAAACAATGTGGTACTGTCCTTGCCGCCGCTCAAACCGACAGCGACTTTTTCTCCCGGCTCAATCATCTGATAGTTGAGAATTGCCCGGCGCACTGGATTATAGTATGTGTAGTTTTCTTTACGCGAAAAATTCATGGCATCAGGCTCCTGCAATTAAAATCATTTTGGCACTTTGCTGGTAAAGAAGGTGTCAAGACTGTACTGTTTGCCGGCAGTAATGTCATACTGTATCAGCTGGTAATCATGGTAGAGCGCTTCTTCCTCCTTGGAAAGCGACAGTTCTTCCTGCCACTCGCCCTGATGGTAATACATACCGGACTCAAATGCCGGCAGCATCTCTTTAACCGCCAGCAGCAGTTCGTTAAAGCCCGTTGTCGGCTGATTGAACTTCTCTGAAAGCAAACTGTAAAAGTACATCGGGCTGATGGTTTCTTTTGCCGGTGTCACCTCTGCTTGATTGCCGTAAATGAAGTACTCGGTCAGATGCAAGTTTTCTTGGGAATTTTTTTCTTTGGTTTCATCAGAATAAAGGCTCGGTAAATGGTCACCCCAGAAAACTACCAATGTCGGCCGGTCCAATTCATCCAGCCCTTGTAAGAAAGTTGGCAGAGAACGGGAAGAATAATAGATGCCTTGAGCATAATTGGTCAGCCCATTCTGGTTCTCATCTCCTGTCACTGGGAATTTTAATGACTCATAGACTCCTTCATACGGGAGATGGTTCTGCATGGTCACCAGGTGGACAAAGTTAGGCTGCCGGTCATCAGACAACTGCTCCAGCACTTTATTGTAAGCCGCTTCATCTGAAATATAGAGAGACGGACGCTCTGCGTCAGTAATGCTGCTTTCATCCAAAAACTTGTCAAAGCCTAACGTTTGATATACATCTTGCCGCTTATACATGGACGTGTTATACGGATGAATCGCGGTTGCCTTGTAACCTTGTTCTTTTAAACTGGACACAATCGAAGGAAAATGCTCAATTTTAGGCAAAAGCATGGTGTACGGTGTTGTCATCTGCGGTGCAAAAACTTCCATGGCAAAACCGGTCAGCGCTTCAAATTCAACATTGGCTGTCCCGCCGCCATAGTTTTGAGAAAGCATCTGCCCACTAAATGTACTATCCGCAATCTGACGGTAATCAGCCAGCGGGTCGCCCTCTACCGAAATGCCGTTAATCCTCAATGGATCAGAAAAGCTTTCCGACATAATGTAAACAATATTCGGCAGGATTTGTTCAGAACCGACAGTCTCATTTTTAGCCGCTGCTTTTTTGTTGTACTCGGATACTATATTATTAACAGATGCTTTAGTATAATCTTCTGGTTTATCCATGGGAGTGACTTTCAAATTGTACAAAAAGCCGCCCATAAAGCCGGTGTTGTAGTAATTCATCTTTTGGCTGTAAGGAATCCATGCAGCCGTTTTATTGTACGTTTTCCGCAGTAAATTGTGCTCATTATTGAAGTCGCTAATATAAACGAGCAGCATTGTGGACACAACCAGCGATATAATCCGGACTACCTGGCTTGTTTTTGAAAAAGACAAACTTTTAATCACTGCATACACGAATAAAAAGATGCTGGCTGCTGCGAAACAGATAATCACACTAAATGGTACCGTACCAATGATGTCCTTCATCAGACCAAACTCAGTAATCATTTTTAAATCATCCGGGTAAATCGGCTCCATGCGATAAAATAGCTTCCAATAGTTTGCATAGCCCAAAACAGCGAGAATCACCACATAAAAAATAGTGCCAATCAACCACGAACCGGCCGCACTAAGCAGGAAAACCTGAAAAACAAGTAAGACAAACGCACCAAGCAAAAACTTCTCAGTATGCCAGGATATTGCAAATTTAGTTGCCAACTCCCAGGAAAAATCATTTTGGCACAGTTGGAGATAGTAATTACTCGCCAAAACAATCAAAACGGTTGCGCAACTTTGCCCTGCCAGACGCCACTTTTTCAAAGGAAATATGTTATTATGAATGATATTTTTCATCATATCTTTATCACTCTTTCCGATCTTTAAACAACCCTAAAACTAACTAACTCATTTCCAAAACTCATCATACACCGTAATCGGCAAGTGACGTTTATGTTGTGTTTTGCGGTACCAGCTTTCGATGACCGCAGCCGCATCATCGCTGACCTCTTTTCCTTCTAGGTAATCATCAATCGCTTCATAACTGACTCCTAATGCTTCTTCATCTGCCAACAGAGGTCTCTCTTCCTCCAAATCAGCTGTCGGCACCTTCTCGTAAAGTGCGGGTTGCGCACCAAGTTCCTGCAGCAGCTGCCGTCCCTGGCGTTTATTCAAACGCGCCAGCGGTAAAATATCTGCCGCACCATCGCCGAACTTCGTGAAAAAGCCCGTCACATTCTCCGCTGCGTGATCAGTCCCGATGACTGCTCCTTTCATGTCGCCGGCAATAGCAAACTGTACAATCATCCGCTGGCGGGCTTTGATGTTCCCTTTATTAAAGTCAGTAATAGACAGCTCATATTTCAGCGAATTTACAGTTGCTTCCACCGCAGGTTTTATGTCAACTACCAACGTTTTATCAGGTGCAATAAACGCCAGCGCCTTTTCAGCATCTTCACTGTCGCTCTGTCTGCCATAAGGCAACCGAACAGCCATAAACTGATACGACTGGTCACCGGTTTCTTCTCTCATCTCAATCATCGCCAGCTGTGCCAGGCGCCCGGCAAGCGTTGAATCCTGTCCACCGCTGATTCCCAGAACGAAAGTTTTTAGAAAATCATGTTTCTTTAAATATGCTTTCAGAAAATCCACACTGCGGCGAATCTCCTCTTTCGGATTAATAGCCGGTTTTACATGCAGTTCATTGATAATTGTCTGCTGCAACGGTCT
This sequence comes from Vagococcus acidifermentans, assembly GCF_003987655.1. Taxonomy (GTDB): domain Bacteria; phylum Bacillota; class Bacilli; order Lactobacillales; family Vagococcaceae; genus Vagococcus_B; species Vagococcus_B acidifermentans. The sequence goes on along the minus strand of NZ_NGKC01000010.1, from coordinate 112,768 downwards.
CATCCAACTTCCCCCTAAAAAAATATTTGTCATTTATTATATCACATAGTCTCCATATAACCGAAAAAAACAAATAAATATTCAAAGTATCCTTGTTAAATTGAACGGCGTGTCATTTAACTGAATGATAGCGAAAAGTTAAAAAAAATGATTTGTAAAAATTCAACATAAAACTGTACATAGCTACCCCAAAAACTTGGAATCTGTGCACAGTCTGATGAACTGGACTATAAAAGTTCAGCAATATCTTCATCAATAACCAGATCAGTAATAAACTTCATGTTGAGTAGAGTTTGAACACTTTCAAGCTTTTCTTTTCCTGTCGCTACAATGGCTACTCGGGGAATTTTTTTTATATCCTCTAGTTCAATGCCAAGAAGGCGTTGCGAGAAGCCCTTTTTCAAAGGTGTGCCATCAGCAGTAAAAATCGTACTCCCAATGTCTCCAATAGCGTGTTCACTTTTAAGCAGCTCTGCTTCTTCTTTAGAAATATATTTCAATTTTTTATAGGTTGATGAACGGATGGGATCACTCACTCCAAGGATTGCGAAGTCAACATTTTTCCCTTCATCGATAATTCCCTTAATTAATTCTGTTTGAAGAAGCATTTTTTTTACTTCTAAAGTATCTGCAATTGCTGGTGCATAGAAATATGAAACATCGCAACTGTATTTTTCAGACAATACAAATGCTAAATGATTGGAATGAAAGCGGACCTCTGAAAGTCCTATTCCACCAATCAAAGGTGTAATTTTCAAGTGATTCAAATTTAGAAAACTAGCTTGTGAAACGTATTCATAAAGCGTTGTTCCCCAGCCGATTCCCAATTTGCTGATATTTTTTAGCATAGGTTCGATGAGTTCGACACACAGCTTTCCTGCAGCAGCCTTCATTTCTTTTTGTGATTTTGCCGCAATCTTCACATTTTTTAAACCATACTTTTCAATCAAATGTTCTTGCAGCTTCAACAAATGCAATTCGTGATGTTGAATCGAAATTTTGACTATTCCTTTTTCTTTCGCTTCATGGAGTAAAGAAGCAACTGTCGGACGTGAAATGTTTAATTTTTTTGCGATTTCACTTTGTGTAGCCTCATCTTCATAATACAGCACAGCAGTCTTTAGCATAAGATCTTCTCTATCTAGCATCTGCCTATACACCTCTCTCTGTTTTCTGTAACATATGTTCATTATAAATTAATCTTTATCATATGATATCCGTGGATTCCATTGACTTTTCAACTTAATTATACTATGATTTTTACAAAAGTAAACGTATTTTTACAAATGTAAAAAGGAGTGGGTTCTCGTGTTAGTCAATTCAAAAGAAATGCTTTTAAAAGCTAGTCAAGAGGGCTATGCCGTACCAGCTACAAATTTTATTGACCTTGATTCTGCTAGAACATTTGTCACAGTCGCGGAAAAGCTGAACAAGCCTTTGATATTACCATTTGCTCAGGCTCATAAAGAATTAATATCGTTAGAAGAAGCGGCGTTAATCGGCAAATACCTAGCTGAAAAGGTTACCGTACCGGTCGTATTGCATCTCGATCATGGGGAAGACTTCGACTTCATCAAACAAGCTATTGATTTAGGTTTTACCTCTGTCATGATAGATGCCTCTAAAGAAAGTTTAGAAAATAACATCGCCATCACTAAAAAAGTCGTCGAGTATGCACACCAAAGAAACGTAACAGTAGAAGCAGAGCTGGGACATGTGGGAGCAGGGACTAATTACGAAAATCACGATAGGACGGATTCTATTTATACAGAGGTGGAAGATGTCCAAACATTCGTGAAAAAAACAAATGTGGATTCTTTGGCTATTTCGATTGGAACCGCTCATGGTGCTTATCAAGGAACACCAAGCATAAACTTCGATCGATTATCAGAAATTCGTGAAATAACGAATGTTCCATTAGTATTACATGGAGGTTCTTCATCTGGCCATACTAATCTTAGTCGTTGTGCAGTCAATGGCATTGCAAAAATAAATATCTTTACTGATTTTCTGAATGCTGCATATCAAAAAAACATGGATGGTCATCCAAAAGATTATATAGAAATGAAACAACTTTCCAACGAAGCAATGACAGAGGTTTTGGAAACTTATTACAAAGTTTTTGTGACGAAGAATGCGGAATAATGGAGGGAGCAAAAAAATGTCAAATAAAATCAAGTACCCGTTTTTTGTTTTTAATCCCAAATCATATTTATATGGTGAGGAATTAATAAAGTTAGCGAAGCGTGCTGATAAGCTTGCTTCGAAATATCCAGAGTGTTCTGTGCTGGTAACTGTCCCTTTTGCCGACATCTCCGCCGTTAAAAATGCCACAGAAAATATTATCGTGACTGCTCAGCATATGGATGGAATTAGACAAGGACGAGGGATAGGGCATGTATTGCCTGAATCAATTTACCATGCAGGAGCACGCGCAGTTTTCTTGAATCATGCAGAACGGCCAATGACAGTCGCCGCCTTGGCTCAAGCAATCAAACGCGCAAAAGAGCTGGGCATCGAAACAATCGTCTGTGCAGATTCTATTCCTGAGGCCAAAGCTGCCGCAATTATGGGTGCAGACGTTATTTTATGTGAACCAACTGATCTGATTGGGACAGGGCAAACGAGTGACAGCAGTTATATTGAACAAACAAATCAGGCAATTAAAGAGATTGACGAGAATATTTTAGTAATGCAAGCAGCTGGGATAAGCACGCCGGATGATGTTTACCGGACAATTGAACTAGGGGCTGACGGTACTGGATGCACTAGCGGAATCACTAATGCTGATTCACCAGCTGACATGTTAACTGATATGATCGAAGCTTTAGTAAAAGCTTATAAAGAAAGAGGGTAAATGCAATGACTGTAAAACATGAACAATTGTCACTTGAGACTCATTCAGGAAAAGTTACTTATTTAGATATTACGTTGCAATTAAGAAACGCCATCAAAGAATCCGGGATTCAAGACGGATTTTGTGCCATCACCACACCACATACGACTTGCTCAGTAATCTTTGAAGAATATGTACATGATAAAGATTGGAAAGGTGATGAATTTTTACAAGTCGATCAAAATCGGATTTTAGATAAACTGATTCCAAGACAATATACTGAATCAGATTATCTGTACCCTGGCCCCGCACATGTGGAATTTCTAAAAGATTTAGCCGCAAAAGATCCGAATTATTTGCCTGATCCAGTCTCAATTTTAAACGCAGATGCGCATATCAAAGCGTCTCTCTTTGGTGCCAGTGAAACAGTCATTATCAAAGATGGCGAACCGTTAATCGGTTCTGTCGGCTATGTGTATTTTGTTGATTGGGATCAAAATCGTGAGCGTACACGTACTTGCAATTTAATGATTATGGGAGAATAAATCTAGCCTGGAAGCAAGAGCCGTGTAAAAACATACGGCTTTGCTTCTTTTTTTGCTGGCAAATACGAAGAGTCGTCTGTTGGATTCCAAACTTTAATACTGACGTTGGTTATGTTGTCCCTTCCAAAGACAAATTAGTCACTGCTTTTTTCCATAAAACACGTTCATAAAATTCGATCCGTCTTTTGATATTCAACAGTTATGGATGACGTTTTTCAAATAAAGAAGACTCCGTGAAATCAATAATCTCATGGAGTCTTCTCTATCTTTAACTTACAGAACTATTACAAATCGGCTTTTTATTGCAAACCATCAAGAATCAGTTTCTGGAAATAGTTATTTCATCACCAATTGACAGTGTCGGAAATTTTGCCGGTTTTACCTGAATCGCACCAGGTAAGATTTCATTGTCGCCCTCTCGGAAATAGACAGAGATATGCCCCAATTCCTCAAAGTTTTTATTCGCCAGATTTCCCACATCCACAATCTCATAGCTGTCGTTGCCGAAAGATATATGACCGCCTGGTTTTAATGGGTTCTCTTCAGCAGTTAGTTCTTCATGAATCACACATATGGACTTAAGCTCATCCGGGACATTAGAACCAAACAGTATCACCAGATTTTCTTCTTCAAAGGCCGGCACGAGCTCGCCAATATCAATAATTTTTGCAGTATACATTTATGCACCTCACACATTATTTGTTCGTTCCACAACCTGTTTGTTTTCAATCTTTCTGTTACAGCAGCAACTGCAGCGGATTTTCCAAAATCTCGACAATCCTGCTCAAAAAAGCCGCTGCCGGAGCTCCGTCTGCTGCACGATGGTCGAACGACAAGCTAAGCTGTAAAACAGGGACGTTGACAGGTATCATCTGTCCGTCTTCTTCCTTCATTATACAGGACTTGGTCATGCCTCCAACACCTAAAATCGCTACTTCCGGCGCATTGATGATCGGCGTGAAGTTCTCGACACGCGAACGTCCCAACGAACTGATAGTAAATGTTCCGCCCTGCATGTCATCAGGATTCAGTCGTCCCTCTCTGGCTTTTCCTGCAAGGTCTTTTGCTGTTTTAGTCAGTTCAGCCAGCCCTTTATCCTGAGCATTTCTAATAACCGGGACCAACAATCCGTCTTTGACAGCTACTGCCAGACCGATATTGATTTCCTTGTGGAGATGGATACCGTCATCAAGAGCATGTGCATTGAAAACCGGAAACTCTTTAAGCGCCACTGTCACCGCTTTAACGATTAATTCTGTATAAGACAGACGCAACGCTGTCCGCTCTTCCACCACCGGCAACAAGTGCTGGCGCAGCTTGTCTATTTCAGACATATCCACCGAAGCATTCATTGTCACATGGGGAACAGTCGCTTTGCTTTGACTCATTCGATCTGCAACAACTTTTCGCATGCCTGACCACGGAATAACTTCTGCTGTTTCAGCTTTTTCTGTTTTTGCCGGTGCGGCGACAGGTACTGCCGGCTCCGGCTTGTATCTTTTCACATCCTCCGCTTGAATCCTGCCCCTCGGACCAGACCCTTCGACTGCAGACAAATCAATTTTCCGCTGTCTTGCCAGCCTTCTGGCAGAGGGAGTTGCCCGAATCAAAGTGGTTACGGGCTTTGATTTTTCTTCTATCGCGTCAGCTGCATTAGGCGTATCTGGCTGCTCTGCTTCAGAGACTCCCGACTCGTCTTCTTGAACAGATGGCGGTGCGGCATCAGGGACACTTTCCCCTTCCTCTCCAATATAAGCAACAATTGCATTGACCGGCGCACTGTCGCCGTCGCCAAGATAGCGCTTTAATAAAATGCCTTCTTCATACGCCTCAACTTCGATAGCTATTTTATCTGTCATCACTTCAAAAATCGGCTCGCCAATTTCTACTGATTCACCTTCCTGCTTTAACCAGGTTGTAATGGTACCTTCTGTCATCGTTGAACTTAATTTCGGCATTAACACTTCATGTGCCATGTCGTTCCCTCCTTAATTTCCTGTCATCAGCTTGCGGCAAGCGGTGATTATGTCCGTCACTTGCGGTACAGCTAATTTTTCCAGCTCAGGATGATAAGGAATCGGAACTTCTTTGCCGGCAAGCCGAACAACTGGCGCATCTAAAAAGTCAAAACTTTCATTTTCAACAATCACACTGGCAAGCTCGGCGCTAAATCCGCTGCGTTTGACCGCCTCTGTGACGACAACCGCTCTGCCTGTCTTCATGACCGAATGGACAATTGTCTCTTTATCCAAAGGCACCAGCGTTCGTGGGTCGACCACTTCGATATCAATGCCTTCCTTTGCCAGCGTTTCTGCAGCTTCAAGGGCTTTATGTACCATAATACCAGTAGCAACGACCGTGATATCCTTGCCTTCTCTTTTGACATCTGCCACGCCAATCGGCAATACATATTTTCCTTCCGGCACATCAGATGATGTCCGGTAACATAATTTATGTTCATAAAACATCACAGGATTGTTGTCAAGGATTGCAGCATGAAGCAAACCTTTTGCATCATATGCAGTTGCCGGCTGAATCACTTTCAATCCCGGAATATGTGCCGTCCAATTTTCCAAACTCTGTGAATGCTGTGCCGCAGCACCGGTCCCAGATCCTCCGGGTGTCCGCATAACCAGCGGAATTGTCGCTTTGCCACCGTACATATATCTGATTTTCGCAGCTTGGTTAACGAGCTGATCCAACGCAATTGTAATAAAGTCAGAAAATTGAAGTTCAAATACCGGGCGCATCCCCGTCATTGCCGCTCCAACCGAAGCACCGGCAATCACTGCTTCAGATATTGGGGTCGAACGAATCCTATCTTCACCGAATTCCTCGACCATTCCACGACTGACACCGAAGGCACCGCCGTAAACACCGATATCCTCACCCATCATAAAAACGTCTTCATTTTCTCTCATCGCTTCCGATAGTGCCTCTCTGACAGCTTCTGCATAGGTAATCTCTCTCATCGGGTATTCCTCCTAATCCGCATACACATTCTCATACAGCGTATCCAGTTCCGGCATCGGACTGGCTTTTGCATATGTTACGGCATCTTCAATTTTCTGTTTTGCCGCTAATCTGATGGATTCAGATTCTTCCTCAGTCAAGATGCCCGCATCAATAAACCGTTCTTTTGCTAGTTTGATGGGATCACGATTAGTCCGCCAATCAGCCTCTTCTTCTTTTGTCCGATACTTCTTAGCATCCGACTTGGAATGTCCTTTCCAACGATACGTGAGCGCTTCAATTAAAGTCGGTCCTTCACCTGCACGCGCACGTTCAACCGCTTCCCATGTCGTGTCAATAACAGCCATAATGTCATTGCCGTTAATTGTCACTCCCGGAATACCATATGCTTTTGCCCTATCGGAAATATTTTCCACATTCGTCATCTTTTTAACAGAACCGCTCATCCCATACTGATTGTTTTCAATAAAGAAAATAACAGGCAAGTCCCAAACCGATGCCAGATTGATGGACTCATGGAAACTGCCTTCGTTAGTGGCACCGTCTCCGCCATAACTCACCGTTACGGTGTCTGTTCCCTTCATCTTTGCTGTCAAAGCAGCACCTGTTGCAATCGGAAAACCGCCGCCAACGATACCATTCGCGCCCAAATTGCCTGTATCCAAATCAGCAATATGCATTGAGCCGCCTTTTCCTTTATTCGTGCCGGTCGTCCGTCCAAATAATTCAGCCATCATTGCATTGATATCCGTTCCTTTAGCAATGGTTTGACCATGCCCTCTATGTGTCGCGGTAATCCAGTCTGTTTTTCTTAAAACAGCACCACTGCCGGCTGCTGTCGCCTCTTGACCTACCGCTAAGTGCGTCGTACCATGTATCAGGCCTTTGGCAAACAGTTGGTCAACCTTTTCATCAAAATAACGAATTTCCCACATCGTGCGAAAAATTTTTATTAATTCTTCATCGGATAATTGCGCACGATTTGGTATCGACATCTTCATCATATACACTCCTTTAACAGACTAAATAAAGTCAAGAAGCATTTTACCTGTCGTTTCATCCGTGATGAGCGTGTTAATGAGTCCGCCGTTAATGATTGCATGAATACTTTCAACTTTATCTTTCCCGCCGCAGACGCCGATAACTTTCGGGATTTTAGCCAAATCAGCCAATGAAATGGACATGACACGTTCATTCCACAGACAATCGACCAATGCGCCGTTTTCATCAATAAAATTGTAGCAAATATCACCTACGATATCTTCTCTCTCAATATCCTTCGCCAGTTCACTTGTTTTTTCAGAAAGATAGGCTTTGGTCATCGTGGAATACACAGGAAGTCCCCCCACACCGACAATCGCAATGTCGACCTGTCTAGCCTGCTCAAATACTTTTTTGATAAATGACTGTTCCATGAATACTTTTTTAGCCTCTAAGGAGTCTACCGTGATTGGGGCATGCAACTCTACTGCATTTGCACGGCCGTTTTTGGCAAAAATCTGGCAAACAACATTGGCTTGAATATCACTGTGCTGCTGCCCCAAACCGCCAACAAGCGGAATAAACGTCACATTATCTGATTTGGTCTTCGAAAAAAAGTTTTCCGCAGCCTCATGGACAGTCGTCCCGGCAGACACCCCGATTGTCTGATTCGGCTGGATGATTCGAGATAAGTATTTTGCTGCAGTCGTTCCCAACTTTTTCTTTAACCGCTCTTCTTCCGTTGGAGCGACACAAATAACTTCTTCGAGATTATATTTCCGTTTTATTTTGTCCTCAATGTGTTTATACGGATGGATCATTTCATCATGAATAATAATTTCAACAAGCCCGATTTCTCTCGCTTTAGTTAAATATTTTGATACCAGCGAACGGCTAATATTGAATTCTTTAGCGATATCCGACTGTTTTGCACCGTCTTCATAGTATCTGGTTGCAATATTCGCTAATAATCTCATATCTTGTGAATAACTCATGGTATTCTTCCTTTCATTGTCTCTGCTGCACGACCAATTGCCCTTTCCTGCAAACAGCAAAATGCTTCTCCTAAATATTACTAAAAAACGCGCAGGAAGTACAACTTGGGGCGGTGTAACAGGCCGCTAATGAATGGTTGAATGAAACCCCCATCCGTAATAAGCTTTATTTATCGAATGTACTGTCTTGAAGTTTCCTCAACTGCCAGACAGTTGTTGATTCATCTAAAGTCACATCTTCCTCTGTTATGAACGTACCTGCTTTAATCGGTCGACGCGCTACGACCTCACCTGAAATCAACCCTATCGGAATATGCCCATTTTCCTTCATGTCGCTATGTGTTTCAAGTACTCCGCGAACACAGTAGCCACCGATGCCGTCCAGTTTTTCGCCAACTGCAATGTCTTTTTTCGTCACTGCAACAGTCTCCGAAATCGGAGCACCCAATGGTACAATGGCATGATCCTGCTGCAAGACAGCTTTGGCAATAGTTACTGGTGTTTCGAGACTGGCCAAGTGGAACGGTCGGTACAGCAAGTGATGATCCCGTTCGCCCTTCTTCATCAAATAATTCAGTTCATTGCGAACGCCTTCATTCTGTCCCTTGACAATCACAAACACACCTGGCGCCAGTCCGTCAACATATTCAACCACACCAAATTTTTCAAGAACTCCGCCGTTTTCCTTCAAGTTTAAATCCTGAATCACTGAATCCACATCGCCTGATATTCCGTGCATGCCGACTTTGTCCGGGACAAAACCAATTGCATTGGATAGTAAGTTCATTTCAGCCATTGTTTTAGTACCATCTTGAAATGCTGCCAGCATATGAGGAGCCATGTGTTTCTCTGCTGCTTCTTTTTCACACGATGACGGGTTCGCATCAACCCTCAGTTTATTGTTTTTCCCTTTTCCTGCAACCAGCACTTCCATACCCATTGATTTGGCAAACTCAAACAATTCGACAGTCGCCGCCGGTTCATCACCATCTGATCCTGTATAGACTAAACCAGCTGATTGATACAGTTTATGCATTAGCGGCCCAATTGTCACATCAATCTCAACATTAAGCAACACAAGCTGCTTTTTAGCAATCAATGTCTCCAATGCAATTTTCGCACCTACTTCGGTAACACCTGTTGCATCTACCACTACATCAACTGACTCATGATGGATAACTTCCTTGAAATCCGTTGTGACAAGAACATCATTACTCTTTTCTGATCCTGTTCGATACGCATCTGCAGCCACCTGTGCATAATCGAGTCGGATATCACTGATACCCGCAACGGCCATACCAGGTATCGTGGCTATCTGCGCAATCATACCGAACCCCATCTGTCCAGCACCGATGACACCAACCTTAATCGGATCATTTGCTTTCTGTCTTTCTAACAATTGTTGATAAATCGTCACGACAATAACCTCCTTAAACATTTGTTATTACATGTAACATATGATACAAACAAATCATACTTCATGCCTATACCAATGTCAATCTCGTGAACAACTTTTTGTTAAAAAACCTTAAATTAAAACATATTCCAATACACTTTCACAAAATTAACATATGTTCCAATATGTATTTTTTTACAAAAATTATTGACTTTCTAAATGACGGCTTATATCATGATAAGTGTAAAACGCTTACTTTTTATTGGAGGGATGTGTCATTAATACTTATTCTGGCTTGATGATTTTATTTATTGGATTTTGGTTGCTTCAAATAGGTCTCTCTTATTTTCAACACAAAAACTACAAAGAGGTGCTTAATGAAATCAAAAAAATGAAAACTGGGTATTTGGGGGTGGGAATAGCAAAAGCAAAATTTAAAGTTGGAAAAGGTGTAGTGACATTTCTGGTCACCGATGAAAACAAAGTGATTCTTGATTATCAAGAAATGTCAGGCTATACAGTTTTTGCCCGCTTTAAAAGAAATCAGCGTTTTGTAGGAAAAAAAGCTGAAGATATCAGGCAATCACTTAAAGGCAAGCAACAAATCACTGCTTTCAATCAAGCGTTGACACTCATTGATAAGGAACTTTTAAAAATGGAGGGATAGGAACATGGATTTCTTAGTTAAACTAGCGGAAAACTTCATTGGTATTTTTAATGCAGGAGGCGAGAATCTCGTTGGCCTGATTACCGGTATTCTGCCAACGTTAATTGTCTTGTTGACTTTTGTAAACGCTCTTATAAATTTAATTGGTGAGGAGCGTGTCACTCGGTTCGCTCAATTCTCCACTAAAAACATTATTTTACGTTACTCGGTCTTTCCATTACTTGCAGTGTTCTTTCTTACCAACCCGATGTGTTACTCATTCGGACGCTTTCTCGAGGAAAAACAAAAGCCGGCATTTTATGATGCGGCCGTTTCTTTTGTCCACCCGATAACCGGGCTGTTTCCTCACGCCAATGCCGGCGAACTGTTTGTTTGGACAGGCATCTCCTCTGGACTCACGACATTGGGGCTGTCCGTTATGCCGCTGGCTGTCAGATATTTCATTGTCGGTTTAATCGTCATTTTAATTCGCGGTATCTGCACTGAGATGCTGACAAAAATCATGTGGAAAGAACAAAACAACTCATAAAGTTAGGAGAGAAAATAAATGGCAAAATCAGTCATTGTATCTAAAGGAACTAAAGGTTGGGGCGGGCCTTTAACACTTGCTCCTTCCGGTAAAAAACAAATTGTCGCATCAGTGACCGGGGGCGGCATACATCCGGTAGCAAAAAAAATAGCTGATGCGTTAGGTGTACAGGCAAAAGACGGATTTAATGAAAAAGTCGACCCGGAGGAAATGATTTGTGCTGTCATCGACTGTGGCGGAACAGCAAGATGCGGCGTTTATCCGAAGCTAGACGTGATGACAGTCAATCTTCATTCAACGACACCATCCGGTCCGCTGATGAAATTCATCAACGAAAAGAATTTTGTCTCTGGTGTTACTGTGGATAATGTTCAAATAGCTGATGCAACAGGTGTTATCAAACCTGAAGTCTCTGCCGCTTCAGAAGAACCTGTTAAGAAAGAGAAAACGCCAACAGCAGAAACAACTGAACCTGTTGAGGAGAAAAAAGGTTTATTAGGGATAATTAATCGAATTGGCCGATCTGTTGGTAATGTGGTAGGTATTTTTTATCAGGCCGGGCGCGATACCATCGACATGGTAATTAAAAACATTCTGCCATTCATGGCATTTGTCAGTATGCTGGTCGGATTGATTAATTACACAGGCATTGGCAATGCTATTGCCGCGGCTGTTAAGCCGCTATCAGGTAATATTATCGGCTTGATTATTCTATCCGTTATCTGCTCAATCCCAATACTCTCACCAGTTCTTGGGCCAGGAGCTGTTATTGCGCAAGTTGTCGGTGTATTGCTAGGTGTTGAGATTGGAAAAGGCACGATTCCACCAGCAATGGCTTTGCCGGCATTATTTGCCATCAACTCACAGGCCGGTGCGGATTTTGTTCCCGTTGGACTAACTCTTGCTGAAGCTGAGCCATATACAGTCGAAGTGGGGGTGCCCGCTGTTCTGTTTTCCAGACTGCTGACCGGGCCGGTGTCCGTTTTGATTGCCTGGGTATTTAGTTTAGGCATGTATTAAAATAATCGAGTATAAGGTAAGTGATTATTTCACTTCCCGACCTCTCACACCACCGTGCGTACGGTTCCGTACACGGCGGTTCAGTATCTTGTGTAAACAGACTCCACTAATGAGCTTAAGGAAACTAAGCCCCATTAGTGGGGTCTTTTATTACTTATTGCCACGTATATTTTTTGCACGATATAGTTTGTTTTTCATCTTGATTCACGTATAATGGAACTTGGAGAGGTGATCTGATGGAAAATGACAAAATGAATTATGTCATTCGCTGCTCTTGCCGCAAACAGTTCACAGGTGTTACTTTCGAACCACCAACCGTTGCTTCCGGGTCTCCCAGTGCTGATGACCATATCGCCAATTCCAAGACAGAACCAGAGCCTCATGAAGTCCTAGGAACAATTTCTGGAAACTACGCAACTTTTGTCTGTCCTCATTGTCAAAAAACAATTACAAAAAAGCGCAAGCGTACAGGTTAAACCTGTACGCTTTTTATAACTGCCGCCGATTGATAAAAACCGACAGAAGAACACAGCATCCGCTAAAGAATCATCTTTTAGCGAACGCTGTGTTCTTCAAATCTTGATTAGTCAGTAACTGCTTAGCCGGTTTCATGGCTATTTTAGACAAATTACCAGACCGAAAGTCTCTCTTCAGGCGGCAAGTACATCTTGTCTCCCTCTTGGATATCAAACGTTTCATAAAAATCATCCAAGTTGGATAGTTGAATATTGGTTCTCAGCTTACTTGGCGCATGGTTGTCAATTAATAATAATTGTTTTTTGATCTCAGTGGTTGATTTCTCACGCCAAATACCACCTAAAGCAGTAAAGAATTCTTCCAAGTCTGCATCTTCTTCTTTTTTCAATGTTTCCAACGAAACCGAAATACCTGAAGAATCCGCCATGTTTTCGCCTACTGTTTGTTTTCCGTTCACTTTTCCGCCGGCAAATTTCAATCCGTCAAACTGCTTGACAAAAGCGTTGGTTCTTTTTTCAAATTCAGCATAATCCTCTTCAGTCCACCAGTCTTTCAGGTTGCCGTTTTCGTCAAACTTAGCCCCGTTCGGATCAAGCGCATGTGACAATTCATGCGCAATGACCGTTCCGATACCGCCATAATTTTGGCTGACTGTACGCTTGGCATCATAAAACGGCGCTTGCAATATGGAAGCAGGGAAACAAATCGAGTTGTTTTGCGGATAATAAAACGCGTTGACCTGATGAGCCGGGATTTCCCATTCTCCTTTGCCGCCCGCAGTTGAATATTTAGCAAACACTTCTTCAGTTTGTTTTTGCTTGAATGCAAACCAATTATCAAAAATACTCTTTTGAGTGTCAATGGTAATATCATTGTAGTAATTCGGCAAAGCTTCCGGATACCCGATCAGTATCGTTATCTTATCTAATTTTTTCAGTGCAGTTTTCTTCGTCTCATCCGACATCCAAGCAGAATTCTGAATCTTGACTTTGTATTCGTCAATAATGTTTTCCGTCATCTGAATGACATCATTTTTGGCGTCGCTTCCTAAGTACGTTTGACCATAGTATTGCCCGATAGCATCAGCAAACAATTCGCTGGCTGTGTCGTATGCTGCTTTTTTAGTCTCTGCCTTGCTCTCTTCGGACGATTTTTTCTTATCCGCATCATCTTTGCTGCTGCCGTTTGCGATGTCTTCGGAAAGGTATTCAGATGCATCTGACAACATATCAATATACATCCAGTCTTTCATACTTGCAAAATTTTCTTCATTAATAATCTCATTAATGTGTTCCAGATATACTGGATTCACGACATTGATTGTATCCGGGACAACACCGATTACATCTTGAGCAGCCTTGCTCAAGTCAATACCTTTAACAGCGGCTTTTGTTTCATCAAACGAAGACGGATTATACAAATTGATAAAATCAGATTTTTCTTCGGTTGTTTGCGAGTAACGAGCAATCAGTGAATCGAACGCAAAGTAATTGTCGACCATGGTCGCTGCTTCTTTTTTCGTCTTGCCGACTGCCAGCAGCAAGTTGGTAAATGTTTCTCTGTTCTCGTCACGCTCTTTTTTGCCTTCTTTACTGTCTTCTTCGTAATAACTTTTATCCGACAGCAGTATTGATGGCGTGTCGACAACCAGCAATTTCTTTTCGGAGTCTTTCATATCTGTCATCACAGTTAAGTTAATTGGCAATGAGTAATTACTGATTGTCAATTCGCCAAATGACTGGCTTAAATCCTCTAGTGACGACAGTTTGTCAACTGTTTCCAAGTATGGAAGAACCGGTTCTGCACCTTCTTTGTTTCTTCTATCCGTGTCTAGCATCATTTCATAAAAAGTCAGAAATTTTTGGACGTCTGGCGTGCTTGGCTCAAGTTCACCTGACAGCATTTTGTCAAAATCTTTAGCCAGCGAATCTGAAATCTTTTCTGATATTTCAGTGAATGCATTCACCGGTTTATCCTCATCGATTTTGGTCTCGGCCAGCCACTCCTGGTTGACACTGCCATAAAAATCATCTTTTAAATTGACAGTCTCTGCCTTTTTGGAACTTTTTTCCGTCGTATCAGCTGGTTGTGACGTTTTTTCGCATGCCGATACTCCTAAAGTCACCAGCAAAAGTAACATTAACCCTGAAAATTTCTTTCGTTTCACCAACAAACCCTCCATTTAATTTTATTATTTAAAGAAATTGTCATATAGTTGTATTTTTTAATTTATTAAAAAAACACAAAACATACGATTGTTAAACTACTTGTAGATTTTAACATATTACTAACTCTTTTTCAAAAAATAAAGATTAATAAAACGAAATAGTTTATTTACAGATCTTTTGTCAATTACTGGACATCAGCAATTTCTCAGAAATCCCTTAAGAAAGCAACAAAGCAGGCAGCTATGACCTACTTTCAATCAGACACTTTGCTTTTTTTCTTCCACAACAACCAATTGGCTGCGGTAATAAGTAGGAGGAATATTAAAATAGCAATGACAACATACGACCATGTATGAGACTGCTGTTTCAACGTCACATCTGTCGCATTTAATGCTTGCGCCTGTTTTTTCTCGATGTTGAAATCTTCTTCAAACTGCCAGTGATGTGTGAATCTGTCTTCCTGACCATCATCACTGACTGTAACAAATTCTCCAGTATCACTCTTATTGGCATAAATCATCAGAGATAAATGGTAGTCGCCCGATTCTAGTGCGGCACCATTTAAAGAGATAGGAAGAGAGAAATTGGAGTTGGGAGCTATTTGTAAACCGGATTTGTCTTCAGCATATAAGACTTCCGAACTGCCTTTTTTTGTGATTTCCGCCTGAATAGCCACTTGGTTGATATAGGTTTTCTGATCGTTTTGCACATTAGCTAAGATGACATTTCTGGCATTAATCTGATCCGCTTTAACCTCGCCCAGCAGCAGATGCGGTTCCACCTCGTTGAAATTTTGACGCATTAACAATGCGACAACATAAGAGTATTCATTTTTTATCGACAGCCCCTGCTCTGTTTTACCGGTTTCTTTTTCTTTGTCCAACACTTCCTTAAAGGTGATTCCGCCGGCAAGTACACCGTCAAACGGCTGGCCGGGCATGGTTACTTTGAAAGGCACTGTTGTTTCGCTTTGCGCCTTTAACTCCACCATCTCTTGAAACTCGACATAATCGCTTAAATCAATATCCAAACTGTCATCTTTTACCGAATTGCTTTTGCCATACTCAACCACACCATTGGAATTTGTGGTGGCGCTATTGACCGAAACAGCCACGGTAATGTCTTTATCCGTATCGTTCCGCAGCTTGACATGCAATTCTTCTTGCTGATTAGGGGGCAGCTGTAAATCGAAATAGGTTTTTCCTTTATCTGTTTGACTTTCTGGAATCACAGTCGTTACTGCAAAATTAAATTCACTGGCTGCAGCTGTAACAGTATGCCACAGCGCTAATATCAGCACACATAAACTAACTGCAAGTTTTTTTCTTCCCTGCAATTGAATCACTCCTCAACTATTATAAAGACTAATGAACAGAGTACTGCCATCCTCCTGTCAACAAACACTCCGTTCAGAAAGAGGGCTATTTCCACTCCGCTTGCGATAGTTCAAGCGAGTACAAATAGCCCTCATTCAACTTTACCAAACACTTATACAACCCTAACCCGACAGTGCCGGCATTTTTATTTGACTCTGCGTCAATTTGTTAAAAGCAGACTTCTCTCAGCACAACTTTTTCTCTTAATTACCCGGTACGTCTGTCAATGTCCAAACCAATTTGGTTGAATATTTTTCGGCGTATTTAGTGGTTGCACCCGGGACGTTTAATTCAATACTTTTTGCGCCTGTTTCAGCGTCTGTTCCCCAGTCCAGCAAATATGTGCCGGCACCATTCCCAGCACTTGCAACCATCACATTTTGCTGGGTCCCATCCGGATTCAGTGTTATTGTTTCCTGACCTGCGGGTTTACCCGATTCGGAAATTGTCACGACATGACCGTTTTTAAAGGTGATTTCAGCACCTGTCAGTTCTTTACCCGATGCAGAGGTAAATTGTCCGTCTTGATTAACTTTAAGTGTCCAGCCCGACTCTGTTCCGCGATTATCAGTCACCTGTACAAAGTTGGGACCCTCTTTGATAATACCGGTAGGATTACCTTCTTCATCCAAAGATTGATATTTTTGCGCAGCTGCATAGTAAACCTGATCTTCAGACGTGATTTTTTGTACGCCAAAATCTAAACTAGATGCAAAATCGATGGACAACGGGCCGTTAGTACCGGGATTCGGGCCTTCCGGATCAGTTGGATCAATTGGTTGGATTGGATCGGTCGGATCGGTCGGGTCGACCGGATTAGTCGGATCTTCGCTGGCTCTGAATTCAACCATACCGTTTGATTGATAGACACCGCCGTCTTCTGCCAATGTTTGTAGCGGTGCTGCTAAAACACCTAATGCAATAGCCGCTGCTGTTAATTGTTTTGTTTTCTTCATCTTGACATTCCCTCTTTAAATTTAAAAATTATTTGGTACATCTAATAATAACCATTCTAGTTTTCCTTTAAAGGTTCCTAACCGTTGATATTCTACTGGGATATCTGCTTTGATGCCGAGTTTTGCGCTTGGATTAAGCATGCCCGACAAGTCAGTCAACCCGTTTTTGTCACTTGTAAAAATCGTCACTGCCGATTCGCCTAATACAGTTGCATTTTTTTTGTTCACAAATGAAAGAACGCCCGGCATTTCGAAATCCCCCGCACTTAGCGGCTGTCGCTGTTTTAACTGCAATGTCCAGCCTGTTGATTTACGTTCATCCAATATAGCCAGTCCGGCAGAAGGCTTGCCGAAAGTCGTGACAAGTTGGTTGGAAACCTTGTGTTTTCCCAAATCAATCTTCTCAGGAGTCTCCTTAAAATAAAGTCTGCCCGCTCTGTAATAAAAATAAATATCTGTCGACTCTTCCGCAAAGACACCTTCCGCATTCCCTGAATCATGGTCGAAAACATAGCCCGCAATACTGACAGGTTCTTCTTTATAGCTGCTGCCGATTTCTCCAATCAGCTCTTTAGAAGGTGCTATGTCCCGTTTTTGCAAATCTTGATAGTGAATTGTGAGTGTTTTTTCTTTCGGTGCGGCAATTGTGAGTGTCACCTGATTGGTATCATGGAACGGGGCTGAGTCTTCTAAATATGTAAAATACATGGCTAATTGTTTCTTTGGTGTTGCATCATTCAACGTCATATCCAACTCGATGATTGTCTGCTGGCCCAGATTAAGATAGTCGATTAAGTCAACCACTAATTTGCGGTCAACCATCGTGACATCCTTGCCTGAAACCTGTTCGCCGTCGATTCTCAAAGACCCGTCCATATAATCTAATTCTTCCGGTAACACCAAACTGACTTGCGGCTTTCGGTCATCAAGGTAATCATTTTTTATTTCCAGCGTATTCTTCAACGTCACTTTGTCGCCTTTTGAAGCCTCACTAGCCATTGCGAATTCACCGTCATTCACACTGATTTCTGCACTGGAAGAAATATTGGTAGGAATTTGTGTGATAGCCAGCAAATTTTCCTGATATTTCGTACCTGTTGAGGAAGTAAATCCCCAATAGACACTTGTCGATCCGAATTGTTGGCGAAGATTCGTTACGGCATAAGAGGCACGTCCGACACCTTCCAAATCATAGCTCAACTCTTGACGTTCAGCATCCCAGTGCACAGTCAGCAGACGCCACTTACCATTCGATAAATAAGTGTTTGCAATGCTCACACCTGAGTGCTCACCGCTGCGATGATTATTATCGCCCTTTGGCGTGACAAAAGCCACGTGACCGTATCCTTTGTCTCCTGATATCTCTTTGTCCATCTGGTCTTTCGAACCGGTATTGAGATAGGTGTCAAACTCTATCGACAGCGCATTTCTGACATAAGGTTCACCTGACTTGGTGGAAAATGCGCCGATCCCCATGCCGGGAGAACCAATCACTTCATTCGGTGCGCTTGCCATCCTCGGATCATTTGTCAGCGTGAATGTCATCCCGTCTCCGGCATCAAACGAACGCCTGCCTAAATACAAATAGCTTTTAAAGGTAAAGTCTGACAGCAGGCTGATTTTCTTTTGCGACCAAATTGCCCCGTGCTGTGACTTGGCTTCCGGATTTAATTGCAACAATTTGCCGTCTTCTAAAATACTCGTGCTGCTCCCAATCGGTGCTTGAAATACTTTATCCAACGGAATAATATTCGGATCGTCAGGCAAGGAAGAAAATTGCTCGCTATTATGCTGAAAATCATCTGTATCAATCGTTTCACTTGTTTCTTCTGTAGGGACTTCCTGCATCGTTTCACGGGTTTGCGTTCTGATCTCCGATGAATCTTCCAGCGCACTTTCGACTGTCATCGTCTCTAACACTGACATTTCTTGCGGCAGCTGCTCATACGATGAATCAGACGCAAGCAACATATCACGCGATGAGCGTGTGCCGGCCGTAGCCGACAGAGCATCAACAGGGACAACCGTCGCAAAAATGAGTCCGCTGAGTAAATTGATTAACAGTATTTTTTTTAACATGCTTCTTCTCCTCTAACTGTTAATTGTCAGGGACATCTGTTAATGTCCAAATCAGTTTCGTCCGGTAAGTGACCGCATCTTTCGGCGTCGCCCCGGGTACTGATAACTGGATGGCTTTCGTCACATTGACTGTTTGAATGTGCCCGTCTTTGTCACGTTCGTTTATTGTTTCGACTGTTCCCCAGTAAACAACCCATGTTCCGGCACCGGCACCTTGAGCCGCCGCAACGACGACGGATTCGACACCTGGAACAAGGACGACTTCATCTTTCGCTGTTGGCTGCCAGACTCCTTGGACATTACTGTCGACTGTTGGATGGGTCAACTTGATTTGAGAGCCTGTCAACACTTCATTGACCGTCTTCTCCGTTGCCCGAAACTGCTCATCCTGTTTGACTGTCAGTGTCCAGCCACTGTTAGTCCCCCGATTATCCGACACTTGGACAAAGTTCGGCGTTTCCTTGTGCCCGTTCAGATACGTTTGCGCACGTGCAAAGTATACTTTGTCTTGATTGGAAATGCGGTTGACGCCGAAATCCAAGCTGGATGCATAGTCAATTGATAATGGACCTTGCGTACCTGTTCCGGGATCTTCCGGCGGAGTCGGGTCAACCGGATTGGACGGGTCCGGATTTTCTGGGTCGACCGGATCAATCGGGTCTGAATTCGGAATGAATTGCACTGTCCCGCTTGAATGATACTGTTCTTCCTCTTCTGCTTCCGCAAAGACGGCTGGCGATGATGCCCCAAACAATAGTGTCAGTAAAAGAATCAGCGGTCGTTTCTTGTTTATCATATGACTCTCCTTCCACTGATTAATCGTTGTTAGGTGTGTTTTCCAGCGACCAAACTAAGCGTGTCGCATATTGACGTGCCAATTTAACTGATTTACCCGGAACAAAAAGTTGAACGGCATCTTTGTTTGCTTCCGCATTTGAGCCGAAGCGATACACCCAAGTGCCGACACCTGTTTCCTGTTCAGCATTTACTGCTAAGACACTGGTTTGACCAGGTATCAATACAATTTCCGATGAAACAGTTCCGGGGGTATATTTCGGGTCAACCAAAGAAGTCACTTCGCACTTGGTAAATGTCAACTGTGCACCTGTCAATTCATCGCCATCAGCTGTTTTAAACTGCTCCGGCTGAGCGATACTTAATTTCCAGCCTTCAAGCGTGCCGCGTTTATCTGTTATTTGCACATAAGTCGGTTTTTTTGACCCGTCCTGCATCTCATCTGGTGCCGCATAGTAGGTTTGATCCAGTGTTGAAATATTTTGTACGCCAAATTTAAATTTGGATCCGTAATCGATAGACAGGGCGCCGCCAGTGCCTGGATCAGGGGGATCGACCGGAACAACCGGGTCGGTGGGGTCCGGATTTTCAGGGTCAACGGGCGGTGTGATACTGCCATCGCCAGATTCAAACGTAATCGTTCCTTCAGGCTGTGTATCCTTTGAAAATATTCCTTCTGCATGCACTTGGACAGCGGTTACAGAAGCGGTTAACAACAACATACCAGAAAGTGAAAGCATTCCTTTATTCATCACGCAGTGCCTCCCTTTCCTGTCACGCGGCTGACTAGCAAGAGCACAACTAACACAAAAAAAATCCCTGACGCACCCAAAAGCGGAGACGTTGTTTCTCCAGTTTTTGGCAGATTAGGCTTTTCGGATAAAGAGTAAGCCTGGCTGCTGTTAGCTGTTTCTTGTTCCTTTTCACTGTAGTCATACTCACCATAAAAACCAGTTTGTGCTGGTGATTGAATTTTATTTGTCTCTGCATTCATTTTAGTACTGAAACACATCCTTGACATAACTAAGAAACCAACATCTTCTTACAACGTACTTTTAATATCACCTTCCATTTCCATATGATATTTAATCGTTCCGGCCAGAAACTTAGTTACTATTATACTGAGCGGAAGAAAAAAAAATATTCAACTTTTTAGAAATAGGGACAAAAAAATGAATCAGAATTTCACTATTTTTATCCTCATATTTACAATGAAAAAAACTGCGCCGGAAATCCTTGATATTATCAGGAAACAAACAGGTTTTCCCTTTGTTCTCTGCTGCACGCAGTCATCGTTCAGCAGCTGTTCAAATAGCATTTTAATGACAAATATGATTCATTTTGCTGTTTAAACATAGTATTAAAATCGTTTTTGTTTTTCCCTTCAGACAGCGGTGTTGCTTCTACACTTTCCGAGAGCACAAAAAAATAGACCCCACTTTTACCGTGGAGTCTGTTAAGTACTGGCATTTCGTCAATCGGACTACTCTGCTGCGTTTTCGTCTTTGATACCGTATTTCTTGTTGAAACGGTCGATACGTCCGTCTGCTTGAGTAAATTTTTGACGTCCTGTATAGAATGGATGAGAATCGGAAGTGATTTCCACTCGAATCAGCGGATACGTGTTGCCGTCTTCCCATTCGACAGTTTCTTGTGATGTTTTAGTTGAGCCAGATAAGAATTTATAGCCTGTTTGAGAGTCCATAAAAACTACTGGATGGTATTCTGGGTGAATGCCTTGTTTCATATTTTTTCTCTCCTTTGCCCTGAATCATTTGCTGAAACAGAGTTATTTCCGTTTTACAACATTACTATACTAACATGATTTACCTGATTAGGCAATCATCTTTGTATTATTTTCGGTGATGATTTTTTCCAAACGACACATCTTTAAATGCTTCAAAAAAATGTTGATTGCTTTTTGTTTTTTTCAGGAAATTTAACAGCTGGCCTGTCACTTCAAGTGAATCGCCTGTCATGTTGCGGCGCAACTTCCAGATTTCTTCAAGATGCTCCGGCGTCATTAACATTTCTTCACGCCGCGTTCCCGATTTTTTGATGTCAATTGCCGGGAAAATTCTTCTTTCCGACAATTCCCGCGACAGATGAAGTTCCATATTCCCGGTTCCTTTGAATTCTTCATAAATCACATCGTCCATGCGGCTGCCGGTTTCAACAAGTGCTGTCGCAAGTATCGTCAGACTGCCGCCTTCCTCGATATTCCTCGCCGCACCGAAGAATCGTTTTGGTTTATAAAAGGCTGCCGGATCAATCCCGCCGCTCAATGTCCGTCCGCTCGGCGGAATCACCAAATTATAAGCACGTGCCAGACGCGTGATGCTATCCATCAGAATGACCACATCGCGTTTGTCTTCGACTAATCTCAAAGCACGGTCAAGTACCAGCTCGGCAACACGGGTGTGGTTTTCCGGCTGCTGGTCAAACGTTGACGACACGACCTCACCATTGACGCTTCTCTCAATGTCAGTTACTTCTTCGGGCCGTTCGTCAATCAAAAGAACAATCAAATCAACATCCGGATAGTTTTCACTGATGCCGTTAGCGATTTCTTTGATAATACTTGTCTTCCCGGCTTTCGGTGGTGCAACAATCAACCCCCGTTGACCAAAACCGACTGGTGAAAAGATATCTATCATGCGGGTTGCCAAGCGTCCGGGCTTGGTTTCCAACTGAATGGCTTCATTTGGATACAGAGCAGTCAAAGCCGGAAAATGAGGACGCTCCTTAGCTTCTTCAGGATTCTTCCCATTGACAGTATCAACGTGCATTAATCCGTAGTAACGTTCGGTTTCCTTTGGCGGACGGGCCTTCCCGGACACGCGGTCACCGTTACGCAAACCAAACCGTCTGATTTGTGAGGAGGAAATGTAGATATCCTCTTTACTGGGCGTGTAGTTTATCGGACGCAAAAAACCGTAGCCTTCTTGTGACACAATGTCCAGAATACCTTCCATCATAAAGAAGCCCTGTTTCTCGGCCTGAGCCCGGATAACAGCCAGCGACAGTTCTTTTTTATTCATTTGACTATAATACGGAATTTTAAATTCCTTAGCGTAACTGTATATTTCTTTCAGAGTTTTATTTTTTAACTCTCCCATTGTTAAATAGTCAGACATTTATTCCGCCTCATCTTTTCTAATATCTTCGGTTATTTCCATGTAGACATCTGCACCCAAATGACGCAGTTTTTCGATAATATTGTCATACCCTCTTAAAATATTATCCACATTGGCAATGCGGGTCGTACCGTTCGCCATTAAGCCGGCAATAATCAGGCAGGCTCCGGCCCTTAAATCACTGGCTTTGACATCTGTACCGTGCAGTTCGCTGTCGGGACTTCCGCTGATGGCAATCATGTTGCTTTCCACTCTGGCATTGGCACCCATACGGACTAATTCCGGTATATGATTGACCCGTTGTTCATAAATTGTATCGGTTACGAAACTTTCGCCATCCGCCTTTAATAAAAGCGGAGTGATTGGTTGTTGAAGATCAGTGGCAAAACCGGGGTAAGGTATCGTTGTGATATTAACTGGCTTCAATGATTTGACAGGGTGGACAGTGATGGCATCTTCTTCAATAGTCATTTCCACGCCCATTTCGACAAGTTTGGAGATGAAACTTTCCAAATGTTCATAAATCACATTTTGAACACGGATGCCATCGCCGACGGCTGCTGCCAGGGCTAAGTAAGTGCCTGCTTCAATTCGGTCAGGAATAATGGAATGACGGCATCCGTGCAATTCTTTGACACCTTCAATCCGAATCTCATTTGTACCGGCACCTCTGATTTTGGCTCCCATATTGTTCAAAAGTGTCGCAACATCAATAATCTCCGGTTCTCTGGCGGCATTTTCGATGATTGTCCGTCCTTCAGCTTTTACTGCTGCGAACATGACGTTAATTGTGGCACCGATGGAAACCATATCCATGAATATTCGCGTACCTTTCAATCCATCCTCCTGCGTCTTCAAATACGTTGCTCCATGTTCGGTACTGACTGTCGCACCAAGGGCTTCGAATCCTTTAACGTGCAAATCAATCGGACGCGGACCCAAGTAGCAGCCTCCCGGAAGTCCGACGACTCCTTCGCCGAACTTACCAAGCAATGCGCCCATGAAATAATATGAAGCCCGCAAGCTGTTTATCTTACCGCTAGGCATTGGGACAGAAACCATATTTTCCGGGTTGATCGTCATCCGGTGATTTTCAAAGCTGACCTGCACCCCCATCAGTTCTAGAATTTCTTTTAATGAATGCACATCCTTTATATCAGGAACGCCTTCCAGCACAAC
The DNA here is from genome assembly GCF_003987655.1 of Vagococcus acidifermentans. Taxonomy (GTDB): domain Bacteria; phylum Bacillota; class Bacilli; order Lactobacillales; family Vagococcaceae; genus Vagococcus_B; species Vagococcus_B acidifermentans. The sequence goes on along the minus strand of NZ_NGKC01000010.1, from coordinate 88,659 downwards.
CGGGGAATCTGCCAGAATGGCTGCCGGAATCAAGGCAACCGCACTATTTTTAGCTCCGCTGATGGTGACTTCACCTTTTAGGCGGCGGCCACCATTTACTATCATTTTTTTCATAATGTCACTATTTCCTCACTTTGTTCTTCAAAAAAGCCGCTTAACTAAGCAGCTTTTACATTATCTCTTTATATGTCTGTTGCTATTCTACCATATTCTTCATAATTAACAAAGCTCTAACAAATAATAAAATAGTGATAAAAAAACTGATTATCCCATTTTAAAGGGACAATCAGTTTTATCTGTTTAATGAGTCAGTAAATTAGGCTTTGCCCTTTGAACCAAACCATTCGATACGTTGTTTCACAAGTTCAGTCACAGCTGCTGTACCAGGTGCCAACAGTTTGCGAGGGTCGAATCCTTTACCGATTTGGTCTTTGCCTTCTTCGATGTATTTGCGTGTTGCTGCCGCAAAGACTTCCTGACACTCAGTGTTGACGTTGATTTTTGACACGCCAAGTGAGATAGCTTTTTGAATCTGATCTAATGGAATACCGGATCCACCATGTAATACCAAAGGAATGCCTTCAGTAATATCAGCAATCTTTTCAAGTGTTTCAAAGCTCAAACCAGCCCAGTTTTCCGGATAAGAACCGTGAATGTTTCCGATTCCCGCTGCCAGAAAATCAATACCAGTGTCAGTCATTGCTTTACACTCTTTCGGATCTGCAAGTTCGCCGGAACCGATCACACCGTCCTCTTCACCACCGATGCTGCCGACTTCACACTCAACGGAAACACCTTTTGCGTGTGCTTTCGCAACAACTTCTTTGGCTTTTTCCAGGTTTTCGTCAAACGGTAAATGAGAGCCGTCATACATGACAGAGCTGTATCCCATTTCAATGCATTTCAGGGCATCTTCATATTCGCCGTGGTCCAAATGCAATGCAACAGGCACAGTGATTCCCATTGATTCGATTAAATCTTCTACTAGGTGAATACATACTTGATAGCCGCCCATATATTTTGCAGCACCCATTGATGTCTGTATGATGACAGGTGAATTAGATTCCTGTGCTCCTTGTAAAATTGCTTTTGTCCATTCCAGATTGTTGGTATTGAACGCGCCAACTGCATATTTGCCTGCGCGAGCTTTTTTCAACATATCCGCTGCTGATACTAAAGTCATTTTCAAATTCCTCCCAAGTGGAAAACTTTTTTGTTAAGTTATGTTCTTAACCGACATACACATTTTATCAGATATGACACGACTTAGCCAGTAAAAATCAGTCTTTTTATTGTTTTCTGAAAAAAATATTGTTTTCAAATCAATTTGATTCGTCTGCTGACGTGGCAGAAAATTTTTTCAGCTGCTGCGCGCTGGTCGGCCATCAGCTTCAATTTAAGGAACAGCCGCACCTTTATTAATATAAGCCGAATCCTTCGTCGCTTGTATCAATATAGATACTTTTTATCTGACTGTAGGCATCCAGCATGGACTTGTACGTTTCGCGCCCGATACCTGATTTCTTATAGCCGCCAAACGGAGAACCCGCCGGTATTTGATTATACGTGTTCACCCAGATGCGGCCGGTTTGTATGCCGCGGCTGACTTTTAGCGCCGTATTGAGATTGGCTGTCCAGACACCGCCGCCAAGACCATACTCTGAATCGTTTGCCAGTTGAATGACTTCATCTACTGTTTTGAATTTGATGACAACAGCTACAGGGCCGAAAATTTCTTCGCGGGCAACCACCATGTCGTTTGTGACATTGGTTAACAGTGTAGGTGCGATGTAGCAACCCTTGCCAAACGCCCCTTCTGTCAAACGGTGTCCGCCGGTTTTCACCTCTGCGCCTTCTTTTTTACCGATATCAATGTAATTCAGAATCTGGTCCACCTGTTTTTCATTGACCTGAGCACCCATTTGTGTCTGCTCTTCCAAAGGCAATCCGACGACCACGGCCTCAAACTCCTTCGCCAGCGCATCAACAAATTGGTCGTATATCCCTTCTTGTACAAAGATTCGGGAGCCAGCACAGCAAACTTGTCCTTGATTGAAGAGGATCCCCAGCTGCGCACCTTCGACGGCTTTCTCAAACGGCATGTCGTCAAAAAATATGTTGGCTGATTTTCCGCCCAGCTCCAGTGTGGCAGGGATCAAACGTTCCGCAGCGGCTTTAGCCACCGTGTAGCCGACCTCTGTCGAACCGGTAAAGGCCAGCTTGTCAAATCCGTCATGATGCAGCATGTATTCGCCTGATCTCGAGCCTTTGCCGGTAATAACATTCAGGACACCAGCCGGCAGCAGCGGCCCGATCAGTTTAGCCAGCTCCAGCAAGCTCAGCGAAGTGGAAGATGACGGGTGAATGACAATCGTGTCGCCAGCCGCCAATGCTGGCGCAAGTTTCCACGCTGCCATCAACAGCGGAAAATTCCACGGGATGATTTGACCGACCACACCAATCGGCTCCCGGATCACAATGCTCAGCGTGTCCTTGTCAAACGTCTGTGCCGTCCCTTCTTCGCTGCGTATCACACCTGCGAAATACCGGAAATGATCCGCACTCAACGGCACATCAATCGCTAACGTTTCACGCAAGGGTTTGCCGTTATCCAGCGACTCAACTTTCGCCAGATGCTCCGTGTTTTCGTCAATGACATCCGCAATTTTCAATAATAAATTGCTTCTTTCAATCAGAGGAACATTGCGCCATTCTTTCAGCGCTTCCGTCGCAGCTTTTACCGCAAAATCAACATCCTCGGCTGTTGCATCAATAAAATCTGCCAGCTTTTCGCCAGTTGCCGGTGAAAAGCTTGTCATTGTGTTGCCCTTTGAGCCGTCTGACCACTCACCATTAATGTAAAGTCCATAGCGCTCATCCAGTTTTACTAAATCAGACATTCATTATCCCTCCAATTTGTGAAAGTATACCTGATATTGTATGCGGTTTCATTATATTTGTCAACACATTTAGCTGAAATATCACGAAAAAGAACGTCTTTTATAATAAATAAGACGTCTTATTTAAGTTTTTTTGTCGGCGGAGAGTGTTTGTTACAGGTGAAAAAAAGACAAATAAGTGCTTGAAGCACCTATCTGTCTTTTATTTCTTTAATATAACAACTATTTATTTTGTCTGAAAACGCTGCTTAACGCTCTTCATCGTTAAGTTCGTCTTCATCCTCATCAAAGTCTAAAGAATCTTCCGAATCGTCAACGATGGTCAAATCCTCTTCCACGCCTTCTGGAATATCGTCTTCATCCAAATCATTGTCAGCACCGATTTCAGATAAATCTGAGGTGTATTCTTTGATTTCTTTGTCATCATCAAGCTCATCATCATCGTATAATTCATCATCTTCTTCTTGATGGATATCAGCATCTTCTGGGTCATCGTCGTTGTAGTCCACGTCCACACCAAGAAACGCGTTGACTTTTTTCCGTTTTTTACGGTGCGGTGTGTCCTCATCGTCTTCATCGATGGATGAAATTTCTTCGTCAATCGAATCGATTGGGTACCACGCGCGCAGTCCCCAGCGGTTGTCGCCCAGAGAAATAAAACTCCCGTCGATATTTAAATCTGTATAGAATTGCGGTAAGATATCCCTAATATCGCTGTCTGCTTTTTCCAAGAAATTTTGTATTTGATTCACCAAATCTGAAAAGTCAATAATATCACCACGCTGCTCCAAAATAGCATGTGCTACTTCAATCATGGACAGTTCGCTTTTATCTACACCATCGAAAACTTTCAATTCCAAATGATACACGTCCTTTCACAGTCTACTCCCTATCATACAATAATCAGCCATTAAAATGCAATTCTAATAGCTGATTTTCCAAAATATTTTTAAGCTGTAAAATTTAAGCGTAAATGATACACACCAAGCTTATCCGCACCGCCATACAGCTCATAGTCGACAAGGATGGAACCGGAAATCGGCTGGTCCCGCAAACTGACTCGCAGATTGCTGGTAAATGTCGATACTTCGATCATGCCGTAAGGTGTTTTATAGAAGGTGTCGTTGCGTTTTTGATAATCAAATTTCAGGCGCAACCGCATCTCGCCTGCTCTGATAAGCTGGACACTTCCGTCAGGCAGAATTTTGACCGTAACCGGCACCGCCTCTTCGGATTCTTCTTGGGGTTCCTGATAGCGGATATACAGCGTCCCGCCGATTTGCACGATTTGCCCCTTTGCTTCCAGGAAATACTCTTTCTTTTCTCCGCCCTGAAACATTTCTGTTTGAACTTGGATATGAACGGGGACCGTTTTCCTCGCTTCCATGCACTTCACCTCAATTACATATTTACTTTCTATTTTCAGTTGTTTTGGCAGATTTGTCAATATTGTTGCCATTTCTGTCAGATAGAGCGTTCATCTTTGTATCTTTTCTGTTAAATAGTATAATAAATGACGAATGACTAGTTTGTTAAAGGAGATTTGTATGACCTATCCATATATTTTGTTTGAACAGCCGACATTTACCCACGAACAGCGATTCGATCCGTTCATTTACACCGACCTATTGATACAGTATGCCGGTGAGCAGCAGCAGCCGCTGATACATGTCTGGACAATGCGCAACGAAGTCATTTTAGGCATGATGGACACCCGCGTCCATGATTTGAAGCGCGGTGTCGATGTGCTGCATGACTATGGCTATGAAACTGTCATCAGAAATTCCGGGGGGCTGGCAGTTGTTTCTGATGAAGGAATCGTAAATATTTCCCTCATCCTTCCTCAACCAGACAAAAAAATCAGCATCAATGATGCCTACGAGCTGATGAAACAGCTAATTGAAACCATACTGGCCGGCTACGATGTGCGCATTGATGCCTTTGAAGTCACTGATTCGTATTGCCCCGGCGACTATGATTTGAGCATCAACGGCAAAAAATTCGCCGGCATCGCCCAGAGACGCATAAAAAACGGCGTGGCGGTCATGATTTATTTGAGCGTCAACGGCGACCAGCAGAGACGCGGTCGTATGATTCGCGATTTTTATCAAGCATCTTTGGGCGGCGATTTTGGCAAAAACGGCTTTCCGCCGGTATTGCCGGAAAGCATGGCCAACTTAACCGAACTGGTCGATGACCAGCTGACTCCGCAAGCGCTCATCCGCAAATTGCAGGTGACCTTGCCGGACATGATTGCTTATGAAGAATCACATCTGGCCGAGTTTCTCAACTCTTCTGCGTTTCAAACGGACTATCAAAAACAACTGGCGCGCATGACGACCCGCAACCAGTTTCTGACACAATTAACGGGGGAATTAATATGAGCCGAGCTTACAGCGACATGACCTTACCAATCGAAAAAGTATTCCGGGACCCGGTCCATAACTATATCCATGTCGAACATCAAGTCATTCTTGATTTGATTGATTCCAAAGAATTTCAGCGCCTGCGCCGCATCAAACAGCTCGGGACGACCTCTTTCACATTCCACGGGGCTGAGCATTCCCGCTTTTCCCACTCACTTGGAGTGTACGAAATTACCCGGCGTATTTGTAATATCTTCAAACGGAATTTCCCGATTGAGGATAATCCGGAAAACGGCTGGGATGATTCAGAACGGCTGGTCGCCTTGTGTGCGGCTTTGCTGCATGACATCGGGCACGGTCCGTACTCACATACATTTGAAAATATTTTTGACACAAACCACGAAGAACTGACCACAGCCATCATGACATCTCCGGAATCGGAAGTGTATCAGATTTTAGCCCGTGTCGAAGCCGATTTCCCGGAAAAAGTCGCCAGTGTGATTGCCAAAACATACCCTAACCAGCAAGTTGTCCAGATGATTTCCAGTCAGATAGATGCCGACCGCATGGACTATTTGCTGCGGGATGCCTACTTCACCGGAACGGAATACGGCACATTCGACCTCACCCGGATTTTACGTGTCATCCGCCCGGACAAACATGGCATCGCCTTTCAAATGAGCGGCATGCATGCTGTCGAAGACTATATCGTCAGTCGCTATCAGATGTACATGCAAGTTTACTTTCACCCTGTATCCCGGGGGATGGAAGTCATTCTTGACCACCTGCTGAAATACGGCAAAAAACTGTATGCTAAACAACCGGACTATTTTGAACGGACGTCGATTTTACTTGTACCGTTTTTAAACGGCCGCTTCACGCTCAGCGATTATTTAAAATTGGACGACGGCGTGCTCAACAGTTATTTCACGCTGTGGAGTGAGTATGACGACCCGATTCTAAGCGATCTTGCCAAACGATTTCTGAACCGGAAACCCTTTAAATCAGTGACCTTTGACGCAAGCACCAAAGAAGTCCTGCCTGTGCTTAAGGAGATTATCGCCAAAGTCGGATTTAATGCCGAGGTTTACACAGCGGTTAATTCCAGCTACGACCTCCCTTATGACTTTTACCGGCCTGAACAGGAAAAATTCCGGACACAAATTGAATTAATCCAAAAAGATGGTACACTAATAGAGTTGGCACAAGCCAGTGATCTAGTGGCTGCATTGGCAGGGCAAGGGCACGGCGACCAGCGCTTCTATTTTCCAAAAGAAATGCTCGGCCAGGCGGATACCCCTGCAATCACCTTGTTTGAAGATGACCTGACTTATTTCAACAGCTACATTAAAAATGGTGCGATTCAACTAACTAAGAATTAAGGAGTTTTTACACACATGTCTATTAAAATGATTGCCATTGATATCGATGGCACGCTACTCAATTCACAACATCAACTGACGGACAAAGTGAAGCATACCTTGCAGCAGAAATCAGCAGAAGGCGTAAAAATCGTGTTGGCCACCGGCAGACCGACAATCGGCACACACCACGTCGTTCAGCAGCTTGGCTTCAACACGGATGACAACTTCATTATTTCCTACAACGGCAGCCTCGTCTCATCGGCAGGGTCAAAAAAAACATATGTCAAACATGGTCTGACTTACGACGACTTTCTGGAAATCGAAGTGCTGTCGCGGGCAATCGGTGTCCATCTGCATTTTCAAGACCAGCAGACGATGTACACATGTAACCGCGACATCAGTCCGTATACAGTGCACGAAGCGTTCTTGACACGTATTCCCCTAGTGTATCGAACGGTGGAAGAGATAACGCCGGAAATAGATATCATCAAGGCGATGTTCATCGACCATCAGGACGTGCTTGATGCAGCAGCCAAAAAAATCCCGGCCGCTTTTAAAGAAAAATTCACCACGGTCAAAAGTGCGCCGTTCTTTTTGGAAGTCCTTAATCCGCTGGCCAGCAAGGGCAATGCCGTCCGCGAGCTGGCAGGAAAGCTAAATATCCAGCCGTCTGAAATCATGAGTCTAGGCGACAATGAAAACGACCTGTCGATGATTGAATTTGCCGGTATCGGTGTTGCCATGGGAAATGGGCTTGACAGTGTCAAAGAAATTGCGGATAAAATCACACTATCAAACGATGAAGACGGTGTCGCCTACGCCATTGACAAATGGGCGTAACAACAAAAGTCTAAACGGTTAATCAATGTTACCGATTATCCGTTTAGACTTTTTTGCCACTGAACAACGGCCCACTTGTGGCTTCCGCGTTTCAGACGGTCGATTGCTTCACTGACTGGAAACCATTCCAAATGATTAAATGTTTCCAGCGGTGCCTGCTTGGCCTGCCAAGACTGCGCAACATAAAAATAGCCCGGATTGTGAAATGCAGTTTGGCGGTGGCGGGAATAAAAAAATTCGTCCGCCTGACCTAAATATGCGCCGACTTCGATGACGTATCCCAACTCTTCCATCGCTTCCCGATGCAGTGTTTCTTCCTGCGTTTCATCGCCTTCGATTTCGCCGCCCGGCAAAAAATAAGCTCCGTTAGGCGCCTGAACCAGCAACAGCCGGCTGTTGTCAGCACTCTGGATGATGATATATGCCGCAAAACGTTTCTGATAGACCAAATCGGCCATTTTTTCCCCGAAAACTGGTATGTCCATGCCTACTCTCCTACTGTTTCATACTTTTATCAGTCATTGCATACGAATGATTCTTTATTAATATAACACAAACAGCGATGCAGATGCCAGACAATAAAGTTACATGCCGCTTTTTGAAAAACAGATTGCCAAAAACCGAAATAATAGAGCAATTCTTCAAGTTATGTTACACTTGAATCGTAAAAAAAGAAAGGATGATGACACCTATGAAAATGGCTCACACCTGTGTGCGCGTCAAAGACCTGGAGGCTTCCCTTGATTTTTATCAGCGGGCCTTTGGATTTGTGGAAAGCAGGCGCCGGGATTTTCCTGAAAACAAATTTACACTGGTTTACCTCACACTGCCGAACGACGACTATGAATTGGAGTTGACATACAACTACGACCATGCCGCCTATGATTTAGGCAACGGCTACGGTCATATCGCCATCGCCACCGATGATTTGGAAGGACTGCACGCGCAGCAAAAAGCAGCAGGCTTCGATGTCACCGATTTGAAAAACCTGCCGGGCGTTCCGCCTTCTTATTATTTTATCGTCGACCCTGACGGCTACAAAGTGGAAGTCATCCGCGAAAAATAATGCACAGCCGGCCGCGTTAAAAACGGCTGGTTTTTTTTATGAAAAAACGCATGACACTCTGCCGTTTGCGTGACAGAGTATCATGCGTTTGTTTGTCTTCTAAGTTGATGCAGGTCGGAATTGACCAGCAGTGACGTTTTAAAAATTCATCAATGTCAAAATATCGTAATCCTTGATTTTTTCGCGTCCCTTCAAGTCGTCCAGTTCCACAAGAAACGCACAGCCGACCACTACTCCGCCAAGCTGTTCGACCAGTTTGATTGTTGCAGCTATCGTGCCGCCGGTTGCCAAGAGGTCATCGCAAATCAGGACTTTCTGACCCGGTTTGATGGCATCTTTATGGATGGTCAATACAGCAGAACCGTACTCCAACGCGTATTCGACTTCAATCGTCTCCCGCGGCAGTTTACCTTTTTTTCTGGCCGGTGCAAAACCGATGCCCAGCTCATAAGCAACCGGACAACCGATGATAAACCCGCGGGCTTCCGGTCCAACGACCATCTCCACTTCTTTTTCTCTGGCATAAGTGACAATTCGATTGGTCGCTTCACGGTATGCCGCACCATCTCCCATTAATGGCGAGATGTCACGGAAGATCACCCCTTCAGCAGGATAGTCCGGAATGCTTGCGATGTAGTCTTTTAAATTCATGTTGTTTCCTCCTGTTGTAAAAACCATTGCTTGATATCTTTTATATCACTGAATAAGAAAAATTCTTCTATGCGTATTTTTTCAGTCATTTCCTGATAAAACCGGCTTTCTGTCAGCGGCCGTGTTGCCGGACTTTCCACCCGTTTCATCAAGCCATCATCTATTGTAACAAATCCCAACTCAAAAAACACGTTAATCATGAAAATAACCGTTTGCCGTTTCAGCCGTAAAAAGGACGCCACATCATCAAGTTTATAGCGGACATCAATCACCTTGAATTGCGCAATCAGTTTAAATAATCTGCCAAACTGCTCTCTAGTCGGCAAGCCGTTCAAATAATATTCCTCCCGGCTTGTCACAAACAAATACAGACGCTTGCAGCCTGTCGCCTGCACCAGCTCTTTCACCAACTGTTGATTGTACGGACAGTCCACCAGTACTAAGTCGTCAATATGAATCGGGACATCGGATGACGGCACGCTGCCGTCTTTCAGCAGCAAGATTTTTTCTTCCGGCACCTGCTTCAGCAAATCCAGATTTTTTTCATCAAACAGCGCATACGCGACCCGCCCCTCAGGCAGCGGCATCTGCGACTGTCCCCGCTTGCCGCGGCAATCAAACACTTGCAGTCCCTCAACTGCGAAATCAGCAACCGCCAGCTGAGGTTTTCTGAATCCGTTCCACTCATTGACAGACAGTTGTCCCACAACTTGAACGTCATTGCCGTCAGCAAATTCATGAATGTCTGCTCCCATGCCGAAAGCAATACAATCCAATTCGTTTCCTTCGGTCACCATCTGGAACTTCAAATGACTGAAATCAGCGCCGATTTGTTTCGCTTGGCGGATTTTTTCCGGCATCAGTAAAAAGTACGGCGACGGATTGTCAGTGCCAAACGGCGCCAAAAGCTGCAATGATTGAATAAACGGCAGTGTTGCTTCCGAAACTTGAAGCCTCTGGTCAATCGTCAACTCCTGACCTTGAGACATGTCGATGCCCGTCTGCGTCACATAATCAGCCAAGCCGGCTTTGACATGGTCAAGATTATCCGCAGGCAGCGTCAGACCGGCAGCCATATGATGCCCGCCAAAATGTGTCAAGTACTCTTTGACAGAAGACAAGGCGTCATATAGATTTAAAGCTTCCGTGCTGCGTCCCGACCCCTTAACAGTCAGACCATCTTCGCTAACTGACAGCACAAGCGCCGGTCTGCCTGTTTCCTGCACGACACGGCTGGCGACAATCCCTAAAATGCCTTCGTGCCAGCCTTTCTTCGCCAGCACTTGCACAGGGGCCTCCGCCAGCTCCGAAACCATCTCCAGTGCTTCTGCTGTTTGTCGTTTCACGAGCTGCTGGCGCTCATCATTTTTCTGCTGGATAAAAGTCGCCAGATTAGCAGCCTCGACATCATCAAATGTCGTCAACAGTTCCACACCAGGTGATGCGTCACCGAGCCGGCCGATGGCATTCAGCCGCGGACCGATGGCAAAGCCCACTGTTTCTTCAGTGATGTCTGCCTGTGAAATTTTAGCGGTCTGGCAAAGCATCTGCAAGCCGATTCGCTCCGTCTGTTTAAGCGCTTCAAGTCCATGTTTGACCAGTACTCTGTTTTCGCCCGTCAACGACACCAAATCGGCAATGGTTCCGATTGCCGTGATATCTAAAAATTCTGCCGGCACCTCATCCAACAGAGCGGTCGCAACTTTGAAGGCCACACCGACACCCGCCAAATCACCGAAAGGATAACGGCCTTCAGGATGCCGCGGATGAACAATCGCATAAGCAGCCGGCAGCTCCGGCGGCAATTCGTGATGGTCGGTCACAATCACGTGGACGCCCTGCTCCATTGCATACTGAATGGCATCATGTCCCGCCACGCCATTGTCCACGGTCACAATCAGCTGAATACCAGCTGCGATAAACTCTTGATAAACGGCCGTGTTAGGACCGTAACCGTCTTTGAAGCGATTCGGCAAATAATACGTTACATCGCCCCCGATCAACTCGATAGCCTCTTTCATCACTGTCGTACTCGTGATACCGTCTGCATCATAGTCGCCGTACACGAGAATACGCTCGCCCCGGGCAACGGCATCCTGAATACGCTGAACTGCTTTTTCCATATCGTGCATCGCATACGGATCGTGCAATTCAGCCAGAGACGGATTAAAAAAAGCAGTCAGCTGTTCCGGCGAACGAATGCCGCGCTGCCAAAGCAGCTGTGATAGTGCTTCAGGCAAGTTGCGCGCCGCAAGCTCGGGAAGCAGCACATCTGCCTCATCAGTTGTTTCTTGTAATACCCATTTATATCGTGACTGTTTCACATTAACACTCCTGTCTGTCAGCATGACATCAAAAAAACAGACTATAAACAGTCCGCTTACCACTCTTAATATTAACATAAAGCAGAAAATCACTCAATAAAAGTTGACCCGAAAAGTACCAAAACCAGATTGTCACATGAACAGCCCTGTGTTAAGATGAAAAGTGTTTTAAAATAAAGGAAGGTGTTGAACATTCGCAAGAAATTACTGATCATCTTACTAATCGTTCTAGGGATTGAGCTGACATTTATCGGCTTTCAATTTTTGAAACCAACTCAGACTACCGACGTTACAAAAACTTCCGCATCAAGCCGGACCTCAGAAAAAGAAACGGCAACCACGGCTGACAGTTCGGAAACAAACGCTGACCCTTGGATTGAAAGCAGCGAAGAAATCAGCTTCCCGATTCTGATGTACCACAGTTTAGCGGAAAGCGAAGGCAACTCGCTGAAAATCCCGCCGGCCGAATTCCGTGAACACATGCAGTGGTTGAAAGAACATGATTACTACACACTCACACCGGAAGAAGCGTACAGAGTATTGACTGAAAACAAAAAGCCGGCTGAAAAAATCGTCTGGATCACATTTGATGACGGCTACCTGAACAATTACGAAGACGGCTTTCCCATATTGAAAGAACTGGACCTCAACGCGACTATCAACTATATCGTTGACAGACAGGGGGCGTCAACTTACATTGATGTCCCACAGATGAAAGAAATGAAAGACAGCGGACTGGTCCACATCGAGAGCCATACGATGAATCATTTAGAAGTGGACAAGCTGGCCGAGGCTGATTTAGCGTATGAGCTCAGTGAATCAAAAGCTTTTTTTGACAACACATTGAATCAGGAAACACTGCTGCTTTGCTACCCTGCCGGAAGGTACAATGAAACAAGCAAAACAGCTGCGGCTGATGCCGGTTATAAAATGGCTGTTACGACCGAACCAGGGTATGCCCGGGCATCCGACGGTTTGTTTGCATTAAAGCGCGTGCGAATCTCGCCGGGCTATGACGGCGAAGGATTTGGACAGTTGATTACTGCTTATCAATAGAAAAAAGAGATTTGCCATCTGGCAAATCTCTTTTTTAGCTCTTACTTGGTACCAAATAAACGGTCGCCCGCATCTCCGAGCCCGGGCACGATGTAGCCCTGTTCATTTAGTTTTTCATCCAGTCCGGCAGTATAAATATCGACATCCGGATGTGCATCCTGCAACGCTTTGACACCCTCAGGCGCTGCAACCAGACAGACAAATTTGATATTGGCTGCACCGCGTTTTTTCAGCATATCAATTGCCATAATAGCCGAACCGCCGGTTGCCAACATTGGGTCCACTACAAATAATTGACGTTCAGCAATATCAGCGGGCAGCTTCACGAAATATTCCACCGGTTCCAATGTCTCGTGGTCGCGGTACAAACCTACGTGTCCGACTTTGGCTGCCGGGATCAGTTCGAGCATCCCGTCCACCATGCCGATACCGGCACGCAGAATCGGTATAATCGCCACTTTCTTACCGGTCAATGTTTTTTGAATTGTCATGCCCATCGGCGTTTCGATTTCGATATCCTCCAACGGCATGTCCCGTGATACTTCATATGCCATCAGCATGGCAATCTCATTGACCACTTCGCGAAACACTTTTGTGCCGCAGCTTTTATCCCGAATGATTGTCAGCTTGTGCTGAATCAGCGGGTGGTCAATTACTTGGAATTTTCCCATATCAAGTCTCTCCTCTTGTTTTTATTCTTGTTTATTGTATCTAAAAATCAGTGAATTGGCTAGTCGCAAATGCATCTTTTTTATGAATAAAGAGGATGTTTTTTAGTCAACTCGGCAACTTGTGTTCTGACACCTTCAAGAATCTCTTCATTTTCGTAGTTGCTCAGCGCTTCAATGATCAGTTCCGCAACTTTCGTCGATGCCGCTTCATCAAAGCCCCGTGTTGTGATTGCCGGTGTTCCTATGCGGATACCGCTTGTTTCAAACGGACTCAATGACTCGAATGGAATGGTGTTCTTGTTGACTGTAATATTCACTGCATCCAGTACCTGCTCAGCTGTTTTGCCTGTAATGCCCAAGTCGCTGACATCAATAAGGAGTAAATGATTGTCAGTATCTCCGCTAATCAGCCTTGTGCCGATTGCCTGATTGAAGACACGTGCCATGGCTTTGGCGTTTGCCACCACTTGCTTCGAATAAGTGATAAATTCTTCGGTGCCGGCTTCTTTCAACGCCACAGCTTTAGCAGCGATGACATGTTCAAGAGGACCGCCTTGAATGCCCGGGAAAATATTGCTGTTGATTTTTTTGGCTAAAGCTTCATCGTTGGTCAAGATTAAGCCGCCGCGCGGACCTCTCAACGTTTTATGTGTCGTCGACGTGACGATATCCGCATAATCGACCGGATTTTGATGCAAACCGCTTGCCACCAGACCGGCAATGTGCGCCATGTCGACCATCAGTTTCGCACCGACAGAGTCTGCGATGTCCCGGAATCGTTTAAAATCAATGAAGCGCGAATAAGCACTGGCACCTGCCACAATCAGTTTCGGCTGATGTTTTCTTGCTAAAATCTGTAACACTTCATAGTCAATGACTTCGGTTGCCGGGTCCACACCGTATGATACAAAATGGTATGTTTTCCCGCTGAAGTTGACAGGCGAGCCATGGGTCAAATGACCGCCTGAACTCAAATCCATGCCTAAAATCGTGTCTCCTGCCTCCACAAGAGACAAATAAGCAGCCGTATTCGCTTGTGAACCGGAGTGAGCCTGAACATTGGCAAACTTCGCATTAAAAAGTTTGCACGCGCGTTCGATCGCCAGGTTTTCCACAACATCTACAAATTCGCATCCTCCATAGTATCTGCGTCCCGGATAACCTTCCGCATATTTGTTGGTCAATACGCTTCCCTGTGCTTTCATGACGGCATCGGAAACAAAGTTTTCTGAGGCAATCAGCTCAATATTAGCTTCCTGCCTGTTCTTTTCATTTTCGATAGCTTCCCATAACACATTGTCTTCAACACTTATACGCATCATATCACTCCTTAATTAAGATAGACACATTGTAACATATTTAAGACGGCGAATGAAGGCATCAAACTTTTAAAACGTTTTTTTATCGGCAGATTTTTGCAGCCGGTTCATGTAAGCCACACCGAGTCCTTCGGCCGGAAAAGTTTGAACGAAAATCACATCAAGATTTCTGTCCGGCGAATCCAGCTCCCGCAATCCTGCAAAGAGATTAGCCATTGACTGACTCACACTCCCGTCATCTGACAACTCATACACATTCGACGAAGGGATATCAAGCGACCGGATGATGCGGCGCGCTGCCAGAATACCGGCTTTTTTGCCATGCCGGCGGGCCCACGCAACAGCTTCGTGCCAGTTATTTTTTTGCCAATCAATCATCATCACTTCCGTATCAGGGGCGTAATGTTTGTATTTCATGCCCGGAGATTTTGGCTGCACATCTTTAGACACTTCCTGAACAGCAGTTCTGACCTCGCCGATAACTGCCTCCAGCTGTTCCTGCGTGATAGCTCCCGGCCGTAAAATAGTCGGCGGCTCATCCGCTACCGACATATCCAAAACCGTCGACTCAATACCAACGACCGTTTTGCCGTCGTCCAAAATGCCTGAAATTTTTCCGTGTAAATCATGGTAGACATGTTCAGCTGTTGTTGGACTCGGTTTTCCTGACGTATTGGCACTTGGGCCGACAAGTGGTACACCTGCCAATTTGATGAGTTGCAGTGTTTTTTTGTTATTTGGTACACGAAATGCACCTGTGGATAACCCGCCTGTCACAACCGACGGTAAAACACCTTGTTTCACCGGGAAAATCATCGTCAGCGGCCCCGGCCAGAAAGTATCCGCCAATTGCCTGGCTTTTTCTGAAAAGTTATCCACATACTGCCGCACGTCATTTTTATCAGCCAGATGAATAATCAGCGGGTTGTCGCTAGGTCTGCCTTTGGCCTGATAGACCGCTTTGACCGATGCGCTGTTAGTCGCGTCAGCCCCGAGTCCATAGACTGTTTCTGTCGGAAATGCCACCAGCTTTCCTGCACGAATCAGCGCCGCTGCTGTTGCAATGTCTTCTTCCTGAAATATTTTTGTTTCCACAGTTTATCCACACCCTTTTGTTTAGAAACTACAATTAAAAGTTGTTTTCATGGGACTTTCTCCACAAACTGTGGATATCCGATTTGTCAAGTGTGGATAACCTTGTGGATAGAAAATAATCCCTTTTCATTCGCGATTTAATCATGTTTTTTATCTATTTAGCTGTTTTAAAATAATTTTTATACACAGGCGGTTAGAAAATTCTCACCATCCGCGCCTGACCTGCCATATCCTGTTTGATTACTACCTGTTTTTCCGGATATGTCTTTTGAAACAGACTGCCGACAGCATCACCTTGCCGGTAGCCGATTTCCAAATAAATCCTGCCTGAATCACTCAGAACGTCCCGGCTTTGGGCGGCAATCTTCCGATACACCGCAAGACCATTATCCTCCGCAAACAGCGCCATCTTCGGTTCGTATGTCCGCACACTGGCATCCATCACTTCCCACTCATCCGAACTGATATAAGGCGGATTCGAGACAATCACGTCAAGACAGACGTCTTTCAGAACAGACAGCGTGTCTCCTTGTAAAAATGTCACATCAACACCATGCGTTTCGGCATTTTCCCGGGCGACGGACAGTGCAGCCGGCGATAAGTCGACGGCAAAGACTTCCCACGACGGACGATGTTTTTTCAATGTGACAGCAATAATGCCGGTGCCCGTGCCGATGTCGGCGACACGCAGCGGCGCATCACCGTTCTCTTGCAAAATCCATTCAACCAGTTCTTCTGTTTCCGGTCGCGGGATGAGCGTATCACTCGTGACTTTGAACCGGGCTCCGTAAAATTCGCAGGAGCCTATGATATATTGCGGCGGGACATCGACGAGCAGCTGCAGAACATCAGCTGACAGCTGCTGCTCTGCAGCGGTTGGCATCGGCTGGGACAGATTCAAAACCAACTCTGTTTTTGTCCAGCCGTTGCGCTCCATCAGCAAATATTCAGCTGCTGCCGCTTCTTTGCCGTGACTCTCCAAAAAAGAGGAAGCCCAGTTCAGGACTTCCAAATAAGTTTTTCCGCTATCCATTTAATTGCTCCAATTTTTGCGTCTGATCGTAAATAATCAGTGCATCGATGATTTCATCCAGTTTACCGGCTAAAATCTGGTCCAGTTTCTGAATAGTCAAGCCGATCCGGTGGTCTGTGACTCGGTTCTGAGGAAAATTGTACGTCCTGATACGCTCGGAACGGTCCCCTGTCCCCACAGCGGACTTCCGGTTAGCATCGTATTCGCTCTGGTTGGCTTGTTGTATCTCATCATAAACACGTGCACGCAAAATCTTCATCGCTTTCTCCCTGTTTTTCAGCTGGGAGCGTTCGTCCTGCATCGCCACGACGATTCCCGTCGGCAAGTGCGTCAGACGAACAGCTGATGCCGTTTTGTTGACGTGCTGGCCGCCGGCACCGCTGGCATGATAAATATCCACGCGAATATCCTTATCATCCAGCTCCACTTCCACATCTTCCACTTCCGGCAGGACCACGACCGTTGCCGTTGACGTGTGGACACGTCCTTGAGACTCTGTCTGCGGCACACGCTGGACTCGATGCGCGCCGCTTTCATATTTCAACTTCGAAAACACACTCTCTCCTGAAATCATCGCAATGACTTCTTTATACCCGCCGATACCGGTGATATTAGCTTCCATGACTTCAAACTTCCAGCCCTGGGATACCGCATAGCTTTGGTACATATTCAGCAAATCGCCTGCAAATAACGCCGCTTCGTCTCCGCCGGCAGCACCGCGGATTTCCATGATGATATTTTTATCGTCGTTATGGTCTTTAGGCAGCAGCAGCACTTTGATTTGTTCTTCCAACTGCTCCTTTTCCTCTTTTAAATCAGACAATTCTTCTTTTGCCAATTCGCGCATGTCATCTTCCAAGTTCTCGTTCAACAGTTCTTCTGTTTCTTCAATACCTGTCACTACTTGTTTATAGCGGCGGTAAACTTCTACCGTCTCCCGTGTGCTTGCTTCTTCTTTTGACAACTGCATAAAGCGTTTTGTATCGCTGACGACATCCGGGTCGCTCAACAGCTCGCCAAGCTCTTCATATCTGTCTTCAATCGCTTGTAACTGATCAAACATAATTATTTTTTTCTCCTTTTTACTCTATACTTAGTCTTTTTCTTAAACAGCTCGCATCTGACGCTATATCGGGGGATTGAGGTAATGCTTCCGGCAGACCGGAAAGTAAGACTCATTGCCGCCGATCTGGATTTGCTCGCCAGTGTACACTGGTTTGCCGTCTTGGAGCCGCAGATTCATAGTAGCTTTTTTGTGACAGAACCAGCAGATGGTTTTCAGTTCTTCAATTTTGTCTGCGTACAGCAATAAATACTCAGACCCTTCAAACAGCGAATTGCGGAAATCATTTTTCAGTCCGAATGCCATGACCGGAATATCCAGCTCATCCACAATTCTTGCAAAAGCCAGAACGTGATGCTTTTCTAAAAATTGAGATTCATCAATCAGTATGCAGTAAGGTTTTGGTGTTACTTGGCCAATCATCTCAAACACATCGGTTTCATGATAAATCGGAATCGCTTCCCGCCGTAATCCAATCCGGCTGGACACCACACCTATCTCATCCCGGTTGTCGAGACTGCTGGTCATGATGATGACTGATTTTCCTTGCTCTTCATAATTGTGGGCAACTTTAAGAATCTCAATTGTTTTGCCGCTGTTCATTGCACCATACTTAAAAAATAATTGTGCCATTCGTTCTGTCCCTCATCTCTAAAATCTTCCTATGCTAGTATACTGTAAAAAATTAAAAAAATCATCTCTAAAGTCAGGAATAACCAAAAAGCAAGAAGGAAAGCTGCCCGCCAAGCGGCCTTCTTCTTGCTTACAGCTTATCTCACGTCATAGACAGCCCTGTATGTTTTTTCCAAATGGTCAAGCAAATACTTGGGATTCAGTGCCTCTCCAGTTGCTTCACGAATCAGCTGGTCAGGTTTGCGCGAACCGCCAAACTGATGGATGTGCCGGGTCAGCCAAGCGCGAATCGGCAAATAGTCCCCGGCTAGTAACAGATCATCAACCGACAGCTCCTTGTTCATAGCCGCATATAATTGCGCCGCATACATATAACCGAGTGCATAGGAAGGGAAGTAACCGAAACTACCACCCGCCCAGTGAATATCTTGCAGGATGCCTTCCCCGTCATTTTCCGGACGAATACCCAAATATTCCTCGTATTTGTCATTCCAGATTTGCGGTAATTCTGCCACAGAAACATCTCCGTTGAACAGCATTTTTTCTATTTCATACCGGATAATGATATGCAGCGGGTACGTCAGCGAATCAGCTTCGATGCGAATCAAGCTGCTTTCTGTTTTGTGCAGTCCGTTATAAAACGTCTTGCAGTCAATATCCTGAAACGTGTCGCCGGTGATTTGCCGGAATATTGGGTACTGTGTGTCCCAAAAATGCGGATGTCCGCCAATCATTTTCTCGTAAAACAATGACTGGGACTCATGAATCCCCATCGAAACACCACCGGCAAGCGGCGTATAGTCATACAGCGCATCAATATTCTGCTCATAGATGCCGTGCCCTGCTTCGTGAATGACACCAAACACAGCCATTTGCACTTGGTTTTCCATCCAGCGCGTGGTAATGCGGGCATCGTTGCGGTTCACGTTCATCATGAACGGATGAACTGTTTCATCGAGCCGTCCGCGGTTGAAATCATAGCCTAACTGCGAAACCGCTTGGGTAACGAATTGTCTCTGCAGCTCTTTAGGCACCCGCCGCGTCAAAAAATCAGTTCGCGGCGCCTTCCCCTTCTCCGCAAGCAGTTGGCGCAGACGCAGAAGACCGTCTTTCAGCTCGCTGAATACGCTGTCCAGTTTTTCTGTCGTCATTCCGGGCTCATATTGGTCCAGCAGGACATCATAAGGGGTCTTTTCCTGTTTTCGCCAAAGCGGGATAAAAGTTTTGTTAAAATCAACGAGCTGTTCCAGTGTATCTTCAAATAGTTTAAAGTCGCCAGCCGCCCGTGCTTCCGCCCAGATGCTCTGCGCCTTGGATGTCAGCTCTGCATACGCCTGAAACTCTGCTGCCGGGATGCTGTGATTCAATTCATATTCTTCTTTTGCTTTCTCATAAACAGCTTGTCCGAACGGGGAAAGTTCGTCAGGATGGTTGGCGAAGTAAGCCATGAAATTGCCCATCTGCTGACCGTTCGCCTTGTCAAATGCCAAACCGGATAAATAACCTGAAACTTCCGCGCGATAGCCGGCACTTGCCGCCGGCATCCCGGTGTTGTTATCCCATTCCAGCAAACTTGTCGCCTGTTTCAGCAAGCTGATTTCTTTCAAATAAGATAAAAATTCAGTTTCCTTAGACATCATATCCCTGCTTTCACTGTCTTATTTTCTTGGCGGCCGCTCGCCCCAATACTGGAACAAATCCGTGCGCAGCGCCCCGTTGTATAATTTCCGTTTTTTTGTTGCTTTTTCGCCGTAATAAGTTTCAAACGCCAAGTCGCTGGTCAAAATATACTTGCTCCACGTTTTCAGCGGGCGGTACATGGTCCCCATATCGCGGTATAGTTGACGCACAGCTTCTTCCTCACCGAGACGCTCGCCGTATGGCGGATTGGCGACTATCACGCCATATTCCTTCGTCGTCGTAAAATCTGTCAACTGCATCTGTTTGAACGTGATGGCGTCCGCCAGTCCTGCTTCTTCCGCATTAGCTTTGGCTATCTCAATCATTTTGCCGTCAATATCCGTGCCGAGTATATCCAGCTCTACATCATAATCTGCCTGCGCTTCTGCTTCTTCTCTGACACGGCGCGCCGCCTCAGCATCAAACCATGCCCATTTTTCACAGGCAAAGTCACGATTGTATCCCGGTGCAAGATTGTGTCCAATCATGGCGGCTTCGATGCAGAATGTCCCTGACCCGCAAACCGGGTCGTAAAAAGGACGGTCCTTGCGCCAGTTCGTTAGCAGTATAATCGCCGCTGCCATATTTTCTTTGAGCGGCGCACCGCCTTTATCGAGACGGTAGCCGCGTTTAAACAAGCTGGGGCCGGTCGTATCCAGCGTCAAGGTCACGTGGTCTTTCAAAAGAGCGACTTCCAGCTGGAACAATGCCCCTGTTTCCGGCAACCGGCTGTAGCGGGAATAATGGTCGCTCAACCGTTTCACAATCGCTTTTTTGGTGATTGCCTGACAGTCTGACACACTGAACAGCTTGGATTTGATTGATTTGCCGGCAACCGGAAAATTGGCATCCAGCGGCAAGTAATCTTCCCACGGCAAAGCGGCTGTTTTTTCAAACAGCTCTTCAAACGTTGTAGCTTTGAACTCGCCCACGACGATTTTTACTCTGTCAGCCGTGCGCAGCCACATATTTGCAGTCATGATGGTGCGCATATCGCCGTCAAAAACCGCTTTGCCGTTTTCCACCTGACACTCTATCCCTAAGTTGCGAAGTTCTCTGCCGACCAGCGCTTCGATACCGCTGGCAGCCGTTGCAATTAATTTAAATCGTTTAGTCATAGGTTTTCTTCCTTTGTTTTGTTTGACATATTTCCATAAAAAAACCTTCCGTGAAAGGAAGGAACACCTGATAATCGCAGTTTTCTATAAGCCATGTTCTGTATCAGCACTTCTCAGGTCAAAAAATGCTGACGATAATCATCTGTCTACAGATTGCTCTGTCCCTTCTCTAAGTTCAGTTCCTTGAGAAAGGTGCCCCTACCATATGTTTGGGTTGCTCGCTCGAGGGGTTTACCCGTTCCACTCGATTTATTTCTAAATCGACTTCGTCACTGTGGCACTTTCAAGGGTACTCCAGCATGACTTGACGTTTTAGCTGTTTTTCCTGCCGTTATCCCCTTATAGGGAATACCTTAACTTATTTTTTCGTTAAGCACGAACACTACAAGCATCTCAGCCTGTGCGAGCATGGACTTTCCTCAGCCCGGTTCTGCGACCGAGCCGCGATTATCCGAAAACTGCGACGCATCATTCAATTAAAAACGCTTTGTGGCTTCCAAATCTTCTTCCGGTGCGGCAGCAGGCGCAACACCGCTACTTCTGGTTGCAGAAACAGGTGTGTCTTCCGCTGCTACTCTGGCGCCAAAAACATGTTTCTCAAGATTGGACAAACGCTTCAAAATATCAAAATTAGTAGCCGAGCTTGCTTTTGGCACATCCGGCTTGACTCTGGACAAGGTCGCCTGATTTTTCGTCAACTGGTCGACCTTGTTGACCAGGCGCTGATTTTCTTCTTTCAGCATAATCAGTTCCTTATTATACGATTCATAATCCTTTATGACATTATCCAAAAACTCGTCGACCTCAATGGGGTCGTAACCTCTCATTTTTGTCTTAAATTCTTTTTGAAGTATTTCACGCGCTGAATAAATCAATTTTGCCATTATTTACACCTCATTATTTCTCTCTGAAACTTCATATTTTGCACTTATTGTAACGAATAATACACGGAAAAGCAAATCCAATCACACAAATTTCAAGTTTAATCATTCTTTTTTAAATCTGTGAAAAAACAAATAAGATAATATTAATTTTCCTGATTTCTTTCCAATTCACACTGTGATTTGTTATAATGACGTACAGGAGTGTGAATTTATGTGGCAATAAACTATCCAATCGGTACTGCCGCAGGTCGTTTTACCGGCGACCCGCGCAAAAAAAATACCCGCATTTTGAAGAAAAAAACGGAATTCGGCAATCGCGGGATGTCTTTTGAAGAAGACATCAATCAAACCAACCAGTACTATCTGGCGAAAAGTATCGCCGTCATTCACAAAAAACCAACTCCCATTCAGGTAGTCAGCGTTGATTACCCGAAACGCAGTGCTGCAGTCATCACAGAAGCTTACTACAAAGAAGCTTCAACGACCGACTACAATGGTGTTTATCAAGGTAGATACATCGACTTTGAAGCAAAAGAAACGAAAAACACGACATCGTTTCCCTTGAGAAATTTCCATCAGCACCAAATCGACCACATGAAACAATGTCTCTCGCAAAACGGCGTTGTCTTCGTCCTTCTCTGGTTTTCCAGTTTGAAGCGCTGCTTCCTGCTGCCGGCAGAAGACGTGATCGACTGTTGGGATAAACACCTCCAAAACAGCAGAAAATCAATCCCGTTGACTCTCATCGAGTCAGCCGGATATGAAATCTCCCTGGGAATCGCGCCACGCATTCCTTACCTGGCTGTTTTGGATGAACATATGTTATAAAGGAGATTCATTTTATGGAAAAAGAGCCCATGCGCGCATCAAAGACCGGAAAGAAACGGGCGAAAAACAAGAAGAAAAGAAAGCTCGGTTTAATTATCGGGATCATTGTTTTGCTGGTCATTCTCATCCCGCTGGCCATCGGCTCCGGACTATTTTTTTACTATGTCAAGGATACACCGGAACTGGATTACAGTAAACTTGAAGACACATTATCTTCCAAACTATATGATAACAACGGCAACCTCATCCTTGAGTTAGGGGAAAAGAAACGCGAAACGATTAAATCCAATGAAATCCCGCCGCAGCTGAAAGACGCTGTCCTGTCAATTGAGGACAAACGGTTTGAAAAGCATATCGGCGTGGACCCGATACGAATTGCAGGCGCAGCAATTTCTAACTTTAGGGGGAATCAGTTACAGGGAGGCAGTACGCTCACCCAGCAATTGATCAAACTCTCTTACTTTTCGACAAAGACTGAAGATCAGACACTGAAGCGAAAAGCTCAGGAAGCCTGGCTCTCAATCCAGCTGGAAAAGGAAAAATCAAAAGACGAAATTCTCACTTACTATATCAATCGCGTATACATGAGTAACGGCGTTTACGGCATGCGGACGGCTGCCGAAACTTTTTTTGACAAGCCGATTACTGAACTGACACTTGCCCAGTACGCTTTATTGGCGGGTCTGCCTCAATCGCCTAACGATTATGACCCGTATGTGCACCCGGAAGATGCCAAAAAACGGCGGGACATCGTTCTGAATGAAATGCTCAAAGACAAAAAGATATCGCAGTCTCAACACGATGAAGCTGTGGCGACACCAGTTGATGACGGATTAATCGAACAAAAACCTGATTCTGAAATCATGAAAGTGGCGGACAACTACATCAAACAAGTTTTGGAAGAAGTGGAAGAAAAAACCGGCAAAAATGTCTACACGGCTGGGCTGGACGTCTACACCAATTTGGATATGGCTGCACAAAAATATTTATACAACCTAGTCAACAGCGACGACTCGCCGATTAATTTTCCAAACGACGACTTCCAGACTGCCGTTTCATTGATGGATAATACAAACGGACAGGTCCATGCACAAATCGGCGGACGCAAAATTAAAGAAAAAGGCCAGTTGATGTACAACGGTGCCGTGAGCAACAAACGGGACATCGGCTCAACAGCCAAACCGATTGTAGCTTACGGGCCGGCTGTCGAAACCTTGAATTATGGTTCCGGCCGTATCGTTGTGGACGAACCGTATACTTATGCAGACGGGACGAAGCTGAATAACTTCGACTTTAGATATAGAGGGCCAATGAGCATCAGGGCTGCGCTGTATGAATCAAGAAACGTACCGGCTGTAAAAACATTAAAAGAAGTCGGCAATGATGAATCTGCCGCCTTTCTCAAAAAAATCGGCATAGACGAGGCTGTCTATGAATCAACAGCGATTACGCTAAATGTCAGCATGGAGAAATTAGCGGCCGCCTACTCGGCATTTGCCAATGGCGGAACCTACTACAAACCGTCTTACGTCAACCGAGTCGTTTATCCGAACGAAACAGAAGAAGTTTTCGAACCGGAGGGCAAACGGGCGATGAAAGAGTCCACCGCCTATATTATAACAGATATGCTCAAAAATGTTATTCAGCAGGGTACCGGGACAGCGGCTTCCATCCCCGGGCTGTATCAGGCCGGCAAGACTGGGACATCGAACTATTCGGATGCCGATTTGCCAAAAGTAAAAGGCTACGGCAACCCGGATATCACCTTCGCCGGCTATACGACCAAGTATGCTTTAGCGGTCTGGACAGGGTACGAAGATTACAAACGGGCCATTTATCCATGGGAACAGCAACTAGCGATGGACATTTACCGCAACTTCATGTCCTATCTTTACACAGACATGGAAAGCACCGACTGGAAACAGCCTGACAGTGTGGTCAGAGTGGGGAACGAAGTCTATGTGAAAGACCATGTCAACGATCAATTTAACTATTCAAGAACTTGGACGACCACAACCGAAGTGACTGTCACAGAAGAAGAAACGACCGTCAGTTCGTCTGAAACATCAGAAGAGTCCGAGACGCCGCCATCAAGCAGTCAGACACCGCCTAGCGAGTCAGCTCCGGCGCCGACACCGTCTCAACCAAGCTCGGAACCGCCGGCTCAAAACAGCTCGGCTCCTCCAGCAAATAACAATCCGGACACAAATAAAAAAGAGTAAAACCTCAGACAGTGATACTTGCCCTCTCAATGCCAATGGCGTGAGGGGGCAAGTATCATTTTATCTGAGTTTTTTTCAAGGTAATGTATGTTGCTCATTCAATATCTCCCTGAGCTGGCTGCATCAGTCAAACGTTTAGCCCTTCAACATGTTTACGCGTTCTTTGATAGCTGGCGAATGGAACAAAAAACTGCCTGCTACAACAGAATCCACACCGTTTTCTTTACAGAGCAATACTGTTTGATGGTTTATACCACCATCGACTTGAATTATATAGTTCAACTTGTTGCGTCTTTTGTAATCTGCTAAATAGTTTGTCTTTGCCATAGTTTTTTCAATAAATGACTGTCCGCCTTTCCCTGGCACAACCGTCATTTGTAACACAAGGTCAACCAATGGTAAACACGCAGCGATTTGGTTGATCTCTGTCTCCGGATTTAAGGCAATGCCTGCGTTTATGCCGTGACTCTTTATTGTACGTAATAGGTGGAGAATATCTCCGTCAGATTCTATATGCAAAGTTATTTGGTCAACGTTGGCCTTGATCAGTTCTTGTACAATGTGTGTCGGATTTTGCACCATTAAGTGACAGTCTAAAAATAAATTTGTCCGTTGTTTGATGTCAGTTATCAGTTTAACGCCAAAACTAATATTCGGAACAAAATTACCGTCCATGACATCAAGATGAAGCCAATCAGCACCGCTTTTTTCCACGTCTCTGATTTTCTTTTCCATTTCCAAGTAGTCAACATCCAGAATCGAAGCACCAACTAGCATTGTTCAGTCACCTCAATGTCGCGAATCATCTTATTTCTCACATCATATTTTCCGCCTAAATATGAACTGCTGAGCCATGTGTTAACGATATTCAGCGCATCATCTTCGCTAATTACTCTTGCGCCCAGACACAATACATTGCTGTCATTATGCTCCCGAGTCATCCGTGCCGTAAACAAGTCGTGCACCAGTGCTGCACGTATCCCGTCATACTTGTTGGCTGCAATCGACATGCCTACCCCTGTTCCGCAAACCAAAATACCCAAAGCATCATCCAGTTCTCTCAGTTTGGTAATAACTCTTTTGACAGAAACCGGAAAATCCATGGATTCCGTAGTAAAACTCCCGCAATCAATGACCTCGTGTCCCTGTCCTGCCAAACATGTGACAATTGCCCCTTTTAATTCAAAACCTGCATGGTCGTTTCCTATGACTATTTTCACTATTCACGATACCTCCATTTGGAACTGACTGGTTCCTTTTTAGTTTGTTTTCTTATTCACAAATAAGCGTAAGATGATGACAACCTATTACTAAAAGAATAGGTTGTCACTAGCATTATTTAACGTCGTTGGATTTAATCATGACTTTTATTTCTTTGCCTGACATGACTGCATTAAATGCCTCCCGCCAATTTTCCAATTCAAAGACCTTTGTTATCATTTTATCCACTGAAATTGCACCTTTATCCAATAAATGAATCGCGATCGGCCAGTCTTCAGGATTTTGCGAGCGGCTGCCCACATAGCTGATTTCCCTTTGAATGATTGATTCTAAATCGACTGAATTAAATTTGTCTTTAAATAAGCCGACTTGAATCAGTTCTCCTTTTTTCTTGATGTAAGGAATACAATCATTAATTGCGTGAATCGAACCTGACGCATCATAAACTTTATCAACACCCGCACCGTCAGTGACTTGATTGATCAACTCTTTTAATGACTCTTTTTGTGTATCGATGATGTAGTCGGCGCCAAGTTCTTTTGCTAGTTCCAGCCTGTGCATGTCTTGAGTAATCCCTGAAACAATGACGGTCGAACCTATTTCTTTGGCTATTTGCAATAAATACAACCCTATCGGCCCCGGGCCAATAATCAAAATCGTATCTTTCAGTTCCAGTCTGGATTTTTGATACATCGCATGTACACAACATGCTAACGGCTCAGACATGGCTGCTCCTTCGTAACTAAGCGTATCCGGCAATAGATGAATACTTTCTTCTCTTGCCAAGACAAAGTTTGCCATACTGCCATTTTGTTGAGTGCCTAATCCTTTGCGGTACGGACACAAGTTATAATTTTTGCTTTGACAGTATTCACACTCGCCGCAGACTGAAAAAGTCGTTTCACTGGTGACCCTGTCGCCCACTTTGACCTTTGTGACGTCTTCGCCGACTTCCACAACTTTTCCTGAAAATTCATGACCTAATATGACTGGTGTCGTAGGATTACTGTACTCCCCTTTGAACGTGTGAATGTCTGAACCGCAGATACCGGTGTAGGCAACTTCGATTAACACTTTATCCTCAGTCGGCTTTGGGACCTCCAACTTAATCAGTTCCATTTGATCGTAACCGTTCTTCGTTTTACAAACTCCTATCATTTCCAAACGACTCATCTCTTTCTTTTTTAAATAATAGTAGAAACTAACTCCGAAATCTTGAACAGTACCCATTTCAAGAAGTTACCGCCTGTATCCAGATTAGTGATTTGAGCAGCCCCTTCCGGAAACTCGACAATTCCTTCAGCCATGGATGTAAGAATCGGAGAATAGTCGGTCGCCATCAAGAGCGCAAAGACCATCACAATCGTACATGTAATAACTGAATGCAAAATATTTCCTTTTCTGCTTGGAACAATCATCCCGACAAAGAACGGAATTGTGGCTAAATCACCGAATGGCAGGACTCTGTTGCCTGGTAAAATAACAGCTAAAAACAATGTGATCGGAACCATCAGCAGACCTGTCGCTAACGTGGCAGGCGCACCCGTGGACAGCGCCGCGTCCATTCCTAAATAAATCTCGCGGTCTCCATACTTGCTTTGTAATAATTTCTGGGCACTTTCTTGAATAGGAATCAATCCTTCCATCAAGATTTTGACCATTCGCGGCATTAAGAACATGACAGCCCCCATTGTCATTCCCATTTCGACGATACCGCCCAAGTCATAGCCGCCTAGAAAAGCAAGGGCAGCACCAATAATGATACCCATGACCATCGGCTCGCCAAACACACCAAATCTTTTTTGGATGGTTTCCGGATTGACGTCCAGTTTTTTAATACCTGGAATCTTAGCTACCAGTCGGCCAATCGGAATACCTAACATAGCATAACCAATCGTTGAACCGGTAGAGAAAGTGACGCCATCTAAACCATAGTATTCTTGGATTTGCGGGGCAGTTTTGTCTGCCATGATTTGAACCACTACTGTACAAATGATTCCCATTAATATCCCGAACAAGAAATTGCCGGTAACGATGTAACCTGTTGCGGCTACTGCACTCATGTGCCAATAATTCCAAATATCAATGTTTAACGTTTTAGTCCAATTAAACATCAGCATCACAATATTCACGATTAAAATAACAGGAATCATGACAGCGGCAATCGGCTGCGCCCACGTGCCTGCTGCGACAGTCGGCCAGCCGGCATCAATAATCGTTAAATTCAATCCAAATCGTTCCACCATGGCTTGAGCTGCCGGACCAACACTGGTCGTTAATAAATTAATGACGAGGTTGATGGCAATCATCCCGATACCCACTGTGATCCCTGAAAGCAATGCTTTAGTAGGCTTTACACGAAACACGATACCAACAATGAATATGATAATCGGTAACATCACACTAGGGCCTAAATTTAATATCCCTTGAACAACATTCATTAAACTATCCATACTGTATCATCCTCCGATTTTTTACTTGTTTAAAATATCCTTTGCAACAGAAACAATTTCGGCCTCCGCTTTATCTACCCCGATGCCAGTTAGAAACGCCATGCCTTTAATTGCCGGAATGGAATATTCTGTCGGGAACATCGTCGTTGATATTAACATGTCAGCTTCTGCCTGTTTATTCGCTGCCTCCGAAATTTTTATTTGAATAATTTCGGCAGGTATCCCGTTTGCTGCAAACAATTCTTCCACTTTTTTAACCACAATTGTTGATGTTGCAATTCCTGCACCACATGCGATTAGAACCCTAATTTTTTTCATCTTTCTGATCTCCCTCTTCAATTAATAATGTTTTAAGTTCATCAAAACTATTTAACTGTGTGAATTTTGTGATGACTTTTTCGTCTTGCAGCAATGCTATCAGTGTCTGCAACATTTCCAATTGGCTGTGCGGCTTCCTTAAACCTAAGACAAAGACGATTGTCACTAACACGTCTTGCGTGTTATCTTCCATTGATTGAAAAACCACCGGTTCATCCAGCACATAAACAGCAATAAATTCTTTCTTGACATAGTCTGCATCTGTATGGGGAATGGCTGCCCCGATGTTTCCTAGACTGATACCTGTGGGGAAAGTTTTTTCCCGTAAGGTAATCTTTTCAAGAAATTCCTCCGTGACAAATCCTTGTTTCAACGCATATTCATAAACGTCTTCAAACAAACTATCTTTTGACGCTATTTTTTTGTTAAAAAAAGACAATGACGGTGTTAAAAAGTTAAACAGTTCTTCATAGCTCATTTTTTTCCCTCCTCAATACTAAATTTACATAGTTCTCTTAATATTTCTGATTCAGTTGTTTTTTTCTCCACATCATTCAGCCGAGTAGACATAGATAAATTTAGTAGTTCATAAAGGACATTGATATGTTCTTCCTTGTCTATTGAGGACAACAAAACTATTGTTTTAATCTCACCTGCTTCACTGGCTATGCCGTGTTTTAAAACGGCAACACTGATTCCTAACTTTTTCGCACCAAACTCCGGACTTGCATGTGGTAAAGCTATCTTATTGCCTAACAAGACATACGACGGCAACTGGGGCATTTGATCAATAATCGTTTCAATGTATCCTTTTGTGATAATATCCTTATCGTATAAAATAGTGCCCAAATCATGGATGACTCTTTGCCAAGAAACTTCATTAGGGTAATACAGAACAGCATCCTCTGTTAATAAATCCTTTAATCCTACACCATATTGCGGTTTGCTTATGTAAGACTCGCTCACTTTTTTGCTGTTTTGGAGACTTTTTCTTAACATCGCTTCATTTTCAATAACTGCATATTTTTTGACGATATTTATGATTTCATCTACAGAAATTTGTTCTAAGAGATTCTCTTCGTCATAAGTCAAAACCTCATCTCTTAGCTGAACCTTATCTTTGTCTGATAAAAAGCTGTCAACTAAAAATACTTTTTTTTCAGTTTCCAGTGGAACAACAGAAAAAACATAATCAACATCTTCAATATCCGACTTGTAAAAACTTCTAGTCGACATTGTGCTGATAAACTCGATTTCCGGTAAAATCGTTTCCAGTGTCTTTTCTAAAAGTGAAGAAATGGAAAGACCATTCGGACAAACAATAATCGCTTTTTTGTGCTGATTTATTTTAAGCAGATGATCGTTACTCATTAAGTGTCCTGAGATGATCAGCGTGATAAAGAAAATTTCGATTTTCGGCAAACTTTTATCAAAAAATAATTCTAAAGGAAAAATTGATTTACTGACTAGGAAATAAATAGAACTCAAATCGGAATTGTCATTCATATTGAGATAATTATTATTCAGATTCATATCATATTTTATGCGGTAATAAGCCGGCGACATATGGACCATCAGTTTGTCAATTAGAGCCTGTTTATCCTGTATGGTTATAAACGCTATTTTTTCAAATTTATTGATGCTTTCTTCCACCGCATGTTTCATCTTCGTCAGCTGATTGACGGACAAAATGTTTTTTCGGGAGACGTTGGTCGTAAGCAGCTGTAGTGTTAAATAAAGTCTTTCATTTTCATTGATGTCTTCCATATCCCAAAACAGTTTGTCTGTTACGAGGTATTCCTTCGTATCAGACAACTCCCGTGCATTGATTTTGAAAGAGTAGTTAATCAATCTGCCCCTTTCTATCCTTCTGATAATAATAATCATCAACAAAGGGAGGGCCAGAATGCGGTCATCCGTATACTCAACTGATAATTCTTTTTCAATTTTATAAATTTTGTCTCGGAAATCTCTCAGCTCATCTTTGTCGATTTTAGACGCCTTTAGTATCAGCGCCTCGCCGATGCTTCTGGTATACAATTTTTCAATGATGTTTTTCAACACTAGCCGCTTGTTCCACTCATCGCCTTGAATAACATAACCGCTCGCCCGATCGAAATGAAGACTGAGATGATATTCATCTAAAAGCAGATTTAACTCTTTGACATCTCTAAGAATGGTGTTCTTGCTGACTCCCAGCTCGTCAACTAAATGGTCTAAAGAAAGGTATTCTTCACGGCTGAGAATAATCAACAGCGTCACATAGATTCGTTCTTCCATCGAAAGAATGTAATCTTCAACCGACAGTTCTGTCACATTGAACAGCTTGCTGAATTCAAAAATAACCTCCTCTTCAATTAAAAACTTTCCCTGTCTTGTCCTAGTAATAATGCCAAGTCCCTTTTCTTCAAGATAGTCATTGATTTTTTTTATCGTATAATTCAATTGCCCGCGGGACAATTCAAAACTTAGTGATAAATCCTTGCTTGAAATACTAGGGTTTTGTATCAATTTTTCCAAGACTTTCATTGACCGTTTATCTAATTCCATATCCCTTTTTCCTTTCTATACTTATAATCTATCGAAAAAACGCTTTCTGTTCAAAAGGTTTTAGTCACCATTTTTTCACATAGTCGTATGCAACATGAGACTCTTACAATTCATAAGCATCTTAATTGTACACTACTTTCTTGTCCCTGCTGGCTTTGCAACATTAATCATTATGTTGCATAAATACTTTATGCAACAAGGGAATTAAGCGCCAACAAATGCAAAAATACATAAAAATACCTGCAAGCCGCTAGGACATTTGAACTGCCGACGGCTCTAAAGCATACAAAAAACCGCCTTCCAGATGTTAAATGTTTGTTCAAACATCTGGAGGGTGGCTCCATACTAAATGTAAATTAACAGTGTGTTTACTTTCCCTTACGGTCTGTTTCTTTCTGGCCAAATGCACATAAATCGAGCAGCGGGCAGTCGTCGCATTTGGGACTGCGCGCAGTGCAGTGATAACGGCCGAATAAAATCATCGTGTGATGTGTCTGGACCCATTTTTCCTTTGGGATTTTTTTCATCAGCGTCTCTTCAACTTCAGTGACTGAGGCTGACTGCTTGCAAATCCGCAAGCGTTTGGATACACGCTCAACGTGGGTGTCGACTGCAATTGCAGGTACGCCGAAAGCATCGCCGGCAACCACATTGGCGGTCTTTCGTCCGACACCGGGCAAAGTCATCAACTCCTCAATGGTTTGCGGCACTTGGCCGCCAAAATCATCCAGCAGCATCTGTGCGGTCTTTTTAATATTATTCGCTTTATTTTTATATAAACCAATCGTCCGGATTTTGGCCATGACATCATCCAACGGCGCTGCTGCCAGCGCCTCCGGTGTCGGATAAGCCGCAAACAGCTCCGGCGTCGTTTTGTTGACCGAAACATCGGTCGCCTGTGCACTTAAAATAACTGCTATCAGCAGCTGAAACGGCGAATTGTGATTCAATTCCCCTTTTGCATCTGGAAATAATTGCTCCATGCGCTTAACTGCTTCTTGTGTTTTTGCTTTTGAAAGCACCTTATCCCCTCCCGTTTTTATCCGGCTCAAGCCAATTATATAGCGGTACTTCCGGCAGCTGCTCATCTTCCTGAACAGTCTGGTCCTGGATTTGTTCGCGCCTGCGGAGCTGGTCTTTTTGAACCTGGTCTTTCGTTTTCAGATTCTTCCGTTCCCATGCCAGCAAAATCCGGTCGATGTATTTCAAACTGTATGCCTGATTCAAGACTGCTTCCCGTAAAGCCAGCTGTATCAGCTCGACACTGTATTTATCTTCATTCAGCCACATGCCAATCGTTTCGATTTCAATCGGCGACAGCGGTCTTGAGAATTCTTTTTCGAACCGCTGGTACAATTCGCGGACATCATTTTTCTTTTCCTGCTGCTGTTGCTGCTGCTCCACTTGTTCGAAGTAATAAGCCACTTTTTGGAAAAACAGCGTCAGGTCATAGGCGTCCTGTGTTTTCCCCTCGGCATTTTTTTGTGTTTTAATGGCAATCACTTTTTTGGAAATCAGCGACTGGACAAGCTGGAACACCGTGTCCTGTTTTTCTCCCATCCGCTCGCCGACTTCTGCTAAATCAGGGAAAAAGTCTCCTTTTTGGGCATCATAACTCAACTGCAAATACAGCAGCAGTTCTTTGTCTGTCATCCCGATGCGGTGGTAACAGCTCAACACCAGATTGGAGATATTCATCTGGCCGGCTTCTAAATATCGGTACAAATCCAACACGACTCTCAACTCACTTTCAAGAAACAGTATAACAAAAAAAAGAAGAAGTTGGTATGCTCTTCTTCTTTCATTCTAATCACAACATTATTTCAGTGATTCCTGCATGATTTTCTCACACAAGTCATTATACGATATTCCGACGGCTTGCGCTTCGACCGGCAAAAGACTGGTCGGCGTCATCCCCGGCAGTGTATTGGCTTCAATGCAGTAAACTCGCTCATCCTGATCAACCAAGAAATCCACGCGGCCATAAACTTCAAGATGCAGCAATTCTTTAACCTGCCGTGTCATGTCTTGAATTGTGTGATGCAATTCATCGGAAATATCCGGTGGAGACACCTCTTCGGTGGCACCCGGCTGATATTTATTGCGGTAATCATAAAACCCCTGCTTTGGAATAATTTCAACAGCGGGCAATATTTGGTCGCCAAGAAAGCCGCATGAAAATTCCCGTCCATCAACAAATTCTTCAATAATAACTGTTGAGTCCAAGAAAAGGGCAGCCTCAACTCCTTGACGGCACTCTTCAACGGTCTGTGCAATCACGACACCAATACTGGAACCGCCGCTAGCCGGTTTGACCACACAGGGCAGTGCCAGGTGAGGCAACAAGTCGTCAAATTGGGAGACACTCTGAATCGTGTGGTACGCTGGTGTCCGGATACCGTGATGGGCCATCAGTATTTTAGACAAGTGCTTATCCATTGCCAAAGCTGACGCCAGAAAACCCGATCCTGTGTAGCGAATACCTAACGTATCAAATGTTGCTTGAACTTTGCCGTCCTCTCCAGTTTCGCCGTGCAGACCAATAAATACAATATCAGCCAATTGACAGATTTTCAGAACATGAGGTCCGAAAACTGACGACTGTTCATCCAGCACACTTTCGCCAACACTGGCTTCGATGGTATAAGTTGTAGTCATTTCCTTTTGTGCATCATAAACAGAAGCAAACGAGCTGAATGTGTCAAGCCCTAACGCCATGTCAATCAGAACAGCCTGATGGCCGTTGGCATTCAATGCCCGGCAAATACCCTGACTTGTCACTAGCGATACCTCTCTTTCGGTGGAATATCCGCCGCCAAGCACCACAATTTTCATCGTATCTCTCCTTTTCTTGATAGTATCTCCATTATAGCAAATTTTTTTGACACTTGTCGTTAAACAAAAGATTAATGAATGTTTAACAATCACATTTCTGTTGGTATTTCAGTCATACTTTTTATATACTAAACAGTGACAACACAACAGGAAAGAAGGGTCATTGTGAGTATCAGTGTCATTTTACTTGTCGCAGGCTTGATTATGCTCGCGCTTGCTGCAGCAGGCTATCGCGTCTTTCAAATCATTTCCTTGCGCAACACATCATTTCAACTATCCATATCGCCAGAAACACTTTCTCCCCAAAAAGAATACTTTTATGCGCATAGAAACGAACAGCTCGAATGGCTGGAAAAATGGGGCTACAAGACTGTCTACATTAAAAACAGTCAAAAAAAACGGTTGGCTGGCTATTATTTCGAAGCAAACGAACCAACAGATAAAACAGTGCTGGCAATACACGGCTACCGCTGCGACGGCGGTTTTGAAGAATATATGTACCACATCCCGATGTTTCTCGAAAAACTGCAGATGAATGTACTGGTCGTCGATAACCGTGCCCATCACCACAGTGAAGGCAACTATATCGGATTTGGCTGGATGGACCGGCTCGACTGCCTGCAGTGGCTGGACTGGCTGATTGAACAATACGGACCTCAGCAGGAAATATACTTGCAAGGGATAAGCATGGGGGCAGCGGCTGTCCTCATGACTGCCGGCGAACAGTCGCTGCCGGAGCAAGTCAAAGGCGTGATTGCTGACTGCGGCTTTTCGTCCGTCTCCGAAGAACTCCGCTATGTGATGAAGCAGGTGATGAAACTTCCGACCTTTCCGCTTCTTCATATTGCCAGTCTTTTTAACAAACTATTCGCGGGATTTTTCTTCTCCGAAGGCGACACGCGTGCGGCAGTGCAGCGCATCCGCATACCGGTGCTCTTCATCCATGGCGACACAGACACATTTGTCCCGACATCCATGGTTCATCAATTGTATCAGGCCTGTTCGGCACCAAAAGAACTTTATCTCGTCAAAAGCGCCGCCCATGCCGATGCCTATCTCAGCGACACAGAACGCTACTACCAGTTTGTCCGCTCATTAGTATACGGTCAGACAGCAAACAAAAATTTAAAAGAAGTATAAGACTGGGATTGCCACTGTTTTTTTCGCAGCAACTAAGGTATGATAGAGAAGTTATATTTTTATTTAGGAGGTTCTTTATGAACAAATCTGATTCATTAGAAAAAGCTCACACCAAAGAATGGTTCTTGCGGTTTGTCAAAGGCATGTTCATCGGGTCCGGTTTTATCCTGCCAGGTGTCAGCGGAGGTGCCCTGGCAGCAATTTTCGGCATTTATGAGCGGATTATTTCTTTTTTAGCGAATATTACCAAAAACTTCAAAGAAAACTTTTTCTTCTTCCTGCCAGTAGGCTTAGGGGGGATTACCGGCATCTTTTTACTGTCCTTTGTGGTCAGCTTCGCCATCGGAGAATATGAAACAGTCATCATGTGGTTCTTTGTCGGCTGCATCATTGGTACTGTACCGTCACTTTGGCGCGAATCAGGCAAAAAAGGCAGACAAACGCCTGATTATATCGTCATGGCTATCACATTTACTGTCGGGCTGCTGTTTCTTATTTACGGTCAGAAATTATTCAGCGGCAGCGTTGCCCAAAATTTCGGCACATGGATGATTGCCGGTGCGCTCATCGGTCTAGGTGTTATTGTACCTGGCCTTAGCCCGTCAAACTTCCTCCTTTATATGGGTATGTATAAAGCCATGTCAGACGGAATCAAAACTCTTGACTTCAGCGTCATGATTCCCATTGCTCTGGGCGGCGCCGTTTGTGTGCTTGGTTTGTCTAAAGTGATGGACTACATTTTCAATAAATACTACGCAAAATTGTACCATTTCATCATGGGTATCGTGTTCGCTTCAACCGTTATGATTATTCCAGTCGATTACAGCGGGTTTTCATTAACTGGTTATCTGGCCTGCATTATCTCCTGCTTTTTGGGTGCTGCATTAGGCTGGTGGATGAGCCGTCTGGAAGAAAAATACAAATAATAACAAAAAGCTTCTGTCCTTTGAGGGACGGAAGCTTTTTTATTGAAATGCCGAAAAAAAAGACATTATCTTCATATTCAACTTGACTGTATCAGCGTACAGAAAATTACCGCCATTCTTATACAGTTGACCGCCATTGTGAATCAAAGTCAGCGGATGTCTGTGAAAGTAAGTTTCCTTGGTCGTATTGCCAAGCATCGGCGAAAGAATATCGCGGGAATACGATTCTGCCAGCTCGACAGTATTGGTTTGACCGTTTTCTGCAATATATTGGATATAATTGATGCCAAAATTATAAGCTTGTACTGCCGTCCAGACATCGCATCCTTGGTTTTCAGCTTCTTGAATAACTTTTGCAAGATAAGCCACACCGGACTCAATACTCTCAGCGCTAGTCGTAATCTGGTTTCTCACACCGTATTTGCTTTCACTGCTTTGCATCACATCCAGATGATCCCCTTTTGTTTCTGTCAGAATGATTGCCAGAACAACATCTTCATAAGCAGAAATGCCATTTTTTTCTGCGGCATCCTTCACCATCTGTTCCCAGCGCTTCACAGAGTCGACCTGTTGTTTCGTCCGATACACAGAATAACCGGTAAGTGCCAGCACTGCGATAACCAGCACCAGCAAGATTTTTTTTAACACCTTAAATTTTTTTCTTCGCTTCCTCATTAACTAACCAGCCCGAACCTTTCCGATTTGGATTATATGCCAGTATCCATCATACTATGAACTTATGAATAATTCGACTATTTTATTTGATGGTTTATAGAAAACTTATACATTGAATCCAAAAAAACCGCCAGACATTCCCATGCTCTGGCGGTTCGGCTTGCCGATTATTTTTCTTGCAAATGCTGCTCGATACATTGGGCAACTTCTTCAATCGACTTGTTTTTGACATTGACAACAGTCGCTCCCAAGTTTTCATACAGCTCTTGCGAAAAGGCCAATTCATTTTTGATTCTGTCCAAGTTGACATACGCAGACTCCCCGCCCAGCCCCAGCGAACTGAGTCG
The DNA here is from genome assembly GCF_003987655.1 of Vagococcus acidifermentans. Taxonomy (GTDB): domain Bacteria; phylum Bacillota; class Bacilli; order Lactobacillales; family Vagococcaceae; genus Vagococcus_B; species Vagococcus_B acidifermentans. The sequence continues at coordinate 51,081 of NZ_NGKC01000010.1, read as the reverse complement.
CGCCTGACGCACATTCATGATGTATTCAGGTTCTGCCGTCAGTCCGATGAGACGCCGCGGTTCGATTTGAAATATTTCTTGGGGCACCGGTACTTCGGGAATCAGCGGCAAGTTGGACACTTTATAAGACTTATTCGCCAAGTACATACTTAACGGTGTCTTCGATGTCCGGGAAATCCCGAGAATCACAATATCCGACTTTAGAAAACCTTTCGCATCTTTGCCGTCATCATACCGCACGGCGAACTCGACAGCCTCGATACGATCGAAATATTCCCGGTCCAGCTGGTGCAGTGACCCGCTCTTATAAACAGGTTCGACATTCGTTTGCTCGGACACCATGCGAATCAAGTCGGACATGTAATCAATGTAACGCAATCCTGTCTTTCTGGCGAAAGTTGCGCAACGCTGATTTAATCCCTCATCCACAAGAGTCGTCACAACAATCGCTTTTTCCTGCAAGGCATCAGCCAATACCGGAACCAGATCTTCTTCACTGTTGATGAACGGAAATTTTTTGATTTCAATATCTGTTAATGTGGGAAACTGCGCCAGCACAGCATTTATCACCCGTTGAGCGGTCTCTCCGATTGAGTCTGACACCACAAATATCTTTGCCTCATTTTCATTTGCTCTACGCATTCTTTTCCTCCTCAATACCTATTTGAATAAAATGCTCCATCACACGCGTTTTAGAAATCTTGCCAATCACTTTTTTGGATGCTTTGTGCTCCACGACAGGAAGCGAGTCAACCTCATGCAACGTCAACAGCCGCCCTGCTTCCAGCACTGTCGTTTCCGGATCGCACATAATAATGTTCGGCATACGCGTCATGATGACTGCTACTGGGGTCTGATTATCATTAGTGTTCATCATACTCCGTAACAAATCTTTGCGGGAAACCAGTCCGACAATCTCCCCTGTTTCCTCGCTCACCACGTACAACGAGCCAACATCATACATGAATAAATCTGTGACTGCACTTTGAACAGTCGTATTGGGAGTGACAATAACCGGCGACAACATCATGTCACCAATCTTTTTATCAAACAGCTCTTCGTGCAGCAAAGGATCAAAGCTCAATCCTGAATAAATGTACCCTACTTTTGGCCGCGCATCTAAAATGCCTGTCATTGTCAGAACCGCCAAATCACTGCGCAGTGTCGGCTTCGTGAGCCCAAGCTGGGCCGCGATATTGTCCCCGCTGATCGGCTCGTTCTGTTTCACAATGTCAATAATTTTTTTCTGACGCTCACTTAATTCCATAACTGTTCCCCTTTATATCTTAGTTGTTAATTCCGCTCAACTCCCCTGATAGCACTTTGGGCTGCTGCAATCCGCGCCACTGGAATTCTGAATGGTGAACATGACACATAGTTCAGTCCGACATCGTGGAAAAATGCGATGGACTCGGCATCGCCGCCCAGTTCCCCGCACACACCTATTTTCAATGACGGTTTTTCCGCTCTGGCTTTTTCCACAGCAATCCGAATCAGTTCACCCACACCCGATTCATCCAGCGTTTGAAACGGGTCTTGTGCCAGTACACCGTCTTCCAAATATTGATTGATATATTTAGCCGAATCATCCCGCGAAAAGCCGTAAGTCATCTGCGTCAAGTCATTAGTGCCAAAGCTGAAGAAGCCGGCTGCTTCAGCTAACTCATCTGCAATAAAGCAGGCTCGCGGCAGCTCGATCATGGTGCCGATCGTGTAGGAAATTGAATCGCCGGTTTCCGCTAAAACGGCGGCTATTTTTTTGTTCAACCGTTCAGTCAGATCCGTTAACTCCCTTGTCATACCCACCAGCGGAATCATGATTTCCGGCTGCACATTCTGCCCCGCCTGCTTCAAACGGACAGCACTTCGGATAATCGCTTCTGCCTGCATCTCATACAACTCCGGATATGTCATCGCTAGTCTGCACCCGCGGTGGCCCAGCATCGGATTGATTTCTTTCAAGTCAATCACACGGCGCTCCAACTCTTGAACAGGCATATCCAGCTCTTTGGCAATATGTTCCAGTTCTTTGCGGTTAGTCGGTAAAAACTCATGCAGCGGCGGGTCAAGCAGGCGAATCACAACTGGGCGCTCTCCGGCCAGTTTGAATATTTGTTCAAAATCCGCTTGCTGAAACGGCAGCAGCTGTTGCAGCGCGTGCTTGCGTTCTTCAACAGTGTTTGCCAAGATGAACCGGCGCATCTCCAACAGACGTTCCGGACCGAAAAACATATGCTCCGTCCGTGCCAGACCAATCCCGGCAGCACCAAAAGCCAACCCTGCTTTAATGTCGTTCACAGTCTCCGCATTCATCCGCACAGACAGCCTGGCAAACTCGTCAGCCCAGCTCATGATCGTCCTGAAATTTTCGCCTTCTTCGGTCACTGTCGTCGGGATGTCCCCAAGATAAATCTCGCCGCGGCTGCCATCGACAGAGATGACATCACCTTCTGACAATTGGCCGCCGGGATACGTCACTGTTTTATGAAACTCGTCGATTTCCAAATCACCGCAGCCCGCCACACAGCATGTCCCCATCCCTCTGGCGACGACAGCGGCGTGCGACGTCATGCCGCCGCGGCTGGTGACGATTGCTTCACTGCTGACCATTCCCTGAATATCCTCCGGCGAAGTTTCCTGTCTGACCAAAATAACTTTCTCGCCAAGCAAGGCGTGCTCTTTAGCCGCATCTGCATCAAAATAAATTTTGCCCGATGCAGCTCCCGGGCTGGCCGGCAGACCGGCTGCTGAAACCAGCGTCGCAGACTTGAGGTCTTCATCGGAAAATACCGGATGAAGCAGCTGATTGACGGAATTCGGGTCAATCTTCATCAAACTCTTCTCTTTAGTGGTAATCCCTTCCTTGACTAAATCCACCGCAATTTTAAATGCTGATTGCGCGGTACGTTTGCCGTTTCGTGTTTGCAAAAAATACAACTTGCCTTTTTCAATTGTGAATTCAATGTCCTGCATGTCTTCGTAATGAGCTTCCAATCTGGCTGCTACCTTTTCAAACTCGGTATAAGCTTCCGGCATCGCAGTGGCTAATTCGCTCATCGGATTTGGCGTACGGATACCTGCAACCACGTCTTCGCCTTGTGCATTCAGCAAGTACTCCCCAAAAATCTTTTTCTCGCCGGTAGCCGGATTCCGTGTGAATGCAACACCAGTGGCACTGTTTGAACCACTGTTTCCGAAGACCATCAGCTGCACATTGACAGCTGTCCCAAGATCATCAGGAATATCATGAATCGACCGGTAAACTTTCGCCCGTCCATTGTTCCAAGAGCGGAATACAGCTTCGATGGCATCAAATAATTGTGTCTCAGGATTTTGCGGAAATTCTTTCTTTTTAGATTCCATGTAGATTGATTTAAAACAAGTTACGACTTCTTTTAAATCTTCCGCTGTAAAATCAGCGTCCGACTCATAGCCGTGTTTAGTTTTGAAAAAATCTAAATAGTTTTCAAACCGGCTGCTGTCTATTTCATAAACAACGTTTCCAAACATCTGCAGCAGACGACGGTAACAATCATAGGCAAATCGTTCGTCATTGGTTTCCTGCGCCAGACGTTCCACATTTTCATCATTTAATCCGAGATTCAAAATAGTATCCATCATCCCCGGCATCGAAAATTTCGACCCGCTGCGAACAGACAAAAGCAGCAAGTCCGTCGCACTCGAAAACGCCTTGCCTGTTTCCTTTTGAAGATTTGCCAGAGCTTGTTTAACTTCATGGATCAGTTCGTCCGTCAGCTGCTGCGTTTCAAGATACTTCATGCACGCTTCTGTTGTCACTGTAAATCCTTTGGGAACCGGCAATCCTAAATTGGTCATTTCAGCCAAGTTAGCCCCTTTACCGCCCAGCAAACCTTTCATGCCCGCGTTGCCTTCATCAAATCGATACACAAATTTAGCCATAAAACCCCTCCTAAGAGCAATTGATGTACATTACTCATTATATAATACGTCTTATTTAAAATCAATAAGACATTCTATTTTTCTGTTAATACATGTCATAATCAAAAAAACATGTGATTTATCAGTTAGAAAGGAAATATGACCTGTTATTGAAGCTGTTAAGATAATTCTTCCGCCGGCCTCCGCCACGTGTAAAGATTAAAATCTGCCATCAACACATTATTTGGAACCTGCCGGACCATTTGATGAAAAGAAAAACCCGAGCGGCTGTACAGATTATTCAAAACTGCTTTTTCCGCCATGCAATCAAGGCGTATCTCGGTGATTTGCGACGGGCGATATGTTTTCACAGCTTCCAGCAGCTTTTGACCTTCATTTTTTCCCGTATAGCTGTCTGCCAGCGCCACCTTATGCAAATAATAGACGCCGTCAATGCGTGCATCCCCCCATAATCTGACGTCCCAATCAGTTGGCTCTTCATAAAGATAGAAAACGCCTGCCGCCTCTTGTTCCTTCATATAAAGATAAACGGTGCCATTATTGATCCTCTCGTGAATCATGGGCAGTTCGCCGTCTTCAAGGACATGTGCCCATTGAAGAGAGCCTGTCAACTTAATTCGGTGAGCAGCTTGCTTCAAAATAGTATTAACTGTCTGCACATCATTTGCAAGGGCTGGTCTAATCGCCATCCGCATTTTCCTCCTTTGGTGCTGCAACATCTCTTTTGTCGCCGGCTAATGTTCTTTCCAGTACAATCGTTTGACTTAAGACTGAATGTAATAAAAGTGTACCATAGTTCCATATAATTGCTGCCAATATTTTGCTGATATAATAGAACTTTTTAACACATAAAAAATGGGACTGATAGTTTTTTATCAATCCCATAAATCGTATAGCCATTTTTCAACCCGTTACAATTTCCCCGACTAATCCGGCCGGGCCAGCGCAAATTTTTCACCGAACTTTACATACTCATTTCCTGCCAGACGTCCCACAGGCAATAAGTTTTCAGCCAGCACGTATTGTTTGTCTGCATCATAGACTTCCTCAGAAAGATAGACTTCTAGCGCTTCAATCAAAAACATGTCGCTGACAACAGCTGTTTGCTCGCGGTTATAAACAGGAACATACTGATAAACTTTCCCTTCAAACCGGATAGCAGCTTCTTTAATGCCTGGAACCGAAACATGCTTGCTGGGTTCCATTTGCAAGTCAACTAGGGACAGCTCGCTTTCAGTCATTGGCAGGCTGGCTGCTGTTTGATTCATTTCGGCAGTATTCTTTTCTGAAACAATGTGAATGACGGCCTCGCCTGTCTCTTTCAAATGCACAGCTGTATCTTTAGGCTTGCCGTCTTTTCTAGTGAATGTTACTGAAAAAAGCGGGACTTGATCACTCACCAAATTAAAAAAGCTAAACGGCGCCACATTAACAGTTTGACCATCCGGCTTCAATGTGGTGATCCAGGCAATCGGCCGAGGCACGACACTGCCTGATAAAAATTTATATTGTTGTTTTTTAGTTAGTGTGTGAAATGAAAATTGATGCATGAAAATCGCTCCTTTTTTTACAGTCTATCATGTTCCTTAGAATTTCACTATAATATTGACTGTTTTCTCACTCCCTAAACTCTTTCTGTTACAATATATATATGACTAACGAAATGAGGGAAACATATGACAGATAAAACAATGACGTTGATTACAGAATTGACCAATATCCCATCGCCGACGGGACAAACACGTGAAGTCATCACGTTCATTCATGACACGTTGAGCACGTACGGCTATCAGCCTGCCCGGGACAACAAGGGCGGATTGACTGTCGCCGTTCAAGGAAAAAACAACCAGCAACAACGGTACATCACTGCTCATATCGACACACTCGGGGCAATGGTGCGCGCCATCAAACCGGACGGCAGACTCAAAATAGATTTAGTCGGCGGTTTCCGATTTAATTCTATCGAAGGAGAGTACTGCACGATTCACACCCAGAGCGGCAAGACAATTACCGGAACTATTCTGATGCACCAGACAAGTGTCCATGTCTACAAGGATGCCGGCACAGCAGAACGAAATCAGGAAAACATGGAAGTCAGACTGGATGAAAAAACCTTTTCTAAAGAAGAAACAGAAAAACTCGGCATTCAAGTCGGTGACTTCATCAGCTTTGAGCCGCGGACATGCCTGACAGATTCTGGATTCATCAAGTCGCGTCATCTGGACGACAAAGTCAGTGCAGCTATTCTCATGCGCTTCTTGATGACATATGCCAAAGACCAGACTGAATTACCGTACACAACATATTTTTATTTTTCAAATAATGAAGAAATCGGCTATGGCGGCAACGCCAATATCCCGAAGGAGGTCGTGGAATATTTAGCAGTTGACATGGGAGCCATGGGAGATGACCAGCAGACAGATGAACATTCGGTGTCGATTTGCGTCAAAGATGCCAGCGGTCCGTATCATTTAGGGCTTAGAAACCACTTCGTCCAGCTGTGCGAACAAAACCATATCCCATACCAGCTTGATATCTATCCTTATTACGGCAGTGACGCCTCCGCTGCGATGCGGGCCGGTGCCGATGTCAAACACGGATTGATTGGCGCCGGTATTGATGCCAGTCATGCATTTGAAAGAACACATACCGATTCAGTCAAAGCAACAAGCAATTTGGTAACAGCTTATCTTTACAGTCAGCTTTCTATCTGATTTCTAATAGTATTAAAAACTTCCATGTATTTTTCACTATTTGCAAGAAACATCAGGGGCTTTGCTTGACTCTTTGCACAATTACGGGTAAGGTAAGTACATAAGCTTATATTATAGTGCGGGAAATTAGTGTCACAAAACCGCGATGAGCAGGCAATAAGTAGGTTGCTTAAGTCTTTCCTACTAACACATTCTAGAGAGATTAGCCGTAATTATTTCTGATGTCTTTAGACCTGCCTCTCATTGTAATATCAAGCAGTTGACCCGTTGTTTAAAAATGCGACACTCATTTTTAAAAAAGGCGATTGGCCACAAGGGAAATCCCCTAATGGCACAAACTGATGTGAGGAATAATCTAAGGAGGAAAATAATTATGTCAGTCATACTAAAAGTAGAAGAAAGAGCTGTCAGACCGCGCTCAATCCGCAAAAAATTGCGTAAAGAAGGCCGTGTGCCAGGTTCTGTATACGGAAAAACAATTGAGGACGTTACTATTTCAGTTGACGCACAAACACTGGATAAAACTATTCGTCAAAATGGATTAAACGGTGTTTACACGTTGGACGTCAATGGTAAAAAAATCAATACTCTGTTGTTTGACTACCAGTTGGATACATTCACTAAAGACTGGGTCCACGTTGAATTTTTAGCTGTTGACATGAACGAAGAAACAGAAGTCGAAGCAGAACTTTCAGTCGTTGGAACAGCCAAGGGAATGAAAGAAGGCGGTATTCTGGAACAAAGCCTGTATTCTGTTGTTGTTTCCGCAACACCTGACAAATTGCCTGAGCAAGTTGAAGTAGATATTACAGACCTTGCAATCGGTGATGCACTGACGATTGCAGATATTCCAAAACATGACGATTACACTATCGTCAATGACCCGGAAGAGCAAATCCTCGTCATTGGTGCACCTAGAGCTATCGAAGAAATAGAAGAGACTGAAGAAGGAGAAGCTCCGTCAGAAGAAGAGTAATCCTTTCAATCAAAATATTCCCCTGCAGGCCTAGGTTGCCCGCAGGGGTTTTGTTTTATGCTGACGGCAGGCACGCTCGTCTTCTTTTGCGAAACGTGGTTAACTATTTGTATTCATATATAGGAGGATGATACACATGATACAAATTACAACTGGTATTGAACATTTGGCTGAACTTGAGACACCTCGTAACACGCATCTGATTTTAGACCCGCTGGATGGTAAGCCGAGGCCTTTGGTGCTGATTTGTCCGGGCGGCGGCTACCGTTTGATTTCCGTTGAGGACGAAGGACGGGCGATAGCTGACTGGATGCATCAGCTGGGCTATCATGCCGCTGTCTTGGCCTATCAGGTGCTGACGATTAATCCCGTTGATTTTCTAAATGGCTTGGAGCAAACGATGCAGCATTTGCGCTCACTGCCTTATGTCAGCCATATCTACGTCATGGGCTTTTCAGCAGGCGGTCATGTTGCCGGCCTTATCAGCACAGCTATTGATACCCGGCCGGACGGCATGATGCTGTCATACCCTGTCGTCTCTATCGCCGGGGAATGCGCCCATTGCGGCAGCCGGGATATATTTCTCGGTACAAGTGGTGAAAAAGCAGAAGACTATTCGATTGAACGTCTAGTTGACCGGGCCACTCCTCCTGCGTTCATCTGGCACACTGCTGCCGACCCGGTCGTTCCAGTGGAAAATAGTTTGACCTTAGCCCGCGCGCTGTCCAAAAACAACATCCCTTTCGAGTTGCATGTCTTTCCGGAAGGCGGTCATGCGCTAAGCATTTCCGGGGATGTGCCGCATACGCATCAGTGGAAAAATTTAGCAGAAAACTGGCTGAAAATGCAGTCGGAAAAACATGGCAGCTAATAATAATTAACCGGCAGATAAGATGTCTGCCGGTTTTTTATCGTCTGCGTTCTTTGCTGTTCAGAAATACCGCTGGTAAATGTCGCGACAAATGCTAAAATGTCATTTACTCCCATAACTGCCTTTCTATTTTTCAAAAAACTCCAATCATAACAGCAAATATGTCTGGCTGTTAAGATTGGAGCTTTTTTATCTTTATATCTGCAATCTCTCTAAACGATTTGTGCGCCTAATGTTCCTTTCATGTGTTTCAATGCCCAGTCATGTCCGACCGGGTCAAAACTTTGGACAGCTTGTTCATGAACCACTAGTTTATAACCTAAATTGTAAGCGTCAATCGCTGTATGCAACACGCAAATATCCGTACAGACACCCGTCAGATGTACTGTCTGGATGCCCCGCTCCCTCAGGCGGATATCCAGATCTGTGCCGCTGAATGCTGAATAGTGACGTTTGTCAATCCAGTAGACTGTGTCTTTGTCCTTTTCCGCCTGATACAATGGTGCCAGCGCCCCGTACAATTCCCGGCCGGCTGTGCCGATGACATTGTGTGGCGGAAACAGGTCGTTCTCCGGATGATACTGGTCAGCCGGGTCATGCCCGTCAATGGCAAACACGACGAAATCACCGTTAGCGATAAACTGTTTCGTCAAACTTACCAAATGCTGCTCAATTTGCTGGCCGGCTTTGCCGGTTGTTAATTTACCGTCTGTTGCAACAAAATCGTACGTATAATCAATTGAAATCAATGCTTCCATTTTTATTACCACCTTTACGCTAATTCTTTCAACAACGACATGACCATGTTGGCGGATTTTTTTCCTGCTTCAACAATAAATGTGTCAAAATCAACACTGGCACCGGCATCAGCGACATCACTGACCGCCCGGATGACAACAAAAGGCACTTGGTACCGAAAAGCCACTTGCGCAATTGCCGCCCCTTCCATTTCATTGGCCAAAGCTTGCGGAAAATGTCCCTTGATTAGACGAATCTTCTCTGCACTGCTGACAAATGTGTCGCCTGAAACGATTAAACCGACATGGATGTTCTGCCCGTTTTTCCGTGCTGCCTGTGACGCGGCCTCAATCAGCCGTGTGTCCGCTTCATAGTAAAGCGGCATGCCCGCCATCTGTCCGTATTGATAGCCGAATGCCGTCACGTCCACATCCGAGTATGCTACCTTGTCCGAGATAACCAGATCGCCGATTTTCAGCTGTTGGCCGATGCCGCCAGCCGATCCTGTATTAATCACAACATCCACTTGGTAACGACTAATCAGCAATGTGGCTGTGACGGCAGCCAGCACTTTGCCGATACCGGACAGTGTCACAATGACTTCGTGCTCATTGATTTTTCCTTTGTAAAAAGTTGCGCCGGCTTCTTCCCAAACTTCTGAGTCTGTCAGCTGTTCGGATAAAAGCACCACTTCCTCCGACATAGCTCCGATAATCCCGATTTTCATTGACCGTCTCCTTATAAATAAAATATGGCATACGCCGTTATAGCCAGTAATATAATGACAACCACAATCGCCAAATTCAGCCAGCGGTTGCGTTTTTTCGCCTGATTATAATCCTTTACCCGGCGGCGCGTCAGCAGTTGATGGTCCTCTTCCTGAAAGCGGATATCATCCGTGCGGTCGTCCGGCTTTTTCTTTTTGTTAAACACATACATCCTCCTCAGTTATCAGGACATAAAGCTCTCCCAATAAAGAATAGCATACATTGTCTTTGCATCACAAATAGTACCTCTGACAATCTCCTGTTTGGCCTCGGCCAGTGTTAATTCGATAATCTCCAAAAATTCATCCTCGTCTGGCGGCAGCGGGTCGGCCGATTTTTTTAAATCCGTCGCTAAAAATAAATAGTGGCGTTCATCGCAAAATCCGGGCGATAAAATAAAATCAGCAATCGGAGAAATGCTGCCGGCAATGTAATCTGTCTCCTCTTCAAGTTCGCGCACTGCTACCGCCTCGGGGTCTGTCTCCCCTTGTTCGATTTTGCCCGCCGGGATTTCGAGTATTGTCCGTTCCAGCGGCTTGCGGAACTGTTTGACGAGCACTATCTTCTGCTCAGCAGTCAAAGCAAGCAAACCGACGCCGCCATTATGAAATACCAATTCACGTTGTGCGGTCTTGCCGTTGGGCAGTTCCACTTCGTCTAAAGCAACATCAATAATATTGCCTTTAAAAATTTCTTGTCTGTTTATTGTTTTTTCATTAAAATCCATAAGCTTCTCCTTGAATCTGTCTATAAATGTGGTTATGATTAAATTTATAATACCTTTAAGTGACAGTTATTTCAATTGAATTTTCTCAATAGCTGATTCAACTGTCTTATTTTCAAGAAATCAATCTGAGGACTGAGTATTAATTTTTTCAGCTGTGCTAAAATAAACTCAGATAATCAAATTTTGCAACAGGAGTGAGTTCAGTGAAAAAAAGACGAAGTTTACTAAAAACTATTTTCATAATAATAGCCGGCATCTTTCTGCTGTACCTTGTATCAAACTACTTTTACTGGAATTGGCACATGATCATCCGCTCAATGATAGTCCCGCTGATTATCATTATAGTTGGTATTTACTTCCTGAAAAAAAGCTTGACAGGGAACCGCAGCAGCGAAAGCGACGATATTCCTTCATTGTCGCCTGAAAAGGAATCGCACTATGTGGAATTGGGTATGACCGAGCAGGAAATCACTTTTTTCCGCGAAACAATGGCATCTGCTAAAAAACAAATTAAACAACTTGAAAAAAATATGAACAGCCTGTCAAAATTAAAAGCTATCAATTTGCGAAACGACACATTGAAAGCATCTAAAGCCATGTTTAAGGAAATGGTGAAGGAGCCGACCAAGCTGCATCAGGCCGACCGCTTCCTCTATGCCCATTTGCCGAATATCGTCGAGCTGACGGACAAATACATCGAAATCAACGACCACGAAATCAAAAACAAAAGCACCTATGAGGCATTGAACGATAGTGCCGAAGCCATTGATGCGGTTTCAAAGCTAATTGTTGAAGACTACAACCGGTTTGTATCAGATGACTTGGAAGAATTGGAAGTAGAGATATCTATTGCCAAACAAAATATAAACAGGGATAATAGCCTTAAGGAAGACTTGCAGTCCGATAATGACAAAGAGGAGAATCATGTATGACCGACGAACTAAACAAACAACCCGTGACCGATGTCACTCCGGTAAATGATACATTAGAAGATTTACTAAGCAACCCGTTTTCAGACCCTAACGCGGCGAAGCTGACAGCCAGCCAGAAACAGGAATTGAAATCCCTGGCCGACCAGAATGCTTCTGTCAAAATCCTTGACAAACTGCCCGAAGACCGCAAAAAACAAGCCATCGATTTAGCTGCACAAATCGATACGAACGACAGCCAGGCGGTTCTGAGCTACGGGGCGGCGGCCCAGCAGAAGCTGAGCGAATTTTCTCACAGCATGCTGTCGCATGTTCAAACGCAGGACATCGGCCCAGTCGGAGATTCATTGACCGAGCTGATGTACCGGTTGAACGAAGCCAGCCCGAGTGAGCTTGAAGCCCAAGACCGCAACGTCTTTAAACGCATTTTCGGCAAGGTGAAACAGTCCGTTTATGAAATTACCGCCAAGTATCAGAAAATCGGCGCGCAAATCGACAAAATTGCCGTAAAGCTGGATAAAGAAAAAAACGGTCTGCTGCACGACAACCAAATGCTGGAAACCTTGTATCATAAAAACAAAGACTATTTTGATGCGCTGAATATTTACATCGCTGCCGGCGAGGTAAAGCTTGACGAACTGGTGACGACAACGATTCCAGCAGCAATGGAAGCTGCTGAAAAAAGCGGCGACCAGATGGATGTGCAAATCGTCAATGACTTGAATCAATTTGTCGACCGCTTGGACAAGCGGACACATGACTTGCGTTTGGCACGGCAAATCACGATTCAGCAGGCACCGCAAATCCGGCTGATTCAAAATACCAATCAGGCGCTGGCTGAAAAAATTCAAGCGTCTATCAATACAGCCATTCCGCTATGGAAAAATCAAGTAGCTATCGCATTGACACTTCTGCGTCAGAAAGATGCCGTGACGGCACAACGTCAAGTGTCTGAAACGACCAATGACCTGCTGAAGAAAAATTCAGAGATGCTGAAGATTTCTGCCATTGAAACAGCTGAAGAAAACGAACGCGGTATTGTCGATATCGAAACCTTGCAAAAAACACAAAACGATTTGATTGAAACCATTCAGGAAACACTGCGTATCCAAAAAGAAGGTAAGGAGAAACGCAAGAATGCCGAAATCGAATTGGCAATCATGGAAGAAGATTTGAAGAACAAACTGCTCGAAATGACCAATAATTAAACTAAAACCATCTCTTGATTTAACTATCAAGAGATGGTTTTTGCTCACACGCCGGCTTCTCTGCTTAATAAATCTATCAAACTGTTTTTTCCAATAAACCTCAGCATCACCCTCGGTACCAGCAAGCACAACAGGAGCACCAGCGCAAACACGCCGGCAACAGGCAGTAGCGGGATGACAAACGGCATGGCGTCGCTGTTATTAAGCTGGAACAATCCATAAGCTATGGCGACACCGCCGGTCGACACAAACAACAGGGACAAGATGCCGTACCCTGCACCCTCCAACATCACCAGTTTATTCAGCTGCTTGCCTGTCATACCGATACTTTGTAAGATAGCAAATTCATGCTGGCGTGTCATGATGCTCGTGGTCATGACGTTGACATAGTTCATAATACCCAGCAGCGCCAGCATCCCTGCCAGAATCACACCGAATACCGTCAACTGTTTTTCTGATTCTTGCATCGCGTCATAGCGCGCAATCTTGGATTCCACATCGATTTCTTTATCATCGGAAATCAGTGCCAGCAACTGCTTTTCCAGCTGACGGTCGTAAGATTCATCATAAATGATTTCAATTGAATCAATCAGCGGGTCATCTGTCAGCTTGGCAACTGCCTGTTCACTGATGAGCATCTCCGGATAAAAACCTGAATAACTAGCAGATGGCAGTGCATTGCTGGCATCAATTGCGGCAATCCGAAATCGCTGTGTACGCTCACCGTTTACTACTTCAAAGTCAGAGCCACTCACATCAGCCAGTGCCTCTGCTGTCTTCCAAGTAGTCCGCAAAACCGCTGTTTTCCCTGCAAGAAAATCGTTCTTATTAACTGTTAAATTCCCGCTAGCTGCCAGCTCATCAAAATAAGCTTCATCAATACCGGAGGCAACGCTAATAAATTCCTCAGGCTTTTCTGCCATGCGTTTCAGCCCCTGCTCATAATTCTCGAACATCATACCGCTGTCATACATCTGCTTGACATACGCATGGAACACCTCATCCTGTTTAGGAACGACCACTTCTGTCGCAGTCAATTCATAAACTTTCTTAACTCCTGTTGTCTTTTTAATCCGGTTCATCAGCTCCGGCGTGAATTTTTGCTTTTTAACATCATTAGCTGCTGTTTTATTCACTAATGTCATGTCATTAGCCATTATATAATCTAATACCCGGTCTGCGCGATTGCTGTCTAGAAAGGTAAAAATCGTCAAAAAAGCGGTCAAGCCGATAAACAAGGACAAAAATACGATGACTGCCTGCTTTTTGTCGCGAAAAAGATTTTGCCAAGCCATGTCAATCAGACGTTTCTTGCTCTTGCTTGTTCCCGCCCGCTTGTTTGATACGTTGGTGTAGCGGGCTGCTTCAATTGATGAAAAAGTTCCCGCTATGCGGGCAGGCTTGCGGGCACTGATATAAATAGTCAATAATGTGAACAGCCCTGAGCCAAGAAAAATCAGCGGGTGAAAGCTGACTGATTGACCCAGCTCATAGTTTGACGTGCTTTCCAAAAGGGAAGGCACCAGTCCGAATGACAACAATGCCCCTGCCAGCAGACCAAGCGGAATGCCGAACACCGAAACTTTCAAAAGCTGCATGAACACCAGTTGGCGTAATTGCCGGCTGGTTGCGCCAATCGTCCGCAACAACCCGTAAAACCTGATATCCTTGTAAATGGAAATCGTCAGTATGTTGTAAATCAGTAAATAAGAGCTGACGATTATCAGCAATATCAGTGCAAACAGCACAAGCAGCATCCGGCGCGTCTCACTTAAAAGCTCAGTGTCGGCAAAGATGACTTGCGGCGAGACAAGGCCGGCCTGCGCCTCCATTTTCTTCACGTCAGCTTCATTAATCAGCGGATTGTGAAACGTCAGAAGCAGACGACTCTTATCCAAGTCGGTCACAGCTGCCTTAGTTTTTGTGAAAAATTGCTCCGAAACAAAGCCGCGGTTGCGGTTTGAATAGTCATTGTAATATCCCGACAGTGTAAACGTCCGCTGGACAAGCTCCTGATCAGTCGCATAGGTCAACGGCAGGACCATGCCGACTTGCGGCTCGTCTATCCCCATTTTCTTCAAAGCCTTCACTGAGAGCAGCAGCTCCCCTTCTTTTTGCGGATAGTCGCCTTCGACATATGCCAGTGCCGGTTTGAACTGTTGCTCCCACCCTGTCCGGTCAGTCCACGCCAAAGTTGTGTCCACAGCTATGCCGTCAAATTCAGTAATCGTGGCGCAGCCTGCCAAAATACCAGTATGCTTGACATTTGGTATCTGTTTAAATGCCGCAATTTGTTTGCCGGTCGGCCCGGGAACAGAAGCATCGTACAAACTACCCTCCAACTTGACATTCCGCTCTTTGACTGCTTCCAAGTAACTAATACCCAGACTGAACACTGCTGTCAGCATAAATCCGGCCAGAATCACTGCCGCAATCAGCGACACATTCCGCTGGCGATTACCTTTGAACTGAGTGCGGGACAGCTTCCAAATATTTTTTTTATTAGGTACTGGAATCATTGCGCATCACCTGCTATCCTGCCGTCTTCAATGCGGATGATACGGTTTGCCATCTGAGCGATTTTTTCATCATGCGTAATCATCAGGACTGTCTGATTGTATTTACGGCTAGTGGCATTCATCAAACCTAACACATCCAGACTGGTGACGCTGTCAAGATTCCCTGTCGGTTCATCAGCTAGTACGATAGCGGGTTTCGTCGCCAGCGCACGGGCAATAGCCACACGCTGCTGCTGCCCGCCCGACAGTTTTCCTGGCAGCACATGAATTTTATCCGTCAGACCTAATAGATGCAAAAGCTCGTTGACATAGGCCTCATCGACGTCACCGCCGTCCAGTTGAATCGGTAAAACAATATTGTCATAGACAGTCATGAGCGGCAGCAGATTATACTGCTGAAAAACGAATCCGATCTTCCGTCTACGGAAAATCGTCAATTCGTCCGCAGATAACTGCGAAATATCTTGTCCGTTGACGTATAGTTTACCGGAAGTCGGCGTCTCCAGTCCACCAATCAAATGCAGCAAGGTTGATTTGCCGCTGCCCGATCTACCGACGATAGCAATGAACTCCCCTTGCGAAACTGTCAGCGACACATTATCAACCGCTTTGACGAGTGTCTCTTCTTTTCCGTAATGCTTGCTCAGCTGCTCTGTTTTTAATATCTCCATTTTATTGACCTCCCTACATTCTTGGAATATACATCAAGCATACGAAAAAAATCTGTCAGAGAGCTGTCCAGAATGTGACAGTTCTGTCAGATTTTAGTTCGCGGCAAGTACAGAGCGAAGCAAGCACCCGCCCCTTGCGAAAGAACACTCAAATAACCATGCTGGGCCGTCAATACTGTTTTGGCCAAATACAACCCGATACCCAACCCGGCCGCCCGGCTACTCGCTGTACCGCGGTAAAACCGGTCGAAAATTTGTGCTTGCTCTATTTCCGGGATTCCCGGTCCTTCATCGCAGACAGTGATACAATGAAAAAATTCGTAGCGTGTTACAGTCACACTGACTTTTCCTTGGACGGGCGAATACTTCACCGCATTATCCAAAATGTTCAACAATGCTTCTTTCGTCCAACGCCAGTCAAAGAAAGCAGTCGCGTCTGTGTCCTGATACTCAAGCGTGACCTGTTTTTTTAAAGCAGCCAACTTCATATCTTTGACACTTTCCCTGACCAACAAACCGATTGGCTGGTCTTTGACAGCAAGCTGGATAAGCCCCTGCTCCAAATAGGACGTCCGCACCAGCGATTCAACAAAATCAGCCAGTTTTTGAGCCTGCTGTTCAATTTCCCGGGCTAAATCATTGCCGCCTGCAATTTGTTCACTCAGTAGCTGACTGTACAGCAACACATTGGACAGCGGTGTTTTGAGTTGATGGGCGATGTTGGAAATAGTGGCCTGAACTTCCTGCATGGCTTCCTGACTGTCAGAGGCATGTTTTTGTTGAATTGACAGAAACTGATTGAGTTTGTCTTCAATAAGAGAAAGATATGCTTCATCATACACTGTTTCAAGCGGCACACCGGCAATCGCCCGGTTCAACTGCTGGTCAAGCCGTGCCAACAACTGTCGGCTTTTTTTCCGCTGACAGTACGCATAAACAAGCGACATCAAGGCAACTGCCACACAACTCGTGATAACAACTATCATAACCTGCCCTCCCAGCGGTACCCGATACCGTACACTGTTTTGATAAATTGCGGTCTCGTCGGACTGTCTTCAATTTTTTGACGCAGCCGCTTAACGGTGACAGACAAGGCATTTTCATCCACAAACTCACTATCGACCGACCAGATTTTTTCAATTAACGTTTCTCGCTGCAACACCTGATTTTCATTGGCAACCAAATATTTCAATAATTTCTGCTCCGTTTTGCTCAATTCAATCAGTTCATTGTCTTTTTTAAACACCATGCTGTCAAAATCAAAGAAAAAAGCGCCCCGCGTATACGGCAGCGGCTGACCGGCAGTTTCTTCATACCGCCGCAGTACTGCATCCACACGTGCCCTCAAAACCATCAGACTGAATGGTTTGGTGATATAATCATCAGCACCGTAGTCCAACCCTGTCACAATATCAATCTCCAAGCTGCGCGCAGTCAAAACAATCACCGGCACACGCTGTGTCTGTCTCACTTCCCGGCAAAAAGAAAAACCATCGCCATCCGGCAAATTGACATCAAGCAAAAGCAAGTCATAGCGGTGGTGCATCAGACTGTCGCGGGCTGCCGCAAGCGATGACACCCGTTCCACGCGGCGCTGCGGGTTGGAAAGTGCCAGTGCAATACCTCGGCTCAATGCTTCATCATCTTCTATAACTAATAGTCTTTTCATTTTGTCAGCTCCTTCCTTATCGGTTATGATTGGCTCTATCGTACCATTAAACCTTTCTTTTTCAAACCTGTGTTTAAACTATAAAGCATGGCACCTGTCCTGTTGACGGCGTCATGCTTTAAAAAATCCCCTCTGCTTCGTCTGTTTCCCACAGCGGCAGTTTGATTGGCTCAAATGTCTTCGGCTCCAAGTTCGTGATGGTAATTCCCAAGAGGCGGATGCCTTTATCAAGGAGTGTGATGTCTTCCCAAATGGCCTGCGCATGAAAAAAAATCGTTTCCTGCTTTGAAATGAAATCAGGCAGTGTTTTGCGCTTTGTCACTGTCTCGTACGCGCTGTCCCTGACTTTGAGCACGACCGTTTTACCGTGCATTTGATGTTTGTCCAGCGATTTTTCCACTTTAAACGAAAGCTCGCGCAACTCGCGTGTCACCTCTTCCTCAGTGGTCAGCACCTTGCCGAATGTATGCTCCCGCCCGATTGATTTACGCTCCCTGTAAGGAACGACTGGCGCATCATGCACACCTCTGACCTTCCGATAGAGCGAGTAGCCCATCTTGCCGAACTCGCGAATCAGATCCATCTCTTTCATGTCGTACAAGTCGGCACCTGTAAATATCCCCAGCTCATGCATCCGCGGCACTGTTTTTTTACCAACTCCGTGAAATTTTTCAATCGGTAATTTCTTTAAAAACTCTTCGGCATTTTCCGGTAAAACAACTGTCAGCCCTTTCGGCTTTTCATAATCCGATGCCAGCTTGGCAAGAAATTTATTGTAGCTGACTCCCGCTGAACAGGTCAGATGTACTGTTTCCCAGATATCCAGCTGAATCATCCGGGCAACCCGGATAGCGCTTTTGGCCTGAATCTTGTTTTGCGTCACATCCAGATAAGCTTCGTCAAGTGACACCGGCTCTATCATATCTGTATATTTTTTAAACACTTTATGAATCTGCTGGGACACTTCAGCATAATGTGCCATGTTGCCCGGGACAAATGTCGCGTGCGGACACAGCTCGTAAGCTTTTTGCGCGCTCATCGCCGAATGGATGCCATATTTTCGTGCTTCGTAGTTTGCTGTTGTGACGACACCGCGTCCGCCAGTATCGTGAGGGTGGCGGGCAATGACCAGCGGCTTGCCGACAAGCAACGGGTTGTCCCGCTCCTCAACAGATGCATAAAACGCATCCATATCAATATGGATGATTTTCCGTGACGTATCTTTTTTTAAAGGAAACTTTAAGTCCGCCAATCGCCTTCCTCCTCTCTCCCTTTTATTATAGCGTAATTGGACGGCAAACGGGATGAGAAGTGCTTTATCAGCAAGTCCCGCTTGATAAAACTTAACAGTTGTTATTTTAACGTAGGTTATTGACAATCATTTTTCACTGTGTTAGATTTATTAAAATCACATAAAGGAGTGAGAAACACATGACGAGCAGCGTTTACCTGACAGTCCAGTCAAGCTGTTGTTGTATGGTGCATGAAAGCAGCATACTGATTCGTCGTGACTATTAACTGTTATTACTCTTAGCTGATTCGGAGCCGGCAGATGCCGCTTCTGATAATTTTAATGTACAAGAGGTGCAGCGATGATAGCCTGTACCTCTTTTTTGTACTTAAAAAGGAGGAATGAAGGAGCTGACAAATGAACGACTAAGCACGTTAATACATACTAAACAAACAGGGGGAACTACCATGACAAAAAAAATAACTGCATTTTTGCTATCGATACTGACTGTTACTTTTTTCCTCGCCGGTTGTCAGAAAAAATCAGCTGAAACGACCGGTCAACACGTGCTTCGTGTCGGAACAGAAGGCACATACGCACCTTTTTCCTACCATAATGATCAAGGGGAGCTGACCGGCTATGACGTTGATGTCGCCCGGGCAGTTGCCAAAAAAATAGGCTATGACATAGAATTTGTCGAAGCCCCGTGGGATGCCATGCTGGCGGCTTTTGATTCCGGCAAGTCCGATGTCATCTTTAATCAGGCTGGCATAACTCCGGAACGTGAGCAGAAGTATCTCTTCTCCACGCCTTATGCGATTTCCCATCCTGTGCTGATTATTCATAAAGACAATCATAGCATTACCGGTTTTTCGGATGTTCGCGGCAAAGTCCTAGCCCAAACGCTGATGAGCAACTATGTCGAACGTGCTGAAGAGCTGGGCGCGACTGTGACGGGAACGGACGGATTCAGCAAAACTGTCCAACTGGTCAGCGAAAAAAGAGCGGACGGCACTTTGAATGATGACATTGCTCTGTATGATTACTTGAAACAAAAACCCGATGCGCCAGTTAAAATCGTCAGTGTAGCGGATGATGCGGTCAAATCAGGGGCAATGCTGCATAAAAAAGACCGTGACCTGCACAAAAAAATTGACCAGGCTATCCAGGAACTGCTTGCTGACGGCACACTGGCAAAGCTGTCCGACACCTATTTCAATAAGGACATTTCAAAATAAGGAGCTGCGATGGAACGTATATGGGTAATTAGTCAACAGGCGGTCTTGCCGATGACCAAGGCGCTCCTGCAGGTCACCGTGCCGCTGACGCTGCTGTCATTTTCCGCCGGCTTCATCTTGGCAGCTTGGGCTGCGCTGGCAAGAATTTCAAACCGTCTTATTTTAAAACAAACTGCCGCAGCTTATGTCTGGCTGTTTCGCGGTACGCCGCTGTTGGTGCAGTTGTTTGTCTGCTTCTTCGGTCTGCCGTCTGTCGGGATACAACTGGATGTCTGGTCTGCCGCGCTGATCACCTTCTCGCTGAATACCGGTGCTTATGCTTCGGAAAGCATTCGTTCCGCTATCCTAGCGGTCCCCAAAGGACAATTTGAAGCCGCCACTTCGCTTGGCATGAACAGGTGGCAAGTCATGCGCTGGATTATCGCACCTCAAGCATTAAAAATTGCATTGCCGCCATTGTCCAATAATTTTATCAGCTTGGTAAAAGATACCTCATTGGCTGCAAGCATTACACTTGTGGATGTCTTTATGACCGCTCAGCGCATTGCCGCACGGACTTATGAACCGCTGCTCTTGTACAGTCTGGCTGCTGCTTATTACTTGATTGTTTGTACCGCCCTCAACTATTTGCAGACACATCTTGAAAAAAAGCTGACAGTTTATTGATTTATCTAAAAAATGGTTATCTGCCTTTCGTATAGCAGATAACCATTTTACTATTTTTAATCCGCAAACAGCGGTTCGTTAAAGACGATTTTTTTGCCGTTCTTAGCCACTGCTGCAGAGATGCCGTATGGCACGACGCATCGCGGGTACGCGTGGCCAAAGTTCACGTTATACAAAATAGGCAGAGACGCATCGGCAACAGTTTCCAGCAAAATACGGCGGTATTCCTGATAATAGGCTTCATTTTGCGGTTTACCGACGATGACCCCGTTTACAGCGTCAAATATACCTGCCTTCTTCAAAGCCAAAAGCTCCATCCTGAATGATTCCGGCGTAGGCTTCACTTCACTCGTTTCAATAAATAAAATATTATTTTGCCAATCGGAAATCGCCGGGAAAATCTGATACCTTTCGCAAAAAGCTTTTGTATCAGCATCAGTCAGCAGCTCATAAAGACTCTCCAAGCAGCCGCCCAGCAGTTTTCCTTGAAAATCACGTGTCCCTCGTTGAAGCAGTTCAAAACCGTGACATTCCTGATGAACAACGCGAGGCTGACCAATAGCATTTTCCGAAAAATCAGTCCGTTCTTCATACCAGATGTCACTGGCGATAATCTCGTCGGCACCGTGAAAATAGCTTTTAAACCAGCTGGCAGTATACGGCAGCATCCCGTCAGCCAGCTCGGCCAAGTCAGTGAGAAAGGCCGGCCCGTAATAGGTGGTCAAGCCCAGCCGGTAAAACATCAGATGGTTGACCGTTGTATCGGAAAACCCGCTGAACAGTTTCGGCTGGCTTCTGACCAGCAGCCGAAATTCAGCATCTGCCATCAAGTACGGCAGTATTCTATAGGTATCAAAACCGCCGATGGCGCAAATAATCCCCTTGATTGAATCATCTTTAAACGCCTGCTTTAAGTCACTGGCACGCGCTTCCGGATGGTTCTCCAAATAAGCTGTTCCCTTTAACGCATTCGGCATGAAGACTGGGGCCAGTCCGAATTGTCTCAGCCTTTTTATTCCTAGTTCCAATTGATGACGGCAGCTGTCTTCGCCTAAAATGCCGCTTGATAAGCTGACAATAGCTACTTTGTCGCCAATTTGTAATTTTTTTGGTTTAATCATCGTAGCCCTCCAAAAAGTTTTATGAAAAGGCGGCGATTACCTTAGTTATAGTCTGGTTGTTAGAGTGGCAAATCATCAACTGCCTCTTCTATCGCAATCAAATCCTCTTCTTTTTCAAGAGAAATCCCCAGCTGGGAACAAAAGTCCCACAGGCAGGTAACGAGCGGATCCAGCCGCACATGAATCGTTCGCGGACGGCCATAAGAATCAATAAAATTACCAACAGCGCTGATAACTTTATCAAACAACTCCTTGTCAGTTTCCATTAAGTCAACAAACACAAGCATCTCGCTCTCCTCATCTGCACCAATCAAAAGACAGGCAAATGACTCCGGATGCTCTTCATCAGCCACTACCGGAACATAAAAAGCCGTGATTTCCAGTGTCCGGTCCACAAACTTTTTCTTCTTGTACTTGCTGATCAGCAGTTCATTCGTAAAAGGAATGTCTTCGTATGGACGCAAATGTTCAAAATTGTACGGAAGTACTGAAACAACCGGCTGATTGTCTTTTAAGCTTGTTACCACATGAATATTTCTTCCTGCTAAATCGGCAGCAACCAAATCGCCTGATGCCAATGCAGCAAAAGCCGGCAGGAGCTGTTCATAACACTCAATCATCAGAGATACTTCATCCGGATGAAATTGTCTGGCAACTTTACCGATCCCAAATGCGGTATACGACAGCCAATTTTTTTTCCCTCTGAACTTGTACCCCAGCTGTTTAATCAGCGCGTACTCTTCTTCGGACAACTCATTCCGGTCGTTATAATAACCAATCAACGCTTCCTGTGTTGCTTCGGGGAAAGACAGCGGATCGACAACTGTTGACATACCGGAAAGCATACTTATCAACGCTTTTTGTCCCTTCTCCGTATGATAAACAGCAATGCCGAAACATTCTTCGTTTTTTCCCATGACGCTGACAACAATCGGTACGGGATGATCTGCAAGATGCAGAACAATAAGATCACCGTCATATAAATGTTTCCAAGGGGCAACTTGCTGAATCTCTATTCCTAAATCAAAAAGTTTTCTCCACTGTTCAAGCTGTTCCATCGAACTCCTCCTCATAAGATTCGCATATAGCCGTTCCAAAAGACATTATCATCAGTATACCATACAGTTGCCTGATACTCTTGAAAAAAATTACCTCTACGCTGCGTTTATGTTATAAGCGCCATTCAGACTTTTTTTGTTTTCACTTGCAGCTGCTGGCTTAATCATGCTGACTGCCCGAAAGCAGTTCCTCAATTTCTTCTACTATTTTTGGCTGTTGCAAAAACAGCGCAATCTCCAGAATGTTTTGCAATTTCACTTTGCCTTTCAGCTCATCTTCAAACATGAACAGAATCTTGGCCTCATAAGCTTCGACCAGCAACTTGTACCCGCACATCTGAATGCCCTTCGACAAATTGCGCAGCAGGGATAAATACTTTTTAGCCTGCGGGGCATCCTGTTCTATAATCATTCTGTTGATACAGTTTGACAGCAAGGCTGCAAACAGTTCATCGCTGCCCCGAAACATCGCATATCTTTCCCTGACTCCCAACGCCTCGTTTAACAATGAGCACATCAAGTCATAAGGCAGCAGGTAACAAGTGTTCGCAAAAAATGCCAAATCCTTCAACGTCCATGTACGCAAGTCCGAAAAATAGCGAATCACCAAAGCCAGCTCTTTTTCCTGCGGCGGATTCCCTTGTCGAAAGTTTTCCAGCAGTTGATAGCTTGCCTGCTGGACCCTCTCAACACCGACAGCCTCTCTTTCTAACAATTGCACCAGCTTCTGAAAAGAATCATTTTGCGACGTATTCCACGTTTTCGCAATCAAATATTGGAAATGCTCATCCTCCGGCGGCTGGTAACCATTCATAATCCATTGAAATTCATCCATTGATATCATCAAATGCTGCAGCACTAAGTAAAATTTTTCCGCACTGATGGAGCGTTCGCCGTTTTCAAACTTAATGGCATTCGTTTTGGAACAGACACCGGTATAAACATGTTTGATGGACAAGTCTTTGCCTTGACGGATGTGTTTAATGGTTGGTCCGTACATCAAAAAATCACCTCTCACAGATTAGTCAACTTTAGTTTACCTCTTAGCAGTTTGTTTAGCTAGCCGATTTACCATAGATGTAACAAGAAGGAGGTTTTTAGAATGCTCTCAGTTATAAAACAGCATCGCCTATTTGCTCAACTGACCAGTATCAATCTGCTTTCCGGAATCGGTGACAGACTGTTTTATACAGCCATGCTGACCTTAGCTGCTTCCTTGCCGCAAGCCGATTTGGGTATCGTGATTGTCACTGTTTCAGAATCATTGCCAATCTTATTCAGTTTTCTGCTTGGGAATCTGGCCGACAGAATGCCGCATAAATCTCAAAAACTGCTGCGAAACGCGATTGGGCGCGCAGCAATCTATCTAGTCATCGGCCTGCTCATCCGCTACGACAGCACACTGAAAATCATCGTCATGATGGCTGCCTTGAATTTTTTATCCGATTTGCTGGGAAATTACTCGTCAGCATTGGGAGCGCCGTTCATCAAACTGTTAGTACCGGCAAAGAACATGGAAAGTGCGCAAAGCCTAGTCAGCCTGACCTCACAATTAGTCGCCGTTGCAGCCAATTTTGCCGGCTCGTTTTTATTGGGGATTGTCATGATTTCAAGCATCGCCTACATCAACTCAGCTGTCTTTATGGTCACAGCTATCGGTTATGCGCTGATTCAAAAAAAACTCGCTGACAAAGAAACAACCATCACGATGGTGACTTCACATGAAAATATTTTGGCAACAACGCTTAAGACCATTACTAAAATTGTCAAAAACCGGCCTGTTTGTCATGATATCATGCAATTGGCACTGGTCAACGGCTTCTTTGGCGGTTTGACACCTGTGTTTGTCATGTTTCTCAACCAGCATCCTGAGCAAGTCATTTTTTCAAACGCCATGACCATTTCCTTACTGTCTGGACTCAGCACTTTATTCATTATTATCGGGAATATACTCAGTCCGATAAAACTGAGACAGTTCAGCAACAGACAGCTGATGACCTTTGCCGACTCTTTTATCTGTTTGACTGCAGCCGGTTTCCTGATGTCGAATCTGCTGACCATTTTGCTGGCAATGTCCGGTCTGTCGTTGCTGCTCGGTATGATTCTGCCGAGATTTACAGCCAACATCATCAGCAGCTATCCCCCGGAAAACTTAGGCGGTATCATGACGACTGTTAATTCATTATTGGTGATGGCCCCGCCCCTCACCGGCCTGCTCTTTCCGGCGATAGCACTTGTCAATTTGAAAGTCGTCTATCTTTGTTTTTTAGGTTATGGCATCGTTGTCATGTTTATTGGAAAAGCAGAATAATTTGGTACTTATCAAGACAAGCCTTTCAACGCTAAAGTTAAGAACTTGAGACAATCAGTACTGAATTTACTATAACCGGACACTCACCACACAAGTACACAAAAAAACGTCAAATAAAGGCTAGCTTTTCAAAAAAGCTAGCCTCCTTACACGTTTTCAATTAATTTATTTGGCAATCAGTCATAACTTGCACTCATTTTCGTTTTACTCGGTTTTAGTTGCAGCACCTTTCTATTTCAGTTTAGTCATATGTTTTTCACATTCTTCAGCTTACTTGAATTTAAATGTCTGAAAAACAGCTTTATTGACAGTCCATTTCTCTACCCTAAGTTTCAGCAAACATTATGCTCCCCGACTAAACTGGCTATTGTATAATTCATAATAGAAACCTTTACTCGCCATTAACTCATCGTGATTTCCTGTTTCAATAATATCACCGTCCTTCATTACTAATATCTTATCAGCATCACGGATTGTTGATAGACGGTGAGCAATTACAAAAGAGGTTTTATCTTTCATCAGTTCATCCATTGCATCTTGGATAATTAATTCTGTACGGGTATCAACGGAGCTTGTTGCCTCGTCCAAAATAAGAAGCGGTGCATTTTTCACCATCGCACGAGCAATTGTCAGTTGCTGCTTCTGCCCTTCAGAAAGCGTGCTTGTATCATCAAGTACAGTGTCGTATCCATGTGGCAACGTCCGAATAAAATGGTCTACCCCGACTTTTTTACAAGCAGTGACAACTTCTTCAAAAGGCACATCCTGTTTGCTATAGACTATATTCTCCAGCACTGTCCCTTCAAAAATCCACGTATCTTGCAATACCATACTAAACTTATCACGTACGTTCGCCCGTGTTAATTCGTGTGCTGGCACCCCGTCTAGCTTTATACTACCGTCATTTAATTCGTAAAACCTCATTAATAGATTAATCATTGTCGTTTTCCCTGCACCGGTCGGACCAACAATAGCCACCTTTTGTCCTTTTTGTATCTTACTGGAAAAATCATGAATAATCATTTTATCAGAAGTATATCCGAACTTGACGTGTTCAAACTCGACATCTCCTTTAATATCGTCAAGCTTTTTAGTAATATGATGCTCAGTCGCTACTTCTTCTTCAGACAGAAATTCTTGGATACGTATGCTCGCTGCCGAAGCCGTCTGCAAATCTGAGATGATCTGTGTCAGTTGAGACAAAGGATTATTGAATTGACGAATGTAGACAGTAAAGGCAACAATAACACCAAATTCAATGCGTCCCATTAATACCAGAACCGCTCCTAATACACATACAACAACATAACTCAAATTACCGATGAAACTCATCAACGGTGTCATAATCCCTGATAGGAAATGCGCTTTCCAGCCGTTAGTATAAAGTCTGTTGTTTATTTTTGAAAATCCTTTTCTTGCGTGGGCAGATGCATTATAAACTTTAATCACATTATGCCCCGAATAAGCTTCTTCAATATAACCATTTAAGTTTCCTGTCTCTTGTTGCTGCTTGTCAAAATATGGTTGAGATCTAACTGTGATGAATCTTACAATAGAAAATCCAACCAATGTGACTAATACTGCCGACGTAGCCATAATAACATTCGTAGTCATCATCATAATAAATGATCCTACGAGTAAAGTTACTGACGAAATAACAGTTGGTAAACTCTGGTTAAGTGTACGGCCAATCGTATCGACATCGTTTGTGATCCGACTTAATACATCTCCATAACTTATTCTATCAAAATAAGACAGGGGCAACCTGTTTATTTTCTTCGCAATCTGATTCCGTAAATCATCGTTTACTCTTTGTGTCACACCAGCCATCAAATAGCGTTTGATATAGTTAATAACAAAACCGATACCGTAAATACTCATCAATATCGTACCAATTTTTCCAATAGCCGCAAGGTCAATTGTACTGTGCAGACCTTCAAGAATGAGATTGGTGATGATTTCCAGCTGTTTAGGACCTATTAAGATAAAGAATGCCCCGACCACTGCCAGAATAAGGACAACAACAACTGATACTTTATACGGTTCACTATAACGAGCAATTGCCTTTAGGCCCTCGAACTTTTCCTTATCTTGTTTCAATGTCCAATTCCTCCTCAGTTAACTGAGATTTTGCAATCTCGTAATATATATTACAGCTTTTTAAAAGCTCTTTATGTGTTCCGATACCTGCTACTTTTCCTTCATTTAACACGATAATTTTGTCTGCATCCATGATTGTCCCAACTCGTTGTGCCACAATCAATGTGGTCGTTCCACTTGTATGTTTTTTTAGTCCTTGGCGTACGAGGCTATCTGTTTTGTAATCAAGTGCAGAGAATGAGTCATCAAAAATTAGAATTTCAGGATTTCTCGCTACTGCACGAGCTATGGAAACACGTTGTTTTTGACCGCCGGATAAATTGGTACCAAGTTGCGCTACAAAGGAATCAATCCCATCGGGAAGTTTCTCTACAAACTCTTTGCCCTGTGCCACTTCAAGTGCAGTATAGATGTCGCTGTTGCTTATCTCATCTTTGCCATTGTTGCCAAAGTTGACATTGGAAGAAATACTGCCGCTAAACAAGACCGCTCGTTGTGGAACATAGCCTATTTTATTATTCAATGCCTCCATGTTATAATCCTTCACATTAACGTTGTCAATTAATATTTCTCCTTCACTCACATCATAAAACCGTGGAATCAAGTTGATTAGAGTTGACTTTCCGCTTCCTGTAGAACCAATAAATGCAACAGTTTCACCAGGCTCTGCCGTAAAGCTAATATCTTTTAAAACATACTCTTCTGCTTCCGGATATCGGAAACTGACATTCTTAACCTGAATTTTACCTTTGGTTTCTAAATTTTCATCAGTAATAGCCCCATCTAAAATAGTAGGTTTTGTATACAATACCTCATTCACCCTTTTAGCAGAAACGGACGCGCGGGGCAACAGCATAAAAAGAATGCTCATTAACATAAAGGCTGCGATAATCTGTAAAGCATAAGATGAAAAAACAACCATGTCACTAAAAATAGTCAGTTGATTTTCGGCTGCTGCGTTGTTGATAATAATCGCACCCAACCAATAGATACCCAGACTAATTGACGACATTGCAAAATTGAGACTAGGCTGTAAAAAAGAAAGGACGCGCGTAGCAAACAAATTATTTTGAGCTAGATTTGCGCTAGCTTTCTCAAATTTTTCTTCCTGATAGTCTTCTGCATTATATGCTCGCACTACTTTGATACCTGTGAGACTTTCCCTAGTAATGCGGTTGATGTCATCGGTAAGTTCCTGTACTTTTTTAAATTTAGGGATAGCAATAAAGACAATCAAAAGTATCACAACTAATAAGAATATAATGCCCCCTCCCACCAATGCAGACCATTGCCAGCTTTTACCGGCAATCTTGTCTATGGCTACTATTGCTAAGATGGGGGACTTAATCAATACTTGCAACCCTACAGCAATAAAAAGCTGCACTTGCGCTATATCATTCGTGGAACGAGTAATAAGGCTAGGAGTTGAAAAACGATTGATTTCTTCCATAGAAAAATCTTGCACTTTATTAAAAATTGCAAATCTCAATTCCCTTCCTAAAGAAGCAGCCAGCTTTGCTGCCAGATAACCAACAATAACTGAGGAAGCAACGCTCCCCAGCGAAATAAGCAACATCTTCCCACCTGTAGAAGTTATTTGGCTGACTTTTGAACCAGGCGTTTGTACTAACATTGTGATCTTTGACATATATTCTGGGATAGTTAAATCCAGTTGTACTTGCAGCAAAATCAGAGCTACTACAAATATAAGAGTTATCCAATCTTTTTTTCGTAAATACTTTAGATTTTTAATCATTATTATTTCCTTTCATATTTGTATTTTTTAATTTCACAATTTCTTTTTTTAGTTTCACAATCTCGTTTACTAACAAATTAATTTCGTTACTGTTCAACTCTACAAATTCCTGTGTTTTTTTCCCTAGCATGTAATAAGAGCTTTGCAACTTTTCTTCTAACTCTTGCAGTTGTTTAGTCAACATGATTAATTTGTCTCTATCGCATTGCATGGCGCACCTCCTGAGTTTCTTATCTTTATCGTAAGAAATAAAGATGCTGCAATCAACTTTCAAAAAAAGCATTTTGTTCTAAATCGAACAAAATACTGAAAGTGTCTCGAAATAAATTGAGGCAATCATGTAATAAGCCAAGATTAAAAGAGAATAACTAGTCCGGATATGGTACACTTAAAATACAAAAAAAAAGGAAATACAAAATATGGAAATTAAAAAGACGAAAATAAACAGAACAACTATTACTTTATATAAAACAATGTTAGAACTCTTAGAAAGCCAAAGCTTTGACGATATTACCGTCAATGACATTTGTCAAAGTGCGATGATAAGCCGCTCTACGTTTTATTCTTATTTTAACGATAAGTACGAATTAGTCATTTTTACATTGCAGCAAGAACGAGCGGCGCTTGAAATTGTGAAGGGAAAAAATATTGAACAAAATTTGTTGAAATTATTATACCGTTTCAAAGAAAAGAAGTGCGTATATAAAAACTTGCTGCTGGCACAAACAAATCGAGAATTAAGTCAAATGATTATGGAACACACAGGCAAATTTGTTAGACATGCTATAGAAAAAACAGCTGTTTCAGAAGAAGCTCTGAATCTTCAAACCACTTTTTGTACGAGTGGTATTTCAGGTATCGTCATCTGGTGGTTAAAAAATGATTTCCCTATCACTGAAGAAGCACTGACACAATATATTCTTGATTTTACTAATATCACATAACATCATATAAGTTAGCCAATTGCAAAAATGTCATCGTTATTTAATTTACTGATAACTCCTGTTGTGGGATATTACACTGAGCTGAGCGAAACAACATGCCGGCCTGTACTAGTACGGCAGCAATTTCTTCCAACCAGCACTCTTCAAACAGCTTGTGGGCGTAACAATCCAGGCATTGTACAATGCTCATCAAGGCTCGGTCGTCAATCGGGATAACGCTGACTTTGAAAACAAAGTGGTAAACCTGAACTTAATGTCTTTCATTTGTTCTTCATACTCTGATTTAAATGAACGCGAACCGTTTCTGTCACCAAAATTACCATGATCAAGGTCAGAATGTTCATAGTTTATAAAACAGTTGCCTCAGCCTGAACAAGGAATTGATGCAGATTTCCATTGGTGCAAAATATTTTACGCTACCAAAGCAGCAACTTGATAAAAAACATAATGGAACTTAAAAAAATCCGTACATTGGGTTCATCTACAAAAAAAGACCTCTTCAATGTCAACAATCGACATTGAAGAGGTCTTGGTGCTAATTTAAAAGCACTATTTATTCAAATTATAAAAAGCTTTCAATCCTTTGTAAACTGCCACTTCGCCCAATTGGTCTTCAATTCTCAGCAACTGGTTGTATTTTGCAATACGGTCAGTACGTGACAGAGAACCTGTCTTGATTTGGCCGGCGTTTGTTGCCACTGCAATATCAGCAATCGTTGAATCTTCTGTCTCGCCTGAACGGTGAGAAACAACTGCTGTATAGCCAGCTTCTTTCGCCATTTCGATCGCTTCGAATGTTTCAGTCAGTGTACCGATTTGGTTTACTTTGATCAAGATAGAGTTACTTACACCCATATCGATAGCTTTAGACAATTTTTCAGTGTTAGTTACAAGCAAGTCGTCACCAACCAGCTGAACTTTTGAACCAAGACGGTCTGTTAATTCTTTCCAGCCATCCCAGTCGTTTTCGTCCATACCATCTTCGATTGTTATGATAGGGTATTTGTTGACAAGCTCTTCCAAGTAGTCAACTTGTTCGGATGACGTGCGTTTAGCGCCGGCTTCGCCTTCAAATTTAGCGTAGTTGTATACACCGTCTTCATAGAATTCAGACGCAGCACAGTCAAATCCTAACATCACATCTTTTCCTGGCTCAAGACCGGCAGCCTTGATTGCTTCAAGGATAGTTTCAACGCCGTCTTCCGTACCGGCAAAGCGTGGTGCGAAACCACCTTCATCACCTACAGAAGTTTCCAGACCGCGGGATTTCAAAATTTTAGCTAACGCGTGGAACACTTCTGCTCCCCAACGCAATGCTTCTTTGAATGTTGGTGCGCCGACAGGCAAAATCATGAACTCCTGGAAAGCGATTGGCGCATCAGAGTGAGAACCGCCGTTAACGATGTTCATCATTGGAGTTGGCAGCACTTTTGTGTTGAATCCGCCTAAGTAGTGATACAAAGGAATCTCCAGATAATCAGCAGCTGCACGTGCAACAGCGATGGAAACACCAAGAATTGCGTTAGCGCCCAGTTTCCCTTTGTTTGCTGTACCGTCAAGCTCGATCATTTTCTTGTCGATAGCCATTTGGTCTCTTACATCATAACCAATCAGCTCTTCAGCAATAATATTGTTAACATTGTCAACGGCTTTGACAACACCTTTACCAAGGTAGCGAGATTTGTCTCCGTCACGCAATTCAACTGCTTCGTACTCACCAGTTGATGCACCTGATGGAACCATTCCTCGGCCAAAAGCACCACTTTCTGTATAAACTTCTACTTCGACTGTAGGATTTCCACGTGAGTCTAAAACTTCGCGAGCGTAAATATCAGTAATAATTGACATGTTATTCTCTCCTTCGGATTATTTTATAGCTAAGGAATTACTTCCATAGTTCTATTGTAAATGTTTTTTAAATTCTTTCAACTAAAACCATTAAGAAATCAGGCAAAATTACTTGATCAGCGTACTTCCTGTCATTTCAGACGGTTTTGCCACACCAAGCAAGTCGAGCATCGTCGGTGCGATGTCTGCCAGCCGGCCATCCGTCCGTAGTTCAACGTTCTTTTTCGTCACGATGACCGGTACCGGTACTGTCGTATGAGCTGTATGCGGATTGCCTTCCGGTGTCGTCATGGTTTCCGAGTTGCCGTGGTCGGCAAAAATGATGGCGTAGCCGCCTTTGGCAAGAATGGCATCCACGACACGTCCCAGATTTTCATCCACTGCTTCGATTGCTTTGATAGTCGGTTCCAGCATACCGGAATGTCCAACCATGTCCGGATTGGCGAAGTTTAAAATAATCGCGTCATGCTTATCCGCTTCAATATCAGCAACTAAGGCATCGGTCACTTCATAAGCACTCATTTCCGGTTTCAAGTCGTAGGTTTCAACTTTTGGCGAATTGATCAGAATGCGGTTTTCACCTTCGAATTCCTCATTACGTCCACCGTTCATAAAGAATGTCACATGCGGATATTTTTCTGTTTCTGCGATACGCAGCTGTGAAAGTCCGGCATTTGACAACACTTCGCCGATAACATTTTTCATTTCCTCAGGCGGAAACGCAATCTCTGCAACGATGCTTGGGTTATAAAGCGTCATCGTCACAAACTTGACGTTTTGTGGATGATTCGAACGCTCAAAGTGTTCCCATTCCTTATCCGTGAATGCGTTGGACAATTGAATCGCGCGGTCCGGACGGAAATTGAAGAAAATCACCGCATCATCGTCGGACACAGTTGCAACAGGCTGGCCGTCTTTTTCGATAACCACAGGGACAACGAACTCATCGTTCACACCAGCTGCATACGATGCTTCAATAGCCTTGACCGGGTCAGCCGCTTTGACACCTTCTCCCTGCACAATTGCCTGATAAGCTTTTTCTACACGCTCCCAGCGCTTGTCACGGTCCATCGCGTAGAAACGTCCGGAAACTGTGGCAACTTCACCATAATTCAACTCAGCCATTTTATCGACCAGATCCTGCATATAGCCCGCAGCAGAAGTCGGAGGAACATCCCGTCCATCTAAAAACGCGTGCACAAAGGTTTTCTTCACACCTTTAGCTTTGGCTGTTTCCAGCAGCGCATACAGGTGATTCTGATGGCTGTGGACACCACCGTCGGATAGCAACCCGAACAGATGCAACGCAGAATCATGTGCGATAGCGTAGTTCATCGCATCCAGCAGTGCTTCATTTTTCTGGAATTCGCCATCTGCAATTGCTTTGTCAATCCGCGTCAAACTCTGATAAACGATACGGCCTGCGCCGATATTTGTGTGCCCAACTTCCGAATTTCCCATCTGACCATCGGGAAGCCCGACATCCAGACCGGAAGCTTTCAGCTGACTATGGGGAAACTCGTTCCAATAACGGTCAAAATTTGGTTTATTTGCTTGTGCGACTGCATTGCCCATGACTTCATTTCTTAAGCCAAAGCCGTCAAGGATAATCATCGCTACTGGTGCTTTACTCATATTATTTTACTGCCTCCAAAAGTGCCAAGAATGATTGTGGTTCTAAGCTGGCGCCGCCCACTAGAGCACCGTCAACATTTTCTTTTGCCAAGTATTCAGCAATATTTTCCGGTTTGACAGAACCGCCGTACTGAATGCGGACTTTTTCTGCCACTTCTTTGCCATAAAGTTTTTCAACAGTTGCACGGACAACGCCGCAAATGTCATCTGCAATGTTGGCATCTGCAGATTTGCCGGTACCGATTGCCCAGATTGGTTCATACGCAATGACCAATTCACTGACTTGCGCATCTGTCAATCCAGATAAACCGGCAGTGATTTGTCCTTCAATCCACTCGGCTGTTTTACCTGCTTCATATGTTTCAAGCGACTCGCCGCAGCAAAGAATCGGTGTCATCCCGTTGGCAAAAATCGCTTTTGCTTTTTTATTGATGTCTTCATCTGTTTCATGGAAGTATTCGCGACGTTCCGAGTGTCCGATGATGACATACGTCACACCTAAATCAGCTAAAGCCGCTGGTGACGTTTCGCCTGTGAAAGCACCGGCATTTTCAAAGTAGCAGTTCTGAGCAGAAATCTGCAATTCTGTGCCTTTTGCTTCAGCTACAAGCTCTTGTATGAACAGCGCCGGCGAACCGACGACAGAATCCACGATATCTTTTGAAGGAATCGCACCTTTGACTGCCTCGGCAAAAGCTTTCGCTTCAGCTGCGGTCTTATTCATCTTCCAGTTGCCAGCAATAATTGGTTTACGCATAGTCTATTCTCTCCCGTTCTTTATTTATCAGAAATTGATGCAACACCTGGCAGCACTTTGCCTTCCAAATATTCAAGAGAAGCTCCGCCGCCGGTTGAAATATGTGTGAATTTATCTGCAAAGCCGAGTTGAATCGCTGCTGCTGCAGAATCGCCGCCGCCGATAACTGTCGTTGCGTTCTCAAGGTTGGCAATTGCTTCGCAAACACCGATTGTACCGTTGGCGAAGTTGCTCATTTCAAACACACCCATCGGTCCGTTCCAGACAACTGTTTTTGCACCGTCAAGTTCTTTGGTGAACAGGTCAATCGTTGCCGGTCCGATATCAAGACCCATGAACCCTTCCGGCACAGCACCTTCATGAACCTCTGTCGGTACGTCATTGCTGAATTCTGCTGCACACACAGAATCAACCGGTAAAATCAGTTTGTCACCGGCTTTCTCAATCAAGCTCTTAGCCAAATCGATTTTATCGGATTCCACAAGCGATTTGCCGATGCCGATACCTTTTGCCGCGTAAAACGTATACGTCATGCCGCCGCCGATTAAAATTTTGTCAGCTTTTTTAATCAGGTTTTCAATTACACCGATTTTATCTGACACTTTTGCGCCGCCTAAAATCGCCACAAACGGACGTTTCGGCTCATCAACCGCACCACCGATAAACTTGATTTCCTTTTCCATCAAGAAGCCGGCTGCAGATGGCAGATTGGAGGCAATTCCGACGTTTGACGCATGCGCACGGTGTGCCGTTCCAAAAGCATCATTAACAAATACATCACCTAGCGATGCCCAGTATTTACCAAGTTCAGAATCGTTCCCGCTCTCTTTTTTGCCGTCAATATCTTCAAAACGTGTGTTTTCAACAACAAGCACGTCGCCGTCCTTCATATTGGCAATCGCATTTTCCAACTCTTTGCCGCGTGTTTCCGGTACGAAAGTAACTGGTTTTTTCAACAGCTCTGACAATCTTTCAGCAACTGGAGCCAACGATTTGCCATCTTTATCTTCTTCTGTTTTGACACGTCCTAAATGAGAAAATAAAATCGCTTTGCCGCCCTGCTCAATAATGTAGTTGATTGTCGGCAATGCCGCAACAATCCGATTATCGTTGGTTATAACACCATCTTTCAACGGCACATTGAAGTCAACACGGACAAGAACCTTTTGACCTTGTAAATCTAAATCACGAACTGTTTTTTTAGCCATAAATTTAACCCCCTAAATAACATCAATACAAAGAAAAAAGGGGAAGCGCGTTAGCTTCCCCGCTTAATGACTACTTTTCGAATACATGTTGCAAGTAGTATCAAATTAACCTAATTTTGCAAAGTATTCTAATGTACGTACTAATTGAGCAGTATATGACATTTCATTGTCATACCATGAAACAGTCTTAACTAATTGTTTGTCGCCAACTGTCATAACTTTTGTTTGTGTTGCATCAAATAGTGAGCCGTAAGTCATACCGATGATATCTGAAGATACGATTGGGTCTTCAGTGTAACCGTAAGACTCGTCAGACAATTCTTTCATTGCAGCATTGATTTCATCAACAGTAACTTCTTTTTCAAGTACAGTAACCAATTCAGTTAATGAACCAGTTGCAACAGGAACGCGCTGAGCTGCACCGTCAAGTTTGCCATTCAATTCAGGAATAACTAAACCGATAGCTTTGGCTGCACCTGTTGTGTTAGGTACAATATTGATTGCTGCTGCACGTGCACGGCGCAAGTCTTTATGAGGAGCGTCCAATGTGTTTTGATCGCCTGTGTAAGCGTGAATCGTTGTCATCAAGCCTTCAACAACACCGAATTTGTCATGCAACGCTTTTGCCATTGGTGCCAAGCAGTTTGTCGTACATGACGCACCAGAGATAACTGTTTCTTTACCTGTCAAAGTGTCATGGTTAGTGTTGAAAACAATTGTCGGAACGTCATTTCCGCCTGGTGCAGAAATAACAACGCGTTTAGCTCCGCCCTTCAAATGTTTTTCAGCGCCTTCTTTAGAAGTGAAGAAGCCAGTACATTCAAGTACGATTTCTACTCCTAAATCTCCCCATGGCAATTCTTCAGGATTACGGTTCGCCAGTACTTTGACATCTTTACCATTTACTTTGAAGTAGCCGTCATGCACTTCAACGTCACCATTGAAACGTCCTTGAGTTGAATCATATTTCAAAAGGTGTGCAAGTGTTTTAGCATCTGTCAAGTCGTTGATTGCAACAACCTCGATACCTTCAACATCTTGAATACGGCGGAATGCCAAACGTCCAATACGTCCGAAACCATTAATACCTACTTTTACTGTCATGCAGATTTCCTCCTTTAGAAAATCAAAAAAAATTTTTATTTTTAAAGAGTTGCCTCTTTTAAAATCTGATTTGCCGCTCCCTCATCTGTAATCAGCCACGTCTGTTTCGGTGCATGTTTGATATATGCCCGAATAGCTGCCGCCTTTGACTTCCCGCCGGCGACTGCAATAATGTAGGGTATTCTTTTCAAGTCTTTCAGCTGCAAGCCGATGCGCGGAATTTTATATACCACTTCGCCCTGATCATCAAAGAAATAACCAAACGATTCAGCAACAGCATTATTTAACCGCAGCATTGATAGTTCTTCTTGTGACATGCCGCGCCGCTCAGCCATTCTCATGGCGTTGCCAATACTGTGAATGACACAGTTCGACTGCTCAATCAATGCCAGCACCTTTTGAACAGACGGTTCCTGCAGTAGTGGACGATACGTTTCCGGACTGACCTGTTCAGGCACATACAATGCACGAAAATCGCCCCCGGAGTTTTCAGCCATCAAGGCACTGATTGAATTAGCCTGAATGCTGACTGATTCGCCAATGCCGCCTCTTGCAGGGACAAACAAATTATGCCTGTCTGACTTTTCAAGCGGGCGCATCTGTTCAGCGACCTTAGCCATCGTAGTCCCGCCCATCACCGCAATAACATTATCCCCCGCAGGCAGAATTTTGTCTAGCGTTTCGGTCACCATGTCCCCAAAGCTGTCCAGAACTCTCGGTTCCGAATCGCTGTTGCCTGACACAATCAGACAATGGTCGATGTTTAACAGGTCTGCCAGCTGCCGCTCTTTTTTTCCGCCGCCGAGAACTTGGCCAATCATACCTTCGAGACTGCGGTATACTTCCAAACCCTCCGCAGTCAAAGACATACCGCTTTTAGATACATCAATCAGCTGCAGTTTTTTTAAAAAATCCGTTTCTGTACGCAACACGCGCTCTGTGATGCCGATATGGCTGGCCAGTGTGCGTCTGCCGACTGGCTGCATCCAATATATATGCTGCAATATTTGAAATCGTTCCTCAATAACTTCTTTAATATCAGGTGCTATGCGTTCTAATATTTGCATTTCGCGACTCATTGGCAGTAGCCCCTTCCATAGGACAAA
Source organism: Vagococcus acidifermentans (assembly GCF_003987655.1). Taxonomy (GTDB): domain Bacteria; phylum Bacillota; class Bacilli; order Lactobacillales; family Vagococcaceae; genus Vagococcus_B; species Vagococcus_B acidifermentans. The sequence goes on along the minus strand of NZ_NGKC01000010.1, from coordinate 13,288 downwards.
TATTGTCCAACAAAGACTCAAAACGACCCATTACGCTTAAAAAAAAGGGCTGAAACAAATTATACGTGGTATTTGTATCACCCTTATGTTGTCATTCTAACAGTTTTTTTTATACAATTCAAGTAAAAGGGACAAGAAATTGTGTTTCCATTCCGTGGTCTTCTTCAATCATATCTTTTACGTTTCGAAGATGCCGGAATGCCAAGCTGGTCGCGGTATTTCGCCACTGTCCGCCGTGATATCTCCACACCTTTGTCAGCAAGCATTTGTGCAATTTTTTGGTCTGACAGCGGTTTGGCTTTATTCTCATTTTCCACCATCTTGACGATATCATGTTTGATATTTGCCGCAGATGTTTCTTCATCGTTTGCCTGTGACAATGCGGTTGTAAAAAAAGAGCGGAGCTCAAACACACCAAAGCTCGTCTGGAGGTATTTGCCGTTGACACTGCGGCTGACTGTCGATTCATGAATCCCCAACCGTTCAGCCACTTCCTTGAGCATCAGCGGCTTTAACGGATGGTCCGGCTTCAAGAAAAAATCTTTCTGGCGCGACACGATTTCCTGTCCCACATTCAAAATCGTGTCTCCCCGCTGTTGAAGACCGCGCTTAATCCAGTCAAAATCAGCTTTCTTTTCTTTCATGTACTTCTGCACTTCTTTATCAGGAACTTGCTTGAGTTCATCGTAATAAGCTTTTTGAAAAATAAGACGGGGCCGACTGCGTTTAGTCGATAACACTTTGAGTGATTCCGACTCTTTGTCCACTTCAACAATCAAATCAGGTATCACATATAACTCTCTATCAGAATGAAAGACCGCACCCGGATTAGGCGACAACCGCTGAATGTAATCAAAAATTTTCTGAATATCCGATAAACTGATACGATACATTTTTTCAATAACTTGCCAGTGACGGTTCGCAAGATTCTCAAAATTTTCTTCCAAAATCAAGTACGCTAGTGACGGGGCTTCATTATCACGCTCCGTTTGCAGCATCAGGCACTCCTGTAAATTTCTGGCTCCGACACCGGCCGGATCCAGCTGCTGGAGCAGGGTCAGCGCATCCACCATCTCAATATAAGAGGCCTGTGTTTTATCGGCAGCCTCTTCCAGCGAAATGGTTAAATACCCGTTCACATCAATAAATTCCACCAGAAACAGCATCAATTGACGCAATTTGGTATCACGGTAGTTCAAATGAATCTGCTCAATCAAATACTCAAATAAAGAACCCGACGTATCAGGAATTTGCGATAAGTAATCACGCTCGCCGTCCTCCATGCCGGTATGCTTCGATTGCCGTATCGGCATGTCGTACTGGTCTATGTCGATTTTTACATCAATCAGAGGATTCTCCAATGATTTTGCTTCTAAAAATGTCAGTAATTCGTCAGTATTGTACTGAAGCATTTGAATCGACTGCTGCAGTTGCTGGGTCATGGCTAGTTTCTGCGTCTGAGTCTGCTTCTGTGACATAGTCTGCTCGAATCTCATGCTTCTCAATCTCACTTTCTTAAAATTTTTCTCTTGCTATTTTTGAAATCTTTGATAAACTATAACTCAGGTATGCGTCCTTAGTGTAGTGGATATCACACAAGATTCCGGTTCTTGAGACAGGGGTTCGATTCCCTTAGGACGCGTTTTCTTATTGGATTATAGCATACATTTACCGACTTGTAAGCAACAATCCCTTAGATTGAGTGGCTGACGATAGACAGAGACTTTGACCAACTTGCGAAATTTCGCAAGTTTTTTTTTATTTTAAACAGCTGCACAACAGAAATAAAAGCAATCATGCGTTCATCACTGCCTCGGTCAAAACCGGCGTGTTTTGAAAATAATGGTTACAATTGAAAAGAAATATAACTATTTTTTTACGTTTCTTCTTTTTACCGTCTGATATCCTCATGATGATTTTTTTTACGGTGCTGTTTTTGTTTACACCAGCAGCTGTTTTTTGACGGACTATAAATCATCTCATGCTATAATTCTTTTAAAGGGGGGATTATGATGAAACAAATCTTTGTCATACTAATTGCAGCTGTATTTTTCCTAGTCGGTTGTACGACCAAAAACACTGCCTCTGACGGCGAGCAGGTGGCTAACGCTCTCTACGACCTTAAATTGAAGTCAGCGGATGACAAAACCGTTCTAACAAAAGAAAACTCGAATGTTCATATTTACAAGAAAGATGGTGTTTTTTATGCACTGTTTACCATACAGCCGGAACCGCCTAAGACGGAGGAAACTGTTTATAAAGTGACATCATCAGCAGGTGAGATTACCAAATCGGATGTAAAACAGGTGCCGGACTTTGACCGGTCAATACTTGACGGTCTGGACAGTGAGTATGAAAAAAATGACGTGTCTTTCGCGGTAGAATAAAACCGTCACAACATGATATTTCCATGATAACCGGATTTGACATTTTTAATCAAAAATACATCTCTAGTCCCATTACTCTTTTTGATTTCGGCTTTATAGTAGATAGAGGTTGCATCAGCAACAATTTGTCTATATAAAGGAAATGAGTTATATGCGTAAAATAATAGCAGTAATTGGTATTTTGATTATTGGGTTTATTTCATGGAAAGGGTATGAGTACTATCGTTCGACCTATGTCGGCGAAGACTACTATGCAGTTGTCACAGCTCCGCTTCCTGAAGAACAAGATATCTTGAGTCAAAGCGGCGAAGTGATGGGCAGAGGATATGAGTATCATTTGCAGGCTTTTAATACGGCGGGGAAAGAACGCCAGATAACAATCTCTATTACCACATCAGGCGACTATAAAAACGGATCCGCTCTGCCTGAAGGTACTGTTTTGAGAATCAATGCCAGTAAAAACCGCGTCATCGAGCAGCAGCAGATTTCAATCGATGATGTGCCGGCTGCCATTCAGTCCAAACTTCAATAGCCAGCTGGCATTATGCAACGCTGTTTCTTGGAAACAGCGTTTTTTTCTGTTTATCTTCATTATATGACATTTACAGATGGGGTTGTCATCGCAATCAGACTGTTAAATCACACTCTGGCCATGAAAGTACAAAGAACGCAATCCTTTCAAAAACAGCTCATTTTTTTAACATTGATGCCTTTTTAGTGTATGATAAAAGAAAAAATTGGAGGGCTGATCATGTCTGAAGATCGTGTAGCAGCTTTTACTGATGGGGTTATGGCCATCATTATCACCATTCTTGTGCTGAATCTCGCACCGCCCGACAGTGATTCGATACGAGCCTTATTCAGCATTGAACACAAACTGATTGTATACTGTTTTAGTTTTATTGTGATTGCTGTCTATTGGAACAATCACCACCATCTGTTTCAACTTGTTCAAAAAGTTGACGGAAATGTGCTGTGGGCAAATAATTTTTTTCTCTTTTCCCTGACACTTTTTCCTTTCAGTGCCTCATGGGTCAGCAGCCATCTGTTCAGTCTGATTCCGCAATTGACGTATGGCTGTGTCATTTTATTAGCGGACATTGCTTATTGGATTCTCTTGAGCACACTGAAACGGGCAGAAAAAATGCCTGCCGCTATGAATGAGCTTTTTTCATCCTACCATAAGTCCCTGATTTCGATTGCCATGAATATTCTGGCGCTTATTTTAGGTTTGTTCCTCAATCCGGTTTTGGTAATGGGGGTCAATTCCGTGATGATTCTTCTTTGGATCATACCTGAAAAGCGGATCGAGTCTTTTTTAAATTAGGACAGACAAAAAACCTATCCCGACTATTTAATCGCAGGATAGGTTTTCGTTTATCATTTTTTCAACTGCTGCAGTTCGGCTTTGCGGTCCTCTGCGCATCTTAGAAGCTGTTCGGAGAAATTTTCAAGAACCATTTTTGCCCCTTTGTATGTGTGTCCGCCAAGGCGAATCACATCATCCGGATTGTAAATTGCCTGCCGGTGATTGAATTCTTTAAAAAATTCTTCCACTAGAAAACTGGGTAAATAAAAATGGTTTTGCGCACAAAAAGACTGGAGGTAGACGTAGTCGTCGATTGTGATATAGACATCGTCGAAACTGTCAAAGCTTTGATAAAAATCAAGATTCAGGTCTCGTTTGACCAATATCTCATTAATTTTTTTATTCAATAAAATCAGTGTGTCAATCTCTTTCATTTTTTCCCGAATCTTCTCATGTTTTTCTTCCCTGCTCAGTATAAACTTATTGTTTATCGATGTGGCAACCATCGCAATAAGAGCACCGATACACACGCTGAATATCTCAATCATAGGAACTCCTCTTTCGCCGTTTTTAGATAAATTCAGTATATAGAAATTTCGGAAATAATTCAAATCAAATAATTTGACCTTTATTGACCAATAGGGTACACTTTTGTCTAGATAGACGAATCAATAAGTGTTAAAATAGTTGTTGATTTAATCACTGAACTAACAGGAGGAATTACAATGAATCTAATACCAACAGTCATCGAACAATCGTCTCGCGGCGAACGTGCGTATGATATTTACTCCAGATTATTAAAAGACCGTATCATCATGCTTAGCGGCCCGATCGACGATAATGTCGCAAATTCGGTTATCGCTCAGCTGCTGTTTTTAGATGCGCAAGATTCTGAAAAAGATATCTTCATCTACATCAACTCTCCGGGCGGCAGCGTGTCAGCCGGTCTGGCGATTTTTGATACGATGAATTTTGTCAAAGCGGACGTGCAGACTATTGTGCTGGGCATGGCGGCTTCCATGGGGAGCTTCTTGCTGGCTGCCGGTACCAAAGGCAAACGCTACGCTTTACCAAACGCCGAAATCATGATTCACCAGCCGCTTGGCGGTGCGCAAGGACAAGCAACTGAAATCGAAATTGCCGCGCGCCACATTTTGAACACACGCGACCGTTTGAATCGGATTTTATCAGAACGGACGGGACAACCGATTGAAGTCATTGAAAAAGATACTGACCGCGATAATTTTATGTCTGCAGAAGAAGCCAAAGAATATGGCTTGATTGATGAAGTCATGGAAAATAGCGCGTCACTAAAATAAAGTGCAGTGACGGAGCCGACTAATTATGAATGAAATCAAACCCGAACTGACAAACACAACAACCGGCATCATTATCGGTCAAGCCGATGCCCCGGTTAAAATCATTGAATTTACGAACTTGCGCTGTCCTTTCTGCAAACAGTGGTGGGATGAACGCAATGACCTATTAAATCAGTACGTAGCTGAGCATAAGCTTCAGCGCATTATCAAATTGTTTGATAAAGAAAAAGAAAGTCTGCGGCCCGGAAATGTCATGCATCATCATGTACCTAAAGAACCGGACGCTGCTCTGTCTGCCATTGATGCCATTTTTGACACACAGAATCAGTGGGGAACTTTGCAGACACTTGATGACATTGCCAAATTTGCCGAAACTGAACTGCATTTGACTCTACAAGATTATGAACAGACAGCACAGTCAGTCATTGATGAAGCGGATGCTGCGGGTATTCGTTTTATACCGACGATGGTCATCAACGGCCACGTATTCGATCAAAAAATTTCTGCAGCGGAGCTTATTGCTTTGCTTGAAGGACGCTAATATGGATACTCCCCCTCCATTCAGTCAGATAAACTGAGTGGAGGGGGAGTATTTTAGTTTGATATGTTTTTAGACGATACATAAAATTTACATTAATTTTTCAAAAGAAGACATAGCCATGCGGAAATGGATTGCGCGATACAGACAGCTGGACATTGATATCCCGCTTGTAATGAACGATACCGTCACACATTATTGGTTGCAAATGACCCGCTGATTCAGGTATATCCGGAAATTTCCGGCTGGTAATTTTATGCTTACATAAACCAAATGCGGTGCAGCCGTTGCTCAGCTCGCCCGGGAACTGAAAAAAGATTCACAATATGCTATCATGATATTAAAGATAACTATAAATCGTTCAGTATTCATATCGCCTCAAAACAGCAGCTGCTCAGTTCATCACTATGTGTCGCATTGTATTGCATATATACAAAACTATGTTAATAAGGAGGCCAATATCACAATGGACATACTACAAACCATACAAACACGAAGAAGTATCAGACGCTTCAAATCCGACATGATTCCAAAAGAAATACTTGACAAGATTATCACAGCTGGCACTTATGCTCCCACAGCAAGAAACACACAGTCGCCGATTATTATTGCCGTAACCAACAAAGGCTTGCGTGACAAACTTTCCAAAATAAACGCTGAAATCATGGGAACCGAAGACGATCCTTTCTACGGAGCGCCTGTGGTCTTGATTGTATTAGCAGATAAAACTTGCCGCAATCGTGTCTATGACGGTAGTTTGGTAATGGGCAATCTGATGCTTGCTGCCCATCACCTCGGTATCGGAAGCTGCTGGGTTCACCGAGCAAAAGAAGAATTTGAGCGTAAAGAAGGACTCGACATACTCAAATCACTCGGCATAGATGGCGATTATGAAGGAATAGGCCACTGTGTGCTGGGCTACGTAGATGGCGACTACCCTGAAATGCCGGAGCGAAAAGAAAATTGGGTATATCACATCGATTAAAATCAGACAGCAGACGACAACCAAAAACTGTTTTAACCACGCATAACACGCGTGGTTTTCTGCTTTAAAACTGATTTTTAATCAGCAAAAAGCCGTTGAGATGTATCAACGGCTTTCGTATGTCTTACTCACGCACTTTCTTGTTTCTAAAAATGTAAATCAGTAAACCTATACCGACAATCAACAGACCAATAAACTTTGCGACTCCATTGTTTTTCTCACCGGATTTTGGCAAAATCTTGCCTGCTTGAGATGGTGTTGAAGGTAAATCTCCTGCTTTTTTCTTTATCACTGTATTACAAAGAATGATATTTCCTTTATCGTTATCATCAACACGTTGAATGTAACCAATTGGAACATCTTTCTCTTGGACTGTATAAGAGATTTCTTCCCCTTGTTGATTTACGAGTGCCACATTTTCCCAGCAGTAAGTCCAGTTATTTTCCTGATTGAGAATGATTTCTTTGCCCTGTTCTTTCCCATCGGCTAATAGCTGCACTTTGACCATTTCCGGACGCAGTTTAATTAAGTCTTTTTCATCATTCCAAAACTTGGTAACACGGACGCTAGTTTTCTTAGGTGCATATGTGTTTGTGATGTCATACCCGTCGATCTCAGTGGTATAGTCCGCAACAGCATTTTCTGTCACAGTATACGTGATATGTTTGCCATTGGCATATTTCGCCAAGTCCTTAAATGTGTAAGACCAGTTGTCGGCCTCAGTCACTTCTTGACTGTCGATGACCTGACCGTCAGCCAACAAGTTGACTAGGATTTTGTCCGGCCGTTTGCCGTCAGTGTTGTTGTCGTCATGCCACGTTTTCTTCCCTTTGATTTGCACCACTTCCGGCGTGTGCGTGTTGGTCAAGGTCACTATCTGACCGGTCACTGCCGTGCTGGTAGTATAGCCTGTGACGCCGTCCGTTTCTTTGACCGTGTAAACGATGTCCTTGCCGTTCTCTTTCTCCGGCAAGTCGCTCCAAGTATGGCTCCAGTTATTTGCTTCATTCAGTGTCACTGCTTTGCCGTAAGGCGCATCATTTTTATGCAGCTGCACTTGAATGCTCTCCGGACGCAGGCCATCTTGGTTGTCACCGTCCACCCAGACTTTCTGCACAGACCGGTTGGTTTTCTTAGGCGTGTATGTGTTCATGATGTCATACCCGCTGACTTCTGTAGAATAACCCGGGACGGCTTCTTCTGTCACTGTATACGTGATGCCTTTGCCCCCGGCATATTTCGCCAAGTCCTTAAATGTGTAAGACCAGTTGTCGGCCTCAGTCACTTCTTGACTGTCGATGACCTGTCCGTCAGCCAACAAGTTGACTAGGATTTTGTCCGGCCGTTTGCCGGCATTGTTGTTGTCGTCATGCCATGTTTTCTTCCCTTTGATTTGCACCACTTCCGGCGTGTGCGTGTTGGTCAAGGTCACTATCTGACCGGTCACTGCCGTGCTGGTAGTATAGCCTGTGACGTCGCCCGTTTCTTTGACCGTGTAAACGATGTCCTTGCCGTTCTCTTTCTCCGGCAAGTCGCTCCAAGTATGGCTCCAGTTATTTGCTTCATCCAGTGTCACTGCTTTGCCGTAAGGCACATCATTTTTATGCAGCTGCACTTGAATGCTCTCCGGACGCAGGCCATCCTGGTTGTCACCGTCCACCCAGACTTTCTGCACAGACCGGCTGGTTTTCTTAGGCGTGTATGTATTCATGATGTCATACCCGCTGACTTCTGTAGAATAACCCAGGACGGCTTCTTCTGTCACAGTATACGTGATGCCTTTGCCGTTGGCATATTTTGCCAAGTCCTTAAATGTGTAAGACCAGTTATCGGCCGCAGTCACTTCTTGACTGTCGATGACCTGACCGTCAGCCAACAAATTGACTATGATTTTGTCTGGCCGTTTGCCGTCATTGTTGTTGTCGTCATGCCATGTTTTCTTCCCTTTGATTTGCACCACTTCCGGCGTGTGCGTGTTGGTCAAGGTCACTATCTGACCGGTCACTGCCGTGCTGGTAGTATAGCCTGTGACGTCGCCCGTTTCTTTGACCGTGTAAACGATGTCCTTGCCGTTCTCTTTCTCCGGCAAATCGCTCCAAGTATGGCTCCAGTTGTTTGCTTCATTCAGTGTCACTGCTTTGCCGTAAGGCGCATCATTTTTATGCAGCTGCACTTGAATGCTCTCCGGACGCAGGCCATCCTGGTTGTCACCGTCCACCCAGACTTTCTGCACAGACCGGCTGGTTTTCTTAGGCGTGTATCTGTTTGTGATGTCATACCCGTTGATCTCGGTGGTATAGTCCGCAACAGCATTTTCTGTCACAGTATACGTGATGCCTTTGCCATTGGCATATTTTGCCAAGTCCTTAAATGTGTAAGACCAGTTATCGGCCTCAGTCACTTCTTGACTGTCGATGACCTGACCGTCAGCCAACAAGTTGACTATGATTTTGTCCGGCCGTTTGCCGTCATTGTTGTTGTCGTCATGCCACGTTTTCTTCCCTTTGATTTGCACCACTTCCGGCGTGTGCGTGTTGGTCAAGGTCACTATCTGACCGGTCACTGCCGTGCTGGTAGTATAGCCTGTGACGCCGCCCGTTTCTTTGACCGTGTAAACGATGTCCTTGCCGTTCTCTTTCTCCGGCAAGTCGCTCCAAGTATGGCTCCAGTTATTCGCTTCATTCAGTGTCACTGCTTTGCCGTAAGGCGCATCATTTTTATGCAGCTGCACTTGAATGCTCTCCGGACGCAGGCCATCCTGGTTGTCACCGTCCACCCAGACTTTTTTCACTGTTCGGCTTGTCGGCTGTTTGTAATTACTGACATCAAAAGTAAATCCTTCTTTGTCTGTTTCGTTATTGATTGTAAAGTAACCATCGTTAGGACGAATCACAATTTTTTCATCAGAATAACCTTCTGGCACTGAAACTTCTACAATTCGATATTCGCCATTGTCTAAGCGAGTGAACATGACTTCACCGTTGCTGTCAGTCTTTCTTTCATTGACGCCGTCTTTCGGAGTGTAATCCAGATATTCGCCTTTATCGTCTTTTTTCTGCAATTTGAAAGTAACGTCTGAAAGTTTTTCTTTCGTATCTCCATCAATTTTTTTGATGAGAACACATCCAGTTTTGACAATTTCTAATCCGCCGTGTACGTCAAAAAACTCAACAATGACTTCGTTTGTCTCGTCATTACCCTCGACCCATTTCAGCTTCGCCTTATTGACATATTCCCCTGATACTCCTCTAACATCTACATCAAATGAGACACCTAATCCCACAATGTTCCCATTTGACGGTCCGCTTGGACTATAGACTTCTTTCATCTTCTCAGCTTGTTTCTGGTCAATCACTTTATCCGTGACCAAACTATCAACATAAGCTTCGAATCCTGCTTGGCCGCCAAATAAATCGTAGTAAGTGATACCATTACCCGGAACTGTACCAAAACTAATCAGTAATGTGTTGTCATGTATACCGTAAGCCACTTTACCGCTTGTTTCCATCCGTTCATAAAATTGATCAAAACCTTCATCTTTTTGCGGCGTCATTTCAACGGCCAGATTTTTTTCGACTAAATCAATCGTCTTATGCGCCAAATCGCCTAGTTTCCCATCCCGAGTCGGTACATAAACCGGAACGTTAATAGCCGGTATACCAGCCAAAAATGTTTGAGGCGCCAGTTCATCTATGAACATCATTTTTTGTTTCGTCTGTATCGGGTCGCCGTTAAACATATTCCGCAGTTCATCTAAGTTGAACGATGTGTTCCAGTGGATGACATTTTGATTTGAGAATTGTTTACCTTCTTTATAAAAATCATCAAAGCGCTCTGGAAGTTCCGGAATATCTACCGGCTGCTCCGGGTCATCAGGTTTGTCGTTCGGGTCCGGCTCAATGTCTATCTCTATGGTTAGATTGCCGTCCACTTCAATTTCTATGCCTGTTCCCTCTTTTAGTAAGTTTCCTTTAAACATAAAATACCCATTTTCGGCGGAGTCGCTTAAAGCGGCCTTTTCATTAAGTACAGCGTGTATTTTTCCGTTTTTTATCTGCCATGTTCCCAATATATCGCCTGTCGAATTATCTAAAATATTCAACAAGGAAGAATCCGGAATATGAATATACTCTTGATTTGGCAAAGTAACGTCAAAGTAGTCACCATCATTCACGCTAGATAAATCATCTATCCGATAACGGTATATAAATTTCACCTCATCTCCTACAGTGAAATCAGGACGTGGGACTTGTTCCACGCCATCAATAACAACTGGTTCCTCTTTGCCGTTGTGAATGACATAAAAATCATTTTTTTCTTGTGTAATCAATCCTGAAATGTCTGAAGCAGCATTAACATTTTTTTCTGGTATCAATAAACTAGTGACCATAACACCGAGCATAAGCAGACTGGCAACGACCCTACTTAACACCCTAAATCCGTTTTTGATAGCCATTTTATTATACCCTCCCCCTCTTCTTGAAACATCATAGAACAAATACTGAAATGAGTTGTGCAGATACATTTCAATGCGTCAGCAGCTGACAAAACAACCCGATTTTCAAAATAGCATCCTCAGATGACTGACAACAGTTGGGGTACTTACAACGAAAAATGACAAAAAACACTCTGTTTGCGACGGACAAAATACCGAGTTGCAGAACGAGTGTCTTTATTAAGCAATTATTCAAATACAGATTTACTATTTTATGATGACTCACACGAATTTGACCATGACTTCATAAGCATCTATTTTGCCTCAGAATCATGCACAACCTCTTTTCACCTAATTAGCTCTTTTAATAATGTTAGAGCACTATATAACCACAAATGCGATAAAAGGTCAATAAAGATGAATAAACCATCATTTTCAACTATATTATAGCATTATAATATCATAAAATGTTAAAAACTTAATATTTTAAACTATTTAGTCATTTTAGTATTATTTTTTTGTGCAGTTCTTCTTCAATTAATGGCAACTGAACATTTAATTAAACCGTAGCACTCTATATCATTTGTAGATTCTATGGTGCACTTTTATAATCATCTTATAAACAGATAATCAACGCATCACATTTTATTAGACAATCCGATATAACCCGTCTGTATCATATCGTGCCGGACTATAATCAACATCGTATACTTTACTTACAAGGGAGGGGAAACTATGCTTGCTGAATTCAATCAAGTCATTGATTACATTGAAGACCATTTGCAAGATAATATATCCGCAAAAACTATCGAAACGATTACAGGTACATCAGATTATCATTTTAGAAGAATGTTTTCTTTTCTTACCGGGATGCCGCTGAATGAATATATTCGCAACAGACGGTTGTCCATGGCAAATCAAGACTTGCTTTTAGGAGAAAAAGTAATCGATGTTGCATTTAAGTACCGGTATCAATCAGCCGATGGATTTTCGAAAGCTTTTCAAGACTGGAGCGGCTTCAGACCATCTGATATATCCAAAAACAAAAAGCAGAAATTTTTCCCTAAACTTGAATTTTCATTTAGAATACAAGGAGGAATTTCAATGGAGTTTCACATTGAAGAAAAAGAACCGTTTCGTCTCATCGGAGTCGCCAAAAGAGTATCCATGCAATTTGAAGGCCAAAACAGCGACATCATTCAACTCGCACAATCCATTTCAGATGAGCAGAAAAAAGAGATGCATAAATTGGGAAATTTATACCCTCACCAAGTTATTAATGCATCTTACAATTTTGACGAGCAAAGATTTGACGAGAAAAGTTCTTTAGATCACTTGATTGGTTTCTTATCAACTAAAGAGAGCAGTCGTCCCGATTTGACACAAATTAGTGTTGACAGACATTTGTGGGCCATCTTCCCAGTAACAGGGGAATTTCCCAGTGAGTTACAAAAAACATGGGCGAGAATATTTTCAGAATGGTTGCCCGCTTCAAGATATGAATTAGTCGAAGCACCTGAAATATCATTTACAAAATACGACGACGATTCTACTATTAAGTATAGTGAAATCTGGATTGCTGTCAGAGAGAAAATGGTTCGCTAGAAAGTAGAACTGAAAAAATGTAGGGACCCTCAAAAGTTAGACCAAAAAATCTAATTTTGAGGGTCCCTACATTTTCTAAAAACTCATTCTCACGTCTTATCTTTGATAGCATCAATGACAAAACAAGCAGTATCACAACAGTACTTCCTTCTAACTGCCCTCTATTACCATTTATAATACCCGCTCGGAATTAATACCAGACTAGAAAAACAATATGTTTATGATAAAGTCCATATAATTGTGTAAAAGATAAAAGGCCATGTAACAGCCCTTTTACGGTACAATGTTTTTAACCACAAAAACATACCTAGGAGGACTTTACATGACCCAAGTACATTTTACTCTGAAAAGCGAAGAGGTTCAAAGAATGATTGACCATTCAGTAAAAGATGAGGTGTCTAAAAACATTTTGACTACCGTATTCAACCAGTTAATGGAAAGCCAACGAACGGAATACATTCAAGCTGAGGACTACGAACGATCAGAAAAACGTCAAAGCCAACGAAATGGCTACTATGAGCGAGAGTTTACGACCCGTGTCGGAACACTTGAATTAAAAGTACCTAGAACACGTGATGGCGGATTTTCACCATCAGTATTTGAGCGTTATCAGCGAAATGAAAAAGCGCTGCTTGCTGCCATGCTTGAGATGTACGTTTCGGGTGTTTCTACTCGTAAAGTTTCTAAAATTGTTGAAGAACTCTGTGGGA
>NZ_NGKC01000001.1 GCF_003987655.1 Vagococcus acidifermentans | reverse complement strand
AATATCAGCGCCGCTTGCTTTAAAATATCATTTTCCATTTTCAGTTTCATATTTTCTTTTCTTAGTTTGATCAGCTCTTCCTCTTTGGGCGAACGATTATCTTTTTCGCTAAATGAGCCGCTAGTATCGGCTTGTCTGACCCAACGATCGAATGAAGAACCGGTAAGATCATACTCTCGAATGATTTCTGAACGTGGCTTTCCTGAACGATACAGGTCCACCATTTGTTGTTTAAATTCCTTGGTAAATGTCCGTCTCGGTCTGCGTTCTGACATGATGATTCCTCCAGTGTGTTTTATTATAGTTTACACACCTTATTTTTATTGTCTAGTCCAGTGTAGCCTGTCCAAAAGTTACGTGTTCTTATCCAGCAGAATATTATTGAAACTGCCTAAAAAAATAAGGCCCCTAAGGGCCTATAACAAAACTTAATTATTCAGTTGAATCTAACTCAACAACACCATTTGACAAAGAGCCGATAAACTTATTAAATCAAGTATATCTGGAAGTGTTAAATAAAAATAGACGGTCACTTATTACCCGCTTGCGTTTGTTCAATCAAATATACTCTAATTAATAAGAACGAATGAAAAAGGAATTGCAATAAGAGTTTCTTTTTTTATTCTTCTTTCACTTTAAAATCGTCGTTTATCATAGCACGCATAAGGTAGTAAATTCCTAAAAATAGAAAGATAAATGGTGGTGTTACACGTAATAAAGCAAACGGTGTTTCAAAAAGAAAAGCAAACAAAAAACTATGCCCTTTTAAATTCCAGATATTAGGAGTTAGATACCATGATTTGAAGTCTAATAAGTTACTTAGGTTGCCAGATTGATTTCTATAGAAAAGATAAAAGTACAATAAAAATAAAAAACCGTATGAATAACAAAATTTTACATATCTTCTCTTCACACTTTCTTGAGAATCTTTGTCAGAAAAGATTTCTCTTGTTACGTCAGGGCGTTTTTGTTGAAAATATTGACTACCTCCACTGCGACTTCCTTTTATTAATTTCCACCCACTATCAGAAAAGAGTGTTACATAATCTTCATAGTTTGTCTTATTCATACTTTTTTCTCTAAAATCAAGACGAACATAAGGAATTAAAGTTTCTTTACTAGACAGCTTCATAAAAGTATATATAGGAATTACGGAATTAACAGAAACTAATTCATATCCAGTTTCTTGTATAGCATTAATCCATTCTTCTTCTTTATCTAGAGATAAGAAAAGTCTAAACTTTTTCATAAATATTCCCTCCTAATATCCTAATTCAGAAGATAGTTTAACAAGTTTTTTCAAGCGTTCTATTTCTAATATCAAAATTTCTTCTCCTATGTCAGTAATTTTGTAAACTCTTCTTCTTTTTTCCCCACTCGGAATTTCTTCTATCCAATTTAGCTTAAGTAAATTTTCAATTGCGCCATACATGGTTCCTGCTGCCACTTTTACTAATCCGTTACTCAGCTTTTCTATTTCTTGAATAATGGCATATCCGTGAGCAGGAGTGGTTAAAACTAAAAGAATGTAGAAAGTTGTTTCAGTTAAAGGTAAATGTAGATTTCTACTCATGTATGTTCCCCCATTTTCAATAGCATAGTTAGACTGTACATAGTTGAACTATATATAGTTGAACTATATATAGTTTATATGTATAGTTTTAGAAAGTCAAGTATTATCATATGTTCAATAGGGGGTTGTGTTGCAAAGTTTCAAAAAAAATACAGACACTCCCAACTTTTTTATTATTGTCTATCCTGCTTTGAATAGATTTTCAATTTCTTCCCATGGAGAAAGAGGCTGACCCATAAGTCTCAAAAATAGTAAAAAGGAAACCAACATCGATAAAAAGATGTTGGTTTCCTTATTTTTTTGTCTATCTAAGAGATTTGTCCGCTGATAAGCAGTTAACTTTCTCAGATTAACTGCCATAAAGGCGAAACCTAATTCGTTTTTCACCTTGTCCTTACCTCTTACTGAAAATCGAGTGAAGCCCAAATGGACAGGCTACACTGGACTAGACAATAAAAATAAGGTGTGTAATGGAAGGGTTATACTTAAGTAGACAGAAAGATAAGCGAATTTGTGGATGGATAAACCAATAAACTGCTCGAAACACTTGAAGACCGCCGTCTGACTAAGCTAATCGGGCACTTTATGCGTTATTCCAGAAAAGCACGATTGAAGGTGAAGTATCTGGTCATGAATATGATTGCCAGTTATGGCTAATTGATTAAAAAAGTGTTCCCAATGCTGAAATAATCATCGACCGGTTTCATATCGTTCAACACATTAATCGTGCCTTCAACCAATTACAAATCAAAATCATGAATCAATTTCGCACACAGCAGTCAGAGAGTCAGAAAAAATATCGCCGGTTGAAATGCTATTGGAAACTGCTTTAAAAAAGATTCCGATAAGCTTTCTCTCACTAATAGTACTTATCATCGGCTCTTTAAACGCGAAATGTACCCTCAAGATATTATTGACGAATCACTGTCGTATGATTCTGTTTTGAACACAGCTTACGATACTGCCCAGTTAGTTCATTATTAGCGAAAGAAGCTAGATGCCAAAGGATTCTCTGATGTCATTGAGTCAATAGACGACCCTTTGCCAAAATGGTTCAAACGGAAGTTGAAATTTTAAAAAAGGGGGGCGTGGGGATTACGAATGGGTACCAATAAACTATTTTAACGGTATTACAGAAGGGATTAACAGTAAAATCAAACTGATTAAACGCGTGTCATTTGATTATAGTAGCTTTTATCATTTACGCGAACATATCTATATCATTCAAGGGTTTATTTACAATTAAATAACAGAATCGGTGAAGAGGATTCTTCACCGATTGACTGAGTTTTATGTAGTTTTTGTCTGATCAACACTATTTGACAGATAACCTTAAAAATTGCTTGAACCTTCTGGCTATTTTGATAAACACAAACTGCAACAACAGCGGAAGTATCAGCGTAAAAAAAACAACTAGAGCTGAAAGAGCGATACTGAAAAACATCATGAATTTTTCCCGCTTTAACAGTACGCCCCAGCTTTTAATAATCCCTGCGCGTATCCGCAACGGTCTCTTTTCTTTTTTTTATGGGCGATGGCTGATTGTACTTGTGACTATCGAGACATTTATCCCAAATCACTGCCTTGCCGGCTGCCAGTGATTTTGGCACATCGATGATCCGCTGATTGCTGCTTCCACGAAACTGCAAGGTCAAATCCAGCTTGTCCTGCTCAAAAGGCCCGTCAACAAGAATGTCTATTTTCGACAAAAGCGCCAGTTTATCATCAGTCTCTTCCAGCAGTTGTTCAAACGTGTAACCTGACCATGACCAGACATCCTTCTTATCACCGAACTCCCGACGCAACCGATTAACCAGTGACAGACACACATCTGTGTTCAGAAACGGCTCACCACCGAGAAGCGTGAGTCCTTGGACGGAATCATGCCCGATGTCCGCCATGATCTGGTCTTCCAACTCTTTTGTATACGGAGTACCGTATTTAAAATTTTGTATTGCTTTATTAAAACAGCCTTCGCAGGCAAACAGACAGCCGCTGACGTAAATGCTGCAACGGACACCTTCTCCGTCTACAAACATGAACGGCTTGTAGTCTGCGATACGTTGCTGACTGTAGTCTTTAGACTGCCATTCTTTTGGTTTTGGCTGACGCATCGTCATGGCCTCCTATATAAAAA
This sequence comes from Vagococcus acidifermentans, assembly GCF_003987655.1. Taxonomy (GTDB): domain Bacteria; phylum Bacillota; class Bacilli; order Lactobacillales; family Vagococcaceae; genus Vagococcus_B; species Vagococcus_B acidifermentans. Next base: position 440,715 of record NZ_NGKC01000001.1, on the reverse strand, counting down.
TTTATCATTATGAAAAGGGTACATCGCTGTACCCTTTTTCTTACTTCATATGTTTCACTCGTGATGAAATCTCTTTATGACGGCCGTGAACCATCGGGCGTGCCTGAGGGTTCCCCAGATAGCCGCATGTCCGTTTTACGACGTCGCAAGATTTTGGATCTTTGTTACCGCATTGCGGACATTCAAATCCTTTTTCTGTCGGTGTGAAGTCGCCCTCGTAACCGCAGTTGTAACAATGGTCGATTGGTGTATTGGTACCCAGATAACCAATCTTGTCATACGAGTAATCCCAGACAGCTTCCAGTGCTTTCGTGTTTTGCTGCAATACCGGGTATTCACAATAATGTATGAATCCGCCTGAGCAGTATTGCGGATAATCCTTTTCAAAATCCAGCTTTTCAAATGGTGTCGGATTTTTTCTGACATCATAGTGGAAACTATTTGTGTAGTAATCTTTATCGGTAATATTTTCAATCACGCCGAATTTCTCGGTATCCATACGGCAGAAACGGTCAGTCAGACTTTCGCTCGGTGTGCAGTAGACACTGAAATGATAGCCGTACTCATTGCCCCAATCGTCTGCATGCTGTTTCAGATTTCTTAAAATGTCCAATGTGAACTCTTTGGCTTCGGCATTTTCTTCCCAGTCGCCGCCATAAAAAGCAGCTGCCACTTCGTAAAGACCGATATAGCCCATAGAAACTGTGGCGCGTTTATTCTTGAAGAGTTCGTCCACGGAATCAGCCTTGCCGAGGCGTTCGCCAAAGGCACCATACATGTATAGAATCGGTGCATTCGCAGGTGTTGCTTCACGACAGCGTTTGATTCTGAAAACAAGCGCATCTTTCAGAATACCCAGCCGTTCTTCAAGCAGTGACCAGAATTTTTCTTTGTCCCCGGCCGCTTCCAGAGCAATCCGCGGCAAGTTCAGCGTCACAACACCTAAGTTCATCCGGCCGGAGTTGATTTCTTCGCCCTGCTCGTTTTTCCAGCCTTGAAGGAATGACCGGCAACCCATCGGCACTTTGAAACTGCCTGTCAATTCAACGATTTTATCATAGTTCAAAACATCCGGATACATCCGTTTCGCCGCACACTCCAGTGCCAGCTGTTTAATGTCATAGTTCGGGTCTTCCGGTTTCAGGTTGACGCCGTCTTTAATAGTAAAAATAAGTTTTGGAAAAATTGCTGTCCGGTGTTCCTGCCCCAAACCTTTGATTCTGATTTGGAAAATAGCCCGCTGAATTTCCCGCTCGAACCAGCTCGTCCCCAGTCCGAATCCCAGAGACGTAAACGGTGTTTGACCGTTTGAGGTAAAGAGTGTGTTGATTTCGTATTCCAGACTTTGCATCGCATCATAAATATCTTTCTGCGTTTTTGCTTTGGCGTACTCATCGTGCTTGGCTTCATCTTCAATCCAAGCGGCCGCATCCTTCAAATGCTTCTGATAATTCTTCTCCGCAAAAGGCGCAAGCAGTTCATCCAGTCGGTCAGCCGAACAGCCGCCGTACTGGCTGGAAGCAACGTTGGCAATGATCTGCGAAATTTGTGCCGTTGCCGTTTGAATCGACTTAGGCGATTCCACTTCTGCGTTGCCGATTTTAAATCCGTTGTTCAACATGCCTTTGAAATCAATCAGGCAGCAGTTCGTCATCGGCGCATATGGATGGTAGTCCAAGTCATGATAGTGAATATCGCCTTTTTGATGCGCGTTGGCTACATGTGCCGGCAGCATCTTCAGACCGATGGATTTCCCCACAATTCCCGCAGTCAAATCCCGCTGGGTATTGAACACATCACTATCCTTATTGGCATTTTCATTAACCAGTGTATGGTCTTTATGCAAAAGACGTCCGATAGTGAAGTTGATATCGGTCGCGCGGCTGCGTTCGAAGTCACGAGATGTCCGGTAGTTGATATATTCTTCGGCCAGCTCGTACTCCTGATTATCCAGCAGTGTGTGCTCCACGATATTTTGTATTTCATAAATCTTCACATCTGTCTGAAAACGGTCGGCAATTTCCGAATTGACGCGGTCGACAATGTTTTCGATGCGCTGCTGCGCCAGCGGGTCCAGTCCCCCGTTTATTTTGATTTCCGCCTTGACCAAAGCGTTATATATTTTTTCATCATCAAAATCAACAACGCGGCCATCTCTCTTGATGACCTTCATATTGTGTAATTTTGAACTGAAGTAGACAACTGTATTTTTCGAACGAGATATTTCCAGCATGCTCCAATCATCCTTTCCTAAAGCTTACCATATAATAATAGCCCATCCACTGTATTTATTCAACTATATATTGTATTCTTTTTCTTAAAAAACAGAATACTATCTATATATAGTGGTCAGATGATAACTTATCCAACGGTCATAAACAGTGGGACGGGCTGATTAATGCTCGTTATTCAGTTCAATTAAAAAACACATCCTTTATTTTATCACACTAAATCTTTTTTTCAACCATCGTCAGCAGGTCTTGGTTGGTTCAATTTTTGTGACATAATTTACAAAAAACAACCGCAATCAACCCCTGCCCCGCAACCTAAAATCATGTTTTTTTATTTTGAAATACCTTATAAGATAACATTGATTATGGCTCGCTTTCCAACAACAGCCGATGCAAGGCTGTCATTTAATACAGCCAATGCCTTGACTGTTCAACTGACAAAACACGCCGCACAAGCTAATTGAGAATAATTATTGTTTTTAGTTGCAATTTTTTATTTTTTGGTTTAAGATAGTTTTAGAAAAAAGTTTAGGTTAACCTAAATTAAAAAGAAGGGAAACTAAAATGAATAATAACCTTACAGTGAATGATTTATCTGTTGCTTATCAAGGGAAAATAGCCCTCGACCATATTTCATTGACGGTTTCACCACATAAACTGACTGGTGTCATCGGGCCGAACGGTGCCGGAAAATCAACACTGCTCAAAAGTATTCTGGGCCTGATTCCTCGGACGAGCGGAGAAATCACTTGTCTTGGCGCTCCCATAACTAAGCAGCAAAAAAATATCGCTTATGTTGGACAGAGGCAAGATATCGATCTCTCGTTTCCGGTGGATGTGCTCGGTGTGGTGATGTTTGGCACCTATCCAAAATTAGGACTCTTTCGCAGACCGAAAAAGAATGAAGCTGCGCTTGCGTGGCAATGTTTAAAAAAAGTCGGTATGACGGAGTACGCTAAAAACCAAATCGGCGAGCTTTCCGGCGGACAGCTGCAGCGTGTGTTTATCGCCCGCGCACTGGCGCAGGAAGCTGACTGGATTTTTCTGGATGAGCCTTTTGCCGGAATTGATGCAACGAGCGAAGGCATCATCATCTCATTACTGAAAGATTTAAGGGATGAAGGAAAATCCATTGTTATCGTCCACCATGATTTGCACAAAGTACGCGACTACTTCGATGAACTCATCTTGTTGAACCAGCAGCTGATTGCTTCCGGAACAGTCGACGATGTCTTTACCGCTGAACACATGATGCGCGCTTACGGCGATTCAATCGTGGATATGGCGAGAATAGGAGGAAACCGACATGCTGAATGAATTTATTGATGGACTGCTGAATTACCAGTTTCTGCAAAGCGCATTAGTTACCTCTGTACTGGTCGGAATGATTGCAGGGGTCATTGGCTCATTCATTATTTTAAGAGGTATCTCGCTGATGGGTGACGCCATTTCCCACGCGGTATTGCCCGGTGTGGCCATTTCTTACATGCTGGGGGCAAGTTATGTCTTCGGGGCAACGATTTTCGGGCTGTTGTCAGCGGCACTGATCGGGTTTGTCACAAAACACAGTAAGCTGAAAAATGATACGGCTATCGGCATTGTTTTCAGTACCTTTTTTGCACTGGGTATCGTGTTGATATCTTTTGCGAAAAGTGCGACTGATTTGTATCATATTTTGTTCGGTAATGTGCTGGCCGTGAGAGACTCGGATATGATGCTGACTGCAGGTGTAGGCGCCATTGTATTGATTTTGGTCACACTGTTTTACAAAGAACTCAAACTGACCTCCTTCGATGCAACCATGGCCCAGGCTTACGGACTGAATGTGACCCTGATCAATTACATGCTGATGTTTCTCTTGACTTTGGTAGCTGTCACATCTTTACAGACGGTCGGGACCATTCTCGTCATCGCCATGCTGATTACACCGGCAGCCACAGCTTTTCAGTACACAAACAGTTTGCCGAAAATGATTGGCCTGTCAGTGACATTCGGTGTGCTCAGCGCCGTCATCGGGCTGTTTTTCAGTTACAGTTACAATCTGCCGTCAGGAGCCACGATCGTCTTGACCGCAGCGGCATTCTTTTTGATTGCATTTCTATTCTCCCCTAAAAAAGGACTTGTATCTCAATTCAGAAAGGAAAAAAAGCATGATAAAAACAGTAAGCAAATGGGTATTAGCCGGCATCTGCCTGCTCATACTAGGCGCATGCAGCAACACGCCCGGCAAAAATAGTCAGCAAACAAGCAGTACGCATGAACAAAACAAGCTCCGCGTCGTCGCCACGAACTCGATTATCGGCGATATGGCCCAGCAAGTCGGCGGCACCCATATCTCGCTGCACAGCATCGTGCCAGTCGGGACCGACCCGCACGAATATGAACCGCTGCCGGAAGATATAAAAAAAGCCAGCGATGCGGATGTGATTCTCTACAATGCACTGAATCTTGAAACAGGAAACGGCTGGTTTGAGAAACTGATGGAAACTGCGCATAAGAAAGACGGTGTCGATTATTTTGCAGTCAGCAGGAAAGTCGAACCAATGTATCTGACAAGCGAAGGCAACACAAATCAAGAGGACCCTCATGCCTGGCTGGATATTTCCAACGGCATTGCCTATGTGAAAGAGATTACCCGGATATTTTCTGAAAAAGACCCGGACAATGCGTCTGCTTATCAGAAAAACGCACAAGCCTATATTGACAAGTTGACTGAACTGGATGAATCGGCCAAGAAAAAATTTGCCGACATTCCGGCATCCAAAAAACTGCTAGTGACCAGCGAAGGGGCCTTCAAATATTTCTCGAAAGCATACGGTCTGACAGCGGCATATATTTGGGAAATCAATACGGAGAACCAGGGGACGCCTGAACAAATGAAACGTATCATTGATACCGTCAAGCAATCTGATGTCCCTGCACTCTTTGTGGAAACCTCCGTCGACCGCCGCAGTATGGAACGTCTCGCAAAAGAAACGGGCCTGCCGATTTTCAGCGAAGTCTTTACGGATTCCATCGCCAAAAAAGGGCAGGAGGGCGACAGTTATTACAGCATGATGAAATGGAACTTGGAAAAAATCCATGACGGATTGGCAAATTAACAGGAAACGCCATGTGCGGATTGCACATGGCGTTTTGCCGTTTAATTGGCGGCGGAGGTAAAGAAAACCATACTCTTTTGTGGTACACTAGACTGCATACAGATATGGAGGTGTGTAAGATGTCCCAGACAATAGATAAATACTGGCGCAGTTTTTGCCAGTCAAAAGGTATGCCTGCCGGCACCGCATATAGCGCTTTTGCATTTGGAGACAGCGCGGAGATGGCCGATAGATTAGGGCAGCTGGTGTTATCAGGAAAGAAAACAGGAACATCCGGCGCCTATGATCATTATGCAGAAGAACCCCTGCCGGAAAAAGGCGACTATCAAATCGTCCTGAACAGCCAAGGAGAGCCGCTCTGCGTTATTCAAAACACTGACGTTGACATCCTGCCTTTTCGGGAAATCACCGCTCGTCACGCTGAAAAAGAGGGAGAAGGCGACTTGTCGTTGACATATTGGCGCAACACACATTGGCACTTTTTCTCGAAGTACCATACCCTTGAGCTGGAAAAAGAGTTTACTGAAGACGATTTAGTGGTGTTTGAAACGTTTGTCGTAGTCTATCCGACGACTGTCTGACGCACACCGGAATACAAGCACCGGACACAAACAGGATAGTTTTCTGCAGCAATTTGTTGTATTATTAGTTTGTGCAACTGTCCGATTCTCATTCGCTCCAGCAGCTTTCATGTTTCGGTCAGAAAAAAAGTGCATATGACTGACTTATTTGAAAGGGAGTGGCTTTGATATGGGCTGTTTAGGCAACATCATCTGGTTTGTTTTTGGCGGCTTTGCCGGCGGACTAGCATGGATTATAGCTGGTCTTCTTTGGTGCATCACGATTATCGGTATCCCGGTAGGCCTGCAGTGTTTCAAGTTCGCTGAACTGTCCTTTTGGCCATTCGGCAAAGAAGTGATTTACGGTACCAGCTCGTTTTCACTGCTGGTCAATATCATCTGGCTGATTGTCTGCGGTTTTCCTTTGGCGGTTACCCACCTGATTAGCGGAATTCTATTGTCCCTGACGATTATTGGAATTCCTTTCGGCAAACAATCATTCAAACTGGCTAGACTTGCGCTTATGCCGTTTGGTGCGCAGGTAATAAACGTTAGGTAGCAGACTGCAATACCTTTTAAAAACACCCTTCTTGTTTATAGACAAGAAGGGTGTTTTAGGCAGTTCTGCCATCTGTTTCTGAAGCATATTTTTTTACAACTTCAACTCATGTATCACTGCGTTTCCTTTGTTGCAACCTTCATAGACTATCTCCAACTCACCGTCTTCAAAAAATCGGGCTGAGGCAACTGATTCCCCGTGATTTGCAAATAATTCCAAACTGGAGCCATCCAGAAACACCCTGAGCTCCGTCAATGGACGGTCAAGTGTGGTGTTGCGGTATTCCGTCCGTTGCGCCAGCCAGTCCCGCCTTGATAATGACAATTGCCGGCTGTCGCGACTATATGTGATTGCAGTCTCTCCTTGCAGACGAACAGTCATATCTTCCGCCTCGCTATCAAAGCAAAACACTAATTCAACAGTACTTATAGACGGACAATAGCGCCAGCTGTCGGATAAATCAACCTGTTTGTGTGCTGCTCTCAGCTGTTTCAATTCTGCTGCCGGCTGCTGTATCAGCAAACCATCTCTGGTGTCTAATTGACGCGGTATGCTCAGATGGTGCAGCCATCCTTCCTTAACAGTCGGAACCGCCTGCTCTTTCGCCGGTGGCATTACACCCATCCAGCCGTACAACATCCGTCGGCCGTCTGTGGTTAAAAATGTTTGCGGCGCATAAAATTCAAAGCCCCAATCCAGCTCATACATCAAACTGTCGGCTATGACAGCACCTGCTGCTAATGACTCTACCTTTAAATAGACCGACTGGTAAATATTTTGATAACAGTCACCTTCTTCCTCAATGCCTTGAGGGGAATAAAGGAAAAAAGCAGCTTCTCCTATATAAAAGAAATCGGGACACTCCCACATAAAGCCGCGCTGCGACAGTTTTTTCAGCTCTTCTTCTGAAAAAAACTCGCCCAACAACTGCCAATCCCGTAAAGTTCTTGATGAATAAAGCAGCGCTGTCCCTTTTCCGTCATCTGTTTGTGCGCCTAACAGCAAATACCACTTGGACTGCTCATCATCAAACCAAACTTTCGGGTCCCGCACATGCCTGGAATAGCCAGCCGGATGCGGAAAAATCGGACCTTGTTTCACAAAATGCCGGCCGTCTTCAGAGAGGGCCAGACACTGATAGCTTTTTCGGGTGCCGTCTTTTTCTATCACATTGCCTGTATAAAACACATACATCGTTTCTTCATGAACGACTGCCGAACCAGAGTAAATCCCGTCTTTATCATAGTCCTCAGACGGGACAAGTGCAGCAGGCAGCCGTTGCCAGTGGACCATATCGTCGGAAACAACATGCCCCCACACTTTGTTTTCATGTGTCGTGCCGGTTGGGTTCCACTGATAGAATACATGGTACTCCCCTTTAAACACTACCAGCCCATTCGGGTCATTCAGCAGACCTTTGACCGGTGTCACGTGATACGTTACCGGATAGGACGATTTTTCGACATTGCCGTCTAACATAACACCTCTCCTACATTCCTTCTAACTGTTCGTCTTTGAAACCAAATAGATACGTCAAGATAAAACCAACACCGATAGCAACCAGATTGATAAAGATGTACGGAATCAACTGCTCATTGAGATACAAAAGAATTCCCGGTATCACGGTGATAGACATCCCTGTACCTGACAAGCCCATCATATTCGACAGAAAACCGCCGACACCGCCTCCGATCAAGCCCATGAAAAACGGGCGGACATACCTTAGATTCACACCGAAAATGGCCGGCTCAGTGATACCCAAAAGCGCAGAAAGTGCTGATGGAAATGCCAATGCTTTCAATTTTTTGGATTTTGTTTTTAAGCCCACTGCCAGCGTCGCTCCCCCTTGAGCTGCCATCCCGCAAGTAATAATAGCGTTAAAAGGATTACTTCCGGTATTAGTCAGCAGCTGCACTTCCAGAAAATTGAAGATATGATGGACACCTGTCACAACGATTACTTGATTCAAACCGCCTATAATCAACCCTGCCAATCCAAACGGCAAAGCCAAAATCCATTCCGTTGCATTGAGGACCACGTTCTCAAATGAATGAAATACCGGACCAATCAGCATCAATGACAACACACTCATAATCAGTAGTGTTACAAAAGGTGTCACCAGCAGATCGAATGTCTCAGGTACGATTTTATGCAATTTTTTCTCGAGCTTTGCTCCGATAATCCCTGAAATGAATGCCGGTAAAACAGTGCCTTGATAACCTACAATAGGAATAAAATCAAACAACATAATAGCTTCAGCGCTGCCGGCAGCAACTTCATACGCATTAGGCAGAGACGGACTGACCAGCATCAACCCAAGCACAATTCCGATAACCGGACTGCCGCCAAATACTCTGAAAGTCGACCATGCCACCAAAGCCGGAAGAAAAGCGAATGCAGTATCCGTCAAAACTTGTGTGTATAGTAAAAAGTTGGCATTAATTGCTTCCGGCGACAGCCCGAACAAGCCTAGAATTTCCGGCTGTGTCAGCAGACCTCTCAATCCCATAAACAAACCGGTCGCCACCAACACCGGGATAATCGGCACAAAGACATCGCCAAATGTTCGAATCGTGCGTTTAAACACATTACCTTCTTGTGGTCTGGCTGCGGCTTCGTCTTTCGGCTGCTCACCTACTCCCAATTGAAGCACTTCTTCATAAATCTTATTGACAGTGCCTGTCCCAAAAATTATTTGGTACTGTCCCGAATTGAAAAATGCGCCTTTGACTTTGTCCAGATTTTCGATACGTTCCTTATCAATTGCTCCTTCATCTGCGACCATCACTCTTAAGCGGGTAGCGCAATGTGCCACACTGCGAATATTGCCCTTGCCCCCAACTGCCTCAATGACTTGCTGCGCTATCTCCCTGTTCTCCATCATCTTTCCTCCTCTTTTTCTCTTTGAGGGACCGGTCCCTCAAAAGGGTTAAAGTCAACATGAGGGACCGGTCCCTCATGTTCTTAGTTACAAGATATCATCAAATGTATCCGTTGTCAACTTAATTTTTTTACACTTTCTCTATCCATGTAAGAAAAATCAATCGCAATCGCCCGGTCGATAGCTCCTCCTCCAAGCTTTTTCAATAAATTAGCGGCGGCCGTCTCCCCAACCAGTTCATGATGAAAATCAATGGTCGTTAACGGCGGTGTTAAAAAGCCGCTAAACGCATACCCGCCGAACCCTGCAAGCGAAATATCTGCTCCCACTGCCAAATTCATCTCATAAGCTGCCCGGTATAACCCCATCGCCATATTATCGGTTGCAGTGATGTACAGTGTTGCCTCTAATGTTTTGAACAAATCCATGGCTAAATAGTAATTGTCTTTGGTCCTGAACGTTGATTCGATATACGAGACATGGAAGCCCGCTTTGGCAAATGTGTCCATGACACCGCGCTTTCTTTCGACACCAACAGAATAATCATTTTCAGGAACGCCTATGTAAGCAATCTGCTCGTGCCGGTATGCCAACATTTTTTCAGCCAGCAGCTTGCCGGCCGCATAGTTGTCATGATTGATGGCGTAGACATCTTTATGATTTTGCCCCACGAAAATAATCGGCACTTTCAACTTCTTTTGTGCGCGCAAATGCTCTTCTGTAATCATTGTGGCAAACAAAATAATACCGGCAACTTTATTATGTACCAAACTGTACAGCCCTTCGATTTCCCGTTTGACATCCAAATTGGTATTGAAAATGAGCAGCTGATACCCCTTGGCGCGGCATATTCTGTCGACCCCGTCCAACATGCTCATAGTGGAAGGCGAATCTATTCGCGGTATCACTACACCAATAAATTTACTCTTTTCCGACTTCAAATTTCTGGCAAATTCATTTGGTACGTAGTTATGTTTGTCAATCACTGTTTTTATTTTTTTTGCCGTTTCTTCACTCACGTAGCCCTTGTTCAAGTATCTCGAAACGGTACTTTTTGAGACGCCGGCTTCTTGCGCGATTTGTCGAATCGTTATCATTGTTTTCCCCTACTTCAGCAGTTTTTTTTAAACTGTTTTATTACTTATCTTATCATAATTTCAACTGTGCGACACATTTGATTTACGGGGAACGCAAAAAAACACCCGCTCAAACAAGCGGGTGAAAAGCTCATGATATCATTTACATATCTTTTATTTAGCCAATGCAGCTTTAGCTTGGTCAGCCAGTGCTGTAAATGCGGATGCATCATGGACAGCCAAGTCAGCCAGCATTTTACGGTTGATGTCGATTTCAGCAACTTTCAATCCGTGCATCATTTTGCTGTAGCTTAAGCCGTTCATACGAGCTGCAGCGTTGATACGCGCGATCCATAGTTTACGGAAATTGCGTTTTGTTTGGCGACGGTCTCTAAATGCGTACACATGAGACTTCATCACCTGTTCTTTTGCTGTTTTGAATAATGTATGTTTTGAACCATAATAGCCTTTAGCTAATTTTAAGACTTTTTTACGACGTCGGCGTGTCACTGCTCCACCTTTTACACGTGCCATGATAATTCCTCCTTGAGTTGTTTTCTAAATTGTAGTATACGGTCTGCCTGAGAGTTGATTATCTCATGTAAGTCAAGCTTTGGCGGATACGTTTGTAATCGCCGGCAGATACCATTCTTGGACGACGCAGTTGACGACGTTGTTTTTTCGTTTTACCGTGGAAACGGTGGCTTGTAAACGCGCGATATCTTTTAAATCCGCCACCACCTGTACGTTTCAAACGTTTAGCTAGTCCGCGGTGAGTTTTCATTTTTGGCATTTCATTTTCCTCCTCAGATTCTTTGACTACTTGTTATCTGTCTTTGGCGCAAGCACTAAGAACATACTTCTGCCGTCCATTTTCGGTTTTTGTTCAACGGTAGCAATGTCTTCAGTTTCACTTGCTAGGCGATTTAAAACATCTTGACCAATCTGCTTATGAGTAATCGCACGGCCTTTGAAACGAATGGACGCTTTCACTTTGTCGCCCTTTTCAAGGAACTTTCGTGCATTACGCAATTTTGTGTTGAAGTCATTCACATCAATTGTCGGGCTCAAACGAACCTCTTTAATATTGATGACCTTCTGCTTTTTGCGTGCTTCACGCTCTTTCTTTTGTTGTTCAAATCTGAATTTACCATAATCCATAATTCTGGCAACAGGTGGTTTGGCATTTGGCGCCACAAGCACCAAATCTAAGTTAGCACTTTCTGCAATCTTCAACGCTTCGGCTTTTGACTTAACACCAAGTTGCTCGCCACTCTCTGAGATCAATCGAAGCTCTCGTGCACGAATACCGTCGTTTACCATAATATCTCTTGCTATGGTCATTCACCTCCAAATTATTTAGAGAAAAAAAACGAGTTCTTTTTCAAGAACCCGCACCAGCACAGCCTTTCCATTACATTCGAATGGAAAAACATGGATTATCTGGCCCAGGAACTGACATTCTCTAAGGCGAGAAGCGGGTGCTTCTGCTTAATTTCTCAACTCATACATCATAACAAGTCTTTGCATAAATGTCAACACAAAAAATCTGTTTTTCAGAAAACGAGCAGGTGGTTTACTTGAAATAGCCGTTCATTTCCCACTGCCGGCGGATAAAATCGTGGATCGTTTCCAAAGAATCAGAAAACAGCACTTTGTGATAGTCAGCTTCCGATAAGAATCCTTGGCTGACCATCTGGGAAAAAAAGGCAGCCAGCGGATCGTAAAAACCGTTGACGTTATAAAAAACACACGGCTTTTGGTGCTGGTCGATGCGCCGCCACGAGTAAACCTCGGAGATTTCCTCCAGCGTTCCCGGACCGCCGGGCAGGGCAATAAATGCATCCGACAGTTCAATCATCTTCAATTTGCGTTCATGCATTGAGGAAACCGTGTAAAATTCAGTGAGACCGTTGTGGGCACGTTCGCCGTCCTGTAAAAAATCAGGCATCACACCAATAGCCCGGCCTTGACCGCGTAAAACGGCATCGGCAACAACGCCCATGAGACCGATCTGACCGCCGCCGAACACCAAGTCATACCGATTCTGCGTCAGCCATTCGCCAAGCAGACGGGCCTCTTTTTCATAAACGTGCGCTTCTCCTAAGGAAGAACCGCAGTATACTGCTATTCTTTTCATCAGTTCACACCCTTTTACTCACTGTGTTGTTTTCTGTCAGTTCATCACTACAGCGTTTATTATAATCCGTTCAAACGCATTAGACAACTCCAAACACACCAAAAAAAGTGCCTCCCCGGACAGCTAAGCATTCGGGGAGGCATCTGATGTGAGGCGTTTATCTGGTTACTTCAGCAGCTCGTCCATGTTTTCGATGACTAAATCTGCAAAACCGGAACAGCTGACTTCTGTTGCACCGTCAAGCAGACGGGCAAAATCGTATGTCACTGTTTTGTTTTCAATCGTCCGCTCAATAGCTTTGGTAATTAAATCTGCTGCTTCCTGCCAGCCGATATGGGTCAGCATCAGTGTACCGGAAAGAATAACAGACGACGGGTTGACCTTATCCAAGTTGGCATATTTAGGGGCGGTCCCGTGTGTGGCTTCAAAAATCGCATGGCCTGTCACATAGTTGATGTTGGCACCTGGAGCAATACCGATCCCGCCGACTTGTGCCGCCAGCGCATCTGAAATATAGTCGCCGTTCAGATTCATCGTTGCAATCACGTCAAATTCGTCTGGACGTGTCAAAATCTGCTGCAGGAAAATATCTGCAATCGCATCTTTGACTAAAATTTTACCGGATGCCAACGCTTCTGCCTGCTGGGCATCCGCCGCTTCGACGCCTTGCTCAGCCTTGATTTGATCATATTGCTGCCATGTGAAGACGGCATCGCCGAATTCTTTTTCCGCTAAGTCATAGCCCCACTGTTTAAAGGCACCCTCTGTATACTTCATGATATTGCCTTTATGTACCAGTGTCACGGAGGTGCGCTGATTGTCTAGCGCATATTGAATCGCACTGCGGACCAGTCTTTCCGTGCCGTCTTTGGATATCGGCTTGATACCTATCCCGCTGGTTTCCGGAAATCTGATGTTGCTGACGCCGAAGGTTTCTTTCAAATAAGCAATGAGTGTGTCAGCCTCTTTTGTCCCTGCTGCAAACTCGATACCGGCATAAATGTCTTCTGTATTTTCCCTGAAAATCACCATGTCGGTTTTTTCAGGGTGTTTCACAGGCGACGGCACGCCGTTAAAGTAGCGCACCGGGCGCAGACACACGTACAAATCCAGTTCCTGACGCAACGCCACATTCAGCGAACGGATTCCTCCGCCGATTGGTGTAGTTAGAGGCCCTTTGATGGCAATCAGGTATTGCTCGATTGTGTCAAGGGTTGCCTGAGGCAGCCATTCGCCTGTCTGGTTGAATGCTTTCTCACCCGCCAGCACTTCTTTCCAGACGATTTCTTTGCTGCCTTGATACGCTTTGGCAACAGCCGCATCGATAACTCTCTTCGCTGCCCGCCAAATATCCGGCCCTGTGCCGTCTCCTTCAATAAATGGAATAACCGGGCGGTCAGGTGTGACCAGCGTCCCGTCAACCATTGTCATTTTTTCTCCTGTCATTATTTCAGCTCCTATTCCCGTATTGTCAGTTTCACTTTATTGTTGCAGTTTCTTCCGAATAACCATCGGCAGAATCCCCTGATGCTGATAGTAGCGGATATCTGATTGGGCATCGAAACGCAGAATCACCTGGAACTCCTTGCTGGTTCCGTCAGGGGCTGTTGCTGTGACAGTGATTTTTTCGTTCAGTTCAGGCGTATCCGGCAGCTCTACCGCAAACGTTTCTTCTCCGGTCAGTCCTAAACTGTCTGCATCTTCTCCCGGCACAAATTGCAGCGGAAGGATACCCATCATCACCAAATTGGAACGGTGAATACGTTCATAGCTCTTGGCGATAACTGCTTGCACACCAAGTAATTTTGAGCCTTTGGCCGCCCAGTCGCGGGAAGAACCCATACCGTAGTCGTTGCCGGCTAAAATCACCAGTCCGGTGTTGGCCTGCTTGTATGCCATTGCCGCGTCATACATCGGCATAATGTCGCCGGTCGGCCAGTAAGTCGTCACGCCGCCTTCTGTGCCTTGGGCAATCTGGTTGCGAATCCGGATATTGCCAAATGTACCGCGCATCATGACTTCATGATGACCGCGCCGCGACCCGAATGAGTTGAAATCTTTCGGCGCAACGCCGCGTTCCTGCAAATACTTGCCGGCTGGCGAACGCATGCCGATCGCGCCGGCTGGTGAAATATGGTCAGTTGTGACCGAGTCGCCGAATTTAGCCAGTACACGCAAGCCCTGCAATGAGGACAGCTCGCCTGCTTCTTCTGACATATTGTCGAAAAATGGCGGATTGGCAATATATGTCGAGTCATCATCCCATTGGTAAACTGGTTCATCAATCGTCACAATCTGGTTCCAGTCCTCGTTTGCATTGAATACTTCTGCATAATAAGTCCGGAAAATCTCCGGTGTGACAAATTGTTCAATCAGCTGATTGATTTCCTGGGCATCAGGCCAGATGTCTGCCAGATAAACAGGCTGACCTTCCTGATCTTTGCCTAAAGGTTCCTCTTTCAAATTAACAGCCGCTTTGCCTGCCAGCGCGTATGCAATCACCAGCGGCGGCGAGGCCAGATAATTGGCCTTCACGAGCGGATGGATCCGTCCTTCAAAGTTCCGGTTGCCGCTCAGGACTGATGCCACCAGCAAATCATTGTCGCGAATCGCTTGTTCGATTTCCGGCTCCAGCGGCCCGGAATTACCAATACAAGTCGTGCAGCCGTAGCCTACCACATTGAAACCGAGTGCCTCGAGATAGGGCATCAGGCCGGCATCAGTCAGATAGCCCGTGACAACTTGCGAACCAGGCGCAAGAGACGTTTTCACCGTATCCGGCACTGTCAGCCCTTTGGCTACCGCGTTACGCGCCAGCAGTCCCGCCGCCAGCATCACATACGGGTTGGAGGTGTTCGTACAGCTGGTAATAGCGGCGATTGCCAAGTCGCCTGTCTGCAGCTGCGCATCAGTCCCATGCAGCTGGAACGATACCGATTTTGTCAGTTCCGACTCAGGCAGTCCAAAACCCAGATTACCCTCGGGAGCTGTCACTGATGACTGAAACGCCTGCTTCATCTCCGGCAGAAGAATCAAATCCTGCGGCCGTTTCGGTCCGGCCAAACTGGCTTCAATGTCTGTCAAATCAATGGTAATGATATCAGAATAAGCAATCTGCTGCGAGTCGTCATAAAATAAGTCATTAGCTTTCAAATATGTTTCGACCAGCTTGATTTGCTGTTCGTCTCTGCCAGTCAAGGTCAAATAGTGTAAGGTTTCATCATCAACCGGGAAAAAGCCGCATGTTGCGCCGTTTTCCGGCGACATGTTGGCAATCGTTGCCCGGTCAGCCAGCGTCAGACTGCGGATGCCTTCGCCAAAGTATTCGACGAATTTGCCGACCACTTTCTTTTCGCGCAAGACTTGCGTGACCTTTAAAGCAACATCGGTAGCCGTTGCACCCGGTCCGAGCTTGCCTGTCAGGCGCACTCCTATGACCTCAGGAACCGGAAAATAAGACGGCTCACCCAGCATGCAGGCCTCCGCCTCAATGCCACCGACTCCCCAGCCCAACACGCCCAGCGCATTGACCATCGGCGTATGGGAATCTGTTCCGAACACAGTGTCCGGGAATACTTGCCGCTCATGGTCTGCCGTTTCTCTGGTCGTCACGACATCAGCTAAATACTCGATGTTGACCTGGTGAACGATGCCGGTAGCCGGCGGCACCACGCGGTAATTTGAAAAAGCTGTCTGGGCCCATTTTAAAAATTCATACCGTTCCTTGTTCCGTTGAAACTCCAGCGCCGAGTTCGTCGCCAAAGCCTGTTCTGTCCCAAACGCATCCACCTGAACCGAATGGTCGACGACTAAATCGACAGGGACTTCCGGATTGATTTGTTCCGGACTGCCGCCTAATTTTACCAGTGCTTCTCTCATTGAAGCCAAATCAACAATGGCCGGGACACCTGTAAAATCTTGCAAAATCACACGGGCCGGCTTAAACGGAATCTCGCCGGATTGCTTGTCCGGCTGCCAGTGCGACAGTGCCGTGATGTGCTCTTCCGTAATATCAATACCGTCTTCCTGCCGCAGCAGCGACTCCAATAAAATACGTATCGTGTAAGGCAATTTGTCGACAGAAACACCCGTGCCCTGAAGCGCACGGGATAAACTAAAATAAATAAGCGGCTTTCCATCAAACATCAACGTTTGTTTGCTTTTATCATGGTAGGTTGACATGCGTTCACTCCTCTACAGTCTCATATGCAATAGTATACCTGTTTGCTTTCTAATTGTAAATTAATCTTTTTCTAATCCGATTGTCACGTGCTGTCCGTCCTCAGTAAAAGCCACATGACAACCAGTTGAATCTGGCGTCATATGGCTCATAACTACTTATTTTTTAGCTATCTTACAACTAAGACACTGCAATCGGCATGGTTCACCACATAGGTCGTCGTCGACCCGGCCAGAACCCGTTCAATGCCGCTGACACCAGTCGCCCCCATGACGATTAAATCAATTGGCCCTTTTGATTCATCAAAATCCACAATCCATGTTTTAGGCGAACCGTGTTTGATAAATGTCTTGATGTCAGTCAGCCCCAGCTCCACTGCCCGCTGCAGGCACTGATTGACCTTATTCTCTGCCACTTCTTCCAACGCTCTTTGCATCTTGTCCGTGATAATGTTGAAATCTCCCAAAAACCTGCTTGTGACTTCGTTTACATAAAGAACATACAACATGGCATGGTACTTTTTGGCAATTGCCACAGCTTCTTCAAATGCGGCATCTGCTGAGTCGGAACCATCTACTGCAACTAAAATATGTTGATACAATTCAGACATTGACATCGCCTCCCTAATTCTATTCTATCACTAGTCACCAGCGGTGTTCAAACGCTAACTGTATGATTTGCCGTCAAGTTTGCCGGACACCAGATAATAATCTTTGGCAAACACGATTTGACCTTCGAGCAGGTTGGCCAACTGTTTCTGATTGAAAGGCACTTCCCGCAAAAACGTCAGATGGTGACAATTGATGGTATGTACCGTATCTGTCGGATTCATGATGTAGCACACAAACTCATCATCAGTGTAACGAATCAGACCGAGCATGTCTTTACAGTAGCAAAGCGACAAGTCGCCCGTCTGGATTGCCGGCTGCGTTTGTCTGACGGTCACCCATTTTTTAAATAGTGCGTAAATGCTCTTGCTCTCTCTTCCCCACGGGAAAAATTTCCGGTTTTCAGGGTCTTTGCCGCCAGTCAGCCCGGCTTCATCGCCATAATAAATACACGGCACTCCCGGCATCATGAACATAAAACCCAGTGCCAAATCCAGTTTTTCCCTGTCGAGGTTCAGCATCGTCAAGATTCGCTCTGTATCATGCGTCCCCAGATTATTGAAGCTGTTGTAAAACACCTCTTTGGGGTAGTTCTCCTGCAACGTCATCAAGTGGCTGGCGACTGTCTCCGGTGTTTCCT
This sequence comes from Vagococcus acidifermentans, assembly GCF_003987655.1. GTDB lineage: Bacteria > Bacillota > Bacilli > Lactobacillales > Vagococcaceae > Vagococcus_B > Vagococcus_B acidifermentans. The sequence continues at coordinate 422,739 of NZ_NGKC01000001.1, read as the reverse complement.
TGCACAGCAAAAGATTGATGATGCCGCGCCGCAGCGGGTAATTCATCACACCGTTCAGATGTCCGCCTAAAATATACTGGCGGCGCTGATTGTAAGAAATTTTATTCGACGCATCTTCCCAAACTTCCCCTATCAGCACCTTATCAGGATAGACAGCCAGGCGGTTTCTGATTTGTTCGATAAAGAAATCGGGCAGCTCATCTGCCACATCCAGCCGCCAGCCGTCGACCAGCGGAGTCCACTCTGACAGTACGCTGTCTGCTTCACCATAAATAAACTGCTGGAAATGAGGGTCATGTTTATTGAACTCCGGTAAATCCTGAATGTTCCACCACGACGTATACTTATCCGGATACTCCTGAAAAATGAACCAGTCATAATACGGGCTTTCCGGATTGTTGTACGCCCCTTCCGTCTCGCCGTACTGCTTGTTGCGGTTGAAGTAGCGGCTGTTCCAGCCCGCATGGCTGAACACTCCGTCCAAAATGACCCGGATACCTGCCTGATGGAGAGCCTCCACCAGCGACACGAACTCTTCCCTGGTGCCAAGCATCGGGTCGATTTCAAAGTAATCATCAGTGTCATAACGGTGGTTGCTGGATGCTTTGAAAATCGGATTCAAATAAATGATGCTGACTCCCAGCTCTTTCAGATAGCTGATTTTCTTTTTGATGCCCAGCAGGTTGCCGCCAAAGAAATCCCAACGCACGATTTCGCCCGCAGCATTTTTGATATACATCGGCTCATCGCACTGTGTCGCGTAAATAAACGTGTTTTTCTTAGGATGATTGACACGGTTATCAGGGTTGCCATTGAAAAAACGGTCAGGAAATATTTGATACGCAATCCCCTCGCGGTACCAGTCAGGCGCCTTGTCCGCCCCTTCGTAACAAGTCAGCTGATAGTGCGCCAAAAAATTATGATTGTCCACCAATTCACCGGTGCCGCTGTTCCCGGCGCGTCCGTAATAATAAAGTTTCACGCCGCTTTCTGTTTCCTGGTCAAACTGGAAATAATAGAAGTACAACCCCTTTTGCGGGCGGTAATGAACGCTGTAACTGTCCACTGTTTCTTTCAGCATCTCCAATGTCTGCGGCGGAGTGCCTTCCTTGTAAATGATTAAAAACACGCGGTTGATATTCTTTAACGCGCACCGGATGCGGAACGTTACCGGCTCACCCGCGGCAACGGCGCCAAACGGTGTCTTGCAGGATGATTCCCATGAGTTGTAATAAACATCTGTCATAATTAACCCTTCTTGCTGCTGTATTCAGTTACCGGCTCAATCTGCCAAATATCGTCTGCATAGCGCTTAACTGTTTCATCTGCTGAAAACACACCGGCATTGGCGATATTAATCAGGCTGATTTTCTGCCATTTGCGCTTATCTTTATAACATTCGGTTATTTTCTCCTGTGCTTTCACATAGGATTCGAAATCCCGGAGTACGAAAAATTCGTCATTATAACGGATAAGCGAATCAAACACTTCGCGTCCTTCCGATTGAATATTCGGTATCGTGCCGTCGATAAATGCCTCAAGCACGCGTCTGATAACAGGGTCTTTCTCAAAATAGGACACCGCTGAATACGTATTGCTTTCATAGTAGTCGTATACCTCTTGCTCGGTAATACCAAAAATATTGATATTTTCTTCCCCGACAGCATCACGGATTTCAATGTTTGCTCCGTCCAGCGTAGCAATGGTCACAGCACCGTTCAGCATCAGCTTCATGTTGCTGGTGCCAGATGCTTCTTTGGATGCCAAAGAAATCTGTTCGCTGACATCTGCGGCAGGAATAATCACTTCTGCCAGTGACACGTTGTAGTTTTCAAGAAACACAATCTTCAGACGGTCTTTTACGTCCGGATCATTATTGACCAGATTGGCCGTTTCATTGATACATTTGATAATTGTTTTAGCGTACGCGTAGCTTGGCGCGGCCTTTGCTCCGAAGATAAAGACTCGCGGATAAAACTCACTATCCGGATTGTTTTTGATGTCCTGATAGCATTTGATGATATGCATCAAATTCAGCAGCTGGCGTTTATACGCATGCAGCCGTTTGATCTGCACATCAAAAATTGCATCCGGTGACACAGTGATGTCCTGTGTTTTTTTGATCAATGCCGCCAGGTTTTCTTTGTTTTGCCGTTTAGCCGCTGCTAATGCGTTTAGTACTTTCTGATCATCCTGATAATTCAACAGTTGCTGGAGATCTTCCGGATTGTCCCGCCAGCTGGTACCGATAGTCTTGTCGAGCACGCTAGATAATGGCCGGTTAGCCAGCTGCAGCCAGCGCCGCTCAGCAATGCCGTTGGTTTTATTGTTAAAACGAGCAGGATACAGTGAATAAAAATCATGGAGAACGACTGTCTTCAACAGCTCCGAATGCAGCTTCGCTACACCGTTGATGCTGTGACTTCCGATAATCGCTAAGTGAGCCATGTGAACCTGATTGTGATTAATGATTCGTGTCCGGTCGATAATACTGCGGTCATGGACTTTCAATTCTGTTTCTTCAACAAACCGGCGGTCAATCTCTTCGATAATCTGATAGATTCTCGGCAACAGCTGTTTCAGCATGTCGATCGGCCACTTCTCCATCGCTTCCGCCATGATGGTGTGATTGGTATAACTCATCACTTTGAGCGTCACCGCCCACGCTTCTTCCCATGACATTCCTTCTTCATCCAGCATGATGCGCATAAACTCAGGAATACAAAGCGCCGGGTGGGTATCATTGATATGAATAGCCACGTACTCATGAATCCGATGAATCGGTTCTTTGAGAGTGTGGTAATATCTGACGATGCTTTGAATACCAGCTGACACGAAAAAGTACTCCTGTGCCAAACGGGTCATCTGGCCCTTGGCATTGGAGTCGTCCGGGTATAGCACTGCGGTTAAATCTTCAATCGTCCGTCGTTCCTCAAGACTGCGGTACTTACTTTCCTCCGAGTTGGGGATTTCCACAGACCAGAGGCGCATGTTGTTCACGATATTGTTTTTATAACCAATCATTCCGGTATCGTAAGGCACTGCCCGCAGAACCTGCTGATTTTTATAGACAGGTTTTAACTTGCCGTTTGCGTCTTCTTCAAGATGAACTTGCCCGTAAAAGCAAACATCTACGGCTTTACTGTCTTTTCTGACTTCCCAAACATTACCAGTGCTTAACCAGTCATCCGGAAGCTCGACCTGGTGCCCGTCAATGAATTTCTGTTTAAACAAGCCGTATTCGTAGCGGATGCCATTGCCGTTACCCGGCAGCCCACAAGAGGCAATCGAATCCATAAAACAGGAAGCGAGACGGCCCAGGCCGCCGTTTCCTAAGGCCATGTCCTGTTCGACCTCGGTCAAATCCGCCAAGTCAATGCCCAGTTCAGCCAAGCCTTCTTCCACTGTTTCCAGCCAGTCCATATTCAGTAAATTGCTGGCCATTAATTTACCGGGCAGAAATTCAATGGAAAAATAATACGCCTGTTTTTGCTTATTCAACAAATATTGCCGCCACGTATGGTGTCTGTCTGATGAATAAGCACTGTGCATCAGCGAACCAAGTGTATTGTACAGCTCAGTCGGCGAAGCATCCTCTACGCCCATAGCATATTTTTCACTTAAACGTTTTTTAAATTGCGTGATAAATTGTTCCTTTGTCATCTTCATTATTATCTATTTTCTCCTTTATTGCGATACAACTTCCGGGCTACCAGTTCACCACTGGGTAGCCCGGGCAATTGTTGCTGCTATCATTATTTCAATGCATCGCGGTACAGTGCCAGATAGTCTTCGCAAGACCTCGTCCAGCCAAAATCACGCGCCATCGCCTGGTCAACCAGCTGCAGCCATAGCGGCTGGTCTGACAAGAAGGTATTGATGGCAAGTGTCAGTGCGTGCATCATGTAAAAACCTTGAAACGCCGCAAAGCCGAAGCCGGTACCCGTTTGGGTCGCCGGATTGAACGGTTGGACGGTGTCTTTTAAACCGCCTATTTCATGAACAACCGGCAATGTCCCGTACCGCATGGCTATCATTTGCGACAGCCCGCACGGCTCAAAGGCAGACGGCATCAGAAAAATGTCAGCTCCCGCATAGATTTTCTGCGCCAGTGACACATCAAACTGAATACGTATCGCACACTTGTCAGGATACTTGTCACCCATGTAGCGGAAAAATTGTTCAAAGTCTGCATCCCCGGTTCCCAGAACGACCAGTTGGCAATCCAGTTGCATCAAATTTTCAAATTCATCAACCAGCAGTTGGAAGCCTTTTTGACGCGTCAGCCGGCTGACAACCGCAACGAGCGGCGTATCCGGACGGACAGGCAGATTCATCAGCTGCTGCAGATAGTCTTTATTCTGTTTTTTGCCTGACAGGTCTGCTCTTGAAAAATGCGCCGGTATATGCGGATCCGTTTCCGGGTCATTGATATCATAGTCGATGCCGTTTAAAATACCTGACAGTTTGCCGGATTCCGCCCTCAAGATGCCGTCAAGTCCGAATCCGAACTCAGGTGTCTTGATTTCCTCCGCATAAGAAGGGCTGACCGTGTTGATACGGTCTGCATACATGATGCCGGCTTTCAAGAAGTTAATGCCGTCGTGGAAACGAATGGTGCCGTCGACAAAGCGCTCCGTGCCGACGCCGAACAATTCCGGCAGCACCTGACTGTCGCACTGCCCTTGAAATTCCATATTATGAATCGTCAGCACTGTTTTAATGGAACGGTAAGCTTCAATCCAGTGGTATTTCTCTTTCAGCAGAAATGGAATCATCGCCGTGTGATAGTCATGCACGTGCAGTATGTCCGGGATAAAACCCACCCGCTCCATCAGCTCGATTACCGCCAGCTGGAAAAAAGCAAAGCGTTCGCCATCGTCATAATAACCGTAAATGCCGTCGCGGTCAAAGTAATAGAGATTGTCGATAAAATAATAAGTCACTTTCTGGTAAACCAGGCGCTTCACACCACAGTACTGCTGCCGCCAGCCGACATTGACCGTAAAGTCAAACACGTGCTCGCACTGCTGGCGGTAGTGTTCCGGCAGGTTTTTAAAATACGGCAGCACCACAACGACTTCCTGATTTTGTCTGACCAGCTCTTTGGGAAGAGCCCCTACAACGTCACCCAGTCCGCCGGTTTTAAAAAACGGGGCGCATTCGGCAGCTGCAAATAACACGTTCATCCTTTAACACTTCCTTAGCTTTTCTTTGAGATTGTGACACCTTTTTCAACAACCACGATGTCCTCAGGCGTACCGATGACCTCCGCCCCTTCTTCAACCGTCACGTTTTTATCTAAAATAGCATATCTGATTTTGGCATTCTTCCCGATATAAGCGTTAGCCATCGTAATGGTATCTAACACCTCGGCTCCTTCTTCCACCACTGTCTGACGGGACAGCAAAGAATTCTCCACGGTTCCTTTAATCAAGCAGCCGGTAGCGAAATGACTGTTCGTGACTTGAGAGGATGTGTCATAATAAGTCGGCACTTCATTTTTAAGTTTGGTATAAATCTTCTTATTAGTATACAGTAAAGAATTGAACTTGTTAACATTCAGCATATCCATATTCACCTGATAATAGGAGTTGATGTCAAACACGTTGCCGAGGTAGCCGGTATATTCGTACGCCGAACACGTCATTTCAGTCATTTTCTCCTGCAGGAAAAGATGGATGTTCGCAGAAATACCTTGTTCCTGGCCTTCTTTAAGTGCATCTATGAGCCAGTTAGTCCGCACCATGAAAATATCCATGCACAGATTATGCAGCTTGCTGCCGTTTTCCGCCTCATCAATGAAGTAAGCCCCGTTGACAACACCGTCATCACCGATACTGATCAGGCTGTCTGTATCGGTAATCTGTTCTTTCGGAACGCGCTTATATACCACGGTCATATCGCTGTCCTGATTTTGATAAATTTTCAACACAGCCTGCAAATCGATGTTGCACAAGACTTTATTGCCCATAATCACAGTATATTCTGATTTCGACTTGCGCAGATAATCGATCAGCGTTTCATAGTAAGGTTTCCCCTGCTCCTTCTTTTTCAGAAAATCCTGATACAAGTGAATGAAATAATGGTGCTGAATCGCATCCAGATTCCATTCCTTACCGCCGCCGAGATGGTCAAACACCGACTGTGTCTCGTCTTGATTGAAAATCATGAATATCGAATTGACAGACGCATTGACCAGACTGGACAGCGGAAAGTCGATCATTCTGTATTTACAGTCAAACGGCAGTGTCGCCAGCGGTCGTTTGCGGGTCAGCGGCTGCAAGTCTTCGGATTTTTTAATTCCTGAAAGAATGGCACATAATTTATTTGTTCTCATTTTAGTCTTCATCAATCTCAACTCCAATCACTTCAGAATAGCCGACAACAGCAATCTCATCTGTCCCGTCAATCACGGCGTCTTTCCCGATAATCGCATTTTCACCGATGATTGCGCGGTTGATATACGCACCTTGACCAATGACCGCATTCGGCATAATAAAACTGTCTTTGATGACCGCTCCTTCTTTGACCTGAACATCACTTGATAAAATACTGTTTTCCACCCGTCCGGAGACAAAGCAGCCGTCAACAATCAACGAATGGGAAACAGACGCTGTCTTGGTTAAAAAGTGCGGCGGCGAAATCGTGTTTTTTCCGAAAATGCGCCAGCGCTTGTCCCGCATATCCAGTTCATTGTCCGGGTTGATAAATTCCATGTTGGCTTCCCAGAGAGAATCGATTGTCCCGACATCTTTCCAGTAGCCGCTGAACCGGTAAGCAAAGGCATTTTCACCGCTGCTCAAGTAAAACGGGATGACGTGCTGACCGAAATCCAGCATGTCGTCTTCTTTATTGTAGCTGTTGACCAAGACACTTCTCAATCTCGGCCAGTTGAAGATATAAATCCCCATGGAGGCCAGATTGCTTTTCGGATTTTCCGGCTTTTCGTCAAACTCGATAATCCGGTCGTTTTCATCCGTATTCATGATGCCGAAGCGGGACGCTTCTTTCATCGGCACTTCAATGACAGCAACGGTCAGCGAGGCGTTGTTCTGCTGATGTTGTTCCAGCATATCGCCGTAGTCCATCTTGTAAATATGGTCGCCGGATAAAATCAAAATATATTCAGGGTCGATTTGATCGATGTAATCCATGTTCTGATAAATGGCATGGGCTGTGCCGGCAAACCATTTACTGCCCTCCGAACTTGAAAACGGCTGTAAAATAGTCACGCCGCTGTCAATCCCGTCCAAGCCCCAGCTGGCACCGTTTCCTATGTGCCGGTTCAGCGTAAGCGGCTGGTATTGCGTCACGACACCCACATTGCCGATCCGGGAGTTGGCGCAATTGCTTAAGGTAAAATCGATAATCCGATACCGTCCGCCAAAAGGCACTGCCGGTTTGGCGATTGTTTTCGTTATTTCCCCCAACCGGGTGCCTTTTCCTCCGGCCAGTATCATTGCTAACATTTCTGTTTTCATCACGTTTCGGTGAAAGCTCAGCTTTCACCTGCCCCCTTTCCACTGGTGCGTTTTCGAGTAACCTTGATTTTTTCCGGTTTAAGAATAATGACCCCTAAAGCCGGAACAGTGGTGCTGATAGTTTCTGTGTACTGTTTGAAAGCTTGCGGCTGCGAGACACAGTCAGGATTGTGGGATTGCCATGTGCCCCCAAATTCTGCCATTTCCGTATTAAATACTTCCCGGTAAGTTCCTTTGTAAGGAACACCGATAGTAAACCCTCTGCGCTCAACAGGCGTCATGTTTAAGATAACGATCAGGAAATCAGTTTTGCGCTTGCCGTGTCTGATGAAGCTCAGGACCGACTCTTCCCGGTTATCGGCATCAATGACTTCCAATGTTTCCCAGACGTCATCAAGTTCCCATAAGGCGCGTTCGTCCTTGTAAAACTGGTTGAGCTGCCGGGTAAACTGCTGCATCGCATGATTCAGCGCGTCGTCCAAATCGACCCATTCCAGCCCTTCATCATACTTCCACTCCAAAAACTGGCCCCATTCGCTGCCCATAAACAGCAGTTTCTTGCCGGGATGAGTCATCATGAACGTGTACAAATTCCGCAGCTGGGCGAATTGTTTGTAGCGGTCGCCCCACATTTTGTGCATCAGGCTCTTTTTACCGTGCACTACCTCATCGTGGGACAGCGGCAGGATATAGTGTTCATTCAGCATATACATGAACGAAAAAGTCACCAGTTCAAAATGGTGTTTGCGGTGGATCGGGTCCATTTCATAAAAGCGCAGAACATCGTTCATCCAGCCCATATTCCATTTGAAGTCAAAACCAAGTGCCCCTGTTTCAATCAACCCTGTCACTTGTGTTTCCGAGGAGCTTTCCTCGGCAATCATCAACGCTTCCGGATAGTCCTTCTTCACTACCGCATTCAGCTTTTGCAGAAAATAATAACCTTCCAGATTGCGGTTGCCGCCCTCGTGATTCGGCAGCCACGGTCCTTCGTCGTAATCGCGGTAAATCATATTTGACACCGCATCTACGCGAATGCCGTCCACATGAAAGGTTTCCAGCCAGAACAACAGACTTGAAATTAAAAAACTCTGCACTTGCGGTTTGCCTAAATCAAAATTCAAACTGCCCCAGCGGATATTTTTCGCCCGGTCCGGGTCAGTGTATTCAAATTGGGGTGTGCCGTCGTAGTATGCCAGTGCATCATTGTTGACTGAAAAATGTCCGGGTACCCAGTCGAGCAGCACACCGATGTTTTGCAAATGACACGCCTCCACAAAGTCCTGAAATTCTTCAGGCGTGCCATAGGAGGCACTCAGCGCAAAATAGCCAGTCAGCTGGTAGCCCCACGAGGCTCCGAGCGGATGCTCCATCAGCGGCATGAATTCAATGTGCGTGTACCCCATCTCTTTCACGTAAGGAATCAAGGTTTCTTTCAAATCACTGAACGAATACGGCGTGCCGTCATCATGATGACGCCATGAACTGCTGTGCACCTCATAAATATTCAATGGCCGTCTAAAATAATTGCTTCTTTTTTTGCGAGCATGCCACAGTCCATCTTTCCATTTTTTTTCCTGGAGCGTATAGATTTCCGCTGCATTGTTGGGACGCTTTTCAAACTTCACACTGAACGGATCAAATTTATCGATCACGTTGCCGCCCTTTTGCTGAATCCGGAATTTATACAAATCGCCAGGTTTGGGTGTCGACAATGTCGCTTCCCAAATGCCGCATGATCCGTCACACGTCATGACATCCGTCACCTGCCAGTCATTGAAGTCGCCGACGACCCAGACTTTTTCAGCATTCGGCGCCCATACGCGAAAGCGGTACTGGCCATTCCCTAGTTTATGCAGCCCTAATAACTTGCGGGCGTGAAAATTTTCGCCGGTAGTAAATGCGCGCTTGGCTTCCAACTCCTCTGCAGTCGAGAAATCATCTTTCTCAGAGTTTTCAGTCATATCTCCACCTTCTTTCTATTATTCCATCAACAAGCATATTTGCTAAACAAAAAACACGTTCTTTATACTACTTATCATACCATATATTTCGCTGTTTTTTACATGATATCGTTTTCTTTTTCGCGCTTTTTTTGTCTTAAACCTTTAAAAACGAACATTCTGCAATGCTTTCTTAATTTATTACATGTTATTCATTACAAAACATAAGCATTCTTGTTTTTCATCAGCAAAACCTGAATATTCCATTTTGATTTTAATGTTTTTTCTTTAATTTTTTTGTTTTTTCTCATCATAAAGCAAAAAAACAACCAGTCTGACAATCAGACTGGTTGCATCCATCCGTGTATTTACTTGCCCCTTTCATAACGAATCAGATGGCCGTCAATAGCTCCCTGATGCTCTGTCAGCACAGCTGTCAGCGCCTCTTCCCAAATCATTTCCGAACGCCAAGCCATACCGCAGCCGGCTGACAAGTTGCGCGGAATAGGAATCAAACGGCCGTCGATGCGCCGGCGCTTGCACACATTGGCAAAGCTCAGCGCCTCATGCTCCGTATCAAAGGTTACAAGCAAGACTGCTTTTCCCAATACTAAACCCTCTTTTTCCGATTGACCAAGGCAACGATAAACAAAATAACGATACAGACAATGACTGCTATCCGTCCGTTTGGCGTTGTGCCTTCGCCGGAGGAAGCCAGCCCGAAGTTATGCACAAACGCACTGCCCACAAGCATGCCGATAACGGTAACACCCGAATCCGACGAGCCTTGACCGGTCAGCACCAGCTGCCGCAGTGGACAGCCACTCAACAGCACGCCGGCAAAACCGACGACATACAGCCCCAAAATGTTCCACAAGTGTTCGGAATGTGCGACAGGCTGATCGGCAAAGCTCAGATTGAAGTTGCCGGTAGCCAGATTATACACAAGGACAACACCGAACAGCACTGCAACAGCCGTAAATTTATCAAAATTGCGCATCAGGAAAATATCGCGGATACTGCCCGAGAAACAAACAGCCGAGACTTGCGCCAATCCGCCGAATACCAGCCCGCCAACCAGCGCCAGCAAGAGCGGCGCGTGAAAACTGCCGGGACCTTCCTGACTGACTACAAACAGCGACGGCACGGCGATAAAGAGCAGCAGCAAACTCAAAAAGAATAAGGGCACCATAAAGCCGCTTGACTGTTTCGTTTCAACCGGCTTGCCGAGGCTATACCCGTTTTTCAGAAACAGACTGCCGGTAATGACCCCGCCGGCAAAGCCGATCAGTCCGACATAGGCATTTAAATCGCCGCCGGCCATCCGCAGTACCATGCGCAATGGACAGCCTAAAAAGACCAGCGCCCCGACCATCATGACAAACCCCAGTACAAACCGTGTCCCTGTGGACGAACCCGCTTTTGGTGAAAATTCTTTCCTGGCAAAAGACACTACCAGAGAACCGATGATGATTCCGGCTACTTCCGGACGCATATATTGAACAGGCGGTGCCGTATGCAGTTTCGTGGCTCCGGCAATATCACGGATGAAACAGGCAATACAAATAGCCATATTGGCCGGATTGCCAAAGTAAGCCAGCAAGACAGCAATGATACCAAACCCTAAACCAGCAATTAAAAATCGTTTTTTACTTGCCATTATTTCGCTACCTCCATTTGTTGAACAATCTGCGTCAGCGCAGCAACGGCCGACAAGATGTCACTCTCTGTATTAAAATAAGAAAAACTGAATCTGACTGCGCCCTGCTCTACCGTGCCGAGTGCCTGGTGCATCAGCGGCGCACAGTGCCCGCCGGAGCGGGTCGCGATATGATACTCAGTGGCCAAGATGTCGCTCACCTCGGACGAATCCATGTCGCCCACGTTCAACGTAACAATCGGGCATCTGACATCCGTGCTGAAATCGCCGTAGACAGTGACACTGTCAAGTTGGGACACCTTGCGGTAAAACAGCGACATCAGCTCTTGCTCCTTTTGATGGATGCGCGGTACTGTCTCGGACAAGATATAGGCCGCGCCCGCTGACAAACCGGCGATGCCGTGTCCGTTCAAAGTGCCTGCTTCCAAGGCTGTCGGCATGACCGACGGATGCCTTTTATTGTATGTGTCGATGCCGCTGCCGCCGACTTTTAACGGCCGGATAGCCACGCCCGGCTTCACATATAAACCGCCGGTCCCCTGCGGACCAAACAACGCTTTATGCCCGGTAAAGCAAAGCACGTCAATCTGCTGTTTCTGCACATCAATCGGCAAAGCACCTGCCGTTTGAGATGCGTCCACGACAAAATACACATCATGCCGGGCGGCAATCTCCCCCACCCGCTCGATGTCTATGACGTTCCCCGTCAAATTCGACCCGTGGGTGATGACGATGCCGCGTGTCTGCGGCTGGATGCTTGCTTCAAGCTGTGCGTAGTCGATGTTGCCCGCCTCATCAGCCGGCAGAATCGTCAAGGCAACCCCTGCTTCTTCTAATTGATACAACGGCCGCAAGACAGAATTATGTTCAAGCATCGTTGTTATGACATGGTCGCCCGGTTCAAACAACCCTTTGATAGCCAAATTCAAGCTCTCTGTAGCATTTAACGTAAAGACAATCTGTTTCGACAGCTCGCCGTTGAATAGCTCGCAAAGACGCTCCCGCGCTTCGTAAATCAGCTGCGAAGAGGCAAGAGCATCTTCATGGACTCCTCTGCCGGAGTTGCCCAAACGATTGAACGCCGCCATCACAGCTTCTGCGACTTGCGGCGGTTTTTTCAGCGTAGTCGCTGAATTGTCCAAATAAATCATTCGTTTTTTCCTCCAATCAAACGAAAACCTACCGATGACATGACCTTCATTGCAAAACTGTTTTGCCTGCACGCCATCTTGCCGGACGCTAACCGGTCCGTTTTCGTTTGCGGCTGAATGATTTGTGAAGAAAATCAGCCGGGCAAGAGCGTATCAAGAAAACAGCTTCTGTTTTTTTAGAAACTTCTAAAGTGACAGGCGTTCACAATCAGCCGTAGCCAACTAAAAACAGACGTGTCGTTTTCATACTCTCACCTCCAGCTGTTAATTAAACAGGTGTGACTCGACATGTTGATAAAATCACAAACCTTCTTTCTTCAGTATAACGAAAACCCTTCCCCGCCGCAACACTGCTTAGCAACTTTCAACGGTTTTTTATGTCAATTGAACGTGATTTAATGTCCGTCATTAGACTTTTTTGTGAAAAACGATCAAAAGAAAAACACCCGTTCAACTGTCAACGGGTGCTTTTGTTTTTAAACTGCCAATCTGGCATATCTGGTAATATTATCTTTCAGTTCAGCCACCAATTCAGGGGCCGTCAAACCGGTCACTTCTGTGATGACTTGCTCCACAGGCCGCGTCTTCAGCATCTCGTGCAGCTGACGACTCTGTTCATCTTCCGGATCGTTATAATTGAACACCATGCCCGCTGCAGCCAGCAAGTGAGGTGCCGGCAGCTGCATCGCATGCAGTTCGCGTAGCGGTTTGATGAACCGTTCATCGTGTCCCAGTTTTCTAATTGGCGTCCGGGCGACACGCTGAATGTCATCGGAAATATGTTTGTTCTGGAACCGTCCGATAATTGTGTCGATATATGTTGCGTGGGCGTCTTCATCAAAGCCCCATTTGGCACACAACAAGCGACCGGTTTCTGCCAAAACAGATTTTAGCTGCGCAACGACCAGTGCGTCCGCCATCGCCTCGTCTATCGTACGGTAGCCGAAAAGTGCGCCGGTATAGGCAACGGTCGCATGGCCTGTGTTGACCGAGAACAGTTTGCGTTCGATATACGGCGCCAAATCCGCCACATAGTGCACGTCTGCCAGCCTGATTTTGTCGGAGCGGCAGCCGGTTTCATCAACAACCCATTCCGAAAACGGCTCTACCGTCACAAATAGCGGGTCTTCGTGGGCTTGCTGCGGTACGATGCGGTCGACCGCTGCATTCGGAAAACCGATGTACGTATCCAGATAAGCTGTGTCAGACAGATGTTTTTTCACTTCCTCTGCGAGAAATGCCGAACCGCCGATCATGTTTTCACACGCAATGATATCCAGCGGCTGTGTGCTGCCCGCATTCATGCGCGCCTCGATGCCTTCAGCTATCAGCGGCGCGATATGCGGCAAAATCGCCGGACCGATTGCCGTCGTCAGCAGGTCAGCCGTTTGGATCGCTTCAACCACCTTTTCAGGTTCTGTCCGGTTGTTCAACCCGGTTACATGAGTCACTGTCAGCTGCTCGTGCGTGCTGTCAGCCAGCTCAATGGTATATGCGCCCCGTTCTTTCAACGCAGCGATAATTGTGTCATTCACATCGACAAAAGTAATATCGATGTTGTTGCGGTGAAGTATCTCACCGATAAATCCGCGTCCGATGTTGCCAGCACCGAAATGTACTGCCTTCATTTTCCATCCTCCTTACACGCTGGCAAGTCTGGCGATGATGTCAGATTTTGTCTGCGCATCTGCTAAATAAACGACATTCTCCACATCACTGCAATACAAGGCGATTTGCTGTATCAGCTGGAGATGGTCGTCGCCGACCCCGGCAATGCCGAAAAGTACTGTGGCGATTTTTTCTTCTTCTGCTGTACCGAAATTGACACCATCGGGCACTTGTACCACGCAAATACCTGACTTTTTGACCAGATGTTTCGCTTCATCCGTGCCGTGGGGAATCGCGATAAAATTCCCCATGTACACGGACAACAGCTCTTCTCTGGCAAGCATTGCATCAATGTAATCTCTTTCGACACAGCCGGCTGCCACCAGCTTTTCGCCGCAAAAACGAATCGCTTCATCTTTGGTTGCGAAATGCTGATTCAGCTCAATCATATCTTCTGTTAACAATTCCATGAATGCTCATCCTTTCTAGCGTGACAGCTTCAGTTTGTCGGCTATCGCTTCATATAGTTTGGCATCCAGCAAATTATCCGTCGGGACGACGATTGCTTCGGGAGCGGCTTGGCGTACTTCTTCTGCCAAATCAGTCCTTGTAATGACAAGTGTCTGCGCGTCTCCCCGAAACTGCGCCAGCGGGCTTTTAGTCACATTGACGGCAAGCTTTTCTTTCGCTAGCACATCTTCAAACACTTTTTTGCCCATTGTTGCAGACCCGGCTTTCTCATCATGAACAAAGACGACGTTCAACACATGGTCCAGCTCATCTATCGCAAGGCGCTGCTTCTGTTGTAGCGGGTCCTCTTTGCTGCTTGCTTCAGCACTTCCGGATAATGTAGCGATGATGTCATCATATTTCGGCGAGTTCAAAAAGTTTTCCACCGCCACAAATTGGGCGTTAGGAGCTTTTTGCTTCGCTCTTTCCTGCAGCTCGATTTGGGTGACGACCAGTGTATCGCTGTCATTACTCAAGTTATTGATTGATTTATTGGTCACATCTTGGCTCAGACCGGCTGCTTCCACTTTCTTCCTGAGAATAGAAGCCCCCATGGCACTGGAACCCATTCCTGCATCGCATGCGAAGACAATGTGTTTGATGCCCGTGATGTCTGTGACGGCCGGCGCTGATACACCTTTCGATTCAGCTTTTGCCTGCTGTACAGCCTGCACGCTTTCCTCAAATGTGTCTGCTACTGTCTGTTTGTCTGATTTCAAAATGAATGCCGCAACCGCAAACGACACCAGCGTCGCTGCCGCAACACCGATAATGACCGGCAAGTGTGTGCCCATCGGCGACATCGCCAAGACCGCAATAATCGAGCCGGGCGATGCCGGTGCTTTCAAACCGCCGCCTAACGCTTGCAGCGTAAAACTGCCTGTCACACCACCAGCAATCACCGCTAAAAACAGAGCCGGTTTCATCATCACGTAAGGAAAATAAATCTCGTGAATCCCGCCTAGGAAGTGAATAATAATCGAGCCGGGTGCCGATGCTTTAGCCGAACCTTTACCAAACAGCGAGAACGCCAGTAAAACGCCCAAGCCCGGTCCCGGATTGGCTTCCAGCAGAAACAAAATCGATTTTCCGGTTTCCAGTGCTTGTTCTGTTCCGAGAGGTGTCAAAATACCGTGATTGATGGCATTATTTAAGAATAATATTTTAGCCGGCTCGATAAAAATATTAGCCAGCGGAATCAAATGTGCATTTAATATAAGTTCCACACCATTTGCCATCGCCTGTGTCAACGTGTCAACAACCGGACCAATCGCACTGAAGCCCAGTAATGCCAGTGCAAAACCTATCAGCCCCGCCGAGAAATTGTTGACAAGCATTTCAAAACCTGCTCTGATTCTATGCTGAAACACTTGGTCGAATTTTTTAATCACAAACCCGCCAAGCGGTCCCATAATCATGGCACCCAACATCATTGGAATGTCTGTCCCGACAATCACACCCATCGTCGCAATCGCACCGACCACTGATCCCCGGTCACCGCCGATGATTTTTCCTCCTGTATAGCCAATCAACAGCGGAATCAAATAATTGAGCATTGGACCGACCATCGTAGCAAAAGACTCATTCGGCAAATACCCGTCGGGAATAAAGAGCATGGTCAGAACACCCCATGCAATCAATGCCCCGATATTCGGCATGATCATACTTGACAGAGTACTGCCAAAGCGCTGCACTTTTGATTTAAGGGACGCAGACGACGTTTGTACATTTTGTTCCATAATCATTTTCTCCTTTCATAATCGTTGCACTTATAGTGTAGCCGCTTACTATAAGTTATAAAAGTGGCACTTTGGCACATTCATTTGTGCCAAAACTTGACAATGCAAATAAGCCGCCGATTTTCGGCGGCGGCTTATTTATGCTACTGCTTTCAGACTACCAGCAGGCTATTTTTTTACTTCTTCAATCAGGAGAGAGGACAACAACTGATACATGATTGCGGAGTTGCCTGAGTTAAAAATTTCAAGGTTTAAATCATTCATAATAATCGACCCGCTGATTTTGCCCAAGATGACACTTGTCTTTTCATCTACCGGGGACGGGGCCAGCATGACCAGCATGCGCGTCAGGTCCATCGGCTGTTTGTCCATCCCGTTGATTGTCAGCGGTACTTCCAAATCGAACACGCAGAAACAAGGCAAAGTGACGGCGTCGGTCGATGCGTGGAACAGCGCCATGTTCGTATCGGGAATACCGATCGGCGCCTGACGATACCGGTCAAGCAGCTTTTCCTGCACGGTCTGCCTGTCTGAGACGACTGACTCGGGCAGCGCCTCAACTACCAGCGACACTGTGTCTGCCACATCTTGCGTGTTTTTAAGTTTCGCGACAAAAAAGCGGGCCAGCAGACCATTGATGGCTTCGATGACAGCCAGCACTTCTTCGTAGCTGTCTTCTGAAACGTCTTGTTTTTTCGGCTGATTCAAAGCGGTCGTTTTTTGGTGGCGGATTTTTTTGAATTCATCTTTTAACTGTTTCAGCTCATCATCAAGCAATAGCGGCGACACCAGTTTGTATTTCCCTGTGTATCCAGGTAAAAGCGACGTTGAAATAATCAAATCATAAGTATTTTCCAAATCGATTTTTCCCAAATCAGCAATCCGGAAAAAATGAATGGTATTAATAAACGGGAAATATCTGCGCAGCCGCATCTCCAGCATGCTGGTGGATGCCAACCCGCTGGGGGAAATGCCGGCAATGTCGATTTCCATCGTAACAGGACTGCGTTCAAGGGAGTTGGCAAAATGCAGTACCATGTATGCAATTTCCTCTTCCGACAACTGCTTGTCATCAAAAACTTTCGGCAGCGACAAGCGGATGGCATCGGCGATTTCTGCATATTGCTCCATAATCCGTTCCAGAATAGGATTGGCCAGTTCCGTACCTTGCAAAGCAGTCCGCGAGAAAACGCCGGAAAGATGCGTCAACAACATTTTATAGAGGTTGGCATCTTCAAAAAAGTTTACGTCGGTTTCTTGGCTGACCAGCCCGATCAGTTGTTTCACTAAATAAGCCAGATGAGAATCAAAGCGCTCGTCCAGAAAATCCTGATCGAACGAACTGGAAAACCCGCTCAGCAGACTGGCAAAAAACACGATTTCACTGATGGGATACAATAGTTTGGTTTCTTGGGCGACTTTGGCAAACAGTTGCTTGGACGTATTCAACAGCTCTTTGTTCGCATGGACCGCCAGACTGTCTTCCGGCAGTACGAATCCCTGAGACACACGTGTCATGGCAATTGCCAGCATCAATATTAAAAATTCCAGTTTGCGGTCGCTTAATGCCGGAAACAGGACAGACACATCTTCCAAAATAAGACTCTTGGCAAAGAGCAGATGCCCTTGGTCGATGAACCTGAAAAAAAAGTTGTCCTGTTCGTCCATTTGGTCCAGATGGAAAAACTGGTATTCATTAACTTCAATACCTAATATATTCGCCTGCAGCAGCCGGCGGTATTTTTCCGGTCCGACCAGCTCATACCCCATATTCCGGCTGATGGACAGCGGCAGCTGAAGCAGACTGGCTTCCAACTGTTTGATATCGCCGTAAAACGTGGTACTGCTGACCATATATGTATCGGCAAAATACTGCATACTAAGCGGTGCAGTCCCTGTTAACAATTCCAATAAAATTGCGTGCTGACGTTCAACCGCAGATAACTCATAGCTTTCTTCACCCGTTATTGCCGCCTGAATCGTCTGCCAGGCTGCCTCGTCGGCTGCAAGCACATATTTCCCCCGCGACACTTTTTGCAGTTCCGCACCCACCGCCTGCAAAGAGTGTTCCAGATTCTCAAGTTCGCGGTAGACTGTCCGCCGGCTGACTTTTAGCAGATTCATCATTTTATTGACAGAAACGGGGGCTGAACTTGTCATCAGTTCAGTCAGTAATTCTATTTCTCTTGGTGACAAAAACACTGGTCATCCTCCTTCCATTAGCTTCTTTCTTGTCGTCAACTTTCCGTCTGCGGACAGCTGAGCATGGCAGCAAGCGCCGCGTAGCCGGCATAATCCAACCCGTTCGCAACAACATAGGTCTGCGCCTTAGGCAGCCGCTCATGTGCCAGTTGCATCAGCTCCGGCTGGGTAACGACCAGCAATCCTTCGTCATCGTCCACCTGCCAGACAGACTGGTAATGGATAGGCAAGTCGACTCCCGCCTCTTTGCACAGCCGGCTCAATATGCTTGCCCCCATAGCACTGGTCGCCATACCCGAATAACACACCACGACGATTTGTTTGATTTTTTCTGTTGACACAGGCATCCTGCTTTCTATCATGGGTTGATGGGGTACTCCTTCCTTTATTGACACCTAAAACTCAAAGCGTGAAATAGGCGTATCTTTCTGATTATGGTAATTGTTGTCAAAATTACGGTTGAACACACAAGAATAAAGGACATTCAATATATATTCAATAGCAATCTGCGAAGAAAAATTCGAAACTTTTATGTTCGACTGTTCTTTATTCGGCAAAAGCAGTACTTCTGTCGCATACGCTGCTAACGGACTGTCGCCAGCCGAGGTAATGGCAATAATCGGTGTGCCGTTTTTATGCAGGTGGCGTGCATCATTGACGATTTCAGCCGTCTTCCCGCTGTACGAAACCAAAATGGCAACATCTTGAGGCGTTGAGTAGTTTGCTAAGAAAAATTGCTCTGCCTGAAAATCAATCAGCCGGACAAACTTATTAATCCGCAACAATTTCAACTGGAAGTCTTTTAACCGCAAAAAACAGTCGCTGACACCGATTGCGGTGACTTCACGGGCTGAAACAATCAAGTCGACACAATGATTTAGTGTTCTGGTCGTTAAAAGGCGCTGGGTTTCACCAACAGTTTCGCTGGTCAACCGAGCGATTTTGGTTGAAATCATCAAATCAGTATCTTTGGGGTCAAACGGCATATTCGCATCGATTTTGGCGACACGCCGTAAATATTCCTCAAAATCACGGGCAAGCACGATTTTAAATTCCTGATAACCTTTGACACCGCACTTTTTACACAAGCGTACGATTGTCGAAGGAGATGAATGTGTCCGTTCAGCCAACTCATAAATCGACAAGTGCAGCACCGTCTCAGTGTCTGACAAAATGTATTCTTTTATCACTTGCTCACTATACGTAAATGTATCGTGTTGTGCTAAAAAATCAAGAATATTCATGTATGGTCTCCTTTTTACGAAACATTGTTTCATTACTATCTTACATTATTGCGCATTTTTTTGAAACATCGTAACAGAACGTTTTTTAAGCGTTTACTTTCATTGATGAGATAATTACTATAAAAGGTAACAATAACAAAAATGGAGGAATGAAAAATGGATAAACTAACTGTTTGGGTAGAGTCAAATTTGGTTCCAAAAGTGTCAAAAGTAACTGATTTACGTTATTTCCAAGCACTTAGAAATGGTTTTTTTGCTATTATGCCCCTAACGATTATCGGCTCGATCTTCATGTTAATTACTGATTTCCCAGTTCCCGGCTATGCCGAATTCATGGCAAATACCTTTGGAGAAAACTGGGTAGACTACATTTCGCCGGCATACCGGGCGACATTTAATATGATGGGACTCATGTTTGCCGGAACGATGTCTTACAAACTGGCAGAAAGTTATAACATGGATAAATTGACCTCAATGATTTTAGGAATCGTCTCTTATGTAATTGTTTTGCCAAAAACGGTGCAAACCGAAGCAGGCGAGCTGGTCACAAAAGTGCTGTCCTTTGACTGGCTGGGCACCCAGGGCGTTATCACTGCCATTATCATGTCAATTATTTCAGTGGAAATCACACGGTTCTGTGTCAAGAAGAACATCACCATTAAAATGCCTGAAAGTGTGCCTACAATGGTCAGCAAAGCTTTCAGTGCACTGATCCCCGGATTTTTTATCGCTCTGGCTGCATTAATCATCAACGGTGTGGGGACAGCTGTTTCAGGCTCATTCCCGCAATTGATTTACTCTATTATTCAAGGACCTCTGCAAGGACTTGTCGGTGCACCGTGGGCTATCATTGTTGTTGCCGGGTTGAACGGGCTGTTGTGGTGGTTCGGTATCCATCCGACGGTCATCAACTCCATGCTGTACCCGATTTTATATGCAAATGCAGATAAAAACCAGGCACTGGCAGATATCGGCCAGTTGTCCTTCGAAAACGGCAACTTCGGCACTGTTCAAATGTTGGACCAATTTGCAACGATGGGCGGGGCAGGGTCAACGATCGGACTGGCCATTTGTATGATTTTAATCGCCCGTTCTTCACGTTTGAAAGCTATGTCAAAAATTTCGATTGTTCCTGCGATTTTCAACATCAATGAACCGATAATTTTTGGCCTGCCGGTTATTTTCAACCCGCTTTTGCTGATACCAATCACACTCGCGCCGATTGCAGCTGTTCTGATTGCCTATTTATCAATGTCAATTGGCTTCATGCCTATGTTCACCGGTGTGCAGGCGCCGTGGGCCACACCTTTCTTGTTTTCCGGATTTCTTGTGTCTCATTGGCAAGGAGCAGTCACTCAGGTCATTGCGGTCATCATTTCAGTACTGATCTATTATCCGTTTGTAAAAGTACTGGACAGACAATACAAAAAAGAAGAACTCAGCGAATCAGTTGATAGTCTCTAGGAATGAGGAAATAATGAAAAAAAAAGAAGATATTTGCTGTGAAATAGTCAAAGATACATCAAAAAAATACGTGCCTATGTCGCCGGAGATTGTACAAACGTCTTCCTTTTATTACCCGACTTACGATGATTTTATCGCGGTCAGCGAAGATGAGAAGAACAACTATGTCTACACAAGGGGGACAAATCCCACCTCTGAAATATTAGAAAAAAAACTGGCTCAATTGGAAAACGGCGAAAAATGCAAGTTGTTTGCCTCCGGGATGGGGGCCATATCAGCGATATTCTTTACCCTGCTTCGCCACGGCGACCACGTACTGATGGCCAACACAGTGTACGGCGAGACAGTAGCACTGGCAAAGTATATGGAAAAGTTCGGCGTCACTTGCGACCGGGTAGACCTTGCTGCAACCGAGGATATCGCGTCACATATCAAAGACAATACCAGATTGATCTATTTTGAGAGCCCGTCATCGCAAAAATTTGAGCTGCTGGATTTAGCTGTAATCAGTGCCATCGCCAAAGCAAACCATATTTATACTGTGATCGACGGCACATGGGCATCGCCCATTTTCCAAAATCCGCTTAATCACGGAATTGATTTAGTTGTACATTCGTTGTCAAAATACATCGGCGGACATTCTGATTTAGTCGGCGGCGCTGTCATTGGGAGTAACGATTTGGTGGATGAGATTTTTGCCCACGGCCACCAATCGCTTGGCGCAGCTATCAGCCCGTTTAATTCCTGGCTTGCTTTGAGAGGGCTCAGAACATTGCCGGTCCGCATGAAGCATTTGGATGAGGCTGTCCGGACTGTGATTGACGGCATAAAAGACGATGACAGAATTGCCGCTATTTTCCACCCTTACTGCGGCAACTCTACACAGCAAGCCTTGTCACAAACCTATTTATCAGGATACGGATCGTTACTGGCTATTGACTTGGCGACAGAGGATTTCGACAAATTATTAAATTTCGTGAATGCTCTTGAGATTGTCTCCATCGGTGTCAGCTGGGGCGGCTTTGAAAGCCTTGCTCTGCCGGCTTTCAAAGGAAACAATTCGGAGAAGTTAGCTGAAAGGGGCCTCTCCCCTTCCCACATTCGACTCTACGTAGGGCTGGAACATCCCGAAAGCATCATTAGCGATATCAAGCAAGCCCTGGACAAAGCTTTTTAACTGGCTCCCGACCGATACGCAAACTAAAACACATGACTGTCACACCTCAAAACTGACAGTCATGTGTTTTTCAAATCTTTTAAAGCCGCGGTCTTCCATTCCAGAGACCCTTTTCGAATCATCTGCACCGGCACATTCAAAAGTGCTGCCTTATCTGCTCATTAATCAATCTGCACTTCCGTCTCAAAGCTTGGGCAGTTGACAAGCGTGTCCTTAACTGGGCAATGATGTTCAATAAAATCGATAAACGCACGGATTTCTTCTTCCGTATTATCCGCCTCGACCTGATAGACTGTACGGATATGCGAAAACCCGACTTTGATTCCCGGTTTGCCGCTCAGGCGGTCAGAATCGATTTCCCCGTGGACACTGACAGCCATGCGTTTCAATTTTATTTGTTTCGTTTGATAAAAAAATCGGCCGACCATCATTTTACACGCGCCAAGCGAGCAGAGCAGTGCCTCCAGCGGATTCATCGCCTCGTTCGTCCCGCCCTTACTGACTGGTTCGTCAATCAAAAATTCGAATTCACGCGCACGGCAAGATAACTTCAAGCCCCCAAGCGATTCAACGTGTGCGCTTAATACCTGCTTTGCCATCTCCATTCTCCCTCCCGTTTTATTGGTTGCTGCTCGTATCTTTACTTTACTATTGATTAATCTGGTTTTCAACAGCTTATCCCGCTATGATTTACAAATTTTTCGTTTATGTCTGAGAGTTCTACATTTTGAAATCGCTTTCTATAAAAGGTATAATGAGCTTATAACAGCATGGAAAGCGAGGTTTTAACAATGAACGACAGCTATCATCGTTTATTTGAGCCACTTGCGTTCAAGCATGGCCCTCAGTTGAAGAATCGATTTGCTATGTGTCCTATGGTCGTTTTTGCCGCTAATGAGGACGGGACACCTTCGCAAGAAGACTTAGATTATTTCCGCCGACGAAATCAGTTTGGCGATCTGTTATTGACCGGGGCAATCACGATTTCAGAACATATCAAAGGACACCCGCAGCAACTCTCTATCGCCTCCGATGCTGCTATTCCGGCGTTTGCTGAGCTGGCGGCTGTCATGAAAGCGCACGGCGGCAAAGCAGTAGCGCAAATTCAGCATCCCGGCCGGGAAGCCGCCCACGGCTACAAACAGACCGGCAAGGCGTATGCCCCCAGCAGCATCCGCTTCCCTTTTCTTCCTTATCAGGTCACAGAACTGAACGACGACGAGATTTGGGGTATTATCGAAGCATTCGGGCTTGCTGCCAGACGGCTGATGCAGGCCGGTTTTGACGGCGTGGAAATACACGGGGCAAACCACTACTTGATACAACAGTTTTTCTCAGCTTACTCGAATAAACGGGAAGACGACTGGGGCGGAACTCTTGCCAAACGCATGAATTTTGCCAAAGAAGTCACCAAAGCCGTGATCAAAGCTGCCCGGGCGGAAAACCCGCAGGCAATCATCGGATACCGCATCTCGCCTGAAGAAATTCACGGTGAAACAGTCGGGTATACGCTGGACGAGGCTTTGCTGCTGATTGACTGGCTGGCAAACATGAATTTGGATTTTCTTGACGTGTCATCCGCCGGCAGCGGCAACTTCAGCTCTAACGCCTATAAAGCTTTCCCCCGGATAAGCGCGCAGCAAGGGGCAATAAACACCATTATCCGCACGCTCCTCAACAACAGGCTGCCGCTGGTCATCTCAGGCACGATTCGTTCGGCTGAAGAAGCGCTGGATGCGCTGAACTACGGGGATATCGTCGCCATGGGGGTTGCCGCTTTATCCGATCCGGATTTCAAAGCAAAAATTGCCGCCGGAAAAGAACAGCAAATCAACATGAATGTTGCCGGACGGCTCGCTGATTTGCGGCTGCCTTCCGGATTAATCGCTGTATACAAACAAGGTGTTGCGCTCCCTCAAGTGGAAGGCTTGCTGACCGACTGAATGTCATTGCTGCAACTAAAAGAGACGCTTTATCCGCGGATAAAGCGTCTCTTTGCGTTGTTGGTTTATTTTTTTTCAGGCATGGTCAAATCTGAACCGTTAGACGCAATCACCTGCTGGTACCAGTAAAACGAATCTTTGCGGTAACGATCATAGGTACCGTTGCCTTCATCGTCTTTATCAACGTAAATGAACCCATATCTTTTAGACATTTCACCAGTCGAGGCACTGACCAAATCAATACAACCCCACGGCGTGTAGCCGATTAAATTCACACCGTCGGCAATCGCCTTGCCCATTTCGGTGATATGCTCTGCCAGATAGTTGATGCGGTAGTCATCATGCACCGTTTTATCCTCAGTCAGCACGTCCACGGCGCCTAGGCCATTTTCGACGACAAAGAGCGGCTTATGGAAACGCTGGTACAGCTCGTTCAAGCCGATGCGCAAGCCCGCGGCATCTGTCTGCCAGCCCCACTCGCTTGTTTCCAAGTAAGGATTTTTAATACCGCCGGTCAAATTACCGGCTACTTTTGCCGCTTCCGGGTCCACTACATCAATAGTGGTCGACATATAATAACTCAACCCGATATAATCCACCGGATACTCTTTCAGCAGTTGCTCATCCTCCGGCGCCATGGTCAGCGGCTGAACGCCGTATTTGTCAAAGAGACGCTGGGTGTACGGCGGATAAGCACCGCCGGCTTGCACCTCGCAGCAAAAACCGTTGACTTCCTGATTTTTTTCCATATTCGCCACTTGATTAGCCGGATGGCAATCAAACGCGTAGCCGGTGGCATAAATAGTCATCATGCCGATTTGCAGCTCCGGATTCAGCTCACGCGCCATTTTCACCACCAGACTTGATGCCACAAACTGATGATGCAGGCCCTGAAAGACCAGCTGCTTATTGCCAGCGCCCGTTTTAGGCACCATCCCGAGACTCAAAGCCGGAAAATGCAGGGCACCGTTGATTTCATTGAATGTCATCCAGTAAGTAACCTTGTCGCCAAAACGTTCAAGCAGCACCCGTGCATACCGCGTATAGTGATCAATTAGCTGTCTGTCTTGCCAGCCGCCAAACTCTTTTGCCAAGTACAGCGGCATTTCATAATGGGAAATCGTCACAACCGGTTCGATGTGATAGTGCAGACATGTGTCGATGACCTTCTCATAAAAGGCCAATCCGCGTTCGTTCGGCTCGGCCTCAGTCCCTTTTGGGAAGATACGCGTCCACGCAATCGAAAAGCGGTAGCACTTGAAGCCCATTTCGGCAAATAGGGCAATGTCCTCCTCATAGCGGTTGTAGTGGTCAATGCCAAAGTGGTTCGGGTAATAGTTGCGCGACTCATCAATCGTCCAGTCAAAGTCTGGCGAAAAAAGCTTTTTAAACCGGTCTTTCCCTCCCGGCATGGCGTCAGCAATCGATAAGCCCTTGCCGTCTGCCAAATAAGCCCCTTCGCACTGATTAGCCGCTGTAGCACCTCCCCACAAAAAGTTATCCGGAAATGTCATTGATATCGTCACCTTTCTATTTTTCCAATTGAAACAACCGCTCGCCTGCTGCGACTTCACCGGGTTCGGCAATAGCTACATGGGACAAATCTGCAGAGTTGGTAATGACCACAGGCGTCACAACCGGTTTGCCTTTGGATACAATCAGTTCCCTGTCAAATTCCACTAACAGCTGACCTCTTGTCACTGTGTCGCCTTGTTTGACATGTGTTTTAAACCCTTCGCCGTTTAATTCGACTGTGTCCATGCCGATGTGCATCAAAATTTCAGTCCCGTCAGACGTTTTTAAGCCGACCGCATGGCCAGTCGGGAACAGCAGCGCAATTTCTCCATCAGCCGGCGCAAGCAGTTTGCCGTCCGAAGGTACGATCGCCACACCTTGACCCATTGTCCCCGAAGCAAAAACAGGGTCCTCGATGGATGCCAACGGAACAATCTCACCGGACAGCGGACTTGTAATCACGTCCTCAGCAAAGTCGGTTGTATCACCGGCAGCAGTTTGTTCTTTTGCTTCCGCTTTATTCACACCGCCGAAGAAATATGTCATAATTGCCGCAAACAAGAAAGCAATACTGCAGGCGATAATCGAGCCAATCACTTT
This sequence comes from Vagococcus acidifermentans, assembly GCF_003987655.1. Taxonomy (GTDB): domain Bacteria; phylum Bacillota; class Bacilli; order Lactobacillales; family Vagococcaceae; genus Vagococcus_B; species Vagococcus_B acidifermentans. Next base: position 396,499 of record NZ_NGKC01000001.1, on the reverse strand, counting down.
TGATAAATCACCGTCTGGTCCGATAAAGTTCGGGAACGTTAAAATACTTTGGCCGAAAGCGTAGGAAATAACACCGTTGAACGCGGTAATCGCACCGCCGATGGCTCCGCCGATACAGCCGAAGATAAATGGTTTTTTCAAAGGCAATGTGACCCCGTAAACAGTCGGTTCCGTAATGCCGAACAGGGCAGTCAACGCACCTGAGCCGGCCAGACCTTTCAATTTAGCATCTCTGGTTTTCAAAAACACGCCCAGTGCCGCACCTGACTGCGCCAGTACTCCTGCTAGCGACATCGGAATCATCGTATCCATACCAGTTGTCTGCAAGTTGTTGATAGCTATCGGCACCAGGCCCCAGTGCATTCCGAAAATCACGAGCACTTGCCAGAAACCGCCCAATACCGCACCGGCAACAACAGAGCTCATATTATAAATGGCTTTGTAGCCTGCACCCAGCCCTTGACCGACAACCAAACCTAAAGGACCTATCAAAATAAACGTTAACGGCACCATGACCAGTAATGTAATCAGTGCAACGCCAAATACCCGCAAGAAACTCGGTGTGATTTTCCGGGCAAATTTTTCGACATAACTTTGAATCCACACAGCTAAAATAATCGGGATAACAGTCGACGCGTATCCGCCAATATCAGCCGAATAGATAATCGGCAGACCAAAGAACGTCAAACTGCCGCCGGCTGCTGCCACTCCGGCTGCAAAGTTTTGAAAGTTCGGATACAGCATCGCTGTGGCCAGTGCCAGCGCTAAAAATTCATTGGTTTTGAATTTTCGGGCCGCCGTCACAGCCAGCGCCATCGGCATAAAATAAAAAATACCGTCCGCTGCCGCATACAGTAACTGATAGCCGCCTGATTCCACGTTGATCCAGCCGAAGAAGACCGCCAGATTCAACAAACCTTTCAGCACACCTGAACCAGCAATAATCCCAAGAAACGGTGTAAAGATAGATGAAATAATATCAATTGCTTTGCTGACTAGTCCTTTTTTCTCATCACTTGATTCAGACGCATCTGCTTCGCCGGAAAAATTCCCTAACGCCATTAATTCTTCATAGACATCGCTTACATGACTGCCGATGACAATTTGATACTGACCACCGCTTTGCACCACTTGAATAATTCCATCATGATTTTTCAGCGCCTCTGTATCAGCTTTAGCATCGTCCTTCAGTTGAAAGCGGAGACGAGTCGCACAATGCACCACGGATTTGACATTGCTTTGACCACCAACCAGTTTCAGTACATCTGCTGCAATCTCCTTGTGACTCATAATATGAGCTCCCTTCGTTTTTCAATATTACGGTTCAAGCATAACAGAAATACAACAACTGTTCGGCTCATTTTTAAGGAACAAATGATATTTTTTGAGCTGATAGACAGGCATAGACAAACTCATGAAGTATATTTTAATAACATTAATTGAACAACATCCGCGTATTCATTTCTGCGGGTGTCCGATTAAATAGCTTCTTATTCATCCCCCCGGAAACTTTGAAGCTTAACAAAAGCCAGCGGGGCGTTGCCGCCGCTGGCAATTTTACAAGCGCATATTATGATAATATTGCTCATTCACGACCCGCCCGATTTTGCTGACATCGTCTTGACTCAACACGTCAATCACACTGATATAACGGGTCGCAAGCGGCACTCTTGCCGGCAGCACGAAATTGATGACAATCAAATCGAATGCTGCACTAACGTTTGTCAACTCTTCAACCGTCTGCAAATTCAAAATTTCCACCGTGATTTTTTCACCGAATAAAAACTGCAAGTGTGCTTTCATATAAGTCATGTGCTCAACGTCGCTGTTGAAAAACAGCCCCACACGGCAAGGCGGCGTCAGCTGAATCAGATAATGATAAAAATCAGGCCAGTGGGTAACTAGCAAATAAAAAAATTCATAGAAATAAGCCTGGTTGCGCTCGGCGACTGCCGGCAAATAGTGGTTGAACAATTGCCGCGTTTGCTGCTGGACTGCTTCCTGCAAATGGCGGCTCAGCAATAAAAACGATTTGCGATTCGGGAAAAGGATATACGGCGTAATCGTCAGCTTGGCGGTCGTCGAAAGTACATTGTATATTTTCAATACCAGTTCGTTCATTTCCAGCACGGGGATGTCCAGCTGGCGGCTCAGCTCCGAGACAACACGGTAGACGCCGTCGTATAACTGCCGGTTTTGCGGATTTTCGGAAATCCGTTCCGAGTAGTCGCTGGCTGAAAAAGCATAGCCGCTGTTCAAATACTGTCTGAACAGACGCAAATATAATTCCGGTGTCAGCTTTAATTTGAAATAATGTTCAAATTTCTGTTTGCCGACAAAGGACGCCAGTTCATCCGCCAGTCTATGTTTCTGTATTTCCGTCAAATAATTCACCTGCAGCGGGACATGGTGCTGTTTTTCCCTAATCAATGAAACCAGCAAATACAAATTCAGCCGGTTGCGGCTGGCGTAATTTTGTTTATGTTCCGGCAGCCGCCTAATAAACAAATCAGCCAGCTCAGAGACCAGATTTTTTTCAATTTCGGCAAACGGATAGTCATCATCCGGATACCGTTCCTGAAAATAAAAATTAAAAAAAGCGCGGATATTGATTTCATCCCCCTCCAAGCGGACAGGTCTGCTTTTGATACGAATGTCATGGGGGTCAAAACAGCGGTTCGCGAAAGCAATTGCACGTTTTAACGTGGCTTGCGACACAAACAGCTCCGTCGCCAACTTATCGTAATTCTCATACTCATGAAAGAAAATCGCTTCAAGCAGCCGGAAAACCAAACTGTTTTCAAGAAACACACGATACACGTGTTTAATCGACAGCGTCGCAGGAATTTTTAAGAAACACTGCCTGCTGCGGTTGACTTCAATTTCGATAGGGGCCAGCGGATGCTGCAAAAAACCGAGATCGGTCTGCAGCTGAATTGCCGTTAAAAACAGTGTTTCCGACAACTCATCAATCGTAATGCCCGGATTTAAATAGATTTTTTCAACCAGCTCCAACCGGCGCCGGTCTTTTTCGCCTAGCAGTTCGCGCATGCTGTCCGCCTCCTATATGATGTCCTCTTTGTTATTGATAGTTTACTTCAAAGAAAGCGGAAAAGAAAGCAGAATGAAAAAGAGTACGAAGAAAAATTTCTTCGCACTCTTTCATAACGCTCAAAACCGTTTATGTAGAATTTTATAGCGGAACTGGTCGGCTCTAGCAATACTCAACGTGTACTCAATGATTTGATTGTCCATGTTATAGGTTTTGCGAATCAGTCCCAGCGAGGCGGATTCGGCAGGCACCCCCAAATGTGCCGCATCCTCTTCGCGGACCAGTGTGGCATAAAACTCCTCTTCAGCGTACTTGATGATTTCCCCATAAGTATCCAGAAAAATATCATACAATGGCCTGTCTTCCAGCATTTCCTGCGTCAAATCAGCAAACTTTGCAAAGGGCAGATAAGTCCGCTCCAGCATCATCGGCTCACCATCAGCCAGCCGCAGCCGTTTGATTTTCAGTATTTTTTCGCCTATTGGAATATCCAGATTTTCACTAAATACTTTATTGGCCTTGATTACTGACATATCAAGAATTCGTGTCTTTGGTACTTTGCCGAGCGACTTCATCTGCTCGGTAAAACTATATGTCCCGGATAAATTCAAAATACTGTCCGAGACACTGGAAACAAAATTTCCTTTGCCGTGCTTTTTGTAAATGTAGCCGAGATTTTCCAGCTCCTGCAATGCCAGCCGGACAGTCGTGCGGCTGACACCGTAAATCTTTGAAAGCTCTCTTTCAGAAGGCAGCACATCATGCGGCTTTAACACTGTTTCAATCTTTTCCTTTAAGACATCGACCAGCTGACTGTAGAGAGAACTTGTTTGTTTGCTGTCCATTACTATCACCTTCGTTAAAATACTATCCTATTAGGATAATATGCAAAATTAACGATTAAGTCAATGAAAACCTTTGCCAACAGCTGTCACAATGATGTCTACGGCCAAATAGACGGCCAGAAGCCCAAACCTGAACCTAATATGCCGATTATCATGATAAAGCCGATACACTTAAGCGGTGTCCAGCTGTATTTGGACATGAAGAAGAACAAGACCAGGGTGATGATCATCGGTAAGAGCTGCGGCATGATGCCGTCTAAAATCTCCTGAATATTAATAAACACATCTTTTTCTTCATTTTGATTGAATACTACTTCATATTCGCCGCTGGCCAGTTCAGAAACACTTGCCCCTTCCTGCAGTTCGTCAGTCAATTGGCCGTCCAAATCTTTTTTATACAAAAATTCATCGTATTTTGAAACAGCGTCCTCAGATGGAACGATCGTTGTGATTTGACGTGCTTCATTCGTTGTCCCATTCGGAATATTGATGTTCAGACGTGTCCCGCCGCCGGCATTGGTTGTGGCCACTAAAGCACCAACTACAAACACCCCGAGAATGCTGGCTGCTCTAGTAAATTCCTTCGCATTTTCTGTCAAAAGACTGATGGCATTGGTACCGAGTTTATACGACCAGCGCATCAGGAAGAAACGAATCGCAAATTGCGCAACGTTGAACACTAACAGGAAGATAAACGGTGCTGCCACACTGCCGCTGATTGCCATGTTGGCAGTAATCCCGGCTGTAATCGGCACAAGCGTAAACCAGAACAGCGCATCGCCGATACCGCCGAGCGGTCCCATTGCCGCTACTCTGACCGCACGAATCGTCGCAATGTCAGCTTTGTTTTGTTCCAACGAAAGAACAATCCCCATGACGAATGTCACCAGAAACGGGTGTGTGTTGAAAAATTCCATGTTGTGGCTCATCGATGCCGCCAAGTCGTCCTTGTCCTTGTGAATCTTTTTAAGACCGGGCAAAATACCATATAGCCAGCCGGCTGACTGCATCCGCTCGTAGTTGAAAGACGCCTGCAAAAACAATGACCGCCACACCATTTTATTTAGTGTTTTGTCATCCAGCTGTTCTGCCGGCTGTAAATCATGATAGTGCTCAGGAATACTATATGCCATCTTCTTCTCCTCCTATCGAATCACCTTGCTGAACATGAGCGGTCTTGAATTTGGTTTGAATTTGAAAATCCCAAAATGCCAGTGCAAAGCCAATAAACGCACAAATGAGAAGTGCCGGACTGCTTAAGCTTGGTGATGCCATCGCAATCACTGCAATGGAAAAGCCGGCAAACAGGAAACCCCATAGATCTCTTGACAGCATCACTTTCATCAAAATCGCAAAACCGACATATTTCATCATGGCACCAGCAGCACCCAGGCCGCTCATCAGCCAAGACGGGATAGCTGAAACAACTTGATTCCCGAAAGCCGCACCGCCGATGAAGAACAGGGTCACGATAACACCAAATATTGTGCCGAGTGCAGCCATGGAAAGGTAGTTGATGCGTTCAATACCTTTTGTATTGGCTTCATGGGCATAGTTGTCCGCAACAGTCATTACCGGCGACATCAGAGAGAAAAGCAATGTGACACCATACTGACCGAGCAGCGCAAACGGAATCGCTGTTGCAGCAGCTGCGGTCGGCTCAAGTTTCAAAGTGATCGCCAAAATAGCTGCCATGATGCCCCCGATAACAGCATTCGGAGGCTGGGCGCCGCCGATCGGCATATTGCCGATGGTCATCAGCTGATACGTACCGCCAACAACCAGTCCTGTCTGAAGATCCCCTAAAATAATACCAATCACAAACCCTGTGACAATCGGCTGATACAACGATTCGAGAAAGCTGAATTGATCGATCGCTACTATAAATGTCACGATAAATACTAATAATACCTGTATAACTGAATAGTCCATTTTTCATTCCTCCTATTTAAATAGTTTGGAGATATCTTCAACCGATGTTGATGGTACTCTTTGTATTTGCAAATCCACTCCTTTTTCCTGTAATTTTTTAAATGCTTCGATATCACGATCATCCACTGCCACGGTTGTTGCAACTTGCCGTTTTCCTTCGGCCATATGCATGTTTCCGATGTTCACCTTGGTAATCGGAACGCCTCCTTCAACCAGCGCCAGAACATCTTCCGGTGTTTCAACAATGATAAAAATCTTTTGTCTGTCAGCCGCTTTATGGATGATATCAATTGTTTTTTGCAGCGAGAAATAGCGTGTCGCCACTCCCGCAGGTGCAGCCATGTCCATTAGTCCTTGTCTCACCTTATCTTCTGAAACCTTGTCATTTGCCACAAGAATCAAATTTGCCCCCAGCGTTCCGCTCCACTGCGTTGCTACTTGTCCGTGTATCAAACGGTTGTCAATTCTAGTCAATAAAATATTAGGCATGTGTGTTCTTCCTTTCATCTATGATTTCTGAAATTGCATAACGCGAGACTTCAATAATCGTTCCTGATTTCACGCGGATATCAGCAATATCGCCTTTCAGCTTCACCACTGTGCCGTATAGCCCATTTGCAAACATGACGTTGCTTCCCGGCGACAGTTTTTGGTGGATTTGCTTAAAATGCGCCTTTTTGGCGGCTACGAGTTTGTGGTTCTTGATATAGTAAATGCCCGCCACAACTACTACCATGACGACGATGACCAGTGATGTCACCAGGACATTTAGCCAAATACTAGATGCCATCGTCATCACCCTGCTCTTCGCGAACGGTGATTTCACCGAGTGTGATGCCGGCTTGTCCGGTTTCAATCAGCACACCCGCACATTCGCTGGCTGTTTTCCCTTGAAGTTTTTGACCAACAAATTCCAGCAGCATCGGCAGATTGGTGCCAGTGACAACTTCCAGCCACGGCCGCTCGTTCTTAAGCATCATTGCAATATTAAACGGTGTGCCTCCCAATAAATCCGCAAACAAGACAACGCTTCCATTACTCTTATACAAAGACGCAGCTGCTTCTTTCACGTTCCGCTCGTAATCTTCCAAAGAATCCGTCTCATGAAACGGCACGGCAACGACATCTTGCTGCTCTCCGGCAATCATTTCCAGTGCTTTCTTCATTCCTATCGGAAAGTCATTGTGACCTGTCACGATACATCCGACCATTCAAATATCCCCCTTTTTACCCGTCTGGTAGTAACCACTTAAAGTATACACTCTGATTTTCCCAGCGTCAACTACGTTTGTTAAAAAATGATCGTTTTTTAATATGCTGCGCGCATGCGTGTGACAGCTGATATAATAGACAGCTTTCCTTGCAGATAAGGGACTGCAAACAAAAACAGTGATAAACACAATTGTGTTTATCACTGTTTTAAAATATACCGCTGTTTCAAGTTATTCCAGTTCAAACGCACCCGTATACAACTGGTAATACTTGCCTTTTTGGGCTACCAGTTCATCGTGTGAGCCGCGCTCAATGATCTCACCATCTGCCAGTACCATGATGACATCTGAATTTTGTACAGTCGACAGACGGTGGGCAATAACAAAGGTTGTCCGGTTGCTCATCAAAGAGTCCATGCCGTCTTGAACAATTCTTTCTGTCCGCGTATCAATGCTTGACGTTGCCTCGTCAAGTATCATGACCGGCGGATTTGCCACTTCCGCGCGGGCAATTGACAACAGCTGCCGCTGACCTTGTGATAAATTAGATTCCGAACCGCCCAGAACTGTATGATAGCCTTGCGGCAGTCGACGGATAAATCCGTCGGCATTGACGCGCTCAGCTGCCTTGATACATTCTTCATCAGTCGCATCCAATCGCCCGTACCGGATATTTTCCAGCACCGTACCTGTAAACAAGTTCACATCTTGAAGAACAATCCCGACAGCTTTGCGCAAATCATTCTTTTTGATGTGATTGATGTCGATGCCGTCGTAGGTAATGTGGCCTTTCTGAATATCATAAAACCGGTTGATTAAATTGATAATCGTCGTTTTACCAGCCCCGGTCGCGCCGACTAACGCTACTTTCTGTCCGGGATGCGCGTACAAGTTGATGTCCTTCAGAATCAGTTCATCTGCTGTGTAGCCAAAGTCCACGCGGTCAAACACGATATCCCCATGGCACGGTGTATAGACATCGGTTTTTGTATCATACCAGACAAAAGGCGTCTGGACTTTTGCCGCCGCTGCCGCCGGCACATCGCTGGTCTGGCGCAAGACCACGCTGCCAGAATCCTGCTCGGGTTTTTTATTCAACACTTCGAAGATTCTTTCTGCTCCGGCCAGCGCCAGAATAATCGCATTTGCCTGTTGGGAAACTTGGGAAATCGGCTGATTGAAGTTTTTGCTCAACTGCAAAAACGTGGCGACAACTCCCAGCGTCAGTCCGCCGAAGTCCCGTGAAATCAATACACCGCCAATAATCGCCAAAACAATGTACTGCAAGTTGCCGATATTGAAGTTGATCGGCATCAGCGTCATGGAAATTTCATTTGCTGCAGAGGTGTTTTTCCTTAACTCTTCATTCAATGCGCCGAACCGTTCTTTGGAACGCTCCTCATAATTAAACACCTGAACGACTTTCTGCCCGCTGATCATTTCCTCAACATAACCGTTCAGTTCCCCCAGTGCCGCCTGCTGTTGTTTGAAAAAGACACTGCTTTTTTGCGCCCGCGTTCCCGCGACAAAAATCATCAGTCCCACAAACACCAGCACGACCAGAGTCAACCACCGATTCGTGACAATCATGGCGGTAAAAATCGTGACAATCATAATGACAGAGGCGATAATCTGCGGGATACCTTGAGAAATCATCTGCCGCAGCGCATCCACATCATTGGTAAAATGACTCATGATGTCGCCGTGGCTGGTCGTATCAAAATAACTGACCGGCAATGTCTCCATGTGCCTGAATAAATCATCCCTGATGTTTTTCAATGTTCCTTGCGTAATCGTGACCATCATTCTATTAAGAATATAAATGGCAATCACTCCGCTAATATAAATGCCCGCCAAAAATGAAATGGCGCGTAAAAGAGGCATAAAGTCAGGCCTGCTTTGCGAAAGCATCGGCGTGATGTAATCGTCTATCAGCCGCTGCAGAAACAAGGATGTGCTGACATTCGCAATCGCCACAACCACCGTACAAGCAATGACGGTCAAAAACCGCCACTTGTACCTGAAAATGTAGGACATCAGCCGGTTGACTGTGTATTTCAAGTGACGCGGTTTTGCTCTTCGTTTAATCATTGTCGGCCAATCCTCCTTTAACCTGAGAGGCATAAACTTCCTGATAAATCTGATTGGAAGCCAGCAACTCATCATGCGTGCCGATTTGGTCAATTTTGCCGTTATCCATCACAATGATAAAGTCCGCTTGCTCCACCGATACAATCCGCTGGGCAATCAGCACCGTTGTGACATCCGGCATCTCATGGGACAAATTCTCTCTGATTTGTGCTTCGGTTTTTGTATCGACTGCGCTGGTAGAATCATCCAGTATCAGAATCTTCGGCTGTTTCAACAAGGCTCTGGCGATACACAAGCGTTGTTTCTGACCGCCGGACAAATTTCTGCCTCCTTGTTCCACATACGCATCATACCCGTCAGCAAAATCTTGGATAAATTCATCTGCATGTGCCAGCTGGCACGCATGGACCATTTCCTCATCGGTCGCTGTTTCATTCCCCCATCGCAAGTTGTCTTTGATGGTACCTGAAAACAATGTGTTTTTCTGCAAAACAATGGCCACCGCATCTCTCAGCACTTCCAGATCATACGCCTGGACATTTTGACCAGCAACTTTCACTTGACCTTGCGTAGCATCATAAAGCCGCGGAATCAGCTGGACCAAGGTGCTCTTGGAACTGCCTGTTCCCCCGATAATACCGACAAAAGAGCCGGACGGGATAGTCACGTTGATGTCTTCCAAACTGAATTCTTCGCTGTCTTCCGTATATTTGAAACAGACATCGTCAAAGATGATTTCCCCGTTGTCAACCGTGGTCAACGGAGCCGTCTGATTGGCGATAGTCGGTTCTTCAGCTAAAACTTCCGTGACCCGCTGCATGGACGCGTCCGAAATCGTCAGCATGACAAATATCATGGACAACATATTCAAGTTCATCAAAATTTGCATGGTGTAAGACACACAGCTGATTAATTCCCCAGTAGTCATCTGACCGCCCATGATTTGAACAGTCGCAAACCACATCAGCAGAATCATGGACAAATAAACAGAAAAATTCAATAATGGCGCATTAAAAGCCACTGTTCGTTCTGCTTTGGAAAATTTTTCATACATCTGACTTGAGACGTCTGTCATTTTTTTATTCTCAAATTTTTCTCTGACAAAAGCTTTCACGACACGAATGCCTTCCAGATTTTCTTGGACGATGACATTCAGTTTGTCATACACTTTGAATGCCTGCTTAAATTTGGGATGCGCAATACGCGTGATTTTCGTCAATCCGTACCCAAGAATCGGCACCATGATAAGATAAATCAGCGAAATACGCCAATTGATCCGCAGCGTCATGAGCAGAGCAAAAACAATCATCATCGGCGCTCTGAAACCGACTCGGACGGACATTTGAAAGGCCTGCTGGATATTGGTGATATCAGTGGTCAGCCGCGTGATGAGGCTGCCTGTGGAGAATTTGTCGATATTTTCAAAGGAAAATTCCTGAACCTTATGAAAAACATCCTGCCGCAAATTTTTGGCAAACCCGGCTGAAGACTGCGCTGCAAACCGCCCGGACATCACACCGAAAACCATTGATAAAGCCACCATAAAAATAAGCAGTGTGCCAATCCGCCACAATGCCGTCATATCTTGGCCGTTAATCCCTTCATCAATCAACCGCCCCATGTTAAATGGAATGAGGACATCCATTACCACTTCCAGCATCACAAAAAACGGGGCCAGCAATGTTTGCCGTTTGTAATCCCTAATACTTTTTAATAACTTACGATACATGACCATCCTCCCTTGAAGTCAAATTCATCTCTAATTGATCCATAATACGAAAAAAAAGCGCGAGATCCTCTTCTGTCAGACCCTGCCTCATTCGTGCTTCTAAAGAGCAGATCATAGCTGAGGTTTGCTGATGCATCAGCAAACCTTTGTCTGTTAATTTTAATTCCTTTTTGCGGCCGTCCGACGCATTGATTTTTCTCTCAATCAACCCATGGTTTTCAAGACTTTTCAGTGTTTGCGTCACTGTTGGTCCCTGGATGTCGAGCTGCTTTTCCAAGTCATACTGAAAAATTTTGTTGTCATCGTCAGCTTCTTTCAATATCCGGATAACCATTCCCTGTAACCCGGAAAGGACTGCATCTGTTTCAGGAATTTTTACCGCAGCCATCTCTTGCCGCAATTTATTTGACAACTTGCGCACCCGTCCGCCAATCGTTTGTTGCATCATCCAGCCGCCTCCTCCAGAAAAATAATTAGCATACTATGTATTTTCTCAAAAAGTGTTTGGTTTTGCAACAATACGGATTGTTAATTTTTTGGCATAATCGGCTGAAAATATTGAAACATGCGGTTTCAAGCACCTGCAGCTGCTTTTATTCAGTCGAAGCGATAAGCTGTGTGCCCAAAAAAGAAGAAAAAAAACTACATATATAAATTTTTTTACACGACAGATAGTGATATAATGAAAGACATTATGAGTGATTGTGTTTGAGGTGAAACAGATGGCTACAATTAAGGACGTTGCAAAGCATGCCGGTGTATCGGTTGCAAGTGTGTCGCGCTATATGAATAAAAACGGATACGTTAAAAAAGAAACTGGCGAAAAAATTGAGCAGGCAATCAGGGATTTGAACTATGTGCCAAATGAAGTCGCGCGGTCTTTATTCCAGAAAAAATCAAAGCTGGTCGGCGTATTGTTGCCGGATATTACTAACCCATACTTCCCATTGTTGGCTAAAGGAATCGAAGAAGAATTAAACCGGCAAGGATTTATGATGCTTTTAGCCAATACATCTGACAGTGAAGAAAATTTACAAAATTATTTAACAACATTTATTCAAAACAATGTTAGTGGAGTGATTACCACGCTGCCTGTCAGTCATGTGCCAAAAAATATTAAAATGATTGGTGTTGACCGAGCTTACGAAGGTGATTTCATTAAAATATTAGCTGATGATTATCAAGGAGGCAAACTGATAGGTCAAGAAATTTTACAAACCACTTATCGGAACGTATTGATTGTCACCAGCAATTTGCTGATGCCAAGTGTCAATTTGCGCTATCAAGGTTTGGTTGATGTGTTGGATAAGCACGCTATCACGCATACAACCCTTCAAAGCCAGTCGTTTAATGTCGATCGAACAGATGAAACTGTTGCGTCAATTTTTAAAAACTATTCGGCATACGATACCATAGTGGCTTCAAATGATTATCTTGCACTTAAAATAATGCAATACGCGCACGAACACGGCATGAACATTCCAGATGATATTCAAGTTGTGGGCTATGACGGGATTCCTTATGCAGAAATGTTTTACCCTTCTTTGGCTACCGTAAAACAACCCATTTATCAAATTGGTCAAGAAGCTGCCAAGAGGATGAGCAAGCTCTTAAATAACAATAAAGACGAATTGCCAAAAACAACAATTCTGCCAGTTACATTTCAAAAAGGAAAAAGTTTGAGATATTTTTAGTTGAAAAAATGGTGAGATGGTGTTAGTATATAAATATGAGTAACCGGTTACACATTTTTAGAGGAGCTGACATCATGAAAAAAGTAGCAGTTATCGGAAGCATATCAACTGATTTTGTCGTCAGTACGGATGTGATTCCTATGCAAGGTCAAACCGTTGTCGGAAAAGACTTCAAAACATTTTTCGGCGGCAAAGGCGCCAACCAAGCAATCGCTGTAAGCCGTTCAGGGATTGAAACATTTATGGTCGGCGCTGTTGGCGATGATATTTTTGGCACCGCTTTACTAGAGAATCTCCAAATCAATCAAATCAATATTGATATGGTGGCAATCAAAAAAAATACCAGCAGTGGTTCAGCGTTCATCCAAGTGAAAGATGGCGACAATCGTATCACAGTCATTGAAGGAGCCAATGGCAAAGTGACCGTTAAGGATGTCCAAATGATTCATCCAAAATTATTGGAAATGGACATGGTTGTTCTGCAAAATGAAATGGCGGTCGAAGTCATTGAACATGTGCTTGCTTTTTGCGCACAAAACAACATAACAGTCTTATACAATCCGGCGCCAGTCAAGAGCATCCCTTCAGAAATTTTGGCAGATGTTGATTTTTTGACACCGAATGAACATGAATTCAAGATGCTGTTTGATAATCAAACAATTGCAGATGTTTTACCGAAGTTTCCTAATAAATTGATTGTCACGCTGGGTGACAAAGGCGCAGTTTATCACAATGGTCAAGAACAAGTGCTGATTCCTGCTGAAAAAATCACTGAAGTTGTTGATACGACAGGTGCTGGAGATACGTTCAATGGGTATTTAGTCAGAGGTATCCTGAGTAAGCAACCGTTAGATGACGTTATCCGTTTTGCAAACAAAGCTGCGGCAATGGCCATCCAAAAACCCGGGGCACAGCAGGGCATTCCTTATTGGAACGAGGTGAAATAACATGAAAAAAAACGGAGTACTTAACACACCAATCAGCCAGCTACTTTCGGAGTTAAGACATACAGATCAAATAGTCATTGGCGATTGCGGCTTACCTGTGCCATCTGGTGTAAAAGAAATCGATATCTCACTAACATTAGGAAAACCTGGATTTATTGAAGTGCTTGACATCATCATTGAACACATGGAAATTGAAGAGGCTATTCTGGCAGAGGAAATAGTTGATAGAAATCCTGCCACACACACTGAAGTTGTGAAAAGATTGAACAATATACAGTACGCTCCACACGAAGAACTAAAAAAAGTAAGCGCAAATGCAAAAGCAATTATTAGAAGCGGAGAAAATACGCCTTACGCAAATGTTATTCTCCAAGCCGGTGTCATTTTTTAATGAAGGAAGTGTTTTGATGAAAATCAGAATGGAAGCAATTAATAAATCATTTGGCAGCAACAAGGTGCTTGAATCAGTCGACTTTGACCTGCACAGCGGTGAAATCCATGCACTCATGGGTGAAAATGGTGCTGGCAAATCAACGTTAATGAATATTTTAACTGGCTTTCACAAAAAAGACTCAGGAAAAATTTTTATTGATGATACGGAAACAGAATTTAAAAATCCCAAAGACGCAGAAGATAACGGGATAACGTTTATCCACCAAGAAATGAATACGCTGACAAATATGACCGTATTGGAAAATCTGTTTTTAAACAAAGAAATTAAGTCTCGTTTCGGCTTGTTGGACACCAAACAAATGAATACATTGGCCGCTAAAATTTTTGAAGAACTGAAAATAACAATACCGACCGACACGCTTGTTGAAGAGTTGTCAGTGGGAGAACAGCAGATTCTTGAAATAGCCAAAGCACTGATGACAGAGGGAAAAGTCCTGATTATGGATGAACCGACTGCTGCTCTATCAGAAACTGAAATTGACAATTTATTTAAAATTATCAGAGGGCTAAAAGAAAAAGGCGTCTCCATTGTCTATATTTCGCATCGAATGGAAGAAATTTTCACACTTTGCGACAGAGTCACTGTCATGAGAGACGGCTTTTCAGTTAGCACGTATCATGTCAAAGACGCGAACATCAACACAATTGTTAAAGACATGGTGGGACGGGATATAGAAGATTTTTACCCTGAAAAAAAGAGTACTATCGGAGACATAAAATTCAAAGTGGAAAATTTGACAGCTGAAAAGTTTTCCAATGTCAGTTTTCACGTCAGAGCAGGTGAAATCGTCGGTTTTTCAGGACTGATGGGTTCCGGCAGAACTGAGATTATGCGTGCAATTTTTGGAATCGACCCTGTTATTTCAGGAAATATCTACTTAGAAGATAAGAAAATAACGATTAAATCACCCAACCAAGCGATTAAGAAAGGCATCGGTTTTTTAACAGAAAACCGTAAAGAAGAAGGACTCATTCTTGATTTCAGCGTAAGCGATAATATTCTTTTACCTGCAGTAGATGAGTTTTCTAAAAAAGGGATTTTGGACAACAAACTGATTGACGACTTCACGTCCATGCTCATCGAACGCTTAACTGTCAAAACAGCAAGTGCTGAAGAGAAGGTAAGCAGTTTGTCAGGTGGCAATCAGCAAAAAGTTGTTTTGGCAAAATGGATCGGTATCGGTCCGCAAGTGTTAATACTAGATGAACCGACGCGTGGTGTCGACGTGGGAGCTAAACGGGAAATCTATCTATTAATGAATGAACTGGCGGAACGCGGTGTTGCCATTGTGATGGTTTCAAGTGATTTACCAGAAGTTATCAGTGTCAGCGACAGAATTTTAGTGGTTCATGAAGGGAAAATAAATGGTGAAGTCATGAAAGAAAATGCCACTCAAGAATTGATTATGCATTATGCTACAGGAGGAAACTAAAATGACAGGTAAAATGAAAAAAATATCGATTGGGGCGTTAGGACCTCTTTTAGCGCTAGTCATATTGGTCGTAGTTGTTTCAGTCATGAATCCTAGCTTCGTGACTCCAAACAATTTGCTGAATTTGCTAAGACAGGTGTCAATTAACGCCTTAATCGCTTTTGGCATGAGCTTTGTTATTTTGACAGGCGGCATCGATCTTTCGGTTGGTTCGACTTTGGCTCTTTCCGGCGCACTAACGGCTGGTTTAATAGCAAATGGTATATCACCAATGATTGCCATGCTTTTTGGGATGATTCTCGGTGCTTTTTTGGGTATGATAAATGGTTTGTTGATAGCGAAAGGAGGAATGGCCCCGTTCATTGCGACGCTCGCAACGATGACAATTTACCGCGGTGCAACACTTGTTTACACGGATGGAAATCCGATCACAGGTATCGGTGACAGTTTCTTGTTTCAATTCATAGGCAGAGGATACTTGTTTGGTATACCATTTCCTATCATTGTAATGCTCGTGGCGTTTGCGGTACTTTATACATTGCTGCATAAAACAGCGTTCGGTAAAAAAACATATGCTATCGGCGGCAACATCCATGCTGCTAGAATAGCTGGTGTAAAAAGTGACAAAATCCAAATAATTATTTACACCATTTCAGGATTTATGGCATCCATTGCTGGCATCATATTGACATCACGACTGAACTCAGCCCAGCCGACTGCCGGCCAGTCATATGAAATGGATGCAATTGCTGCGGTTGTCTTAGGCGGTACCAGTTTGTCTGGGGGAAAGGGCGACTGTTTGGCACTCTCATTGGCGCATTAATTATCGGAACCATCAACAATGGTTTAAATTTGCTGGGAGTATCAAGTTTTTATCAACAAATCGTTAAAGGATTTGTCATTATTGTAGCCGTGCTGCTTGATAGAAAAAAAAATAAATAAAAAGAGGGATATGACAATGAAAAAAGTTATTTTTGCACTTGCTGCTATTGGATTATTATTAACTGGCTGTGGCGGAGCAACTCTTGATAAAAGTGATGACAGTGATACAAAAGGTGCCGTTGCCGAGAAGAAACCAGAAGAGCTTGTGGTCGGCGTCAGTATTTCAACACTGAATAATCCATTTTTCGTTTCTGTCAGAGACGGGATTAACGAACTTGCTGAGGAAAACAAGACAAAGACCATCATTTCTGACGCACAGAATGATTCTTCTAAACAAAGTAACGACATTGATGATTTGATACAACAACAAGTCGATATCCTGTTAATAAATCCTGTTGATTCTTCTGCCATTCAGCCAGCTGTAGAAGCTGCCAATCAGGCGAATATTCCCGTGATAGCATTGGACAGAAGTTCTGATGGCGGGGATGTTATGTCGCTTGTCGCTTCTGACAACGTTAAAGGCGGAGAAATGGCAGCCCAGTTCCTTATTGAGACTCTCGGAGAAAACGCCAAAATTGTTCAGCTTGAAGGTATTCCTGGGGCTTCTGCCACACGAGAACGAGGAGAGGGGTTTGAAAAAGGGGCTAAAGACAAGTTAGAAATCGTTGATTCCCAATCTGCAGATTTTGACCGTGCAAAGGGATTGACTGTCATGGAAAATATTTTACAGGCGAATCCGGATATCGATGCTGTCTTTGCACAAAATGATGAAATGGCGTTGGGAGCTATCGAAGCGTTAAAAGCTGCGAATAAAACAGATGTCATTGTCATTGGATTCGACGGAAATGATGATGCCATCAAATCTGTTGAAAATGGTGATTTGACAGCAACTGTCGCCCAACAGCCGACGGAAATGGGCAAATTAGCATTACAAGCAGCTTACGATTATTTTTCAGGTAAAACTGTTGATGAAAAAATCGACTCACCCCTTGAGCTTGTTAAAAAATAAGTAGTTTTGACAACTGTTTTTCAACTATAAATATTGTTAACGCGAATCACTCTATTTTCGGCATTAATTCTCATCATACGCCGGCACCGGCTGCTCGCCTTTTTGTGATACCGGCTGAATCAGTGTGCGTATGCAGCGCACGGCTACCATCAAACCGAGAGCTAGCAGACAGAAGGCGAAAATCAGCTGTAAGCCATCCGACATCAGAATAAACTGTCCGGCTGCCGCCGTTTTCGGTACAGACAACAAAATATCGCTAGCGGCCAGCAGCTTGACCAATAATTTGTATATCGACATACCTAAGGCAGTGAAAGTCACAGTCAACATAACTGCCATTGGAATATAAAACATGACACCAGATTTTTTCGATGTTTTCAAGTAAACTGCGATGGCAATCATGACCATTGCCGCCAACAGCTGATTCGCTGACCCAAAGAGCGGCCAGACACTGTTGTAACCTCCTTGCGCCAAAGCGAAGCCCACCGCCAGCGTCAGCACCGTGGCTATGTATTTATTCGCCAATAGCCCGGCAATACCTGATGGCTCGGTCTCGCCGTCGCTGACCAATTCCTGTAATGACATACGGCCGATTCTTGCAACTGAGTCAAGGGACGTCAGTGCCAACGCAGACACACACATCGTCATAAAGCTTTGTGCCACCATAACTGGTACGCCAAATGATGTTAAAAAACCAGCGACTGAACTGGAGAAAATCTGGAACGGTGTCCCTTCCGGAAGCTGTCCGTTACTGGCAGCAGCACCCGCAACAACCAGGGCTGCAACAGCCAGTACGCATTCGCACATCATGGCACCGAAACTGACTGGTCGCATATGTTTTTCATTCTTAATCTGTTTGGAAGATGTTCCTGAAGACACCAAGCTGTGAAAACCTGAGACTGCCCCGCAGGCAACTGTGATAAACAAAATCGGGAACAGATAGTTCAAATTGCCGGCGGCATCCTGCACTATGAAACCGTTGAACATATTCAGATTCATGTCAGGTCTTTCCACCATCAAGCCCAAGACAGCTGCAATAATCATGCCCAGCAGCATATAAGTGCTCAAAAAATCACGAGGCGTCATCAAAAGCCACATCGGCATCACTGAAGCCAGGAACAGGTAGCCGAATACAACCAGCAGCCAGACTTGTTTCGACGCAAAGATTGGAAACGCCATTCCCAACGCCAACGTGCCCAGCAACAGGACGACACCGACCGCATGCGCGGCTTTGCCGGATAAATTCAGCCGTTTAATTAGAATACCGAAAATAATTGCTGTTAAAATAAAAATCATCGATATGGATGCAGCTGAAGCATTCGCCGTGTTGACTGCCTCTGAGACTCCAGTTGTTTTGCCGTTAAAAGTATTGGCTACAATATCACCGAAAGCGGCAATAACCAGCAATGAAAATAACCACGAAAACAGAAGAAACAACTTTTTGCCTGTTTTCCCGATATATTTTTCAATAATCAGTCCGATGGATTTCCCTTCATTTTTTACTGAAGCATACATGGCACCAAAGTCATGGACTGCTCCAAAGAAAATGCCGCCGAAGACAATCCAAAGAAAAGCCGGCAGCCAACCGAACATGGCTGCAATAATCGGACCCGTAACAGGCCCGGCACCAGTGATTGACGAAAACTGATGGCTAAACACCATGAATGCCGGTTCCGGCATATAGTCTTCGCCGTCTTTATACCGGTAAGCAGGCGTCATAGCCTGGGGATCAATCCCCCATTTTTTCTCCAACCACTTCGAATACCCAAAATAAGCAACTACAAAACAAGCAATTGCAATCAAAAGCAATGTAACTCCATTCATCTTAACACACCCCGCTAAAATCCTTTTTTACTATGTTTATATATCATACCCTATTTTTCCGAAAAGTAAATAGAATTTGCTGAATTTTCTGAAAAATCTTTCAATTGTTGGGTCTTTTAATTAATAAAAAGACAACTTTCATGGATTGTTTCATGAAAGTTGTCTTGAACAAGCAAGCTCTGACTGTTTACTGATTGGCGGCCAGCCAGCTTAATGCAACTCCGGCATAGGCCGCAGCACCGTATGGCAGGGCATCTTCGTCCAGTATCAATTTTGGATGGTGCACGCCGTATGTCTGGCCTTTTCTGGCATCGCTGGCGGCAAGTATCATGACACATGCCGGAATTTCCTGGGAAATAACAGCAAAGTCTTCTGAACCCATCGCCGGAACATCGCTGTCGAAAACAGGCAGGGCTTTATCTGCGCCGACATAGGCCGGAAGCACTTTTTGAATATGCTCTGACAATTCTTTGCTGCTCTCAAAAAACGGCGCGCCTGCCGGAAACTCTACGGTACCCTCGCATCTGAATGCTTTGGCAATGTGGGTCACGATCTCAGTCATTCGTTCCTTAATGAACTGGCGATGCTTCTCGTCATAAGTTCGGATCGTGCCGCCCATGACCATCTCGCCTGGTATCACGTTGGATGTCACACCTCCGCTAATTTCTCCAACAGTGACAGCCACAACCGCATTCGGCGGCAATTCGCGGCTTTGAATCGCACTCAAACCGCTGTGAATCGCTGTCATTGGAACGATTGGATCGACCGCCAAATAAGGCATTGAGCCGTGACCGCCTGTCCCAATGACAGTGATTTTAAACCAGTCGACCGATGCCATACTCGGTCCGGCGCCAGTAACAGTCAGCGCCCCCGGGTCAAACGGCATTCCCGGCATCACGTGAATCATAACGCCTGCATCAGGACGCGGATTTTCGAGTATACCGGCTGCCACCATGTCTTTGGCGCCTTCCATCGTTTCCTCACCGGGTTGGAACATCAGCTTGACAACTCCCGGAATCTCCTGCTCATATTTTTTTAATATTTTGGCTGCCGCAAGCAGCATCGTTGTGTGCATATCATGGCCACATGCATGCATTCGTCCGTCAATTTTAGATTTATACGGCAACTCATTATCTTCCAAAATCGGCAAAGCGTCCATGTCCGCCCGCAGCAATATGGTTTTGCCTGTCCCCTGGCCTACGGTTACCGTCAAGCCGGCTTGTCCGACCCGCTTGACATCAGCATAGCCCATCTCTTTCAGACGTTCTGCCACGTATGCCTGAGTCTGTTTTAAATCCATGCCGAGTTCAGGATGTTCGTGAAGATGGCGCCGATTTTTAATCATCTCGTCTTTTAATGCTAGCGCTTCTTCCAAAATTTTGTCTTGCAATAGTTCCATGTAATCCCTCCTAAATAAATGTTCTGCCATTGTAAAAAATATCATCCGCAAACCGTTAAAAAACAGTAGGTCCTATTTTATAATAGCTAACCGCTTTTTTCATGTCAATACTTATTAAAGCGTTTCCAACTATTTATTTCCAGTATTTTTTTTATAATCTGCCTTAATCGTAAAAAATCCGCTGATTATTTTTTATTTTTTTAAAACGGTTCCATAATGCTGTTATTTTTTGATATAATCTAACCACTTTAATATAAAAAGGGGATGATTCCATGAAAACAAAACCAACGTCTCAAAATGTTCTGATGCTGCTCGCCATTTTTATCGGATACACCTGTATCTATCTCGACAAAACTGCTATTTCACTGTCTATGGTCAATATTGCCGAAACGCTTAATATGTCGGCCGGCGACAAAGGACTTATTTTAAGTTTCTTCTTTCTTGGGTATACGATTTTCCAGATTCCGTTCAGTTATTTATCCAATAAAATCGGCTCACGCAAAATGTTGTTTCTTTCCATCATCATGGTCGGTCTGTTTATGGTCTTCTTCGGTTTTGGTGCATCAGTCCTCTATTTGATTATAATCCGCCTGCTGACTGGTTCCTTTGCCCACTCAGGCTATCCCTCTGCCGTATCGACCTTTATTTCACAAGAGATTCCATTAGAAAAACGAGGCTCTGTCCAGTCAACAATGATTGCATCTTCCGGTTTTGCCGGCATCATCGGCCCGCCGATCATCGCCCTTTTTATCAATCTGACAAACTGGCAAACAACCTACTTTATTTTGGGAGCATTCGTCATTGCTGTGGGGGTGTTTATGATGGTTGCTATCCCTAAAACAGCCGGCATGCCCATAGTTGCAGAAGGAAAAAAAGGGCTGGCTTTTGGCGACGTCTTAAAAGACCGCAATGTTTGGATCATGATTTTATCCGCGTTCTTCATTAATGCTTCCCTGTACGGGTTAAATAGCTGGCTGCCTTCGTATCTCAACGAAACATTCCACCTCAGCATGACCATGCTCTCTCTGGTCAGCGTCTTAATAGGTTTTTTCACGATGGCTGCTGCTATGGCCGGTGGTATTATCATTAACAGATTCTTTTTAAACAAAGAAAAAGCCGTCATTTTCACTGTCACATTATTGGGTGCAGTCTTTGTCTTCCTTGTGTCTACCACTCAGTCGCTCGTCATGAGCATTATTTTCCTGTCAGGCTGTATCATCTGCGCCAGTGTCGGTTTTTCAGCGTTGATGAGTTTGCCGGTCAAACTTTTTACTCCGATGGAAGTTTCTTCTAAATATGCAACCATCAACGCAATCGGTGTATCAGGCGGTTTTTTTGCCCCGACGATTATGGGAAAGATGGTGGAAGCTTCCGGCGGGAGTTACACCTCTGCCTTCATGTTCATCTCAATCACGCTGTTAGTATCGGGAGTCTGTGTGCTCGTTGTCAACAGGCAAGCTAAACCAGCCGATTCGATGGCCTAAAATACAGGAGCGGGGTGCTAACTGACGCCCCGCTCCTGTATTAGCGTGTGATATTATACCAATTCTTTAATGAAACGGCTAAGTGTATCTGCAAGACCCGGCCACGTAAAACGTGCTAACTGTTGACTCACAGCAGCAGGCAGCGTTTCACCTGACCGAACCCTGCCAATTTGCACGTTTATTTTTTCCTGCAGGCGGCAGTGGAACCCGGCAAGGTCACCAGCAACCGGTGTGTCTTGGTCCTGCAAACGTGGAAGTGTCACATATTCGATAGCTCCGCTGTTGTTGACAGTCTCGCCCAGATGTCGTTCCAACGCGTGGAAGCGGCTGCTGACCACATACAACCCGCATGCCAGCGCTTCAATGACGATTAATGGCAAACCTTCATAAAAAGATGGCAAGACAAAGATGTCGCTTTTTCGGAAATGCTCGGCCAGCTCAGTTTGAGAGACCGCATCAAGAAGGCGCAGTTGCGGATTTTTTTGCTGGTGCTGCCGCAAAACCGCCGCTGTTTTTTTGTCCGCATTGCCGATAACTGTCAAACGAATAGCTTTATCATGAGCGGCAAGGCGGTCAAATACAGTCAGCAAATCGAAAACACCTTTAGAGGCGCTGAGCTTTCCCGCGTAAATAATATCAACGACCTCTTTGTCCAGCCGCCTCTCCGAATAAAAAATCGCCGGATCATACCCACCGCCTAAGACCGACAGCTTCGCCGGCGGCAGTTTAAACACTTCCTGGATGTCTCCTATCTGATGTTCACTCAACGCAAACACATGCGCCACCTGAGGCAGATGCTGAACATATTGCAGCAGATACGGATGCTGTCTGGCCTGCCGCAAGTCTGTCGCATGACAGAACGCGATAACCGGGATGGACGCAAACTTTTCCGCTGCCAAAGAGGTCAAAAACCACAGATGGTGGGACAAAATCACATCGGGTTTGAAAACAGCCGCTGCTTCAGCCAACTTTGCCAGAAAAGCCTGCTGCCAGCCTGCTATCATTTCCGGTGTCATCATACTGTAGCGGGTGCTCTTGTATGGCATCTCATCACTCATGCCCGGCAATGGAAACGGACAATACTTATTAGGAAAAGACACGATAAACTGCCGGTCTGCCTGCAGCACATCGTATCGGAAATTCGGAATGCTGCCGAACAAAGCCGCTTGTTCATAATCATCGGCCATATGTTTTATCATATTGGTATAGTAAATGCCGCTGCCTGTTTGCGCCGGCAACTGCGCCAGTAAATGCAAAACTTTCATTGAACAACTTCCTTCCTGCACGCCTGCTGCATCACGTTTACCTGACTCCAACTACCTGTAGCCATTAATTAGACGGATGTTCTTCGTAGAGAATGGAAATGACAAACCCGGGCACATCCGCCGGCCGGCTTTTTTTGATATGAATAACATTGACATCAAGTACGTCGCCCTTGCCGAAAACCCGTCGAATCAACTCATTCGTCGCTTTTTCCAAATCGCTTGCGATACCTTCCGGAGTAGCTGCATTCGGGTTGATCGCGGAGTCTGTCACAATCGAGCTGGTAATGTATCGTTTTCCCATCGTCATCGGTCCCCTTTCTTGTTTACAGAAAACGCAACAGCTCTTGAACAAGTGTCCACCTTCATCCGATTGTTCTTCTTTTTTTATTATATCACGGTTTATTGGCAAAGATGTACCGGCATCTCACGCAGCGCTTCAGCCACCAGCTAGCTTTTGCAGCAGTCCGGTTGCGCCAGATGCAATAAAGCACGCAGCACCCGTTTAGCAACAAATCACAGAAATCAGACTTTTGCCCAAAAAGATTAAGGCGAAAGTCTGATTTCTTTTTTGAGGGTATCTTTTATAGTGGAAATAGAACGTACGATATGGAGGAGATATGATGGAAAAGGAAATTGTACTGTCAGTCAAACGTCTTTCCAAAAAAATCGGCAAAAAGACGATTGTTCAAAATATTAACTTTGATATCACCAAAGGGGAAGTATTCGGTTTAATCGGACCAAACGGTGCCGGGAAAACAACAATCATCCGGGCCATTGTCAGTCTGATTCACCGGTCATCAGGCACTGTCATGATTAACGGCAAAAGTGTCGCCGATGATTTTAAAACCACAATAGCAGACGTCGGCGGCATCATTGAGAATCCGGAATTTTACATGTATTTGTCCGGAATGGAAAATCTGAAGCAGTTTGCCCGCATGAGCCGGAAACCAGTGTCACCAGAACGCATCAACGAGGTCGTCGCCCAAGTCAAACTGACAAATGCCATCAACAACAAAGTGAAAACATATTCTCTCGGTATGCGGCAACGGCTGGGCTTGGCACAGGCTTTGATTCATCAACCGTCGCTTTTGGTGCTTGACGAGCCGACGAACGGACTTGACCCTCAAGGGATGGCCGAGTTCAGAGAAATCATCCGGAGTATTTCTTCTCAAGGAACGGCCGTACTCATTTCCAGTCATTTGCTGGCGGAGATTCAGCAAATCACAGACCGGTTTGCCATCATTGAAAAAGGCAGACTGACGCACATCGAAGACATGCAGCAGGTCAATGGCGGCAGCACACCAACCTATCTGTTCAAAGTAGCAGATGTCGCCCTTGCAGAAGGAGTGCTGCGCCAACTGAATTATCCGTTTTCATTGGACGACGCGGCTTATATCCAGGTCAATACTGCAGAAGACCAGATTCCCGCTATTATTCAAGAGTTCGTGGCACATGATGTGGCGATTTTTGAAGTCAGTGCCAAAAAAGTGTCGCTTGAAGAACGTTTCTTCCAGCTGACTGAAGGAGGTAACGTATAATGGGTATGTTGATGAAAAATGAACTAATCAAATTATTCGGCCGCAAATCCAGCTGGGGAATGTGGATTGTGCTGATTATTTCCATGTTCGGCATGGCTTTTGCTATTATGAAGAGCAACACGCATTCACGACAATATTACAATGATTATGACTACAAGGGCGGCATGACCGCTTATCAAGACGAAAACGGGAACATCCTGTCAGAAAATGATTTCTGGTATTTGACAGAAGACTATGACCAATACACGGAAACATCCCTGTCCCTTGACGAAACAGTGACCTTCCTGGAAAACAGACTGGCTCAATTAAACAACGACAAAAAAGCGGACAAAGAGCTGGTGAAGGCAACCAAAAACCAGCTGGCTTTTTACCAAGTGTATCAGGAAAAAGGAGCACAACCGGCGGACAGCCGTGAAGGAACGAACAGTGCACAGTTTTTTAGCATCTTCGGCTCATTATATGTTTTGCCGACCCTATTTTCGGTGATTGTCGCCAGTATCATTATCGCATCAGAATTTTCAGGCGGCACCATCAAACTGCTGCTTGTCCGGCCTTTTAGCCGCATACAGATTTTAATGTCCAAGTATATCGTGACCTTTGTTTATAGTGTCATCACCTCTGTCATCATGGCAGTGTCTGCATTCGCTTTTTCCTATTTACTGCCGATTCAGAAACTGACATTACCTGTGTCGGAACAAACCGGTGCCAAAACAGCTATTGAACTGGCAGCCCAGCTGTTTGCAAGCAATCTGCTGCTGATGGTGTTGTATATCACGATTGCCTTCTTTTTCTCAGCAGTCATCCGCTCACAAGCTTTGGCTGTCGGCGTCGGTATGGGGATTCTCTTCTCAGGCAGTTTTCTGGGACAAATCCTGCCAAACATTATTGCCAAATACGACTGGCTGAAATGGATTATTTTCAACATGCTCGGTTTGAACAATCAAGTGATGGATGCAAACTATTTAGCTGCCGGCAATCTGTCGATTCAGCAGACAGCCATCGGCATTGTCGCCTATATAGTCATTATCCTGATTGCCACGCTGGTATTGTTTAAGAAAAGAGATGTGGCATTGACATAAAAAAAGCCCTGCCGGAAACCATTTGTTTCCAGCAGGGCTTTTCATTTTGCCGATAAACAGGCCGCAATGGGAGGTGCTGACTTCAATTGATTACCTCGAAATGCCTATTTTCATCATTTCTCACATAAAGCATCCTGTTTTCTTCTTGACTTTCCTGCGATACAAAATTTGAATCCACCTGCTCAATCTGAGCAACCTGTTCCAATTCTGCCACAAATGCGTCAAAGTTTGTGTGAAGGGTATCCAAATACTTGCTGTCAACGTCATGATTTTGCAAAGTCACCGAAATGGTCTGGGCGGGCTGATTCACGGTGAGCAAGACCGTTGTTTCTCCGAAATAAGGTCTTGTTTCTTCAAACAAGACAGATTCCATCAGACTTTTTTTCTCTTCGGAAGTATCCTCGCTGAACAAGCCTTCCCAATTCAACTGCTCCAGACTAAGCCCTTCTTTGGGATAAGAAACAACCGCCTGGACGGTATTGTTGGCGTCTTGGGTTTTCAACAATTGCTGAATCGACTCATTTGCTGACCGCAGCTTGATTGCCAGTATCTGACGTTCATTATCAGAATAAAACCACAAAAAAGCAAGGCACAAAATAACAATAGTCATCAAAAAATTGATAAGCATCAAATACATAATATGCCTGCCATTGATAACCCGTGCCGTATACAAATCGACTTTCTTCCGAAATATTTCCGACCCTGCAGATGTTCTTTTCAGATGATGGACGCGCATTTGTACAGACAGACGGTAAAAAATCAGCACAATAATAAGTGCGATGGCATAGACAATGGCCCACTTTACATACGACAAATCCCCTCTCACCCCAGTCACTAAGCAATTCACTCAAACTATAGCACACCTTGCCAAGCACCAATTGTTTATTATTTCCATTTTACTTAAAAAATAATTGAGGTAAGCAGATAACCCCCGAGGGATGCGCATCCTCCGGGGTTACAATCAAATCATATATATCGTCAACTAAACTTCCAATCCCATATCAACCGCAAATAAGGCGCCCGCACCGCCAGTATGCAGGAACAAAATATGGTCGTCACTAGTGAACTGACCCTCTCGAATCATGTCCAGCATCTTGCTGAATGTTTTGCCGGTATAGACCGGGTCAAGAAGAATCCCTTCCAATCCGGCAAGCTCTTTTATCGCCTCAACGGTATGCTCGTCGGACACACCATATCCCTTCCCGACATTGGAAATATAACGTTGTTTAAACTCAGCCGGGTAATCATTTGTTCCTAACAACGGTAACGTATCCGTGATTAATTGTGCAACAATTTCAGGGAAAGGCGCATCAGACACTTCAATTCCCGTCACCAGTGTGTCCGGTGAATGCAATCCCGCACCGATGACTAACCCGGCATAAGTCCCGCCGGAGCCGACTGTGCTGAAAATATGATTGAACGTGACACCCATTTCCTTGCCCTGTGCGAAAATTTCTTCTGCGGCTTCGACATAACCAAGCACACCGAGAGAATTAGACCCTCCCATCGGGATAATATACGGGCGCTTGTCCTGTTTTGTTAAATCCGCTGCCAGTGCGGTCATTTCCGCCATAATCTCTTCTTGATCGCGGCTGTTGCTGAAATGAATCGTACCGCCAAACAACTCGTCAAGAATCAAGTTGCCCTTAAACTCCTTCACCCCTGAATTTGATAAAACGCCAATCCCTGCCATGCCCAACTTGCTTGCACATGCCAGCGTCAACATGACATGATTCGATTGAGCCGCACCAGTCGTTATGACCGTGTCACAGCCTTTCGCGCGTGCATCGCCCAGCAAATATTCCAACTTGCGCACCTTATTGCCTCCCAAACTCACACCAATCATGTCATCACGCTTGATATAAATATTGGTGTTATATGCTTGGCTCAAGTTGTCCAGCTTATACAACGGTGTCGGCTTTATGCCCAATGAGACAGGTTTTATGGTAACTTCTTTTTTCAATGTCAAACCACCTCTTCTTTTTTTATGGTCCTATTACTTTTAATTATAGCTTAGAATAGTCAGGACAAAAAGGGATATCCGAGATTGTAGATGCGAGTATTGAACGTATGATGCCGTAAAAACTTGAATTTCAAAATAATTAAAGTGTTAATAAGTCAGAAAATTCGGCACGACATTAAAAACAAAGAGATAACCAACTTATTTTTTCATATATTTAAGAAAAATATGTCTAACTATTTTATTTATACAAATCAACCGTTTCTAATATCCAGTTAGCAGTCCAACCTCTCTTTCAGTAACAAAAGCAGGCATACTCTCATTACAAAAGTGAGGCCCTTTCCTACCACTAGACGTACAATAACAAAAAAAATAATTTGTTTTTTGAACAAAACCATTGAACTATCGGTAATTATTTGCTAGAATTGCTAGTTGTAAGAAAAAAACGGATTCGCCGCCGGGCGTTTATGCTGTAAGATAACTTCTAGGCCTTTGCAAGTTATCTTATGGCATTTTTATGTTCACAGGAGATGAGACAAATGGCATTTTTAAGACTTTTACTTGCAGGTGCGATGGAAATCTGCTGGGCGTTCACCCTAGGAAAGAGTGAAGGCTTTTCACATCTAGGATGGTCCATTGCAACATTGGTGATTCTAGTCATCAGTTTATATGTACTAGAAACAGTGGTTGAAGAATTTGGTGTCGGTATGACATACGCTGTTTTTACCGGTATTGGCACAGGGGGAACAGCACTGCTTGGTATCTTCGTCTTTAACGAAACAAGCAATCCAATGAAGCTGATTAGTCTGGCTGTGCTGCTGACAGGAATTGTCGGCCTGAAACTGACTACACCAAAAGGAGGCAATTAATATGAGTTGGGTAATGCTTGGCATAGCAGGTTTAATGGAACTTGTCTTCGTGCTTTTTCTGGAAAAATCCCATAAACAAGGAAAAAAAATGTGGCTGTTCGTGTCAGTCGGGGCAATGATTGTCTCGATATATATTTTAGGACGTGTCACTGAATTTATTCCGTTAGGTGTCGCCTACGCTGTCTGGACAGGTCTTGGGTCATTGTTGAGTGTCGGGTACGGCATTTTATTTTTGGGCGAATCCAAGCGCCCGCTGCGCTTGTTTTTCGTGCTGCTGATTGTCATCGGCGTGATCGGAATCAAGACATTTGGATAGTTTTCAAACGCGGCATTTGCAAACTGGATTAAAAAATATCGTTAACTTAAAACCTCCCTTTGTGCTATGACAAAGGGCGGTTTTTTTTAGAAAACTAGTATCTCACCCGCCATGCCCGCTCCCCATCTGCTCCAACAGCGTCAGCTTGACTTTCTGGGCGATGCCCTCATCGGTTAAAATAACCAGCACATCGCCGCCGTGGATGACGGTATCACCATGGGGCAGTAATTCATTCTCGCCGCGGCGAATCGACGTCAAGAGCATTTCCTTAGGCCAGGCAATATCCCGGACCATCTGTTCATCAAAGAGACTGCTTGGGGCTACCGGCAATTCAACCACTGTCTTTTTCCCGGCTATGTTGCCGTAATCCGGCTGCACGATGCGTTCCAGCAATGATTCATAAATCGGTTTGCCGCCTAAACTGTCCACAATGACATAACTGACCAAAACAACGACACCAATCGACATCAAGTGTGACAAATTTCCCACCATTTCAGTGACAAGGACAATTGCAGTTAATGGTGCTTTGCCGATAGCCGCAAAATAGCCGGCCATGGCAAAAATCAGAAAGTTTTTGATAAAAACCGGCTCCAGGCCAACTGTCTGCGTGAGCAATACACCGTACAACGTGCCTAAAATAGCGCCCAATGATAAAATCGGCAAAAAAATACCGCCCGGCAAATTAGCGCCGTAAGATACCATCGAAAAGACAAAGCGCAGCAAAAACAGCAGCAGCAGTACCCGCACACTGAGCGGCGTTTCTGCAAGGTAAAAAATGATTTGGTGGCCGCCTCCTAAAAAATGCGGCAGGCACAAACCTATCGGGATGACACAGAGAAACGGCACCACACCATAATATTCGGGAGACAAAAAAGGAATCTTCCCGTAAAGTTTTGGCAAAAACAGCAATACTTGCTGGTAAAAACGCCCTGTAACGCCCAACAGAATCCCCAATACCGGGAGTGTCCAATAATAGCTCAGCGGCAAATGTTGTATCTCGCCGATGTCAAGTACCGGCTGCAGGCCGAAAAAATTTAACGACACAAAGTTGGCAGCAAGGGCGGCGGAAAAGGCGGTCAGCCAGATAAGCGGTGAAAAGGAATGGTGCACCTCTTCAAGCACAAATAAAAGCCCCGCAATCGGCGCATTGAATGCTGCCGATAACCCGGCACTCGCACCGCTTGACACCAAAATTTTTTCTTCCGATGTCGTTTGGTGCATTTTTTCGCTGATGCCTTGCCCGACTAGTGCCCCCAGTTGAATAGACGGTCCTTCTCGCCCGAGAAACAAGCCGGAACCGATTGCTAAGACACCGCCGACAAATTTTTTCCACAGTACTGAAAACCAGTTGATGGTCAGCTGTCCGCGCAATTGTCCTTCAACTTGCGGGATACCGCTGCCTTTAATATGCGGCTCCCCGGCAATCAGCTTGCCAATAAAAAAGGCCGCCAATAGTGACACCAGCGTCCACGGAATCAGCCAAACAGGCTGTTCGCGAAATAAAAGATAATACGATACAATCAGTTGACTTAATTTTTCAATGAATAACCGAAAAAAACTGACGACTACTCCTGCGCAAACACCAACAATTAACCCCTTGGCAATAAACACGATTTTCGTGTTGTCCAGTTTCTTCAGTTCGTGTTCCTGATTCATTTAATCCCTCCACGTCCTTTGTTCTTACTATACTGCCAAAGAAGGAAATTTTCAATCATGCTTGCAGAAAGTCAGTCTCAAAAAGACCGCTGAAAGCTGTTTCCATCAAAAACAGGAGGCCTGAAACGACCTCCTGTTGTTTAACTGATAGCTATTGTGACACGGACTTCCTGAACCGGCACATCATAAAACGGGTCTTCGCGCCGTCCGAGGAAATCTTTGCCTTGTTGCGGAAACATGGCGTACAGTAAAACATCCTCGTCTGTTTTGGCATAATCGCTGATTTCCTCAGCCAGTGCTGACAACTCCGGTTTCAACAAATCTGCCGGCCGGCATGTAATCGGCTCTTCTTCGCCGATAATCAGCTGTTTGATGTCTTCCGAAATCGGCGCTGGCGGTTTGCCGTACTGCCCCCGGACATAGTCCTTGATTTCTTTGGAAACCAATTGATATTTGGCACCGGAAATCACATTCATTAACGCTTGTGTACCGACCATTTGGGACAGAGGGGTCACTAAAGGCGGAAACCCTAAATCTGCCCGGACTGCCGGAACCTCAGCCAATACTTCCTCGTATTTATCCTGCAACCCTTGTTCTGTTAGCTGGCTCAGCAAGTTGGACAACATACCGCCGGGAACTTGATACCGCAGCGTCTTCGGTTCGATGTCTTTGACTTTCGGATTCAAAATCCCCTCTTGACGGAACCGGTCGCGGACCGGATTGAAATGGTCGGCAATTTCAGTCAGCTTGGTTTGGGACAGTCCGGTTGAAAAGCCCAATTCTTCGAGTGCCATCGCTACTGATTCCGTTGCCGGCTGGCTCGTTCCGCCGGCAAAAGACGAGATGGCTGTATCGATAATATCGGCTCCGGCTTCCGCCACTTTCAAATAGGTCATTTCTGAAATACCGCTGGTGGCGTGGGTGTGTACTTCCAGCGGCAAATCCACCGCATCCTTCAACCGGCTGACCAGTTCAAATCCTGTTTGCGGTGTCAATACGCCTGCCATGTCTTTGATGCAGATGGAATCTGCACCGGTATTGGCCAGCTCCTTTGCCAGCCGGACAAAATAGTCGACCGTATGGACGGTACTGGTAGTATAAGAAATTGCCGCTTGACAGTGGCCGTCTGCTTCTTTTGTTGCCTGAATCGCTGTCTGCAAGTTGCGGACGTCATTCAAGGCATCAAAAATACGAATAATATCAATCCCATTTTTTACTGCTTTTTCAACAAATGCCCGGACCACGTCATCTGCATAATGACGATATCCCAGCAGATTCTGCCCGCGGAGCAGCATTTGCAGTTTTGTCTTTTTAACTTCTTGACGAATTTGCCGCAGGCGCTCCCACGGGTCTTCATTCAAGTACCGGACGCAGGAATCAAACGTTGCCCCTCCCCATACTTCCAAGGCATGAAAACCGGCTTCGTCCATCGTTTTAATAATCGGCAGCATGTCTGAAGTAGGCATGCGTGTTGCGATTAAACTTTGCTGACCATCTCTTAAAACCGTTTCTGTCAAACGAATGTGTTTACCCACTGTGTTGCTCCCTTCCTACTATAATCTCTGTAATTTTGTCTTGCAGCTCAGCGACTGAATGGCGCCGCGAGCGGCTGCACTCTTTGGCATCCCTGCTGCAAATCAAGCACCGGCGGGCGGGAAAGCCGATGTCGACCCGGCTCATCTGCTTGATTTCCCCGTCAAACCACCAAACGTCCAAGTCCATCAAACGTCCCAAGGGGTGCGTTTCTTCAATTGCCACCATCTGTTTTTTCAACATTTCAGGCGGCAGCTGCAACACCAGATAATACTCCGGGCCTGTCCGCTCGTGACGCGAAAATTGACAAATAATATTATGTTCAGCCAACTGGTCTTCCACGGCATCAATAACTGTCAAAAAGCTGTCTGTAAGTTTCTGCGAATTTTTTACCGGTCCCGGAATGTTCATTGTCGCGGACAGCAAACTAACGTGCACAGTCTCCTGCAACAGCTGCCGCTGGATAGCTGCCCGCTGTTCACGGGCAGCCAGCATGTCATCCAGCGTCACTGCATTTTTATCAGACATTGTACACGACATCGATTAAACTGCCGTCGCGGTATTCAATCAATGCCACAACGTGCTCGCCGTAGGCAATCGGCTCCGGCGTACCGACGATTTGATAGGCTTTATCCTTTAATTCGGCAATGGTGTATTGCGGGACGTCTATATGTTTGAAATGTTCCAGCAAATCAGTACGTTTGGGATTAATGGCAATTCCTATTTCTGTCACGACCACATCTACACTGTCGCCTGGTGTCACAACGGTGTTCACCCGGTCGACAAAGGTTGGGATTCTGCCGCGAATCAGCGGGGCAATAACCAGACTCATCTTGCACGCCATACTAGTGTCCGAGTGACCGCCGGAAGCCCCGCGAAGCACACCGTCCGAGCCGGTGATGACATTGACATTAAAATCCGTATCGACTTCCAAAGCTGACAAAACGGCTGTATCCAGCTGATTCACAACCGCGCCTTTGCTGAGAGGCGACGCATACATGTTGGCATCAATTTCGCAGTGTGCGTCATTTTCGCCCAAAGACACAGCCGAGGGGTGGTCGAAATCCTGCACGTCTATGATTTTTTCAGTCAGTCCCTCTTTCAGCAAATCAACCATGGCATTGGTGATCCCGCCCAGCACAAAACCGGCTTTGATACCGTCTGCCAGCATCTTTTCCTTGATAAACCGGGTAACAGCCAATGATGATCCGCCCGTGCCTGTTTGAAAAGAAAAGCCTTCTTTATAATAAGGCGAGGCAGTGATAACTTTCGCGGCGTTTTCGGCAATCAATAGTTCTTTCGGATTTTTTGTAAAGCGGGTCGCACCTTTGGCAATTCCTGCCGGGTCACCGATGGACTCGACTTCTACCACAAAGTCCACATCAGTTTGCGAGATGCTGGCAGGAGCATTTGGATACGGTACCAATGTATCGGTGATGATGACCACTTGATCGGCATACTTGGCGTCAATCATTGCATAGCCCAGCGACCCGCACGTTGCTTTTCCTTTTGTGCCGTTGGCGTTGCCGTAAGCATCTGAACTGGGGGCACCTAGAAATGCAACATCTATGTGAATATCCCCTGCCGCGATGGCACGTGCCCTGCCGCCATGGGAACGGATGATGACGGGCTTGTCCATGATGCGGGATGAGATAGCAGCCCCTACTTTGTCGCGCAAACCAGAAGAGGTGATTTGTGTGACGACACCATTTTTTATATGCTCTATCAATGGCTCGTGGACGTTGGCAATCGAGCTTGGCGCAATCGAAATATCTTTAATACCCATTGCCGCAATTTCTGCCAGGACCATATTCATCACGAAATCGCCTTCACGGAAATGATGATGGAACGAAATCGTCATGCCGTCTGTCAAGCCTGTCCGCTCAATTGCCTCTCTGATGTCGGCCAGTAATTTGGTTTCGCCGGGCTTGACCGGTTTGATGGTCCGGCTTGCTTCTTTATATGTTGTGATATGTGCAAGTTCTCCTTCATAAATACCATGCTGTTCGGCATATGGCTGAGGGATTTCCCTGCCTGCTTTGTTTAATACCATGACTTCACATCCTCCTCAGTCAGCAGTTTTGCGTCCAGTGCAAGGGCCACCACGCGTTCCGCCCGTTCCACAATCGGCTTGTCAATCATTTTCCCTTTCAAAGAAATGACACCGGAGCCTTTTTCTTCTGCCTCACGGATTGCCCAGATCACTTCTTTGGCGTTTTGAATTTCTTTTTCCGTCGGGGCATAAATGGCATTCACAACCGGAATTTGCCGCGGGTTGATGACCGATTTGCCGTCAAAGCCTAATTGTTTGATCAGTCTGACTTCCTGTTGAAACCCTTCAACGTTGTTGACATCCGAATAAACCGTATCAATGGCTGCAATTCCAGCCGCTCTGGCTGCATGAAGAATCATGCTGCGGGCAAAAAACAGTTCCTGTCCATCCGGGTAGCGACGTGTTTTCATGTTGGTAACGTAGTCTTCCGCACCTAGAGCAATTCCGATTAGACGCGCGGAGCTTTTGGCGATGTCAGGAGCATTCAGCACTCCTTGCGCCGATTCGATGGCCGCCATCATTTTAGTCTGCCCGACAGGAATGTTGTTTTTTTCTTCCACTTCTGTGATAACAGCCTCCACGTCAACGATGTCCTGAGCCGTTTCCGTTTTTGGTAAGCGGATAACATTTACACCAGCCAAAACCATCGCCTCGACATCCTGCACGCCGCCTGTGTCCAACCCGTTGATTCGTACAACGGTTTCAACACTGCTGTAATCAAATGTTTTTAATGCTGCATAAACCAGCACGCGGGCAGAATCTTTTTCCTTTAATGAGACAGCATCTTCCAAGTCAAACATAATCGAATCTGCTCCGTACAGCGGGACATCTCTTAACATGGCAGCATTAGAACCAGGGACAAACATCATCGTTTTTCTTAATCGTTCCACAAGTCCAGCTCCTTCCAGTGATAGCTTTCCGTTTCTGCGGCACGATGCAGAGCCGTTATCATACGCGCCTTGATTGTGCAGTCCAGCGCGCCTTTGTCAACAGCTGTCACTGCGACTCCGTGCACGCCCGTCTTTTCAAGTATTTCGGTGATGACTTTGCGAATTTGCTGCCCAAACTGTTTTTCCACACTGCTTTCCAGCTCAATCGTATTTTCCTCCGTTTCGACCGGCTGGACAGTAATCATGATATCGCTGGATTCCACCGTTCCAGCAACGGCATGCTTGATGATTTTCATTTTTCTCACCTCATTAATTCCTCATGTTTCATTAAGTACCGGTAGCTTGTCTCCGGTAAGAAATCTTTTAACACGGCCTCGTCGCCGTCAGTCATCGCCCGGCGCACAGCGGTTGCACTGATAATCTGTTTGCCGACAGCCAGACGGGGAATGACTGTCAATGTCAGGTCGTCTCGGAATACGTGCGCCATCGCTTGATTGTATACCTCTGTCACTTTCGAATTCGGCTCTTCGCCGACAAAGCGCTGGCTGATGCCCAGTACCGGAGCGATTCTCTCTTTAAACAAACGCGCATCCAATGACGCTTGGGTGCGAGCGATTGACAATGGCGCCCGATCTTTTAAAAAATATGCCGGAAAGGTCGCTGATGACACGAGATAGTCCTCAGTCCGCAACACGGTGACATTTTTTAGATGGGCTACACCCAGCCTGACCATTGCGAGACGATCTGACGTTGAAAACTCTGATTTTTCTTCTGATAATACGAACACATAAACTTGCGGACTCTGTCTGGCAGCTGTTTCCACTAAATACTGGTGCCCTTTTGTAAAGGGATTGGCGTTCATGACGATAGCGCTGGCATCGCCTTGTTTTTTATGGGCTTTCAAATAGCCAAGGTAGTCATTAAAATCCGGCTTGCCCTGCTCCATAAACAGC
Source organism: Vagococcus acidifermentans (assembly GCF_003987655.1). Taxonomy (GTDB): domain Bacteria; phylum Bacillota; class Bacilli; order Lactobacillales; family Vagococcaceae; genus Vagococcus_B; species Vagococcus_B acidifermentans. The sequence goes on along the minus strand of NZ_NGKC01000001.1, from coordinate 360,405 downwards.
ACTTCTTCATCGGCGATAATTTCCCGGAAACCCAACGAGCGGAAAATCGCTTTGTTCGACAGTTTCGTGTACAAAAAACAATGAGTCTCGTCTTTTTCATACAACCGTTCCAGCAACTGTGTCATGAGCTGCGCCAACAGATTTTCCGCCCGGTAATCTTCACGGACTGCGACACATTTGATAATCTTTCCTGACAAAGAACCTGCGGCAATCAATACTGTGTCGTCATAAATACCAATCGTGTCGTCCAGGTCCGCTTCCGGCTGCAATCCCGAACTGCGCAGCAGCGCCTGCCACTGCGCATAGGCCTGTTTGTCCTCTTTCAACCACAAACGTTTAACAGCATATAAATAATTAGCCACAGCTTCTCTCCCCCTTTACTTTTTCTTTACAGGAAAAAGTTTCGTCAAAATCTTTGATGACAAGTAAATGATAAACAGCACTGCGAACACGCCGCCCCAGCCAAAAACCAGCAGTTCAAAAGCTGTCCGCAAATCTTCCATGTTAACCGACATTCTCTTCCTCCTTTCCGGGTTAGCCTAAGAAGGCCAGCAATAAACCGCCGGCAATAACTGATGCGATTTGTCCGGAAACATTCGCACCAGCGGCATGCATCAATACAAAATTCTGCGGATCTTCTTCGATAGCCATTTTTTGAATGACCCGGCTTGACATCGGAAATGCGGAAATACCGGCCGCGCCAATCATTGGATTGATTTTTTCACGACGGAACAGATTCAGTACTTTGGCAAACAATACACCGCCGACCGAATCCATAATGAACGCAACTAAGCCAAGCCCGATGACCATCAGCGTGTCAACTTTCAGAAACTCTTCATAGTTCATGCTCACTGAAATCGATAGTCCCAGCAATATACTAATGATATTGACCAGTTCGTTTTGAGCTGTCACCGATAACCGGTCCAACACCCCACACTCCCTGAGCAAGTTGCCGAACATCAAGAAACCGACCAGCGGCAGTGACACCGGTGCAATCAAACCGGCAACGATGGAAATGACGATCGGAAACAAAATTTTCGTCGTCTGGGAAACCTCGCCCGCCCGGTAAGTCATACGAATCCGACGTTCTGCTTTAGTGGTCACTGCTTTAATGGCTATCGGCTGAATAATCGGTACAAGCGACATGTAGGAATAGGCCGCTACCATGATGGCTCCCATATATTTGGAATTGAGTGTATTGGCAACGAAAATCGACGTCGGGCCGTCAGCCGCGCCAATGATGCCGATAGATGCGGCATCATTCATCTCGAATCCCAAAAGCACTGCCATTATCACTGTAAAGAAGATACCGAACTGAGCGGCCGCGCCAAACATCAGCATGAACGGATTTTGTAATAACGGACCAAAGTCAATCATGGCACCGATACCGATAAACAGTAATAATGGAAATAACTCCGTTGAAATCCCAAAATCAAACAATACTTGAAACGGTCCGGGCTCTTCACCGGCCATCAATACACCTGAGTTAGGAAAATTCACTAATATCGTTCCTAACCCCATGGGTACTAAGAGTGTCGGCTCATACTGTTTTTTTATCCCCAGATACATCAGCAGGCCGCCAATCAGCATCATGACGATGCGTCCCGGTTCCTGTCCCATTCCTAAGACTCCCTCAATAAGTGTCTCCACGAATCCACTTCCTTTTCTTAATCTAAATTAGCTGATTGTCACTAGTGCATCGCCGGGATTGACTGCTTGTCCGCTGGTCACATGAATGTGCGAAACCGTGCCGGCGTGCGGCGCAACAATTTCATTTTCCATTTTCATTGCTTCTAAAATCAGCAGCGGCTGGTTTTCCGTGACCGTATCACCGGCATTCACCAGCAGTTTTAAAACAGTGCCCGGCATCGGTGCCGTCATGGCATCACCACCAGCTGGTGCGGGTGCCGGTGCAGGAGCTGGCGTCGGTTCTGCAGCAGGTGCTTCCTTGACCGCAGCTGCCGCTGGTGACACTGCCGGCGGGGCATAAGATTGCGGTGTGCCGCCGATTTCCTCCATTTCTACCAAATATTTTTTCCCATCAATTGTAATATTAAACTTGCGTAACATGTTCTTTCTCCTTACTTGTTTTGTTTTTAGCGATTTTGGTGACTGTCAATTGACAGTCGTCAGCATACTCGGCGGCTAAACCGGCAGCGATGACGGCGATTTCTCTTGCCTCCGGGTTAAATTGTCTGATTTGCTTGACGGCAAATCGGCTCTGCGGGTAATGTTCAGCTGCAAGACAACTGGCTATCACACTGACTAGGCCGACCTCCTCCGCATCTGCTTCAATGTATAAAGGCAGGTCCTCCCATTCTTCATCAGCCGGCTGAGCACCTGCGGCAGCTGCAATTTCTTTTTTCGGCCCCCTCTTGAATACGTTTCGTAGGATGCCCATGCACTTCACTCCTCCCCTTAGTTTTTTCACATACTCATTATAGGAAACCCCTCCCAAATAAATAGCGTAAAACGGCAAAATAATTGTTCTTTTAGTGTTCACATTTCTTCCCCACTCTGACAAAACAGACTAAAACATTGTCAAATCAACGTTTCCACCACTTGAATCCGGCGTTAAGATTTTATTAATACTTTATTAAGCATTGACTAAGATTTGGCCGCGGGAAGTGTTTTTTTCGTGTTTTTTACGTAAAATCGCCTTTATTCTTTGTTCGCTTTTTATTATCCTATGCATGTGAACAGAATCTGGGTTGTTATAAAAAAAGGGGACGTCGCTAATTATCGCAAAACGTCTTTTTTATCAGCACAGTTTGTGATCGCTTACAATTTGGTGCACAAATAAGAAAGGATGAAGATTATGTTGCTTACCGTGTTATCTTATGGAATGATTATCGTATTTATGTATGTGATTATGAGAAAAAAATTATCGCCATTCACCGCGTTAGTTATCATTCCGCTTATCTTCACATTGCTGGCGATGGCGTTTGGAGTCGCCAGTCCGCCGCCGGTTGACGGGGTTGTCCCTGATGTGAATATCGGCAACTTTATTATGGATGGCGTTGCAACAACGTCAACAACTGGAATTATGTTGCTTTTTGCGATTCTGTACTTTTCGATCATGTTAGATGCCGGGTTGTTTGATCCCATTACCAAAAAAATGATTTATTTCGCTAAAGGCGACCCGATGAAAGTGCTGATGGCAACTGCCGTCGTTGCAGCCGCGGTTTCCCTTAACGGCGATGGAACAACCACAACACTGATTTGCTGTTCAGCCTTTATACCTATTTATAAAAAATTAAAAATGAACATGATGAACTTGGGCGTACTGATTATTCTGCAAAACACCATTATGAACTTGCTGCCGTGGGGCGGACCGACTGCACGTGCCATGGCCGTTCTCGAAGTGGACGCCGACATCCTTTCTTATTTGGCACCGGGCATGGTTATTTCCGTCCTCTACGTGATTTTCTTCGTGGCTTACCGGATGGGGAAAAAAGAGCGTGTCCGCTTGGGTGTGACAACTTTCTCTGAAGCGGAATTAGCAGAAATGACGACCATCACCGACCCTGACTTGCTAAAAATCCGCCGTCCGAAAAATTTTATTTTCAACGGCATCCTGACAATTGTTTTAGTCGGCTGGCTGGTACTCAGCTCATTTGTCGAACAGCTTGGTCTGCCGTCATGGATTGAAATGCCGCCTCTTTTGTTGTTCCTTGTCGGCACATGTATCGCGTTGATGGTCAACTATCCGAAATTGAAAGACCAAAGCAAACGTATCGGCGCAAATGGCGGCGATGCCGTACAGGTCGTCATCCTAGTCTTTTCCGCCGGCGTCTTCATGGGGCTGTTCCAAGGCTCCGGCATGGCCAACGCATTGGCTACAAGTTTTATTGATATCATCCCGAAACAGCTGGCCGGTGCCTGGGGACTCGTTATCGCATTAATTTCCGCGCCTGGAACATTCTTTATTTCAAATGACGGTTTTTACTTTGGCGTACTCCCTGTGCTTGCGGAGGCCGGACGATCTTACGGCTTTGATAATATGTCCATGGCTTTAGCATCATTAATGGGACAAGCCTTCCACCTGTTGAGCCCGCTGGTAGCATTCATCTATCTGCTCCTGCGCCTGACAGGTCTGGATATGGGGCAATGGCAAAAAGAATCCGCCAAATACGCCCTGGGAATTTTCATTATCTTTGTTGTCTCGCTTGTAGCATTTGGCTACATGCCGATATTCATTCCACAATAGATACATACCCACAACAAACAAAAGCCGAGGTCTGTCGTTCCCTCGACTTTTGTTTTTAAATTACACGTAAATTATTAAAATTTCACTAGAAATTTCTCTGTTTGACATAAAAAAGAACCAAAACGGTGTATGATTTATAAGGAGGATAAAAAAACATGAATCCCACCATTGAAAAAGTGAAAGACAATCTCGAATTGTCACGCAACAAGCCGCTTAAGACAAGTATTTACGAAGCGTTCAAAAAAACAATTATTTTAGGAGATATCCCCGCCGGCGAACGAATCAATGAAAAAGAATTTTCAGAACAATTAAATATCAGCCGCACGCCGATCCGGTTTGCCCTCCAAGAATTGGTCAAAGAACGGCTGGCGGAGCATAGGCCCCGGATCGGTATCGTTGTGAAGGGCATCAGCACCAAAGATGCGTATGAAATTTATGACATCCGCAAATCACTGGACACCTTGGCCACCATCGAAGCCATGAAACGGATGACAACAGCTGATTTTGCCGAGCTGAAAGCCCTGCTGGAACAAGGGGATGCCTACAACCAATCCGACCAAGTCGATGAACTTCTGCAAAACTTCTCAGATTTCAACTCATTCCTGTATGAAAAAAGCCAAATGCTCCGTTTGAAAGAAATTGTCACGGAATTGCAGGCCTACCTGATTTATTTTCGCGACATTGCGATTCGTTCCGCTGACCGGCGGAGCATCGCGTTAGCGGAACACTGGCTGATTTATAACGGCATGAAAACAAACGACATAGACCGCATCACGTTAATCACTCATGAGCATTTAGACCGCTCCTTGCAGTTCATTTTAAAGGAAATGGAGCGGCGGCGCATTGAGTGATACTAGTCAAATGCTCGCTTTATATGGCGAAAAAGCGTTGTTTTATGAAGTCTCTCTCGCGCCTAAACCCGGATTAGTCGACCCTTTCTCTAACGGTGCGCACAGCGACATGGACTTTCGGACGTTTAGGCGCAGCATCGAAAGTCTGGCGCCTTTTTTTAAACGGTATGCAGAAGCCGGCCGGCAGCACACCGGCTCGCCTGAGACCCTCTTTCATAAAGTTCGCGAAATTGGCAAACAGGCGGAAGCTGACATGCTGGCTGCCACTCAAAATATCAATACCCACAAAGGAGCTAATTTTTCCTTTGCGCTGCTAATCAGCAGCACCGGCTACTATTTGCAGTCGCATACACTGCCGCTTCAGGCACAGGATTCCGCGCGCATTCTCCGGTTTGCATCTGAAATGGCCGCGCAAGCACTGGCAAAAGACTTGCAGCTCATAAAAAAGAAACAGACCTTGACTCACGGGGAAAAATTGTATGCGGAAAAAGGCATAAACGGGATACGCGGCGAAGCCATTAACGGCTACCCTGCGCTTTCCCAGCTGCTCTTGCCTTTTTTGCGCCGGCCTTCCTCAGATTCGGCAGAAATCAGGTTATTGCGGGGATTGATTTTATTGATGGGACACATCGAAGACAGCAACCTCATTCACCGCGGCGGCATCGCCGCCTGGAAACACATAAAAAAAGAGAGCCAGCTTCTCCACGCTGAGTCTCTTCCGAAAAATCAATTCGTGACGTATTTAAATCAGTTGGACCAGAAAATGATTCGTTTGAATTTAAGTCCCGGCGGTGCCGCAGATTTGCTTTCTTTAGGCATATACTTCGCTTTTTTGGAAGAGCTGCTTAGTCTCCCGTCGGAATAAATGTGTAGCCGATGCCCCAAACCGTTCTTAAATATTTGGCGTGTTTGGGATCATCTTCGATTTTATTGCGCAGCTGACTAATGAATACCATAATAGTATTGGGATCGACATCGCCGCTATTCCAAACATTGCTGTAAATCTGCTCTTTTGAAAAAACCTGGTCGGGATTCTCGATAAAAAACTGCATCAGCTGAGTTTGTTTCGATGACAGCGGGATCAGTTCATCATTCTTGAACAACTGGTAACGGCTGCGGTCAAAGCGAAAGTCGCCGGCAATCATTTCTTTCTGGTTTGCCGGATCCTGCTGGGTCTGTATGACTTTAGACCGCTTTAATGTGGCCAGCACTTGTGCTCTTAATACATCCGGACTGAACGGTTTCGTCAAATACAAGTCCGCTCCGGTTTCCAGTCCGGCAATAATATCTTCTTCCTCTTTTTTAGCACTTAAAAAAATAATGGGTGTCGTCGGGCTTTTTTCACGTATCATTTGCGCCAAGTAATACCCGTCGTTTTCATGTTCCAAACTGACATCCAGTAAAAACAGGTCAAACTTCACCCTTGTCATGATATCCATTGTCGATGTGATTGAATCACTTTGATAAATCAAAATGCCAGTTGCCTGCAACGCTTTCCAGATTAGCCGTCGAATAGCCGTCTCGTCATCAATAACCAAAATCTTTTCATTACGCACTGCTTTTGTCCCCCTATATTCATTTCGAAGGTGAGGTGTCCCTTATGAATAAAAAACCTTCTGTTAAACTTTTTTACTTATGTTTTATTATTGTGTTGATCTTAACTATAACAGGCATTTTTTTTACCACTACTAGTTATCGTAACACATATGATTACGCTTTAGAAATGGGAATTGCCCAAATTGACAAAATTAACAACTATGTTATTAACATTCTCACACTAGAAATTGAATCCCAAAGTAATGAATTAAGAATTTATGGCGACTCACTAAATAAAAAAACAGAATGGCATTCGAAACTTGAGTTCAATTCTGAATTGAATGAACTGTTCCATAACAATATTTCACTCGTTGATGAAATTTACCTGCTGGATGATCAAGGCAACTTCCTCGATGGCATCAAAGAAAACAAAGGCAGCCTGCAGCCTGTAAAATACATCCCTGCCGCCTACTTGCAAGATGTGTCTCTAAAAAAAGCACTCGCAGGAGATGTCGGCTCAAACGGCAACGAATATTTCGATCAGCACACAACATACATCAATCTTTACTACCCTATCAAGCGGGAAGGGAAAACAGCGGGACTGTTGCTGGCACCGATTAACATGACCCGGTTCTTTGATGAAACGATTTATTTAAACAAGGAAAACATCAGCGGTTATTCATTAGTAAAAAACGAAGACATGTGCGTCGTCCTCCATCCGTCAGACAAACAAATCGGGCTGTCGATTGTTGACGGCCGGAAAAAAGAATTTTCTGATTTGGACTACAGCGATTTGGAAAAGCTGGAAAAACAGCAACGGGAAAACGAACACGGCACTGCTGTCTATTATTCCTACTGGTGGCCGTCGGACAAGCTGGAAAAAGCATTGAAACTGGCCGCCTTTCAATGGGTGACCGTCGGCGAAGCTCACTGGGTAGTTGCCACAAATATTGATTTCGGAGAAGAAACCAATCTGCAGCTGCAAGACAGTTTGACCATCGGCGGTATTTTAGCCATTTTATCCGCCATTACCCTGCTGCTTTTTTTCTATTTCCGGAACTACATCCGGCGAAATCAGGCCTATGAAGAAAACAAACGGCTGCTTGAACTGCAGGAAGTGCTCAAAGAAAAGTATCATTTGGAAAAATCAATGCTGCAAGACACAAAATTAAAAACAATCGGCCTGCTGACCACTTCCATCGTTCACGACATGAACAATTTCCTGACGCCGATTCTCGGGAACACTGCCCTGCTGCTGGAAGAACATCAAGATGACCCGGCATTGGTGGAAGATTTAAACGAAATTTACAACGCCGCCAAACAAGGTCAGGAACTCTCGAAAAATGTCCTGCGTTTTTCTAAAAAAGACGCTGACAATAGCCAGCTGCTGGCAGTCAATGCAGTGGTGGAAGAAGCTTTTCAAACCATCCAGCCGCTGTTCCCGAAATCAAACCGGCTAAAATTACTGCTGCGGCCGACCGGTATGTCATTTTTTGAAAAGGAAGACTTGCAAGGTGTCTTGTACAATTTGATTACCAACTCTTTCCAAGCTGATAAAAGTCAAAAACCCATCATCATTGAAACAAATCGCGTCACTAATGAGCAAATCAGCCAGATGACTGACTCGGATCCTGACAGCGGCGCGGCAGGTTACGCAGTCATATCGGTCAGAGACTTCGGACCGGGTATTCCGGAAGAAATCCGTGAAAAAATCTTCACGCCTTTCTTTACCACCCATACGGCCGACGGCGGAACCGGCTTGGGGTTGTTTATCATTTCATCCCTGATCAAAAAGAACAACTGGCTTATAAAAGTTGACACTTCCAGCCGTGGAACGACCTTTTCGATCGGTATCCCGTTAAAAAACGAGTAAAAGTCCTTTCGTAAGCGCCTGATAAAACAGTGCCTACACACCAAATAGCCTGACCTTTATACTAGAGTCAGGCTATTTACTGTTTATCAAAAGTATATGTTGCCCGGCAAAGTTGTTGAACTTCCTCTGCCCAAGGTAAGCATTGATCCAATGCGTCAGCGGTCAGCACCTCGAGATTGGGGAGGCGCTCAAACAGGAATGTCAAATACTTTCCCGGATCAAGCTGGTTGGCTTTGGCCGTCCGAATGATGCCCAGGAAGATACCCGTTGTGCGGGCTCCTTCTAAACTAGTCGACTGCAGCCAGCCGTCACCATCCCAGTACAATAGTTTGAACCGGTCGCTTCGTCTGCCGCAAAACAGAAAGATCGCTCATCATAGACGTCCATCTGATAGTCTTGTTGGACGATACCAGCCAGACCATCGATTCCCTTGCGTAAATCACAAAAGCCAGTCACGATATAGACCTGTTTGACAGCTGTCAAATCAAGAAGCATCGGTATTCAGCTCCTTTAACACCGTTTGAAGAATGTATTGATTGATGCCGTTATAGATCAATACCTCGCTGCCATCTTTGTGTCTTAACCGCACCGCAAGTCTCGCTGGACGCGGTGTTTTTTTGTCAGCACTTTTGACTTCTTCGATGAGTTGAATAGGGATTATTTCATTTGGTTTATGCAAATATGCCACCTCCATAGTTATTTGTTAGCTCAAGTATACTTGAGGGTGGCAGCAGATGATAGATACTGTTTTATCAGGCGTTTACTTCACTTCTGCAACTAACTTGTCTGCCTCAATGCCTTCAAAATTTCCTGTGGCGGTGGCGACCACTGCAGCAGATACTTTATTGGCCAGCAGACAGGACTCTGCCGTTGACAACCCGAGCGACTGCCCTGCTATGAAAGCACCTGTGTGGGAATCGCCAGCACCGATTGTGTCAACCACCGCTACTTTTTCACTTGGCGTGTTGACTATCTCAGCGCCTGAGTAATACGCACAGCCGTCTGCTCCCAAAGTGACGATGACGGTCGTTTTTGTCCGCTCAAACAGAGCTGTCACCCCTTCTGTCACGTCGGAAACGTTCGTCAACGTGAAGAGTTCTTCTTTATTGCAATGAACTACAGGCTGCAGCGCGAATAAGCGGGACAGCGTTTCTTCATCCAAATACGCGGCTCTCGGACCCGGGTCGAAGACTATCTTGGTCTGAGCGGCATCCTGTATGTGTTCCAGCTCCGACACAATCACTTCGCCTGACGTCCCTTCCAGTTCATAACCGGACACGTAAATCAAACGATAGTCATCTAAGCGGAAAGACTTAAACCAGTCGCTTATCCAATGGACTTCTACGCCCGGCAGCGACAAAAAGGTGCGCTCCCCGCCGGCTTCGACAAATGAAATGTTCCAGCCGTTATCAATGCGCAAGTCACGCACCAGCGGAGGAATCTGCTTTTGTTTAAACTCTTTTAAAATAACATCTGCATACTGCCCGGTACCGATTGGGCAAAGGAAATCAACTTCCTGATCAAACTGGGCAACGACACGCTGGACATTGTACCCGCAGCCGCCCACAACTGTGTCCACCAACTTGCCGTAAATATCTTCGCCCGTTTGAGGCAGTCTTTCCACCTCAATCACTGTGTCAATCACAGCCGCGCCTATTATTAAAATACGTGGTTTCATTTGTTCTCCCTCCGAGATAACCCGTTTAGCACAACCATCAGCACACCGCTTACCAGCATTGCAATCAACACGCCTAAACTGTTGTCACGAAATACCCCTTTGGCAAAAGGCCCGTCGAAAAAGCCTGTGTTGGTGAACAAAAAGCCGACCAGCACACCGACAAACCATGAGGCCACAGCAGGCATGCGGACTTTATTGGGACCGTCTATTGTCATCAGGTCCGTATCATATCCCTGATGTTTGCGGTTGAGCACATAATCAATCAAGAAAACAGCCGACCATGAGGCCAGCAGAATACCCAACAGTCCTAAAAACAATTGAAATGTATCTAAAAACGAAGTGGAAAAGAACAGTACGTACAGCGGCAAGCCAACCATCAGCACACCGTGGAAAATCAACGAATTTTTTTCGCTGACGTTTATATTCAGTGCATCCAAATTCATTTTAGCTGACTGCAAACTGACGATACACTGAGGGATTATCCCTCCCACGGCCGTTATCAAATAAATAGTTGAAATCCAGGACGGCAGAGCGTCTTGGATGACTGTCATCGGGTTGGCTGAACTGGATAAATCCGGTGACACCGTCCCCACGAGAATGCCGGCAAATAAAATAAGAAACAGCGGGATAAACGCACCAAACGTCGTACTTAGGAATACTTTTGACGATTGGATGTCTTTGCGCTGGTAAGCCCCGTAGTCGGCACCCGCGATTGCCCAATTGATTCCCGTTCCTGCTGCAATAATCGACACTGCCGGTAAAAAGCCGTACGTCCAGCTGCCTTGAGGAATAGCCAGCACACCCTGCCAATCCACATCACGTACCAGTAAAATCAAGATTAGCAAGGTCAGCCCGCCGAACACATACGTCAGCCATGTTTGAACCTTTTCCAGCTTGTCAGGTTTGATTGTCCCCGAAAGCAGCACAAGCGATGTGAAAATAGCCAGCGAGATAATCGTGATGATGCTGCCTTCCTGACCGATGATATTTTTGAAAACAGCACTGATGATCAGCGTCCCTGTCACAACGTTGACACACAGCCAGCCCACCAGATTCAGCCAGGCCACAAAGTTCGGAATAATATTCCCTTTAATTCCGAAGGCCGCTCTGGACAAAATAAACGTCGTGACACCCGTCCGGTGACCAATCATGCCGATAACGCCCACAATTGCAAAAGATAACGCCGCCACACAAGCTGCAACAAGCGATTGAACCAAATTCAACCCGAACGATGTAATCATTGCACCCATCACAATGCCTAAAATTCCGATGTTGTTGGCAAACCAAATAAAAAATAAGCCTTTTGTCGTGCCTGTCCGTTCGCTATCCGGCACATAAATCCCTGTTTCAGCCATTTCCTTTTACTTCCTTTCCAGGTAATGATTGATTTTAGCGCCATACATTTGCAAATCATGCGCATTGCATGCATCAATCTGTTCAATCAACTCTGCAGGAATTGCGTTGCAGCCGGTCCGCGCTCCGCAGACAGCGGTCGCCATAGCACCAATCGTGTCTGTGTCGCCCCCGAGATTCGCACACAAAACCGCACACTGTTTTACCTCTCTACTATAATATGCAATCGTCAAAGCAGCAGGTACGGACTCTGACAACAAAACACCGCTGCCAATCACATCATACACCGCTTGAAGGAAAGCTTCCTCATCATCTTCGTATTTTTTAGCCAATTGCAAGCCCGCCTTCAATCTGGCTTTGATACTGGCACTGTATGTCGGCGCGCCTAACGCCAAGCCCATGTCATGCGCCTGAAACGCATACTGCATCATCTCGTCCCAGCTGAAATCCTCCTTCGCCGCACAAACTGCACCGGCTACCGTTGCTGCGCCGGCGAGTGCAATATCAGACGAATGTGTCACAATCGTAATTTCACGCACGTAATCAACCAATTCAGCTAATTTTGACGTAGGAAACAACAGTCCAATCGGTGAAATCCGCATGGCTGCACCGTTGGTTTCTGCTTTGTCAGTAATTTGCTGCACATCTTGTTGATTTTTTATCCCGTACAATGCCGCCTTCGATGTGGGCCCGAAAATTTCTTCCTCAAACGCATGATGCTGTTCGCCCCACTCGATCAATCGCCTGGCAATCACTGTGCGATTTGGCGAAAAATCTGTTTCAAACAATGCATCCAGTATCACCAGCGCTTGTGAGGTGTCGTCAGTAAACTGTCCTTTTTGAAAGTTCTTCGCTACAATGTTGCTTTCCGGCCCATCCAAAAATTTGGTAATGTAACCGAAAAACTGCTGCACCTTCTGTCTTGGCCATAACTCCGACGGCATGCCCATAGCATCGCCGATGGCCTGACCATACAATGTTCCTAAAATTTTATCCTTCATTTTCTGTTCCTTTCCGCTCTTACACACTCACCAAAAAATTGAAATCGGTGATCGGGTTGTAAACAATGGACACTTCCTCGACGACATTATCATGTGCATCAAACACTGTTCCCTCAATTTTGACCAATGCTGTGGTGTCTTGAAGATCAAAGTAAGTGCTGTGACAGCTGTCCGAAATAACCGCTTTTGCTTTCAGATGGGAATATTGGGGAAAAACACCGTAGTCTCTTCTAAATACGTCGTAAAGCGACTCTTTCTCAAAGTCATAATTTTCCAGACCGGGAAACAAAGATAGCCCGATGATGGATTGGTCAAGCGTGAGCCAGACAATGCCTGCATCATCTTTCATGCCGCGTAAACGCTTTAGTTTCATCATTTGCTTGCCGTCATCTTCATAAATTTCCTGTGCCACGATTTTATTGACTATTTCTTTTCCCATTCTGCTGATGTAATCTGAAAATCCGCTGAAATTGAAAATCTCCACTTGAACTTTCTGAATGTTCACAAAACTGCCTTTGCCCTTTTCCTTCCGGATAATTCCTTGTTTCTCCAAGTAACGCAAAGCTCGTTGAATGGTTGTCCGTGACACCTGAAACTCCTTGACCAACTCATTTTCGCTGGGCAATTTATCTCCCGGTATCATTTTTTCAATGACAATTCGCTGTTTGATATCATCGCCGATTTTTTTAAACACCGCTTCCTTTTCTTCCATGTAATCACCTGCCAACTTGAGTACTCATGTTGATCGTAACCCATAAAGCGAATGATGTCAACGCTTTCTCCACCGCGCACACTAGGTGTAAACAACAATAAAGCCTCAGAAAGTATCTTTCCGAGGCTCTCAAACCAGCTTATTATATGTACGACTTTACATCAGTTCCCTGCTTTCGCTGACTGATTTATACCAGTAGGCACTTTGTTTCGGATAACGCGCTTGCGTCTCAAAATCAACATAAAACAAGCCGTACCGCTTATTGTAGCCATTCGTCCATGAAAAGACATCCATCAGCGACCACATGAAATAACCCTGTACGTTCACACCTGCTTCAATCGCATCAAGGATAGCCTGCAAGTGAACACGGACATAATCAATCCGGCCGGAATCCGCAACTTCACCATTCACCAGCACATCTTTTGCCCCCATTCCATTTTCGGTGACGAACAGCTTCCGGTAATTCGGGTAATGCTTTTTGATGTACAACAGCATGTCTTTCAGTCCTTTTGGATAAATCGGCCAGTCCCAGTCAGTGGTCGGCACACTGGGATTATTCACACGCTGACCGACGCCTTTTAACCCGAAGATGCTGCTGCCTTTGTCACCCGTTGCGTTATGATGAATCAGCGATTCGCCCGCGTACGATTGGATAAAGTGACTGGCATAGTAATTGATGCCGATAAAATCCAATTGTTCAGCCGCCGCCTGCATCACAGCAAAGTCAGCCGGCGTGGTTATCAATGAACCGTTGTTTTGCAGCAAAATATCAGAAATAATCTGCATCGTCTGCGGCGAATAACGGCCATTACAAGTGGCATCCAATAAAAACAAATTGGCAAGAGTATTTTCTGTTAACGCAGCTTGCCTGTTTTCCAGCGAATCGGAAATCGGATACTTGGATTCCAAAATATGCACGATCCCTATTTCGCCAGCATATTTTTTCTCTTTATACAAGTTCACAATCCTCGCATGACTGACCATCATGTGATGCATTGCCTGTATTGCTTTCGGCAAATCGTATTGAATGTTTGGCGGAAAATGTCCGATAATATACTGACCTGCTACAACTGACCACGGTTCATTGATGGTAATCCAATACGTCACCTTATCCCCGTACTCTGCAAAACAAAATGCGGCAAAGTCAACAAACGCATCCCGCATCTCCTGACTCAGCCAATCGCCTTTTTCATAAAGCGGCAACGGCGTATCAAAATGATGCAGTGTCACATAGGGTTCGACTTGCCGGCTCAGACATTCATCAATCAGCCGATGATAAAATGCCACGCCCTCCGGATTCGGCGTGCCTGTGCCGTCAGGAAAAATCCGGCTCCACGCGATGGAAATCCGGATGCCGTTCATGCCAAACTCATGCGCCAACGCCAAATCCGTTTTGTATTGGTGATAAAAATCACTGGCGGTGCTCGGGTCAAACACACCTTGCTCGCGCAAATAATCTTCCCAATAGGTTTTTCCTTTTCCACCTTCGGTTACAGCTCCTTCAGCTTGAAAAGCCGCAGTAGCTGCCCCAAATACAAATGTTTCAGGGAACTTTTTCATCCTTATCAGCTCCATTATTTTATATTGTCAAACACAAATGCCAGCGCCTGTTCCGGATTCCGCGCCAAAGACACATATTCTGCCCCTGTCGTGGACACTGCTTTTGTCTGATACTGCTTCGCATCCTGCAGCAAATCACTCAGCATCGAAGCCATCTGCGGCGCCAATACGATTAAATCAAATTCGTGAATGACGTCTTTATGCTGACCGTAAGCCATCGCCGTCGAATCCAAGTTGATGCCTTTTTCTTTAGCTCCTTTTTTGATGGCATTGGCCAACATTGAACTGGTCGCCCCGTTAGCACACAAGACCAGCACATTGACCAGCTCTGAATTGTCACCGAGTACTTCTGCAATATTCGCTTCGGTCAAGGTCTCTACCAGTGTCTCGCCAGCAGCGGCGTCTGTTTCTGTTTCTTTTGCCAGCAGTTCATTGTCATACGCTTTAAAAAATGGAAAATAGATAATAAAATCAACTACTAAAATCACCAGCATCAGTACAATGGAGAGCACGGCAAACCCGGTCCCCATAACCAGCCCAAGCGGTCCCGGCGTTGTCCACGGCAGGTTGTAAATAAAACCGTTCATGCCTAATACATCGACAAAAAATTTAAAGAGCCAGACATTGGCAATCGGTGCCAAGATAAACGGAATAAAGAAGAGCGGATTCAAAACCAGCGGCGCACCGAACAAAATCGGCTCATTGACTCCGAATAATACCGGCACCGAAGATGCCCGCCCTATCGTTTTCAACTGTTTGGATTTAGCCAAAAAAGCAAACATCAGTGTGATCACTAACGTCGCGCCTGTACCGCCGAGCGTGGCAACAAAGTACTGGACCCCTTGGGACAAAATCTTGTCGGCATGACTGCCGGCCTGATATGCTGTCAAATTCGCCGATACATTGGCCAGAGCGATAGCTGAAATAGCCGGTTCCACAATAGACGGACCGTGAATTCCGACAAACCAGAAAAATGCCATCGCGCCAAAAATCAGTGCCAGCCCTAAATAGCCGTCAGCAGCGGTAAAAATCGGCTGAAACAGTTCGATGATTTTCTCGGAAAAACCAACATTGACTACATTTCTGAAACCTAAATCAAACAGCCAGAAAAACACAGTCGACAGAGTAATCGGAATCAAATCTTTGAATGTTTGGGAAATGTTGCCCGGTACTTCTTCCGGCATTTTAACTGTGATATTATTTTTAACACAAAAGTTGTAAATATTCGGAACGATGAAGCCGACGAGAAATGCAGTCAGCAGTCCTTTGGTGCCCATATACCCAGAGGCAAAACCGCCTTCAACCGCATCCACGCCAATTAAAATAAATCCGATGATTGCTGCCACCATGGTGGATGTGCTGTTGATTTGATTGGTTTTAGGGAGCTTGGTATTGAAGTTTTCAGTCAGACTTTTGGCAACTGTTGCCGACATCAGCAAACCCAAGATTCCCATTGAGCCGTTATACGCCTTCATCAATATGCCTTCTATTTCTGAACTCCAGAAAAACTGAAAAATATTCGGCACATAAGCTACCAGTAAAAAAATACTTGAAAATAAAATGACCGGGATGAGTGTAATGAAACCATCTCGAATGGCTCTGAGATAAGGGTTATTGGAAATTTTTTCAAAAGCAGGTTTCATTTTTTCGATACTGGCGACTATTCTTTTCATAGCGGACTCTCCTTATCTTTTATAAATATTAAACAAATGTTTGATAGTATCCTTTAACAGCATGGTCGTCATCAGATGATCCTGCGCATGCACCATGATAAAGCCAAGCTCGATTGCCTCTCCGGAAGCTTCGGCAGCGAGCATTTGCGTTTGTGATTTGTGGGCCTGAATCAGGCTCTGATTGGCTTCCTCCACCAGACTTTCCGCCCGCTCGAACTGCTGCTTTTCAGCTTCTGCCAGCGCTTCAATCAATTTTGAACGAGCCTCTCCTGCAAATGCAACTACTTCAAAACCAATCATCGCAACTTCTTCTTTATTCATTCTCTTGCCCTCTCTTTTCAGTTTGTTATTGTTCTGTTTTGTTCTTTACAAACAAATAATATACCGCTTACACGTTAAAGTCAACATATTTTATCAATATTTTTTTATTTGACATCCGATTCAAACAATAGTAATATAAATTCAAACACTAACGAACAATATTCGCTAAGAAAAGGAGGATTTCATGCTGAAAGAGGAACGACAAAAAACTCTTTTGGATTTACTCGCGGAGAAGCAAATCTTGAGAGTAGCAGAGATAACGAAACAATTGGGTGTGACGGACATGACGGTCAGGCGCGATTTACAGGAGCTTGACGAAAAAGGGCTGCTTACACGTGTCCACGGCGGCGCCAAAGCACTCCCGCACGGCACCCTTTCGCCTTTGGAATTAAGTCATATTGAAAAGAAAGACATCAATTTAACAGCGAAACAAGAAATCGCACAGCTGGCTGCCGGCCAAATAGAAGAAGGGGATACTGTCTTTCTCGGACCGGGAACGACAATCGAGCTGGTCTATGACTACCTGAACATTCAAAATGCTAAAATCGTGACAAATTCGATTCATGTCTTTGATAAGTTCAAAAATGACTTGCGGTTCGATTTGATTTTAATAGGCGGTGTCTACCGGCCGAGAACCGGTGCATTCGTCGGAACGATTGCCAATGATTTTATGTCCACGATTCACGTACAAAAAGCATTCATCGGCGTAAACGCTTTATCAGGGGCGGCCGTTTACAATTCAAACGAAGACGAAGGGCTGACCCAGGCACATATTCTGGAAAGTGCGGAGCAAAAATACATTGTGGCGGATTACAGCAAGTTTAACAAACGGGATTTTTATAAGTTCTATGACTTGAACAAAGCAGACTTTCTCATTACAGATGCTGCTGTCGATTCTGCTGACGACGTATATTACTCTGATATTATTCAACTCATCAAACCATAGGGGGAAAACAGGTGAAAGTCATACTCGGAACAGATCAAGAAGGAATGGCGCTGAAGGAGACCGTCAAAACATTGCTGACAGACAAGGGGTACGAGGTGCTGGATGTCAGCCCGACACCGGCGGCAGACTTTATTGCAGCCACACAAAGCATCGTTGATGCACTGTATCAGCATGAGGATGCGCTGGCGATTGCTTTTGACGGCTACGGCGCCGGCAGTTTCATCGCCGCGACCAAACATCCGCACATTATTGCGGCCGAAATATCAGAGGAACGTTCGGCTTACATGACCAGAGAACATAATAATTCCAGAATGATTGCTCTCGGAGCGAACATCGTCGGGACCGAGCTGGCAAAAAATATCGTGCTGGCCTTTCTCGAGGCGGCCTACGACGGCGGGCGCCATCAAATCAGAGTGGATATGCTCAATAAAATGTGTTAGGAGAAAACGGATGAAAAAAATAAAAGTCGCAATCGGTTGCGATCACATCGTCACTGATACTAAAATTGCAGTTGCCGATTTTTTAAGAAACAAAGGATACGATGTGGTGGATGTCGGGACTTACGGCTTTTCCCGCACCCATTACCCTATTTTCGGGAAAAAAGTCGGCGAACTGGTGGCGTCCGGCGCAGTTGACCAAGGCATTGTTATTTGCGGAACAGGGGTGGGCATCACGAATGCCGCCAATAAAGTACCCGGCATCAGAGCAGCGCTGGTCAGAGATATGACGACCGCTCTTTATGCCAAACGGGAATTGAACGCCAATGTGATTGGCTTTGGCGGCAGGATTTCCGGGGAATTTTTAATTTGCGACATTGCCGAAGCATTCTTGACTGAAACATATCGGGAGACAGCCGAAAATAAGGTGCTGATTGATAAAATCAGCCAATTGGAAGCAGGCAAGACCATCGAGCCGACAGCAGATTATTTTGATGAATTTCTGGTGAAGTGGGAACAGGGGCATTATCAAGACTGACGATACAAACCATCACATGACAAAAACTGGGAGCTGTGACAATGAGAACATTATCTGACAACAAAAAAAAGCACATGCATCAGCTGTCAACGACAGACGGCATCATTGCGGCACTGGCAATCGACCAGCGCGGCGCACTGAAAAACATGCTGAAGAAAGAGGGCTACCAAGGCGATATCGACGCAGCTGTTGCTGCATTTAAAACACTGGTATCAGAAGAGCTGACGCCTTTTGCCTCAGCTATCCTGCTCGACCCTGAATACGGCTTACCGGCCGCGGCCGCTAAAGACCCGCACGCCGGTCTCTTGCTGGCCTACGAACAAACCGGCTATGACACGACGGCTCCCGGAAGATTTCCGGATTTGATTACTACAATGTCAGTGAAACGAATCAAAGAGTACGGAGCGGATGCGGTGAAGTTTCTGCTTTACTATGACATCGATGAAACTGACGATATCAATGACCAGAAACACGCGTTCGTTGAGCGAATCGGTTCAGAGTGTCTGGCGGAAGACATCCCGTTCTACCTTGAACTGGTGTCCTATGATGCCGGCATGACAGATACTTCCAGCAAAGCATATGCAATAATCAAACCGCATAAAGTGACTGACATGATGGCGGAGTTTTCAAAAGAAAGGTATCATGTCGATGTGTTGAAAGTCGAAGTGCCTGTAAATATGAACTATGTCGAAGGCTTCGCTGAAAGACAGGAAGACGTTGTCTATTCCCGCGAACAGGCGCTCGCTTATTTCAAGGAACAAAGCGCACAAACAAAGTTGCCGTTTATTTTTTTGAGTGCCGGTGTCAGCGCAGAACTTTTCCGCGACACACTGGTCTTTGCCCATGAGGCAGAATCAGCCTTCAATGGTGTGCTGTGCGGACGTGCCACCTGGAAAGACGGTGTCGCTGTCTATGCCGAAAAAGGCGAGCAGGCAGCCAGACACTGGCTCCAAACCAAAGGCAGACAGAACATTGAAGAGTTGAATAAAACCTTGCATCAAACTGCCCGCTCGTGGCATGATAAACTTAACTAGAGAGCAGACAAGCTGGAGGCAACCTTCACAAAACAGGCGGACAAGAAAACACGTTTTTTCTTGTCCGCCTGTTTGTTAATTGAAACCGTTGTTGTCTGATACTTGTTTGAACCAGCGGCCGCTGTTTTTGATGCTGCGCTGCCACTGATTGTGAATATCCACAGAAATAAAACCGTAACGATTTTTATAGGCGTTGGTCCATGACCAGTTGTCCATGCAGGTCCACATATGGTAGCCTAAACAATTCGCCCCTTCTTGAATAGCTTGGTGGACATATTTCAAATGGTCTCTGACAAATTCGATTCTGTAATCATCCTCAATCACGCCGTCAGCATTTCTGAATTTTTCTTCGCCTTCCACACCCATACCGTTTTCAGAGATGAAACACGGAATGTTGCCGTAGTTGTCCCGCACATTGATTAAGATATCGTAAATACCTTTTTCGTAAATCTCCCAGCCGCGGTGAGGATTCATTTTACGGCCCGGCATCTCATAGTTATCAAAGTAATCATCCGGCATTGGGGAACGCTCACGGTCCACCGGTGTTTCTTTAGCCTTCACCCGACGCGGCTGATAGTAGTTGATACCTAACAAATCAATTGTATTATCCCGGATGACAGCTAAATCATTGTCGTGGATGTCCGGTAAAATACCCAGCTCTTTAACAAGCGCCACCAGCTCTGGCGGATACTCCCCTTTAATCGACGGGTCCAAGAATGAGCGGTTGAATATGGCATCAGCGAGAACTGAGGCTTTGATATCTTCCGGATTGTGTTCATCGCGCGGATAGCTTGGGGTCAAATTCAAAATAATCCCGATTTGCCCGTCCTGGCCCATCTCGCGGTAAGCTTGGACAGCTTTCGCACTGGCCAGCATTTCATGGTAGCCGACTTGAACAGCATGCTTCATATTAACTTCGCACGGGTAGTGAAACTGATACAAATAACCGCCTTCCACTGGAACAATCGGCTCATTATGTGTGAACCATTTTTTCACTTTGCCGCCAAACAACTCAAAACATGTCCGCGCATAACTCACATACGCGTCAACTGTTGCCCGATTCAGCCAACCGCCTTTCTCTTGTAAGTACATCGGCATATCGAAATGATACAAATTCATAAACGGTTCAATGTCGTTGGCCAATAATTCATCCAGCAAATCATTGTAGTAAGCCACCGCCGTTTGATTGATTGCCCCCGTAGCATCAGGAATCAACCGGCTCCACTGAATGGAGTGGCGGTAAGAATTATGTCCGGTTGCTTTCATCAGCTGGATGTCTTCTTTGTATGTGTGATAGAAACGGGATGCGTCGGCCGGTCCGACTTCATCAAAAAATTTATCCGGCATTTTTTTATACCAGTAATCCCAGATGCTTTCTCCCTTCCCGTCACCATCATAGGTTCCTTCAGTTTGCGGGCCGCTAGCTGCTGAGCCCCACCAAAAATTGTCAGGAAATTTATACGTTACCATGTTGTTCCTCCTCTTCATATTACATTCTATTTTATTATATGATAAAACATTAAAAAATAAAAGACTAGACATTTATAAAAATACATGCTATCATAATTTTGAAATCGATTTCCACTTATTTTTGTTTATTTTTTATTAACTTTCAGGAGATGAGACTATGGATTTTTCATTTATGGACAAACTGGCTGAAAAAATCATGCCCTTGGCCAACAAATTAGGAAACAACCGGTATTTAAAAGTACTGCGCGATGCCTTTATGCTGTCATTTCCGTTGACAATGTTCGGCTCAATTGTTGTTGTCATCAACAACCTGCCCTTTTTCAGCGATGCGGTAAAAGGACAATTGGGCACGTTGTTCGGCAATGGGCAAAACGCGACGATGAGTATCATGACCGTCTTCGTCACATTTGGTATCGGGTACTATCTGTCAAAATCTTATGATGTTGAAGGGGTTTTCGGCGGGGCCGTTTCATTGGCATCGTATTTGATTCTCACACCGTTTAACATGGTGACAGAAAGCGGAGAAGATGTGTCAGGTTTATTATCCCTTGACAGACTAGGTGCCAAAGGAATGTTTATCGGGATGATTGCCGCATTCATCGCAGCGGAAATATTCAGCCGCGTCACGAAAAAAGGCTGGATGATCAAGATGCCTGAGGGTGTTCCGCCAGCTGTTTCCCGTTCGTTCGCTGCATTGATTCCTGCAATTATTACGCTATCCGTTTTTCTCGTCATCAATGCTGTCGTTGTCGGTGTCTTCACAACCAACTTGCATGATGTGGTCTATGAATTGATTCAAAAACCGCTTGTCGGGCTGGGCAGCAGTTTACCGGCTACTTTGCTGGCTTTGTTCCTCGTTCAATTTCTATGGTTCTTCGGTCTGCACGGACAAATTATTGTCAACTCCGTGATGGACCCGATCTGGAATACACTGATGCTCGATAATCTTGAAGCATACAAACAAGGGGCAGAACTGCCGCACATCATCACCAAATCATTTATGGAAACATTTACTGTCGGTCTGGGCGGTTCCGGCATGACGCTGGCGGTGGTCATTTTGCTGGCCTTCTTCATGAAATCCAAACAGTCCAAAGACATTGGTAAACTGGCTCTCGCTCCGGGAATTTTCAATGTGAACGAACCTGTTATTTTCGGATTGCCGATCGTCATGAACGTGACGATTTTCATTCCTTGGATTCTTGCACCGCTAGTCGTCACTTTGTTTAATTACATCGTGATGGCAATCGGCCTTTTCCCGACCCCAACCGGCGTGCAAGTGCCTTGGACTGTTCCCATCGTTTTCAGCGGTATCCTTGCTACCAACTCCATTTTAGGCGGCGTCTTGCAAATCATTGACTTCATCATTGTAGCTGTGATTTGGTATCCGTTTGTCAGAATGATGGACAAACAGCAGCTCGCAGCAGAATAATGCTGAAAAAGTTACTTGATTATAATCAAGTAACTTTTTTCCGTTTGAATGTTATAATATGACTATACTCACTTGGAAAGGAAGAACGATTTGACGAAATATGAAAAAATAGCCGCTGTCATCAGAGAACGTATCATGTCGGGAGAATATCCGGAAAATACGCTGCTTCCTAATCAAACTGATTTTGTCAAGGAATTTAATGTCAGCCGCATGACAATTAATAAAGCCATCAATTTATTGATGATGGAAGGCTTGGTCTACAGCCAGCGCGGGGCCGGCACTTATGTTCTGCACAGCGAACCGGACCGCTCTTCCACTTTGGCTACTGATTATTCAGGTTTAACAAAAGCGATGAAGAACAGAAACATCAGAAGCACTGCGCTGCTTTTCAACGTGAATTTCCCTTCTGAAACAGTGCAGGAAAAATTGAAAATCGAAGCGCATATGCCAGTCTATGAAATCATCCGCTTACGGTTTGTCGACGAAGAACCGTTTGTTATTGAGCATACGTTTATGCCCACTGACCTGGTGCCCAACTTGACTACAGGGATTATCGAACAGTCAATCTACAGCTATTTGGAAGAACTGGGAATCGAATTTGCGGGAGCCCACCGGTCGATTCGGGCAGATAAACCGTCTGAGCTGGATATGAAGCACCTTGAGTGTCTGCCCGATGATCCTGTACTGGAAGTAGAGCAGGTCGTTTATTTGAAAAATTCACGGCCGATTGAATATTCAAAAAGCCGCAACCGCTATGATAAAAAAGAATATACTGTGTTAGATGTCATCCATTGATATTTATTAACACCGCAGCAGAAAGTCAACCAAACTAAAAAGACGCACATTGCCAGTAGCCTGTGCGTCTTTTTGGTCTGTCATCTGCTGTTTTCCCCGTCTATCACCAACGGTAATTCACAGCGGTTATTGGTTGTTTCAACAATGGCTGTAAATTCTGACATGATGGTTTCGGTCATATTCGCATCATATTCCCTCAGCTCCGAAGCTCCCAATGTCAATTTAAAACAGGTTGTTTCACCAGCATTAAGTGGCACTTTGACAAAGCCTTTCAATTCTTTCACACGGGTGATGACATTGCGCTGATTGCTTTTCACGTATAACTGTATGACTTCTGCCCCTTTACGACCTCCGATGTTGGCAATCTCGCCTTGAATGACGATTTTTTGTCCTGCTTGTAGCTGCGCGCGAGTAGGAAGCGGGTCTTTTACGGAAACATTGGTCATCTCAAAATCTGTGTAGGACAATCCGAATCCGAATGGGTATGCCGCCTCACCTGCCAAATCAAAATAGTCTTTCTTGAAAGCAATGTCGCGGTAGTTATAGTAAACTGGCAGCTGCCCGCTGCTGCGCGGAATCGACATCGCTAGTTTGCCGCTCGGATTTGCATCGCCAAACACAATAGAAGCTATTGCATCTCCGCCGAATTCACCAGGATACCCTGCTATTAATAGACTGTCCAGATATGGTTCAATCTCACACAGACTGTGCGGACGCCCCTGAATCAGGATACCTGTCATTTTTTTGCCAAGCTGCGCCAGCTTTTTGACGAGCTCAACTTGAACGTTTGGCAGACGAATATCCGCCAAATCAATGTTCTCACCGCTGGTCATCTCTGAAGAACCTGAAATAGCCGCGCCGTTGGCATCAAAATCCGTGTCAAAATCACGCGCACTGGAACCGCCTAAAACAAGTATGAGATGTTCTGCTTTTGAAGCAGCGGCAAGTGCTTCCTCAAGCCCGTTTTCAAGATGTGTCGTGACAGCCGTGCCAGGAGCATGATAAATTTGAACTGGCGTACCGGCTAGTCTTGCTTGCAGCCCTTGTAAGACTGTCACACATCGACCAACGTGCTTAAACGGTGTGTAATCACCCAGCTGATTGTAAATCAAATGACTATTCGGGCCAATCACCGCAATACTTTCGACCGCTGTATCAGCTAAAGGTAGTTGACGGTGTTTATTTTTTATTAAGACAACAGATTCTTCAGCCAGTTTTGTGACCAGTGTGCGTTTTTGCATATCTGAGACTGGTTCAACAGCCGGCGCAGCGTCTTCAAACAAGCCCATTTTTTCTTTCAGGCGGAGAACACGCAATACCGCACGGTCCAGTGTTTCTTCGCTGAGCAAACCTTGTAAAACAGCTTCTTCCAAATATGGAAACACATTGTCCCACAAGCTGATATCCACACCGCTTTCAAGAGCCCATGCTGCCGTTGCGGCGGGACTGCCGCTTAACTCTACTAGGCGGTCCAGCGCACACCCGTCTGCCATCACAGCGCCTTTAAACCCAAATTCCTCACGCAATATACTAGATAACAAACGGGCATTCCCGTGACAAGGTATGCCGTCGATATCATTATACGCGGCCATGCACAGCTCTGCACCAGCAGCGACTGCCGCTCTCATCGGCGGCAAATGAATTTCGCGTAATTCCCTTTCGCCGATATTGACTGGGCCAGAGTTGTGACCGCCCATGCCTGACCCTTGCGCAGCAAAATGTTTCAAAACTGCCAGAACATGATTTGAGTCAACCGCCCGTGTGTCGCCTCCTTGCAGCCCTGCTAAAGCAGCTAATGTAAATTGAGCAGCTAAATACGGATCTTCACTGAAGCATTCTTCTGTTCGCCCCCAGCGCGGGTCTCGCGCAATGTCCAATGTGGAAATCAGCCCCAAATGCGCCCCTTTCTCACGAATTTCCCGAGCCACAAGTTCCTGAACTTGCTGATATAATTCAGGATTCCAGCTGGCCCCGCTGGAAATGTTGGCCGGTGTTGTCGTGGAATCCAGCCCTTGATGCCCATGCGGACATTCTTCCGATAAAAAGACCGGTATACCAAGTCGTGTATGCTCTTTGATGTAATTTTGTATCATTCGGCTAACTGTCAATGCTTCTTCCTTGGTTAAACCTGTTGTCTGATTTTTTCCTGACCATGGGTCTGCGCGGAAAACGCCGTAAATCAAACCGATACTGCCCCAGCGGGCGACTTCTTCTTTAAATGCGTCTGTCAATGATATTTCGCCGTTTTTCTTCTGGTAAACATGCCAGCCGTACAAGCGCTGATTCAATTGTCCTACTTTTTCTTTTAATGTCATGTTGCTGAGCAACGCTTTGATTGTCATTGTGATTCTTCATGCCTTTCTTTAATCAGTTTGATGGTATGAATGTCATAAGGATTGAACGTCAATTCAAATTCTTGTGCAGGACTGCTGCAAATCACCTCACGTTCATTTTCCAGCAAGTCGCACAAAACGATTTTGGCAAACGGCTCCTTCAACCGGAATGTAACAGTGCCGCGTCTGTTTTTATATTCATACAAGCGGACGACAACCCCTGAATCTGCCTCCGCTTTTTTCACACTGTCGATAACAACATGACCGGCATCCGCCGCAAGCCACGACGAGGAGTCCAGCGGCTGCAAAAATTCTCCGGCAAACGGTACTGTCAGCGCTGGTGTATTCAGATCAAGCGCCTCCTCCATCGTTTCAGCTTCTTGCCAAGACCCGCAATGCGGCAGCAAGCTGTATGTAAACGTATGATGTCCCTGATCCGCTTCCGGATGAGGGTCTGTCGCCGACTTGATTAGGCTGATACCGATTTTTTGATAGGCGGCATTAAACCCGTACTTGCAGTCGCTCATCAAAGAAACGCCGTAGCCGCCTTCTGACAGGTCAATCCATTTTTGGCCGCATACTTCAAAACGCGCTTGATCCCACGATGTGTTCTGATGAATGTTTCGTTCCACATTACCAAACTGAATGTCAAATGTTGCTTTGTACGTGTGGATGTCTAACGGAAACTCTGCCTTCAACAACAAATGCTGCTGGTGCCAGTCAACGTCCGTTTCAAAATCAATCCGCCGACTGTTGTGATAAAAATGAATCTTTTGACGCAATGTCGACGATTCAAAACGCCGCTCAAGCAAAATCGTTTGACGGACGAGACCGTCCTCAATCATTTCAGCCTTCGTCACTTCTCTAATCGGCCAAACTTTTTCCCGGTAATAGCTGTCAATGTCCCATGCATCAAAGTTTAAAGGCAGATCTTCATAGACATTCAAAACGTTTAATGCCTCGCCGTGCGGAACTAGTTCGCGTTTGTTTTGTTTATCAAACAAAGACGTGATCTCATAAACATCATTGAAAGCAACCGTATAATGTGTGCTCTCAAAGGTCCGTCCTAAGCGGGACAGCTGGTCAGTGCCGGTTTCTTTGCTTTCCCGCAATATCAATAACTTGCTGCTCAACCCGGGCATTGACGGTACTTCAAACAATACATGGCCCTCGCTGGTCCGCTGCTGTTTAAGCGGTTTGTCTCCATCGTAAATCATCGTGTTTTCTGCAAGCGGGACAACGGCTTTCACCGTACGTTCAAATCCCAGCGGATTAAACAGGAAAAGCTGCCGCTCCTCCCCTGGGACAACTTGCTCAGCTACGGCTTGCGTCACAAGTTGGCTTCCTTGAGAAAAAATATCGGCGTATTCCAAATCTGTCTGGTCGTAGACTTCTTTAATCGAACTGCCTGGGAGCGTGTCATGGAACTGATTCAGCAATGTAAGCTGCCATAGCTTGTCCAGTACAGTCGCAGGATAGTCGGCCGTACCGAGAACAACGGACAATTTTTCAATTGACTGAAGCAATGTTTCTGCCATACGGTTATGCTTTTTATTTTTGGCAATTGACGTATAGGTACCGCGGTGGTATTCAAAATAAAGCTCACCCATCCAGCGCGGCACCGGTTTATCGTCTAGCCGTTTTTCCAGACGTCGGAAAAAATCAACGCCGCTGCTCGGCACAACTTTCGGGATGCCCGGCAAGCCTTGTTTTAACCGTTCTGCTGTTTCCAGCATCTCAATGGTCGGACCTCCGCCGCCGTCGCCGTATCCGTAAGCAATCAATATCTCATCGTTGATATCTTTTTGCAAATAACGTTCCCAACTGCCTTTGATTGTGAACGGATCAAGGATGCCGTTGTAAGTTGTGTAATAAGGCGTCGGACTGTAACCTTCACTGATGGTAGTGATAAAGTGGGTCAAAACCTCGCTGCCGTCAATACCTTTCCAGTAAAACGTGTCATAAGGAATTTGATTGAACTGATTCCATGACAGCTTCGTTGTCATAAAATACGGTGTGTTGGTCTTCTTCAAAATTTGCGGCAAGGCGGCAGAATAACCGAAAACATCCGGCAACCAGAGAATTTGACTGTCATAGCCGAACTCTTCTTTGAAAAATTTTTTGCCGTACATAATCTGACGCACAAGCGACTCGCCAGACGTTAAGTTGCAATCCGCCTCTACCCACATAGCCCCTTCCGGCTGCCAGCGGCCTTCGCTGATTTTTTGTTTGATTTGTGCATATAATTCCGGATAATTTTCTTTGATAAACACATATAATTGCGGCTGGCTTTGCAAAAAAGTATAGTCCGGATAGTCTCTCATGAGTTTCAAGACCGTAGCAAAGCTGCGCTCGCCTTTCTCGATGGCCTGCCGCACTGTCCACAGCCATGCAATATCAATGTGCGTATGGCCGACTGCATACACAGTGCCGTAATTTTCTCCAAAAGAAACATCGTACAGGTCTTCTGTCATAATTTTCCTGGCTTTAGTCAACCCTGCATAAAAATTGTCAGAATACGGTGTTCTGAAATCCAAGGCATGACAGGCTCTTTTCAACACATCCTGATAGATGCGCTCCAAATGGCTGTCTCCTAAAATAGCCCGCCAGCTTTCCACTGCTACATAAAAATCAAAATAAGCAGTACGTGTCAGCAAGTCCAGCTGGTTCAGAAAAATCTTCAACGGGAATTTCTTTTCTTCCCTGCCGCTGAACAATTCCAGCCGAAAATCAAGTTCCGCCTGTCCGCTGAATTTCTCCGGCAGCATAACTTCCCGATGGTTGACATCAAGCGCCTGAATCAGTTCATCATTAAGATATACTTTCATTTGCGGGTTGGTCGCGTTGTCCCACTCCGTGTCTGACGTGAAAATTTCTAATGACAGCGGCAGGTGCTGCCAGTCTTCAGGAATATTTATACTGCCAATTATCGTGTAATACGTGTTTTTTTTCCCAAAATAGTCGCCAGCAAGCAAATCGGTTGTTGTCTGATCATCAATTAATTTCAAGTTTTCAACTGTTAATCGCTGCCGGGTAATATATTTTTTCAATTCTTGCACTGTTCGCTGGACACTTTCTCTTTCAAGCATTTTTACGTCACACCTATCTACAAATTTTTGACTAATGACGGACGATTTGCCACATTTTTTCATTCATGGCTTCTAAGGGTCCGGTCATTTTCTCGCATACTTCTGTCTCTGTCAAAGCATCCGGACGGTCACTCCAAATCGCAAAATACGCACCTGAAACAGCGGTCATCTGTTCTTCTGACAGGCACTGCTGCTCGGGAAACATGTTTACAGCCCAGTTATCTCGGATTTTGTCGGCCGTCGGGTAGCGGTAGCCTGCTGCCTCTCCCAATACAAAATAAAAGAAATTATCATTGAAGTTAATTACTTTGTGACCGCGTTGGATAAATTCAGCCGTACTCGCCATTGATGGGTTCCAGCGCGTCCAGTAAGTGACCGTCGCTTCTTTTGATAGTTCAACGAGTTCCGGCTGGTTTTTTCGATAAAAGCCGTCATTCCAGACCCGCGGCTGAAACCCGTGGGAAAGCGTATAGTCAATCAGGTCATTGACATAGTCGAGGTACAACTCAATACCGGTTGCTTCTGCCCCATACTGCTCTTTAGCCGCCGCCAACAGGGTGGGGTAGGCTGATAACTGGTCGAAATCGACAAATTCGTCCGCTCCTAAATGGAAATAGCGGCAGTCTTTGAACAAATCAAAATATTCCAGCAATAAGCGTTTGAACGCCTCCTTTGCATCAGGCTGTGTGATATCCAGCGCGCGGTGGTCCACATAGGGGTCATATGCGCCGGAGCGCTCAAGGCGCCATTCAGGAAACACTGTCAAAAAACGTTTTAAATGCCCGGGACTGTCAAGTTCGGGAATAATCTCGATATAGTGGGCATTGGCCAATCGAATCAGGTCTTGCACTTCACGTTTGGTTAAATGGTCAGGCGATACAATATCCGGATACGTACTGGATTCAATGCGGAATCCTTCGTTTTCAGAAAAATGGAGCTGGAGGACATTCATCCGCAGTCTTGCCATCTGTTTAATCAACTGCTCTATCCAGCGAAACGAGTAAAATTTGCGTCCCATATCAAGCATTACTCCCCGTTCACGCATTTTCGGGTGATAAGACAGCTGCTGACCTGTTAGCTTTCCCTCAACCAGAAAATGGGTCATCTCCTGCAGGGCATAGAACAGCCCCGCCACACTGGTCGTCTCGATCTGGCACACAGCCTCTTTAGCGCTGATCTGAAATCCGTCCAATGGCAGCTCCTTATCCGGTGGCAGCATTGTTAAAACCACTTGATAGTGACTGGCTGACTCATCACTTAAAGTCAACGTCACCTTTTCTGTCTGCAGCAATCCCAGTTGATGCCGGAATGCTTGGGTGACAGTTTCAATTGTTAAGTCACTGTGATTGGTTAGTTGTTTAAGACATACATTTAGCTGACGTGTCATTATTTTTCCTTTCCTCAATCAAACTTGTCTGCTATAAAAATAGTTGCGCTCCATAAGAGAGCAGTCTGTTTTACCGAGTCTCTCCGATTTTACGCAACTATTTTTATGCACTAATTATTTTTTCCATTCATCGTATTGCTTCTGCATTTCTGTAATCACTTGTTCCAATCCGGCAGCTTTCATTTTTTCTTCCATCTTTTCAAGATTTTCATCCGGGTCAACAGAACCGGTGTTGATTAAATTCTTGAATTCTTCCTGTACGTTATTCAGCGCGGCAATTTGGGTCGTCACGCTCGTCGTATCAAAGTTGAAGCCCAACGCCGGAGATGGTGTGGCATTCTCATTATACTCTTTTAAAATTTCCCATTCGTCAGTTGGTGCACCTTCTGCATGATACAGGTTGAAGTAATTTCCGAACATATAGTAAGGAGTTGTGTAGTTGCTGTGGGCATCCAGCCATTTGATTGTATCATCGCCTGTCTTTTCATAATGGACATCTTCAATACCATAAGCCAGCAAGTTCATCAGTACCGGGTCGGTGTTGACTGCTTCAAGCAGCTTCATGGCTTCTTCCGGATGTTCTGTATTTGCCCCGACAACTGTTCCTGCACCAACGGCAGACGCATTGGTAACAATCGAATCCGTCATCTGGGTAACGACAACTTCTTTTTTCACTTGGTCTTCAACAGTCGCTGTATCCAGCGGGCCCATGACAGTGGATGTGACAAACCAGTCTTTACCGACAATGTCCGTTTGTTTTGCCAAAGCCGCATTTTCATTAATATAACCTTTTTGCATGAATTCACGGATTTTTTTGACACGCTCTATATAAGGCTCTTCAAAGTAGTAGTCGGTGATTTTATCTTGGTCGCCCTCCAGATTGATACCGACAGACGTATTCAACTCGTCAAATTCATAAGGATTTTTATATCCTTCAGACATGTACCACGGGAAAATATTCTCTTCTTTTTTGATTTTTTCCAGCCAAGGCTCCAAGTCATCATACGTTTTGATGTCTTCATAAGGCACTTTGTATTTATCTACCAGCTCTTTATTGAATACGAAAAATTCAGTCGCGGCGATTTCTTTTTGCGTTGGAATAACATAAATCTTGCCGTCTATTTCAGCGCCTTTCCAGAATTTTTCATCCAGTGTATCTTTCAGTTCTTTGTTGTCGGTTTCCAGATATTCCGTTAAATCCAAAAATCCGCCTTTGCGGGCATTAGTCAAATAGTTGAATCCGCCAAGCCATGATGCGGTAAACGCCAAATCGAATTTTTCACCTGCGTTAACCAGCGCACTCATTTTCTGGTCATATTCACCCCAGTCGATTTGGTTCAGTGTTACCGTCAAGTCATATTTTTCTGCCGTGTATTCGTTCACGGCTTCATTGACCTTGTCTATGTCTTTTTGCGGAATACCTGTGATGTACCATGTCAAATTAACTGGTCCATCCTTTTTCGCATCTTTCTCTTTATTCCCGCCGCAGCCGGCAATAAAGAACATGACTAAAACCATTAACAGTCCTAATATTTTTTTCCGTTTAAACATCGCGTAACTACCTCCAATTTATATTTTAAAGATGTTGTCATCTTTGTTACCTATAAGAACACTATTCTTTTACAGCGCCTACTGTCAATCCGCCGATAAAGTATTTCTGGAAAAACGGATAGGCAATCAGTATCGGCGCTGTCGACAGTACCACCACCGCCATTTTAATGGTCTCAGTCGGCAGTGCTCCGGTGGTTGTGAGCCCCATTTTTCCGGCATTATTGGCAATAAATTCAATATTTGTTTCCATCTTCATCAATAGATACTGTAACGGGACAATCTGATTGTTGTCAATGTAGAGCAGCGCGCTGAACCAGTCGTTCCAGTAGCCCAGCGTCAGAAACAGGGCAATTGTTGCCAAGCCCGGCAAGGACAACGGCAAGATGATTTTAAAATAAATCGTCCATTCGCTGGCGCCGTCAACGTAAGCAGACTCAATCAATGCTTCCGGTACTGACATCTGGTAGAATGTCCGCAAAATCATAATCGAAAAAGTACTCATCGCCAGCGGTAAAATGAGTGACCATATGGAATTGCGCAAGCCTAAAATATTGACAATCACGATGTAATTACCAATCATCCCGCCGCTGAACAGCATTGGCATAATCGAATATTTTGATAAAAAACCGCGGTAGGCGTATGAGCGCCTAGACAATGTATAAGCAAATGTCGACATGAGAAATACCCCGATAAGCGTCCCGACAACTGTGATAAAAATCGTTGTGCCAAAAGACTTAAACACTGCGCCGTCCGCAAAAATCATTTGATACGCTTCCAAACTGAATTTTTCCGGAATAAACTTATAACCATTTTTTAAAATCATTTCTGAATCAGAAAATGAGATGACGATGACTAAAATAAACGGAATCACACTGAGTAAAGTCATTATTCCTAAAAACGCCGTCAAAACCACATTTGCAGGGCGGCTAATACGGCCAAACCTGTTAAGGGATTCGCCTAGCGTCTTTTTTTCTTCTTGCATTTTCCCACCTGCTTTCTTTTAGAATAAACTCTGGCTGCGGTCGATTTTTTTGACGATCCCATTGGTCACCAGGACGAGGATAAAGCCGACAACCGACTGCAGCAGACCCCCCGCCGCTGAAAGGCCAATATCTCCCATCGTCGACAACCCGCGGTAAATGTATGTATCAATGGTTTGCGTTACTGGTATCAATGCTCCCGAATCTTTTGGCACTTGGTAGAACAACCCGAAATCTGATCTGAAGATACCGCCGACAGCCAAAATAAGCAGGATAATGACGACCGGACGAAGCATCGGCAGTGTGACATACCGAATTTGCTGCCATTTGGTCGCACCGTCTAACATGGCCGCCTCATAATAAGACTTGTCAAAACCGCAAATCGCCGCCAGGTAAATAATCATGTTGTAGCCCATGGATTTCCAGATAGAGACGACCGTTAAAATAAACGGCCAATATTTTGGCTCCATATAAAATTGAATCGGCTGCATATTGAAAAATTTCAATATACCGTTCACATAACCGCCGGTCGGATCTAAGAAAGCGAACACAATATAACTGACCACAACCATCGACAGAAAATACGGAATGAACAGCACACTCTGATAGAGCTTCGACAACTGCTTGCTGAAGATTTCATTCAGCATTAAAGCCATCGCCATTGGAATAATGATGCCTAATAAAATAAAGACAATGTTATAACCGACCGTGTTTCGTACGATTAAGGCCGCATCGCCGCTTTTAAAAAGAAAATTGAAATTTTCCAACCCAATCCATTCGCTCTCCATAAAACTTTGGAAAAAACCGCCATGTAAGCGGAACCGTTTAAAGGCAACCAAAATCGCAAACATCGGCAAATAAGAAAAAATAGCAAACCAGATGATGCCGGGCAGAGACAAAATAAACAGCTCTTTGTTTTTGATAAAACGCTGTAATTTAGACATCTTCCGCTTTTTTTCCTTGGGTTTCGTAACTGCTGAACTGACTTCCATACCCTAAACCTCCCTTTCTAGTAACCTCATCATACATAAAAGAAACCGCTTGCTCAATTGGTGAAATTTTAGATTTATTGTATGAATTATAGTTGCTCAGTGGAAATATTTCAGGAACATTAGACTTTTGTCAGGTTCTATTTTATAGTTAATATAGCTAGCACTGATTGTTTTCACAAAAAAGAAAGGGGTTCCAATTATGGATGAGAAACGACACGTCAACCCGATTTTTTTAACACAGACAGTGATTCGCATCATTGTTTTGAACGTTTTGTTCATAGGAAGCAACCTGCCTCTAGTTGCAGCAGCTCTCCTGTTCGGGCCGTCTACATTAGCCGAATCTTCTTTTTTGTTTTTTATACTGAGCTTAACGCTTGGCCCGTCACTCATTGCGTTATTCAGAAGCTCTTTCAAAGCCATTGAACTGCCGGATGCCGGCTGTTACCGTGTGTTTTTTACCACCTACATCCAAAGTTTTTCAAAGGAAATGCTCCCGCTAATGTTTATTCAGCTGGTTTTGTTTTTTTTAAGCTTTTTTAACCTTGCCATGAGCCTCTTTCCGGTGTTGAGCCTGCTCGCACCAGTATATCTGTTTAGCAAATTGGTGCTGATGTTGCTGTTTCCGATACTCAGCTTGGAAATCGCGCTGTTTCAAAATACGTTTCAAACGAACATAAAAAACGCCTTGATTATTCTTTTTAAAAAACCGCTGTTGCCTCTTTTCACAGTAATTTATGCGGTTTTTGTGCTGCTATTGGTCAACGAATTTCCAGCCAGTCTGCTGTTGTTCGTTTTCAGTCTGTTTACGTTTTTATTCACAAGTTTTTCATTTAATGATTTGCAGCACCGGATTAATCAACGTTTAACTGCAGAAAAGGATGACTTGCCGGATGAACCTACCTCACAGTTTTAAAAAAATAAATCTTTTTAAATTAAAAACATTCCGTCATCTTTTTTACCAGTATGTTTTTATTATCCTTAGTTTAATCACGATTTTATTTTTCTTTGTATACTCGTATGTACTAAATTTAAAACAAGAGAAAGACAACCTTCTAGCGGATAATTTTATGAGTCTCAAAGCAGAGCTGACGAAAGAAAAAACCGTCATTGATACGCTGACAGACGAATTGTTTTTCCAGCAGCCTTATCTGGAAGATTTAGGCAATTTTATTTCTCTGGATTACGGTGATTATTTTGAATTCAAGACCGACCGCTACATGGCAGATGATGCCTCCAGCTATTTAGGCACATTGAATTTTGTCAAAAAAGTATTTTATACATACCCGAATTGTGTCAAAATCGTATTCTACAATACCGACAATCAACATGTCAGATTGTTTTCCAATACCGATGGGGACTACTTACAGTATCTGACCGCCCCATTTCCTGAACGCAGCATCAATACCAAACAGCTGGTCAGCTTGCTCAACTTGGAAAACGACAAAAGCGATAATTACATCAGCTTTCACAAGACTTTGAATAATCCGGCCAGTCTGGATAATGTCGCGGAAATGTACTACATATTTGATTTATCTAATTTGTACGAGGAATTGACCAAAAAAAACCGTGCCTCTTCCGGGGAACTCTTTCTCTATAATGAGGGGGAGTTACTGTTTGCGACCAATCCGGACTTGGACGGCGAAAAATTGAAAACGATTCAAATCGACAATGTCAGCGGCAATTATCAACTTGTCAGCAAAGAAAATCCTGACAAACTGCTGCAGCAAGTATATTTTGTTTATTTTTATTTTGCGCTGGTTTCTGTCCTGATTGTCCTTCTCGCTATTCCGCTCAGTTTTAAACACTTGCGGCAATTTGACTATAAACTGGGCAACATCATCAACAAAATGACTGCAATCCAAAATGGAGAATTTGACAGCTTTACAGCGCCTGTTGCGAGTGAACACAAAGGTGACGAACTGGATGTCATCAATGTCAATCTTGACAAAATGGCACTGCAGCTAAAAAAATACATTGATAATGTGTACGTCAGCCAAATTAAACAAAAAAACTATCAAATGAAAACACTGCGTGCCCAAATCAACCCGCATTTTCTTTACAATACACTTGAATCAATCCGCATGAAAGCAGTCATCAACCATGATGATGACGTGGCCGAAATGCTCTTTACGGCATCACGATTAT
This sequence comes from Vagococcus acidifermentans, assembly GCF_003987655.1. GTDB lineage: Bacteria > Bacillota > Bacilli > Lactobacillales > Vagococcaceae > Vagococcus_B > Vagococcus_B acidifermentans. The sequence goes on along the minus strand of NZ_NGKC01000001.1, from coordinate 324,511 downwards.
ATAAAAACATGATCAAGGGCAAGGAATTGACAACCCTCAAGGACGAATTAAGTTTGTGCGACAGCTATTTGCGCTTATTTGAAATCAGATTTGAAGACCGTTTGTTTTACGATATTTCTTTCAGTGAAGAAATCGAAGAAGCACTGATTGAAAAGTTGTCGATTCAGCCGTTGATTGAAAACTATGTCGTCCATGGCATCAAGCAGGAAGAGGACAACAACTTCATTGAGATTGCCTGCACAAAGGAAAAGACTGACATCCTGATTCAGGTTCAAGATAACGGAAAAGGTATTTCTGAAGAAAAACTAAAGCAAATCAACCAACAACTGGTGGACAACGATGTTGAAGCAAGCGACTCGATGGGCTTGCTGAATGTTCATCAGCGCATCAAAGAATTGTTTGGGGAACAATACGGGGTGTCCGTCGCCGGCAATGAATGGGGCGGCACAACGGTATCATTGAGAATCCCATTTCAGGTAAGGGAGGAGTCCAATTGAAATTACTAATCGTGGATGATGAAAAGCTCATTTTAAAAGGAATCAAACAGCTCATTGAGCAGGCAAACCTCAAACTGACTGACATCTATCTCGCCAATTCCGGTCAGGAAGCACTGGCTATCTTTCAAAAGGAACGGCCGGAAATTGTGATGACCGATATCCGCATGCCGAAAATGAGCGGGCTGGACTTGATTAAAGAAATGAAAAAACTGCCTATCCCTTTTAAATCGATTATTATCAGCAGTTACGATGATTTTTCTTATGCTAAGGAAGGAATTCTGCTCGGAATAGAAAATTATCTGATCAAGCCGATTAATCAAACGGAACTAATCCAAACAATTCAGGAAACACTGGATAAAATCACCAATGAACGTTCCCACAAACAGTTGTGGACTACAGACGAAAAAGAGATTTTTAAAGACAATTTCTTTCGGCGGCTCATTCAAAATAATTTAGTCGAACATGATTTTGACAATTGGTCAGAACTTTTAAAACCATTTGACAACTGGCATGAGATTGCCGTTGTTACAATTAAATGGCAGTCCTCTTTAGCACCCGAATACAAAGATGAATTGATTTTGCAACTGAAAGCTGCAATGCCGGACGGGCTGGTCATCAATATTTCTTCTGAAGAACTTGCACTGCTATGCCAGTACGACTCGCGCCTGCAAACACGTCTGACAAGCCGGCTTGAACAACTGTTCTTTTTCAGAGAATTATTTGTGACCATCGGCACGCCTGTAACAATAGCGAACGAATCGCACATCTCTTATGACAGTGCACAAAAACTCCAGTCGTACAGCCTGGTTTTCGGTTTTGGAAAAATCGTCAGCGAGCATGATATCAAAAAGAATGCCCAATTAACCGAACGGTTGATCTCCCATGAGGAATTGACTGAGCTGATTCATCAACAGTCATTAGCTTCTGTAAAAAGTAAATTCCTGCAGCTTGAAGCGGCTATCAAACAGACACAGCTTTCGCCAAGCAGCATTCAAAATATCACCATTGGTATCGGTTTAATGCTTTATCGAATTTCGGTCGATGCCGGTATCTCTGATGATGATGAAATCACTTTTTTGCGTGCTTTGATCGGAAAAATCACGCAAAAAAAGACCACTCAAGAAATTTTCGCATTGTTGCTTGCTGATGCAGAGCAGCTGATTGCCCGCCTGCAACTATCGCAGACGACTGTTTCACCCATTATCCAGCGGATGCTGCGCATGGTCGAGAAAGATTTATCAATACATTACTCGTTGAAGGATTTGGCAGACCATTTTAATATGAACCCGGCATACTTAGGCCAGCTCTTTCAAAAAGAAATCGGCACAAGCTACAATCAGTATTGCCACCAATTGCGTTTGAAACAAGCCAATGAGCAAATCATCCAGACCGACAAAAGTATCCGCCAAATTTCAAAAGAACTTGGTTATGAAGATATCAGTTATTTTTACCGTTTGTATAAAAAAGAATATGGCTTTACCCCTAACAAAGCGCGGGCAAATAAACTGCTTTATCACGGAGTCAATAATGTGCAATGACTTGGCTCCAACCCGAACGCCTGCATCAAAATAATTGTCAGTTTATTTCAAACAAAAAAAGACAGGTCACTGTCCTGATAACTAGTGACCTGTCTTTTAACTGACAATTATTTGAAAAAACAACGGGCTTCGCATTTTTTTCCAGCAGTGCTTGTCCGCTTACCAGCTGGATGTCCCGCCGCCGCCCCCAAAGGAACCGCCGCCGAACGACCCGCCGCTGCCTCCGCCGCCGAAGAAGGAATCGTGGTCATCATTATCACCGCCATAAAACCAGCCGCCGTGATTAGTGTAGACACTGGTTCCTCTAATCGCACTAGTGGCAAAACAGAAGGCCCAAAAGGTCAGAAAACCGCCGGCAAACAGGAAATCGTAATAGTCAGGCAGCCACTCGTCGTCGCGAGCTTTATTTTTTGTGCGGAGTGCCTGTTGGACATCTTTGACTGTCTGGTCTTTACTGGTAAATATGTTGACATTCGGCGGCAAGTAAATGCCCATGTCGTCTGCTTGGTTAAAGAAATCTTTTGCGTATTGGTCTTTAATCTGGCGGTATTTGCTGTATCTGGCAAGTGCGTAAGCAAGAAAACCGAACGCTCCCAGCGCAACCATAATTACCACCAGCACACCACTGTTATCTTCTTCTTCAAAATCTTCAATCGTTTTCTCGTGCGTCAGAAGCGCATTGATATTGTCGACAACTGCTGAAATCCCGCTGTCGTAATCTTCTTCCCTGAAAAAATCTTTGACTGTTTCATCGGTCACAACATCCGTCATGGCATCAGGAATCTCATCCTCCAAGCCATAGCCGACTTCCAGTCTGGACTGCCGTTCATCAATCGCTAATGTGTATATCACACCGCTGTCGTGTTCTTTGTCCCCGACTTTGTATGTTTCTGCCAGCTCCATGGAGTATTCCTCAATAGACTGGCCTTCCGGTAATGACTGGACTGTTTTCACCAGAAGTTCTGGTTTCTTTTCGAGTGAAGCATAGGTTGCATTATAATCTGCAATTTTTTGCTTTGTCGCTTCAGATAGAACATTCGCATCATCCTGCACGTAAATCGTTTCGGCATACACGGCAGCGCTTGTTAACATAGTAAAAGGTATCAAGAGAAGGAGTAACAGTCGACGGAAAATGACTGAGCCATCCCTGTTTGTCAACATTCTTTTCATTATTCCCACCCCTTTTGATGGTCCTTAGTTGCTGCCTTCTGTATCAAAGTCAACAGTCGGAACAGTTTCTGCGCCCGATTCTGCTTCGAAGTTATCTTTCTTTTCAAAACCGAACATGTTGGCTACCACATTTCTTGGGAACCGAACGATTGATTTATTATACTCGTTGACAGTATCAATGTAACGCTTGCGTTCAACAGAGATACGGTTTTCAGTACCTTCCAGCTGAGTCATCAGCGTTTTGACATTTTCATTTGATCCCAATTCAGGGTACTGCTCGTGAATGATATTCACCAGCGTGCCGACAGATTCGCCGATTTGATTGTCTGCGGCTATTTTTGATGTTTCGTCTGTTGCATTGGCGTATGCCTTTCTGGCTTCAGTTATATTATTAAAAACTGTCTGCTCTTGCTTCATACTGCCTTTGACACTATTCACAAGATTTGGAATTAAATCATACCGCCGCTGCATCACATTATCGACTTGCGACCATTTGGCGCTGACGTCATTGTCCAGCGATACCAGATTGTTGTACGTTGTTATAAAAAAGACAGCGATCAAAGCGATGACGACTCCGATACTACTTAACACTATTGTTTTCTTTTTCATTATTACCAACTCCTTTAGTTGTTTTAATTGCTTCATCTGGTAATATATCAATTTTATCGCTGTCGCCAGTGAGCGTCATAGGGCTAAGGGCTGATTTTTACAAAAATATTACAAATTTTACCGTTAAGTGTCAAAACACACCGATTGGCTGTAAGAGTCATTAAAAACAAGACTTCCCCACTTTCATCTTACCAGTATTTGACCGGTTACACAAAGAAGAATGGGGCCAAATGCCCGGAAAACCGCTGATTGCTCATTAAATGTCGGCCGAAGAACACTTGACACTTGCTTTTTTTCTCGGTAAACTGACAACAGAAAGAAAGGGAATGATGTCTCCCTTGAACACGTTCGTTCTAAACCGCCGCAACCGGCTAATGACTTCTGGCCTTGACAGCAAGGGCAGGAGTCTTTTTTATTGGGAAACATCAGAGAAAAGGAGGGGTTATCATCGACCGCTACACACAAAATAAGAAAGCCGGCAACTTGCTGGTCTTGATTGTTGCCAGTTTAATCATCGGGGGAATCGTCGGGAGTCTTGATTCCCTGTTTGGTCAAGTATTGTTGGCCGTATCAGGAGCGCGGGAGCAGAATGTTCAATACTTGCTTCCTTTTCTTGCACCGGCTGGGATGATTTTCACTTATCTGTTTATCACTTACGGGAAAAATGCCAGCCAGGGAATGACACTGGTCTTTCGGGTAGGTCACGAAAAGGAGTCAGTCATCCCCAAACGGCTGATTCCCTTTGTCATGGTCGGTACTTGGCTGACCCACTTATTCGGCGGCAGTGCCGGCCGGGAAGGCGTGGCCGTGCAGCTGGGGGCAACTGTTTCAAACTGGGTCGGGCGCTACGCCGGCCGCGGTAGCCAGAGCAGTCTGTTTCTTGCGACCGGTATGGCAGCCGGTTTCGCTGGATTGTTTCAAACGCCCATCGCAGCCATTTTTTTCGCATTGGAGGTGCTGGTCATCGGCTCGTTCAAATACGAAGCCTTGCTTTCCTCAACAATCGCTGCTTTCACAGCCAGTGCCGTTGCGGGAAAATTGGGACTTGAAGCATTTACGGTTGCATTGAACAGTCCGGTTCAGTTGAATGGCACGACACTGCTGAAACTGGCTGTTGCAGGTGTTGTGTTCGGCCTTACAGGACTGCTGTTTGCCGCTTCGCTCAACCGGACAAAACAGTACTTGGCGGCACGTATCAGCCATCCTGTTGTCCGCATCGGCATCATCGGCGTCATTGCCAGCTGCCTGCTGTTTATTATGTACCAAGGCCGCTATTCGGGCTTAGGGACGAATTTGATTGATGCCAGTTTTTCAGCCGGAACGATTTACAGCTATGACTGGCTTTTGAAACTGCTGTTGACGGTCTTGACCATCAGCGCCGGGTTCCAGGGCGGCGAGGTCACACCTTTGTTTTCCATTGGGGCATCGCTTGGCATGGTTTTAAGTCAAGTTGTCGGATTGCCGCCTGCTTTAACGGCTGCGATGGGTTATGCTGCTGTTTTCGGCAGTGCCACCAACACTTTTCTTGCGCCGATTTTTATCGGAGCTGAAGTATTCGGATTTCACTATACTCCTTATTTTTTTATCGTATGTACGGCTGCCTACCTCTGCAACATGAATAAATCCATTTATCCGCAGCAAAAACAGGGCATCCGATAACCGAGAATTGTGCCCGTAAATTGTCAAACACAGACATCTGTTTTACAATAAAAGATAAAGACTACCGAGGAAGGATAGAAGATGCAAAAAGGATTTGACCCCGTATACGACGGACAGACCAGAATACTCATACTCGGGAGCGCACCGAGTATTGTTTCATTAAGAAAAAATCAGTATTACGGCAATGCCGGCAATTACTTCTGGCGAATCATATTTGATTGCCTAAAGCTGCCTGTGCCGGAAGATTATCAGGAGCGTTTGGTTCAACTGAAAGCCCATCACATTGGCTTGTGGGATGTTTACGGTTATTTTAACCGGACCGGCAGTGCAGATACCAACTTTAAAGAAACCAGACTCAATGATTTCAGCTCCCTCCTCGCCGCAGCCCCGATTGAACGCGTGATTGCAAACGGGAAAAAAGCCTACCATGAAGTGATGGCGTCCGGTATTTTTTCTGATTATGAAGTCGTCCAGTGCTTGTCCACCAGCGGTGCCAACAACAGCCGCATGGCAGACCGGAAAATCGACTGGCAGCAGGCGCTTACGCCCATTTTATAAACAACATCCCCCGTCTGGAAAGACTGACAAGTTTTTCCAGACGGGGGATGTGACGTATTACTTTATTTTAGATCGTGAAATAGGCAAACTATGGGGGTGCGATTCAAACGCAAACCCGAAAAACAAGTGCTGCATGCTGATAAACAGAGGTATCTCTTGCAACTTCAACAAGACCACTCGGGCAGCTGATGAACCGATAATGGCCGCGCCGACAAAGCGGGGCGTGTAGACAAACCAGTACAGCTCTTGTGCACTGCCGGTAAACCAGACCATGACCGGATAGGACAACAGGGAGCCGATAATACCTGTCCCGATGAATTCGCCTAACATCGCGTATTCGCTTTTTTTCCCCCAGCGATAACCGATGCCGGCAAAAAAAGCACCGAATACTGCGCCGGTCAGGGCAAGCGGCGGAATCCCCAGCAGCATCATCCGCAATACACCGCAGGCCAATGCCATGAGAGTCGCATAAAGAGGGCCCATCAAAACGGCTGCGATAACATTTATCACACTGGACATCGGCGCCATCCCCTCAATCCGAAACAAAGGCGACAGCACTACATCAAGGGAGGTCATCATTGCCAGCAGCATCAGCTTTTTCAGTTTAGCGGAATGGGACGGCATGATGATCACCTTCCGGCCATGTTTGCAGCGTGTACGCCATCTCCCAAAATAAAAACTCCATTTTGGCACTGATAACAAACGCTTCTGTCATCTGATGCTGCTCCACTGCGTCAGAGTGCTCATATAATGTATTCAAAAGGCTGCATTGCCTGCGCACTTCTTGGGCAGAGTCTTCCCCTGCGTATGTTTCAATCCAGCGGTCATAGAGAGGATGCGGCGAGCCGCCTGTGGCGAGATGCCCCCCGATTTCCTGATACAGCCATGCACACGGCAAAAGCCCTGCAAGAGCACTGTTCATTGTACCGTCAGTCAACTGGCGGTACATGTGAGACACGTAGTGGTAGGCTGTCGGTGCAATAGGTGTCTTGGCTATTTCTTCATCTGTGATACGTAATTCACTGAAGAACTCCTCGCGAATCATCAGCTCGCCGTCTGCCAGATGCTTTGCCCCTGACAGCAGCATGTCCCGGACTTTTTTGTCAGCCGCCGTTTCCGCTAACAATATGTGCAGTTTGCTGAAATGTTCCAAATAATAGCGGTCCTGAATCAAATAATAACGAAAGACGTCACTGTCAAGCGACCCTTTCTGCAACTCGACAATAAACGGATGACTGAAACTGCCTTCCCAATAAGGAATGGTTTTCTTTCGCACTTTTTCTGTAAACACGCAATCGCCTCCCAAAAAATTTTAAACAGATGGAGGCGCACAGCCGGACTTAGTGACTAAACTAACGGCTAGTTACCCTGATTGCATAAAAAAGCCCGTCCACTATCAATGGATGGGCGTCATAACAGAATAAGCGTTTTTCAGTCAAAAGACATTTCTCTTCGCCAGTACTAACTGGATCAGATGCTATGGGTATCATCTCAGCTTTTACGCACCCCAAATGTTTTTATATTAGCATGTACCAAAATTATAACACGCGGTCGTTTAGTGCGTCCACTTATCATTAGATGGTGAGCTTCTTTTTGGCAACAGTCCCCCCATTTACAGACAGCTTTTCCGTATCGCGCTGGGGTGTTGGCCGATTCCAGAAAAAAGCGATTTTGTTTCTCCCTCCGGATGATTGCCGGCAGGGCCGCTTCTTACAAAATAAATAACCGGCTCTCCAATATTTGGAGAACCGGCAGATTATGTTTATTCGGCGCTTAGTGCGGCCATTGTGATGTAGTTATACGGCTGGTTGAAGTGCGGCAGGAAGAAAATATCCAATAGCTTCAATTTGTCGATAGTCACTTTTTCTTCAATCGCCAGCGAGAACATGTGGATACCCATTGAAATGTCTTCTTCTGACGCCAGCTGTGCTCCGACCACGCGGCGCGATTCTGTTTCATACACAATGCGGATTTTTACCTTTGCATTTTCTTTCATGAAACCAGGGCGCTGCAGGTCTTCAAAATCCGTGTAGCTGACTTTCAGACCATTCTTTTCGGCCATTTTCACGGATAAGCCAGTGGAAACCATGTTGTAGCCGAAAATCGAAATGCCATTTGAGCCTTGCACCCCAATTGATTCTAACGGCGTGCCGCCGATATTGTGTGCCGCAACGATACCGGAACGTACCGCATTAGTCGCCAGTGCGATGTAAGCTTCGGCCTGCAGTGCATTGGAGTAAACGATGGCACAGTCGCCGATGGCATAAACATCAGGGTCGCTTGTCTGCTGATGGCGGTCCACCTGATAAGCACCGTTAGCAAAAAGTTCCAGATGTTCTTTGCCGAGTTCATTGTTCGGGCGGAAACCGATGGCGTTGATGACTAAATCAACCGGGTACTCGCCTTTGTCTGTCACCAGCGTGTCCACATGGTCTGTGCCCTTATAAGCTGTGGCCAACTCCTCGTAGTGCAGCTCAATGCCGTGTTTTTCCAAGTTAGCATCCATGCCTTTTGTGAACCAGTCATCATAATAACTGGCCAAGCTGGTCGGCTCTGCATCAAACAGTTTAACTTCCTTGCCCCGCCGTTTGGCAGCCTCTGCAATTTCAACACCGATATAACCGGCACCAATGACTGCGACATTTTTTACGTTCGGATCGCTCATTTGACGGTCAACTTCCTGACCATCCTGGAATAATTTCAAGAAATTTACACCTTTCAGGTCCTTGCCGGGAAGATTTGGCGAAATTGGCACAGAACCAGTGGCTAAAATCAATTTGTCGTATGACTCTTCAAAGGTTTCCCCATCATTCTTTTCACAATAGACAATTTTCTTATCAAAATCAACATGCGTGACAGTCGTTTCCAGGCTGATTCTTGCACCTTTCTCTGCAAATGCTTCCTTATTCGTATAAAATAAATTCTCATAAGAATCAATCTGTCTGCCTACCCAAAGTGCCGTCCCGCAACCCAAATAACTCAAGTTAGTGTTTTTATCAATCATGACCACTTCTTGATCCGGATACGTGTCCAACAATGTATTAGCCGCTGCAATGCCTGCATGATTCGTTCCAATAATTACTGTCTTCAAATGAAATTCCTCCTAAATATAGTATTTTATAGTTAAAATCCGCATAAACGGATTTTCACACCAGTTGTCATTCCGCACTATAAAAAATGTTATTTAACACATCCTATAAATAACTTTATTTATTTTGATTTCTGATCATCCCCCGGCTTACCGGGACTGCCAGTAACATTTGACACATTGTAAAGAAATAAATATTATAATAAGTGATTTTTATCACTAATCCATCTATATAAATTATATCAAAAAAACAATCATAAATACACTATTTTTTGAAAGGTATTTTTGAGAAATAAAACGCTGTCATTTTTTAATTACAGTTAACCTGTTAGAAACAGCATAAAAAGTTATCTGATTAATTAGACAATGAAATTGTCATTTGTCTTTTTTTGAAAAATAATCATTACAAAACAAATAAATTGTCTGCTTATATAAAAAAGCAGATCAAGCTGTTGAATACTTAAATTTAAAAACAATTTATCTATTATTAAAAAAATAATAAATAGTTATTTATGCACCGGCTTGCGGGATAAATACGGTGGGTAATTGCTCTTTTTACCTGACAAATAAACAAACGGACTGCACGATATTCACGTACAATCCGTTTCATTTGTTTTGCTGTTATATACTAAAGTGTTTGATATACAGGTTCTCGGTTCAGATCATTGATCAGTGACTGGAATGACTGTTTCATCGCCAGCATATCCGTGCTGCTTTCTTCGTAGGAGCCGGCGCAAGTTGAGTAATAGATTTTACATTTTGGCTCTGTTCCAGAAGGTCGAATACAAATCCATGAGTCATCTTGAAACACAAATTTAATAACATCCGACTTGGGCAATTCGAGCCGTTCTGTCCGCCCGGTAGCCATAAATAGCTTGTCGCCAGTTAAATAGTCTTCTTTGATAAGAACTTTCTTATGGCCGATTTCCATAATAGGTGTCTGACGTATAAGCGAAATTAAGTCAGACATTTTTTGCAGCCCGATTTTTCCCGGAAATTCTATCGTATCAAGTTCTTCCAGAAAGAAACCGAACTCCTCATAAATTTGCTCCAGCTTTTGTGTCAGTGTCAAATCGTTTTGCTTACAGGCCAATGACAGTTCAGCCATTAACAACGCTGCTTGAATTGCATCCTTATCCCGCACAAAGGGTTTTATTAAATAACCATTGCTTTCTTCGTAGCCGAACAAAAAAATTTTCGATCCCTCTTTTTCCGCTACTTTGATTTGTTCTCCAATATATTTAAATCCTGTTAACGTTTCTCTGACTTCGAGTTGATATTTTTCTGCCAGCTTTTTCCCAAGGTCGGATGTCACAATTGTTTTCGCAATAAAATAATCAGACAAATCTTTCCTTTGACGAACAGCTTCTTCTATCAAATAACTCAGCAGCAATACACCGACTTGGTTGCCATTCAAATAAACAGGGACCTTGTTTTCCATCAGCACGACTCCCAGCCTGTCTGAATCAGGGTCGGTGCCCAAAATCAGTTCAGCTCCGTCACTTACGGCTGTTTCAACTGATAAATCGAACGCAGTCCGCACTTCAGGATTCGGAAATGTTGTTGTCGAAAAACCGGGGTCGCCATCTGCCTGGCTGGCTAATACCGTCAGATGGGTAAATCCTGCATGTGCAAGCCCTTTTGTTATCAGCGCTTCCCCCGTGCCATGCAATGGCGTATAAAGGATTGACAGCTGGCTTCCTGCTTGTTTCGCCAGTTCTTTATTTTGACTAACCTCTGCTAAACACTTTAAATACAATGCATCTGCTTGCTCATCGAGCAAATCAACATCTCCGGCTAGTATGTAAGAAATCAGGGAATCTGCTTTAATGGTTAATTCATCATCGATTGCCGACAACAGCTTGGATAATTCTCCCGCCATTTCTAATGTGATTTGCCCGCCGTCATTGCCATAAACTTTAAAACCATTATAGTCTCCCGGATTATGGCTTGCTGTAATCATCACCCCGGCAAACGTGTGAAGTTCCCTCACCAGAAAAGCCAGTTCAGGTGTCGGACACATTCTGGCCATTAACGATACATGAACGCCGGCTGACGCTAGAACTCTGGCAGTCCACTCAGCAAATTCTCTTGACTGGTAACGATTGTCATAACCTATGACCACACCTGCCTTCATCGCTTCCACGCCCTGGTCTGCAATAAACTGTGCCAACCCTTTGGCCGTCCGCTTAATCGTATAAATGTTCATCCTGTTTGTACCGACACCTAACTGACCGCGTATGCCGCCTGTTCCGAATGCCAAGTAATCATAAAAACGATCTTCCTTCTCTGACTCTTTTTCGATCAGCAGCAGCTCTTTTTTTAGTCTGGCATCCAAGTCCGGCTGGTGCATCCACTCATTATATTTTTTTACCCAATCCACGTAATCACCTTTCATTCGCCAATTGCTGCAAAATTTCCTTGATGCTCATTTCACAGCCAGCCATTGATGTATCAGCTACCCCATAGTACATGGTGAGTGTATCGCCTTTGACAAGACCGCCGCAGCCGAACACGACATCTCCGAAGAAACCTTGTTTTTCATATGATTCATCCGGTTCCATAATTGGTGTCTTCGTTCTGGCTATCACTTTAGTCGGGTCATTCAAATCCAACAGGACCGCGCCCATACAATATCTGTGGTCTTCTGTGGCACCATGATAAATTTCCAGCCAGCCTTCACTGGTCTTGATTGGAACCAAGCCTCCGCCGATGCGGCCGCTGTCCCAATTGTCTTTGTCTACTCCGATTAAATGAGTGTGATTGCCCCAAGCCTTCAAATCTGGTGAAGACGCAATCCAAATGTCATAGTTGCCGATACTTTTTAAAGAAGGACGATGAAGCGCATAATACTGACCATTGATTTTTTCTGGAAAAATCAGGACATCTTTATTTTCAGGTGCAAAAATATTCCCCATGTCTTCGTACGTTTTAAAATCAACAGTAGAAATCAGCGAATCACACACACCGTAAGGAGAAACAGAACTGAAATTCACATAATAAACATCGTCTATTTTAGTGCAGCGTGCATCTTCAATACCGAACGTCTGATACTCATTATATGGATAAATAAATGCCTGATCATCAATAGTAAAGTGATGCCCGTCGTTGCTCCGGGCAATCCGGATATACGAGAGTGACGTCAAATAGTCAAAACGCTCAAGATTATCCGCCAATCGAATTGTCCGGGGGTCATCAAAATTATATTTCGGGTCATTTTTATCAAAGGTAATGATTTCTAACTGCCCAGTCTCTTTATTAATAACCGGCGCTTTAATCTGCTGTTCATCAGTTGCAATCGGACGCTCCGCCACCCGCAGCAGTAGTAACACTTCGCCATTATATTCCGCAACACCGGCATTGAATGCCCCGATGACTTCAAAACCGTCATGAAGCGGCTTCACATCTTTGGGCGTGATTAGTGGGTTCTCTTTAAAACGATTGATATTCATTTATCTTCTCCTTACTTAAATGGATTTTTTATTGTTAGTTTTTGAGCAGCCGCATCGCTTATCCCTGCATAAAGAACAGCTGTTTCACCAGTCATAACCAGTCCGCCGCTAAAGACGACATCCTTTAAATCGTCCCTTTTAGCCGGACCTGGTAAAAAGTCTCTTCTTTCCGCAATGATTTGAGGGCGAATCATTTTTTTATATGTACTGTCCAACTCGAAAGTCATGGCATAATAATGCCTGTCTCCGTCAGTATCAAACTTAGCAATATGTCCTAACACACACACTCTGCCGTCATCTACATATATCTCGTTGGCGCCGCCCCACTCTTCATCGTTGAACTGGTCTTCAAGCAAAACCGCCGCGTCAATGACAGCCATTGACAAATCACTTAACTTTTCAATGATGTTGACACCAATTTTCCCTCTACCTGCCGCACCGCCTTGCGGTCGGGTCAGGACGATAATCTGCCCGTTCCCCAATTCGGCTAATCGGATATCTTTCATACCGTACGGTCCGGAGAAGATGTGGTCAACGCTAGTAAAATCAGTCAGCAAGTAAAGATTCGTACGCCATTTCGGGTTTTTCCCTTCATCATCAAACTCAGCCTGTACGCCTCCGATTATAAGTTCATTGCCTATCTTTGTAACAAACGGGTCCTGTAAAGGCAATGACAGGGAAGGTGCGACCGGATGCCATTCATCCGTCGAATCACATTGAGAAAAAAATCTTATCTCAGAAATTTCCGACTCCCGCGACTCGACTCTGCCGGCAATCACTTCCTTGCCGGACAAGCGGAAAGGAGCAGTAATGTTATACACATCTTTCTCTCCTACTCCTTTAAATACGATGTTTTCCGCGTGCCCGATTTGCTGTTTTTTTCTATGAGTAGCTAATAATTCATCAATTGCAATCATTAGTTGCGTCCTTTCTGCCCTATCCAAATGCCATTACGTGAAAGTAAGCAGCATGTGCCAGAGTCCTCTAATTTTCCTCTGCCCAACAGCAATTTACTATTAGGCGGTATCATCACTTCACAATCCCGCTGATTATTGAAGTTTAAATAAATAACTAACTGGCCGATTTCATATGAGATCAAACCATCTTGCCAAGTTAAATTTTCTAGCGGCTTTTGATGACTGATATATGTCGCTCTAATAGCCAGCAACCGTTTGTACCAATCAACGATTTCACAACAATCAGCATTTACTTTGCCGTAACCAATCCATTTTGGCGCACTCTCTGCTGCTTCTTCCCACGGCATAAACCCTCTTGATTTATCCCGGTTGACACTATTCGCCTGTGCCAAAGCACTGTCGACACTACTGCCTTTTTCAATTTCAGACAAGTATTTTGTCATCGCTTGGATATCTCTGATTGACTGCACATCTTCCGGAATAAAATCCCCTATTCCTGATTCTTCACCCTGGAATAAAAAAGGAATGCCGCAATTCAATAAAACTAGAACTGCTAACTGCAGATATCTATCCAACTGGCCACTTGCCAAGCGGTTCCACGAGCGCGCCATGTCATGGCTGTTAAAAAACAGTGTCGGTAATGTGCCATCCTGATACAGCTCTTTCATTGCAGCTAACTCGTCAACTATTTTTTTCGCAGAAAACTGCTCCATGCTGCCCAGATTAAAATTGAATGTAGTATCCAGTAAAGACTCCCCGACATACTTGCGGATAACAGACAGTTCATCGGAGCTGACTTCGCCAACAACAAACAACTCGCTGTCTTTTGAATAAAGGTGCTTTTTGATGCTTCTGATGGCAGATAAAATACCTTTCTGATTCACGTCGTACTTATGAATCTGTTCACCCGAATCAGCAACAGGATTATCAGGCATTTCTATGGCAACACTGAGATTGTTGATAACATCTAAGCGTACACCATCAATGCCCAAATCAATCCAGAAGTCCAGCACCCGGAACATTTCGGATCTGACCTCCGGGTTGGTCCAATTTAAGTCTGCCTGTTCTTTGGAAAAGCTGTGATAATAATACTCTTCTGTCTGTTCATCAAACTCCCAGGCACTTCCGCCAAAAAACGATTCCCAATTATTCGGCTCGTTCCGCCAGATGTACCACTCTCTTTTTGGGTTGTGCCGGCTTTTACGCGATGCTTGGAACCACGGATGCTGCGTTGATGTATGATTGAGCACCATATCGACAATGATTTTTATACCGCGTTGATGCGCATATGACACTAGATTCCGCCAATTGTCAAAATTGCCGTAATCAGAATCTATCTGATAGTAGTCGGACACATCATAGCCATTGTCAACCTTTGGAGACTGATAGAAAGGGGTCAGCCAAATCCCGCCGACTCCTAACGACTTTAAGTAATCAATTTTTTTCAGCACCCCTGCTAAATCGCCAATACCATCAGCATTACTGTCAAAAAAAGATGGGAGATATATTTCATAGAAAACTGTTTTTTTCCACCACTTCATAAGACAACTCCTACTTCAATGTAAACTGCATGCCGTCTTGGAACTGTTTCGAGAAAATCAGGAAAAGAATAATCAGCGGCAATGTCAGTAAAACAGAAGCTGCATACATTGGACCCGGATACGTACCATACGGACCGAACATTTGCGAGATAAGGACGTTGAGAGTGACCGTGCTGTCACTCTTCGTGACAATCATATCCCATAACAAATTGGTCCATCTATCCGTGTAAAGGAACAGGAATATAACCGTCGTAATGGATCTTGACATCGGCAGCACGATTTTAAATAAGATGGCTATATCTGTTGCACCATCAAGCTTTGCTGCTTCAATCAACGCATCCGGAATGGCTTTGAAAAAATTCGTATACATAAAGATAGCCCATAAGCTGATTGCCGTCGGTATAATCATCCCGGCATAAGAATCAAGTAAGCCAACCTTGGTAATCATCAAGAATTGTGGAATCAACAAAATAATTGCTGGGAAAAACATTTGAAACAGGATGAAATTATTCACAAATTTTTTCCCTTTAAATTTTATTTTCGCCAGTGCATAGCCAACCATCAGTGCAAATAAAAGCATTAAAAATGTGGCAATTGTCGCTACGATAATCGTATTGATAAATGCTCCAATCCACGGTGCATTAGCTGATGTCGAAGCATCGCCAAACAACCACGTCCATGAACGGAGAGTGAAATCACTTGGAATGATTTTCCTGTCGACTTGGTCCCAAGATGCAAATGAATGCATGACCAAATAAACAAACGGAAAAGTCATTATCAACATCACAATCGTGGTGACAACATACCGCACAACCACTGCTGCTTTATTTTTTTTACGACCAACCATTTTTTTCACCCCATTTTTCTAAAAGTTTTCTAATCACACCAATAGAAGCAAATGTCACAAAAGAGGATATCAAAGCCACAGAGGACGCATAACCGGATTTTAAATTCACAAATGCCTGATTATATATTTCCATCTGCCAAGTATTTGTTGCAAAGTTCGGGCCTCCCCCTGTCAGCTGGTAAACCTCGGTAAATATGCCGAAGCTGACTCCTACAGCTAACACAGTGACTGTGAAAAATGCTGGGTACAACATCGGAAAAGTAATTTTCCAAAAGGTTGTCCATTTGCTGGCGCCGTCTATCGCAGCAGCTTCATATATTTCATGATTGATATTGGCTAAGCCGGATATCAAGATCAACGCATAATAACCTGACATCTTCCACGCAATCATCAAAGACACAATAAAAATAGCTGTATGAGCATTTCCAAGCCAGTCTATGTCCAATTGAAACTGATTACGCAAAAAAGTATTGAATGGACCATTATATGACAACAATCCTTTAACGATGAGTGATGTTACAACCCCACTTGATAAATACGGCAGGAAAAAGGCAACCATATACAAGCCCTTGAATTTCGGCAAGCTGTTCACCAGTAATGCAATAACCATTGACATGATTAGTGCCATCGGAACAAATACCGCTAAAAATTTATACGTCACAACAAATGCAGATTGAACTGCCGGACTTTTGATTGCATTCAAAAAATTTTCAGCGCCGACAAAGTTAATGTTGGGAGAAATCATATTCCAATCAGTTAGCGCTAACCAAAAAGACCACAATAATGGCAATAAGAAAAAGATACCTGTAAAAATAAGATAGGGGCTGGTAAATAGCCAGCCCAATTTGTTATTTTGTTTCATTATTGAAACACTCCTTCAACAGCTTCCTTAGCACTGTCAACCGCTTCAGCGGCTTGTTTTTCACCTCTGATAACAGGGACCCATGCTTTTTCTCCAAATGCTTGTTGAATATCATTATAATTTTCATTGTCCATTGCCGGAACAGCGGCAGGTACGTTTTCGGCAAAGACTTTCATTGCCGGATTTTTCTCGAAATACTCCTTGAATTCATCGCTTTCTGTCGCGTCATCCCGAGCTGGAATGAGACTCGTCACTTCCAACCACTTCATATCATTTTCCACATTACCGTAAACAAACTCGAGGAACTTCATTGCTGCTTGTTGCTCTTCTTCAGTCGCCTGAGCATACATGACGATGCCTTTAGCATCTGCATAAGTTGAAATCTGCTCTTCGCCGCTCAATGCATCAGGAACAACAGGTGCTGTAACAGTATAGTTTTCACCGTACGTCAACTCCGGATACTTTTCCGCCCAGTTTGGAAATGTCCACGGTCCCAAATCTGTCATGATGCTATCGCCATTTTCAAACGGGTCTGTTGCCTCACCGGTACGGAGAGCCTTCAGTTCTGACAATTCTGACATCAATTGGAAAACATCTTTCAACGCAGCTTCATCAGCAACAAATTTATTATCTTCTACAAAAGCACTGCCTTTGCTCGCTGCATTGTACAACGGGAAGAAATCAAACCAGCGCATCCAAGCTGTCGGGTCGCCCAAGTCTTTTTTAGCCCAAAGTACTGTATCGCCTTTGCTTTCGGACAATTTTTTAGCCACTTCAAGCAATTCCGAATAAGTTTTTGGCGCTTCCTCAAATCCCATCTCTTGCAGCTTGTCTAAACGCCAAGCAAACAGAATAGGATTAGAGTAGACCGGCAGTACATATTGGCTGCCATCTGAGAACTGCCAGCTTTCAATCGTTTTAGTCATGTTTCTGTCAGCAACAATTGTTGAAAAAGCATCTTGTTTATCTAGCGGGACGATGGCTTCACTAGCTGCCAATTGCGCAGCAAAACTTCTATTGATATTCTCCGACAATGTCGGCGCCGTATCAGAAGCAATAGCAGACTGAATTGTTGCTTCAGATGATGGACTTTCTTTCATCTGAGATACTTCTACAATGATGTCCTTGTTTTCTTTTTGGAATGATTCAGCCATTTCCTCCCAATATTTCAATTGAGTCGGGTTTGGGGCTGCCCAAAACGTAATTTTTGTTTGGTTTTCCCCGGCTTTATCTTTTGAACCCCCGTCTTTCGATGAACCACATCCTGAGAAAATAAGTAGCGACAATGCAGCTAACGACAAACCACCAAGTATTCTTTTAAGCTTCATTTTTCTTCCTCCTTCGAGTAACCGTTTTCTTAAGACAACCCAATGCTACCATCTGTAATTTCTTTTGTCAAGATTACGTAATCATGATTACAAATAATTACAAAGGTGTGGTATAATGTTTTAGAAAAGTATAAATCTATTTCCTAGGGAGGATCACATGAAACAAGTTTCTATGCAAGATATCGCTGACCATTTAGGAATTTCCAGAAATTCCGTCTCTCAGGCATTAAGGGATAAAGACGGTGTAAGCGAGGAAACAAAAAAAGCTGTTATCAAAACTGCTCATTTATTGGGGTATGAGTATGAAAGCAAGACAAAAGACAAAGGAAAACTGCTGTTGATGGCAACCGAATTTGCTTTTTCACAAACAAGTTTCTTCGGAAAAATAGTTGCCAGCGTCAAAAAACACTGTGAAATAAATAAATTCAGCTTAGATACGTGCACGCTATCCGCTGATATGATTGATAAACTCCTGCTGCCACAAAATTTAAGTGACTATGCTGGCGTGCTTATTATGTCGCACAGCAGCAATGAATACATCAACGCGGTTATCGCAAGCAAGATTCCGACTGTACTGATTGACCATCACGACCCTTCGCTCCTTTCAGATGCAATCTTATCCAAAAACACTGACGGGGCATATCTGGCCGTGTCGCTACTATTGAAAAACAAACATAAAAGAATCGGATTTATAGGCGATACCGCATTTTCTCCTAGTTATCTCGAACGGTACCGAGGGTATAAACGAGCTTTAGAAGACAGCCACATAACTCGCGATAAAAATATCGAAATTACTGAAATCGAAGAAAGTCAAGGCGCGCTTTTCAATAGCTTGAAAAACGTTCAAAGCATGCCCGAAGCTTGGTTCTGTGTGAATTCCGGATTGGCTTTTATGCTAAATTCTTACTTGCAGTCAGAGGGATACATTATTCCTGATGATATCAGCATCATCTGTTTCGATGACACTGAGTTCACAAGAATGGCCCAGCCAACTTTATCAAACGTGGCAACAGATTTATCTTATATGGGAGAATTAGCTGTGTCCACCATGATTGACAGAATCAAATTCCCTAAAAAACCTTTTGTGCACAAACAGATACTGCCAGCATTAAATATTTTAGAGTCCACAAAACTCGTGCCGTAAGACTCTTTTGGTCAGCCACACACCTATATCATTCCTCACGACAAAAAACTTCCAAAAGCCCGCTTCACAAGCTTCTGGAAGTTTTTCTTTTATGAGTGGGGTTTTCTTTTTTTCCATAATCCATACCAGACGATGCCTAAGATCAGCATCCCTAATACAATACCACCGATGACATACAGCCACAGCGGCCAATCCGAGGCGCCAGCCTGGCCGATTGTTGCTTCATTGATTTTCTTGGCTTCTTCGGCTGTAATCGTGAATGCTTCAGTGAATTCCCAGACATTTTCTTTCGCATCTGACACGGTCAAATCCAGCGTGTAATCACCTGCCACCAGTTTGTCACCGCCCCAATCAATAGCAAACCGGTATTGCGAATTCGGGGCAATTTGCATGTGATTGTCAAAAGCTGCCTCTTTTTCCACTTCGCCCGATGCTTTGTTCATCACTTTTGCTTTATATTTCAGCTTGCCATAAGCATCCATTGTCGGATTTTGCAGCACCGCAACGACACTTGTTTTGCCAAAAGCAGCCGCACCTTCCACACCCAAAAGTTTCAGGTCGCGTGGTACCTCTTGATCGGTTTCCGTCAGCTTTAAACCTAACACATAGCCGTAGACATTGCTGATTCTGCCCTTTTCCGCCTTCGTGTCTTTAGGTTGTTTGGTCACTTGAATGCCCGCTAAAATCTGACCGTCAAATTGTTCCGACGGCATCTTGAGGCGGATCGGGACAATTTTGCTGGAGGACGCCTGGACAGTCACTTTATTGTCTGTGGTCGCGATGTCGTTAATAAGATACTTTTGACTGCTGTCTGGCGGTACATCTTTGTCAGCATAATCAATAAATCCCTGATCATTCGTGTATGCTTGATTGATGCTGATCTCAAACTCAGCAGCTTCTGATGATGTATTGTTGATGACAAACTCGATTGTCTGCTCCTGATTCGGTTTCATGCGCAAATCAAAAAATGAATTCTCTTTGTTCACTTGATTTTCAGGAAGTATTGCCTGAATATTGTAACCCACTTGCCCGTCATCATCGGCTGAAGCAGGTACTGCCGACACGATACCTGCCAGCAGACAGACCACAGCCAGAAATAGTTGTTTCAAATAGTTCATACATTTTCTCCGTTCATATCATCAGAAAAGGCTGCGTAACTGACGCAACCTTTTCCTGTGTTGTTCTTGCACGCGATTGTTTATTGGGCAGTCGCTGTGTTGTAAAGCTGATAGCTGATTTTTCCGGTCAATTTGTCGCCGACCTTCAGCACTGTGTTTGTATCTGTAAAATTAATATTGACCTTAGTCACATTCGTTTTAATCAAACCGGTATTTGTTCTGTCCAGCGCACCGGATTTCGCGACAATTCCGTTGGCTCCTGTCCCGACCAACTCGACATCATTAATCTTGAATTGACTAACTTCAAATTGGTCATCGCCTTTCGTTAAACCATTGACGACGCTTGCTTTGACAGACCATTCCCGCTTGCTGAGGTCATTGAAGACATCAATCGTGTCTGTTAAATTGGCTGTCAGCGCATAGCTTTTGTTTTGCAATGTCGATTCAAAACTGTAGCCGGCCGGAACTTTTTCCAATGTCAAATGTTTCTGATTTGGATTGGTCGGGTCGATTGGGTCAATATCATCTTCTATGATGTTGACTTCCGTAGGCGTTTCCCCTGTTTGCTCTACAACCGGCGCCGCTCCGGCCGAGACTGCTGCTCCTAATAAAACCCAGCTTGCCAAACTCACTGCAAATAATTTTGTCGTTTTCATAAGTTTTTCCCCCCATTTTGTTGTTTTTAGATAGTCGATTATTCTGCCGGTGGCACAATGTTAAGTGTCACGACTTGCGTGATATCATATGTACCGGCAGGTGTGTTTTCTTTAATCGCCAGCTGGATGTTTTCTTTCGGCACACCGTACTCATAATTGGTCGCTTTTGCCGAGACAGTGTCAACCAGATGTTTGTCTTCATTCAGCTGCAAAGAGATGGCCTTCGGTTGGTATTGGGTGCGCGGTAATGACGTGCCGTCAGCAGTCAGCCGGCCTTCGCCAATAAATAATTGTGTCCGTCCCGCAAGCGCCTTTTCTTTTGAATTATCAGCTACCACCAGACTATATTTCAGCTGCCAAGGCACGTCTTTCCCGTGCCGTTCGTCTTTGACCTGAACCTTCAATCCGCTGGCAGCAGTCACTTTCTGGCTCTTGCTGGACACATTGTACGTCCCGAAGCTGGGTGCAGTCACTTCGCCCAGAGTAATCGGGCTGGCCACGATACGGACCGAGATATCGCTAGTCCGCTGGTTGTTTCTGACTGTTTCCGCCCGTACTCTTTGAGAAGTAAATATCCCAACAAAGATAACCGGCAGTATCAAATATCTCAAACGATTCGTTATCATCCGGCTCACCTCCTGCCTTTCTGTTTGTTATAAATCATTGCACAACAAATGCCCGTCAGCACGGTTCCTATAAATGACAGGAACAATGCTCTCTGTTCATTTGTCTTTGGCAATATCTTTTTCGGTGACACTTTCTTTGTAGGTTTCACCTTTTTTTTCTCAATGGTTTTATCTTCTTTCAAAGTAAATGTTATTTTCTGTCTGTCAACATCCACCGTTTTAGGTTCAGCTGCTGAAAACATGTGATTGGTAAATAGAATCATTAAAACGGCAATGACCAGAATGACTCCCTTCTTTCTCATTACAGTCTCCCTCACTTTCTAATCCGCTGTCGGTGTGTCTTTCAGCAGCCAAATAACTGTCACTTGCCCGCTGTAATCGCCAATAGGCAAGTAATTGTTACTATTCAACAACACGCCGGACGCATTGTCCCATTTGCCGCTGTAGCGGTAGTGCTGCGGCTCAGTGTCTTTTCCAGTCATGACGACTTGTGCAGCTGCGAGTGATACCGGATTAGTATCAGCACCTTTTTTCCAAACCAGCTCAAACGGCACCTCTCTGTCCCCTTCGGAAACAGCTTGGGCTGTCAGCTGCCAGTTTTTCTGCTCAGCGGCCATGTCGCGGCTGTCCAGTACTGTAAGCTCAACCCCGTTGCCTTCGTCGCGTTTGAGAATCCCGCGGCTGTCTCGCACGTTGCGCTTGGTCCATTTCAGTACCTCGGGAGACCGCTCAAAGACCAGTTTGCCGCTGACATTGACAGTCAATGTCAACGCATCCTGTTTGTCGCTGATTTTTCCATCAGCACCTACCAGATAGACCTCGACTGTAAAGACATTGGCACCGTAGGCAATCTCGTTTTCCGGAATCGTTGCAGATAAGTCAGTGAAGACTTTATTCTCTGCCGTGACAGTGCGGTCGATTGTTGTCAGCAGTTTGTCGCCTTTCTTGATTTGGAACTGCAGTTTATCGCCGACATCTTCGTCACGCCAGTAAAATTGACGCGTCAGCCCTTGACCGGCAGCTTCGGATTTGTCGATATTCAGCGTCAGCTCCTTCGTCCTGTCATCTTTTGACCAAGACAGTTCTGTCGGCCGGTTGATGGCAACGGTGAAGCTCACTGTCCGATTGACCTCGATACCAGCGGCATCTTTCGCGAATATTTTCAGCGTGTACTTGCCGGCTTCACGAATGTGCGCCGGGTTCACAGCCATCGGGAATGTCACTGCTCCCCCTGCTTCGGTGATTTTCCCGTCCACTGCCCCCAAGTTTTGATTAATCAGCTGTCCGCCCGGTCCCGTCAGCTCATATCTGAGCGCCACGTTGTCGCTGTTGGATGCTTTCAGATTGACATTGAATTTCAGCTGGTCCGTTCCTGCGGCAACGTTAGTCACATCAATGCCGGGAAACGGCAACACATTGACCATCTCAAGGTAGTCTGACGTTTGTGCCCGCAACGGTACTGGACTCAAGCTCTGTCTATTATCCGCCGCCCCGTAAAACATCGTCTTGACTTTACGGTGAACCTCTCCTCTAGCATTGGCATTAGAGGAAATGTAAGTCGGCTGGTGCTGGGTGGCTTCCGCCAAATTAGCTGTCCCGACAGTCTGCTTGGTGAACAAGTTGACGATACGGTAGTATTCAGGTCGTTTGGTTGAATTATCATGCGGATATGTTTCACCTAATGGAAACTGCAGCAGTCTCGAGGCATAGTTTTCGCCCTTCAGAACACGCCCGACACCGGTGACTTCCTGACTGCCGTCTATTTGCGTATCGTCCCCTTTGCCGAAATGATCACTGTTGGCCTTATCCTGATTCCAAGGAGAAATATAACGGTTCCACGTCGGCGTGACCGCCTCTGAGGCTTCACGGACAACCGTGCCCCTGACGCCGAAAAATTCGTGGCGAAGGTTGATACGGCCATCAGCACTCGGCGGCAGTTTCCCTTTTGACACAACTTTCCCTACGGATTTATCCTCAACCGCACCATTTGCGCCAAGTTGGTTTGCGTCAAAAGTCAACGTGAATCCGACTTCAGTACTGCTGGCTGTATTTAGCAATTCAGCCAGGATATTTAAAAAGTTATCAATAAAGGCACTGATATACTCTAAAAATCCTGAAACTTTACTGTCAAAGTCAACAACAAGCGTTTTATTGTTTTCTATTTTGATTTGGTCTTCCCGCAGAGGTACAGTTCTGCCGGCAAATATCACACTCGACTCGCCCATGATTATCGCCTGCCTCATGGATTCAGCCGTGAGATTGGGATTATTAGGCGGCAAGTAGACTTTGTAAGTCATTTTCAAAACAGGGCGGACGATATTCTCAAATCGTGCTATATCCCTGCCCTTCACAACATCTTTTACTTTTAATTGTAAAATGCCGCCTTTCCACGGGTCCTGTACTTCTGCTTTCCGCCATGTGTAATTTTCGGTATCCGTCACCAGACCAGGCAACGATAAATCCGCCGGCAAATAGTTTAATTCCTGCGAGACGAGTCTGTTGGCCAGTGAGTCAGCCTGCTTGGGTGCCGACGAAGTTTCAGACTCTGCCGTCGGCTTTGGTTCCGTCTGACTGCTTTTTTCTTTCGTCGGCTGAGTCGTCGACTCTTCTGAGCGTTTTTCAGTTTGACGCGTTTCCGTTTTTGTCTCTGACGATGGATTGGTCAGCGACGTTTCCGGTAAAACAGTCTCTGCTGTCGCCGTTTCTGAAGATGCGCTGACTGCACTAGACGACTCAACTGCCGCCGGTTCTGCACGCACAAAATAGTTTCCCATTAGTTGAGGAAAAAACAGCCATGTAATTAATAAAAACTTCAGCCCTCTTTTTCCGCTTCCCATTCTTGTTTCCCCCCTTAGACATAACATTCCAACAACTGCTTAAGCTTTTGCATCTTGTCGACATATCTTTGGCAAAACGAAGTATTTTTGAAAGAATATTTAGCTTGAGATACCCTCCTCTCTCCATCCACACCGTTAACTTTTAGTTATAAAAAAATTAACTGTATATAAACACGCAGTAAACGAACGGAAGTCTTCGCCGCGCTCCGGGATTTGTGCCGTAAACCTCGCAGCACAAATTAGGAACGCGCCTTTTTTATTTGTCTCTGCGTCTTGCCATCAGCTTATATCACGTTTAGCGTGTTTGTCTATTGATAGACTTCCAAAAAATAAGTTTCCGTCAAGCCAGCATCATCCCGTCATACAAGGAGACCGTTCAAAGTACTGGTGTATGTTAACTTCGTGATTTTTCCATTTAAAAACGCTCGATATTTGAACTGTGAATAAAAACAATTTTTCGTAAGTCCGCTGATGTCATTGGCCAATGAATCAAAATAAGCATCCAGCCGGAAAGACATAATCTTTCCGGCTGGATGCTTTGAGTCATAATTTAGTTGAATATGATAACTTTCTTAAACGACCGCATGGACGCCACTACCTTGTCGGCCGATGGCAAGTGTTCTCTTTCCCCGATACCTATTACTGCCATGCCCGCATGAACCGCTGCCTGACAGCCTGCTTCAGAATCTTCGACCACGAGACATTCCGACGGTATCAACCGCAACGCTTCTGCCCCTAACAGAAAGACTGCCGGATGCGGTTTGGCTTGAGTTACCATGTTGCCGTCAATAACCGCATCAAAATAAGCGGACAAACCCGTTTTATCAAGGATAAACGGTGCATTTTTACTGGCGGAGCCCAAGCCAATCCGGATATTTTCAGTTTTCAGAAAAGTCAACGCTTCGATGACTCCCGGTAAAATATCCGCCGCTGTCAAGTGTTTGATATAACTCAAATAATGGTCATTCTTCACTTGAAGAAACTGCGCCTTATCGTCTTCAGTGTATGTCCGTCCCGTTTTATCAAGCCCCAGAAGGATGTCCAGCGACGCAACTCGCGACACTCCTTTCAAGCGCTCATTATCCTGCTCAGTGAAAGGAATCTGCAGCTGCTTCGCCAGTGCTTGCCACGCCTGATAATGGTAACGGGCTGTATCAATCAGCACACCGTCCAAGTCAAACAGCACACCTTTATACATCTGTCAAAGCTCCTTTAGCGGCTAGTAAACCGGCAGCTTTAATCAGCGCAGCGATATTTTCAGATGTTCGCCGCACATTTTTCTCAGCATCAGCGCGTATATCCTCCCACGGGGCAATATGTGACAACGTTGGGAATACTGCATGAATACCGTAATTAGACAAATCGTCAAGCCCGTCTCCCAGACTGCCGCAAACCGCAATGACCAATTTGCCTTCAGGCACCCGTTCGGCGATACCGACCGGAGCTTTTCCTTTAAAACTCTGACCGTCCATTTTACCTTCGCCGACAATAATCACGTCCGCCCGTGCAGCCCGCCGGTCAAAATCCAAGCTGTCCAGCACGTAATCTATACCGGAAACAATGGTGCCGGACGCAAATGCCCGCAGACCGGCAGCCATACCGCCGCCTGCGCCGCTGCCTGGTTCATGAATCGTCTCAGGCGACACCAGCGTGTAAAACGAATACATCGCATCATCGACTTCACGTAACCGTTCTTCAGGCAAACCTTTTTGCGGCCCAAAGACATAGGTTGCCCCCAGTGGACCGCACAGCTTGTTTGTCACATCGGATACGACAATCAACTCCGTGTCCTTCAAATTTTCCGGCACCCGGTCCGCGGTAAAAGAAGCGACTTTTCCCAAGTTTGCACCAACCGGTTCCAAAAGCCGCCCTGCTGCGTCGAAAAAATCATAGCCTAACCCGGCGGCCATACCGATTCCGCCGTCATTGGTCGCACTGCCGCCGACAGCTATGATTATTTTTTTCACCCCTTGATTGACCAGCTGTCTAATCAACTCACCCAAACCTTTTGTCGACAGCTTCAACGGGTCTCTATCTTCCGGCGGAATGTTTTCCAGCCCAGCAACTTCCGCCATTTCTATGAGAGCGGTCTGCTCATCAGCTGCATAGGCTACCTTGGCCGTCCCGCCATGATAAGCCGACACCTCCGCCGTGGCATCAGTCAGGCCCAAACCTGTCGCCAGTATATCGGCGGTGCCTTCACCGCCGTCACCGACCGGCAGCAAATCAAACAGTGCATCCGGGAACTGTTTCTCAAATCCTTTTTTAATCGCTTCAGCAACACGCTGTGCAGATAAACTCTCTTTGAACGAATCAGGCGCTATTAAGAAACGCATGTTTTCAGCCTCCTGTCCCATACGATTTTTTTCACGAGGTCGACTTGCTCGCCCTCAATGAGCAGCGGCAATGACTCGTCTGTTTCTTTGCTTACTATTATAAACGCATCGGACAGTTTGATGCGAATGAAGTGGTCCTTCAGAAAGCATTTAATCACAAATTTTTATCACGCTCGCAAAAAAACAACAGGTGCGCACAAGCCTACCTGTTGTTTTTGTTTACAACCGAACTGCTGACTGCTGCCATGCCAAAATAGCAGCGGCTGTTTCTTGAGCATTTTGATTGGTAAACGTTTTAGCATATGTTTTTTTGCGATAACTGTATTTGGGGTCATAATAAGACACTAGCAATGTTTCAATAACTGATTTAGCCTCGCCGTCTTTCAACTGCTGCTGCATCTTTGCCACCCGGTCTTGATTCATGACTTTTCCCATATAAGACAGTGTGTTTATCAGCTCCGTCACATCAGTTGCCTCAACATAATCATGGTAAATTTGATTGACACGATATGGCAGCGCTGCGTCTATAAATATTTTTTGCCCGTTTTGTATTTGTTCGTACAGCGGCTGGGGCATGACCGCTTGGCCGATACGGCGGCTTTCCCCTTCCGTAAAGACAACATCACCGGTTTGCCAATTGCGGCTGGCATCGAACAACATGCTTTCAAACATTTTCTGCGAATGAGGTGCTGTCAAGCCGATACTGCCCAGAAGCGATCCTCTGTGATTAGCGCAGGCTTCTAAATCCAGAACGTTAGCACCCAGCTTTGACAGTTCTGCTAAAATATCAGTTTTTCCGCTGCCTGAAAGACCGTAAAGTGTCACAAATTGCACACGCGTCACTTGCTCGGCAAGATGTTCCAAGACGTAATGGCGGTATGCTTTATACCCGCCTTTAATACGGCTGACCGGCAGTCCCAGCGCCTTCAACAGCGAAAAAATCGTATCCGACCGCATGCCCCCGCGGCTGCAAAAAAGAGCCAGTTCATCATATTCATTTAACAGCTGACGGTATCGGGCGTACATCTCCGGCAGTCGCGCCGAGGCCCACGTCACACCATACTGCTTGGCATCATCAATTTGTCCGGCTTTATACATCTTCCCGATTACTTCGCGAGCTTGGTCGTCCATGACCGGAATATTGACTGCTCCGGGAATGGTAGACAGCTGGTATTCTTTGGGGCTGCGCACGTCAACAAAGCCGATTGTTTTCTTTTTACTTGATGCCAATACTTCTTCGTAAGTTATTGTTGGTTTCATGTATCATCACTTTCTAAAAATTGAATCCTTCCAGTACATTCTATCATACTCCTTTTTCAGAAATATTTCTTTCTTTTTTTATGACAGCCTAACAAATGCTCTGCATAGACTTTCACACAAAATATGTTACACTTTTGGTAATAAGAACCGGGGGGATAGCGATGATAAAAAAATGGCTGGAGCACTTAAAAAAAAGCTATATCACACAACAGTCCAACTTGGCTGACATGCCCGACTTTCCGGAAACGGAACTAATCGCTAAGCGCCTGATTTTTTCGGGAAATGTACAAGGCGTCGGGTTCAGACAGCAGTTTTCCTTAATCGCAAAAAAAGTCGGTGTGACCGGCTGGGTCCGCAATTTGCCAGACGGCAGAGTGGAAAGCCTAGTACAAGGAACAGAAGAAAAAATCGCGTTTTTAATCAGCTATATGCAGCAGCAAAAACGTTTATTTATTCGTGATGTAGCAGAAGAACAACGCGACGTTTCGTCGGAGCTTTCCCATTTTTCAATTTTATATTAGCTACCTAAAAAACTTCCAACTAACAGGAAGTTTTTTAGGTAGCTATTCGTTATTATGGTAATCAGCCACAATTGTTTTCACCGTGTCATGGGCATCTGCTGCCAGCTTTTTATTATCGGCTCGACAGGTGATTAACGCTTTCCACAATGCCCAGCCTCTTGCCCTGTGCCACGTCTCATCATCGAAACCCAATTCTTTTTTAAAGACGCTTCTGCTGTCGGCATCAAAAAACGTCCAAGCGATTGCTGCATCACACGAAGGGTCTCCTGCACCTAGCATGCCAAAATCAATCACTGCGGATAGTTTCCCGTTGTTGACCAATAAATTCCCGGGCGCAATATCGCCGTGGACCCAAACCGGTTCATGCTGCCAGCTGGAAGCCAGTGCCAGTTCCCAAATTTCTTGTAACACATGTTTATCGGAAAAACGGCTGTGATAAACAGCCTCACGATACTCTGAATCATACACTGCAAGGCCTCCGCCCCTGTAAAAATTATGTGCGCCGGCTAACGGGGCGCCAGTCGCGTTAATTGATTGCAAGTCAACTAAAAAGCGAGCCAAATCCTCCGCCAAGCAGGAGAAATCAAGCACATTTGCTGAAGTGAGCGTCTCGCCAGCCAACCACTTGTAGATTGACCACGGATATGGGTAGTCATCACTCGGCGCCCCTGTCGCCACCGGCTCAGGAATCGGCAAGGAAAGCTGCTTCGCCAAAAAAGGCAGCCACCTCTGCTCTTTTGCAACTTGCGGCACGTAAGCTTCCGCACTTGGCAGTCTGACACTCAGCTGCTGGCCCAAATGAAAGGTGCGGTTATCATGACCGCTTGTTTCAACCGGTTTGATGGGCAAATGCGACCATTCAGGAAATTGTTCCTCTATTAACCTTGATACGACAGCAACATCAATGTTTACCATGTTTCTTCTCCTAAACAGTTATAGCTTCATCATATCATAATAAGCGCCAGTGATCTGATAAAAAACACCGCCAACAGTTTATCAGTTGCCGGCGGTGTTATTTAAGGATTTAGCTGATCTCTGACGCGTCCGACGGATACGTGATTTTGCTTCCTTTGTCATGAACAGAGAATCGCCCCTTGTCAGATGGTATCACCGGAGCGGAAGAGCTCCAAGGCCAGCCGCCAAACTGATTTTTTTCAAAATCACGGTACGCCTGAATCACTTCTTCGCGAGTATTCATCACAAACGGTCCGTAAGCGAAAACTTCCTCGTCTATTGCTTTACCGGTGAACACCATAAACTCAGTGTCCTCGCGGGCAGTGAACACAAGCTCTGTATCAGATGTATACACCAGCAGCGAATCACTTACGACCTCATAATCTGCAGCTGCCAGCAGACCGTCAGCAACATACAATTGAACCTTGACATCTTCCGGGAATTTGGGCATGGTGATTTTCTCCCCTTTTTTGAGATGACCGTCCCAGACGTTGATGTAATGGTCTTCGTCAAAGCCGTAAGATGTGTCAGCAGGACGCTGTGCGGCTGTCGCGAAGTATCGGCCGACAAGCACTTTCAACTGGTTCTCTGCCGGATTTTTTTCAGACAAACTGACCACTGGTGTTTGTTCACGCCAATGCATGCGGTAAGACGGCTCTGCCATCTTCATGTGAGACGGCAAATTCAGCCAAATTTGTACAATTTCAAATGGATTTTCTTTATCTGTATGAATGAGCGGAAACATTTCAGCGTGCTGCAGTCCTTTGCCGGAAATCATCCACTGAATGTCGCCGTCGCCGTACCGGCCGTAATTTCCATGGGAGTCAAAATGGTCGATCGTCCCTTGCCGCGCATAAGTGATTGTTTCAAACCCGCGATGCGGATGTGCAGGAAATCCCGGCACATACTCGCCGTGGTACATATGCCAACCTCTATTTGATGTGAAATCATTCCCTCTTTCCCAGTCATCCGGAAAAGCTGCAGGAGCCATGTCGCCATTTCCCGCCGGGTAGCGGTCGACGTGTCTCGCAATTAGGATGAACGGGTTTTGAACTGGGATTCTTGCAGAGTTGACCGGATATATTTTGCCTTTAAGCATAAAAGCGCCTCCTGTTTACTTACTTTTTGAAAGTATATTTCTATTGTAGTTTTTCCGCGGCGGAAGTCAATTCATCTGCACTTTTTTATAATGACATAAACAAAGCTGCGACTAACTCAGTGCCTTACTCCGAACCTGTCACAATGTGTCCTTTCAACCAAAAAGCAGGTACCATCTTCTCACAAGTGATGGTACCTGCTTTGTCAACTTACATTCCTATTGCGCCGATACGAACT
This sequence comes from Vagococcus acidifermentans, assembly GCF_003987655.1. Lineage (GTDB taxonomy): Bacteria > Bacillota > Bacilli > Lactobacillales > Vagococcaceae > Vagococcus_B > Vagococcus_B acidifermentans. The sequence goes on along the minus strand of NZ_NGKC01000001.1, from coordinate 293,658 downwards.
GTTGAATCGCCGGCAGACCGGTAATCGCCGTGTCTTTGCCGTCTTGCTGGACAATCAGTGTCGGCGCCTGCATCACGTGATATTTCAAAGCCTGGTCCAAGTTGTCCTGCGCATCGATTGTCTGATATGCTACACCGGCTGTAGTCAGCAGCTGCTGCACCCGGGAACAATTCGGACATGTTTTTGTCACAAACAACAGTCCTTTTTCAGACGGTTGCGGTGCCGTTTGCTCCGCCCGGGGTGCACTCAGTGGTGCCACAGACGCTGAATGCGACCCGACATCATACAGTTTCCGTTCTTTGAATTCCTGAATTTTCCCGGCATTCCAGTTCTGGACCGGTCGATAGTAGCCGGTGATACGGCTGTAAATCTCCGTCGGCTCGCCGCAATCCGGACACACCGCAATCTCTCCGGCGAGATACCCGTGATTTTTGCAGACAGAGTATGTCGGCGATAAAGTATAGTACGGCAATTTATAGTTTTCGGCAATTGTCCTGACTAGTTTGCCTGCCGCTTGCCAGTCCGGCAGTTTTTCTCCAAGAAACGTATGGAACACGGTACCAGATGTGTACAGCGTCTGCAGTTCATCTTGAATGTCCAGCGCCTCAAACACATCTTCCGTGTAACCTACCGGCAAGTGGGAACTGTTAGTGTAGTACGGCGTGTTGCCGTTCTCCGTTGCCGTGATGATAGCCGGATATTTTTGTTTGTCATGTTTGGCCAAACGGTAAGTCGTTGATTCGGCCGGGGTAGCTTCAAGATTGTACAAATCGCCGTAAGCTTCCTGATACGTTACCAGCCGTTCTTTCATATGGGTCAGCACTTGTCTGGCAAACGCTTGTGTTTGTTTTTGGGTCAGGTCCGCCCTCAGCCACGGCGCATTCAACCCGGCTTCGTTCATGCCAATCAAGCCGATAGTGGAAAAATGATTGTCAAACGTGCCGAGATAATGTTTCGTATACGGATATAACCCTTCGTCCAACAATTTCGTGACGACATCACGTTTGATTTTCAGCGACCTTGCCGACAGGTCCATCAGCTTGTCCAAACGGTCATAAAATTCGGATTCAGTCGCTGACAAGTAGGCAATGCGTGGCAAATTAATCGTCACAACCCCGACAGAGCCCGTGCTTTCCCCGCTGCCGAAGAACCCGCCGGACTTTCTGCGCAGTTCACGCAAATCAAGACGCAGCCGGCAGCACATGCTCCGCACATCGCTCGGCTCCATGTCGCTGTTGACATAATTGGAAAAATACGGTGTCCCGTACTTGGCGGTCATCTCGAAAAGCAGGCGGTTGTTTTCAGTGTCCGACCAATCAAAATCTTTCGTGATGGAGTAAGTCGGAATCGGATATTGAAATCCGCGTCCGTCCGCATCGCCGTCAATCATGATTTCAATAAACGCTTTGTTGATCATGTCCATTTCTTTTTTGCAGTCGCCGTACGTAAACGGCATGTCTTTCCCGCCGACGATTGCCGGCATGTCCTTCAAATCAGCCGGGACCGTCCAGTCCAGCGTGATATTGGTGAACGGTGCCTGACTGCCCCATCTGCTTGGCGTGTTGACACCGAATACAAACGATTCAATCGCTTTTTTGACACGGTCGTAATCCAAATTGTCAGCCTTCACAAAAGGGGCAAGATAGGTGTCGAATGAGGAGAACGCTTGGGCACCTGCCCACTCATTTTGCATAATTCCCAGAAAATTGACCATCTGATTGCAAAGAGACGACAAGTGCTTCGCCGGTTTGGATGTGATTTTCCCGCGGACACCGCCCAATCCTTCCTGAATCAGCTGTTTCAGCGACCAGCCGGCACAGTAGCCGGTCAGCATCGACAAGTCATGGATATGAATATCCCCGTCCCGATGCGCATTCGCAATTTCCTCATCATAGATTTCACTGAGCCAATAATTTGCAGTGATGGCACCGCTGTTGCTCAATATCAATCCGCCGACAGAGTAGGTCACAGTAGAGTTTTCTTTTACCCGCCAGTCAGCGGCATTGACATAGCTATCCACTAATTCCTTATAGTCCAGCATAGTCGCGCTGACATTACGCACCTTCTCCCGCTGTTTCCGATACAAAATGTACGCCTTCGCCACTTCGGTAAAGCCGCTTTCACTCAACACTTCTTCCACACTGTCCTGAATTTCTTCCACACTGATACTGTTGTCATGGATTTTGCTGCTGAAATTACTGCAGACACGCAGCGTCAACAGTTCCAGCACACTCTCATCGCTGGGCGTCTCCGTTGCTGCAAAGGCTTTGCCCATGGCGTTGGTAATTTTCTGCGCATCAAAATCAACTTGCGAGCCGTTTCGTTTTAACACATTGTACACGTTATCTTCCTCCTATTCCTCTGACTCCGACCTCTTTCACATATTTTTTTAAGATTTCTGCATACTCAACCATTTCTTCATCGTTGCGGGCATGCAGTCCCTGTGCAATCGTTTTGCCGCTATCGACAAATTTTTGAAGATAGCACCGCTTCGCGCCTTCAATCAGTTTACCGATTTCATCCATGTCACTTGCTTCATGGTATTCTGCCACAACTGTCGTCCTGAACTCGTAGTCAGTGCCGCCGTTTATCAGCAGGTCGATGCTCTGCTGAATTTTTTTCAGCCAGACAGCATTGCTTCTCGTCAATCCGGATGTTTCCGGGTATTTGCTCAGACCGTTTTTGACATCCATCGCCACATAATCCACCAGTCCTTCCGCAATATAAGCTGCCAGCACCTCCGGATAACTGCCGTTAGTGTCAATTTTGACAGACAACCCCAGCGCTTTGCATTGCACCAGGAACGGACGCAGCTGTTTGGCATGGAGCAGCGGCTCGCCCCCGCTGATGCAAATCCCTTCAAGCACACCTTGGCGCTTCTTCAAATATGCCAGCACTTCCTGAGCAGAAACAGACGGTAAATCCGCCGGCAAAAAAACAAGGTCCGCATTATGGCAGAACGGGCAGCGCATGTTGCATCCGCCAGTAAAAACCGTTGCAGCCATTTTTCCGGGATAATCAAGCAGGGTCAATTTCTGAAACCCGAAAAATTCCATCGCAATGTTTTCCTGTTCCTCAACATTCAGCGCATTGTCAGCAATACGCTGCTGAATACGCAAATACTCGGCAATTTCCGCTTCACTTAACCCTTTCGTCAACTGATTGAACCAGTCGCGGCGAATCAAGTATAAATCTTTCATAATCTCTTTCGTGCGGTCTGTCGAAAAAAGAAAGCGTTCTCTTTTATCGTCGCGATTTATCTCCGTCCTGACAAGACCGAGCTCAGTCAGTTTGTTGACCGCTTTGCTCACGAGTGCTTTGTCATACGCACCACTTTGCGCCAGTGCTTTCATCGTGATGCCCTCGTACTCATTGATTGCGATTAAAAAGTTGAACTGTCCTGCACCAAGTCCGAATTGTTCTCCGTATTTATCATAAAACTTCTGACTGCTGCGATGAACAACAGAAACATTAGTCGACAGCTGGTTTAAATTGGTCACGTGTGTGTCACCTCTTTTGCCTTTCCATTCCTATTGTACGCTTAGTTAGTTGACGATTCAACTATTTTCAGATTAAATACGCGCCACAAACCATGCGCTTCCTCTTAAAACCTGCATGAGCCTGCTGGGAACACGTTCTTACCGCAACGCAAAACAATAAAAAATAACTCTTCAGGTTATTTCGAAGAGTTATTTTGTGCATTGCTGTTTCTTTTTGTTACAGCTCATCCAGCATGTTTACCCGTTTCATATGTCTGCCGCCCTCAAACGGCGTATCTAGCCATGTGTCGACAATCATCAGCGCCAAGCCGCTGCCTGTGACCCGCTCGCCCAGACAAAGAACATTGCTATTATTGTGCGCACGAGTAGCTTGAGCTGTGAACACATCGCCGACTAATGATGCTCTGATGCCGTGGTGCTTATTCGCCGCCATTGACATACCCACGCCAGTACCGCAAATTAAAATACCCGGCACGTCACTCTTTAACACTTCTTCACAGACCGCGGAGGCATATACAGGGAAGTCCACCGATTCTTCAGAAAAACAGCCGACATCCAGCACACTATGCCCTTTCTTTTCCAGATGGTCTTTGATCACTTGCTTCAGACGAAATCCGCCATGGTCAGACCCTACTACAACACTCGCCAATTTATTTCTTCCTCCCGTCACTGTTGTTAAAAATCAGCTGGGTTGGATGCCAGCATGACTCTAACTTCATGATATCAGTTGCTATCTCTTTTGCCAACACCGACTTGCAGCTTTGGGAGATACTTGAAACTTTTCACCAGAACTAATAACAACAACTCCTATATTTGATTTTCTTAAATATTTTATTAAACTTTCTATTATGTATTTAAAACCATCAGTTACAGTTTTTTTTGGAAAACTTAACGAATCTAGCTTTACCTATGGTAATTCCTGTAACAGGAATTAGAAAACTTTTCTCCCCCAAAAAAACTTCTAATAAGTGATCTATGAGCAAATGAAACGAAATCCTTTATAGCGAATCATTGCTGCGCAAAAAAGCTGGCAACTAGGAAGCAAGTGCCTAGTTGCCAGCTTTTCTTTGAACTCCTCTAACTTTCTCCAAAGCCTGCTCTCGATTTGGTGCACACACAAGATATGAACCCAGCACTAATATGTCTACACCATTTTCGACGCATAGTTTTCCTGTCTCGTCATTAATTCCACCGTCTACTTCGATCACATAATCGTATTGATATTGTTGTCTCCATGATGCAAACTGATTAATATTATCTAGTGTGTCTTCAATAAATGATTGACCGCCAAACCCTGGTTGTACAGTCATTTGTAATAACACATCAACTTCTGATAGAAATGGTTTGATTTTTTCAGCAGGAGTCGTCGGATTAACAGCTAAACCAGGTAAAATTCCTGCTGATCTAAGCTTTTCCAGCACGTCAAAAACAGCTTTGTCAGTTTTAAATGCTTCATAATGAACTGTCACGTATTTTGGGTGTATGTCCAGAACTTTTTCAATAAAAAATTTTGGGTTATCAACCATCAAATGAATGTCAAGCGGTTTATCTGCCACTTTAGCTATTTCTTTCATGATATCTGGACCAAAAGTCATATTCTCGACAAAATGACCATCCATGACATCCAAATGAAAATAATCAATTGCTTCCTTGTTTAGTTTTTCGATTTCATCTGCTAATGATAACATCGGAATATTTAATATAGATACGCCTATTTCCACGTTATTTCCCTCCAGCTCCTTTTAATCTAGCAACTCTCTCATAGTACGTTGTATGATCTTTATTGTGAAACAATGCAGATGTCCCTAAAACATAGATATCAGCAGCATTGTCCATTGCCTCGATAGTTTCAAAATTAATATTCCCATCTACTTGGATAAGCGGCGGATTTTCAATGTTTAATAAATGTTTGCGGATTTTTTTTACTTTTTCTATGGTTTCCGGTTGGATTGCTTGCCCTGCAAACCCGGGATTCACTGTCATAACTAATAGTAAATCAATTGACTCCAAGTAAGGGTAGACAATTTCTAACGGTGTTTCCGGATTAAGTGCTATACCTGCCTTAATACCTTTTGAGTGAATCAAGTCAATTAGCTCTTCCGCATTATCCGTAGTTTCTATATGAAAAGTAATATTTTTAGGTTCAATCGGGGCAAACATGTTGATATATTTTTCTGGTGTTACAGTTGCAAGATGAATGTCTAGCGGCAACACTGTAATTTTTTTTAGCGCTGCTAACCATTCCGGGAACAGAGCTAAATTATTCACATACACACCGTCCATGACATCACAATGCCATAATGTACAGTCACTGGCTTCGACTTTCTTTACTTCTTCTTCTACATTCATCTGATCTGCACACATGATAGATCCAGCAAATAGCTTCATTAGATGATTCACCTCTTATTCTCTAATGTCATAATTTGCTCCACTCGTTTTTGGTGTCTGCCACCTTGAAATTGGGCGGTTAAAAAGGTGTCGACTATTGTTAATGCTAAACTCTCACCAATCACTCTCGCACCTAAACAAATAACATTTGCGTTATTATGCTCTTTGGTCGCTTTTGCAGAAAACGAATCCGATAATAGCGCTGCTCGAATACCATGAATTTTGTTCGCTGCCATCGACATTCCAATTCCTGTGCCGCAGCAAAGAATGCCATAATTTGCCTCATTGGCATTAACTAACTCAGCGACTTTCACTGCGTATGTCACAAAATTAGTACTCTCTGTGCTAGTTGTTCCCACATCAATGACATGAATCCCTTGCTCAGTCAAATGTGCCACAACCTTTTGTTTTAATTCAAAGCCGGCATGATCGCTTCCGATTGCTATCTTCATCTCAAAATCCTCCTTTTAATTGTGCATATATTTTTCTGGAATGACAACAGCATCTTTTTCCCCTTTATACCACTTCGAAACCGCTTCAAGCAAAATGAACGGACCTTTATCAATCACATCTGTATCACCAGCAATATGCGGTGTTATGGTAACATTATCTCTTCCTATCAAATAATGATTGTCTGGTAAAGGTTCTTCCCAAAAAACGTCTAGTGCTGCTCCAGCTATCTCTCCATCATCCAATGCTTTTTTGAAAGCTTGTTCATCAATCAGTCCCGCTCGTGCAGTGTTTATTAACACTGCTGTTTTTTTCATCAAATGCAACTCATCAACACCTACAAAATTTTCAGTCTCATGCGTCAATCGTAAATGAAGACTAATAATGTCACTTAATTTAAATATCTCTTCTTTTGACTTATAGCAAACAGGGAGCGAAACTTTCTTTTTTTGACCTGGATGAAAAGCGAGTACTGTCACACCTAAATTAAGTAATTTTTCTGCAAGTATTGTGCCGATATTCCCCAGCCCGATGATACCTACAGTTAAATTTTTCAATGAGTAACGGTAGCCATCGTTATAATACCTTTTTTCCCACTGCCCATTAGATAACTTACACATCGAAATCCCAATGTTTCGAATCTGAGCCAGCATAAGTCCAAGGGCAAACTCTGCTGTGGCTTCCGCATTTTTGACAGCTCTAATAACAGGTATTCCTTTATCCCGACAGCTATCTAAATCAATATTCTCAGTCCCGCCTCTGGCCAATCCAATTAATTTCAGATTTTGACAGCCATCCAACATTTTTTTATTAACGGGCGCTATATGTACAAAAAGATAATTCGTTTCTTTTAAATCATCCAGTAACGACGAGGGCGGCTCAAAAAAATCCGGTCCCTCGGTTTCAACCATGGTCATTTTACTTTGAAAAGCCGCTTTGTCTAATTCACCAAACCAGCTGTGCTCAGAAATTTGATAGTCATCGTGTGGCCACATTTTCTGGATTGCATCAATAAAAATAGAACTCGAGATTAAACCGTCTCCGATAATTGTAATCTTATCCATGATGACTCCTTTTTAAAAAGCAATAATTAAACGGCCTACAATTACAAATATAATTCCGAGGATAATATGTATAAGGCTGGCTTTCTTAAACGCCTGCTTGTCATGCTTTTCATGGCTATTCTGCACTTTTTTAGCTGTGTCAAAAAACACTTTCATAAAAAATCCCATGCCGATTAAAGTACTCACATTAGCTAACATTTTTTTCTCCTTCTTCTAATGAATTTAGAGTTTTGGCTACCTAACACCGATATCCTTATTAACTTGAAGTAATTCAAACAAAATAATTACTACAATTTCGTTGATTTAATACCCGCTTTGTTATTGGAAAACTATTGAATCAAACCAGACTGAACATTCAGTCTGGTTTGATTTTAATTTTGTCCGTAGTAAGCATTCGCACCGTGTTTGCGCAAATAATGTTTATCTAAAATTTCCTGAGGCAAATCCGAAGCATTAGGATTGACGATTCGAGCAAACAAGTTCATTTTAGCAATCTCATCTAAAACCACGTTATTTACAACAGCATCTGTGACATTCTTTCCCCATGTAAAGGAGGCATGCCCATGTAGTAAAATGCCCGGGACCGCAACTGGGTCAATATTTTTTTCTTTAAACGTGTCCACAATTAGATTTCCGGTTTCCTTTTCATAGCCCTCGTCAATCTCTTGTTTCGTCAAATATCTGGCACAAGGAATCGCACCATAAAAATGATCCGCATGCGTCGTTCCCATTGGGCGCAATTCTTGTCCTGACTGAGCCCAAATCGTCGCCCATGGGGAATGCGTGTGTACAACGCCTTTAATCTCTTTAAAATGTTTATAAATAACCGCATGAGTGGCAGTATCAGAAGAAGGATTCAATTTTCCATCAACTTTTTCTCCATCCAAATTAACAGTTACCAAATCATCCGGTGTTAATTCTTCATATGGAACCCCACTTGGCTTAATAACAAACACTTGCTCATCTTCATCAAAACCGCTCGCATTTCCCCAAGTGTATTTAACTAATCCTTGTCTTTGGAGCTCCATATTTGCAGCATAAACTTCTTCTTTTAATTTTTTTAACATCTATTTCACTCCTACTCTGGATTTACGTCTACGATTACTTTGTTAAATTCGATTGTTTTATTGTGCATTTTCGTCAGATAATCCCCTAATTCCTCTAAGCTGATATGATGAGAAATCATCGGTTGGAATACAATCTCTTTCTTATCCATGAATGCCAATGTGCCTTCCCAATCTCTGCCAGGGTATGGGGCCGTATATGAATTCCAAGCACCGTTAACAGTAAGTTCGCCACGCAATATCTTTTCCACGGAAGATGCTTTCAAATGCAGGTCTTGATGAGAGATGCCGACAAATACGATTGAACCATTCTTCCTGGCAATATTGAGCGCCTGCTCCTGGGTAATAACTGATCCGGCCGTTTCAATCACGACATCAACACCAATCCCAGTTTGTTTCATTATTTCATCAATTAAATTATTTTCCTTACTATTGATGGTTGATGTGGCACCAAGTTCTTTTGCCAGATTAAGTTTGTCCTGAAAGATATCTACTGCAATGATTTCTGATGCACCAAATATTTTTGCACATTGAACAGCAAATTGACCAATCGGCCCACACCCCAGAACAGCTACTTTATCTCCAGCCTGTATATTAGACTTTCTTAAAGCATGAAATGATATTGCTGCCGGTTCGACACCTGCTGCATCCAGTAAACTTAACGAATTCGGAATAGGTACAACATGCTCTATTGGCACTTTGACGTACTCGGCCATACCGCCATTACTTCCTGTCCCAATAATATTATAGTTATCACTTAAACCATACAGACCTTCTTTTGTATAAATTGATTCCGGGTCAGGGATTAAAGGCGCTACGCATACCGGCGTATTCAAAGGTAGGTTCTTCACATTTTCGCCGACTTTGGCAACAGTGCCGCTGAATTCATGTCCAATAACTAGCGGGTACTTACGAGCGCCATTTTCATTCTGTGTCCTCGGAAGGTCTGAACCACATATTCCTGTATATGAGACTTTAATTAACACTTCATCTGCTGTAATTTCTGGGATATCTATCTCTTGAACTTCAATAACTCCAGGCGCAACTAAAACTGCGGCTTTCATTTTTTCCATCTTCATCTATCCTTTTTGACCAGTTTCTTCTGAAGCTGTATTTTTTAATGCTTGTGTATCAAGATAATCTCTGATTCCTTCTTTGTTTTTACGCCAAACAACATACACTACCAGATAAACAATGACTGTCAGTGCTATCCATAGCGGACTTTGCGAGAGGAATGCAAGGAATACCAAACCAAACAACGGCTTACCCAGAATATTGAAACTAGTAATTAACAAAGCTCCTGCAGGTAAAGTAATACCTACTGAACCAGCTATTTCAGTAAATAGAGGTGCTGTATAAGTACACATATACAAGCCTAAGCTAAACCAAATAACACCATTTAATACAGTTTTCACAATATTACCATTTGAAATAGCAATCAATCCTTGCACCATATATGGCAGAGCCAAAAGGTCAACTATCGGCAGTGTTTCGTTTCCTGGAAGAACCATTGCCATAACTACCATCAAAGGTATCAAAATAATACCTGAGATCAGTGTCGCCGGCTCTCCATAACCAGTAGCATCATTGACACCAAGGTACCATTCTCTTTCACCTTGATCACTTTTACGGGCTGATTTACTCGCAGCCTGTGAGATTGGTGCAAAAGCTTGTGCGAAAATGCCCGCGATTCTAGGGAATATAGCCATAACTGCTGATGTAGAAATCGCTACGTTTGCAATTTGTCCCCATGAAGCCAACTCACCCAAAGTTGATAAGTTTCCTAAAACACCTAGAAATAATCCTAAGAACAGACCTAATGAAATCGGCTCACCTAAAAATCCAAGTCTTTTTTGCAATGTCTGCGGGTTTAAGCGCACTTTATGTAAGCCCAACTTATTCCAAATTGGATCCATTATCATGCCAAAAATAGTCGGCTCAATATTATGCATGGCAATAATAGTACTTCTTGGATATGAATAGTATGTAGACCATCTGCGAGCTAACAAATCTGACAAAAGCAAGCTGTACATATTCAGCAGAATCATAACTCCCAAACCTAAAAACATGTTTCCTGTAGACAAATACACCATTGATCCCCAAACCATATAGGAATAGTTATTCCATAGGTCGGAAGGCTGGAATACATCTGTCCATTTCAAAAAGAATAAGGCTGTCTGCAACACTAATGCGATGACAATATAAATCATCCCTATATCAGTTGCATAAGCAACAATTGATGTTGCCTGCCAACCAACGTCAAACACTGGTAAATTTATCCCGGTTTGATCAATCATTTTTTGAACTACTTCAGATATGATTGGTGTGTAAGAATTCAGAATAAGCGTAAAACCAGTTAAACCAACACCTGCATACAAGGCAGATGAAAAAGCTTTGCTTGTCTTGATCTTCAATGCTTTTGCAACAAAAAACAGCATGACGGGCACGAAGATTGCCGCACCAAACGTATCAAAAATACTCTTTAAAACATCTAACATTTTTTCGACTCCTCCTTAAGACAATTTTTCAATAACTTCCATCACTTCATCATAGAATTCATCCTCGCCAAATCCCGTCAGTAAACCGGTAGCATTTATAATTGGAACACCATAGTCTCCGTCAGGAAGCGGGCTAGTATGAATAATAAAATCGAATGTTCCACTCTGTGCCAACTGCATAGCCTCTGTTGGACGTGACTCTGTCGTTGTTATGTTAATTCCTTTTTCTTCCATTGTATCTTTTAAATTTCCGGCTACCATTGATGATGTTACAGTTCCCGAACCACAAACTGACAATACTTTAAAACTCTTCATGTTAATCATCCTTTTCTTCATTTATTTTATCTTTAATAAATCAAACACACCTGCAGGGTTTTTTGTGTTTTCAATTTTTTTCAACAAGTCAACATCTTTAAACAAGCCCATCAGCTCTTTTAAAATGACTACCTGTTGTTTTGGGTCATGGATAGCTAACAGCATAACTATCTTTACTGAAATGCTTTCATCCGGATTAATCATCGAGCAAACATTAATTGGATTTTTTAATGTGATCAGCGCTATCGCAGACTCGTTTACATGCTCGGAATCTGTATGTGGAATGGCTATCCCGTATTGCCCTGAAAGACTGAGTCCCGTGGGCAGTATCTTTTCTCTGTCTATTACAGCATCCGAATAAGTATCTTTCACAATATTTTTTTCCTTCATTACTTGACCTACATGTTGTATCACATCTTCAATTGCCGAATACTCCTCATTCAGAAAAATAAGATCTTTTTGAAGAATATCTACCAACGCATTTTCATTTGACACATTAGCCAACCTCTTTTCCACTATGATTTTCTATTAACTCAACTAACTCTCGAGGAGTTTCTGCATTTAATAACTGGTGATATTTTTCTGTATCACCCATCAAATTGATTAACTCAACTAATACCGGTAAATGCTGTTCTTTATCAATCGGGGCAATCATTAGAACAAAATAAATTTTCAGCCCCTTAGGAGTAAAAATCCCTTGTTTGATATACAGTAAACTTAGCATCATTTCCCTAATCGTTTCTTCCGGGCCTAAATGAGGAATCACAATCTTTTCTTGAAGCACCGCATACTCCAACAATTCAGACAAGTGGTTCTTTATCTTTTCCAAATAATCGGAAGTCACGTTCCCAGCTTCTTGTAATGGACGAGCAGCAATTTCTATTGCTTCTTCCCAACCTCGTACTTGATCTACGATAACGACATTGTCTTCGCTTAATAAATTAGCTAAGCTTAAAGGCGAGGACATCTTTTCTTCTTCATCAAAAAAATATTCATTCGCTAAATCAAATCTCAGTTTTTCCTCATTCTCCAGGCCTGTATGCTTTTTGACAATTGACACAATTTTATCTATTTCGGAAAGTTCCGACTTCATGAGGCTGATTTGTTCATTTACTTGATATCTCAATTTCTTTTTGTCATCTTCAGTCATTAATTCGTTGATAACAAAGAGCGGCTTATGTGTTGCTAACGGAACTGAGCTGAATACTATATCAACCTCTTCCTCATATGTTTCAAACTCTCTGACAGAAATTGGCGCTCCAAAATAAATTTTTGGGAAAATCTGCTTCAAATCATTTTTTAGTAATTGAGAAAACGTGACGCCACTCGGACAAACGATGATAGCTTTAATATCTTTATGGTCATCAGTAGAACAACTTTCTCCAATAATATGCCCGCCTACAATCAATGAAAGAAACTTGATTTCTTCTTCAGGGAAGCTGATCTTTAATGATTTTTCTAAAGGCTGAATGGCTTTTTTACATATTAAATATATGTTATGAAATTCTTGCGGAAAAGCTTCGCCAATAGTATAGTTTGTTGTCAATTTATATTTGATTCGATAATAAGCTGGAATAAAGTGATCTAGCAGCTTTTCTAATAGAGATTGTTTGTTTCCTATGTCTACCACAGATTTAAACTCAAAATACAAAATAAACTCTTTCATTCGCTTACGAATTTCGCTGAACCTTTCGCTTGTCAAGACATCGCGATTCATTGATTGCGACGAAATAATTTGAAGAGTAATATATGTTTTTTCAGAAACACTGACATTTTCTTTCAGCTCATCCAACAGAATATTTGTTGCATTATATTCCTTCGTGTCAGAAAATTGTTTGAATGTCACGTGGAAATCAATATCTATTAGTTTTCCTTCAGTTATCCTTCTTAAAATCGCAATCAAAAACAACGGTAAAAATTGCATTGTCTGATCTGTGTATTTGATACCCACAGTGTCTTCTATCATATAAATCTTTTCCAAAATATCATCATATACATCGTTGGAAATAGATAAATATTCTTTTAAAATTGCAATGCCGCCAAAAAAACGGGAAAGATCTACAATAATATTTTTTAAGACATTTCTTTTATCCCATTCCTTTCCCTCGATACTGTATCCTTCTGATCTATCGTTTGAAAGTCGGAGATTTCTCGATTTCAATTTTGCCCGGACAGTTTTCAAATCTTTCAAAATCGTATTTTTTGTCACTTCCAATTTATCCGACAAATCTGATAAAAGAATTTTTCTTTTCCTAGTTAAAATCAACAAAATAATTAAACTAACTCGCTCGTCAGAAGAAAATATATAGGAGGGAAACACAAAATGATGATCAACAATTTCCTTACGAACTTGGTCGGGGAGAAAAACTTCGCCCTTTTCTCTATACAATTGTTGAAAACCACTTTCTTCAAGCCAGTAGTTTATTTTTTCAAAGCTGTAGTCTAGCTGTCGTTTTGTCACATTTAATTTTTTGGTCAGTCTTTCTTCTATGCCAGATGTTCTTAAAAGTTCATTTAATACTTTTACACTTCGTTCATCCATGACAGCTTCCTCCTTCTTAATTTCATTATATGAGATTTCACAAAAAAGATATATAAACGTTTTTGTATGCACTTTCATGTTTATCCACACAAAAAAGTTACCTCGCTCAAAGCTGACAATATAAGCTTGTCCTAATGCGATTGAAACAAGTGACCGCTCATCCTAAGTATTATCATTTTGTGAAATCGAAACCGAACTAAGTAGGAACACAAAAAAATACAAGTAACAAAACTGTTACTTGCTAATTAGTCTCCTACATAGGACTTTGTTTATTAATTATACCACAATTGATAAAACGATAATCTCATCCAAATTCATTATGTGTTATGCAACCTTTAATTTTACATCTTTGTGCAGTTTCATCTATTGTCAGCATCATATCGTTAGTTTTTCATATCACTAGTTTATCATTTTGTCTTTCGACCTACTTAGGACATTATCACTTTCGAATGATACTTGTTTTTTCTTTTCCAAATTCCCCCTTGCCATTTATACAAATAATGATATAATAATGTCTGTAGCATTTTGGGGGTATAGCTCAGCTGGGAGAGCGCTTGCATGGCATGCAAGAGGTCAGCGGTTCGAGCCCGCTTATCTCCATTTATTATCAACCCGCAACTTCATATCGAAGTTGCTTTTTTCTTTATCCGGCTAATCGGTCACCAAGCAATCATATTTTAATAGCAGTAAGTGTATTTGCCCTTCTTTCTCCATCCGCAGCCTCCAGTGACACGCGAGGTGACGCAACACTCTTTGCAGTTCAGCTGTTTCTATGCTATACTTGTCGGACATGAAAAATATTGATATGCAAAAATTTTGATCTGTTTTATTGAAATTTAATCAACTGGCGCAGTTAAAGGACTGCAAGGATGTAATAGTGGTTAGGGATTACATCGTTTAAATGAGAAATAATCGAAATCGAGTAATAGTGACCTCACAACTTTAAAATATTTAATATTGATTAATCAGATAGCCTTCTCTTGCTTGAGAAGGCTATCGTTCATTTTATAGGAGATTGGAATTGGTTCAGAAGAAAATCACATTTGCATCTATCCCGTAAATAGTGTTTACTATATGAGTAGGATAAATACAAAGTGAGGGAAAATGGTTGAAAATTGGTATGCGGACGTTTAAAACAGGCGTCTCTGTTTTTTTGTGTATTTTGATAAGCATTATATTGAACAGGGAAGCATACATCGTGGCAGCAATCACGGCAGTTTTTACACTTCGCGAAGACATGTATAATACCATCAAATACGGCAGGCACAGAGTCGTGGGCAACGTGTTTGGTGCGGTAGGCTCCCTGGTGGTGATTAGCCTGTTCAAATTATTCGGTTCATCTAATAGTGTGCAGTTATTTGTTGTGCCGATAGTGATTGTCTTGATTATTTCACTTCTTTCTGCCACTGACCATCATGAAGGAACGGTTGGGGCTTGTGCAACGCTACTAACAATCTTGTTTATGATACCTGAGCATCAGACTTATGCTTATGCAATCAATCGCGTAATAGACAGCTTTATCGGTATGGGAGTAGCGCTGGGCGTTAACAGTATCTTGCCTGGCAGAAGAACAGAACAAGCATGATGCACACACATCTCAAAATGAGACACTGGTCTGAATCAGACCGCTGTCTCATTTTTTGCTGTTTATAAGACTGATGGTTCAGACTTTCCTATCCGTACAGAAAACACCCCCTCAAAAAATAGATAATCCATTGCTTAGACCTGCTTCAAACATGATATACTATTGGAAAAGGGAGTGTTTATGTACTAGGTCAGCTTTAGTTTTTTTATCTCTTTAAACCACAAACTCAGGAGGAGATGGATCATGAGGAAAGAAAATGTGCCGATTGATGTCTTAGTAACACTGAACGAAAACTACATGGAACCTTTAAAAGTAATGCTCACCTCTTTGCATCATAATAACTTGGAAGAAAACTTTAGAATCTGGGTCATCCATGAATCAATCGGACCGAAAAAAATGAGTGATCTGAAAAAACTGACAGATTACTTTGGTTGGGAGTTGCACAACGAACAAATCACTAAAAATTGGTTGGATAAAGCACCCACAATTAAAAGATATCCTAAAGAAATGTATTTCAGGTTGTTATGCGGCGAAATTCTCCCCCAAGACGTCAAAAAAGTTATTTATCTTGACCCGGATATTTTGGTAATCAATCCTATCAACGATTTATGGGAGGTCGATCTTGAAGGCAACATGATTGCTGCCGCTACACACACTGGAATAACGAATTTAACCTCAGAAATAAACAAAATCCGGCTTGGTACAGACCACGAGTATTTTAATTCTGGTGTGATGTTGCTTGATTTGGAAAAAACTCGAGCGAACGTTAACTTAGAAGATATATTGGGCGTCATTGAAAAGCATGGTGCAGAGCTATTATTGCCCGATCAGGACGTGCTTAATTTTCTCTATGGCAAGCATATAAAAGAGGTGCCTGAAGAAATCTGGAATTACGACACCAGAAAAGCTGTCAGTTACTATGCCCGAAGCTTAAGCAAGCATGATCTTCAATGGGTCATAAGCAATACAGTGATTTTGCATTTTTGCGGTCAACCCAAGCCATGGAATCCAAATAGCGACAGCAGATTCACCGCTCTGTATCTTCACTACATGCAACTCTTGACACGTTTGGAAAAAAATTTTTTAGGATGATACTGGTATAACGTTAGATAAAACACCGCTTATAAATCGGAAACACAATCTTCCGTACATTGTTTTTCACTTTTACCGTTTGTCTGATACGTACACACTGGAAAGGAATGATTACTTTAATGGCATACAATATTGTGATAGCAACCTTTATTTTGCTGACAGGCGTTGTTTTTTCAAAATTTCCTAATATCCTCTGGAACAATTTATTTTGCCTATTACATTTATCCGACAAAAATTACCTCAGACAGTCAAATATATATCTGGGAAAATATCTGATTCTATTCGCCATGCTGCTCTATGCAATTAGTCCCTTTCTGTCATTCATAAACGTCGGCTTCTTTGTTGTTTGGGTAATGGTTCAAGTTATTCTTATTCCGCTGTCATTTGAAATCCGCTGGCGTACCCGCCAGAAATCAATACATTCTTAGCAAAAACTGCTAAGCGACTAAACAGCCTAAAATAATTTAAGCTGTTTTTTTTATGAATTCTTCTCATAACTTGACCTTCATGCTCTTTTGACGTTAGTGTTTTATACTGGCAAACTTCCCGCAATTGTCTCTGAAATTTTTTACCTTTGCCATAAGCGGGACACAAAAAGGGAGGTGACTCATAATAAATACTCAGATGATTTTAGTTAGCAGAATAACAGGCATTCGAAAAACAGTTACTTCATTCGTTCGTCTTGCCATTTGACGACTGTTGCTTTGATGCAGGAGCTGGCTGATGATAGCCTGAAACTAAAGAACAACTATGATTGTCTTCTGTTAGACTTCCCGAAAGTGGTTCACATCCCCATTCCCTTGGATGTCGCTTTTGCAAGACTAATACTGAGGGATTTTAGCCAAAAAGATACACGATCGTGGTCGCAAACCTATCTCACTTTAATCAGGCCATTACCTATTGCTCATGAAGCAATCGTTTCGCAACAAGTCGATAAAGTACCCGTCAGTCAGAACAGCCAACTCATCACCAATACTTTGATCACGTGATTCACTCTGAAAATTTCTCTATTTCTGCGGCTTATGTGTCAAATAAGTGCGGTACATGGTATCATCAGTCTATCACTATCATGAAAGGGCTCAAAGATGTTTAAAAAAACTTATGCCGATATAAACGGAAAACAGCAATGTCTTGTCACTTATTCGACTGATGCCGCCAACCCTCTAATTCTTTATTTGCATGGGGGACCAGGGGATGTATGCTTGCCGCTTATTGACACCTACAATTCTACATTGATGACTGACTATACCCTTGTTGTCTGGGAACAAAGAGGCGCTGGACTGTCCTACTATCCATTCACTGACGATGACACTCCCGCACTGCAAGATTATGTGGATGATGTCAAAGTCATTATCGACACTCTTTTAAGCGAATATGGTGATCAAAAAGTGTATATGATCGGACATTCTTGGGGAAGCGTCATTGCGTTGACATGCCTGCTGCAATTTCCTGAATACATTCAAGCCTACATCGGCTGCGGACAAGTTATCAACATGCAACAGACATATGACAATCAACTGGCCTTCCTTTACAATGACAGCCATGTTAAAAAAACACTGGATTTCAATTCAGACTCATGGATGGACCACGTTTTAACAACCACCCGCGATATTGTGAAACAGGGCGGCTCACTTTATGGCAGAGCTAACTATTTATATTTGGTAAAATCATTTTTATTTTCCCGGACCTATACCATTAAAGAATTGCTCAACAGACAAAAAGGCGCAAAGCAATCAATCGAAAAACTTTGGCCGGAGCTAATGACCGTTGATTTTTCAAATATAACCCGTTTAGATGTCCCTGTCCACTTAGTTGAAGGTGTCCACGACCAGCACGTCTCTGCCGCTATCGCAATAGAGTGGTTTAACCAGTTAAAAAGCAGCAAATCACTTCACCTATTTGAAAAGTCGGCCCACTTCCCGCAATGGGAGGAACCAGATAAATTCAACCGCTTGGTGCGTGAACTCTTTCAATGAACTCTACCATCATCGTATGCCAAGAGCTCATCTCCTCCAAACATCCTTACAAGGAGAGAGACCATCATGAACTGGAACCCGTGAAAAAGAATCCTAACCTGTGCCCTCAGTCGAAACCGTAGACATCTCTATCCGTACATACTCTAATATTACTGGACAAAAAGTAATTTTTATTTGCTAAAGCAGAGGGACTGTGGTATATTGAAAACAGTAATTTTTCTGAAATTCATAATTGAGTGTTTTGTTTCAAAGAACCTCTTATAAATTCGTAATGATTACAATAAATTTAAGGAGGTTCTATCTATGGAAACTGGTACAGTAAAATGGTTTAATGCCGATAAAGGTTTTGGTTTTATCACTAGAGATGGCGGCGATGATGTGTTCGCACATTTTTCAGCTATTCAAGGTGAAGGCTTCAAAACTTTAGATGAAGGACAAGCTGTGACGTTTGATGTGGAAGATTCACCACGCGGACCGCAGGCTGCAAACATTCATAAAGCATAAGTCTGTAAAGGCTGCCCTGATTGGGTAGCCTTTTTTTGTTTGCTGAATTATTTTGTAAAAGAAACTATTTTGACAATATCAGCTGAATCCGCTCGCTCTTTTTGGTATAGTAGTAAGTATAGTGTTTTTTTATGAACAAGATACTGGAGGAAACTAGACATGACCGCAATTTTATTCGATATGGATGACACACTGTATGACCAGCTGGTCCCTTTTCAGCAAGCCTTTGACACTCTTTTTCCCGACACCAAACTCCCGTTAAACAAAGTATTTCCAGTCTACCGTATGTACAGCGACCAAGTGTTTCCTCAGGTCCAAGCAAAACAAATGACAGAGACTGATATGTACATTTACCGCGTGACCAAAGCATTGGCTGACTTTGACTTATCTGTCACGCCTGAACAGGCACTTGCTTTCCAAGAGGCGTATATCACAGCGCTTAGTCAGATTCAGATGACGACAGATGCCGCGATAACTTTGGATATGTGTCACGCACATGGCGTTCAGACTGCCCTTATAACCAATGGTCCCGGCGCATACCAGCGCCGCAAAATCCAGCAGCTGCAGTTGGGGAAATGGTTCCCTGAAAACAGGTGGTTCATTTCCGGTGAAGTCGGATATGCCAAACCGGACCCACGGATATTCCAGCATGCAGCATCACAGTTGTCGCTGATTCCGGAAAGAACTTACTATGTCGGCGACTCTTACACCAACGATGTCATCGGTGCTAAAAAGGTCGGCTGGCACACTGTATTTATCAATAGACACAATACAGACTTAACAACCAAAGACATCCTGCCTGATTATGAAGTCAATGCACACCAAACTCTTCAGTCCGTCATTGGCGATATTCTTGGGCATAAATAAAATCAGACAGTGATCAAATATCACTGTCTGATTTTTTAAATCTTTCTCTCTTTAGCGATCTTTCCACGAGCCGGCTGTCTTGTCCAGTACTGCATTCAGCTGTTCAATATTAGCTTTCCCCTGAGTCCTCAGCCAGTCTCTGGCTGCAGCTTCTCCTTCGTTAATAAATACTGGCACAGCACCTTGCCACGTTGACCGGCCGCAGAGCACGCCGTTGAATGTCGAACCAGCTTCATGGGCAAAAAGCAGTGTTTTTTGGAATAACTCCGAACTCACGCCGGCGCTTAAAAAGATAAACGGCAGATGTGTCGCTTCACTTTGCTCCTTAAAATATGCTTTGGCTTCTTCGGCTGAGAAAACAACATCCGCCACACTGTTTGCAAAGCCTTCAACGTAAGCCATGTTGACCGGCACTTCAACTTTCAATACGTCCACATGATACTGGGGTTTTGAAAATTCCCGCATCATTCGGATAACTTTCTCCGGTTTGATTTTTGCAAATTCTTTGCTGCTGTTATCTGTTATAGACGCATCATAAGACAGCAGCTCCAAATAAAACGGCATCTGCTCTGCCGCACATTCCGAACCGATTCTTTCCACAAACGCATGCTTGCGGTCATTGATATCGTAGCCCTCTGCCTCATCATAATACAAAAGAAACTTAACCGCGTCAGCCCCTTGTGCTTTGATGCGCTGTACCGACCAGTCATGAAGCAAATCAGGGAATCGTCCCGGTTCAGATGCATCGTACCCTGTCTGCTCATAAGCAATCAGCAGACCTGCATTCTCTGAGCGGGCATCGGCTGCCGCCAGACCATACTCTGGGTCCAGCAAAATGGCAGACGCATACGGTGTCAATTCCTCTGACACAAGCTGCTTGAACTGTTTAGCCGCACCGTCAACATCGCCCGTATAATTTTCCCGGGAAAACATCTTTCTGAGCGCACCGCGCTGGTCGATAGCCAGTGCGGCGATAACGCCGTTGCCATTGGCTAATTTAGCCATCTTACATTGTTTTATCTCGTCCATCTTCTTCTCCTATTTCGCAATACTTTCCTGAATCACTGAAAGGATTGTCTCTTTGTTAGTTGCTTCTTTAATCAGCTGCTTCTTCTCTGCATTCATCAACATACGGGATATTTTCGACAACATCTGCAAGTGAGTTGTCCCGGCTTCGCTCTCTGGTATGAACAAGCCGATAACAATTCGGATTTTTTCCCCGTCCATGGATTGCCACTCCAGCGGCATATCATTGGTGACAACAATGACTGTCGGTGATGAGATGGCAGGCGATTTTGCATGGGGAATGGCAAATCCGTCCATCATGCCCGTCGTGCCTTCCCTTTCTCTTCGAATCAATGCATCTTTAATTTGCGATTCGTCTTTACCATACCCGAGTGAGACGACCGTCTTTGCCAAAAAATCAAACATCTCGCTTTGTGATGCACACTGCTGGTTAAGAAAAATATGTTCCTGATTAATCATATTAGCTGCTCCTTTTTAATAACTGTTTATTTCTGACTACTTTTTTGCACCAGCCCTAGAAGCAGTCCGCCGATAATCGAGCCTGCCAAAATCGCAAGAACCCACATCAGCGGATGCGTGACAACCGGCAGCACCAGAAAACCGCCATGTGGTGCCGGCACTTGTACTTTAAAGAGATAGGTCAAAACTGCGGCCACAGAAGACCCGATCATCATGATTGGAATGTTCTTCAGCGGGTTCTTTGCTGCAAACGGAATGGCACCTTCCGTAATATGTGTCGACCCTAGGATGAAGTTGACCAGTCCCGCATTGCGATCTTCCTTCGAATAGGCATCTTTGAACAACAAGACAGCAACCGTTGTCATCAAAGGCGGCGCAATACAAGCAGCTGAAACGCCTGCCATAAAGGTCGTGTTCCCCTGTGCCAAAAGCAGTGTGCCTGATACATAGGCTGCTTTGTTCACCGGCCCGCCCATATCAAAGGCACTCATACAGCCGACGATGATGCCTAAGATAAGCGGATTAGAGTCTTCAAATCCCGCAAGAAAATCCATCATCCATTCATTCACGCCCGACATCGGTTCAGATAACAAGGTCATAACCGTACCGATGATAAACACACCGATAACCGGATACAAGAAAATCACCTTTAGCCCGTCCAGCGATTTCGGCAATTGCTTGAATACTTTGGATAACAGCACAATCAAATAGCCCGCCAAAAAACCAGAAATAATACCGCCAAGGAAACCAGTCCCGCCATTATTTGCAACGAGGCCGCCGACAAAGCCGACCACTAAACCGGGTCTTTTGGCAATACTTTCCGCAATGTAAGCGGACAAGACCGGCACCATCAATCCCATGGATGTTCCGCCGATTGTTTTTAACATGGCGGCAAAGGCATTGTACTGTGCGTGGTCCGGTTCTGCTGAATAAATCCCCCATAAAAAGGAGACAGCCACCAGCACACCGCCGCCGACAACAAACGGCAGCATATGGGAAACGCCGTTCATCAAATGTTTGTAAATCACATGCCCGATGCCGCTTGAGCCCTTCGCCTCGGCGGCATCACCGGCAGACTCTGACACGTCACCTTTCCGGATGGTACCTTTGCCTGCCAAAGCTTGCTCAATCAGCAAGTCCGGTTCTTTGATACCTTTTCCGACAGACACTTCGATGACCCGTTTGCCGGCAAACCGCTCGCTTTGCACATCCTTGTCTGCCGCAATGATGATGACCTCTGCATTGCGGATTTCTTCTTCTGTAAACTCATTTTCGATACCGACTTGGCCATGTGTTTCGACTTTAATGGAAACATTTTTTGCCTTCGCTGCCTGTTCCAATGCTTCCGCAGCCATGTACGTGTGTGCAATCCCTGTCGGGCAACCGGTTGCGGCTAAAATTTTATAGGTAGTCATTTATTTTCCTCCATCCTTTTGATTGTTATTTGTTGTGCTAATGCATCTGTATCTGAAAAATCAGTCAAGCCTTCCCGAAATGCTGTTGAACTTCCTGCTGCAATCGCCTGTTTCAAACTCTCTTCTTTGCTGCATCCTTGCATGCGGCACCCTAAAAACGTCCCTAACAACGTATCGCCGGCGCACGCGGTATTGACCACTTGACCGTTTGGTGCATTGCCTCTGAGAATCACCTCTCCGTCGATCAACACAGCACCCTCGCTGCCCAGCGACAGCAGCACTTGCTGACAGCCTTCAGACACCAGCTTTTGCGCATACTCAATCAGCTCGGCTTCGTCGGCGAGCGTTTCGCCAAACCACTCGCTCAGCTCCTCTTCGTTCGGTTTCAGCAAATACGGCTGATACGCAAGACAAGCAAGCACTTCACGGTAGCTCGTATCCATGACCAGCCGAATGCCCCGTCTGTGGCAAATAGCGGCTATGTCGACCAGTATCGTCGGCGAACAGCCCTGCGGCAGACTGCCTGACACACAGAGTGTATCCCCGCGGTCAATTTGCTCGATTTTAGCCAGCAGCTCAGCCTGTGCGTCCAGTTCAACAACCGGTCCCGGATTAACGACTTTATACTCCGTCTGCTGATTTTCCACATTAATGAAAACATTGATGCGCGTCATACCGTCCACACGCACAAAATCTTCCCGAATCTTCTTTTCTGTCAGTGCTTCCTGGATGAACGCCCCTGTAAAGCCGGCACTGAACCCGTAGGCCACACTGTCAATCCCCAGCTGGCGCAGAATGAATGAGATATTCACCCCTTTGCCGTTGGGCTGTATATCATCCTTGGTGGTGCGGTTGACCCGTTTAGGAACCAACTCCCTCGTCTGGCAAAACAAATCAATTGCCGGATTCATTGTTACTGTATATATCATGACTTACCCCCTCCGCTTCATGTTAAGTATGACACGTTCAATATTGTAAATGTTTACGGATTTCGTTATAGTAGAGAGGAAATCATGAAAAACTTTACATAATGACTAAGAGAAAGGAAATTAATGTGACTAAACACACCGAGCTAAGTGATTCCGAATCATTTCTATGGCAGTATATTAACGACCACATCACTGATATTCCTAAACTCAGCATTGTCAGATTAAGCGAGTTAGCAAACGTATCGACCGCAACAGTCGTCAGGACGATGAAGAAAAAAGGCTTTGAAGGCTATACAGCATTTAAACACACACTGAAGTCTGCCAACCAGGATGAATTGCTGTCCATGGATATCGCTGATTCCGAAATCAAAAAAGCCATCAATAAAAACAAAATCGAAGTGCTGAATACCATCGCCAACTTAAACAGCGATGTCATCGAAGACACTATCCAGACGATTCAAAATGCCCGCCGCATATTTATTTTTGCCCGCGGATTTTCCGTATGGATCGCCAACGAAATGGCTATTAAATTTCAACTGCTGGATAAATATTCCGAACTGCACGACGACCCGAACATCATCAAAATCAGAAGTGAGCGCATCAAAAAAGAAGATTTAGTCATCTTTATTTCATTAGGCGGGGAAACGGAAGAGTTAGTCGTCGCTGCTGAAAACTGTCAGAAAAACGGCGTCCACACCATCACACTGACAACAAACGAACACAGCCGGCTGGCAGCTCTATCCGATACGCTCTTCACCGGACATAAAAGCTCGCAGACGTATATCCCTGAATACGAAGTCCATTCAAGACTGCCTTTGTTAATCATCAGCCGAATCATCATTGATGCCTATGTCATCCGGACTTCTTCAAATAAGGGCTCAGCGAAATAATTTCTTCAAACAAAAAACGGCAGGGAAGCACTCAGCTTCACCTGCCGGTTATTTTTTTTAAACTTGCCCGTAATAGGCATCTTTGCCATGTTTCCGGTAATAATGTTTGTCCAGTAAATACTGGTCAATGCTGGCAATATCTGCATTCAGCAGCTCCGTACCAAGTGCCATACCGGCAACTTCATCCAGCACAACACTGTTCTGCACTGCTTCCTGACAGCTTTTCCCCCAAGTAAACGGTCCGTGTCCGCTGACGATGACAGCCGGACAGGACAACGGGTCAAGGTGCCGCTCTTGAAAGGTCGCGACAATCACATTGCCGGTCTCTTCCTCGTAGGCAGAAACGATTTCCTCTTGCGACAATGGCCGCGTGCACGGCACCGCACCGTAAAACGTATCGGCGTGAGTTGTCCCGTAAGCCGGGATATCCCTGCGGGCCTGCGCCCATTTGACAGCATTGGTTGAATGGGTGTGGACTATCGCATTGACTTTTTCAAAATGCCGGTACAAAACCACGTGTGTGGCAAGGTCGGATGACGGCTTCAACCCTTTCGCATCCAATGGAACACCGGCCAAATCCGTTGCGACCATGCTCTCTGCTGTCATTTCGGCATAGGGCACGCCGCTTGGTTTGATGACGATAACGCCCGCTTCCCGGTCAATCTCACTGACATTCCCCCAAGTCAGCTTAATCAACCCGGCATCAGGCAATGCCAGATTCGCTTCAAAAACACGCTGTTTCATTTCTCTTATGGTATCACGCAATATAGTTCGCCTCTTTCAGTTTAGGCAGCAAGAACCGTTTAGCTGCCTCAATCTCTGCTTTGGGGTCGTCGCTTGTTTCGCTCCACAGTTCAATGACAAACGGCCCGTTATAGTTTAAGCGCTTCAGCAGCTTCAAACAGCCGTCAAAATCCACACAGCCGTCACCAAAAGGCACGCCCTTGAATTTGCCTGAGAAATCAGCTGTTACTGCCAATGTGTCTTTCAAATGAATTTGCGAAATGGCAGCAATTCCCTTTTCAAGTTCGTAGCCGACATCGTTCTCAGGCCAAGCCGACAGATTGCCTAAATCCGGATACACTTGCAGATAAGGCGACGGTATCTGTTCTTTTATGGCTAAAAATTTGGTGATGGAATTGATAAACGGGTCGTCCATGATTTCGATGGACAAGACAATCCCTTTGGAAGAAGCAATCGCGACAGCCTCCTGCAAATTTTCCACAAACCATTCGCGGCTGCTTAACGACTTCTCTTCATAATAAACATCATAGCCTGCCAGCTGGATACAGCGGATGCCTAAATCCGATGCCAGATCCACTGCCTTTTTGATGATAGTCATGGCTTGCGCACGTTTTTCCCGGTCTTCAGAACCGAACGGGTAGCGTCTGTGCCCGCTTAGACACATCGACAAAATCTTGATCCCTGTTTGATGAATTGCATCTATCACTTCTTTGCGCTGCCGGCGGCTCCAGTCAAGTCGGGACAAGCGCTCGTCAGTTTCATCCACGGACATTTCAACAAAATCAAAGCCAAGCTGTCCAGCAAACTGAAGTCGTTCAAGCCAAGTCACGTCTTTCGGAGTCGCTTTTTCATAAATCCCAATCAAACTCATCTCAACCTACCCCCAGATGCGTACAATTTCCTGCTTAAAGTCCAAAGCCGCTTGTTTAGGGTCAGCTGCTGAGGTAATGCCTCTGCCCGTAATAAAGGTATACACGTCAATCCCTTGGAACAGCTTCAATGTTTCAACACTCAAACCGCCGGTCACTGAAACTCTGAAGCCCATTTCAATCAGCTGTTTGACCTTTGCGATATCCCGTTTTCCCCATGTTTCCCCGGCAAGCAAGGCATCCCGGCTTTGATGATAGATGGCTTGCGAAATGCCGGCATCCAGCCACCGCTGTGCCTGTTCAAACGTCCAGTCGCCGTACAGCTCGACTTGGACTTCTTCTAGTTCCTTGGCTGCTGCTTTCATCGTCGGAATCGTGGCAGAGCAGATGACTGTCATCCAATCTGCCCCTGCATCGGCACAGTTTTTCCCAACCGTACCGCCGGCGTCCGCACATTTCGTATCAGCAACAATGATTTTATCCGGGTACAGTGCCCGCAGGCAAGCCACGGCATCCGCCCCCGCCTGCAGCATCAAAATTGTTCCCGCTTCCACGATATCGACGATGTCGCCGACTTGTTTGACGTCCGCCAAAGCGCTCGGCAAATCAGAATGATCGCAGGCAATTTGCAAATTTGGTCTACTCATGCTTCTATCTCCTCTTCATATGTAAAGGGATGAGACGAGTTCAACTCTCTCATCCCTACTGATTACAATCTATTTAAACTTCTCAGCCAAGCTGCTTTCCTTGACCCGCTCGCTGATTTCTTTCGGCGACATGACATTTTTTACACTATCACAATCACACCTTTTTCTTTTGCCGCATCAAACATGTTGATAAAATTCATTGGTGTGAACACCACATCATAATTTTTAGCGGTACTTTTGCCTTCAGAAATGGCACAGTGGTGGATGTTAGTGATGTTGAATCCTTCCGCTTTTAAAGCTTTCTCCACACTTCGCTTCATCATCAGACTTGTTCCAGAACCGTTTGCACAAGATACTAATACTCTCATGGTTTATTCCCCCATTAAACTTAAAATTTCGATTATGCTGTTTTGCCGGTGAGACCTTTTTCACGTTTTTTAACATAGCTGTCATAATCATCAACAATCAAGAAATAGCCTTCCGGATTATGCCGGTATTGAATTTGCGGGATAGCCAGCAAAATCAGGACAACTGCCACGATGCCGACATACCCTAAAAATTTCATTAAGACTGTAAAGAACGGCCACACAGTTGCCCAGTCAAACATTCCCAGATAGCCGCCGTATTGCGACAGGCCGACCCAAGTGGCAATCAATGCCGACCCGATAATTTGGACGATACCTGAAATAAACGGGAAGATGCAAGCTGCTTTGATACCGCCGCGGTTGTTCGCAAAGACAGCTATAGCTGCATTGTCAAAGAACAACGGGATAAATCCGGCGATAACGATGGTCGGCGACTTGATTGCAATCAGCAACAGAATCATCAGAAACTGGCCCAGTGCCCCAAACAAAAACCCGATTGTCACCGCATTAGGCGAACCGAAACCGAACGTGGCGGCAATATCGATTCCCGGAACAGCCCCCGGCAAAATCGTATTGGAGATCCCTTGAAAAGACTCCGTCAGCTCCGACACGAATGTCCTGACGCCTAGCTGCAAAATAGCCAGATACACTGCAAACATTAAAGACGTCTGCAAAATATAGAACAGAAAACTTTGATTTTCCATCATGAAGCCGGCCTCTATCAAATAATCTTGACCCAGCACGACCAATATGATACCAAAGAATACCAGCATCAAGATAGACGTGGAAACCATATTTTCATTGAAAATCGATAGAAAGCCCGGCAGCTCAATGTCTTCCAGTTTTTTATTTTTGCCGTTCTTTTTGAACCGTTCCGACAATCTGGCAAACATGTACACCCCAAACATTTGCTGGTGAGCAATGGCAAAGCCGGCACCTTCTGTTAAATCCTGACAAATCCCCACAGTTAAATTAGACCCGACGGCCCAGTAACAACCCAATATCAACCCCATTATCAAAAGTACTTCAATTCGTCCCAAATCAGGGAAACAGAACAACAGCAGCCAGAAAGCCGTCGCCGCCTGCTGGACTTGCACGTTCCCGGTCGTAAACACTGCCCGCAGTTTCGTATATTTTTTGAACCGGACCAGTAAAATATTAAAAATAAAAGCAATCAACAACAAAAGCATCGTGTCACCGAACGTGCGGCCGAACGTTTCTTCAATACCCGCAGTCACAGCATTTTGTCCGAAATACGGGTCCGTCACCATCGCATCCAGCTGGAACCGCTCCTTCAATCCGACGAGAATCGGCCGGAAGTTATTAACCAGCCCGCCTGACCCCACTGTCAAAATCAAGTACCCGACAGTTGCTTTCAAAAATCCCGCCACACACTCATACAATGGTTTTTTCAGAAGAACATAGCCGATCAAGACGATAAACCCAATTAAAAATGCCGGTTGTGTCAAAATGTTCTGTGCAAAATAATCCCAGCCTCTCAATAATAAATCTCCCATTTTCCTAATCCCCTCTCTGCCTGTCACATACCGTGCTTGGTCATCACAGCTGTATAGTCAGACATCGTTTTAATATCCAATAATTCCTCTACCATGTTTTCCTGCATCAGCAGGTCAGACAATTTTGCGATATTGGTTATATGGGCATCCTGATCTTTTGCCGCCAGCATAAAGAACAGCTTAGCGCTTTTTTCAGGATTCCCCTCTTCAAAGGACACTTCTTGCGGCATAATGGTTAAACCGATCCCTGTGCCCAGCACCCCTTCGCTCTCAGCAGAGGAGTGCGGCATCGCAACGCCCGGCACAATAACGATGTACGGACCATATTCATGAACATCGCGGATCACGTCTTTTACGTACTGGTCAGTAATCAGTCCCTTCTCCTTCATGATTTCGCCGCTCATGCGTATCGCATCTTCCCAATTTGCCGGTTGTTCTTCTGAAAATTTAATTAGATGGTTATCTGAAAAATATCGTAACATCGGCTTCTCTCCTTACAGTTCAAATTACTATCAAGCAACCAGATTATAAAAATGACGTGAACGGCGTATCGTTTTCATCAATGAACGCATCATCAAATCCGCGGTAAAAATTAAATTCCAAATCATCTTTATTTAACGGGTAAGTGAATTTGCCGCCGACCTGCCAAATGTACGGTTTAAAAGCATAGTTGAGTCGGTCTTTTTTGAACCGCCACAGCTCGATGATTTCCTTCGGGTCTGCCATGAAATTCGACCAGATGTCATGATGGACAGGAATGACGACCTTGGCATTCAACGACTCTGCCATTCTCAATATGTCTACCGATGTTAATTTGTCCGTGATCCCCCGCGGGTTCTCGCCGTAAGCACCGAGGCAAACATCAATCTGATGGTCATTGCCGTGTTTGGCAAAATAATTGGAGTAATGCGAATCGCCCGCGTGATAAATATTGCCGCCGCTTGTTTTAAACAAATAGTTAACAGCAATCACATCCATCTCCTGCGGCATGTGCCCTTTCAGTGTCCGTTTTGGATCGTCACAGGTGATGAGCGCTGTCCGGTCGAAGGCTTCCAGTGCCACAACCGTGATGTCTTTGACGGCGACTTCATCGCCCGGTTTTACCACCACTGTTTTTTCTTTAGGAATGCCCCATCTAAGCCACGTGTCCACGACTTCCGCCGGACCGATAAACAACGCGTCTGGGCAGTTTTGATGAACGGCCGCTGCTGTATTGATGTCCAGATGGTCTGAATGAATGTGTGTCACAACCAGCGCATCCACATCTTTGATTGCAAACGGGTCAATCACAAACGGCTGTGTCCGCAAATTGGGCTGCATGTTGCGGACGCCGCTCATGCGCATCATCTGATGACCTTTCTTCATCAATCCGTCGCCGTGAGACCGCTTACCAGTGCCGCACCACAAATCACATAAAATATTCGTGTTTTCATGACTCTTTAGCCAAATACCAGTACACCCAAGCCACCACATGGCGACCGTCCCTTCAGCCACCTGCACCTTTTCGATTTCTTCATTAAGATATGTCCCCCACTCAGGAAAGGTCGACATTATCCAGTTTTCTCGTGTCACATCGTTTACATTTGCCACAATTTTTCCCCCTCTTGCACTAACAAGTTACACGTTAAGTTTAACATGATTTCAATCGCTTTCAAGTTCGTTATATGTTAAACTAACTTTTTTTATGTTAATTTAAAGTCTTTATATGGTAATAACTTTTGTTTATGTTATAATTTTACGTGAGGTGAACATTATATGAGAAAATGGAGTTGGAGCATCATCAGCAGTCTGAAAATCGTTTTCCATTGGCTTCTTTATTTTGTTTTCATGCTGTACATGGGGAAACTAATTTTCAGTGCAAGTGATTATAAACTGAAGTTGTTTTACAGTATAGTAGGCATTGCCGTGTTAGGCATCACTCTTTACTACGATTATTTAAAGAAACTTTACCGGGATATGATTGAAGCCCTGACAGTTGATACCAACATCGAACTGGCAAAAAGCAGGCAAAAAAAACTGAGACAGAGAGACCTATTCAACGGCTTCAAACATTCTCTCATTCTGTTCGATTCCCTTTTGCTGCTGGACGAGAAAAGATACCGCGACTGTTTGGCGCACATGGATACGCACCAAACGTTTTTCCGGTCTACTGTTGATAATTTATTCATCTATTATCACAATCAGCTGCACTGCCATTATTTTCTAGGAGATACCGCGGCCGGCAAAGAAGCCGCAGCTCATTTAAAAGATATAAAAAAACTCAAGCAAAAGGCGTACAGCCCGCTTTTTTCCTGGGATGAAATCGCCGGCGTCGCGTACGCACTTGACAACCGCTACAGCAGAAGTGTCAAAGCTTTTAAAAAAGTCGACACGACACGCTTGAATAACCGCGAAAAATCTTATTTGAATACCATGCTGGCCGATTCCTATCGCGCCTTGAATGACTCGCTGAATGCTGCCAAACATTCAGCTCTCGCACAAAAAACTTTAATCAATTAAACGCATAAGGATGTGACATCATGAAACGCTCACACGAAGAAGTAGCAGACCGGAGAAAATTATTAATCAGTATATTGCAAGATTTGGAAGTCTCCAACGTCAAAACGCTGAGCCGCAAACTGAATGTTTCTGAAATGACTGTCCGCAGAGATTGCAGCGTGCTCAGCGAAATGGGGCAAATCAGGCAGTCTTTCGGAAAAATCGAGCTCCTGCCGCTGGATGACTCGCAGCTTGTAGCGAGCGAACCCATTGAACATATCAAAAAGTGCCTCGCTAAAGAAGCCGCCTCCTATGTCGATGACAGAGATACCGTCTTTATCAACACGAGCAGCACGGCTGTCCAAGCACTCGCTTATTTAAAAGATAAAGCCATCAGTTTGCTGACAAACAACACGACGGTCATCGGTATGGAACATAATCCGAAATCCGCTATTATTTTAAGCGGCGGCGAAATCAGGTACCCGAAACAGGCGCTGTCTGGCGACATTGCGATGGAGTCATTTTCCGCTGCCCGTTCCGATATCAGCATTATCGGCTGCAGCGGACTCGCTCTGTCAACCGGTATTTCGACTTCTGTCATGCACGAAGCGCGCATCAATTCAAAAATTATTGAAAACTCCGGCAAACTGGTTGTCGTCGCAGATTACCGTAAAATCGGCAAGTCTTCCAATTTCACCATCGGCGAGATATCTGATATTGATACTTTGATTACGGATACCTTTGCTGATCAGGCGTGTCTGACCGCCATTGAAAAGCAAGGGGTAAGAGTTATCCAAGTACCGACCTAAACTTAAAACCCGGCTCACAGCGTTTAACTAACATCCGCTGTGAGCCGGGTTTTTTGCAAAAAAAACTGCGGAGAACCTTACTTTCCGCAGCTTTACATGATGAGACATTCAGATTATTTTGCAGCAATTTCTCCGCCGCCGATACTTACCCGATTGGCCGGTGCATACGCCTGAAGAAGGGCCTGCACCCGTTTCATTTCAGGACTGGTCTCCTCAAGGACTGGTGTGCTGCTCATCGGATAAGTCAGCCCAATCATCTCATATTTAGACTCCCCGAAGTTGTGGTACGGGAGCAGGTTTATCTCCGGCGAGCCGGCCAGATGTGACAAAAACTCGGCTGTTCTTATCGTTTCTGCGTCATCGTCATTATAGCCCGGAATAATCGGTTTGCGCACGATAACGACCGTTTCCCGCTCCGCTGCATATGAACACAGCCGTTGAATATTTGACAGTATCAGTATATTGGACACTCCGACACGTTCTTTGTGTTTCATGTCATCAGTATGTTTCAAGTCAACAAATACATAATCGCAGTAACGTGCCACTTGTTCCAGTTGTTCCCAAGGGGCAAAGGCCGACGTTTCGATACATGTAGAAATATAATTCTTCCGGCACCGTTTCAGCAAGTCTGCGGCAGCCTCATATTGAAGCAGTACTTCGCCGCCGGACAATGTCACACCGCCGCCGCTTCTCCGGTAAAAGGCCGCGTCTTTCGCCACTTCCTGAAACAAATCGTGAACCGTGTACTCTTTCCCCGTTATTTTCCGGGCGTCGACCGGACAAACCGGCACACATTTCCCGCAAGTCCGGCATTTGGAAAAATCAGCACAAACTGTTTGATTGACAAGACGGTTGACATCCGGGCAGACTGTCACACAGTTGCCGCAGCCGACACACCGTTCCTGATTAACAACCAACTGAGGCGCAGGAGCTAAACCAAATGGGTTGCTGCACCAGTCGCATCTCAGCGGACAGCCTTTGAAAAAAATAATCGTGCGTATTCCTGGGCCGTCCTCGTTGCGAAATCTTTCTATATCGAATATCACTGCTGTCTTTGCCATTTGCTTTGCCTCCAGCCTGTCTTAAAACGTATGCTCTGTTCGGGCGATGATGTCGTCTTGGACGCGTTCGCTGATATCGGTCCAGTAGACACTGTAGCCTGCCACCCGGACCATCAATGTCGGATAATTCTCCGGGTGGGCTTTCGCATCAATCAATGTTTCTTTGTTAATTGTATTGAACTGCACATGGTACACCCCGTAATCATTCAGCATGGTCCTCACCAAGTTGCAAAAGTTTGCCATGCCCGCCTCTTTATATGCCGGTTCAACATATGTTGCATCCGGACAGGACAATTCCATATCACGTATTGTCTGCATGCTGTTCTACCTCCATTCGTTTCATTAACCGTCTGCTCGAATCAATTCAGAACCGCTGACCCACATGTTCAGCAGCGTGCCGTTTCTAAACAGCGGGAAATCAAGTTTGCTGTAACTTCTCGCGGCAGCCGTCGGGCCTTGCGTATCCGCCTGCTGGCTGGCCGACATCGTGTCCGACACCGGCGTGCCTGCCAAGCGGCCGTTCGGCGTCGCACCGGTCATCGCACCGAATCCGACATTGGACTGGACCATCTGCACTGCCGCATCGCAGTAATGACCCCGGTACATCTTCAGCGAGTTCGTCACTTCTGCAAAATGCCGCCACAAGTCGCTGGCGATATCATCGGCAAAATCGTCGTCGTTGCCATATTTAGGAGCGCTCTGCAATTTCATCTGCAATGTTTCATACCCTTTAAAATTGGCAAGACACGCATCACGGACTTCCGCCAGTGTTGCTTCTTTGTCCTCATACACCACTTTTTTGACAGCGGCAACGGAGTCGACCATCGTCGCAAAGCCCAGCATGTTCATCGTCGGGCCGACATCAGCATAGGAACCGCCGGCCGTGGCATCCTTTCCTTTTTCAATTGCACCTGTCAGAAGCATGGTGAACGTCGGCAAGTTGAACTGCTCTGCCAAAAGTTTTTCACAAATAATCAGATTAGCGTGGGCTTCTTTGATGGCGTAGGTGATTTGTCCTTTGACTGCTGTCAAAAACGACGCCCAATCCGTCAGCGTTTCAGGTGCCCCGCTTTCATACGTGACTACTTTCCCGCAGAATGAACCATCGACATTTTCCGCCTTCACACCATTTGTCACCGCACACAGAGCCGCGCCCGCTACATTGATGATGCCCGAGTCGGTGTGACCATACTGCAGCCCTTCGACTCCCGGTTCCACACAGCCAATCGGCGATCCAAGCGTTAAAATCTGATCACGGGTGTACTTGCTGTAACCTTGACTGCCGGCAGCCCGGCGTTCCAACATTCGATAAAGCCCTTCGCAATTAAAGAACGACGGGTGCCCCATGCCTTCTGCAGCCAGCTCGCACGCCTCGTAAAGCAGGGAATCCGGCGTTTTTTGATGCAGCAGCAAGCTGACGGCCGGGGAAGTCGTCTTCGCATAGCGCATCGCCCGCAGACACAAATAAGACAATTCATTCGAGGCATCTTTACCGAACTCGTCCAGTCCGCCGACATCCAGATGCGGGTAGCGGTAATAACCGCCGAAAATCGTTGCCATATTCGTTGATTGAAACCAGACATTGGACGTGACCCGGATGTATAATTCTTCAATCAGCTCCAGCGCTTTTTCAGGAGTAATCCGTCCAGCTTCAAGGTCTTTTTTATAATACGGATACATGTACTGGTCAAAGCGTCCCCATGTGATGGACGGTCCCGCCCCTTCCACAAACAAGAAGAAGCAGACACTCCACGCCGTTTGACACGCTTCGTAGAAACTCTCCGCCGGACCCCACGGCACTTTTTTAACCATTTCCGACATATTTAACAGCTCTTGACGGCGCACGGGGTCTTTTTCTTCCTCAGCTTTGCGTGCACAAGATTGCGACAACCTGTTGCCCCAATCACGAATAGCCAGAGAAACTTCCATAATCCCCTGGTAAAACTCTCTCTTTTCGATTGACTCAGGATCATTCGGATCCAACTTCTCAAGCAACTCTTTCGCCTCATGATAGTACTTTTGGAAACCATTGGCGATAACATCGCGCCACGACGGGATAAAGTGGGACCCGTTGGAGCAAATATAGTTGCTGACATCCGACACGCCGCCCGTTTGCGCCCGTTCGAACTCTTCCGGCGATACATATGTCTGCCACTGCGATGCCAAGGTTTTATCCTTCCAGTAGGGAATATGCACCTCCATCAGTTCCGCGTAATCCTCATCCGTGATTTCAAACGGGTCGTAAATCCGGTTCCGCAGTTTCGGCAAATCCTCCGCCAGCCAATGCGCATGCAGCTCAATTGCGAAATTGGCCCCGCGAATCCGCTGTGTCGGCCATCCCACCAGCTGTTCGTGGTCATATACAACATCCGTCAACGTGCGGTAAACTTCCGCGGCAGCCTGGTAGCGCCGGCGTAGCGGCGGCTGTCCTTCTGTCTGCTTGTAAATGTTGGTATAGGCCCGTGCTCTTGTGATATCCACATTCGGCCGGTTGGCATGGAGCATGCCGTTTAGCTCTTGAATTCTCTTGGTACTGCCGACTTTTGCCACGTTGCCGCTGCGAATTTCCTGCCCCAATACACCGCCTTTCAGCTTGTCCATTGTAACACTCCTTCCTTTTTAGAATCCGCTTTCATTTTTATGGTGACCTGATAGCAAGTCGCAACCTTTTGCACGTTGTCGCATTCACCCTAAAAAACGGACGTTCTTTTATTATCCACGAATTTATTATATCACACTAAACAAGTGTTTTATGAACGTTTCTAGACATATTTATGAATAAAATCCATTAGTTGACAGTCCATGTCAAAAAAACGCATGACAAGCCAAACACTGCCCGTGCCACGCGTCTTTATGGAGCCTTCAGCTCACTGTGGGTCAAAACTTGCCCGATTCGACTGCTGTTAAAAATTCTGTTAGGTAATGGAAATAATTGGCTTGGTCATCCCACATGGATAAATGACTGCCGACAGGACAAATCGCCACTCTGGCATTTGGCAGTTTTTCTCCCATGCGGTACTGGTCCGCCACACTCATGGAGTCGTTTTCTGCACCAAGGACCAGCGTCGGTACAGTTATTTCCTGAAGATGCTCCCATCTGTCCCATTCTTTGTAATTGCCGCTCACAAAAAATTCGTTAGGACCGTGCAAGGTTTCATACACCTGCTGATTCACCCGGTCAAAGCTCCGCACCACCGGCTCCGGCCATGGACTCAAGCGGCAAATATAGCGGCTATTCAAATACTCGTCCAACAGTTGCGTGTATTCTTCATTGTCATAACTTCCTTGAGATTCATACGCCGCCCATTTTTTTTGGACAGCTTCAGGTGCCCGGCTTCTGAGTTCCGTGATATAGTCGCAGTAGGAACGGATGCTGGCGGTGGTATTGGATAATATAAGGGCCTTCAAAGACTCCTGATGAGAAAGCGCATAGTCAATCGCTAAAAATCCGCCCCACGAGGAACCGAACAAATAAAAATCTTCCAACCCCAGCGCCTGCCGGACTTCTTCGACTTCACCCTTAAACCGCGCCATGTTCCAGAGCGATGGATCATCCGGCTGGTCAGAATAATAAGAACCCAGCTGGTCATAAAAATATAACGATACATCTTCTGGTGACAAAAATTCGGCCAGCGACTCCAAATACTCATGGGTCATGCCGGGGCCGCCGTGAAGAAGCAGAATATGGGCAGGGCCATTTCCCACACGACGCGTCCAGACATGGTGCCCGGTCGATAATGTGACAATTTGTGTGCGTCCCTTCATTTTCCTTCCTCCTTTTATCATCCCTTTCATTTATTATACTATATAAATAGTCGTTTAATGCTGTTTTACTGTGAATCTGAAGCATACATGGAAAAATAAAACTGCCATTCAAACGAATTGGCAGTTACTTGTTGAATACTCGCTCTTCTATTGATTACTGGAATCGTGCCGGCGATTTTTTTTAAGCAGAAACCAGCCTGCCAACAGCCCGATAACTGCTATTGGTATAAAGTACTGCAGCGGCAAACCATTTCCCGGTGTGCTCTTTGCCAATTCTTTTGCCTGCTTGCCACTAATCGTCAACGTGTCGTCAAACGTCCATTCCTGCCCACTGCTGTGAACTAGCTTGACCGTCACATAATAGTCGCCTTCAGCCAGTTTTCCCGTCAGCTCTACAGGGTAAATAAATTCAGTAGCCGGTGTCATATCCAGCGAGCTTTCACGGCTTTCTTTCACCTGTCCATTTTGATCACTGAGATTTACAGTAACTGCCACATCCTTTAACAAATTGGGACCATGATTATTCAGTGCGATATGTAACGCATGGCTGTCCGAGGTGACTGGTTCAATAGAAAGTTTCTCCAGCGTGATAACCGGTTCAGGACGCTCGTCAATATTGCCCCTTAACACAATCGGAAAAGTGTATGACACAATGTTCGTCACTCCTTTTCCCGCATTATCAATCTTCTTTTCAGAAATATTGACGCCTCCCATCACCAGACCATTGAAGTCCTCGTCAGGAAACGACACCGTGCCTTCGACAACTTCGCTGCTGTTGGCTGCTACAACGATTTCTTCAGGTATCGTGACAAACTGATGAATCGCTCCCGTCTCCGCTGTACTTTTATCTGCCGGTGTAGAATAATCGATAACGCCGTTGCTGTTCGTTCGAGCTTTGTTCAATGAAACAATATAAGTTTGGTCATTTTCTGATTTATTGACGATGCGAATGCCAAATGTGTCTGTTCCTCCCGGCGTCCAGCGGATATCAAAGAATTCCAAAACACCTTCTTTTTGATGCTCCGAAAAAATCGGGCTGACTGCATAGCCTCCCTCCGATTCTGCATTGTGAATCGTTCCGGAAAAGCATGCCAGCAATTGACACAACATAGTTAAAAATAAAAGCACGCTACGTTTTTTCATAATAACCCCCTTCAGGAAAATAAAAAGGAGATTGCTCTCCTTTCCATTTTTATTCAGCCATATTTTCGCTTTCGTTTGCTCTTATTTCCCACTCTACAGTGAAATCATTTGTTCCAAGCCTTCTAAGATTTGTGTATGATAAATCCGCAGTTGTGGTTTTTTTACTTTCACCGACATCATTTTTATCGGTAGCAATTACTGCATTACCAAATGATGCTTGTGCGACCTTAATCCCATTAATTATAAAATATTTTTCATCATCTGACACGGAAGTTATTCTTGCATTAATAATATGTCCAGACGTCGAACCTGTGTAGTCGTTAATAGTGTATTCCACCTCCTGCTGGTCAAATTTTACATTATCACTTAAAGGCTGTGAGCCGAAGTCAATCTTATCCGGTACCTTTAATTCCAATATACCCGGTGTCACTTCCGCCGTAACCTCGGTTTTTCCGTCAGCCGCAGATGCTACATGTCCGTTCGCCGCAATCATCAATCCCCCGCATAGCAGCATCCCCGCAATCATTGTCTTTTTCATACTTCCATCCCCTATTCATCTATTTTTTTTAAAGGTTGCAAATTCCATTCGAAATTCGCTATATAAGAACCAGCCTGTGCATCAGCTGAGATCTCCAAATTTGTTTCCAGACTCACTGTTTCAGTGACTGTACTGTTGTCGCGAAAGATGATGACACGATGCTCATCCGTCACACCTACGCCATTAACATGAACTGTGTAATGTTGCCGATAGTCGCGGTAGTTCGGCGACTTGGCTGTCAATTGCCAGCCGGATTTTTCACCGCGAAAATCACCGATTGTGGTTTCCAGACTGCCGAGCGGTACGATTTCGTCTTCGCCTGTCAATGACAGCGTATAATCCAAATCAGTCGGCGAGGTCATGCTTAATGTTCCTTCGGTAATTTCTGCCTTGATGACTGTTCGGCCGTGAGCCGCTGACACTTCCAGCGTTCCCAAAAGAAAACTTCCGAATAAACAGGCTATCCCCAAAAATTGTTTAATCTTCATGTTGTTTTCTCCTCATATACTGCTGGCATATTCCTACGAGCAACATCCCGCCAGCGGTTGTTAATCCCCACTTGTCGCCGGATTCGTTTGTTTTCGGCAGGTGCTTTCCTGATAAATTATTCAGCTGTTTTTCATTTGATTGACGAGCGCTTGGCTCATGTCCATCAATCAAATGAACCGTTATTTTTGACGCAGCTGAGGTGTCTGCCGCAACCTCATTGTCAGCAGAAAACACTGTCAATGCAAAGATAGCGGTCAAAACGGCTAACAACATATATTTTTTGGCCATCATTCCTGTATCTCCCCCGACGCGTGCAATGTCCATTCAATTGTCGCAGTATCTGTCCGAACGGTTTCTGCATAGGTGTAATCAATCATCACACCTTGCCCTTCACCCCAATTCTGGCTGACAATGGTCTTTCCAGATACGCGTGATTCACCCACGACAACAGTTTCAGTTAGCGGCTGATTATTAAAGCATACGACAGACGGAAAATCCTCATGGCGGCTGTCAACCACTTTGGCTGTCAACTGCCAGCCGCTACTGTCTTGTCTGGTGTCATCAACACTGATGTCTTCGGCCGAATGCCAGAACAGCCGGCTGTTTGGCGTACCAAGAATATAACTGCCAAAGTCAACCGTTGAAGGTACTTCAAGTTCAAGCGTATTTGCCATCACTGTAACAGGAACGGTCACTAATCTGTCGCCGTCGGAGCCTTGCCACGGCAGTGACACACGACACGTGACTTCGTACTCTCCTGGCTCGCTGACAATAAACCCGTCCTCATCAAACTCAAGTGTAGAGTTTGCCACATGCCGTGCTGCATCAAACGGTACCTCTTCTCCTTCTGAATTGGTGATGCGGAGTGCCTGATTCAAATCAAGAGCCGCATGTCGATACACGACTACTTTATCTTGTAGCTGCTCCAGCCAGGTGCCGTCCACTCTGACTGCGGCTATCTGTTCTGTTTGACCATACTGGTAGCTGACCGGATAAATCCCCGGCATACTCACATCCACGTCACCAGTAATTTCCAGCTGATCGATAGTCAGCTGCTGGCCGATACTATCTGTCGCTGCTATGAATGCTGCTTCCGGCGACCAGCTTCCGCCGTGGGCTGCTGTAGGGATTACGATGTCCTGAACCGAAATATTGGTTAAATCTTGCTTAATCCACGACTCGAAATCATACACCATATCGGTCGTCGTATAAAACTTCCCGGAAAAATCATGTTCTTTTGCGGCATTTTGTGCCGAACTCTCTCTCAGACTGCCTTCTTCCACATTCAACTGGCTTTTAATTCCCCTCAGCTCAAAGGATGTGTCAAATGTGCCTGTCTGCTTGTCCTCCAAACGCACAAATTCAATATAAGAGGCCGCTTCGCTGGCGAAAATATGCACCTGAATGTCACCAGCATGATTGACAGCATAGACATCATTGGTCATTTCCGGCGAATAGAGCGCATACTGCATTCCTTCGGTTATCCAAGTAGATTTGCCGGTGTCTTCTTCTGTGAATGGCACACTTTTCCCCTCTTCAAAATAAGCAATATTATCAGGGAAAGTCACGTCAAAACGAACGGAGTCCCCTTCAAAATTCCCCAGAATTTGCGGGTCTATTACACAGTTATTGAGATTTCGTGTCCAGAGCGCCTTGATTCCACCGTACCCTGCCGCGGTCTGTATCGTCCCTTCCTTCATGAATTCCAACAACCTTCCCAAACGCTCTGCATGCTCATGTGCTTCCAACAGCATCACATCCGATGAAATCGTTCTGCCCAGAAGCGGCACCTGTTCATCAGATGGTTTCTCCTCTAGTAGCATGCTGTCGACTTCAGATTCAAAGGATGCAGGTTTTTCGTTTGGTTCATTAGCTGTTTCATCAGATGCTACGGTTGCCGGCTCAGCTCCCGTTTCATTTTCAGCTTCTTCTGGTGCTGTGTCTTGCTCTTCCTCCGATGATATATCAGAAGTCAGCTCATCTGTTATAATATCCGTGGTCTGGCTCCCATCATTTGCATAAACCGGACTCAACGGCGCACACAGCAACATACCGACTGTCGCCCACCTCACAAACAAGCCGAAACTGTACTGCCGTTTTTCATTGTCTCCCTGATTCAACACACTCGCCCCCTTTTTTGCCCTTCATGTTATTTTATTCTAAGCAAGTATTTTTTGTAAGTCAAAAATCGCTTGCTTGTTTTATAAATAACCAGGGTTTTGACTTTGCGAATTTCTTGGGTTTTTTATACTTTTAAGAAACAGGTGTTCAGACTTCAGCTTAAAGTTATATTAAGAAACTATGGGAAAGTTATCATCGTTATCTCATACAGCGTTTTTTATAAATCGCCCTTTAATTTAAAGAACAAAATAGTTCCTATTTTTCAAAAATGTCTCTTTTAATAAAAAACAAGTTCCGGTATCGATTGATTACCGGAACTTGCCCCCAAACACACTTGTGTGCTTACTATTCAGTTGCTTCCAATTTATCCAGACTCTTGCTTGAAAACCATAGAATCAAACCTAGTACAATGACGATTGCTGCCAAAATACCATAGCCCAGCTGAAATTGTGACGGAATATCAGTTTTCAAAAAGCTGTAGACTTTTGGATACAGCATGTTTGAGAAAAACACTGCTATCGGCCAGAAGCCGAGCAGCATGCCCATTAATTTAGCCGGGGCAAGCTTTGTAATAAAAGAGTTGCCGAGTGG
Source organism: Vagococcus acidifermentans (assembly GCF_003987655.1). Taxonomy (GTDB): domain Bacteria; phylum Bacillota; class Bacilli; order Lactobacillales; family Vagococcaceae; genus Vagococcus_B; species Vagococcus_B acidifermentans. Next base: position 251,957 of record NZ_NGKC01000001.1, on the reverse strand, counting down.
TGAAAAGACCATCTCGCCGACTGACATCAACAGGCTGACCATGACAATCCAAATAATGGACGTGGAGCCATCACCAACCTTGTCGGCAATCACCATGACCACGTAAGACACACCGACTAACATCATGCCCAGCGCGGTCTTCTTAAACATGCTGATATCACCTTTCGGACGGGCAGCCAGTTTAGTCCATAGTCGGCCCAGCACCGGCCCCAGCACAATACACGTCAGTGCATTCATGGAATCAAAATATGCTGTTGGCACTTTGAAATTCCCGACCATCCAATTCGCTCGGCCTAAAAATCCGGCTCCGTCACCGTATCCAAAATAATAATACGCCGGCATATAAGCAAGGTACCAGACCATCCAGAAAACGACAGAAAATAATGTGACTAAAATAATGGCAAATACGCGTTTTTTATCCTCTGCTGTCAGCGGCTTTGCCTCACCCGGCGTTGTTTCTTTCTCCGATTTAAACTGACGCTGGTCAACTTTAAACGGTTTTTCCCTGCATCGCCAAGCGCTCTGCTGTTGCCGATAAACCAGATGGCATCAATAAACAGCAGCAGGGCACAAATTAAAAACACAAAATTAAAGCCGAATTTGGGTATCAGCAAAACCAAAAAAGTGGTTCCGATAAATGAACCGATATTAACAAATGAATATTGCACTGAGAAAGCCTCGTCCAGTTCTTTTTCATCATTGAACAGCAACCCGTTGACTCCTGATAAATTCCCTTTAAATAAGCCGGTACCGATTGATACCAAAATAATCATTATCCAGACATAAGTAATAGAATCAGCTTTCCATGTAAACAAATAACCAATCCCCATTAAAATCATGCCTGACGCCACACACAGACGCGGACTCAGCCAATAATCGGCAATGTAGCCGCCGATGATTGGTGTGATATAGGTCATCGCGACAAATGTTGCCGACATAGATGCCCCTTTCACATCATCAAATCCCAATCCGCCCTTGCCGACAGTCGTTGCTATCCAAACCGCCAGCATATACTTCACCGTATAAAAAGCACAGCGTTCAAAAGAAAATCCTAGCGAACAAACATAAAATCCGAAAGGCTTTCTTTTTTTTGTTACGTTTTCCATCCTGTTTTCCTTCCCATCATCATCTTTTTATCTTATTCTTGCAACCATCTGCTCAACAGCCGTGCAGCTGCCGCGAGCAAACAACCCAAACATTTCCCTGAGCTTTGACCGGGCACCATCTATAATATTGTTCAATATTTCTCAAATAATGGCGCTTTTTCTTCCGATTGTAATTAAAGATATATCTCCTTTCTTTTGTTGTACTGTCCCGACACGCTACTCCCATCGCCATTCTACTCTACTGTACAGATAAAGGGAACACTTCAACGGAATTTATTTTAATAAACGTTCTGTTAATCAGTCAAAAAAGAGGCCATCTTAACACATCATCATCTAAAAAACGAACAAAGAAACATTTTTTTGAGATTTTCTTCACTATGTTATTTGTGTGTATCACCATCGCTTAATCTTGACAGTAACTCTCGTGTTTTATTTTCATCTTCCATAGCAAAAAGAGGCCAGATAACTTCTCCTTGCGTGAGAATGTTTCTGACCTCTTTCTCATTTAATGTTGCTCAATTTCCGAAATTTTATCTAGTCGTTGCTGGTGGCGTTGGTCCAAGAATGCTGTGTTTAGCCAAATATCGACAATCATCAACGCCAGTCCTCCCCCAATCACGCGCTGCCCCAAACACAACACGTTTGTGTCATTGTGTTCCCGGGTCGCTTTGGCAGAGAAACAATCACCGACCAGCGCCGCACGAATGCCTTGAAATTTATTAGCCGCAATACTCATGCCTATGCCCGTGCCGCAGACCAAGATACCTCTGTCTTCCGGTGACTCTTGGATTTTCCGGCAAACTTTTTCAGCATAATCCGGATAATCAACACTGTCCGTCGTCGATACACCCAAGTCTTCCACTGCAATACCTTTTTCCGCCAAAAACGCTTTGATCAGTTCCTTGTGTTCTACGCCTCCATGATCACTTGCAATATATACTGTCATTTGTGTCATCTCCGCAACTGCTTAATAAGCATTGGTAATCAATCCTAGTGCGGCTAGAACGCCACCGCCTAAAATTAAAATAAGCAAGACTGTTGTCGGTTTCATTTTCTTTTTCAGTAACGCGTAAGTTAACATTGTAACACCCAAAGGCAGCAGGCCTAAAAGTAAGGTATCCAGCACATCTGTTTGAATGGACAGCACTTTATCACTGCTCAATTTTATAGATGCTGCTGTGCCGACTTTGACAAACGATGCCGCCAGAGACCCGATAACAATCGCCCCAAGTGTTTGAGAAAATGTCATCACATAAGGCAAAAGCGAACCGGACAGCATTTTTTGTATTCCTTCTTTACCAGTTTCATACCCTTTCATCCACAAGAAATATGCCAGTGTTGTCATAATCCCTAAGTGCAGCACGAAAAATGCAACCGGCCCCATGATGATATTCCCTTGTGCACCGAATGACAGTGTAAAGGACAAGAGAATTGGAATCAGCGTACCTTGCCAAAGCGTGTCGCCGATACCGGCTAAAGGCCCCATCAATCCTGTCTTCAACCCGTTGATAGTACCATCATCGATTTCAGCACCATTTGCCCGCTGCTCTTCCATGGCAATAGTCATGGATAAAATCGGGCCGCCAAAAGAAGGTTCTGTGTTAAAGAACTGCATGTGGCGTTCCAAAGCCGCCTTCATTTCATCCGGATCTTTCCCGTAAAGCTTTTTCAGTACTGGTGTCAATGCATGAACGACCCCTGTTGCTTGCAGTCGTTCATAGTTGTAGTTCGCATGAGAAAAGAATGTCCAGCGCCAAAAAGCCTTAGCAACTTCGCGTTTTGTCAACTTTTTTTCAGTATTCTGTTCATTGATTTGTTCTGTCATTACGCTGCCCTCCCATTCTTTTTATTCAAATATAATTCCGTAAAGACGTAAGCGATAACTGCTGCAAAAACTGAAATTGGTAGCGTCGGCAGTCCTGAGTAAATGGAAAGCAGGAAACCGAGTAAGAAGAAAATCAATGTGCCTTTACCGTTCATGGAGCGCAAGTTCATCGCAATCCCCAATGCCGGCAAGATACCGCCGATAGTCGACAATACTTCCAATGGTTTACCGCCCAACTTGTCAATTACGCCCGCAACTGCATCTGCACCAAGATAAGAAGCCAATGCAACCGGAATAACTGTGATAGCTAGTAAAAATAATTGCGGTGGAACAATGTGAAGAAAATTAATTCGGTCAATGTCACCTTTTTCAGCTGCTTTGTCAGCCATGTGAACAAATGTAATGTCAACTGTCATGTGAGCTACCCATACCAATGTGCCCAGCAAGCCCAGTGGTACTGCCAGTGTAACAGCAACTGCCGGCTCAACATTAGCCGCCATCGCCAAAGCCGTGCCCAAAGTCCCTGCAAGAGCCGGGTCCATAGCGACTGTACCGCCTGCGGAAATAAATGCTAAGTATGGCAAGTTGATTGCCGCACCGATGATACATCCCTGAACAGGATCTCCTAAAATTAGACCAACAATCGTACCGTTTACCAGCGGGCGCATCCAGCCGTGTGTACCAACAAGCGTAATCCACGGTGTGCCGTTAATACCCAAATAGTAAACAAGACCAATCAGAATCGATTGCACTATACTGATTTGCATACTTTTTTCCTCCTTGTAATTTTTTTATAAAATACCTTTCACTGACACAGCTTTCTCATCTGGAATAATATGGACCTCTAACTCGCAGCCATGCTCAATAATTTTCCGGAAAATTTCTTTTTCTTCTTCCGAAGCCGAAATATTCTTATAAAACTTGCTTCTGTTTTTATTTGCACCCATGCCCCCAATAATTATTTTTTCAAGAGGCACGCCATTTTCTATCAACTGCAAATAAGTTTCCGGACCTTTCGTTAAAATAATGACACGGTCATTTGCCGGCAGGTTTTTCAATACCTCCGTCCCTTCTTCCACCCCGGCAATCGTTAAATCAATACCGCTTGGTACAGCCATAGAAATAATAGATTTGGTAAATTCATCCGCTGCTGTCGGTTCATCAACAATCACAATATGATTGCCGCCAGTATACTGCAGCCACGCTGTCATTACCTGTCCGTGAATCAAACGGTCATCTATTCTTGCCAATACAATGCTACCCATCATCAATCTCTCCTCTAAATTAGACTTGCGTTACACGCGTTCGAGTTCTTCAAAAAATTCCTTAATCCCATCCTTTCCGACAGACATGACTGATTTGTACATATCATCCAATGACGTGCCGAGCATTCGTTGATTGAATGCTTCTACCAGCATGGGTAAATTAACGCCTGAAATCAACCGGACTTTTTGACCTGTCAGATGTTTCAAGCCCATTGCTGTCTGATTGTAAGGACTCGCAGAAAACAAATCAGCAAAAACAATAACGCCGCTGCCGGTATCCAAGGCTTTAATTTCTTCTTGGATTTGTTCAGCAAATAAATTAATATTGTCGCCATGACACAAACTTAACGTGCGATAATTGCTTTGTGCTCCCATAATCAACTCTAAACTGTCCATCAGTCCTTCTGCCATTTTGCCATGAGTGACAATCAGTATTCCCTGCATCTACTTCACTTCCTTTCAATTACTATATAGCAAGTCTCGTGCCAAGTTATCTGTGTCATTTTTTCTTTGTTACATTTCTTCTGACAAAAACATAAAAACGTTGCCATACCAACGTTTCCACTTTTTTTATGACAACTATTTCGTCACAAGCATCAGCTGGCACGTCTTATATACGATTTTTTAAAACGCTAACACAAAGCCGATTAGTCTATTGCAGATTTTTTTGTATCTGTGTTAAAAAACAACACAGATATTACCTGTTACGAAACACTCTTATCTCTCCTGAAAATATCAAAAAAAGACGGGCACTCTAAACGAGCACTCGTCTTTTAACAAATTAGCATATCCAAACAACCTTAATCGTTAAACCTGTTCCACACTCAAGCCTTTAGCTGCCAAACTGTCAATTGTTTCACCATCTACATTTGTATCAGTCACTAGTAAATCTATCTTCTCAATCGGCCAAAAAGCATACAAGGCTTTCTTCCCGATTTTGGAAAAATCCGCGACGACTATGATTTGTTGCGCCGACAAAAGCATTTCTTTTTTAGCCGGGATTAAATACTCATCAAAATGATTCAACCCTGTCCTCAAATCAAAAGCTGGCGTTGCCATAAATGCTTTGTCAACAAAAATATTTTTCAGCGCGTCATTTGTCAGCATGCCATTGAGCATGTAACTGTCATGATACACCATACCGCCTGTGACAATCGTCTTGATATCACGGTTTTTCCGCAAAACAGTGGCGATGTTAATATCATTCGTAATGACCGTCAAGTTTTTACGGCCCGTCAAATGTTTAGCAATCTGTAATGTTGTTGTGCCTGAATCAAGAATAACACTGTCATTATCCTGAATCATCTCAGCTGCATACATCCCGATACGCTTTTTTTCTGCCAAATTTTCTGTCTGCCGCTCATCAAACGGCGACTCTTCTTTTTTGACATTGGAAGGAATGACACCGCCGTGAATTCTAGCAACCAGCCCTTTTTCCTCCAACGCATCCAAATCTCTTCTGATGGTCGTCTCATGTACTGAAAACTCTTCAGACAAATCATTCACAGAAACGAACTGTTTCTCTTTTATTGATTCAAGGATTTTAAATCTTCTCTCATCAGTCAACACATTATCGGCCCCTATCTATCCCAATTAAAGTTGATAAGTGTTTTTTGCCAACCCGGATTTTCCGCTACACGTGCCATGACTTGCTGGAATTCTGCACCCGTCTTCACCACGTCTTGATGATCAGGAAGAATCTTTCTCAACGCTTGTTGATAATCAGGGTTTTTCATTCCCGTGATTACAGCTTTAAAATCTTCTGTAGACGAACGGCTGCTGCCATGCAGCGACAAGCCTTTTTCAAGCACATCCCGCGTATTAATAGGCACCCTTTTTTCCGTCACACCCATTAAGATGATATCCGCACAGGAATCGGCAATATCAATCGCTTGATTGATGGCATTTTCGCTGAATGCTCCCCCTGTACATTCAAGCAGAGCGTCATACCGTTCCGGACTATTGGCAAAATCATAAGTCAAAACATTTTCCGTGTGAACGAAATCAAATTTGGCAAGTTTTTTATCATCCGCTCCGAACACCACAAAACGTTCTTTTTCAACTTCATACAGATATTTTATCATACTTGCCGTGAAATAACCTACTGGACCATCACCAAAAAGAGCAATTTTTTGACTCTTATCGAGTAATTTTGAGCGTATATGGCTGATGGAATGATACGAAACAGTAGATAATTCGGCTAAAACAGCAATTTCATCTGAAATTTCATCCGGAATTTTTACCAGGCAAGCTGCGGGGTGTACAAGACAACTTTGGGCAATGCCGTCATAACCACTTCCCAAAAAAGCATTGCCTTTAGAATAGTTCACAGGAACGCCTTCTTTTTGCGCTATCTCAGGGTTTAATACCTGCCCTGGAATATTAGGTACAATCACCACGCGATCACCAGCTGAAAAATCATCTGACTGTGACTCGGTGACTACGCCGATTCCTTCGTGAAGCAGGGCCATCGGCAATTTTTTAGCCAATGCTTCTGGCCGGCGGTTACCTGTAAAATAGCGTAAATCGGCATGACAAATGCTCGCAAGAGTCGGCTTAACAGCGACCCAGCCGTCAGGAATGCTAAGTTGCTCTTCCACCTCCTCAATGACTCCCGGTTTAGTTAATCGGTACTTTAATGATGTTACACTTACTGTCATGATAATTTCCTCCTGTCTTTACTCGAATAAACTCGTTTTTCGCTCGATAACGAGTTTATCACAAAATTAATTGTTTGTAAACGCTTGTTTAAGCTTGTTATCGAGTGAAGAGGCAGATGATGTTTTTTTATAACGTGTTGCTCATCACATAAAACAACAGCCGCTGAGTCTTTAAATGGTTGATCTTTCTTTTTCAGGCTCGAATAAACGCAAAAAAAACACTCGAATAAAGAGGCATCTTCATTCGAGTGTTAACTTGATAGTAATAAGCTACCTAGTGAAAAAAGAACTGGTAAGATAAACAACTCCAAATTTTAATTTATACGACAAAGGACTAACGGTTAACGTGTTATCAGCTAATCTCTTTTATGTAATCAGGCCAAGCAGGCAGCGCAGTCGTATTGACTTGAAAATCTGCAAAATAAAATATTTCAGCCACATAGGCTATTTCGCCTTTATCGATTTCAATGCCAAAAGCAGCTTGTACCTCTTTGAACGCCTCTTGAACAATCGTATAAATGACTTCAAATTCACTGATTTTCTCGTCAAAATTATAATATGTCAACGCATTTTTTTGGATTGCCCTCTCCAGCATGCTGACAGTATGAAACATGTATTTAATATATAATGACGAACTGTGACTAATACCGGTGCGTTCCAAAATAAGGTGATATGCTTCTTCTAATATTTTGCTGACTTTTATCACATTAATAAATGTCGTCGTTTCTTCAATCAATTTCAAGACTTTGGTTTTTGTTTTCGTATCAAGGATATCTTCACTAACTGCCGGCATTTTATTATAGCGGACATTGCGGTACTCCCTGCCGCTATCTTTGATGATTTCTACAAGTTCTGTCAATGGGTATGTATTGCCGACTGCTAAGCGTGTTGCCTCAAGCACATGAGGTGTGCTCACACAATTAATCAGTGCGGTTTCAATCCCTGTTTCTTCTTTGATAATCTCAGAAAAATTAGTCAATGACCCCATGTCTACTAGTAATAAAACACCTTTCCCTTCATCAATTTGACGCACGGTTTCAATCGCTTGTTTCAGCACTGTACCTACCGTTTCATCCAACGGCAGGCACAAGCCGTGTGCATGGTCTACTTGCAACAAATGATTTGCCACATCTGCCATGTCTTTTCCGCTGCTGTTGCCATGCGTGATCACTAAAATACCCACTTTACTCTCTTCTTTATGACTGTCAAGAGAATCCAAAAACAACGCAAGCAAACTCGTTTCATAGGTTGGAATCGACACCCCGTAGTGCGCATTCAACCGGCTGACAATTTTTTCCGCCATCATTTGATATGATAACGATTTGCTTTTTTTCACATCATTTCGATAATTGCTGCTGTAACTGCCATCTTGCACCTTACCGATGACATTTTTTAAATGAATCAAAAGGCCAATCAATGACTGGTCATCTAATATAATGCCATGTTCTCCAAGGACTGAAACAATCACGCCTTTCAGGAATGTGTACTGATTTTCCGGAATGATTTTATAAATCGGTTTCTCTGTTTCTGAATGCTTTCTGCCAAAATAATCCGCTCCAAAATACTTCATGGTTTCTTCGTCAATGTATTTTCTTATATCCTCAGAGCCTAATCCTTTTTCAAAATAATTTTTAGAGTTCCGTTCCAGTTTCCGATAAAAATCTGACTCTTGCTGCATATTGCTGACTAGTTCCTCAATTGATTCCGGGGCTTCGTTCGGATTAAAGGACAGCCATTCTTTCCCCTGCCAGTCAAAGTCATGCTTTCTTTGTTCTTCAAGAATATCAAAAAAATCAAAGTGATGCTTTGGCAGATTGGCTAAACTGACAGTCACTTCTTGCTTTGATTCTGCTAAACTTTCAGAAAAAGCACTTGCAGTAGACAGTTTTATATCATTGACCAACTGTCCCAAATTATTTGTGCATTCATAAAACAGCAACGCATTCGCAACATCAGTGGATACTTTTACTGGTCTGTTTATCACTTTGGATTCGCTTTTAAAATAAAGCTGTATCAGTTCCAGGCGCTCCTCTATCGAACGTTCTCTTAATGAAGGAATTCGTATAACGTTTGGAATTCGCCTTAAAAATGTCTGTAATATGGCTTCCTGAGGATCTTCAGTTGTGGCGGCAATAATCATGACATTAGCTTTTCTGACAACAGATGATTCACCGAGGCGCCGGTATTCACCCCTGTCCATCAATGAAAAGAGCATTTCTTGTCCTTCTGGCGGCAGCCGGTGGATTTCATCTAAAAATAAGATGCCTCCATCCGCTTGGGCAACCAAGCCTTCCGTTTCTTTTTCGGCCCCGGTAAATGCACCTTTAGCGTGCCCGAATAAATGGGACAGCAGCAGTTGCGGATTGCCCGAATAATCTGCGCAATTAAACACAACGTACGGTGCATCTTCAGAAAAAGCATGCTCATTCAAGGCAAAACGATGCATGGTATTCGCAAATGTTGTTTTCCCAACACCTGTTTCACCAATCAACAAAGTACTCAACCCATTAGGAGGATATAAAATACCTGCAACAGCTTGTTTTATTTGATTTTTCATACTCTTGTCGGCACCAATCAAATCGGAAAACGCATTTTTGTCGCCTGCCTCAGCTGCTCGTTCTGATAGCGGTGCGATCACATCAATCAATTCTTCCATTGATTGAAATGTGCATTGGGTGATTTTTTCAGCAGAATACTTTTTTAGCCCGGGAAGTTCACGGCTAATAAAATGAACCGGACGGCCGCCGATTCGAATAATTTTTTTTGCCTTCACCAACTGCGTTAAATCACGACTGATGTTACTTCTTGAATAACCTGATAATTTTTCCAAATCCGACGAGGTAACACCAAATGTTCCATTTTCAATATCTTTATCTCCAATGACTGCACAACTGTCTTGAAGCAGTTTAAAAATGTGGTCAATTCTTTTTTTCATGCTACCTGTTTCCTTTCTGAGAAAGCAACCGCTTTCAATATGTGCGATAGTTTTTCAGCAACTTTTTTTCATGATCGCTAGTTTCTTCTTTCGTTGCACTTAATGTCTGGTGTGTGTCACTTTATCACTCAGTACTATATCGAACGCGCTCGTTATCACTCGATTACGAGTTTACCACGTTTTATACTATTTGTAAAGTTTGCCCCCTTAAACCAATTGCCGGGCACACCGCCTTAACGAAGCATCACGCAAGTTGATTTTATCTAACATATAGATAACGTTCAGCTCGTATCATTTCTAAGTCTGAACCGTTTTATCCCCTATGTTTCGTATTATTGCTGATTTAACTCATCCTTTAATCATTTATTATACATATTAATAGATAACGCAAGTCTGTTTCCGCCATTTTTTTACCTACTCGCGCATTTTTTGAAAAAAAGTTTTTTTAATCTCGAATTTCACAAACATTTTGGTGTTGAATAGTTAAGTTGTTCTAGATTATAATAAACTTAGTGCGGCATCAATTTATGTTTGGCCACGCGCACCGCTCACTAAAAACTATTTTTCAAACCCATTTGTTAACTATGTAACAATGAAAGGAACTCCTTTTTCAGTTACATTGTTATAATATTCTCTCCAGGAGGTGAGGTCAATGACACAAACATTCAACAGTCTGTACAACTCGTCTTGAGTGATGTGCATCATCTTCTTAGGATTACCTAAGAAGCAGCCTCACATTCTAAAAAACAGGAGAGATTGACATGCAATTAAAAACTGAATTACCGGAAGTATTCGATGAGTTTGCCGAAGCACGCAGGGAAGGTTTCCTAGTCGTGAAAAAACTGAAGGAAGAAGGCAAGCCCATTATCGGTGTCTACTGCACATTTATGCCCGAAGAAATTACTCTTGCTGCCGGCGCTTTACAAATCAGTTTGTGTTCGACTTCAGACGAAACGATTCCTGATGCGGAAGAAGACCTGCCAAGAAACCTGTGCCCGCTGATAAAATCCAGCTACGGTTTTGGCAAAACAGATAAGTGTCCCTATTTTTATTTCTCGGATTTGATTGTCGGCGAAGCGACTTGTGACGGCAAGAAAAAAATGTATGAATATATGGCAGATTTCAAAGAAATGTATTTGATGCACTTGCCAAATATGCGGAACAGTGCCGAAGCGCTCGCTTTGTGGAAAGCTGAGATTATCCGGTTCAAAGAAAAACTAGAGGATTTCCTCGACGTGACGATTACAGAAGATGCCATTCGTGACGCCATCAAGCAAATGAACGCTGAACGAACGGCCCGCAAAAACTTCTATGGACTGGGTAAGCTTAATCCTCCAGCCATCAGCGGTTCGGAAATCTTCAAAGTGATGTACGGGGCGAATTACTCCTTTGACAAAGAAGCACTCATGAGCAATCTGAAGTCTTCCACCGAGAAAGTGCTTGCTGATTATCACAATAACAGCACCACTCGTCCGAAAAGACCGCGTATTTTGATTACCGGCTCACCAATCGGCGGCGTCACGGAAAAGGTCATCCGTTCCATTGAAGAACATGGCGGTGACATTGTCGCATTCGAAAACTGCACAGTTGCCAAACCGATTGAGAAGCTGGTTGATGAAACCAATCCAGATGTGTACGAAGCACTTGCCGAAAAATATATCGATATCGGCTGCGCATGTTTGTCGGACAACCAGCCGCGCCTGGACCTCTTAGACCGGATGATTGATGACTATCAAGTGGATGGCGTGATTGATATGGTCTTGCAGTTCTGTACACCTTTCTCGGTTGAATCCTTGAAAATCAAAGAATTCTGCAACGAGCAAAAAAATGTGCCCTACCTTTACTTGGAAACCGACTATTCCAATGCTGATATTGAGCAAATCAACACCCGGGTGGCGGCTTTCATTGAGATGCTGGAGGCAAGATAACCATGAAAATCATCGGTCTTGATTCTGGCTCTACCACGACAAAAGGAGTGTTGCTGTCAGATGGACAGCTGCTGGCGCAATCATTGGTGCTGACAGCAGGAAATCCCAGAAAAGCCATGGAGCAGGTCTTGACACACTTGGCACAAAGCGGGAAAACCCCGGTGGTCACGACTGGTTACGGCCGGAAATTGATTGACTCGGATAAGAGCGTCACAGAGATTACTTGCCATGCCAAAGGTGCGGCTTTCCTGCACCCTGAGACGGTCGGAATCATTGATATCGGCGGACAAGACAGTAAGACAATTCAGCTGGATAACATGGGCTTTGTGACCGAATTCAACATGAACGATAAGTGCGCGGCGGGAACCGGCCGGTTTGTCGAGGTGCTGATGACGATTCTTGATGAGCCGATTGAACAGCTTGACACATTTGTCAAAACTGCCCAGCCGCTTAAAATCAACAGCATGTGCACTGTATTTGCTGAAACAGAAGTAATCAGCCTGATTGCCAAAGGCGAAGAACGGGAGGATATCGCACTGGGCGTTCTCCATTCGATTTGTCAGCGGATTGCCAATCAATTCACCCGGGTCAGTTCCTCGGTCAAAGGAGATGTTTTCTTTTCCGGCGGACTGGCGAAAAGCGATGTCATGAGGCAGATTTTATCGGAATATACGGGCCGTCACATCGTAACCCACCCGCTGGCCCAGTATACAGGTGCCATCGGTGCGGCAATACTCGGAATGAAGAAACATTTATAATATTCACCAAATTGGGCTCACCTGTCTGTAAATGAGACAGGTGAGTTGTCTTTTACTGAAAAGCACTTTGCATTTACTTCTTTGATTTTCAACTGACACGAACGCTTGGCAGTGCGTGTTATTTTTGGTATTATGTAGCCACAATGAAACGACCATGAATAAATTGAAATGACGCGGACTGGCAGACAAACTGGATAAAGATGCTGACAATCCATTTAATGGCACCACCTTGTTTCAATCTATTCTATGTTACTGGAGGTTATAAAGTGGTATATGTAGGATTCGATATTGGCGGGACATTTGTCAAATATGGACTGGTAGCTGAAAACGGCACTATCTTAAATAAAGGGCACATGCCGACATCGCACAAATTAGAGCAGTTATTGGCCGACATTGAAGCAATTGTACAAAACTATGCGGCTGAGCGGCAGATTACCGCCATCGGTGTCAGCGCTCCCGGCATCATCAAACAAGATGGGTTCATGGTAACCGGCGGCGCCCTCAGAGAATTGTACCAAGTCAATTTAAAACAATTGATTGAAGACAAAACGGGATATAATACAACGGTTGAAAATGATGCTAACGCAGCGGCCATTGCAGAACAGTGGTTAGGCAATGCACAAGGCATCGCTAACTATTTAACGATTGTTCTTGGAACCGGCGTTGGCGGCGGCATTGTCATTAACGGCGACATCTACCGGGGAACACATGGCATGGCCGGTGAATTCGGCTTTACATTGACCCGGGATTTCAATGAAACAGTTGACAAAAATATTGAAATCGCTTCGCAAAACTTTTCCAGTTCGGTTTCAAAAGGTCTGTTGGAAACTTATAATAGGGCTGAAAAGCAGGCCGGATACCCGGAAAAGCAAACGGATGACGCACGGGCTATCATTGAACGCACGCAAGCCGGCGAGCCGGTTTCATGCCGCGTATTCGATACCTACGTCAAACACATAGCTGTGAATCTGGTAAACTTAATCGGCACTTTTGACCCGGAGGTTATTCTGATCGGCGGGGGTATCAGCAACAGCACCTTTTTCATTGAACAAGTGCAGCAAAAAGTATTAGCTTTGCTCCAACAGCACGGCAGCCTCGCGCCTCTGGTCGGAAAAACAACTGCAACAGTACTGCCGACAAAGTTAAGAAATGACGCGGGAATCATTGGCGCTGTTTTTCAGGCAATCAAACAAGGTAAGCACTAAGCAACACCGCCGCTGATAATCAGGGCGGTGTTTTTTATCAATTTTTAAGATACTTTGCTTTACCAAGAAAGTAATTGCAACAAACATGAAAGCATTCAGAAACTCACAACAATCCCTTTTCTTTTTTGATTAAAAATTTATCAGCAATCTGTTAAGCATATTTCGTTCAACTCTAATGTGGCGGATCGTTCAAGAAACATGCCTTACTTTATAAAATAACAACACTTAAAAAAATGCTCCGCTCGATTCTTCTGGTAACAACCAATTGTCTGGATAAGTGAAAACCTTCCCAATTTTCTTTTTTAATGCGCTTACTGTACAGTATCATTTCTACAGCCTTCCCTGTCCAGAGATAAAAAAACAACAAAAATTTGCCGTTCCGGCCATAGTAAAATGTTTTTATTAAATTCTCATGCGGAAAAATAACGTTTTACCAAAACATATTATGCTTAATTAAGAAAACAACAGTTTGTATTGATAGTGTTAAGACGTTTTCGTAAACTTGATTAGAAAACGTCATATCTTTTTCGACCAGTCATTTTTATTTCTTTCAAAAATTTATCAAATAAATTAATAACAAAGAAATATTTTTTGACTGCATCTTAACTAATCCAGGAGGTTAAACATGGCAACGAAGAAAAAGAAATTAACACTGATTTCACTGATTCTCATGATTTTTACATCTGTTTTCGGCTTTACAAATATTACACGGGCATTTTATTTGATGGGGTATGCGTCCATTTTATGGTATGTCTTGGCCGCTGTCACTTTTTTTCTGCCTTTTGCTTTCATGCTGTCAGAATACGGTGCGGCCTTTAAAGACCACAAAGGCGGTATTTATTCATGGATGGCGGAATCATTTAACCCGAAATTTGCTTTCATCGGCACATTCATGTGGTATGCGTCTTACATTGTCTGGATGGTCAATGTCGGCTCAGGTATTTGGGTCCCTCTGTCAAATGCAATTTTTGGGGTCGACAAAACACAATACTGGAGCTTATTCGGATTGAACAGCGTTCAGACGCTTGGTGTACTAGCAATTATTTGGATTATTTTCATCACCTTTGTTTCCTCTAAAGGACTGAACAGCATTAAAAAAATCACGTCAATCGGCGGAACGGCTGTCGCATTGATAAATGTGTTATTATTTGTAGTGGGTATGGTTATTTTGCTGGCCAACGGGCAGATGGCAGAACCTTTGAGTGTTCAAGCATTTTTCAGTTCGCCGAATGCCGACTATACCACAATGATTCAAGTCTTTTCATTTATGGTTTTTGCCATTTTTGCTTACGGCGGACTTGAGGTTGTCGGCGGTCTGGTTGATGAAACAGAAAATGCTGCCGTGACGTTTCCAAAAGGAGTGGCGATTTCCGCAGTGATTATTGCTGTCGGGTACGCTGTCGGCATCTTCATCATGGGAGCATTTACGAATTGGACTTATACTTTTACTCAGTTTACCGACACCGAAGTGACCCTCGGAAATGTTGCGTACATCGCCATGAATAATATGGGCTACCAGCTCGGGCATGCTCTGGGACTCTCAGAAGCCGTGTCTGTCACACTGGGACAGTGGGTCAGCCGTTATATGGGGATTTCCATGTTCTTCGCCTTAACCGGCGCATTCTTTACACTGATTTTCTCGCCTTTAAAACAGCTGATTGAAGGCACCCCGAAAGAAGTATGGCCAAAAAAACTGACTGCCATCAAAAACGGTCTCCCGGTCAATGCGATGAAACTTCAAGCCGGTATTGTTATCGCCATCATTATGTTCGTCGCATTTGGCGGCAGCGGTGCGCAAGCTTTCTTTAAAATTTTAACCGCCATGACCAATGTCTCGATGACACTCCCTTATATGTTTTTATCCATTGCTTTTCTGGGATTCAAGAAAAAACAGCATATTGACAAACCCTTTGAAATCTATACCTCACCCATCGTCACAAAACTGGCCGTTTTTGTGGTCACGTTTGTCGTAGGATTCGCAAACCTCTTTACGGTAATCAGCCCTGCCATGGCCGGGGATTATAAAGAATCCATTTCATCTGTGATTGGGCCGGTAGTTTTTGCGATTGTGGCGTGGCTGATGTTCAATAGATATGAAAAAAAGCAGTCAACACTCTATGTTGGCGATCACGCACAACACAATTAGGAGGAACAGCTCAATGGAAAATTTTAATCATTATTTGGAAAAGTATGCAGAACTGATTGTCAAGACCGGAGTCAACGTGCAGCAAAAAGATATGGTGCAAATTGATATTTCTGTCACTCAGGCCCCACTGGCAAGACTGATTGTCAAAAAAGCCTACGCTGCCGGTGCAAAGGAAGTTGTCATCCGCTGGAACGACGACCAAATTCTGCGCGAGCAAGTCAACAGTATGGCGCTGGCAGATTTGGAACAGGTCCCTGAGTATCGACTCGACGAAATCCGCAGTCTTGTGTCTCAAAATGTTTCCCGAATCAGTGTCGTTTCTCAAAATCCGGATGTCTTTGCCGGCATTGCCTCAGAACGTATCGAAGCATACCAGAAATATGACCGCAAGCTGCTCTTTGATTTGCGGCAGGCAGCACAGGCCAATAAAATCAGCTGGACCGTCGTTGCCGCTGCTGACCTTGACTGGGCAGATAAAGTATTTCCTGACCTCGCAACCGACACAGAAAAAGTTGATGCGCTTTGGGACCAGATCTTCAAAACAACCCAAATTTACGAAGACGACCCCATCGCCGCCTGGCAGGCACATGAAACAACACTGAGACAAAAAGCAGATATGTTGAATAATGAGCAGTTCAAAGCGTTGCATTTTAAAGCGCCCGGCACTGATTTAACGATCGGGCTGCCGAAGGACCATCTATGGGACAGCGCACGCAACGTCAATGCCGCAGGATTTGAATTTATGGCAAATATGCCTACCGAAGAAGTCTTCACTGCACCTGACAACCGTGTGGCAGAAGGATACGTTTCTTCTACTAAACCGCTGAGCTATGGCGGGCAAATCATCACAGACATGCGCTTCACTTTTAAAGACGGCGCGATTGTTGATGTTTCAGCCCAGACAGGCGAAGATGTCCTGAAAAAACTGATTGGCATGGATGAAGGGTCCAAGCGTTTGGGAGAAGTCGCACTGGTTCCTGATCCGTCGCCAATTTCCCAGTCAGGCATCATCTTCTTCAACACATTGTTCGATGAAAATGCCTCTAACCATTTGGCTATCGGCAATGCTTATGCTTTCAACCTGAAAAACGGCACAGCTATGGACGAAGAAGAACTTGTCAGCCGCGGACTGAACCGCAGCAAAAATCATGTCGATTTCATGATCGGCTCAAGTGAGATGGATATTGACGGCATCCGCGAAGATGGTACCCGTGTGCCTGTGTTTAGAAATGGGAATTGGGCATCGTTGGCATAAAACAAGCAGCAGAAAAACCATCCTTTGTCATTGGTTTAATGACAAAGGATGGTTTGTTTTTGTATACATCTAATGATTATTTTTTTCACGGTACAGATATTGTACAGCAATCGCAATAACTAATCCGGCAAGCATTCCGATGTGCGGCGGTGCGATGGCTAAAATACCGCCGACCATGCCGGCAACGCCGCGTTCTTCATTAGTGCTGACCATCTCCAGCGCCACAAAGAAACAGGCAAATGCCTGAATCATCAATGTCAGGCTCATCGCCAGCGGAAAAATCGGCTGAACAAAGGCAATCATCGGAATAATCATACAACAAATGGCTTTGGTTAAGTTAAATGTGATGATGCCGCCAAAGAAAGAGTACATTTGGTTTTTCCCGGCCTTATAGCGCTCGGCAATCACCACTTGCATCGAATCCCAACAAGGACCTGACAAGGTCACCGTCGGGAAAAACAGTCCCTGCAAAATATTTCTGACGCCGACCAAAATATTGGAACGGTTGGCATTGATATCGACAATTTCATCTGGCCGGTAGCTTTCTGCAGACTTCATGTATTCCGCACCGGCGACAATATCACCGAACGCGATGATGTAACAAATGATACCCATTGGAATGGACTGCAAAAATATGCTGAGTCGAGGCGGACCCAAGCCAGCCATACTAAACGAATGAAAGCTTTCCACCAATCCCGGAATGGGATTGAAAAAAATTCCATCTGATAAATTAACGACCGGCAGAGGAATCTCCTTCACCAGCACGCCGATAAGATATGCCAGCAACAACGCCGGGACAAAACCGATTTTCGCAATGAAGGCAACCAGCTTGCTGGGGTGCACATCCCTCAAGTGTTTGAACCCGACAGAAAAAATCAGGAAAAAACTGAGCACGACACCGATGGAAAAGGATACGGGGTATTTAAAAAATCCGACGCCGCCTTCTTCGGCAGGCATAAACCCGTAATTTCCGATAATCGCTGACATCCCCGCACCAATCAGGATACCGGCCTTTACTGAGTTCGGCACCCAGTCGAGCAATTTGGCAGCAATGCCGGTCAACCCGAAAAGAATATAAATAATACCTACAATGAGCTGTACTGATATCAGCGCTTCAATCCGGTCGCGCATATTGTCAATCGTGAGCAGCCACGAGGAAACAAGCGGGATAGCTGGTGTAATCCAGCCGCTTATCAGTGAGTCGCCTAAAATATTGTGGACGGCATCGAAGGACTCTTGCACGATAACAATCGATAATGCCACTGAAAACGGCAACCCGAAAATATCTTCCAGATAAACGGTGGCTGATACGCCGGTTACAAACACCACAATCGCCTGAATCATCTCAGGAATTTCCCAGGGGGCATGAATAAACGGGAGACGAATATTTAGAAACCCGATTTTTATGCCCGGTTGAATCTTGTCATCACCTCTTTTGGCTGAGGGTAACATGATAGCCATACTTACCTCACTCCTTCATTTCTAAAAATACTGTACATTATTCGAATACTAAAAAAAATAACACCCGTCGCTACGTATCTCTAGTTTACCATATTTAGCAACAAAGAAAGCGCTCTTTTTAGAAAAAGTTGCCGATTTTTCTTACAGAGCGCTTCAAAGTGTGTTGTTAGCCAGTTTTTATTTAATAATTAGGACATTTGTTTTAGCATGGTTCACAACATATGCTGATGTGCTGCCGACCATGACGCGTTTGACCGCACTTAAACCGGTTGCGCCGGCAATGATTAGATCAATTGGTTCGTCCGAATCATTGAACCGGATGATTTCGCGTTTGGGCGAGCCGGACTTCGTATGATAGGTCACATTATCAAAGGCCATCTTTTGCGCAATCTCTTTGCATTTGTCAAAGATTTCTTGCGTCATCTTGTCCATCCGGTCCCGCACAAGTTGGTCGACCCGTTCATCATCAACCAGAAAGGCATCTGTCAGTTCATTGACATACAACACGTGAAGTTTTGCCTGTTCTTTTTTGGCAATATTGATTGCGGCTTCAAACGCTTCATAAGACGGCTCAGAACCGTCGACTGCAATCAAAATATTTTGGTATTTACCTAACATTTTCCCACTTCCTTTATTTGTTCACTGAGAGAAAGCAACGGGGCATTTTTTAAAAAAAGACGCTTAATAATAAGCGTCTTTTCAGTTATTAAAATTAAACAACACCCAGGTCGATCATCGCATCTGCCACTTTGATGAAGCCGCCGATATTGGCACCGTCAACATAGTTGACATAGCCGTTTTCTTTCTTGCCGTAGTCGATACATGTCTGGTGAATGTTTTCCATAAATGTATGGAGTTTTTCATCCACTTCTTCAGCCGACCAAGAATAGTGCATGCTGTTTTGCGCCATTTCCAGTCCGGATACTGCCACACCGCCGGCATTCGCTGCCTTGCCTGGTGCGTAGAGCAATTCTTTTTCAACGAAGAATTGCATAGCATCTTCAGTTGTCGGCATATTAGCTGCCTCGCAGACGCACAGCACACCGTTTTTAACCAGTGTTTTCGCATCGTCCAGATTCAGCTCGTTCTGTCTGGAAGACGGAATAGCCACATCCACCGGCACTTCCCAAGGTCCTTTTCCTTCAACATATTCCACACCGAATTTATCCGCATAATCTTTAATCGGACGACGGTGTACAACCCACAAGTCTTTAATGAAGTCAAGTTTCTCACCAGAGATGCCATCTGGGTCATAAATGTAGCCGAACGGGTCAGCCGCTGTGACGACTTTAGCTCCCAGTGCATCCAGTTTTTCAATCAGGAAGGAGCCGACGTTTCCGTAACCTGAGACGGATACGGTCTTGCCTTCAAGTTTTTCGCCGATTGTTTCAAGCATGCACTGTGCAAAGTAAGCCACACCGTAGCCTGTTGCTTCCGGACGAATCAAGCTGCCGCCCCAGTTGACTTTCTTACCGGTAATCACACCAGTGAACTCGTTCATGATGCGTTTATACTGGCCAAACATATAACCGACTTCTTTGTGCCCAACGCCCAAGTCGCCAGCCGGTACGTCTGTGTCCGGTCCGATATAGCGATACAACTCGGTCATGAATGACTGACAGAAACGCATGATTTCACCATCTGACTTGCCTGCCGGGTCAAAATCCGCACCGCCTTTTGCAGCGCCCAGCGGCAGAGATGTCAAGCTGTTTTTGAAAATCATTTCAAACGCCAGGAATTTAACAGTATCCAATGTCACATCCGGTGCAAAGCGGATGCCGCCTTTGTACGGTCCAATCGCACTATTAAACTGTACGCGCCAGCCGCGGTTGACTTGCACGTCTCCCTTATCATCGACCCAAGGCACTCTGAATGCAATGATGCGCTCCGGTTCGATTAAACGCTCAAGCAGTTTATCATCCAAATATTTTGGGTGCTCCTTAATATAAGGTTCAATGGAGTGCATGACTTCCCGCACTGACTGGTGGAAGTCTTTTTCGATTGGTGTCCGGTCAATTAGTTCCTGCATAAATTCATCTACGTTAAAAGTTTTCAATTATTATACCCTCCTATATGGTAGTTCAAATTTCTAAGTGTCCGCGAATCCTTATTGGAGCGCCTCAACGGCTTTTCTCAATGCATCCACTGCCATATCACATTCTTTTTCAGTGATAATTAATGGAGGGACCATCCGGATGGTATGACCACCGATAGCTGTTGTCAGTAATTTGTTCTTGAATGCGCCGCGTTTGACCTCTTTGGCATCTGTGTTGTTGAATTCCACACCGACCAGCAAGCCTTTGCCGCGAACTTCTTTCACATCCGGTAAAGTTGCCAACTGTTCTCTGAAGTATTTACCGATTTTTTCAGCATTTTCTGCCAGTTTGCGGTCCAGCAGTTCATTGATTTGTGCATAGGATGACGCACAAGCTACTGGGTTGCCGCCGTATGTGGAGCCGTGGGCACCCATGTTGAATGTTTTGGCAATCTTATCAGTTGTACAGATAGCACCGATCGGCATACCGCCGCCCATTGCTTTAGCCATGGAAATAATATCCGGTTTCACGCCATAGTGCTCAAATGCCATGACTTTACCAGTCCGGCCCCAGCCTGTCTGAATTTCGTCGAAGAGAAGCAGCATGCCTTTTTCGTCACACAACTCCCGCAAGCCTTTGACGAATTCTTCCGTTGCCGGTACGACACCGCCTTCGCCTTGCACCGGCTCAATCATGATAGCGATTGTCTTATCTGTCACCAGCTCTTTGAAAGAGTCAAGGTTGTTGAACTCAGCATAAGAGAATCCCGGCAGCATTGGTTTAAAGCCGATTTGAATCGCATTGTCAGTTTGTCCAGTTGCCGACATTGAGCCGTATGTTCTGCCGTGGAAACTGTTGATGGCAGTGATGATTTCATAGCGCTCAGGACCATAGTTGTCCACACCGTACTTGCGCGCCATCTTAATCATCGCTTCATTGGCTTCTGTCCCTGAGTTTTGGTAAAAGATTTTATCCATGCCGATAGTCTCACAAATCAACTCGGCAAGCAGTGCCTGAGGAATCGTGTACGGATAGTTAAACGTGTGAATGATGTCGTCCACTTGGTCTTTAATAGCTGCCACAACTTTCGGGTTGCGGTTGCCGGCACTGTTGACCGCCACACCGCCGTAGAAGTCCAGATAAGCGTTGCCGTTTTCATCATATAGATAGGCACCTTCTGCACGTTCAGCTACAAAGTCATAGCGTTCATAGGTTTCAATCATGTACTTTTTCGTCAGATTTTTAATCTCTTCACTTGTTTTTCCTATTTTGTCTAATCTCATTACTATTCCTCCTATTTATTTGGGTATACTTGAATCGTTTCCTTGCCGTTTAACACACGCAAGACACCTAGCGCCAAAGCTTCCATTTCCTTCTCGCCCGGGAAAATCTGCACAGGGGCGATAAATGACACATACTCCTCAATCCAGCCCATCAGCCGTTTGTCATAAGCTAAACCACCCGTCAGCAAAATACCGTCTACCTGTCCCTTCAACACTGACGCCATGGCACCGATTTCCTTTGAAATCTGATACGCCATCGCATGATAAACTGTTTCCGCTTCTTTGTTGCCTTCTTCAATCATGCGGGTCACATCACGACCGTCATTTGTGCCAAGATAAGCAACTAAACCGCCGTGGCCGACCAGCTTTTTCATCAGCTCGTCTTTCGTATATTCGCCTGAATAGCACAAGTCGATGACCGAACCGAACGGCAGACCGCCTGTCCGTTCCGGTGAAAACGGCCCGTCGCCGTTCAGCGAATTGTTGACATCGACAATCTTGCCTTTTTTATGCGCTGCAATAGAAATCCCGCCGCCCAAGTGCGCAATGATATAATTCATGTCCTCGTATTTTTTGTTTGCCTGCTGTGCCGCAATCCTGCCGACTGCCCGCTGATTCAGCGGATGGTCTTTGGATTTCCTGCTGATTAACGGCGTACCTGAAAAGCGTGCCAGCGGTTCCAGCTCATCAACAATGACCGGGTCGACAACGTAGGACTTGATGTTCAAGTCAGACGCAATCGCGTGGGCTAACCCCCCGCCCAAGTTGGACGCATGGGAACCCATGACACCGATTTTCAAGTCTTTCAGCATCTCATCATTGACTTCATATGTTCCGCCGACCACCGGGCGCATGTTGCCGCCTCTGGCAATAACTGCAGAAAACTCGGACAAGGCAATGTTGTTCTCTTTTAACACATCAAGAATCAATTCCAGCCGGAAATCAAACTGGTCGTAAATCTCATGATACTTTCTGATTTCCTCAGGCGAATGATTGATGGTTGTGTGAAACTGTTCCTGGTCGTTTTCAAACACTGAAATTTTGGTTGAAGTCGAACCCGGATTAATGATTAAAAATTTATATGTTTCAGCCATTTATTTCTCCTTCGAACTAGTTTCGTGAATCAACAGGGCAAGCGCTATCGAATGCATCTTCGAGTATTCCGAACTGGCCCGCGAGGTCAGCACGATTGGTGCCAAGGCACCCATGATGACACCCGCTTTTTCCGCATGCGCAAAATACTCAAGCGATTTATTCAAGAGATTGCCCGCTTCGATATTCGGGACAATCAGCACATCCGCCTGTCCTGCCACCGGGTCGTCAATCCCCTTGATGCGTGCCGCCTCTTTCGACACCGCATTATCCAGCGCAAACGGACCGCTGACAATCGCCGGTTTGAACCGGCCGTCTTCCTTGTTCATCGCCGCTAGTCTCGCAGCATCCACCGTCGACGGCATTTTTTCATTGACGGATTCCGAGGCAGAAAGCACGGCGATTTTAGGTTCTGCCAGCCCCAAAGCAAGCGCCACTTCCAAGCTGTTTTCAATGATGACCGCCTTGTCATCCACATTCGGTGCGATATTCATGGCGGAATCGCTCAGCACCAGCAACCGGTCCAAGTCGGACACTTCCAGCACGCCGACGTGGCTGAGAAGCTTCCCGCCGCGGAGGCCGTGCTCTTTATTCAACACTGCCCGCAGCATGACGGATGTTTCCACCAGACCCTTCATCGGCACATCTGCTTTGCCTTCTCTGACCAGCTTCACTGCGGTCAAACAAGCCTCTGCTTTGTCTGCCACGTCCACAATCTGATGTTCGGATAAATCCAGCTCCGCTTCTTTGGCGAAAGCTTCAATTTCCGCTTTGTTCCCCACCAGAACAGCACGGGCCAGTCCCAGCTCGCTTGCCAGCTTCACAGCTTTCAATATTTTCAAATCTTGGGCCACAGCCACCGCGAGCGTTGGCAGCTGCTCGCGTTTAGCCGCAGTAATCAGTTCCTTGAAATTGGTAATCATAGACTTCTGCCTCCTTTAAAGCACCCGTTATGAATTCCAAATTTCATCATCTGTTGGAATTTCCGCATCTTTCTTCACATAAGCGACGCGGCTGATATTCACCAGATGCGTCCACCAGAGGTTTTCACTGATACTGTTGTTGCCCCAGCTGCCGCAGCCCAGCGTGCCTGTCGGATTCAATCCGTTGTTCATTGCACCGCCCAGTCCGGATGACCCTTGCTGATTAACCGCTACACGGGAGACCGGCAAGGCCTTGCCAGCAGCTTCAATGTTTTCCGTTGTATGAGAGTGAACAACCGCAGAGTGGCCTGCTCCTTCAAACAACAGGTTGGTCTTGGCAATCGTAATTGCCTCTTCCCATGTGTCATAGCCGATCGTTGCTAAAACAGGACACAGTTTCTCTTTCGTGAACAACTCATCTGCACCATATTTTTCAATTTGCACAAAGATAAATTTCGTGCCTTCCGGAACAGTCAAACCGCCAAGCTCTGCCACTTCGCTTGCAGGGCGTCCGACCATATCCTTGTTAATCACGCCATTCGGGAACAGCTTGTCTCTGAAACTGTCCATCTCTTCCGGTTTGATCAGATAGCCGCCCCGCTTGATCAGGCCAGCCTCAACGTTGGCTTTGTCAGTTTTCGGATAAATCAAGCACTGTTCGCATGTACAAAGCACACCGTTATCGTAAATCCGGCCGTTGACGACCATTGTCAAGTAATCTTCTGCCGCCACATCTGTGTCAGCCAGACACTGGATATTGCCGGCACCCACACCAAAGGATGGTTTTCCTGATGAATATGCCGCTTTAACCATGGACGGTCCGCCGGTCGCAATCGTCACATCGCACATTGCCATAACAGCCTGCGTATGCTCCAGCGTCGGGTTCGGAATAATTTGAATCAAGTCTTCCGGTGCGTCGATTGCTTTCAACGCTTCACGCATTACCTTGACTGTTTCCACACCTGACTGTTTGCCGCGCGGGTGCGGTGATACCAGCAGTGCGTTGCCGCCCTTGAGTGCAATCATGGCGTTTTGCATCGGTGTCATGGTCGGGTTGGTCGTCGGCGTGACAGCTCCGATTACACCCATCGGTTTAGCAACTTCAATCAGACCTTCATCTTCAATATAACGGATGATATTGCGGCTCTTTTGATGTTTAAGTTTATTCCAGACCGCTTTTGATTTCCCTTTGTTTTTCAAAATCTTGTCTTCGTAACGGCCCATCTGTGTTTCCTCAGCAGCCAGCTTCGCAAGCCGGTCCCCATCATCGTAAACTGCTTTCCCGATTACACGAACAGCCTCATCTACTTTTTCTTGCGACCATGTTTCAAATTCCTGCTGGGCAACCCTTCCTTTCTCGATTAAAGCTTGTACCTCTTTTTGAACTTCTGTTAGTGCATTTGACATTGTCATGCTCCTTCCTTTTATATACGGATTAAAAAAAACTATCTTTTTATGAACATGTTGCTCAGTTATTCCTGACTGACAACGTGTTAGTTATTAGTTTTCAACTGTTTCTGTCTCTTGATCCTTTTTGCGGACGAACCCGTATTCAACGACGAGGTAAATCACAATCCCGATAAACAGACCGATATGCGGTTCAGTAATCGACATGATTGCCCCTGTTGCTCCGGCAACTCCTCGCTGCGTGTTATTGGTTGTCAGTGAAAATCCGATGTTGAAGCAGGCAAAGGCCTGAATCATCAAGGTCAAACTCATACCAAGCGGCAAAATCGGGTTAATCAGCGCAACCAGCGGCAGCGTGAATGTTGCAATCGCTTTGGCCATATCAAATGAGATGACGCCGCCGAACAGCGAATACATGCTGTCCTTCCCTTGCTTGTATCGTTCCAGCGTTGTTACCTGCATGGCTGTCCATAACGGACCAGACATTACTACGATTGGAGCGAACAATCCTTGAACGATGTTCCGGAAACCTGTCAAAATGTTGGAACGGTCCGGGTTGACGTCCACATTCTCGTCCGTTCTGACTTCACCGGCTTCTGTGTTCAGCTCCGTTGCCAGAACAATATTCCCAAATGAGATGATGTAAACGATAAAGGCTGTCGGGATAGCACTTAAGATAACTTCCATCGGCGGAAAACCGTATGCAAAGGCACTGAATGTATGGAAGCCTTCCCTCAAACCAGGAATCGGATTGAAGAAAATCCCCTGACTCAAATCAATGACCGGTGTCGGGATTTCACCAATCAGCATCCCTACAATGTAAGCAACGAACAACGCCGGCACAAACCCGGCAACCGAAAGCAGTCTAATCAAACCGTTGTCTTTCGATTCTTTGATTTTCTTAAAACCGGTCGAATACAGCAGATAAAGAGCTATCAAAATACCAACCGTCCACGAGACCGGGTACTTGAAGATGCCCGCGCCGCCGTCCTCAACGGCCATGAAACCATATTTACCAGTAATGGCTGATATCCCGGCACCAATCAAAATCCCTGCTTTAATGGATGACGGCACCCAGGTCACCAGTTTATTCGCGATACCCGTTAAGCCAAAAACAATAAAGAAAATACCAAGTAAAATTTGTAGCGTGACCAGAGCTTGCACCCTGACCGGTATCGATTCATATTTCAAAATCCAGGTCGTAATCAGCGGGATAGCCGGTGTGATCCAACCGCAAATGACCGGTTCCCCAAACATCCCGTTAAAAATTTCGATGGCTTCATGAACACAAACAACTGCTAATGCAACAGAAAATGACAACCCGAAAATATCTTGCAGATAGGCAATCGCGGAAACGCCCACCACAAACACAACTAGCGCTTGAACTATTTCCGGTATTTCCAGCGGTGCGTGAACTAGTGGCAATCTGAGGGTGAACATCTTCCCCAGTTTTATCCCCGGTTGTGCATCGCCATCATGCTTCCTCTTTGCCGAGGGCAACATAATACTCAAAAAAAACACCTCTCTCTTTGTATTTGCAAAACACATAAAAAAACTGTACCCGATAAAATGACGGCAGCCTCAAATCGTCATTGTTTTCCTTACTTTTATTGTTTACAGAACATTTTTTGAACGCTCGTCTAAATAAAAAATCCCTCCTTTTTTAGTAAGCGTTTTCTGACCCAAGTATAACTTATTATATTGAGAAGGTCAATAGTTTGTGAACTTATTTTTGCGAACAACGCTTGGAAACAGTCTATTCTTGTATTTTTTGAACAATCTTAACTTATATTGAAAGTTAGAAAATGATGATAAACAAAAGAGAAAACCATTTGATGAAAAGCAGTGACGTGCTTTCATTTTATTTTTCATTAAAGAACAAACAAATATTGTTCTATGCAAACTTTTTTTTAGCCTGCCCCGTCGGGCTTTGACGGTAAAAAATAACTGTCAGCCGGAAACCGGCAGTAACAGAATCAAACAGTCGAGCAGTTTTTTTGAGTCATTAGCAGCAAGATGAAAACTTTCTTTTTAACAGACATTTATTTAAACTATGCTATAATAATTAAAAAAATCTGTCACAACAGCAAAAGGAGAGTCAATGTATGCACGAAAAAATACTCGCATTTTGGTTTGAAGAATCAACCCCTGAGCAGTGGTTTAAAAAAGATGACGCCTTCGATGAAAAGATTCGGACGCGCTTTGGCGATATCCACCGGCAAGCCGCGCAAGGCGAATGCGCCGGCTGGCGTCAAACCATTCAGGGACGGCTGGCGGAGATTATCGTTCTTGACCAATTTTCCAGAAACCTTTACCGGAACGATCCCCGTTCCTTTGCTTATGACGGTATGGCACTGGTACTCGCCCAAGAGGCCATCGCCACCGGCAAACTGGACGAGCTGACAACGAAACAGCGAGCCTTTCTTTACATGCCGTTCATGCACTCTGAATCACTGGTGATTCACGAAGAGGCAGTGAAACTGTTTTCCGAACCGGGGCTGGAAGAAAACTTGGCGTTTGAGCATCGTCACCGGGAGATTTTGCTCAAGTTCAACCGCTACCCGCACCGCAACAGCGTGCTCGGGCGGACTTCCACCCCTGAAGAGCTGGCCTTTTTGCAAGAACCCGGCAGCTCATTCTAAAAACAAACGACAAATGCACGTAAAATAAAAAAACGAACCAATAACTTGTTTGAACAGTCAAAGACATTATTGTGTTCGTTTTTTTATATCGTATCATTCTTTAAAAGAGGTTTGCTGCGTGTGCCGTGGCTTTATTGCAGCACATCATGGTATTCTGGATGTTTTTCAAACTCCAGCTTTGCAAAAGGACACAAAGGTATAATTTTCTTGCCTTCTTTTCTCGCCTTTTTAATGACTTCGTATACAAGCTGATGCGCTATATTCTGTCCGCGAAGGGAATCGTCAACAAAGGTATGGTCAATAATCAGCATTGTTTCGCCGGCTGGACTATACGTCACTTCTGCAATGCGTTCACCAGAAGCATCTTCTTTGTAAAAACTTCTGTCGTCTGACTTAAAATTCACAGGTCGACCTCCTATTTTTTATTTATGGAGCACGTACTTCAAGGCACCGCTAGGACAGCCGTCAATAATTTCCGCAACTTCTGCGCTGTCTGCGTTGTCGGCAATTATCCAAGGTCTGCGATTAACGTCAAAGACATCACCATTACTGCGGACACAGTGTCCGGAATGCTCGCAAATATTGGTGTTGAAAAAGACATCAATATCCTTTCCGCTATATTTCCGGTAACCTTTGTCAAGCAATTCTTGCTCTGTCATAATTATACCTCCTTTTTTATTAACTATGTGCTTATTATACTATTTTTTGACATTTATTACACTAAATAGTACTGAGTTTATTTTTACACAAAAAACCCTCAGGCATCTGCCTGAGGGAAAAGGAGTTTTATTTACTTGGAGGAGTAAATAAATGAAAAAGTTTGTTAGGGTTGTTTTGTTGGTATGCTTATACTATATCGGGAAAATAAGAAGAAATTGTGATGAATATATTGAAATATCGTTAAATAATTATTGCGATTTTAAGTTTTTCCTTAATTTTCCCGCCAACTGTGCGATAACAGCTGCAATTGGCGGCAAACGCTTCTGCTTTCAGACAGCTGCTGTAAATGGTATGATAGAAAAAAATCATTTACCAGGAGGTATGATATGAAAATAGGTCTATACGGCATCGGTAATATTTCACAAAAAGCCTACTTGCCTGTAATTGCAACACGCATGCACCAAGCAGACTGGGTGATTTCCTCCCGTTCCCAGCAAAAACTGGACGAGCTGAAAGCTGTCTGCGGGTTTCAGGAGGGCTATACCTCTCTGGACGCGTTGATTGACAGCGGCATTGACGCCTGCCTCGTCCAGTCGCCGACACATACTCATTTTGCTGTTGTTCAAAAACTGCTGCAAAGCGGCATCCACGTCTTCGTCGACAAACCTGTGACCGACCGGCTGGAAGACACCCGGCAGCTCTATCAGCTGGCAAAAGAAAACGGCTGCCTGCTCTTTGTCGGGTTCAACCGCAGATACGCGCCTGCCATGCCTTTTCCGTTTAACAACTATTCAATGATCCGCTCCGCCAAAGACACGCTCCCGCGTCCGCAGGATATCCGGTTTGTGGTGTATGATTTATTTATCCATCCGCTGGATATCGTTGTCTACGGCCTGAATAATCCGGATATTGAGATCGACACGATCCATTCTGTCAAAAAAGGGCACATGCTGCATCAATTGCTGGTGACACTAAAGCACGGCGACACGATCGCTCAGGTCAGCGCCAACTTGATGGCCGGCGCCCGGGACGAGCTGCTGGAGCTGACAACGACTGATGAGAAACGGACGATTCGTAATTTGGACCAGACCGTGATTCGAACAAAAAGCCAGACAATCAGCCCGTCCTTTGCCGATTGGGACAGCACACTGTATAAACGCGGCTTTGAAACGATGCTGACAGCCTTTCTGACCGCTGTCGATACTGGCATACTGCCTGAGTCCCAGCGGCTGACTTTGAAAAGCCACGAGCTGTGCGAAGCCATCATCCAGCATATTGGCGAATAGCCGACAGCCCCGGTTGCCGATATCTGGCAACCGGGGCTGTTTTTAAATTGTCAGCTGCAGCCGGGCGTTGAAATAGTTTTTATAGGACAGATACCCGGCGATAAAGGCTCCCAGACTCGTTGCAGAGAGCAGCATGAACATCACCATGATTTGGTACTTGATGGCATGCACCGGGTCGACACCGGCAAAAATCAAGCCTGACATCATCCCCGGCAGACTGACCAGCCCGACGGTTTTTGCCGAATCAATGGTCGGCTGCATCCCTGTACGGATACTGCCGGTCAAAATAGGACTGGCCGCCGACTTCATATCTGCTCCAAGCGCCAGCTTTTCGAGCACCTGCTGTCTCTGGTCATGAAACTGTGTATGCATGTGTTTGTAGCACAAGCCAATCGCCACCATAGAATTGCTGGCAATCATGCCTGTAATCGGGATAACTTGCGACGGGATAAAGGCCAGCGATCCGGAAAAAATAAGAATCGCCAGTGTAATCACCGTACTTGTAAAAATCGCAACAAACGAGTGCATGAACTGCTTATTGGTATGCGGGTTGCGCTTATGAGCCTGGCGCGATGCGTTGAAAATAATAAACAAGCACATCGCCAGCGTAAAGACCGCATGATCCAGCTGAAACACATATTTCAGGATGTAGCCGACAATGACCAGCTGAATCACTGTACGCGCCACTGCGTAGATAATGTCGCGTGTCAGCCCGAGTTTTTCCTTCGCACTGATGACAACCGCCACAACCACCAGCAGGACGGCAAAGAGCAGCGACACGTTGTTAACTGCCAGCTGATTCATCGTGAATCACTCTCCCTTCCTCCATCGTAATCAGGCGTGCAGCCTCGGTCAGTTCTTGTGCATCATGGGTGACGGCGACAATTGTTGTCCCGCCGCCGCGCACACGACGAATCAAAGTCAGTACGACCTGCTTACTTTCAGCATCCAGACCAGCTGTCACTTCATCCAGCAGCAAGACCGCAGGCGGGAACAGCAGGTGACGAATCAGCGCGACCCGCTGTTTTTCACCGCCTGACAGCTGTGTGACCGGCTTATCCAAATAAGCTGCCGGCAAATCCACTTCTTGCAGCTTGCGGATTGCTTGCTCCTCTGAAAAATCGGCCTGACGAATCTCAAAAGGGAAGCGCAAATTGTCCCGCACCGTTAGTCCAAACAAGTCCGGCTGCTGAAAACAATAGGAAACTTCCCGGCGATATAACATCGGCGACAGCGTCTCAATATCCTTTCCCTGATAGCAAATCATACCGCCAGTCGGGGTCAAAAGACTGGCCAGCAGTTTCAACAACGTACTCTTCCCGCTGCCGGAGGGGCCGGTAATGGTCACAAACTCCCCTGTTTCTATCACTAAATCGACATCAGACACGATTCGCTGACTGTCCGACTCAAAGCCGACACTTTCCAATGTCAATAATGCCATCCGCCTCATTCACTCCTGTCTCTAAATTGTTATTTGTTGCTTCTATCATAGCATACTGGCTTCACGCTGCCAGTATGCTATGATTTTTCAGCAAAAAAAAATAGTGCCACATCATAATTATGATATGGCACTACGTAATTCACTTTTTTGCCATGTAAAGCATCATACAAGAAACGAATTCTTTATAGCTTTAGCGACCGCCTAAATCAGGTCTGATGGTACCAAACTTGTTGGCAGCTTCATCCCATGAATAGTTGCCCGGATTCGTGACCGTCGGTTTTAAATAAATGGTAACCCAATATGAATTTTCGTCATTGTAGTCTAAATGAATCTTCGGTGATGGATTACGGTCCGCAGCGTTATGTAGCACATTTTCTTTCGTGGCAATATAGCCTTCGTACTGATAGTATTGCGGTGTGATCCAGCCAAGAGTCAACCCATAATATTTATTCTCTTTCCTAAATTTGTAACTAGCAAACTTAACATCTTGCAGCTCGCGGCCGCTGTTGGCTGTCACGTTGCGTGAAGAGCCGATGTCTGTCCAGTCTGTTGTCTTCGCAGTATTGACTATAAAGAAGCCATAGCTCGGCTCTCTAAGAAGCGCATTCGGTTCCAGAATCACCTGACGCACATTGACATGCATATATGACGGCATGTAAATATAGATGATCGTCAGCTCGGTATTTTCAGCTGCTGACTCAGGAATGGTGAACTCGGCTTCGCCGTTGGCACCTAATTCCTGTGCACCGGACACATCTATCGGAAAGGCTGTCGGCGGTTTGCCCGGCTGTTCTTTGAATTCTATCGCTATTAAATTCTCTTTAGCCAGCAAGTCCGGCGGTAGCCGTTTATACGCGACTCCTTTTAAGACCTCTTCAGAAGCCATCGTAAACGAATCAATCTTATTACCTTCCTGATTTACTCCTAGATAATGTACCTGTGCATACCAAGCCTTGTCTTTCTCATAATAAAACGTATGAGTGACTGCCGGTTTGACTTTAGGGTTTGTCACATTCGGATCGTCCAAAACAGATAAATCATCTAAAGTAACTGTTTTTTCTTCATCCTGCGGCGTATGCCAGCGCCATGATTTGCTGAAGCTGACTAGCCATTCTGTTTCAAACCACGCATCAAACCACGTATCGACCCAGTCATTCCACTGCTTTTCAACATCATCATTCCAAGTATTGCCTGCGGCCTCATACTCTGCTTTGTATTTAGCCAGCATATCTGTGCGCAAC
Source organism: Vagococcus acidifermentans (assembly GCF_003987655.1). GTDB lineage: Bacteria > Bacillota > Bacilli > Lactobacillales > Vagococcaceae > Vagococcus_B > Vagococcus_B acidifermentans. Next base: position 219,402 of record NZ_NGKC01000001.1, on the reverse strand, counting down.
TTTTCGCTTAATGCCTCTTTGTTAGCTACATTGTTCAAAATATGGTCCGGCAATTTTTCATCGTCGAAACGAGCGATTTTCACTTTGTCATAATTGAACGTTGGCGGATTTTCTGCCGTACCAATGACTTTTCCGTTGATATCCAATGGCATTCCCATCAGCGTCGGTTTATCATCTTTTGTCAACTTCGTCACATTCTCTTTTGTCGGCTGGTACAGTAGCTGTTTAGGATTTTGGAATTCTTCCCCTTTATGCGTTACATCCACATCAGTGTAAAAGTTATCAAACACACGTCGAGCGACCTGAGGTTGAAGCTGAGTATATGTTAAAGTTTCCGTAAAGACCCAAACGACTGAATTATCATCAATCGTCACACTATCATCTTCCAATTTAGTTGGCTCTGTTCCAACTTTTTGTGGATCAGTCCACTCAGGATGGTTTACTATGTAGTCGCCTTTCTTATATTTTTCATTAGCATATGCCGCGAAAAACTCTTCTTTCGTTGGTTCCGTAATCGACACATTCTCATCTTCAGCATCATAAGGGATAACGACATACTTAGCTTCTTTCAATTCAGGCTCTATGTCCAAATTCAACTGCTCGTCCCTACTTGCATTTATGGTGATTTTAACAGAAACTTTTTCTTCTTTTTCCTCAGATAGGTAATTTTTCTCTTTTGGAGCATCGATTTCAACCTCTGTCGGAAACACCTGAGGCGCACCACGCATAAACATGACCTCATAAGTATACATATTATACAAACCATATTCAGCATTATTACCTGCTGTACCATATTCATAAACTGAATAATCCCATCCCCATGCAACTGCACCAGATCCATCAAGACCTGTTTTGTACAAGTTACCGGACGGATCAAGGAATAATGTAGATGACTGATAAGTATCGATACTTTTAACAAAAGGCATTTCATTCAATTGATTACCTGTGAAATCAAAATTCTCCAAATCAACCGCCAATCCAATCCAGCCTTTTTCCGACTCTTTGATAGCAGGTACACTGGTTTGCTTTGAGACGTTATCAGGGAGTTTTTGATCATCACGCATGACCGCCCAACTGTCATTATACAACCACTCTTTCACTGTTTCTTTTACTTTTTTTCCGTCAACGTCTTTCTCTATTTCAACTGGAACAAAGTCTGAAACATAGTAGTTGCCCTGATACTTACCATCGATCCCTTTATTGATGACATATACCAACCGGTTACCTTCCTTATCAAGCAGATAAACTTTATCGTGAGAGTTCCCTGTTGGTTCTTTGTCTGTCTTACAATACTTCTTATCATATATAGATGGATGCAGCCCCATCGTTACCGCGTCTGCTCCAATCGAAGTCCACTGACCATGCTTCTTGTAATTATTAAATGCCCTATTAGTTTCTCTCCAATCATACCCTTCAAATACAGGAGCTTTGGGCCAGTTTCCTACTCCAATATTTTGTGTATCGCCATCTCCTAATGTCTTTGGCATTTGAGTGGCAACAGCAACATATTTATTGTGTTTATCCGAGAGAGGACCATCAGTCCCCCAACTGTAATAAGTGTTGTACCCCCAGCTCCAAACCCTGCCATTTGTATCAGTAAAATAATTGACCATTCTCCCAGCAGTAACCGAGGCTATCTCAGGAGTATAACCGGCTGAACTAATGTCTATTTGCACTTCTTCAGGTGTGGTGATGTTTTTCGGGGCAGATGTTTTATAAATCTGACCCCATTGATAAGCCTTCCCATCAGCTGTCAGTGCCAAGTTACTTTCATAGCTCGCAGAAACTTGTACAACCGGTTTGTCTTTAAAAAATTCAACTTCTTTTGGATATTTTTCATGGGTCGCTAGCGAGGTCCCATGTCCGAGTTGACCATGAGAGTTGTTCCCCCATGTATAAACACGACCTTGCTTATCAAGGAGAATACCATGTTTATTTCCTAAATCAAAGTCAAGGATATCCAGCTCTGATAACTGTGGTATTTCAAATGCCTCAGACACATACTGCCCCGAAACGGGTTTGTCTGGGATTCTATAACCATCAGCATATCCCCAGGCATAAACCTTCCCTTGATCATCCATGGCATAGGTACAACTCGCTGCTTCAATACCGGTAGAAATCTTAACGATATTTTTCCCTGTTAATGACGACACAACAACAGGTAGAATATTGTTTGTTCCCCCAGTAACACTTGTTGTTCCATTACCCATCTGTCCTTCGAGACCTCTGCCCCACGCATAAACAACACCGTTCGTGTCGATCGCATAGTTCGTATGGTAACCTGCTTCAATCGTCCTAATAGTGATATCATTTTTCACAAAATAATCCAGACGTCTCATTCCGCCGGCATAGGCTCCCACTTTTTCGCCCGTCCCCAACATTCCGTAAGCATTGTAACCCCAGCTCCAAACCTTCCCCGCCGCATCCAATGCGATACCGCCTAGGTAGTTAGTCTGGGCATCATCAAACTTGATAATCGACTGCAAGTCAGGTGTCCATGCAGGATTATCTCCGACGCCGGGAGAAAAAGGCGCCAGATTAGGCAACACTCGTTTGTCTTTTTCCTTCTCTAATTCTTCTGAAGAACTGCTTTCAGTTGTCTTTAGTGTCATATCTTCCGAACTGTTTCCGTTTGTTTCTTCTGTTACAATTTCTTCAGCAGGCAATGTATTCTCTTCAGATACTATTGTCTGGCTGGAAGAGCTGACTTCGGAAGACTGCGACTGTTCGACTGATTCCGCCGAAGCAATTGTCGGCTCAATCAAGCCGTTTATGCCCGCCCCATTAAGAAAGAGCAGCATGGGCATAACTAACGTTACTATTTTGTGTTTAATCGTTGATTTCCCCAAAACGTGTCTCCTTTCTTTTATTTGGCGAGCTGAGACAAAATTTCATCAACCTTCTGATGGTCTGGGTTGCCGGCATCCGGCGGCGTGTCACTGCCCCACCAGGACAACCGGTAATTCCACTTAAAGACATCAACTGCTTCTGTCTTCACAATGATGTCCAGCTTTGCATCTTCATATTCTTTCTGATTTGCCGGCAAGGTTAACGTCACCTTATCAAAGAGATTCGGTGCTGTTTCTCCAGGAGCTAATTTGCCCAGATAATAATAGTACCCGTCGCCTCCTGCTTGCCATTTTGACGGATTCCCGCCAACAAAGTTAATATGCTCATCCAGATTAACTTCCATTGGTTCTGATTCTTCATCTAGATCGTTATCTTTGAGCGCTACAGGAAATACCATGACGCGCACGAAAGCATCCATTTTACCTGTATTGACTGCACTGACAACCTTTGAAATCTCCTGGTCAGGTGTCACTTCAGTCTGAGGTGAAAACTCGTCAACCAAATCGACATTGAACTCATATTGACCGGTTTTGAAGCGATTACTTTTCGCATCAGTAGTTGAGAACCACGCTAGGGCACAAACAGAAACAAAGAGGATGACCAGGATAGCCACAAAGCTAGACGGCACGCCTTTTTTACGAATATTTTGTCTCAATGTATGAAACGCTTTTTTTATTTTTTTTACGTTTTCATCATGTGACATTGTCACACCTCACTTACAATTGTTGCAGCTGTCAGTAACTAACAGCTGCAACCTTTTTTCTTAAACCCTGTATCTTTGACTATACTAAAATCAACAAATGATTTTAAGGACTTTCTTTAAGCATCTGTCGATAAATCAGAGCGGCAGCCAATAAAAACATGACCGCAAGCAGTAAATAAAGCTTTGCCCGTTCTTCACCTGTTTGAGGAAGCAGTCCCGTTTTACCGGGCGTACTGGTTCCCGGGGATTCTTCATCGGATCTGGCTACGAATATCCAATCAACGATAGCTTCGCTTTCCCCTGAATAATAATCCCAAAAATCAATGTTTGGCGATACAAGCAAATCAATATTGACAATGCGTTTGTCGCCCGATTTAATCGTCCCGAAATCTATAGTGCGTCTTTTGACAAGGTTGCCCTCATCATCACTGCACAGATTTCCGGTGTAAAGCTGCTTATCTTCCATAGTAATCGTCATTGAGATTTCTTCAACTAAATCAATTTTTCCAGTCTTGGAATTTGGCTGAATCGTTAAATCTAAATCATAATCTTCTGCTCTCGTATTTTCAATCGTCAACTTTCTACTTATGGCATCTCCTGGCCGCAAATTCTCTAGGTTGAAAAAATAACCGCCATCTTTGGTAATAGATATTCCCTGATCATCACCAATCAGCAAACCGTCCGGTAATTGAACCGATGCCTCTGCTTTCACTGATATAAAAATAGACAAGGGAATAATCATTACTAGTAAAATCAAAGACTTTAGTTTGTGCATTCTTTCCACCCCTATCTTCTAAGCGCAGCTTGAGATGAGTATCGGGTCAAATTACAGAACAGCTAGCAACGCAGCTTTGATTGCATCAGACATACCAGCGAAGCCGCCATCTTCAACTGCTTCTTTCGTCGCTTGCAGAGCTTCGATCTTAACATCCAACTGGTAGTCCATCAACTGGTAAGTGTTATCTGCTGAACCATCTAGCTTAACAGTAGTCAGGATTTCCGGTGTCATTGCACCTGGAGCCAATTTACCAATGAAGTAGAAGTAACCTGTTTCAGGCTCATAGGCCCATTTGTCAGCTTCCGGCTGAGCTGCATTCACATCTGCAGAGTAGCCCAATAGGATCTTATCATCAAGTTGTGATTTGACGGTATCAGCCGCTGCTGGTCTTGCAACTGTCCAAGCCACTGTGTTTTCTGTACCGCGTGTGTAATAAGCATATTTGATATTAGAAACAGTCAGCACGCCGTTTTCCAGTTCGAATTCAGCTGTGTTCTTAAAGAATTTGCCGTCTTCTTCACGGAAAATAGCCAGTTCATATTGGTCACCGATTGTCTTCTTACCTAAAAGAGTCAGACCAGCTGGTACTCCTTCAACAGAAGTGATACCAGTGCCAGCAAGTGTAGTTGGATCTGAATACCCAGCTGAGGCGTAATCAATAGCTGGTACCGGCACATGTTTAGAATCTGTGCTTTTTGCATCAAGCAATGTTTGCTCAAGCACATTGCCGTCAGCTATCATTTTTTGTAATGCCTCATCAAAAGTCAAACGGACCAATACTGGTACATTACTGTTACTTAGTACCCCAACTTCTTTCTTGACTGCAATTCCCGGCATTAAAGGTTCGTCAGGAAAGTCCTCGACGATCTTCACAGAGCCGTCCGGCAAAGCACCTGTTTTGAACTTGTTCTCTACTTTGTCGGTTGACGTGAACCAGGCAAATGTTGCAGCCAAAATCAACACTGCAGCTAACGCCAGCGTAATGCCAAGCATACGCTTTTTACTTTTTCTGTTGTTAGTCATACTAACACTACCTCGTAGAAAATATTTTTTATATAATCTTACTCGCGTAAAACCCCTTTCATTAGAGTAAGGCTATACCGCTTAATAGCTATTTATCCTGAAAATAACCTTTTATCAGAGTAAACAGCGCAATCACAATAACAACAATCACTATCGACATAACGAGATTGTTCCGGATAAAGTCTATGACCCGACCGGCAAATGGAATAACAAATACAACTTTTCCAATGATCTGCTCACCAGAAATCTCGTTATCCTCTAAATTATTTGCATCCCCCTTTGTTATGAAGTGAGCATATCCTCCTGATAACGGCGCTTCAATTCTTTTCACAACACGGTGTGTCAAATAGGTTTCCGGATTGTCAGTTGATGGCAGAAACGTCACAATATCACCTTTTTTTATTGCATCCGAATCAGTAATTTTCACAACGATCATGTCGCCGCGATCAAAATTTCCGGTTTGGTCTTTTTGCGTTTTCCTCATGGAATCAGTTAAAACGCTGTAAACACGATAACCAAAAAAAGATTTGTCAGGACTGTCACTAAATTTAAAGATGATGGCGGTTCCAAGAATAACTACCAGCAACAGTAAAAAAAACATGTCCCAGACAATCTGAACAACCTTCTTTAGCAAGGTCGGCTGCTGGTTCGTTTTTTTTTGACTCAAATTGGCTTTCCCCCCTTGGTTTAGTTCTGTTCAGAAAATCACTAAAATATTGATGTTTTTAGTTTGTATAAGATACTAAATAACATTATATACTTTCAGAACCAAACGATTATACTTTTAAAGTATTTGTTAAATGATATGTAATATTCTTTATTATTAGAATTTCATCACAAAGAGGCAATCAGAATGACAATATACGTGCAATGATTATACTATTTGGACTTTAATTATACTTCAATCGTTATTATATGTCAATAGAACTAGGAGTTTTTAGGTTTTATGTTTATTTTTGGCTTTTTGTGTTAAATTGTCTTTTAAATGCGATATTTTGTTTTCATTTTTTTCTATTGAGTAGTTTTTTGTTTGCTAGTTATTGTTTTTTTATTGTTAAGAAAAACTATATCCTTATCCTTTAAAAAACATATCTATAAAAAAACATATACTTTTTTACAGTTGCTTTTTTTCGTGACTTTTTATTTCGAATTTCAAATGATCGTGTCTTTTAACGGCTGAATAAGAAGCAACATTTTTTCACTTTTTTTACATACATCAACTTAAATGACTCTTTAGGAAAATACAGCCTGTCACTCACAATGAAAAAGAAGCCAACATTTAGGTACATTAATTAGCAAACACATCAAAAAAAGAGAATGATTCCACTTAACAATACTTGAACAAAAAAACTGATAGATTATTTTCTATCAGCCCTTTCATTTTCATGGAGTTTGGAAAAAGCATTTTTAATTTTTTCTATTTATATGGATATGGCGATACAGGTTCGGTCTGACAAGCCCCATCTATCCACATACGCTCCGGCATTAGCAACCACACGGGTGGCTTGGTCTTTGACAGCTGCTTTCACTGCTTCTTCATCCACCATCTTGCTTCGCCGTCAATAGTAGCGCTTGTACCATATGACGGGTTGCCGCCGGCGACGCATGTGGACATATTAACAAATCTTGCCGGAACAATGATTGCTCCCCAGTGCTGCATGACTGTGTACATCCCTTGGATTACTTGCTTGCAGTTTGCCGGCACCCCATAAACCGCCTTGCAGATCAAAAAACTGCTTCATATGGCTGGCCATGACACCAAAACGGGATGGTGATGAAAAGATATACGCATCCGCCCATTCCAAATCCGCACTGCTTATTTCTGGAATATCTATGGCGGCATCCACATCAGGTACTAATTCATAAGTCTTTCTGACACGCACCCCTGCAGACAGATTCCTTCGTATAATCAAACTATCAATTAATGGTGGTTAGAGCTATGCTAAAAAACAAGAGGAGCCGGTATTGAGTCCATATATAAAACTTTACAATATTCTTATTCCTAAAGATCACGAACTTCGCTTGATTCTGGAACTGACGGGCTCTGAGTCTGTTTACGAAGAACTCAAAGACAACTTATTGTTTAGTCGATGGTCGGAATGGAAGACCATTGATCCCATTCGTATGTTCAAATTTCTCCTTCTCAATATTCTTTTAAAAATTTGACTATCTGAAAAAGTGTAATTTTTTCAGCAGCATCTTTAAAGTAACTTTTTTTCTGCGGCGTATGCCAGCGTCATGTAACGCTTAAGCTGACTAGCCATTCCTTTTCAAGCCACGCATCAACCTTGTCATTCCACTGGTCTTTAACATCGTCAATGCTGTTTTGTCAAGCATTGACTGTCTCCCACAGACCTCTTTGTAAATCAACGTGTTGTTGCATCAGGCTCACTGTCATGCCAAGCTGGGATTGTACTGAAAAGATATAAACATCTGCCCGCTCCGGCTTTAAGATAATTGTTGCCGAAAAATAATTGGACGCTTCCGCCTTTTCACTCCGTAACAATCCGAGATCGACATTTTCCCCAAATCATACTATGAACAGACAGTTCTTAGTTGGTTAAATATATTTTATTATTTGTGGTGGATGAGTTTACGCATTGCAGCTCATTTCTGATTCTTTCGTTTGACTACAATCACCGCACTTATGATGATAATCAAAACCACAGCAGCAGCTATCCCGATTACAACATAGAGAAACGTATTATCCTCTTCAATGGAGACATCTCCTTCATTTAATACTTTAGCTTCATCTCGGCTAATAGTCATATCTTCTGAAAATTCATACTTGCCATTCGGCGTCTTCATTGTTGCTTTAATGACATAATCACCCGCTGACAGTCGCTGTCCGTTTGTTGGAATCAACAAGGTCATTTGAGTAGAGGGCGCCATCTTCATCTTTTCAATTACCTTTTCAAATAATAACTTATTACCTGATTTACGATAAACTTTAGCCTCCAGTTCACCATCCGTAACAATCAGTGCATTTTCATTGATAAAATCAGCTTTAAAAACAGTACGTGAGTTAACTAATCCGACGCTAATAGCTCCCATAGAAATTTCTTCAGGAAGTGTCTCTTCATTCTGACGTAATGCTATTGCTAATTCTGTGTTAAAAACATGTTTAATATTTCCAACACTGTCTTTTTCGTCATCCGTCTGTCTCAAATAGACACCCCCTAACACAATGCCATCAAAACTTTCTTTTTTCATATCTAGGTTAACTTTCAACTGAAAAGTTTCTTCACCTGGTATGACAAAGTTTGTATCCGACAGCTGAGCAAAGTCAGTTAGTTTTAGACCTTTGACTTGATCAGTTTGAGACGATGAGTACTCAATGACACCATTACCATTTGTAATCGCATTATTTAATGAAGCTGTTATAGCTACCGGTTCTGGTGTAATGTTAGTAACATCAATTACAATTTCTTGCTTATCTTCGGGACCTATCATTAAATCGAAATAGGTTGCCTCTGGATTATACTGATTCTCAGGCAGCCTAGCTCTGGCTCTAATTTTTAGACCACCCGTCTGCTCGTCATTAGTTTGACTATCTATTGCTAAGACTGTTGTGCCAAACATGATGGGACAACACATAGTCAATATGGTAAAAAAGAGTATGTATCTGTTTTTCATGCTTTGTATCTCCGATCTTTGCTTTGCACCATTAAAACCATAGGCTTTTCAGCCTATGGTTTCTGTTTATCTTTAGTCTTTGTATTACGACATTTCGCCAATCTTTATGGAGTATTTGATACAGTCCAATCCAGCGTTGTAGTATACGAGTTTATCTTCATCACATTTCCAGGTACTTTTAATTGGAAATCACGAATGGCAAATGACGTCAAACCTACACCTTCGCCTGCTTCTGCTTTCATCAATGACACTGCTGTTCCAGCACCAGTACTATCCAGTGGTAATACAACATTCGTTCCTTCTGGAGTAATCGTGCTTGGTAATGTCCCATTTTCTTGAGTCGCTGTTCTTCCTGCTGTAAAGGATAAGACAGCGCCATCTAATATATCTGTCTCAGCAGCAAATTGATTATTTTGCTTAACTTTGACTTCCCATCCTTTTTGCTCACCAGTATTATCTAAAACAGCAACAGCACCTTTTTGAAGTTTGTCCTTATTAGCTTCTCTGTCTTTAAGTTCAATAGCATCACCATTGTTTATTAACGCTAAGAAAGTTTTCTCCCCTGCATGAACTTTTGCTTTCCCAAAGTCTAGCATGCCTGGCAATCTTGCCTCAAAATCATCTTCTGGATTTGGATCTGGGTCAACAACAGGCGGGATTTCCGGATCTGGATCCGGATCAATAATTAACCCCCCATCAACATACTCAATCTTTCCTTCTGTTGTTTTACTGGATGTAGCTGCTGCTGGCTGAACTAAAACCAGTGAACTTAATGCTAGTGCCGACAATGTTACCATTACAACTTTTTTCATGATAATTCCTCTTTCCTTTCATTTTTAATTTTATCAAGCAATGTGTCATTACTTAACAAACAAATACTTAACAAAGCGAGTCCACTAATAGCGAATCCTGCCACCTTTGACCAATGACTGTCGGTTTCACTTGTTCGCGGCAAAAAACCTGTTTTACCGCCGTTTACGTTGGTTCCTTGAGTCGGTTTCTGTGATTCTTCAAGAACTTTGTCATCTTCATAGTAAGTTATCCCCGCATCGGTTTGACCTTCGCTCTCTTTTGCCAAAGCTTCTATCGGAAAAAGAGAGCAGGCGCTGATTACTAACATGATTAAAACTATCCATTTTACGCTTTTATTCATCTCTCTTCTCCTATTCTTTTAAGAAACGATTGAGTAAAAATGATGTTTTTAATACAAGAACATCCCACCACCTATATGCAAAAACATTGATTTCAAATGTTAAGACTATCAGTACGCTATTAATTGACAAACAACTATGGCAAAAAGTAAAAAAGTCTTCATTACCTTTGACGTTTTTTTGTGATTCGCCAAGTGATTACTACGATTCCCACGAATATAAGGCTAACAACAATCAGCTGCCAATTTAACTTAGATGATTTTGAACGGACAAATTTATCCGCAGTATCTGGTTTCTGTTCAACGATTAAATGAAAGTCCGTTGTTAATTCCCAATGAAACTGATATTTCTGATTACTTCCTGTTGAAGAGTTATCGACAGAATGTGGTCCATCGGTATTCAGATTGCCATAGGCATTTATCCGTATCGTATAATCTCCTGTAACCAATTGTTCGACTTGTTCAACAGGTATGCGAAAATCAAAATTGGAATTCGGCGCCATCTGCAAATCTGATTGTTCATACTCTAGTAAAACCGATTGTTCACCAACTCTGAAAAGTTCAACTTTCAGTAATAAATCATCTAGATAAGTTGCTTCTGGATTTTGTAAATTCGCTGTTATTTCACCCGTATGATTAACTAACTTACCAACCACTTTTCTTAATTTTAAATCCGGCTGTCCATTATCAAGTGATTGGCGCATCAACAAGCTCGTTGTATAGGCGATTTTATTTATCAGTCCACTAGACTGATTATTTCCATCACTTTTTTTAGATCTTTCTGTGAAAGTAATACCGCCTGCGATATAGCCATCATATGGTTCATCAGGCATCTTTACTTGAAATGATACGGTCTGCTTGCTGACAGGCTCTAAAACAACTTTAGTAGGTCCGTCCACTAATTCGCGGATATCGTATGTCAATGTCTTGTCTAAAGATTCTTTAGCAGGCGTATATTGAACATGGCCACCTTCGTTAGTAAATGCCGGCATGATGCCTACATCTACGGTTATTTTTTCAGAGCTATGATTGTAAACAACAACACTGATTGTCTGCTCTTGTCCAGGTGTCATCAGCAAATCAAAATAACTTTGCTGTTTATCTATTTGATTATCCGGAATATTAGTTGAAATCGAAAAGTCAGCCCCTGTCGTCTCTCCACTGACTCTGTTAGCATTCAGTACTAGCGAGAAACAAACAAGTATAAATAATAAATAAGCTTTCTTTGTCATCTTACAGCCTTCCAATCAAGTAATCTTTGACATCCTTTTTGTTACCATCTCATCATAGGCGAGCTTTACTCGTTTAAACTTATCATCATTTCTCATCAATCTCTTACCTGACATTCCCAAGTGTCCAAGTTAGTTCACCTGAGTATTCACCAACTCTTTGATCTATATAAGGCACATCCAGGAATAACCCGCCCTTTGTACCATTTTCCCAATCATCCGAAATGGTTAATATACCGTCATCGGTAAGTATCCGTCTTTCAATAGGAGCTGCGCTAGTTGTTTTAATTTCAATAGCTTCGCCACCTCGAGGTTGATAATAGACAGTCTTGCTTAAATCTTTATCATCCCCCACCGTCGTCAACCCTTTAGTTTGCTGCAGAGTCAGCGTCCATTCAGCCTTCTCCGAACCGCGAGTATCTGCAATTTTTAACTCTCCCTTAATTTTTTCAGGTTTGAAAATAGTCGTCTTAAGGGAAGGTTTTTGCTGTCCAAAATCAAACAGCTTTGGCACCTCCACTAATTCCAACGCTCCAATAACGGTTAACTGCACTGCCGGAGCAAATACAGCGTCATGGTAAGCAAGTTGTGTGACTGGATTAATATTACCCACAGCATTGTTTGTTGCTGGTGGTTTAATAACCCCAGCAGCTAAGCCTGCATTGTCGCGCAAATGAATCTGCAACGTATCACCATTGACTTTATCTGTTGGCAAGTCGATGGTGAACTTACCATCAGCAGCAACCTCTGAAGACAAACTTGGCTCAGTATCACTACCATTTTTGGTAACTGTCACGATTGAACCTGGGGTGCCCGTACCACTAATACTGGTAGTTCCCGGAGCTACTTGTGAACGTTCCAATTCAGCCGGTTCCGGCGGGGTAACGTCAACTGTTGTGACAGCCGCTGGGAAGTCAGCTGCAGTGGATTCATGTTCTCCTCTAATAGCCGATAACACTTCAACAGTACATCCTTTACTTAAAAACTGATCATCGGGAGTTTCAGCTTTAAAAGTACCCAGTACAGGGTCATCTCCGTACACGCCGATGTCAGCTGTTACAGCTTCAATCTTGTCATAAACGGTTTCCCCATCAACATCCTTTACAGCCAATTCCACTTTCACTTCGTCAGCAAAAGCGTTTCTGGCATCTTCGTACTTCGCTTCCGGCACTTTAGCATGACCAGAAACAGATTTATCTGCATCTGTCGGGATTCGCAGTTGATCGATAAATGCCGGTTGGTTGTTCGCACTCATTCGAGAATACTCCGTTATACTACCAAAATTTTGTTTCATCTCTTCACTAGTCGAATCATCTAAATTCACCAAATCTTTTCCTGAAAACCTATAATCTAATTTAGGATAGAAAGCAGTTGGCTGACCGGTCATTTGATTTGTACCAATTTTCCAAAAAGCTGTGTCTGACAGTTTACTGGTAAACGTTGTCGTATCTATACTTGAAGTGAATATTTTCCCGCCGCCATCACGAGTATTAGCAAAGTCAAAATATTTCACACTCTCCATATCAAACTGTAAATCTGGACCATTAAAAATACCCGAATCTACACTTTCTGTCTTGCCGCGAGCGATAAAATAAGTGCCCGGGCCAGCAGTAATGTTGATTTTACTTGCGGTTGAAGTACCTGTCGTGGCAGCACTGATTGCTGCCCCATTATCAGCAGTGATCTGTACGTTACTATCTTCACCGCTTAATATGAAAGCATCGTCTGCAACTTCAGCGAGATTAGAGTGCGCATAATGAACACCATAGTTTCGGCTATTACCTCTCGGATCATTATCCTTAGGTATACCATCCCCAATATTGCGAACAATAAAATCTGAACCGCTGGTAACACTAATTTTATTGCCTCCGCCAAACATTCTCACAGCAGCCGCAATTCCATTATCTTTCTTAATGTTGACTTTGCTGTTTCCGCTAATATTAAATGCCATATTCCCCACATCGTAGAAACGAATTGATGAACGACCAGTACCACCACCTTGACCTTCGCCAGAGCTGACGTTTAACTGAGCGTTAGCTTCCACATTGAAACTGCTGCCCAAAGAACTTATAAAGATAGCAGTACCGTTTGGCGCGTCAACATCCATTTGTGCGCCATTTTTGACATTCAGAACCATCCCTCTAGGTTCCCCAGCAGGACCACCTAATGTAAACATACCATTATCTACCCCAACTCTGGGTGACTCCCTAGGCTTGATGGTAGAGTCTTGACCTGTTCCATACGTCGTTCCTCTGATGAGCAGTTGGGTCCCGAAACCTTCTACATCAAAAGTTATTTTTTGCGTAGCCAACCAGACTCCACCGCTGTCTTTCTTATTTTTAGCTCCGTAATTGCTTTCTGTTTTGACAATTGAACCACCATCTATTCGAACACTGCCTCCACTGCTTGCATCTGCCATCACCCGATAAAAATTTTCACTATCCGAGTACATGTCTGATCCATTGGTTACCGTAAAATGTTTCACATTCACCGCTGGGGTGTCACTGCTGCTATGATGACTGACTTGTGCCCCATCAACAGTGAGAGACCCGCCAACCATCTTCACAAGCGCTGCACCGTTGGTTGCTAATGCATTTATTTTTCCTATAATGGTCAAATCTCCATCACCCGTAAAAATAGCAGATTCTGCAGAACCAGCATAATGGACATTACTGATCTTGATAGAACTTGTTATAGGTATGTTTATTGAACTTTGTCCCATCAACAGCTGATGGCCGGAAAAGTCAATTTCTCTGGTCACATTCTCAGCTACGTCCGCCGTTTGAGTAGGATCGGCTGTTAAATCCGTCTCCACAACGATAGGGTCAGAACTATTATTAGCTAATTCTAAAACAAACTCAGCCCAATCGCTGACAACAATTGTTCCTCCTTCGACAGCACGTTTTTTTCTAACAGTTGATTCCTCAGCCACTGTCGATTCTTTCGTCACTGATTCCTCGCCTGCAAGACTTGTATCATCATTCTCCAGCGAACGCATCGTGTTTGCTTCACTGGAAAATTCAGAATCTAACGAAGATGACTTTGCTAGTGACGTATCCAGCTGTTGCTCATGACTCATAGCTGTGGAATCAGTAGTGACGGCGTAACTGATAACCGAAGAAAATATTCCCAATTGCAAAACCATTAACCCCAGAAATGCTTTATATGTCTGTTTTTTCATTCTTTCACCTCCTTTCATTAGCAAGTCGATTCTATCTGCAAAAGCAACACATATACTTTAAGTTAAGATAGTTGCAACTTGCTTAGAATTTGAACTAGAATGAACTGAAAATATCCACCTCCCTTTTTTTAAAATAACTATTCTGTGACATTCATCGAGTAACTGGCGAATAATAATAATTAACTTCAATTGGTGTTTCTGAGTATTCAACAATAAAATCATTTGACGGCTCTGTCTTATCTAATAGATATTCCCCTAAATCTCGTAAAACATAATCGGCAAGAATAAAGAGTTCGTTAATCGGCAATTCTAATTCACTAGAGCCAATTTCAAAATAATCACCCTCCGCACTTAATTCGTAATGTCTCACAATTATTTTTTGGGTATATGAACTACGAGCATTAGTAAAACGAACAATGTGCTGAGATTGAGCTAGGCAGTCTAGATAGACTCTCTCCTTAGGATTGCACAACTTTCCGCTGCGCACACCTTCAATTAACATACCCTCCTGTGAACCCTGAGAAGGATCACCCAATAAGCCTCCAACACTTGGCTCATAGTACACGCCTTGTGGATCAGAAGACCAGACGTAATTTTTAGCGTCAGTCATGTTATTTGCAATAGCTTGATAATTTGACATGAAAATTGGTTCATCCGCAGTTATTGTGAATGGTATCACTTGATACTCTTCAATGATTTTTCCTTTACATAATGCTTTTAAATACTTTTCTGAATGCACAGCAGAATACATTCCTTCTGGTGATGACGTCACCCCACGAATAGCTGCTCCTTCAGAACACGCTTTGACTTTTTTAGTCCCATAGACACCAGAAATACCGCCTACACCATAGAGATTACTGTTCTTGCAAAGTGCATAGATATAATTTCCATATACTCCAATCCCGTCATCGGCAGTCGCCACCGCTGTCAAACTACTATTATCATATAAATTAACTTTGTCAGCTTTAACTCCAAATCGTGTACCAGTTGCTTCGACATGGACATTTGATTTAATCATTAGATCTTCATTAACGTCAATGGCACTTTCACTGTCATTATAAACTTGCAACAAGCCCCCTTTACCCTCGATGTAAAGATTCCCGCGAACCGAAATCTTTTTTATCTGTAAAGGTTGACTCGTATTTAATTTCAAAATAACAGAACAACTGCTTGTACAGACAATGGTACTTTCAGGAGTTAATTCATAGATTTGTTTGCTTTTTTTTATCAATTGTTTGCCATTTTCAGTTGTTACTGTCCATATACCGCTAGATAACGTCGTTTCTTCAGTTAAAATTTCTTCTGCTTTGACATTACTGGAAAAGGTAACCATTCCAATAATAATACCTAAAACTAATACCAAACCAAAAACTATCTTTTTTTTCATGATCCTTTCCTCCTTTTTATTTGATATGTTCATATTTTCACTTAGGAGCAATCACTCCTTTCCCGCTTTTAAAAATTTGTATTGTCAATAATCAACTTTAAACAGTTTGATTGACTGATGGAATTTTCGAAATTTTTCGATTTTTCATACTATAGATATCAATTAGACAAATAGTCTTTAATGTTGTCGCTGATTCATGCTATTATTTTTTTATGAGCATTGAGTCTGCTTGCGTTGTTCAAAGGTAAGGAGATCATTTAGCTTATCTTTTTAGAGCACGAGGTAAAGTATCCGCCCAGAACAATCAATCTAACACCCTCTATGGTTCAACATATCTCCACAATCAAAATTTCCGGTTTGATCTTCTTGCGTTTGACTTATATAACTTCATATAACCCATCCGTCAAAACTCTATAAGCATGATTATCAAAAAAATTATCAAAACTACAGCTAAATTAGTAGGGCAGCTAGGCTGAATTGAACATTCTTTTCACTAATAGCTTTTTTAAAATTTAAAGACGTTAACATTAGAGTTTTACCTCGATAAACACAAAAATGCACCTAACATCAATAGTATATACTTTTAAAAAAACGAACTAAACGACACTGACAACCATTTAGCGTCCTATGAGAATTTGACAAATAAAAAAACGTTCTGTAAAGATATCTTTAGAAATTTTATTATACTCTAACACCTGTTATACAACAACATTTCTCATGTTTTTGTTCTGTTATTAATCTTTTGATTTTAAAGTGAATAATTATATCTACAAAGCAGTTCTTAATATCCACAAATAACCATAAACGTTCACGAAAATGACTTTATTTTAAAAAGTGACTTCCGACAACTTTTTATAATATTATAAAAAAATGATATTTTCCAGAATAAAGTATAGACTTTTATGGCGGCTAATAATACCAAATGACTGTCTCAGTTTGAAAAAAGCAAAAAACAGAATGATTGGTTAAACTAGTCCTTAACCCAAATCATTCTGTATTTTTACTAATACTATTCAGTGTATTCTAAAACTTGTTTCTTTATAAAAATCATCTTTATTATCTATTCACATACGCTCCGGCAACATCCAGCAAACGGGTGGTTTGGTCTTTGACAGCTGCTTTCACTGCTTCTTCATCCACCATATTACCTTCGCCGTCAATAGTAGCGCTTGTACCGTATGGATTGCCGCCGGCGCCAAACGTGGACATATTGACAAATCCTGCCGGAACAATAATTGCACCCCAGTGTTGCATGACTGTGTAAATCCCTTGGATTACTTGCTCTTGTCCACCATGCGGATTTTGCGCACTGGAAAAAGCTGTGACAAACTTGTTTGCCAGTTTGCCGGCACCCCATAAACCGCCCTGCAGATCAAAAAACTGCTTCATTTGGCTGGCCATGACACCAAAGCGGGATGGTGATGAAAAGATGTACGCATCTGCCCATTCCAAATCCGCACTGCTTGCTTCTGGAATATCGCTGGTGGCATCCACATTTTTACGCCATAACGGGTTCGAATCAATCGCCACATCAGGTGCTAATTCATGAATTTTTCTAACACGCACCTCTGCACCTGCAGCTTCTGCGGCTTCTTTTGCCCACTCGGCCATTTTTGTATTGCTTCCTGTTGAACTATAATAAGCTATTAATAATTTAGTCATTTGTCATTCCTCCAAACACTTGATATTAATAACTTACTAAAAATAAGTGGATAGTTCAATTTTTTTGCTCAAAGAAAAAAAGCGATACACATCGCCTTTCTCTTAAACAGTGATAATCTCTATGCCTTTACCGCTAAGAAACGACCGGTCTTCTGGGTTGATGTTGCCGTCAGTGTAAACTTTGGCAATATCCTGAAAAGAGAACTCGGTAATGATTCCGCGGTTGGTGAATTTACTTGAATCGGTCAAGATGATTGTCTGTTCAGCCGACTCAGACAGCTCTCGCGTCGTTACACAGCGGGAAACATCCGAGCCGGTAAACCCCCGCTCTCTGTCAAACCCGTCAATCCCGATAAATAGTTTGTCAACGTAAAAATTACTCGCCATCAGTTTGACAAGAGGACCGACGCAAACTTGCGATTCTTTCTGGTATTCGCCGCCCAGTAAAATGACTTTGACTGTTTCTGATTTTCTTACGTAACTTGAAATGAAACAGGAATTGGTGATAATCGTGACATCTGTCTTTTGAAACGCCAGTTCTTCAGCCAGCAGTGCGCAGGTCGAACCGGATTCTATCATGACGGTATCGCCGTCTTGTACCGTTTCTGCTGCTTTTTTGGCAATTTTTTTCTTTAAGTCATAATTTTTCGCTAGCCGGTAATTGATATCATCTTCATTATTAATCAGTGCATAACCGTGCTGACGGTGCAGGATTCCCCGGGATTCCAGTTTATCAAGGTCTTTTCGAATCGTGACCTTTGAAACATTCAACTGTTCTGCCAGCTCATTCACTTCGATTTTTTTGTGCTGACTAACGATGGCTATCAGCTGTTCTTCTCGTGTCATTTGGCATCGCCTCCAGTTGTATTTTAGCACAGTGCAAAAGCTTACTCAACGCTAATGAATTTTCTTTCGTAAGTTGTTTTCTTTCTTTTGTGCAAAAAGGGCCTGTGCTTACACACAGGTCCTCACTTCACCGGTCGGTTATTTCGTACTGATTTGTTTCGTCCGGGACAGCTCCTCATAGATCAACCGGTCTTTCTTGAAGACACTTTGCCAGATCACATGCAGGGCAAACAGCACAGCAAAGCCGCCAAATAACAAGATTAGAAAGTAGTACAAATCCAGTTCGTCAAGGGGTACAACACCGGTGGCCGTCAATGAATTCGGCAGCAAGTAAAAAATAATCGGAACAATCACGCCATAGAGCAGTAGCTGGCGTTTGATCAAGCTCCGCAGCGGCACGTCCCCATTTTCTTCGGACACGATGCGGATGTTGACCAGCTTTTTCCCCAGCGTCTGTCCTTGCAATAAAAATTTCGGCACAATGATATGATACACAGCGAGGGCAACAGGCAAGGTGAACACGCCTAATAGACTGCTGATTATTTTCGGCAGCACATCCAGCAAAAAACTCACAATGATTGCATCTGAGGTAAAAGCGACCAACCGGCGAAGCATCGTGACACGGTGCCGCTCCGGCGACTCGATGAGAGAACGGATAGCAGCCTCCCTTGGAAACATGCGCTGCAAGACCGGCATCAGCCAGTAACCGGCCACTCCGCCGATTGTGTTCAACAACAAGTCGTCCACATCAAACAAGCGGTAAGGACGTGGATAAATACCGTAAAGCCCGCTCAACTGCGTCAGTTCAAAAAACAGTGACAGCAGAAAGGTTAACATCACAGTTTGTCTTAAATTCCGCTTGAAATAGTAGCGTAAATAGACGCCAAAGGGTACTGTCAGAAAGACATTGAACAGTGGCTGTATCACAACCGGCTGTCTTAATGCAGTCAGATAAGTGCCCGGATCGCTCAGAACCAGCACCGTTTCATGCTGAAACTCCCTGACAAAGGTGAACAGTTTCAAATTATATGCAGGTGTTGTGAGCTTGGCTACATCAGCCATTTCAGGCAGCGGCAGTATCACTAAAAAATAGGCAACTAGCAAATAAAAGATAAAGCTGTAAATCACCACACCGTACCAGCGGACAAACACGCCGTATTTACGGTACTGGTGTATTAATATCGGTAATGATAAAAACAGCGCCAAAAACGGAAAAATAATTGCGGCTATCTTTATCGGCATCACATAACTTTCCATAACTCTCTTCTTTCTGTGTAAAGGATTCAGCCTATTATAACAGAAAAGAAAGCAAACGGGCTATTGATTGACTGTGAAACCGTATGCTGCAAAAATGTCCCGTGCGGGTTTGGAATCGAGAAATTCCAGCAGCAAGCCGGCCTCTGCCGGATGTTCGGAGTAGGATATGCGGCCTACCGGATAAATCACATCACTGGCCAGACTTCCGGCAGGAGCTTCTGCCACCACTATGACTTTATCCGTTGTCGCTGCATCTGTTGCGTAGACGATACCGGCATCGGCACTGCCCTCTGCCACCCAGTTCAGCACTTCCGTGACATTCGTACCAAAACTGACTCTGTCTTGGATGTCTGCCCACAGCCCCAGATTTTCGAGCGCTTCCTTTGAATATTGGCCTACCGGTACACTCTCAGGGTCTCCCAGAGCAATCATCTGGCTGGCAGTTATGTCTGCAAACGTCTTAAACTGATTCGCTGCACCAGGCGAGGCTATCAAGACAATCTTATTGATGAGCAGGTCGTTGACTGTGTCTTTTTCAATCAGGTCTTGATTCACCAGTGCGGTCATCTGTTTTTCTGCGGCGGACATGAAAATATCGGCGGGCATCCGCTCTTCGATTTGTGTTTGTAATTTACCGGAACTGTCGTATGTACCTTGCACTGTGAGATGCGGATTTTCTTTTTCAAACATCGGAATCAGTTTTTCTTCAAACACATATTCCAAACTGGCGGCAGCGGCAATGGTCAACGTCACGGTTTCTTTTTTTTCTGTCGAACTGCCGGAAGATGACGCAGTTTGTTTTGCTTCTGGTGAAGAACAAGCGGACAAAAAAAGGGCAGCGAGTGCTGAAAAGGCGATAACACCAAGGCTTTTTTTCATTGTTTAGTAGACCTCCTTTAATTTACAGGCTTATTCTAACACGTTGATTTTTGAAAAGACAGCGTTTCCTTAAAAAAATTATGAAGTTATAAAAAATTTTCTTTTTCTTATTGAAAACGTTTTTTGTTAGTGGTACGATTTATCTGTGATCGTATAAACAAATTCAGCTGACAGTCAGCTGAGAAGGAGCTGTCTATGCTAAGACGGATGAAAACAACCGATGCAGTCGGGCATACATTGTGCCAGGACTTGACACAAATCGTCAAGGATGTCTCCAAAGGGCCGCTCTTTAAGCGGGGACACATCCTGACGCAGGAAGATATTCCCCAACTGCTGGCAATCGGGAAAAAACACGTGTATGTCTGGGACGGACACGATGACATCGTCCATGAAGAAGATGCCGCCCGTTTCCTCTACCAGTTGTGCGCCGGCGCCAACATACAGCCGACAGCACCGAGCGAAGGGAAAATCGAATCTTTGGCAACTTGTGACGGACTGCTGCAAATCGACCTGCCCCGTCTGAATCACATAAATACTTACGGCGACATGATGGTGGCTACCATCCCGACTTTTTCGCCTGTCAAAAAAGGGCAGCGTCTGGCCGCCACGCGCATCATCCCGCTTTTTATCGAACAAGAAAAACTGGATGGCGTGAAGCAATTAATTAGCGGACAGCCTGTTTTGAGCGTCACGCCCTATACGGTTAAGCGCGTCGCAGTCGTGACGACCGGCAGTGAAGTCTTCAACGGACTGATTGACGATACATTCACACCGGTGATCCAAGAAAAACTGCAAGCTTTTCCTGCCGAAATGATTGCCCACTACACCGTCGATGATGTCCGGGAAGACATCACAGCAGCCATTAACAAGGCTCTGGCACAAGGCGCAGACATCATTCTCTGTACAGGCGGCATGAGCGTCGACCCGGATGATTTAACGCCCGGCGCTATCAAACAAACGGGAGCTGACATCATCAGCTACGGCACACCTGTTTTTCCCGGCGCAATGTTTTTATTAGCCTATACGGAGGCCGGGCAAGTCATTATGGGACTGCCGGGTTCTGTTATGTATGAGAAGCAGACTGTTTTCGACATGATTTTCCCGCGGGTGATGGCCGATGTAGCCGTGTCAGCCGCAGACATCGCTGCCCTCGGACACGGCGGACTGCTATAAACACAAAGCGAGGTGCGAACACATGGATTTTTCTCCCGTACTGATTTCTATGCGGACGGCCGCCGCGTCCATTGTCATTACTTTCTTTCTGGGGATACTCACCGCCCGCTGGGTCTGTTCCCTGCGGCATCAAAAACTGCAGGCAGTCATTGATGGCCTGTTGACTTTGCCGCTGGTTCTGCCGCCGACTGTTGTGGGCTTCTTTTTGCTTTATCTTTTCGGAGTACAGCGTCCCGCCGGCGCTTTTCTTCTGGAATTTTTCAGCATCAAGCTGGTTTTTTCATGGGGCGCCACCGTACTGGCAGCGGTCGTTGTCTCCTTTCCGTTGATGTACCGCTCTGCCAGAGGAGCCTTTTCCCAGGTGGATGCCTCGCTGATTCATGCGGCCCAGACACTCGGATTGTCTGACCGCTATATCTTCTGGCGAATCATCTTGCCGATTTCACTGCCCGGAGTCATGACGGGCGGGATTTTAGCCTTTGCCAGAGGACTGGGCGAGTTCGGCGCCACAACCATGATTGCCGGTAATATTGCCGGCAAGACCCGGACGCTGCCGCTTGCCATTTATTCCTCTGTCGCTTCAGGCAATTTGACAGATGCTTATGATTATGTGTTTATCATCGTGTGTATCTCATTTGTGATTGTTGTTTTGATGAATCTGTTTGCCGCAAAAGAGCGGCGCTCTGCAAAGGTGTGAAAATGATGAGCCTCTCTGCTACTATCCGGAAAGAACTGCCGCAGTTCCGGCTGGATGTCTCTCTGACATCCCAAAATGACGTGACCGGTGTTCTCGGGGCGTCAGGTGACGGCAAAAGCATGACATTAAAATGTTTAGCCGGCATTGAAACACCGGACAGCGGAAAAATCTGCGTCAACGGCCGTGTTCTGTTTGATTCGGAAAAAGGCATCAATCTGCCGCCGCAAAAAAGGCGTGTCGGCTATTTGTTCCAGCATTACGCCTTGTTCCCCCATTTTTCCGTTGCCAAAAATATTCTCTGCGGCATGACCGGTAGCGGCAAAGAAAAGCAGGACAGGCTGTATGAGCTGGCCCGGCTGTTTCGATTGGAACACTTGCTGGCAATGTATCCCGCCAACCTTTCCGGCGGACAGCAGCAGCGCGTCGCACTGGCAAGGCTGCTGGCTTCCAAACCGGACATTCTGCTGCTTGACGAACCTTTTTCTGCACTGGATGCCCATTTGAAAGAGTATTTGGAAGTTGAGCTGGCGCAGATTCTGGAGGCATTTCCAAATGATGTGATTCTGGTCACGCACAACCGTGACGAAGCCTACCATCTGTGCAACAAGCTGGCTATTCTTGACAACGGCCGAATTATCGAACACGGCCGCACACAGGACTTGTTCAATCACCCGCGCTGCCTGACCAGTGCCAAACTGACCGGCTGCAAAAATTTTTCGCCGGTAACACAGCTGTCCCGCCGTACACTTGCAGCTGATGATTGGGGACTGACGTTTACGCTGGACAGGGACATTCCGGAAGATATTGCGTTTGTCGGCATTCGTGCCCACTCGTTTTTCCCGGCGTCTGACAACAGTGGTGTAAACAGTTTTCCTGTCACACTGCAAAAACAGATAGAGGGGCCCTTTGAGTGGCGCTGCGTGGTAACATCAGGCGGCTCTCAACCTTTCTGGTGGAAACAGGCAAAAGAAGGTAAAAATGAGCTGCCGAACACAGGATATTTAAGTGTGGCAGCCAATGACATCCTGCTGCTGAAAAAGAATTGAATGAAAGAGGAACTTAACATGGAACGAAACCGTTTAACACACATTGACCGCGATGGAAACGCCATCATGGTCGATGTCTCAGAAAAAAAAGAAACCACCCGCCAAGCCACCGCCAGCGGCAGAATCACACTGCAGCCGGAAACGTTCAATGCTGTCCGTGAAGGAGCCATCAAAAAAGGCAACGTGCTCGGAACGGCTCAAGTCGCCGGCATCATGGGCACGAAACGGACCGGCGAACTGATTCCCATGTGCCACCCGCTTTTTTTGGAAAAAAGCACGGTTACCTTTGTGGAACATGAGGAAACGTCAGAAATCGAAGTCATCTGCACTGCCAAAGTGACCGGCAAGACCGGGGTTGAAATGGAGGCGTTGACAGGCGTGACGGTCGCTTTGCTGACGATTTACGATATGTGCAAGGGGATGGATAAAGAAATGACGATACACTCAGTGATGCTGCTGGAGAAAACAGGCGGAAAAAGCGGACACTACCAACGAAAGACAAAGGAGTAGCCTATGTTGAAAGACCAATTCGGACGACAGGTGGATTATATCCGGGTCTCTTTGACCGACCGGTGCAACCTGCGCTGTCGCTACTGTATGCCGGAAGGATGCGTCAATTTTATGGCGCACGACGAGATTCTGCGGGTTGAAGAGACAGCCAGACTTTGCGCTATTTTCGCAAAACTCGGGGTGTCAAAATTTAAAATCACTGGCGGCGAACCCTTCGTCTATCAAGGTGTCATGCCGTTTTTGCGCAGCTTAAGAGAAAATGACCGAATCGACCAAGTCACCATCACAACCAACGGCGTCACTCTCGAGCGGTACTTGCCGGAGCTGGTTGAACTGAATATCAACGGACTCAACATCAGCCTTGACACGCTGCAGCCGGAAACATTCAAACAACTGACCGGCGCTGATGTCCACGACCGGGTCATGCAAAGCATCGCCGCAGCCGCCCGCACCAGTATACCAGTTAAATTAAACTGTCTGCCGATTCAGGGAATCAATACGCATGAACTTGCAGAGATTGCCGCGCTCGCTCAATATGATGTCGCTGCTGTCCGCTTTATTGAATTGATGCCTATCGGGATGGGGGAAACATTCGCTGGTATACCGACACAGCAATTAATTTCACAAATGGCGGACTACTACGGCGACCTGCAGCCATACGACCAGCCGCTCGGCAACGGACCGGCCGTTTATTATTCAGTGCCCGGTTTTAATGGCAAGCTCGGTTTTATCAATGCCATCAGCCAGTGCTTCTGCGAAGGCTGCAACCGTGTGCGACTGACCTCTGACGGCTACTTGAAACTTTGTTTGGCATTTGAAGAAGGGATCGATTTAAAAACACCGCTGCGCAACGGGGCCAGCGATGAGGAGCTGTCTGCCATTATTGCAGACGCAGTGTACCATAAACCGAAAGAGCATGATTTTAATCGGCTTATTCGCGAAAAAAAACGGAGCATGCACCGCGTAGGCGGTTAGCAGAAAGGGGATGATGGCATATGCCAACAATCAATGCATTATGTCTCAGCGAAATCAAGGGAGTCGCTAAAAAGCCGGTCGCCGAAGTAGAGGTGATTGCTGACTTTGGCTTTAAAAATGATGCCCATGCCGGCAAATGGCACCGCCAGGTCAGTTTACTCGGACGGGAAAATATTGACGCGTTCATCAAAAAAGGCGCACCTGTCGTTGACGGGTCATTCGGCGAAAATATGATTATTGAGGGGATCGACTTGTGGCATTTACCAATCGGGACACAACTCGTTTCAGGGGATATCCGACTGGAAGTCACACAAATCGGTAAAAAATGTCATAAAGGTTGTGCCATCCGGGACATCGTCGGCGACTGCATCATGCCCCGGGAAGGCATTTTCACCAAAGTGTTGTCGGGAGGAAGACTAAAGGTGGGGGATGAGATTCATGTCTTGCCGCAATAACAAAAAGCCTTATCGCGTCGCGATTATTACTGCGAGCGATAAGGGCGCCCGGGGAGAACGCACGGATGCCAGCGGAGCACTGATTGAAGACATGTGTCAAGCTCAGGGCATGTCGGTCGTCTCCAAAGTCATCCTGCCGGACAACGCACAGCAGTTGCGTCAGGAAATGATGCGTATTGCAGATACCGGGCTGGCTGATTTGATATTGACCACCGGCGGCACCGGCCTGTCGCCGACCGACTGCACACCCGAGGCGACTCTGGCCGTAGCCGACCGAATCGTTCCGGGTATTCCGGAAGCCATGCGCTTTTTCAGCTTGCAGACAACTAAAAAGGCCATGCTCAGCCGGGCAGCTGCAGTGGTGCGGAAACAGACATTAATCATCAATCTGCCGGGCAGTGTCCGCGGCGTGCGGGAAAATTTATCAGTCATTATTGACGAACTGCCCCATGCACTTGGTATTTTAACAAATGCAGATACAGAATGCGGTCAGCCGTAAAGCGTGCTGACCTTTTTTGTGCTGGCTGGCGTACAAAAAAAACGAAGGGTCGCCCCTTCGTTAACTGCGATTATTTTGTTTTCAGTGCTTCCACGTCTCTGGCAATCATCAACTCTTCGTCAGTCGGAATCAGGAGCACTTTGACGCTGGAATCATCTGTTGAGATGATCCGCTCTTGACCGCGGACATTGTTCTTTTCATCGTCAATTTGACAGCCGAACCATGACATGCCGTCGATGATATTTTTGCGCATCGCCACGTCATTTTCACCGATACCGGCGGTAAAGATGATAGCATCCACTCCGTTCAGCACAGTCACATAGCTGCCGATATATTTACGGACTCTGTCAGCAAATATGTCAAGCGCCACTTTGGCTTTCGGATCGTCCGAATGTTCCAAGTCGCGCATGTCGCTGGAAATCCCGGACAAGCCAAGCAAACCTGATTTTTTATTCAGAATGTCAATCATGTCTTTGATATCTGTCAAGCCAAGTTTTTCCATCAAGTAAGCAAGCAATGACGGGTCGATGTCGCCCGAACGCGTCCCCATCGTCACACCAGCCAGCGGTGTGAAGCCCATGGATGTATCGACACATACCCCGCCGTCAACAGCAGAGATAGATGCTCCGTTACCCAGGTGGCACGTGATCAGTTTCAATTCTTCGATTGGTTTGCCCAGCATTTCAGCAGCACGGTGCGCAACATACCGGTGGCTTGTGCCGTGAGCACCATATTTACGTGCCTGGAATTTTTCATAATACTCTGTCGGGATGCTGTATAAGAAGTTGACTTCCGGCATCGTTGTGTGGAAAGATGTATCAAACACGCCGACGTTCAATGTTTTAGGCAACAGTTTTTGGAACACTCGGATAACTTTTGCTTCCGCCGGATTGTGCAGCGGGGCAAATTCAGCAAGCTCTTCCACCAGCTTGATTTGTTCATCATTCAAAACAGCTGATTCTTTAAAGTGTTCGCCGCCCGCCACGATACGGTGGCCCGCTCCGGTGATTTCATCAAAGGAAGCAATGATATGCAGTGCTTTCAGCTGTTCCAACAGCATATTGATTGCCAAATCATGATCCGGTATATCCTGAACCACTTCATATTTTTCGCCGTCTCCATATTTGATTGTGAAGATTGAATCAGGCAGTCCGATTCGTTCCACAATACCCTTAGCGATAACTTCTTCGCTTGGCATATTGTACAGCTGCCATTTTAAACTTGAACTTCCAGCGTTGATTGCAATAGTTTTTTCCATGATAATCTCCCCTACACCTTTTTCTTTAAATTTAAATGTTGCCATTGGTTGAACTCTTCAATAAACTGGTAAACTGCTTGTGTCTCTTTAAGCGACGGCAGTTCCGCCAGCAGTACTTCGGTTGCTTGTGAGGCGCCTTCGCCTCTGTTTTGGACCACGATGATGGATTTACGCGACGCCCGGTTTTTAAACAGGTTCTCCGGCAGCTGCAAAATCGCCTGCAAATAAACTTTTTCCGTCAGCCATTTTTTCAGCTGTCCGGCTTGTTCTGATTCTAAAAATTGACTCGGCAATAAAAATACACCGAATCCGTCTTGTGTCACATAATTCATCGCCTGCTCCATCAGCAGGTGATGCGCATACGTGTGGCCGGTCTCAGCAGCAACGGTAAACGACGACGCGCGGGCATCGTCCGGGTAATAGCCGATTGGCAAATCAGCAATCGCCACATCCACCGGGTCAAGCAGCAAAGGCTGTATGCTGTCCTGATAAAAGAGGGTCACATCCAAACCGAGCCACTCTTTGTCTACAGCAGCGATATTGAGCAGCAGTTCATCCGCATCCACTCCCACGCCAGACACCTGTTTGCCTGAAAGCGCCAGATTCGTCATAAGCGTGTAAAGCAGGTTGCCTGTACCGACAGCCAGATCAGCTACGCGCAGCTGCAGACGGTCAGCCAATAATTCTTCCACAATATATGTGACAAGAAAACCGATGCCGTCAGGTGTCAGCTGATGATTGGGCTGCAAGGTGTCGCTCAACATGCCTTTCAGCAGTGTCAGTTGAGAGATTTTGCGTTTGCTTTCTGCAGTCAATTCGAGGGCTTTGATATCCTGATAAATGCGCTGCAGTTTGGCCGCTGTTTCCGGGTCAGGCGTGCCTTCAATCACTCGGACCGTTTGCGAGTCAAGAAAATTTTCCATATTCTCCAAATAGGCGTCAAAAAAAGAAGTGTCTAACGCCTGTTGCAGCAGTTCGGTCGATTCCGTCAGCAGATGGAATCCTTTTTCTTCCACTTTTTGAGACACATCCCCACCTCGTTCCTTCTAAATGCAACAAAAGTATTACACTGTTTCATTCTAACGAATAACACGATAGATTTCAAGGAATCACAGGAAAAAACACTCATTTTTCTTCTTTCTTCCGCAAATCATAAACCGTCGTTTTTTGAAAAGAATTATGCAAAATCGTTTGCAATCTGACTTGCCGGCCCTCAGACAGGTACACATATGAGACTGTACCAGTGTTGTAAACATGCTCTCCTGATTCATCTGCCTCTCCTGTTTCAAGGTCAGCGAGTGTCAAAGTTTCCATCGTTTTGCAAAGATAGTAGTCTCTGGTGTGCACATTGAAGCGCTGACGTGTCTGGTAATCCGCCAGCATGGCGGTGAACAGAAAGCTCACAAGCGTTAAAAGCAGCAGCACGGAAAACAATATGCCCCCTTTATTCTTCTTTGAAATAGAGATAGTTGGTGAATGTCTGTCCATCTAGCATCCTCACATCCATTTTAACAGCATCCTGATAGCGGTAAAATGTCACCGTCCGTACATCCATCATCAGCGGCTGATGCCCCGGCGGACCTTTGCGGATCATCTGCTTGTACAGCCCTATGGTGTAGGTATCTTTTTCGCTCTTGACTGTCAGTGCAGTTTTATCAACAGAGACCAGCTGATAGCCGGCGCATTCGGCGGTCAATTGAATATAGCCGGTCTGATACATCATAAAACCAGTTTCCAAACTCCGGTCCCGGTACTGGCCCGCAAGTCGCACAATCGGCTGAAACAACAGTATGATACACGAGAGAACCAGCAAAGCCAATACGCATTCTAAAAGCGTAAACCCGCCACACTTAATGCGGGTTGGCCAATCTGATGATTTCAATCACGTCATCTCCTGTCGTCACGCGAATATGCCGGTTACTGAGTTCCTCACAGCGGAACCAGCGGCCGTGACTGTATTTCGTTCGTTCAATTTCGATATGTTGCCCGACTTGCCCTGCCGCGATTTCCCACGCATACTGAGCGAGGGAAACCTGCTGTTCATAGCGCTGTGCCTGAGTTTGCATGGACGCAACAAGCGACAGCATCAGCACGATCGTTCCGCCGATTACCGCTAGCGCCACCATGCTTTCCAGCAGCAAGTAGCCGCGGTACTTATTTTTTTGACACGTACTTTTCAACTTTACCACTCCCAAACTGTAATTGATATGTCACTTTCTGGTCCGCTACAATAAAATTGATTTGGGTTAATTTGTTTGCACTGCCGGATATGTTGTTAAAACGAAAGGCTGTATCGCTGTCTAGGCGAATCCCTTCCGGAACAGGCTGCATGACAAAGCGGGTCGCTCCCCGGCTGCGGTAACTGAAATAAATCGCTTGTTTGCCAGGATTGGGAACGACCCACGACTCATGCCCTTCCACGATCGCCGCTTGCTGCACTTGCAGCAGCTGACGTTCAAATGATGCGAAAAACAGCGACACTGCCATCTGCTTCTGCCAGCCGCGGAGCGACAATAGCGGCAGCAATGCAAACGCCGAAACGACCAGCAGCACTATCAGTACTTCCAGCAGCGTGTAGCCATACGGCCTGCTTTTTTTATTCACTTCAACTCAATCCCGTATTCCACTGCTTTTTTGTATTGCTCCTCCGTGATGTATTTTGACTGTTTCAACTCAGCTAAACTTGCCGGCGCGCTGTTTTTATCCAGCGTGTACATTTCCACCTGGGTGCTGATGACTTTTTCCAGAGCTGTCCGCCCCTGTTCATTAATAGCTGTGCGCTTGTCGGACAGGTTGGGGATGAACAACAGCAGCAGCACACTGATGACAAGTAAAACGATGAGCATCTCCAGCAATGTAAAAGCAGCATATTTTTTCTTTCTCATATTAACTCCTCCATTCCATCATACACCGGCAGCAGCAAGGCGCCATAGACACTGATAATCAGCAAGGCAACCAGCAGAAACACCAACGGCTGCAGCAGCTGGAACCATCTCTCCAGCCTCTTCATCAACTGCTGCCAAAGACGCGTGCCGTAAACTGTCAACTCGGCCCCTAAATTGCCGGTCGCTTCCCCCTGACGGATAATCGTCTCAATCCCTTTCAAAAGAAACGGTTGGGCAGCGAGCGCCGCATCGACCGAAATCCCCTGTTCCAGCGAATCCCGTAAAATCACAGCCAGCTCCTTCATCAGCGGCGTGCTGCCGTCGTACATCATGACGGTGATAATTTGTTTAAACTCCAGTCCCTGCTGCATCAGTTTTCCCCATTCCAGTGCAAAAAAAGACGTGTAATAATGTGTCAGCACGGTTTTCAAAAACGGCAGTCTCGTCAGCCAGCGGGCTTGGAACACAGCCGGTTTGCGCGAAAAATACAGGCGCAAACCAAAAAAAGCCAGCACTGTCAGGCAAAGCAGAATAAACAGGCACACAGGTGTCCATTCGATGATGAGGACGGCTGGGCTATGCTGTGAGCGCCTATTGGCAATGCCAGAAAGTTGAGGCAAAATGAACCACTTCAGCCCGAACATCATCCCCACTAAAAAAAGCAGCAGCAAACTCGGATACGTCATGACCTTCGCAAATCCCCGGCGCTGGCGCTCGGCGTCTGCCAAATGAGCCGCCATCGCCGTCAGCGTGCCGGAAAAATCACCGTGCACTTCTGCCAAACTCAGCTGGGCAATTTCATAGGAAGTAAAGCCGACTTGCCTGAAACTTTCATATAAAGGCAATCCGCGGGCAAGGTTCGCCTGTGTCAGCGTCACTGCCCAAAGCTGTTTTTCCCGCAATTTTTCCATAAAAACAAAACTTTCCTGAATGCTGAACCCGTTCACCAAAAGGTCTGCCAACAACCGCATAAAGTCCTCCCGCTCACTCGCCGACAGCTTCATTTTCCGTTTAAAACCGATATGTCCGGAAAACCTCTTCTGAAATAAGCTGTTCATCCCGCGCCGTTTTGAGCAGAGCGTTCCAGTCCGTTCCCTGAATGTCAACTTGTTTGTCATACGTCTCCTTTCTTTTAAAGAACAACGTGTCGAACAACACCCCGTTTAGTTGGCTGTCAGCCGGCGTCTGCGCCAAGCACGGAATCAGACGCTGATAAATGATGCCTTGCAGACTCTGGCGTAAATCAGATGGCAGAACACCAAACTCCAGCATGCGCGACAACACACTTTCCTTGTTCATACCATGGATGGTCGAAAACACCGTGTGTCCCGTCAGCGCTGCACGGACAGCAGTTTTAGCGGTCTCGCTGTCCCTGATTTCCCCCACAATCAGAATATCCGGCCGGAACCGCAAGCATGATTTGAGTGCCGCTTCATAACCCACGTTGATTTTGGCATTCACCTGCAGTTGCAAAAAGTCGGCAACTTCGATTTCCACCGGGTCTTCAACGGTGATGACCTGCCGCCGGCGTTTTTGAATCAATGTTCTGGCAAGTGCGTACATCGTCGTTGTCTTACCGGAGCCGGTCGGTCCAGAAAACAAATACAGCCCGTAATCCAGCACCTGCTCGCCCAACTGCCGATACTGCTCCGGAAACAGAAAACACAGGGCAGACTCCTGCTGGATATCGTACAAAAAGCGGATCACCATGGCTTCGTGGTTCCGGTATTCGCCGATGGTCGCAAAGCGCAGACGCTGCGCTCCGTCAGCCGTTTCGATGGTGCCTGCACCGACTTGCGGCCGGCGTTTTTCCGAGACATCCATTTCCGCCATAAACTTGTAGAACAGCAAAAGTTTCTGTCCTTGCGCCAGCGACACTTCGGCGTACCTTTTCTTTTCTGACACATAACGGAAGGAAAGCTCATACCCGTCCCTGACCGGAAACAAATACAAATCATCCGCATGATGGCGGCGCCCGTGTCCGATAAGGGAAAGGGCATACCTTTTTATGTCTTCCTGTTTTTCTGTCAGTGCCATCACCTCCTGACCTTAAATTCCGAAAAAAAAAACAGACTCATTCAAACCTGAGTCTGTTCGTCACATTTTTATAAATCAGCAGATGTGAACACCTCTGACACATCATCATCGTCTTCCAGCATATCAATCATTTTCTCGATTTTTTCGGTCTGACTGCCGTCCACTGCCACAAGCGTCTGCGGCACCATCGTCAGTTCTGCCTGGTCAAGGACATAGCCTTCTTCCTGCAAATAATCCCGGACTGCTGCAAAGTCTTGCGGGTCGGTATAAATTTCAAACACTTCATCAGACGTTTCCAGATTTTCGCCGCCTGCTTCCAAGACGCTCATCAGCATGGTATCCTCATCAACTGCTAAGCCTTCACGCGCAATCGCAATGTAGCCTTTGCGGTCGAACATGTAGCTCACTGAACCAGTCTCGCCTAAGGAACCGCCGTTTTTCTGAAATGCCACTCTGACGTTCGTCGCTGTGCGGTTGCGGTTATCTGTTAATGCGTGCACCAGAACGGCGACACCGCCGGGACCGTACCCTTCATAAACCACTTCATCATAGTTTTCGCCGTCGCCGGAAGCCGTTGCCTTCTTGATAGCCCGCTGAACGTTGTCGTTCGGCATGTTGGCCGATTTAGCTTTATCCACGGCCAGCCGCAGACTGGCATTAGTATCCGGGTCAGGACCACCTGTTTTAGCCGCCATGTAAATTTCCCGGGACAGCTTTTGAAATATCTTTCCGCGCTTGGCATCCTGAGCATTTTTTCTGCCTTGAATATTCTTCCACTTAGAATGTCCTGCCATGATAACACCTCTTTCTCAATACACTTGTCATTGTCATCATACCAAACTTGTGCCATAGAATCAAAAACCAGCTGCCTACCGTTTCCGCCGCTTTTTCCTCCCGCTGAACGCAACAAACACCATCGCGATGACGCAAGCTGTCAGCGCACCGATACTGTCGAGCATCACATCTTGAAAGAGCGGTGTCCGGCCGCCGGTGACCATCTGGTGGAATTCGTCCAGTCCCGCATAGCCGGTTGCAGCGAGCCATGACACCAGCCCGGTCAGCCAAATACTCTTTATCCGCGGGAACAAGCCTAAATAAAAGCTCCCGCCCAAAATAAAGTACGTGAAAAAGTGCGCCCCTTTGCGGATAAAAAATTCCACAAATTTAAAATAGCCGCTGGCTTCGATGCTGACCTCGCTTCCCCCGTACGTGAAGGAAATCCCGCTCAGCGCGTCTTTAAACGGCTGATTCTTCAATATTTTTTCCAGCAAAGCAATTTGCGACTGCTTCTCATACGTTTGCGACGAACTGATAAATAAAATAATCATCATAACGATTGCAACGCCGAGATAGACATTGCCGTTTTTTATATGTTTTGTATGCATGACACGACTCCTTTTTTCGACACTCTTTATGCTACCTAATTTTGGACAAATTTTCAATCCGCAGCTTTCTTTTCAAAAGTAAGAAAGATATAATAAAAAGTAACCGTATGAAAGGAAGTGCCATTTATGACTTATTCTCAAGTTTGGGATTTGGATTCATTATTTGCCGGCGGCATCGAATCAGACGCGCTGAAAGAGCGGATTGCGCTGTTGGATGCTCAGCTGGAAACTTTTACAAAACGCGTGACAGACTGGCAGCCGGAGCAGGATGCCCCTCGATTTACCGCCTTTGCCGACATTATGAACGAGCTGGCCCTCACAGGCAACGGCTTCAGCCAGACCATCAGCTTTGTCACAGCCATCCAGTCGGCTGACACGACAAATAAAAAAGCCAATACATTGTTGGCCTCACTGTACAGCAGACTGACGGACTTTGACAATTCAAAAATGATTATGACGAAAAAACTCACAGAATTGTCAGAAGACCACTGGCAGCAGCTGAATCAGACCGATTTGCTGGCAGCCCAGGGCGTCGCCTTTAATCTGGCAGAGTTGCGCCGCGACGGCAGCCGGCTGCTGAGCGAACAGGAAGAAGCCATCATCAACAAACTGTCGCTGGACGGCTTTACAGCGTGGAGCACCCACTACGACACAATCGTTGCCGGTATTCAGATTCCCTATGAACAGGACGGCAAAGAAATCATGCTTTCAGCCGGACAAGCCTTCAATAAAATGATGAGCGACAAAGATGCGGCAGTCCGGCAAGCGTTATTTGACAAATGGGAAAAAGCGTGGGGCGAGATGGCAGCCATCTTCGCAGATACACTCAACCATCTGGACGGGTTCCGCCTGACTGCCAACCAGCTGCACAAAATCGACAACCATTTAACGATACCGTTGGAGTATAACCGCATGCAGGCAGACACACTCGAGCAGATGTGGGCGACCATCAGCCAAAATAAAACGCCGTTCGCCGACTTTCTGACCCGCAAAGCCAATTTGTTCGGCAAAGAAAAAATGGACTGGCAGGACCAGGATGCTCCGGTCATTCTGGGCGAGCTGAATGAAAAACGCTTCACCTTTGACGAAGCGGCTGAATTTATCATCACGCATTTCAACCGCTTCAGTCCGAAAATGGCCGATTTTGCCCGGATGGCATTTGAAAAAAGCTGGATTGAAGCAGAAGACCGCCCCGGCAAACGGCCCGGCGGCTATTGCACCAGTCTGCCTGAAAGTCAGGAGTCGCGCATCTTC
Organism: Vagococcus acidifermentans; assembly: GCF_003987655.1. Lineage (GTDB taxonomy): Bacteria > Bacillota > Bacilli > Lactobacillales > Vagococcaceae > Vagococcus_B > Vagococcus_B acidifermentans. The sequence continues at coordinate 184,647 of NZ_NGKC01000001.1, read as the reverse complement.
ATGACTTACGGCGAATCAATAAACGAAGTCGCCACACTGGCACACGAGCTGGGACACGCCTACCACTCCCATGTCATGTGGGATTTGCCGTACATGAGCCAGGACTATGCCATGAATGTGGCGGAAACAGCCAGCACCTTCGCCGAGCTGATTGTAGCGGATGCAACCTTGAACCAAGCCCAGTCAGTCGAGGAGAAAATCAATTTGCTGGACGTCAAAATTCAGAATGCGATTGCCATGTTCATGAACATCCATACCCGTTTCATTTTTGAGAACAATTACCATATCCAAAGAAAAGAACGCGTATTGACGGATGAAGAAATCACTGAGCTAATGGTTGCTGCACAAAAAGAAGCCTATCAAGATGCTTTAGGCAGCTACCATCCGCATTTCTGGGCTGCCAAGCTGCACTTCTACTTTGATTCAGTGCCGTTTTACAATTTCCCTTACACCTTCGGCTACCTGTTCAGCATGGGCATCTATGCACACGCAAAAGAAAAAGGCAGCAGCTTCGAAGATGACTACATCGCCCTTTTACGCGATACCGCATCAATGACGACTGAAGATTTGGCAAGGAAACATCTTGGCGTCGAGTTGAACCAGCCTGATTTTTGGCAGTCTGCTATCGATATTATCGTTGATGATGTCAATGAGTTCCTGAAACTGACAGAAAGTTATGTCAATAATTAGGAACGTCTGATAAAAAAGCTCTATAATTAATGGGACTGAAAAATCAAATGTTGATTCTTCGGTCCCATTTTTTGTATTAAACAAACACAGTAATGACCACTATATGCTATGACTCAGGATTGAATCCGAACCTTTAACCGTTCTCTTGATTTTCCTTTTTTAGTTCATCCCAATTAAATTCAGGCTCAAGTTGTTTTTTAGTGATTCTTTGATACGCGCTTAAAATCCCATTTTTAACGGAAGCTTTAATCACAAAATAAAGAGCCGTTAAAACGACTAAACCAGTGATACCGCTAATACCTAGTTCTTGCCAAACCATTTTTATCCCTCCTCTGTTACCAGCTTAACCTCTCATAAAAGAAGTAGTAAACAAAAGCTGTCACTCATCCTTAACTCTACACAGATTTTTACTCACCAGTTCTATTTGACAAAGATCTGTCTTATATTATTTTTTGATTTCTCTTAATTCGTTTAATGTCTCATCCAGATTTGCCGCATGCCAGTTTTCCATTTTGAACACCGAAGTAGCAATACCTGCATAGTAGCCGCTCATCCGCCAATCACTCAATTCTTTTTGCTGTACAGTCAATAACAACGAGCTGTCGGCTGTTTCAATATCAATGACATAGTTGAGAGCAGACTCCTTAATTGAGACCCGTTCGATTTCTGATAGCGGTAAAACAAGTACTTCGTCTTTTTCAATGTCGATTGTGACACTATTTGTAAACGGAGCTAGCACAAGCTCATTCTCGCAAATTTGCAAAACATAAAATTTATTGCTGAAAAAATTGGCGATTTTGCCGCTTAAGTTTTCACTTTGATATTTCACCACAATCGCCCGTCCCTCTTTTGGTTCAAACCCCAGTTGCTTCATTGTCAGTTCAACTTTTTCTTCTTTTGCCATAATTATTTCCTCCTAGTTATGATCAGTCAGTTAGCAGCCACTAACTATAGGATAAACGGTTCACAGCAGGTTGCGGAATAACTGAACCTATCTGTTCTTTTTGATTCTCCAGTTTAAATCATTTCCTCATTTTCGAGATAAAAGGAAACTGAAGTTTCCATTTATGATATACTATTCTAAAAAAAGGATATTATATACATGGAATTAAGAACATTCGGCGAGGTTTTCTCGTCTTTGCGCATAAAAAAAGGAGTTACTTTAAAAGAAACAGCAGAAGGTATTGTCTCTGTTCAATTTCTCCGCCGCTTTGAAAAAGGCGAAAGCGACATCAAGTTGACTAATTTTTATGAGTTGTTGAACCGGATTAATGTCAGCTTTGAAGAATTCATGTTTGAATATGAGGGGGATACTGTCGATAAGACTATTGAAATGCTCGAACGCAAACTGGACCATTATTTATTTGAGAAAAATACCTTTAAATTTAGACACTTGATTGAGTCGTTGGATGACAGTTATTTGCGCACAAAAAATAAATGCTATCTTTATTTTTCGTTTGTTGTTCAAAGTATGTACAATGAATTTTTCCTTGACGACACCTATAAACCTGAGACAAAAGAACTGGAAAGCTATTTATTGAATTGCGAAACGTGGGGCAAATATGAATTTTTCCTCGCAAGTTATTCCAACTTTCTTTACAGTAATGAAACCTTGATTGTGTTAGCCGAACAATCATTCCGGCGAAAAATCAAAAGCCGCTCCACCTTCCATTATTTCGTTGACTTTTATTTACAAGTCTGCCAGCGGTTGATTAAACGGAACGACTATGATGCTGCTGATGCCTTATTAAAAAAGTATGAACATGAAGACGAAATCCAGCCTATTTTACAATACTTGAGTTTCAATGTATTCGCAGCTTATTTGCGCGGTCTGCTGCAAGTTCATGCCGGTGACCCTGCCGGCAAAGACACTTGTGAAAGCATCTTCCGTTTCTTTAATCAAACCGTTCATTATCACGGCTATGCAAACGGTCTTCATCAGTTTTACTTAAGGGTTTATATGGACAGTCCTTTAGCTGAACAGAACATTAACAGCTGACGGCTCTATCTCAAACAAACAGCAAAACATCCTGTCAAAATCCGTAAAATAGATTTTGACAGGATGTTTCTAGTTATCATTGGACTGTCAGCTCTCAAGTCGTGCCACAGTCTTTATTTCATTAACCTTAAATACGTACACCAAAGCTTGGCATATAGCCGGACATGCTTTGAACTTTAACCACGTCGCCTGTTGTCGGTGCATGGATGTAAGAGCCGCCGCCGATATAAATACCAACGTGATGTGTGCTGCCTCTTGGTCCGAAGAACACCAAATCGCCCGCTTGCAATTCGCTGAGGCTGATCATAGTGCCTGCGTATTCCTGACTCGTTGTGACACGTGGCAGGCTGATACCGTTTTGAGCAAATACATACTGGACAAACCCTGAGCAGTCAAATCCGCTAGGTGAAGTACCGCCCCAGACATAAGGAACACCTTGATACTGCATCGCAGTCCCAACAATGCCGCCAGCTGATGGTGGTGGTGTTGGGATTGGTTTTTTTGGCTCCTCCGGCTGAGGTGTCGGCGTTGTTGTGCCGCCGTTACCGGTGTTACCGGTATTTGTTGTGCCGCCGCCGTTATTTCCTGGATTTGTTGTACTTTGTTCAGTCGTGCCTGTACCAGCATTATTGTTGTTGTCAACTGATGGTTCTGTGCTTGTTTCAGTCTCTTTTTGAGCTTCTGCTTCCGCAGCGGCTGCCGCAGCAGCACGTTCATTCGCCAAGCGAATCTCTTCCTGCTGTCTTTCAGCTTCCGCTTTTTCAGCTAGCAGTTGGTCTTTCTTGCTTTGCTCTGTTTCTTTTTCAGCAGCAATGGCACTGACCACTGCTGTTTGAGACAATTCCTGATTTTGCAGCTCGCCTTTTTTGTTTTCCAACACAACGGCGTTTTTCTGAATTTCAGCAACTTTATCTTCTGTTGACGCTTTTTTCGCTTCAACATCAGCTTTGTCTTCCTGCTGCTGTTTCATCAAGTCATTGTTGGCATTCACTAATTTTGTTGCAGCCATCACTTTCGATACAGCATCAGTAACTGATTCGGCATCCAAAACCAGATCGACCATGTTCGAACTGTGTGCATCTACTTGAACTGAACGAGCCTGTTCCTGAATAGCTTCTTCTCTTTTAGCAATCCGCTCTTCCAGGGCTTTGATTTCCGTCTGAAGTTTGTTGACTTCTTTGTTTAAGCTGTCTTGCTCCGACTGTAATGCGGCTGCTTCTTCTTTGATGCTGGCAATGTTGCTTTGGATAGCTGCCAGTTGAGCAGAAGCGCTCTGTGCTTTTGCGTTCAAATCGTTGATTTTTTTATCTTGCTGCTCAATTTTATTATCAAATTCATCCGCTAAAACTACCGTTGGTGCTGTTGATACAGTCAGTAGCATACTGCTTATCAATAAAGTAGAAATAAGTTTCTTCTTCACTAGTTTTTCCTCCGAATATATAGCGTTATTATCTTTTGCGATTAATTCACGATAAAAGCATTGTAACACACTCTCATGTCAGAATAATAAAAAGAATGTTACAAACTTATTTCATTACTTTTTTATGTTGAACACTTTCTTCAGCGGCCAGACGAAACAACAGACAAAAATAATATTGACAGAGAGCGTCGGGCCCAGCACTTTAGTCAGAAAACTCAGCATGTTGACTTGCGTCAGCTGAAAAATCATCTGCATGGCTGCATTGCCGACTTCAAACAATGTCAAAAATACAATAAAGCTTAAAATAATCGTGAACGTTGTCGGGATGACATGTTCAAATGTCCCGTAAATGACCAGCACAAGCAGCGGCAGCAGCAGCGCATAAACCCCGATAATATTGTAATAATAAGAGTCTGCCAGCACGCCGATGACAAGGGTCAAAATAACCAGGTACGTTTTATTCACCTGAAACGTGGCAAACATAATCAGCAGCAACAGCAGATTGCTGAACATCATCAAAGACGACCCGGTCCAGCTGCGGAAGATGCTGCTGACATGGCCGTCCAAAAGCATTAACAGAAACAGAACCGGCGGCAGCAGAAAATTGATTACTTGTCGTTTTGTCATCATGACCCGCTCCCCGCCAATCGCTGAATCACTGTCACAAAGGAGATGTCGTACATGTTGGACACCGGTTTGACCAGCACTTCCGAATCAATGACATCTTTATTGACGTTGACTTCCATTATTTCACCGATATACAAGCCCTTAGGAGAATTATTGCCCAGCCCGGAGGTGGCGACATCGCCTTTTTCTTTCAGCCCGTCTGTTTTAGTCAGCTGCGAGACGATGAGTGCGCCTTTTTTGGTGTCATAGCCTGTAATCAACCCGTAAACGGCATCGCCGGACTCTGTCTCCAGCATGACAGGAAAATGATTGGTGTTTTCGTTGGCAGTCGTCAGCAGTTCGACTTTAGCAGTATCACTCTCTACAATCAAGACACGCCCGACCAGACCTTTGCTGCCCATAACCGGCATGTTGACTGCCACTCCGTCAGACTCCCCTTTGTCGATGACGATGATGTCCTGCCAGTTATCCGGCGAACGGTTGATGACATTGGCCGATACCCGGTCAAAATTAGACAGCGTATCATTGATTTCCAATTGCTTTTTCAACTCGTCGTTTTCTTTTTTATATGTCTGCAGCTCGCTGTGGAGGGCGGCATTTTCATCAATTCTTTTTTTCAGCCGGTCGTTTTCAGTATACGTACTGAACAAATTGTTGATTGATTTCACACCATTTTCAATGCCGCGGAGCGGTGAAAAGAGGGCATTGTCAATCGACGCAACAATATTATTCACGGTCGACTGACCCGGTAAACTTTGCTTTTTTTCATTCCTCTGAGCTGTCGTAAAGGTAACTATCAGGACCACAACAATCAGGATCGACAACGCAATGATAATGTTTTTGCTTGAATTAAATTTCTTCACTTTTCCACCTCAAAAATGGTTCTTCTCTCAAAATACATACCCCTTATTCTATCATTTTTCAGATTGATTAGCCACACACAGTTCAGAGCTTTACAAAAAAATAAAGACTAGTTAACAGCAGTCTAAGGGGAAAAATAGATGTTTCTGTGAAAAATAACCAAAGGTTTCCTGTTTTCTCAAAAAAAGCTCCCCCGCCTGAAAGATAGGCAGGGGAGCAGGGAACAGTTAATCAATTAAACACCAACATAGGCGTCTTTGATAATTTGCTGCAGTTCGCTGATCAGCGGTTGTTTCGGATTCGCTGTTGTACACTGGTCTTCATAAGCCAGCTCAGCCATCCGGTAAGATGTGCTGTCGATAGTCTCTTGCGTCACACCTTGACCTTTCAGACTCATGTCAATGCCGCATTTCTTAGCCAAATCCGCCACAGCTGTTGCCAGTGCTTCAACCAGTTCTTCTGTAGTCTCGCCTTTCAGGCCGAGGAAGCGGGCAATGTCAGCATAGTCTTTATCGGCACGGAAGAAATCATATTTAGGGAACATCGCATGTTTCGATGGATCCTTCGCATTGTAACGGATAACGTGCGGCAGCAGGATTGCGTTAGTCCGTCCGTGAGGGATGTTGTACTCACCGCCGATTTTGTGGGCGATGGAGTGACAAACTCCTAGGAAGGCATTCGCAAATGCCATACCGCCCAGCGTTGACGCATTGTGCATTCTTTCGCGATTTTCTTCATTCGGATGGTAGCATGATGCTTCCAGATTTTCAAAGACCAGCTTGATCGCCTGCAGGCTCAAGCCGCGGGTATAGTCGTTAGCCATGACTGACACGTAAGCTTCGATTGCGTGAGTCAAGACGTCCATCCCAGTATCAGCCGTTACCGACTTAGGTACCGTCATGACGAATTGTACATCGATAATCGCCACGTCAGGTGTCAAAGCGTAATCTGCCAACGGATATTTCACGTGTGTCTCGCTGTCAGTAATAACGGCAAACGGTGTTACCTCTGAACCAGTACCGGAAGTTGTCGGGATACAGACAAACTGGGTTTTTTCCGGTTTGGAAATCTTGTATGTCCGTTTACGGATATCCAAGAATTTTTGTTTCGCGCCGAAGAAGTTTGTGGTCGGGTGCTCGTAGAACATCCACATACCTTTGGCTGCGTCCATTGCAGACCCGCCGCCCAGCGCAATCACTGTGTCCGGTTTGAATTCCATCATCGCTTCGTAACCAGCGTAAACCGTATCCGTTGACGGGTTTGGTTCAACGTTCCAGAACATTTCGATTTGCACTTCGTTCTGACGCTTGCGCAGTTCATTTTTCACCAGGTCAGCATAACCGAATTCCACCATGCCCGGGTCGCAAACTAGGAAGACACGCTCAATATTCTCCATCACAGTCAGATACTGCAGGGAATTTTTTTCGAAATAAACTTTAGGAGGCAACTTGAACCACTGCATATTATTTCTCCTCTTGGCAACTGTTTTCGTATTAATCAGGTTGATAGATGTCACGTTAGTGGACACCGAGTTCTTTCCGTGAGAACCGCAGCCCAGTGTCAGAGACGGAATCATTTCATTGTAGATATTTCCGATACCGCCCTCGGCAGCTGGTGTATTAATCAGGATACGGCATGCTTTCATCCGCAATCCGAATTCTTTTTGCATGTTTTCATCTTCCGTATGAATCACTGCCGTGTGTCCCAAACCGCCAAGCTCAAGCATGTCGTCGCAAAGCTGCATGCCATGCTCGTGGTTTTCAGCTTTCATCATAGCCAGGACCGGCGACAGTTTTTCGCGTGACAGCGGGTAGTCTGCCCCGGCACCGCCGATTTCTGCAATAATGATTTTCGTGCCTTCCGGTACAGTGATGCCTGCTTCTTTTGCAATAAATTCTGCAGACATGCCGACGATTTTGGCATTGACGGCTGTCTTCGTTTCATTCAGAACGGCTTTTTCCAGCTTGCTGATTTCAGAAGGCTTGGCAATGTACACTTGGTGTGCAGCAAATTCAGCTTTGACTTCATCATATACTTCAGCGTCAACAATGACTGCCTGCTCGGAAGCACAAATCATTCCGTTGTCAAACGATTTTGACACAATCAGGTCGTTAACGGCACGTTTGATTTTAGCTGTTTTTTCAATATATGCCGGTGTGTTCCCCGGTCCGACACCCAAAGCCGGTTTGCCGGTAGAATATGCCGATTTAACCATACCCGCACCGCCGGTAGCCAGCACGATGGCAATTTTCGGATGATTCATCAAGCCGCTGGTGGCATCAAGCGACGGGTGTTCAATCCATTGGATACAGTTTTCCGGTGCGCCTGCTTTGATAGCTGCGTCGCGCACGACACGTGCCGCTTCGGCAGAAGATTTCTGCGCACTCGGGTGGAACGCAAAAACAATCGGGTTTCTAGTTTTCAATGCAATCAATGCTTTAAAAATAGTCGTAGATGTCGGGTTGGTCGTCGGTGTCACACCGCAAATCGGTCCCACCGGATCAGCAACCGTCATCAGACCTTTTTGCTCGTCCTCATCAATAATGCCGACTGTTTTGTCTTTCTTGATGCTGTGCCAGATATATTCTGAGGCGTACAAGTTCTTGATACATTTGTCTTCATACACCCCGCGGCCGGTCTCTTCGACAGCCATTTTAGCCAACGGCATGTGGACTTCAAGAGCTGCCATTGCCATCTCATGGACAATGTGGTCTACCTCTTCCTGAGTAAAGTCCGCCATTGCTTTGTAAGCAGCCTGTGCTTTATCAGCCAGCTCATCAATCATCGCCGGCACATTGATCGGCTCTTCCTTTGTGCCTTCTTTCACAATAGTGACTACTTGGACATCTTTTTCTTTCACGTCAGTACGTTTGGCCATATTTTATTCTCCTCCTGAATAGTCTGTTATCTATTTCACAAAATTATCATACACCTTTTTTCCGCATTTGTAAATACCTTTTGTGATAATTTTCACGTTTTTTCCAAAAAAAAGAAGACTGTCACATCTTCTTTAAAATAATTCGCTGATATCTTCAATTGTTACGGCGGTCATCGCCTTGATTTGCTGGTAATCAAAAAAATCGTTCGCAGTAAACTGCCTGATGTCGTCTTTCATGACTTTAAGCGTTGCCGGCTTCCCTGATTTCCAGCGGTAATGCAGCAAGTAGTCGTAGATGTCTTCCTCAGTGATATAGTGATACCCGCTGCTGTCCAGCGCTCTTTTTTTCCGCTGAACATCCCGGCGCAGCACGAACCGCTCCTTCCAAGTCAGTTTATTTTCCCTCATCAACCATCCAGCTCTTTTCTTCCAGTGACACGAAAGAAGAAAACCAGCCGATTTTCTTCTTTCCTTAACTTATTCCTCTTCGTTCCCTGATGCTGTTTCTTCTTGCTGTTCATCAAGTTGAACCGTGTCTTCTTCGACTTCCTGCGGTGCTTGAGGCGCCTTTACTGTACGAATCGCACTTCTGTCATACTCCAGGAAAATACCTTCACAGTCCAAGACGACTGTGCCTTTTTCTGTTAAAATTTCATGCAGAACCCCGTGCAGTCCGCCAATCGTCACCACTTCACTGCCGATCTCCATACTATTCAGCAAATCCTCGCGCTGCTGCTGCTGCTTTTTTTGTGAACGAGTCATAAAAAACATCATTCCGCCGATAAGAATCAACGGTAATATAAATGCTTCCACTTAATAACACTCTCCTTCTCTATATGTCATTGTTAACTGTATCAAACTTCCAGCAATTTCACTAGTTTATTTATCTTTTTTTTAGAAATTTTTCGCATTTTTCTTGTTGAACCCGTACTCTTCAAAAAAAGCTTCTCTAAATTCAAGTAAATTATCATCCATAATTGCCTGACGTACTTGGCGCATCACATCCAACAGGAAGTACAAGTTGTGATAGCTGGTCAAACGCAGGCCAAAGGTTTCATCTGCTTTAATCAGGTGGCGGATGTAGGCGCGCGTGTAATTGCGGCACGTATAGCAATCGCACTTCTCATCAAGCGGGCGGAAATCGCGTGCATACTGCGCATTTTTCACTACGAGACGGCCTTTGCTGGTCATACAGGTACCATTGCGGGCAATCCGGGTCGGCAGGACACAGTCGAACATATCGACACCGCGAATCGCGCCGTCAATCAGCGAATCGGCTGTGCCGACACCCATCAGGTAGCGCGGCTTATGGTCAGGGATGAACGGCGTGACATATTCCAGCACCTCGTTCATTTCTTCTTTGGTTTCGCCGACAGACAGGCCGCCGATGGAGTAGCCCGGGAAATCCATCGCAACCAGTTCTTGCGCGCTTTGTTTCCGCAAATCTTTGTAACCTGCCCCTTGAATGATACCGAACAGTCCTTGGTCTTCCGGCCGCTGGTGGGCTTTCAAACCGCGTTCTGCCCAGCGCGACGTGCGTTCGATGGATTTTTTGACATAGTCATGGCTTTCGTAAAAAGGAGCGCATTCGTCGAAGCTCATCATAATATCCGAGCCCAGCGCATTTTGAATGTGTATTGCCTTCTCCGGCGAAAGGAACATTTCCGAGCCGTTCAAATGGTTTTTAAAGCGGACACCCTCTTCCGAGATATTGCGCATGTCGCTGAGCGACCACACTTGAAAGCCGCCTGAGTCGGTCAGAATGCCTTGGTTCCAATTCATGAACTTATGAAGTCCGCCGGCTTCCTGCACGATGTCTTCCCCAGGACGCAGCCACAAATGATAAGTGTTGCTGAGGATGATGCCGGCACCCATCTCTTTCAACTCTTCGGGGGACATGGTCTTGACGGTAGCCAGTGTACCGACAGGCATGAACATCGGTGTCGGGAACGTGCCGTGCGGGGTGATGATTTCACCCAGACGAGCACCTGTGTGTTTTTCTTTTTTTATCAAACGATAACGAATTGCAGGTTCTGTCATCATGATTCCTACTTTCTAATACTTTTGCATCCTTACTATAATAACCGACACATTGGAAAAAAAGCAAGCACGGTGTGCCGTTTTTTTCTACTTGCAGCACTCGGAGCACTTCTTTTGCAAACGCTCTCAACGAGGTGGTATACTCTAGTTGGAAGGAAGGAACAACTCAGGTTCTGTTAGCGTGACATTTCTCGAGTAGCACAACATATGTATTCAACCATCAATTTCACTGTGAGGACACATGTAAAGCTTGTTTAGCACCTTTGTATGTAAGATTCGGATAAGTGAGACATGCTGTTAATGAGTTGGAAAACTGGTAAGTAGCAACATAAATTGATGCCTTTGGAAATGACGTATTTTGTTTTAAGAAATTCACAGACTTTGCATGTAGCCGATTGACACTGTTCTACTAATAGCACCTGAGCCTTCCGCAAACCAGGAAAGCCAAGTCCGTCGAGAAACTTGGCTTTCTTTTTTTATTTCACGAACATTGCATCGCCGAAGCTGAAGAACCGGTATCTTTCCGCCACCGCATGCTCGTACGCCGCCATGACTTGTTCTCTGCCGGCAAAGGCGCTGACCAGCATGATCAATGTGGACATCGGCAGATGAAAGTTTGTGGAAAAAGCATCCACTACTTTAAATGTATAGCCCGGTTTAATAAAAATATCCGTCCAGCCGCTGTCGGCACATAGTTTGCCGTCATATTTCGACCCGATCGTTTCCAGTGTGCGAATCGAAGTCGTCCCGACAGCAATAATCCGGCCGCCTTGGTCCTTGACATCGTTCAGTATGGCGGCGGCTTCCTCAGTCAGACGGTAAAACTCGCTGTGCATCTGGTGTTCGTCAATGTTTTCCACGCTCACCGGACGGAAAGTCCCCAAGCCGACGTGCAGTGTCAAATACACCAGCTTGACCCCTTTCTCCTGAATGGCAGTCAGCAAGTCTTCTGTAAAATGCAAGCCGGCTGTCGGTGCAGCAGCCGAACCGTTTTCCTTCGCATAAACGGTCTGGTAGCGCTCCTGATCGGCCAGACGTTCTTTGATGTACGGCGGCAAAGGCATTTCGCCGAGCGACTCCAGTATTTCCAGAAACACACCGCTGTATGAAAATTCGATGATCCGTCCGCCGTGCGCCAATTCTTCGACCACGACGGCTTGCAGTCTGCCGTCGCCGAACGAAATGCGCGTGCCGGCTTTTGCTCTTCTTGCAGGTTTTATCAGTGTTTCCCAACGGTCGCCGGACGTGTTCATCAAAAGCAGTACTTCCAGATGGCCGCCGGTGTCCGGTTTTTCGCCATGCAAACGAGCCGGCAGAACCCGCGTGTCGTTCATCACTAACGCATCTCCCGGATTGAGTTCATCCAGAATGTCGCTAAATTGTTTATCGGCAATGTTGCCGGTTGCTTTGTCCAATACCAGCAGACGGGATGCTGCCCGGTCGGCAAGCGGCGTCTGTGCAATCAGCTCTTCCGGCAAATCGAAATCAAAATCTGAAGTTGTCAATGTCATCTTTGTTGTCACTCTTTCTTTTCAAATATCCACTGCTGTATTTTAGCACTTTTCGCCAAAAATAAAAACAAATGAGAGTTGTCTCTCATTTGTTTCCGGTTAAACTGGCTGATCGTCTGCTGAAAACAGACAGTCGATGACATCGTTTTTAGTTATCTGATACAGGCCGGCACGGGAAAACAATTCAGGCGCCAGTGCCGCTTCGACTGCCGATTGCTCAAAGGGGACGCCTTTTAACGCGTCCTGCAGCAGACTGACATCATGCAGGGCGAAAAAATCACCGGACAGCTGACACGCTTCAATCATGCCGCGGGTCACGCTCAGCTGAATGTCCAGCCAGCCGCCCGGACATTTTTTTAATTTCTGCAAGTTGAAATGCGGATTTTTGCCGTACGTCCAGTCCCAGCTGCAAAATTTTTCTTCGGCCAGCTGTTTGACTTGCTGCTGGTCGTCTGCTGTCAGACGGTAAGTTGCCACGTCGTTTTCTGCGATAATCAAGTCCATCAGCGTGTGGTAAAAGTCAGCTGCCGATTGTTTCTCAGGCAGAAAGTCGCGGATGTTCGCTGTCCGCTCCCTGACAGACGTGATGCCTTTTGATACCAGCTTGTACGGCGGCGGTGTCAAGTAGCGGGTCATTTTGGAAAAGTCCACGTGATACAATAGGGAACCGTGATGCAATGTATAGCCGGCACGGGCACTCTGGGCGTTGCCTGAAACTTTTCTGCCCTCAATGGTCAAGTCGTTGCGGCTGTTGTACACAGCCGTCACACCCAGTTTCCCCAGTGCAGCAACGATGATGTCTAAATAGCGGCTGAAATCAATGGTCTCGCTGACACCTTTTTTGATGAAGCTGAACTGGAAACTGTTCATGTCTGTATAAATCGTGCCGCCGCCAGTCAGCCGGCGGGTCACTGCAACACCGTCGGCCGCTGCCGCTTCGGCATTCACTTCCTGAAAACTGTTTTGGAAATTGCCCAGCATGACCGTCGGCGGTGTTTGCCACAGAAAAAACACCGTGTCGTCAAAACGCTTTTGCTCGCAAAGATATTGTTCCAGCGCAAAATGATACGGTGCGCCTGTTTGCTGCGTGTCGATGACAATCATGGCTGCATAACTCCTTTTTGGTAAGCCTCCAGTGCTTTGTAAGAACTGCGCACCTGAGGCGAGCTGGCAATAAATTTAAAGCCTTTCTTCATACCTTCCCGGCGGTATTTTCCGAATTGCCGCAAAGAAACATACTCTTTTAACGGAAAATGCTTCTTGGACGGCTGCAAGTATTGACCGATAGTGAAAAAGTCGACGCCTGCTGCCAGACAGTCATCCATGGCGGTCAAGACTTCCTCTTCAGTTTCGCCCAGTCCGAGCATCAAACCTGATTTGGTAAAAATGTCCGGCGCCTGTTCTTTGACATATGCCAGTACCGACAGCGACCGGTCGTACGTTGCCCGATGCCGGATAAACGGAGACAGACGGCGCACTGTTTCGATATTATGATTGATGATTTCCGGCTTGGCGGCGATGACCGCATCCAGCGCTTCCGTATCTCCCATCAAATCGGGAATCAGCACTTCCACTGTCGTGTCGGCGTTTTTCGCCCGGATTGCCTGAATCGTCTCGGCAAACTGCGAGGCGCCGCCGTCCGGCAAGTCATCTCTGGCAACGCTGGTCACGACGACATGGTTCAAACCCAGTTTTTCCACTGCTTCTGCCAGATTTTGCGGTTCTTTGGGATTGACGGGCTGCATGTTGCCGAACGTCACATCACAAAACCGGCAGTTCCGCGAGCAGTGGCTGCCTAAAATCATGAACGTGGCTGTGCCGCTGCTGAAACACTCGCCTAAATTCGGACAAGTCGCCTCTGCGCAGACGGTATGCAGCGTCAGGTCTTTCATCAGTTGTTTCATTTCACTGGTTTTCTGTTCATTGAACCGGATGACTGGCTTTTCTCTCATGATACCACCTCTTCAATCAGCGCGAGAATGTCACCGTTGGTTAGTTCCTCGCCTTCTTCTTTCAATACTTCCGCCAAGATGCCTGAATACAGACTTTCAATTTGATGAACTGCTTTTTCTGTTTCGACTTCATAAAGCACTTCGCCGGCGGTAACAGGTTGACCAACTTCTTTGTGCCAGGCAACGAGCATCCCTTTGTCGCTTTTTTGACTTAGTTGAGGATAGGTCACTTGCTGTTTCATATCATTCATCCTTCCTGCCTTGTTTTATTACCGTTGGTTTTTTAACATCACAATTTTACATCAGAAAGCATGGCTGTGATTATCAAATCGTGTTTTGCGCTGAAAAAAAGGCGGTCGGGATTTTTCGACTCAAAAAACGCTGTTGTCCAAAATTGCCTGAAATACCATGAGACTAGTCCGCTTGCCGGCTGGTAAACAAAACTGATGTTTTCGCTCATTGGATAACAAACGCAATATTGTTTCTGAAAGCAAGGGCGGACAGACAGCTGCAAACTTGTTATAATTGAAACAGCAAGCAGCCGGATAAAGGAGAGAGCGCTGATGAATTTGACCGTTGAACAGTTATTTCATAAAATGCTGCGGGAAATGGGACCGCAGGGCTGGTGGCCGGCGGACAGCAAATGGGAAATCATACTGGGCGCCATCCTCGTGCAAAACACAAACTGGCAAAACGTGACACAGTCGCTTCAGCGTCTGGATACGCTGACGGGTTTTGACCCAGAGGCCGTTTCTGCTTTGTCTATTGAGACATTGCAGGAGGCAATCCGCCCAAGCGGTTTTTACCGCAACAAGAGCCGCGCAATCACAGACGTTTTCCGCTGGCTGGAACGGCATGCGTTCGATTTGGCCGCCATCAGGCAAGCGTACCAGACGTCTCTGCGTTCAGAGCTGCTGACTTTGTTCGGCATCGGGAACGAAACAGCCGATGTCCTGCTGCTGTATGTCTTTGACTATCCCGTCTTTATCGCCGACAATTATGCCCGGAAATTTTTGACACGTTTAGGTGTAGCCCATGCTGATACATATCAATCCGTCAAAGACCTGATACGTCTGCCGCAGAATTTTTCCGTTCTTGATGCCCAGGAGTTTCACGGTTTGATTGATGTGTTCGGCAAACAGCATTTAACAAACGACCGGAGCTGGCAAGCCTCTTTTTTACACGGCGCCAAGCTGCAGCTTTGATGCCAAAATTCAGGCGGACGACATCGTTATCATCCTAAATAAAGGGGAAAGCTGACTATGGAAAAAATTAACATTAAACGCATCTACGACCCGCGTGACCCGGCAGACGGCTACCGGGTACTGGTCGACCGCTTATGGCCGCGCGGGGTAGCGAAAGCCGATGCGGCCTTGGATGAATGGGCCAAACCATTCACCCCGTCAGCCTTTTTGAGAAAAAAGCTCCATCAACAGCAGATTGATTGGCAACATTTCGACACCGCATATCGGCAGGAGCTGGCCGCTAATCCCGCTTTTCCCGCTTGGAAGGAGTCGCTCCTAGACAAGCTTCAAACACAACCGGTCACGCTGATAACGGCTGCCAAACTGCTGCCGGCAAACCATGCTGAGGTGTTAAAAAAGGTCATCGAAGATTAGACAGAGCAAAAAGACCGCTGAATACGCTCAGCGGTTCTTCTTTGACTTGTCTTCTTCTAACTTTTGCTGGTTGTCATGCAGTCTTTTTCTTTCGAGTTCCCGGGCCAGCCGTTTCTGTTCCTCAGAAAAGTAATTGGCATTTTCAAGGTTTTGGCCTGTCAAATCAACGATTCCCTTGCCTTGACTGATGATTGCTTTGTTCATCCCGCCTCCACCAGTGTCCACCATTTTTCCCCAACCCGCAGCCGGATCTTTTCCTTCGCTGCGCAATTTTTCATTTTTCTTCTGCAACGCTTCTTTTTTTCTTTGTTGACGGTCGCGATGCCTTTGGCGTATCTTTTCAATAAATGACATCAGAATCCCCTCCGTTCCGTCATGACAGGCAAACGACATCATCTTCCTCTTCATTATACCTTTTTAACAACTTTTTTACTATTATCCCGTCAATAGATTCCTCTCTTTATAGAAAAAAACCGACTCTTACAAAGTAACAATTTGCTTGTTAGGGCTAAAGTCTTATTAAATATAAACGTTAATTATGATACACTGATAAAAAAGCGTTTAACATACAAGGAGATGGGTTGCATATGACGAAAAAGAAATGGTTTATTATTGGCGGCATCGTCACAGTAGCGATTGTTGTTTTTATCGCTATTAATATTTTTGGAGGGAAAGGGACACAGCCAGAAACGGCGCTTTCAGCCGAAGAAATATACGGCATCGAGTATTTCGAAGTGCCTGATGTGGAGCAGGTCTATATCAACGGTGTCATACAGCCGAATCAGATGGAGTCTTTCGCAAAAGACAACAAGTTTTCCGGAGACCCGGAAATCAAAGTGAAAAACGGCGAAGTGGTGGATAAAGGCACTGTTCTTTACGTATATGAAGATAAAGAAGTCACCAAGCAGATGGAAGATTTGAACAACCAGTTGTCCCGCAACTATACGAAAACAGAAAACGTGCGGGCCAAATGGCAGAAAGCAATCGATAATTTCAACAGCTTGCCGGGAGAACAGCGCACAGTCAGCGCCTCAGCCGAGCTTGACGACCAGTATCAATCGCAAATTGATGCGATTGCAGAAGAAAATCAATATTTAACTGACCAGGTCAATGACCTTTCAACGAGCCAATTTATTTCCACAACGGCAAAATTCAAAGGCAGGGTCTTGATTCCTGAGGTAAAAGAAGAAAACACACCAATCTTGACACTGACTTCTGACGGTTTTTACGTATCAGGCAAGGTCAATGAAAAAGATTTGCCGAAAATCGCAGTTGATAAACCAGCTGAAATCACCGTCATCTCAAATGGTCAGACGGTCAAAGGAAAAATCTCGTACATCGACAACAACCCGATTGAAGCCGGCGCAGCAGAAGCAGCGACTCCTTCTGAAGGTTCAGGCGGCTCCATGTCCAATTATGCGGTGAAACTGACACTGGATTCGACAGACAATATCAAAAACGGCTACCATGTCCAGGCGACCATCAATCTGGATGATGACAAACCGAATGAAATACCGGCGGCCGCTGTCAAAGAAGACGGTGACAAAAAATATGTTCTGGTCAATGACTTCGGCTCTGTGATTCGCCGGGATATTCAAACCGGCGAGGTCAAGGGTGATAAAATCGTGGTCACATCAGGACTGGAGTCGGCTGACAGAATCATCGTTTCATCTAAAAAAGAACTCAAAGAAGGCGATATTCTGGAAGGGTCCGAGGGTGCTGAAGAGCCGGCTGATGAAAAGGAAAGCAAATAGGGGGCGACGGTTTGGAAACAGCAATACAAGAAAAACAGCCCTTAGTTGAGCTGAAAGACATCAACAAATACTTCCCTGTGGGAAAAGACAAGTTACATGTTTTGAAAAACCTTAACTTGACGATTCATAAAGGCGAGTTCATCATGATTATGGGAAAATCAGGCAGCGGGAAAACCACTTTGATGAATATCATCGGTTTTCTCGACCGGGTATCAGACGGCTCCTACATTTTCAACGAACAGGACGTCTCGCAGCTGTCCGAAAATAAAAAGTCCGAGTTTCGCAACGAGTTTTTCGGGTTTATTTTCCAGCAGTTTTTCCTTATCAAGTCATTGAACGTCATTCAAAATGTAAAACTGCCGTGTATCTATGAACGCAAAAAAAATACCAAAGAGCAAAACGACATCGCTCAAAAATACTTGACGCTGGTCGGTCTGGAAAGCAAAGCCAAATCAAAAGTGACGGAACTTTCCGGCGGTCAGCAGCAGCGTGTGGCGATTGCCCGGGCACTGGTCAACGATCCCTTGTTAATCATGGCAGATGAACCGACCGGCGCGCTGGACAGCGAGACGGGGACAGACATTATGAACATGCTGCAGGAGCTGAACCAGCAGGGAAAAACCATCGTCATGGTGACCCACGACGAAGATTTGACCCGCTATGCAACTCGCGTTATCCGCATGAAGGACGGCAGCTTTCTTGAAAAGGGGGCGGCGTTATGATAAGCAATCTGCTAGTCAGTACATTTCTAAGCTTGAAAGCCCACAAGCTCCGGGTCTTCCTCACGATGATCGGGATTATTATCGGGATTGCCTCTGTCGTCACCATCTCCACGCTGGGAGAGGGAATGAAACGGCAAATCCTGTCGTCCACCAGTGCCTTGAACACTGACGTCGTCAAACTGCACTATACTATGCAGACGGAAGACAGCGACAGTGGCGTCATGTATTATGAAGAACCCGATTTCAATTTTTCCAGAGTGGACATGAAAAAAGTCCAAGGTATCGAAGGGGTCAAAGCTATCTATCCGGAGTACGGCAATTATTACGGCGGCGACAATTTGGATGTCAACATGGAATATTTCAATATTTCATCCTATCTGCAAATCGTCCCGAACGACGGCAAACCAAAAGAGTTGCTGTGCGGCCGAGATTTTTCGGACAGGGACGCAGGTAAAAATGTCATCATTTTGAACCACAGCCTGTTTGACTACGACACTCAGTATGAGAATCCGGAAGAACTGCTGGACAAGGCCGTTTCGATTAACGGCTATATGTACAAGGTCATCGGCATTCTCGCACCTTTCAAATATGAAGACTTGAGCCAGACGGAAGCAATGGAACTGGACTGGAATACGGTCAACAGCAGTTTCGTCTCCCGCAGTTCCTACAATGAACTGTCGCAGACACAGGCCATCAAAGGCATCAACTTCAAACTGGAAGAAGGGGCCGACAAACACGATGTCTTGGGTCAGGCCATTCAAATCATGCAGGAAAATCACACAGACGTCAAAGGTGTTTTCGCTGAAAATGACATGGCTGAGCAGGAAAAACAACAGATGGAAGAAGCTATCGGCGGCATGACCATGTTTCTGATGGCTATCACGGCCATCTCCCTTCTAGTCGGCGGTATCGGCGTCATGAACATCATGTATGTCTCGGTCACCGAGCGGAAACGCGAAATCGGTATCCGCCGGGCAATCGGTGCCAAGCCTAAAATCATTTTGATGCAGTTCCTGTTGGAAGCAGCCTTCATCACGTTGGTCGGCGGCCTGATCGGGGTGGCTGTCGGCTATGGACTGTCGTCACTGGCAGGTGGCTTTATCGGTATCATTCCGGTCATCACGACGCAGATATTCCTGATTTCAGCAGGGGTCTCCATTCTGACGGGTGTCTTTTTCGGCATCATCCCGGCAATCAGCGCCTCGCGGATGGACCCGATTAAAGCGATTTACAATTAACAGAAAAACAAGTTTAAACAAAAAGTATGGATGACATTTCTTTCATCCATACTTTTTTTTCAGAGTGGCTAGGCCAAGGACGGCTGCCGAATGAAAAACATTTCGGATAAAGCCGTCATCAGTGATAATTGCGGACAGAGAACACTGGAAAGCTGCAGACTTAAAAATAAATGGCGTAAGCTTGCCATGCCTGCAAAAAAATAGTACAATAAGCACGAAAAGAGAGATATGCGACAACATATCTCCCTTGTGTAGAACCGTTAAAAAGACGGTGGCTTTTATAAATAGGTTTTAACCATCTACTACCGCCAAAGTGTTAGATGGTTATTTTTTTCGGTTTTTATCGTTGTTTAACAGCAGCACCAACGTTGCAAATGCAACCATCAGTGACAATGCTTCAAAAACAGACACGCTTAGTCCTTTCCGGGAAAAACGCTTTTAACCATAGGCATCATCCCTATTATCAAAAGATTAGCCACCATCTTTTCACTTTTCTACAAAGCATAGTATATCATTCTCTCAACCTGTACCGGCATCACCGGGATGCAGCGACAATATTAAAAATAGCGCCCTTTGCATCATCCTTGACCGACTTGCTGCACTAGTATCGGAATATACGAATAACAGATGCGGCACTGGCTTGTCAAACTAGAAAAAAAATAGTACAATACGCACGAAAAGAGAGATATGCGACAACATATCTCCCTTGTGTAGAACCGTTAAAAAGACGGTAGCTTTAAATAAATGTTTAACCATCTATTACTCGGCTAAAGCGATTAGATGGTTATTTTTTTCGGTTTTTATCACCGTTTAGCAGCAGCACCAACGTTGCAAATGCAATCATCAGTGACAATGCTTCAAAAACAGACACGCTTAGTCCTTTCCGGGAAAAACGCTTTTAACCATAGGCATCATCCCCATTATCAAAAGATTAGCCACCATCTTTTCACTTTTCTACAAAGCATAATATATCATTCTCTCAACCTGTACCGGCATCACCGGGATGCAGCGACAATATTAAAAATAGCGCCCTTTGCATAATTAGTTTACTTCAAAACAACAGTACCGAATAATTAAAACAGACTGGCACAAGAAGGCTGCTGTTTTTTTTACTCCATTCTGATGTAGCAACTTCGCTGTATAGTTAGCGCAAGCAAATAAAAAAACACTCGGCGATTTTATTGCGAGTGTTTTTCCAAAAATTATTAAAACAATCTGCCTTCAGCATCTGGACGAGGATATCCCAGATGTTCATAAGCCATGGGTGTGGCTATCCGGCCGCGCTGGGTCCGTTGGATAAAGCCTTTTTGAATCAGATACGGCTCATACATGTCCTCCACTGTTTCCGTTTCCTCGCTGATATTTACAGCCAATGTCCCAAGACCCACAGGACCGCCCTGATACATCTCGATCATCGTCCGCAAAATTTTCTGGTCAACGTAGTCCAGTCCTTCATGGTCCACTTGCAGCAAATCCAGCGCTTTATCGGCAATTTCTGTCGTCACCACGCCGTTGCCTTCGACTTGTGCAAAATCACGGACACGTTTTAACAGCCGGTTGGCAATTCGCGGCGTGCCGCGGGAACGCCGGGCAATCTCAAAAGCCCCGGTGTCCAAAATTTCCGTCTTGAAAATATCCGCTGACCGCAGGACGATTTCTTTCAAATCAGCGTCCGTATAATATTCCATGTGGGAAATGATGCCGAACCTATCCCTCAGCGGCGCCGACAGCATGCCGGCTCTGGTGGTCGCACCGACCAGTGTGAACGGCGGCAGCGGAAAATGAACGGGGTGCGCTGTCGGTCCCTGGCCAATCATGATGTCTACGTAAAAATCCTCCATCGCTGAATACAGCATCTCCTCGGCGATGCGCGGCAGACGGTGGATTTCGTCAATGAACAGGACATCGCCGCCCTCCAGCTCATTTAAAATCGCCACCAAATCGCCCGGCCGCTCGATGGCTGGTCCGCTGGTCGTCCGGATATTCACGTCCAATTCATTGGAGATGACCATCGCCAGTGTCGTTTTACCTAATCCCGGCGGTCCGTACAGCAGGACATGGTCGAGCGCTTCCTGCCGCTGTTTTGCTGCCTCGATGTAAATGGTCAGTTCGCGCTTCACCTTGTCCTGCCCGATATACTGCGACAGCCGCTGCGGACGCAGGGACTTTTCAACAATCTCCTCATTGTCAAAGGACTCCCCTGATACTAATCTTTCTTCTGAATGTGTCATACGCTATCCCCTATTTTTTCATCAACAGTTTCAATCCTTGACGCAGATAGCCGTCTGTGGTCGCTGCATCGGATTGTTCCAACGACTTTGTAATCCGTTTGACTTCCCGCTCGCTGTACCCCAGCGCACGCAAAGCTTCCAGCGCTTCAGCCAGCACATCATTGGCCGCTGGTTGTCCCGCCGTGTCCTGTGACAGCTGCTCAGCTGCTGACGGCGTCATGGCCAGCTCATCCAGTTTCCCTTGCAAGTCCAGAATCATCTGCTGGGCGGTCTTTTTCCCGACACCGGGAAACTTGGTCAGATATGCGGCGTCCTCTGTTTCAATTGCATAAACCAGCCCGCCGTGGTCCTCCAGCGCCATAATCGCCAGCGCACTTTTCGGGCCGATGCCGGACACGCTGATCAGTTTTAGAAACAGCTGCTTTTCTTCCAGCGTGGCAAACCCGTACAGCAGATGAGCGTCATCGCGGATCACCTGATACACGTAGACTTGTGTTTCTTTGTGATAAAACGGCGAATAGCTGAATGGATTGGCCACCGCAATTTGGTAGCCGATGCCGTATGCTTCCAGCACTATGTAATAAGGACTGATAAATGTGATGTTGCCTTTAATATACTCGTACACACCTGATACCTCCAACTTTGTCGTACACTTGTTCCCTATTGTACCATAAAAAAGGCAGAGTCACAAAACAGCGACCTGCCTTTTTTTATCGTTAGAAACCGTTGTTGCGGCTGAGTTCTTTGTACCACAACCCGCTCTTCTTCAATGAACGGGCATAGTTGTCCTCAAGATCCACACGGTAAAAACCGTAGCGGTTGCGGTAGCCGTTCAGCCATGACCAGCAGTCGACAAATGTCCAAGTGTGATAACCAAAACAGTTGCTGCCCTCTTGAATCCCTTTGTGCAGCTCCGTCAGGTGATCCTGCATAAATTCGATGCGGTAGTCATCCTGAATCATGCCGTCTTCGTCCATGAACCGCTCTTCCTCAGCTACGCCCATGCCGTTTTCAGAAACAAACCACGGGATGTTGCGGTAATCCTGTTTCATCATCATCGCGACATCATAAAGAGCTTGCGGGTAAATTTCCCAGCCGCGGTAAGGGTTCATCTTCTTTTCTGGCCAGTCATAAGGCGCATAGAAATCTTCAGGCATAGCTGCCGGTGTCTTAGGATTCACCGGTGCCTGCACGCGTTTGGGCTGATAATAGTTCATACCGATAAAATCGACGGTATATTCGCGTATCAGGTCTTTGTCGCCCTCAGCTGTTTCCGGCAGCAAGTCATTATCTTTCAGAAGTGCCGTCAGCTCGTCAGGAATCGTCCCCAGCACACACGGGTCCAGAAAACTTTTCGTATTCAGCAAATCGGCTTTTTCTTTCGCCTCCAAATCACGCGGCTCATCACTGCGTGCATAGGCTGGTGTCACATTTAAAATAATCCCTATTTTCCCGTCGACACCAGACTCGCGGAAAGCCTTCACTGCGTGAACATGCGCCATCAACGTGTGATAGCCGACTTGCACCGCTTTTTTGAAATCGACGATGGCCGGGTAATGGAATTCGTAGAGATAGCCGCACTCAATATGGACCAGCGGTTCATTAAACGTCGCCCAGGTGCTGACGATGTCGCCGAACAGCTCGAAAGCCGTCTTGGCATAGAAACTGAACGCAGTCACCGACTCCCGTGCCTCCCAGCCGCCTTTTTCCATCAGCCACCACGGCATATCAAAGTGGAACAAATTGATGATCGGCTCAACACCGGCTGCCTTCATCTTCTGAAAATAATCCCGGTAAAATGCCACCGCCTCTTCATTGACTGTTTTGCCGTCGGGCAACAGTCTGGTCCAGGCGATGGATGTACGGTACGAGTTCATACCGATTGCCTGCATGCGCGCAATGTCTTCTTCATACAACTCGTACACATTTGATGTATGTTCAGGTCCCTGATGCTGATTGAATTTTTCAGGATTCATGGCAAACCACTTGTCCCATGTCGAAGGGCTTTTGCCATTTGAGGAACCGTGTCCTTCCGTTTGTGGCGCGGAGGCTGCCGACCCCCACAAGAAATTTTCTGGAAATTGAATCATGTTTGTCGTCCTTTCATTGGTCTTTTTTCATCTCATTAGTATGGTAAACAAAAAAACTGATTTTGTGTATATACATTATACAGGAAAACTGAACAGAACCAAAGAAAAACTGTATTGACAGAGATTCAAACTAATTTTTTGTCATTCATAGCAAAAAGATATATGATTAACGTGTTCATAAACCATCACTTTATTTTACAGGGGGTATTTAACCATGGAAAAAGTCGCAGTGTTAGGAGCCAGCGGAAAAGTCGGCGGAAAAATTTTAATGGAAGCCAAAAAGCGCGGATTAGACGTCACTGCTATTGTCAGAGATGCCAGCAAAGCACCGGAAGATACAGCGGTGCTGGTCAGAGATGTTTATGAGCTGACTACTGATGACATCCAGCCGTTTGATGTGTTGGTCAATGCACTTGGTTTTTGGGGCGACAGCGTCACTGAATTTTCTCCGTCCACCAAACATCTGCTGTCTATTTTAAACGGTACGGGTGTACGTTTGTTAGTTGTCGGCGGAGCGTCAAGTCTCTATATGGATGCCTCACACAGCATGCAGCTGAGAGAAACCCCTGATTTTCCGAAAAGTTTCTACCCATTGGGAACGGAAATGTCAAAATCACTGGATTTGATAAGACAATCGACCGGCGTTGACTGGACCTATCTCAGTCCGGCACGAGAATTCAGTCCTAAACTGCCAAGAACCGGCTCTTATGTAATCGCCGGCGAAGAGCTGACCTTCGATGCTGACGGCAACAGCAAACTCAGTTATGATGACTTTGCCATAGCCATGGTGGACGAAATCATCGCCAAAAAATACCCGAATCAGCGAATCAGCGTGCGCTGGTAACCAACGGAAAACAAAAAAGCTGTCTCTCGATTGTGAGAGACAGCTTTTTTAATCAAACAACGCCAGCCAGTCGGCGTATCCTTCCTCTGCCATCTTTGACACAGGGATGAATCGCAAGGCTGCTCCGTTGATACAGTAGCGCAGACCGCCGGCTTCTTCCGGCCCGTCTGGAAACACATGACCCAGATGCGAATCTGCCTGAGTGCTTCTGACTTCTGTCCGGTGCATGCCGTGGGATGTATCTACTTTTTCCTGCAACACGCGCCGGGCAATCGGCTGTGTGAAAGACGGCCAGCCGCAGCCGGCATCGTACTTGTCCTGAGAGGAAAACAACGGTTCCCCGCTGACGATGTCCACGTAAATCCCTTCTTCGAACAACGTATCGTAACTGCTGCTGAACGGACGCTCCGTCCCGCTTTCCTGCGTCACGTGATACGACTCCTCAGACAGTCGTTTGCGCAATTCTTTATCTGATGGTTTTTGATACATGGACTCACTCCTTTGTGTTGAGGTGAATGTTTTCAGCATCTGATTGACCGCCCCAAAGGGAAAACCGACCACGCTGTAAAAATCCCCCTTGATTTCTTTGACAAATTTCCCTGCCAGACCTTGGATACCATAGGCTCCGGCCTTGTCCTGATAGTCACCGGTCGCCAAATAGCCGGTGATTTCGTCCGACGTCAGATCATAAAACGTGACTGAAACGGGTGACAGATGCGTCAGTTTATGTGTGCCTTTTTGCAGTACAACGGCGGTACACACGTCATGGGTGTCGCCGCTAAGTGCCTGCAACATGGCAAACGCCTCGTCTTGCGAGCGTGGCTTGCCGAAAATCTGCCCGCGGTGCACGACGATGGTGTCGCAGGCGATGATCAGGTCATCAGGATAGTCCGCGGCGACTTTCTCCGCCTTCCTTTCCGCCATCAACATGACATAAGCGGTCGGCGTCAAGTCCTCCGCGACTGTTTCGTCCACATCAGCCGGCACGACTTTGAAATCAGGCGTGAGGTAGCGCAGCAGTTCTTTTCTTCTGGGGGACTGGGAGGCTAAAATAATCATCTGGTCACTCCAATCTTTTAGTGAGGGTCTTGTATCCGTTTGAACAGTTTTTCCATGTCCGTGTTGGTAAAGTGAATCAAGACTGGCCGCCCGTGCGGACAGTTGTACGGGTTCTCGCACTGTGCCAAATCATTCAGCAGCGTGCGCGCCTGCTGGTCATCCAAATAGTGATTGGCCTTGATTGATTTTTTACAGCTCATCATGATAGCTGTCGCCTCGCGGAAATCTGCGACATTGACTTTGCCGTTCATCAAAAATTCATCAATCATATCGCGGATGACTTGTTCCTCCTCACCCGGCGGGTACCAGACAGGATGGGTCCGAACGACAAAACTGTTCTGACCGAAATCTTCCAGAAAAATCCCGACTGTCTCCAGTATGTCTTTGTGTGCTCTGATTTTCAGAGCATCGTCCCCCGGGTAATCCAGTACAATCGGCACAAGCAGCTCCTGCAGATCAGTGCCCACATCACCGATTTTTTTTCTATAATACTCATACTTTATCCGTTCTTGAGCCGCGTGCTGGTCAACGATGTAGAGTCCCGCCTGACTCTGGGCAAACAAATACGTCCCGTGCATCTGCCCGAAATATTCCAGCTCCGGAAAGTCCCTGCTTGCAGCAGACTCTGCTTCGGTCGCCGAAACAGACGGTGCCTCAGCGGCCTCCGTCTTATCAAGCGGCGGCACCGCAACCGGTTCGGCAGCGGCCTCCGCTACGTTGAACTGGTCTGACGCTTTTTCAGCTGTTTCAGCCGGCTCTTTGACGTAGAAGTTGCCTGCTTTAGCATCGTAAGCCAAGCCTGACTGCTTGAATGCCTGATTGGGATAGGACGGTTTGCGCGGCGGTTCGACACCTAGAGGCATCCTGAGCTGTTCCGTCGCGGCAGGTGACTGCTCGACTTTTTTCTTGAAAGACACGCTGTCTGCCCCGCTCGGAATCAGCTGCTGCTGGGACAGCGCCTCGCGGATGGCACTGCTGATCAGCGCCACCAGTTCTTTCTCTTTGCTCAGCCGGACTTCCTGCTTCGTAGGGTGAACATTGACATCCACGAGCAGCGGGTCCATGGTGATTTGCAGCACAGCAATCGGAAAGCGCCCCACCATCAGTTTGGAACCATAACCTTCCACGACGGCTTTATTCAAAACAAAATTTTTGATATAACGGCCGTTGATAATCATCGACAAATAGTTGCGGCTCGCCCGTGTCAGCTCCGGCAGAGAAATATAGCCCGACAAGGAGAAATCCAAATCATCTTTTGCGATTGGTATCATCTTTTTGGCAGTGCCGACACCGTAGACGCCGGCGATGGCTTGTTTCACGTCGTCATTTCCAAGCGTCGTCACCATTTTGTTGCCGTCATGAACCAGCCGAAACGCGATGTCGGGATGACTCATGGCCAGCCGGTTGACGATGTCGCCGATATTAGCCAGCTCTGTCTGCAAGGTTTTGACATATTTCAGTCGGGCAGGTGTATTGAAAAAGAGATTTTCGACGGTGATTTTGGTACCCTTCCGCAGTGAATGCGGGCGGTGCTCCTTCACCTGACCGCCGACTAAATAAACAAATGCACCTTCCCCTGTGCCGGTGGATGTTTCCAGCGTCAATTCGGAAACCGATGCGATACTCGGCAGCGCCTCGCCTCTAAAGCCCAGCGACCTGATGCGGAACAGGTCATCCCGTGTATGGATTTTGCTCGTGGCGTGGCGTTTAAAAGCATTCAGCGCATCATCCGGTGCAATCCCTTCGCCATTATCTGTCACTTGGATTTTTCTCAGTCCGGCTTCTTCCAGAAAAATATCGATTTGCGTGCTGCCGGCATCAATTGCGTTTTCCACCAGTTCTTTGACCACAGATGCCGGCCGTTCCACAACTTCGCCGGCCGCAATTTGATTGGCCAGTGTTTCTGTCAGCTCTTGGATTTTTCCCACACGCTCACCTCCCGTTTGGTTAAATGCGTTTTTGCAGGTCGTACAATGTATTCAGTGCATCCATTGGTGTCATCTCAAGGAGATTCAGCCGCTTGACCGTTTCCACCACGTTCAGCTCTTCAGTGCTGACTTCGCTGAACAAACTCAGCTGCACATCAGCTTCCTCTTCTACTTCAGGCGCTTTAACTGCGGCAGTATGGCTGCCGCCGGCTTCCAGCGACGCCAAAATGGAAGAGGCGCGCTCCAGAAGCGGCAGCGGCAGGCCTGCCAGTTTGGCGACATGGATGCCGTAGCTTTTATCTGCCGCGCCGTCCATCATCTTGTGCAGGAAAACCACTTCACCGTTTTTTTCGACGGCGCCGACGTGGATGTTTTTCAACCCCGCCAGCGTCTCATCCAGTACTGTGATTTCATGATAGTGCGTGGAAAACAAGGTCTTCGCCCTGACATGCTGGTGGATATATTCAATGATGCCTTGTGCCAGCGCCATCCCGTCATACGTGGCGGTCCCCCGGCCGATTTCGTCAAACAAAATCAAGCTGTTCGGTGTGGCATGGCGCAGTGCCTGATTGGCTTCCATCATCTCCACCATGAACGTGCTCTGACCGGAAATCAAATCGTCCGAGGCGCCGATGCGGGTAAAGATTTGGTCGAAAATCGGCAGTTCAGCCGATTCCGCCGGGACAAAACAACCCATCTGAGCCATGATGACAGTCAGCGCCAGTTGTCTCATATAAGTACTCTTCCCTGACATATTCGGCCCGGTAATCAGTAAAATCGTCGTGGTGCTGTCCATGTGCACGCTGTTAGGCACGTAAGCCTGATGCCCCATCACTTTTTCCACTACAGGATGGCGGCCTTCAACCAGATGCAGTTCGTGGCTGCCTGATGTCATTTGCGGGCGGACGTATTGATAAGACTCGCTGACGGTCGCAAAACTTTGCAGCACATCAATGGCGGCAATCGCCCGCGCCAGTTTTTGCAGGCGCTGAATCGCCTGTTTGATTTGTTCACGTACTTCCAGAAACAGCGTGTACTCAAGCTCCTGGGATTTTTCTTCCGCTTCCAGAATGCGTGTTTCCATTTCTTTCAATTCCGGTGTGATGAACCGCTCCGCATTTGCCAGCGTCTGCTTGCGTTCATAGCGGTCCTTTGGCAGTGCACCGAGGTTGCTCTTGGTAATCTCGATAAAGTAGCCGAAGACCCGGTTGAATTTGACTTTCAGCGTTTTGATGCCGGTTGCTTCACGTTCTTTGGCCTCCAACTCCGCCAGCCATTGTTTGCCGTTGCTCATGGCATCGCGGTAGGCATCCAGCTGCGGATGATAGCCGTTTTTGATGATGTTTCCCTCGGTAATGGTCAAAGGTGCATCCTCATCAATCGCCTGCTCAATCAAGGTCACCACATCTTCCGCCGGGTCCAAATCAAGGAGCAGCGTCTGCCATTCACCTTGATTGATGCCTTCGATGATTGACCGAATCGTCGGCACTTGCTGCAGCGATACTTTCAATTGCAGCAGGTCGCGGCCGTTCACATTACCGAATGCGACCCGTCCGGCCAGCCGTTCCAAATCATAGACTTTGGCCAAACTGTCTTTCAAGTCCATCCGTTCGAAATAAGCGTTGAGCAGACTTTCCACCATATTTTGGCGCTCTGCGATGGCGCTCTCCCGAATCAAAGGACGGTCCAGCCACTGTTTCAACAAGCGGCCGCCCATCGCCGTGTCTGTTTCATCCAGCAGCCATAAAAGCGTTCCTTTTTTCTGCCCGGTGCGGATTGACTGGGAGAGTTCCAGATTGAATTTTGAATAATAATCCATTTTCAAAAAATGCGCCGGTTCGTACACGACTGCTTTTTGAATATGCCCGAGACTGCGCTTTTGCGTCACGCTCAAATAGGTCAGCAGTTTTTGCAGCACTGCCGTCAGCAGCGGCTGCTGAATCTCGCTGGTTAAAAAACTCAACTCGGCGTTGACGGCTGTTTCCTCCTGATAAGAAAACAAAATATTCAACCGTTTCTCCAAATTCTCACGCAAGTCGTCGGAAATCTCCGAGCCCAGCACGATTTCCCGCGTCTGCAAGCTGCTGCATTCATTCAAAACACTCTCATCATCCGCTAAGAGCGCCGTCTTCAATTCGCCGGTACTTAAATCGGCGTAGGCAAAGCCGTACGACCGCACTGCGGCATCGTAGACTAGCGCTGTCAGGTAGTTGTTTTCTTTGGCGTCAACGTCCCGGCTGGCCATGGCGGTCCCGGGGGTGACGAGCTGAACGACTTCCCGCTTGACCATGCCTTTTGTGGTTTTCGGGTCCTCTACCTGCTCGCAAATTGCTACTTTATAGCCCTTTTCGATCAGCGTATCAATATAGCCTTGCGCCGCGTGATGCGGAATACCGCACATCGGAATCGGCTCGTCCGCATTCCGGTTGCGGCTGGTCAGCGTCAATTCAAGAATCTGCGAGCCTTTCACTGCGTCTTCATAAAACATCTCATAAAAATCGCCTAATCTATAAAATAAAAACGCGTCCTGATATTGCGCTTTAATCGTTAAATACTGCTCCATCATCGGAGTGTTCTGTGTTTTCTGTGGCACGCGGCCATCACTCCTTGTCTTCTATAATCGTCGACTGGTCTGCTAATCCCTGATTGACCCGCTGTTCCAGCAATTTGGTGACGTGCTGCAGCAGATCATTGGCCTCTATCAGACTGTCGCGGTACGCCATCACCAGCGGATGGTTGTCGAATTGGCTGGTCAGTTCGTCCGCTTGACGCAGTGCTTCCTGTTCCGCATTCGGCTTGCCGTAGTGGGCGAACTGCACCGCATCCTTTTGATGACGTTTGATTGCTTCCACCAACTCTTTTAATCCCTGATGGCTGCCGATTTGCTGTTCCAGTTTTTGATACTCTTGGATGACTTCATTTTCTGTCAGCTGGCGAATCACCAGCTCCAACTTTTCAGCCACTTTCGGTTCATACTTATAATCTCTGTCCATACCGTTTCCTCAATCCTTAAGCGGGTGCTCCGGGGTAATCACCTGCGCATTGATTGCCGTCGCCCGTCCAGTTGCATCGTCCAAATCAATCACACAGTAAGACAGCATAGCCCGTCCCTTTGCCACAACTTCAAAACGGTGGGGCAGAGCTGTCCTGAATTTTTCAATGACCGCCTCGCGCTTCATGCCTAAAATACTGTCATACGGGCCGGTCATCCCGACATCCGTCAGATAAGCCGTGCCTTTTGGCAAAATACGCCCGTCATTTGTCTGTACGTGGGTGTGGGTCCCGACCACAGCAGACACTTTGCCGTCAAGAAACCAACTCAGTGCTTGTTTCTCGCTGGTCGTTTCACCATGAAAATCCAGAAAAATATGCCGTGTGCGTTTCTGTGCTTCAGCGACCAGTTGCTCAGCCTTTTCAAACGGATCATCAAGCGCCGTCATAAAACTGCGGGCTTGCAAATTGATGACCGCCAGTTCCTGCTGGTTGACCGTGATATAGACCATGCCTTTTCCCGGCGTTGTTTTCTCCGGGAAATTGGCCGGACGAATCATCTTGTTGGCACTCTCTATGAAATCAAAAATCTGCGGATTGTCCCACGCGTGATTTCCCAGCGTCACCACATCCACACCGTCTTGCAAAAAAGTTTTGTAAATTTTTTCTGTGATGCCTCTGCCGGAAGCGGCATTTTCCCCATTTAAAATCGTCACCTGAGGTTTGTAAAACTTCTTTAATCTTGGCAAATAGGCTGAGACTGTCTCCCTGCCCAACGAACCGACAACATCCCCGATAAATAAAATACGCATGCACACGTCCTCTTTTCTAATAGCTGCTTTTACTATTTTAACAATTTTTTCGTTCAAATGAAAGAAATCCTTATGCCTCAGTGCGAAAACAAAGACAACAGCCGTCAAACAAAGGGCTGTTGTCTTGTTTAGCTGATGTTAAACTGCGGCTGTCCACTGACGGTACAATGTTTCCACCAGCTCGACTGTTGCCAGCGTCAGCTCCGGAGTCATCACCGGACTAACTGTCAAACCGTTCAACAGACATTCGTTGACATGATTGACTTCAAAAACAAACTCGCTGTCGAATGACCCGGTGATGGTTTCCTGCGAACCGTCCCGATAATGAATCACCGCTTCTTGCGCCTTCCAAAATTCAGGGATGACAATACTCCCTTTTGTCCCGTGCACAACCATTTTTCTCGGCAAGTCCAGCAGCACAGTGATGAAAATATTGGCCAGCGTCTGACTGCCCAGCTTTAAAGCGAGATTGCACTGTGTGTCCGACTCGCCGGCAGCAATCGCAGCGCTGCCGCTGTAATCGCTGATGGCTGTGCCGAGAATATGCTGCATGTACTGCAGCGGGTAGCTCCCCGCCCCGTGCAGCGCGCCGCCGCCCGCCTCAAGCGAATGGAACCACGTCACATGGTCAATCGACGGATAAGCCGTCACCGACTGCAGCCATGTGACGTCACCGATTTTTCCGTCTTGAATCGCCTGCTTGACATCTGCTGTCACCGGCAGAAAAACAGCTTTTTGCGCTTCCATCAAAAACAGCCCGTTCGCTTCGGCGATGGCAAACAGCTCGGCGGCCTCCGAGGTTTTCAGCGTGAACGGCTTTTCCAGCAGCACATGCTTGTGATGCATCAAAGCCAGTTTAGCCGCTTCATAGTGCCCCCGGTTGTACGTTGCCACATACACAATGTCGACATCCGGTGCTTGACACAGCTCCTCATAGCTGCCGTAAGCCGTCGGTATCGCCAGCTCATCAGCCATCCGCTGTGCTTTTTCCAGTGTCCTTGAGGCAATAGCTGCCACCTCTCCCGCTGCACTTTCCCTGATTCCCGCGACAAAGCGCGGCACGATTTGCGCGGTGCTCAAGATACCGTACCTGATTTTTTTCATGGCTTAATCCTCCCTTATCCTGATTCATTATTACCACCTCGTGATTCGGAAAAAGCACCGATAGTCGCAAAACTATCAGTGCTTTCTGTTTGATTGACTCACAAGGCATCAACCTTTTATTTCGCATAATCAACTGCCCGGACTTCCCGCAAGACAGTCACCTTGATATGTCCCGGGTATTCCAATTCCTCTTCGATGCGTTTCCGCACTTTGCGGACGAGCAGTACAGCCTCGTCATCAGAAACTTCTTCCGGCTTGACCAGCACGCGGATTTCTCGGCCTGCCTGAATAGCAAAGCTGGTGTCCACACCAGGGAAGTCATTGGCAATATGCTCCAGACGTTCCAGACGGCGGATGTAGTTTTCAAGCGATTCGCTTCTGGCACCCGGTCTGGCTGCCGACAGCGCATCTGCCGCCGCTACCAGTACCGCAATCACCGACGTTGCCTCCACATCGCCGTGGTGAGACGCTACTGCATTGACGACAACAGCATTTTCTTTGTATTTCGAAACGATTTCCGTCCCGATTTCCACGTGGGAACCTTCCACTTCATGATCCAGCGCTTTCCCTATGTCATGCAGCAGTCCGGCACGTTTTGCCAAACTCACATCTTCGCCCAGCTCTCCGGCCAGTGCGCCGGCCAGCTTGGCCACCTCAATCGAGTGATGCAAGACATTTTGACCGTAACTAGTTCTGAAACGCAGGCGGCCCAAGATTTTGATTAAATCCGGGTGCAGCGAATGGACACCTACTTCAAATGCGGCAGACTCGCCGTATTCACGAATGCGTTCATCCATTTCCTTGCGTGCTTTTTCAACCGTTTCTTCAATCCTCGCCGGATGAATACGGCCGTCTTGAATCAGTTTCTCCAAACTCATCCGCGCAATTTCACGGCGAATCGGGTCAAATCCTGACAGGACCACTGCTTCAGGCGTGTCATCAATAATCAAGTCAATCCCGGTCAATGTTTCCAGTGTCCGGATATTCCGGCCTTCGCGCCCGATAATCCGGCCCTTCATTTCATCATTCGGCAAGCTGACCACTGTCACTGTTGCCTCTGACACTTGGTCTGCGGCGGAACGCTGCATCGCCAGCGATAAAATATTTTTCGCTTTGCGGTCTGCCTCTTCCTTGGTACGCTGTTCGCTTTCCTTCACCATCACGGCAAGTTCATGCGTCAGCTCCTGCTCCGTTTCCTGCATGATAATGTCTTTGGCTTGTTCCTGAGTGAGTGCAGCAATTCGCTCCAGCTCTTCTTTCTGTTTTTCAATCAATTCTGATACTTTTTTCTCTCGCTCATCAATTAATTGCTTTTTAGAATCAATTTTATCTTCCCGTTCATCGAGCAATCGGTCGCGTTTTTCCAGAGCATCATCTTTACGATCAAGATTACTCTCTCTTTGAACTAAGCGGTTTTCCTGATTTTTAATTTCTGCTTTCTGTTCTTTCAGCTCACTTTCGATTTCCAGACGATACTTTTGATTCTCTTCTTTACCCTCTAACAAGATTTCCTTTTTTAAGGTTTCAGCTTCTTTTTTGGCATGTTCAATAATGCCCGCAGCTGTATTGTTCGCGCCATCTATCGACTTCTCATGACGAGATTTTGCAAAAAAATAGCCTCCTGCCAGACCGACAATTAAACCGATGATAGAGAGGAGTACCCATACGTTCATTGACTCCACCTCCATACGATTTTGCTTTTTTATGATATTTCAGATAGTTGAATTGGACATTCAGTACATCTTAAAGAATCATGTGTGTATATAAGTAACTATACATTTACCATTCTAATCTTTGAAGTTTAGTGTGTCAACTTAATAATCACAAGAATCACAGAAAGACTATCAAACAAACTGAACATCATCACCTAAAAAAATAAGCTGCCGGCAACTAATCCGACAACTTAAAGTAAATCAGTCTGACAGCGGCTGCTGTCTTTCACTCATCAGCACATTTTTAAAAAGACGCGTCAAGCAATCCGTTATAACGCATTACTTGAAAAGGTTTTTCCCCTCTCAGACAAGTCCGTCCGGCAGCTTGGCGGCCGGTTTGTTTTCCCCACGTTATATCATCGCAATATCAAGGTTGCCAGCAGGCACCTTGACTCACGCTTCGCACTTGCCGGCTTTTTATTTCCTGTAACAGTGATTGTTATAGCGTTGCAGTGTTTGTTTGAAGGAACAAAATTGCCTTTGGCACACAAAGAGACCTGCCGCTTTTTGATTGCTGACAGGTCTTTCCTTAGTTAGCTTGTTTGTTAATCCAAATCCAGCGGCAGTTCGCCGGCGGCTTCTCCGCTGTCTGCCGGAATGTCATCGCCGATTCCGTAAGCTTGGCGCACCCGCTCATAGATTTCCTGCATCAAATCAGGATTGGCTGCCAAAAATGCCTTGGCATTCTCACGGCCTTGACCGATCCGTTCCTCTTTATAAGAGTACCATGAACCGCTTTTATTGACGATGTCTTTTTCAGCCGCCATGTCAAGCAGCTCGCCTTCCTGAGAAATCCCCAAACCGTACATAATATCCACTTCGGCGATTTTAAATGGCGGCGCCACTTTGTTTTTGACCACTTTGATTTTCGTCCGGTTGCCGACGATGTCTGTCCCGGCTTTTAATTGTTCCGCACGGCGGACTTCTAGTCGGATCGTGGCATAAAATTTCAGCGCGCGGCCGCCCGGTGTTGTTTCCGGGTTGCCGAACATGACGCCGACTTTTTCCCGAATCTGATTGATAAAGAGGGCAATTGTTTTGGTCTTGTTGATGGTTCCCGACAGTTTCCGCAATGCCTGGGACATGAGCCGCGCCTGCAAACCGACGTGCGCATCGCCCATTTCGCCTTCAATTTCCGCGCGGGGAACCAGTGCCGCTACCGAGTCGACGACAACGATGTCGATGGCCCCGCTGGAGACCAGTGCCTCGGCAATATTCAGCCCCTGCTCGCCGGTGTCCGGCTGAGACAGCAGCAGTTCATCAATATTGACACCCAAACTTTGGGCGTACTTCGGATCCAGCGCATGCTCCGCGTCAATAAACGCGGCAATGCCGCCTTCTTTTTGCACAGAAGCGATGGCGTGCAGGGCTACCGTGGTTTTACCGGAACTTTCCGGTCCGTAGACCTCGATGATCCGTCCGCGGGGATAGCCGCCTACACCAAGCGCCACGTCAAGCGCCAGCGAACCGCTGGAAACAGTGGAAATCTGTGTGTCCACTTTTTCGCCCAATTTCATGACTGAACCTTTGCCGAAATCTTTTTCTATTTTCTTTAACGCTGCTTCCAGCGCCTGTTTCCGATTATCACTCATTAAAAAATCCTCCTAGTCCATCAGTTGTTGCTCCATCCATCATACGTTTTTTTTTGTCAAAAAGCAAGAAAAAAAGCGAACAAACATTCGTTTTATTTTTGGTGGTCAATCAGCAGCTGCTGCCGGAGGAAATTTAATCCGTACTTGACTGCGCTGATGCGAATATACTCGCGGTCGCGGCTGGCTATCATCCGCCGGGCATAGCTGCCGCTGGGACCGGCAATGCCGATCCAGACTGTACCGGCGGGCTGGCCTTCCAGCTCGTCCGGTCCTGCTACGCCGGTAAATGCCAGTGCATAGTCTGTTTTTAACTTGTTCCGCGCATACACTGCCATGGCTTCCGCGCATTCGGGGCTGACCGTGCCGTATTCAGCAATCAGCTCGGCGGGAATCCCTAAAAATTGCTGTTTGGTTTCGGCGCTGTACGTAACAAACCCGCCTTTGAAAACGTTCGAGACACCAGGCACCTTTGCAAGCGTGCTCTGGCACAGACCGGCCGTCAGACTCTCTGCGCAAGTCACCGACCGCTGATGGGCCTGCAGCAATGAAACGACTTCATTTTCAATCGTGTTTTCCTCGCCGTAGCCGTAAAAATACTGGCCCACGCGCCGCATGATCCGCTCTTCCACCTCGTCCAGCAGTACCGCCGCTGTCGTGCCGTTTTCCGATTTGGCAGTCAAGCGCAAGGTCACCTCGCTGGTTTTGGCATAAGGAGCGACTGTCGGGTTGGTCTGTTCGTTTAAAATATCGGCGATGTCCGTGACCAGCTGGGATTCGCCGATGCCGA
This sequence comes from Vagococcus acidifermentans, assembly GCF_003987655.1. Classification (GTDB taxonomy): domain Bacteria; phylum Bacillota; class Bacilli; order Lactobacillales; family Vagococcaceae; genus Vagococcus_B; species Vagococcus_B acidifermentans. Next base: position 148,186 of record NZ_NGKC01000001.1, on the reverse strand, counting down.
TGAACCGCATGACCCGGGACGTAAGCATTTCCGACACTGGGAAATGGCTCTGTAACAGCGGCGCCGTTTCTTGGAGAAACATCGCCTTGAGTTCTGCCGGTGGTCCTGGCAGTAAAATATACGTCTTGTCGGCAGACTGATAAAAACAGCCGACAGCCAGACCGGCAGGGTTGGGCATCGGGATGCCGTGTTCAATAATCATGCCCTGCTTGCGGTTGTTTTCCGCCATCGGGCGCTGCGAGACGACGTGATATTGCAGCACCTGTTCCATGGCGGGTGCATCTTCTACGAGGTTCTCGCCAACATGATTGGCCACCGCTTCTTTCGTCAAGTCATCCTCTGTCGGCCCCAGCCCGCCGCACAGCACGATGATGTCGCTGCGCGTATCGGCAATGGACAGCATCGCCTCCAGCCGCTGCTGATTATCTCCGACAACGGCGTGAAAATACACGTCAATACCTAGAGAAGCCAGCTGTTCGGATAAAAATGTGGCGTTGGTATTCGTGATTTGTCCAAGTAAAATTTCTGTTCCTACCGCGATAATTTCTGCTTTCATGGTTCAACCCTCTTCATTCTTTAGTATACGCTGTTTGGCTCCTATTATTTTACCATTCCCGTCAAAATAAACAAAGCTGCTCAATAAGAGCAGCTTGACGCTATGTCATCCGTTATTCAGTTACATAGAGCCTTTAAACACATCAAGATTTTTAGCAAAATAATCCACACCGGAATAGATGGTAAAAATCAGACAGGCATAGAGAAAAATCTGGTCCGCCGGCAAGCCGATAAGATTAAACGGCACGTTGTTGATGAGCAGTAAAATGATTGCCACCATTTGCGTTGCTGTTTTGACTTTTCCGGGCCAGGCTGCCGCCATGACTTCTCCGCCTTCCACCAGCAAGAGGCGCAAGCCGGTAACTGCCAGCTCGCGGCACACAATAATGGCAACGACCCATGATGGCGCCTTGCCCTGGCCGACCAGCACAATAAATGCCGTCATGACCAGCATTTTATCAGCCAGCGGGTCTGCAAACTTGCCGAAATTAGTGACAAGTCCGTGTTTGCGGGCGATTTTTCCGTCCAGCCAGTCGGTAACACTAGCTACGGCAAAGATAACCGCCGCCAGCAGTTGTGTGACAGGCACTGCCGTCCAGCCCGCCTGAATAGCCCCCATGTCGACCGGCATTAGCGCCACAATCATAAATACCGGAATCATGATGATTCGGATAACAGTCAGTTTGTTTGGTAGATTCACCTGATATTCCCCTTTCGTCCAACCAACTCGGTCTTAATCGTCACTTGCTGCCAAGTTGAGTACGATGACTCGTTTTTCTGAAGCAGTGTTGTTGGGATTAAAATCAAAGTCTTCATTGTTAATCTTCATTTTAACATAAGATGAGGCACCGAGGGTAATTTGTACCGTATCTAATTCTTCCGGGATGGTTGTTTCCACTACTTCGCCCGGCTTGACCGTATACTGATAGAAAATAGCGGACTGCGGTGTTTCTGCCAGACCGACCCAGCAAGGCGCTGTCAGTCCTTCAAAAGAAACAGTCAGCGGACGTTCCGCCCGTTTGACGTCAAAATAAGTGAAGCCGTTGTTTTCCCGGTCAAACACAATTTTCATGTCGGTTTCCGGTTTTTCCTCGGAGGAGCTGGAATCTTCTTCTGTCGTGTCTTTACTTTTGTCCTCAGATGATACGGAACTGACTGTCGGCTGCTGTTTAATCATCGGTTCACTTTTGTTTTCCATGACCGTTGCAAAAATAATGCCGCCAATAATCAGAGAAACAGTTAAAATAAGGATTAACACTGGAATGTAGGACTTAAAAATAGCCACTTTGCTTCTGCTCTCTTCATGGCGTGCTTTCCGAGAACCTTCAATCCGTTCAGGACGAGGCGTGTAGCCGAATTGCTGGTCTGGTTCGCCGTCAAACTGCCGAAGCAGAGGACGGGCATCTAAATCAACGGCTTCTGCCATCAGCTTGATAAAGGTTCGCGTATAATAATCGCTGGGCATCGCATCAAAATCATCTGCTTCAATCGCTTCTAAAAAACGGCGCTGGATTTTAGTGATTTTCTGTAAATCACCTATCGTTAGTCCTTTCTCTAGACGAGCGATCTTCAACTTTTCTCCAATTGTATCCAAGTCCTCGCCTCCACTTTCTATCTTAAACTTGCCATCCGCCGGTCACAGGCAACGTGCTGCCCGTGATGTAGCGCGCCTTATCGCTTAACAAAAACACGATGCTGGCGGCAATTTCTGCTGGCTGTGCCAGTCTGCCGGCCGGGATGGAAGAGATCAATTCTTCTTTTTCTTCAGATGTTAACGCTTGGTTCATTTGTGTGTCAACTGCCCCGGGTGCGACAGCATTCACGGTAATACCTGAGGAAGCCACTTCTCCGGCATACGCTTTGACAAATGACAGCTGGGCCCCCTTTAAAGTACTATACATGACTTCCATCGGGCTGCCAATCAGTCCGTAGACCGAACTGACAAACACAATGCTGCCCGTACGCCGCACCAGCTTCGAATGGAGCAGCTGGCAAAGCCGCACAGGGGTTTTCACGTGGACTTGCCACAGGCGGTCCATTTCTGCCGGCGTTGTATCAGCCAGCAGTTTATAAACCGTCCCGCCGCTTGCAAAAACGATGCCGTTCACCTCGAACAAATCCGCAACAAACGCAGGCAAAGCCGCCTCATCTGTCATGTCCAGCGGCACTGCAAAGAAGTCCTGCTGGGGGTATTGGCAACTCAGCTCGGCAACCAGTGTGTCAACAGCCTGCCGGTTGGTATGATAATGGCAGTAGACTGAATAGCCTTCCCGCGCCAGTTGTTTCACACACGCCTGGCCGATATCGCCGCTTGCACCCATTACTAAAATATATTTCACTGTCAGTCACCCTTATGTTTCTTTTGGATAAATGAAAAATTTGCTTAAACCTTCCGGACGAATAAACGATTCACGCACACGATGCACATCGTCCAGCGTGATGCTGTCGATGACCTTGCTCAAATCAAACAAGGTCGCGGTGCCGAATTTAAACCCGCTGAACTGCTGGGCAATAAACTCCAGCGAATCCAAGGACTTCAAATGTTTCCCGAGCATCCGGCGTTTGGCCAGAAGAAACTTTTCCTTCGTCAGTTCAGTGCTTTTGTCTGCCCGGATCAAAATGTTCATGATTTGATTGGCAAACCGTTCCGGTTCATCTGTATCCGAACTGAAATCGGCAAAATGGAAGCCCCGGTCCAGATTAAATTCAAAAGAAAAACTGTCGTCTACCAAGCCGTCATTGTACATTGTCAAATAATTGTCGGACTCGTCGCCGAACAGCAACTGCAAAAGCAGCTGAACGGATGTCCGGTACGTTAATTTTGCCAGACCGTCCTCAGGCAGCTCATCGAGGCCCTTCAGCCCGACAATTGCCTTGGGGCGTGATACCGACATAGTGATGCTGTTTTCTTTGACGAGGTCGTCGCCCGATTCAACCGGGAACCGGCGCTTCACCGGAACAGCCGCCTCAAACGGCTTTCTCGCCTGATTGTCCCGAATCGTCTGTAAAATACTATCCACGTCCATGTTGCCGACGATGAACAGGTTCATGTTGCTCGGATGATAAAATGTATGATAACACAAATACAAATCTTCCGCTGTAATTTCAGCAATGCTGTCTTCCGTTCCCGCAATGTCGATATGCAGCGGGTGCTTCGGATACAAGTTATTCAGCATACCAAAAAACAGCCGCCAGTTCGGTTCGTCCTGATACATCTGGATTTCCTGACCAATAATGCCTTTTTCCTTGTCGACCGATTCTTGGGTGAAATAAGGCGACTGAACAAAGTCCAGCAAGGTTTCGATGTTCTCCGTCACCTGACCAGTCCCCGAAAACAAGTAGCTCGTACGTGTGAAACTGGTAAACGCATTGGCGGACGCACCTTGCCGGCCAAATTTCTGGAAGACATCTTCGTCTTCTTTTTCAAACAGCTTATGCTCCAAAAAATGCGCGATACCATCCGGCACGCGGACAAACTCTGTTTCATGGATGGGGATAAACTCGTTGTCCACCGACCCGTAATTGGTGGTAAACAGACCATACGTTTTATGGAAGCCCTGCTTCGGCAGCAGCATCACTTCCAAGCCGTTCGGCAAAACTTCCGTGTAAAGTGTCTCATTGATGTGAGGATAATATGTTTTTTCCACTACTCAGCACCGCCTTCCATAAAGTAGACCGCCTGCAATTTCGTCTGCTGGGCGACGCGCTGCACGTCATCAAGCGACACTGCCGCGACCCGCTCCAGCCATTCTTCGTCAGTTATGCGCGACTGCGGGAGCTGCATTTCCAAAAAGCGCTGTTCCATCAAGGCACGCTGATTATCCAAGGAAAGCAAATATTGGTTTTGCAGCATGCGTTTTGTCTGCAGCAATTCGGTGTCGCTGACAATCCCCTGAGCCAGTTCTTTCAGCTGTTCGCTGATAAGTCTCAGCACTTTGTCGCGGTTGGCACCGTCAATTCCTGTCTGCACTGTCATCATCCCGCGGAACGTGTCGATCGAACTGCTGGCATAGTAGGCCAGACTGTGAGCTTCACGCACATTCATAAACAATTTTGAATGCGGGAAACCGCCGAACAGCCCATTAAACACTAGCAGCGGGAAATACTGGTCGTCATGAAAATAAATGTCGGTAAAATACCCGAGATTCAGTTTCGACTGAATGACAGGCAGCGTTTCCGTCTTCTGGCGGATGATGTTTTGTACCGGTTGGGTGTAGAACAAGCCGCCGCTGACAGGCTGGCGCGGAGCCAGACCGAATCCCTCGAAACATTGGGCAACATATTGTTCTTCCATATTTCCCATGACAAAAATATCCACAGCATCTTCCGCCAGCATCTGCTGATAGTAAGCGGCCAGCGATGCGGCGGTTTCTTTTAAAATATCCTCCGTCGTACCGAAACTCGGTGTCTTTTGGCTGTCCGAGTTGGCAAAATATAATTCCTGAAGCGACAGCGCCGCATAACTCTGCTTGTCATCAAACACCGATGCGATATATTTCACCAGATTGCGTTGTTCCCGCTCAAATGTTTCTTGGTCGAACTGACCGCCGGTGACATTCGGATGGAATAAAATATCCCGCAAAAAAGCCACACCGTCTTCAAACACCGTGGAACCGCTGGACAACAGCGACTCGTCCACTAAGTTCAGTGTGACTGTGAAAAAATGACGGGACCCTTTTTTCATCACATCAATGCTGAAACCGGCCCCGTACAGCTCGGCCAGTTTCCTGCTGATGTCGCTTTGTGTTGGGTAAGTCAAGCTGTTGGTCTCCATAAGGCTGGAGAGCAGTGTCCGTTTGCTGATGGTCGCCTTGTCCAATTCGGCAGCAAACCGGATCATAATGCGTGTAGTTTTGTATTTTTCAGTCGGCAGAACATGCAGTGTTACACCTTGGGTTAATTCTATACTCATTCTAAGACTCCTCTTGATTGTTTTGAGAGAAATGATTCATATATCTACAGAGTATCAAAAAACAGTCATTTTAAACAGGAAAAGACTATGAAATAAACGAATTTTGATAGAATCTTATAAAATAGGCTCTCCCTTAATATTTTAACTCAGTTACATTATTTTATCATATATTACAAAAACATTACACTCGATTCTTCTTTTTTTTGATATTTTTTATTTTTAACTTTTGCCGGATTTCTGTATAATAAAACGCAAAGGGGGGAAATGTTATGATAAAAGAATTCCGTGAATTCATCACGAGAGGCAATGTGCTCGATTTGGCTGTCGGTGTGATTATCGGCGGTGCTTTCACTGCCATTGTCACTTCTTTGGTGGAAGGACTGATCACACCTCTAATTGGATTAGTCGCCGCTTTGCTGACTGGCGGAAAAAATCTGGATGACGCCACAAAAGAGTTAACCTTTCGCATCAACGGTGTCAGCTTCAACTACGGACAGGTTATTTCAGCAATTATCACGTTTTTAATTACAGCATTTGTGCTGTTCCTGATCATCAAATTCGCCAACAAAGCTGCACAGAAAATCGGACCTCAAAAAAAGGAAGAAGAAGAAATTCCGGCAGAGTCTGCCGAAGACATTTTGACCGATATCCGTTCGCTGCTGGCAGAACAGAAAAATCAGCGTTCATAATTTCTGACTATGGAGATAGTTAAGGGCTTTTGCCGTAAACTGCTGATAACACAACTATGTTTTTCAAAACGGGACATGGCCGGAACACGCCATGTCCCTTTTTTTTAAAAAAATATGCCCTGTCTGTCATTGCTTGTGCGCCCCTCGAATGAAACCGCTGCGAGTACGGGAAATGAAAGAACTCACATTGGGACTGGATTGAACGTTCATTTTAAGTTAAACTAAAAAAGATGATGCCGCCGCACTAATCGGTATCAGATTACGTAAAATGGCGTAAACATTCGAAGAAACTTGCTTTTTTCGGACAGCAAAAGGAGGGCAATCACTGCGGCACGGTGTGAGAACTGTCATCACGCCACTGATCAAAAAAACAGCCATGTGAACAAGAGATTTTTAGGAGGACTATATGAATACGAAAAGATGGGTCGCTTTAGGAATTGCAGGTGCATTATTGGTATTATCACTTGTCATTGCATTTATTCCGGGCAAAGAAACAGAAGAAAGCACACAGCCTGCGTTAACGGGCATCAACAAAATTTTTTACGGCTCTAATGAACTGGTGGAAGAAACCTTGGAAGACGGAGCTGCCAATAAAAAAATCGTGAAGCTGACGGTTGAAGGCACTATCATGGATACTGGCGAAAGCAGCCTGTTCAGTCATGAAACATACAATCACCAAAACTTTTTAGCCCAATTAAAAAAAATCCAAGAAGACAATACCGTCAAAGGAGTCTTCCTGGAAGTGGATTCACCCGGCGGAGGCGTCTATGAAAGTGCCGAAATCGCCAAAGAATTAGCTAAAATCAAAGAATTGAAGATTCCGATTTATACGTCGTTCAAAAACACCGCAGCCAGCGGCGGATATTACATTTCCGCTAATTCAAATAAAATTTTTGCAACAGAAGAAACAACCACCGGCTCTATTGGTGTCATCATCTCCGGATTGAACATTTCCGGCTTGCTGGAAAAAATGGGCGTGACGGATGCCACTTACAAAAGCGGGGCGTTAAAGGACATGATGTCGCCCAATCGCAAACCGACTGAAGAAGACAAAGAAGTCGTGCAAGACTTCATCATGAGTGCTTATGACCGTTTCGTCGGGATTGTGGCTGAAGGTCGCAAAATGGATGTCGAAGCTGTCAAGAAACTTGCGGACGGCCGTATTTATGACGGCAGCCAGGCAGTCGCAAACGGTTTAGTCGATGAAATCGGTTATCCCGAAGATGCCTTGGAAGCATTGAAAAAAGAACAGAAATTAACTGATGCTAAAGTGGTTGTCTATGAAAATGACACAACCGGTTTTGCCTCTTCCTGGCTGGGCGTGAAAGTTGCGGAGTGGCAAGGATTAAAAGCCACCACCACTGAGCGGGTTTTATCGGTTTTTGAAACATTCGGTTCTTCTGAAGCGCCGAAGCCGATGTATTATTACGGAGGTTTTTAATGTGAAAAACAACCTAAAACTCACTGCCGATATCATCAATCAGTTTCCCAATTACTTTTTCGCAGGTTTTTGGCTGCGCTTATTCGCGTTTCTGGTGGATTTGATTTGCATCGGTGCCATCACCAGCGCTACTATCGGGCTGTTTTATAAAGTCATGGGATTTGAGACCAGCACGTCCTTAATCACCTTTTACGGACTGGCTTCTCTGGCTATTTATCTGGCGTATTTCACACTCTTAACCAAGCTAAACTCCGGGCAAACCATCGGAAAAATGATTTTCGGACTGAAAGTCGTCAGCTTGACAGAAGATGAATTGAGCTGGCAAACAGTTCTCATTCGAGAATGTGCCTGCCGGTTTATCTTAAAAACCTTTATTTTCAGTATCGGCTATGTAATTGCCGCCTTCACACCTAAAAAACAGCATGTGGGAGATTTCTTTGCCGATACGAGCGTGATTATCATCAACACTGTCAAAGCGGCCAAATCCCGCGGGAAAAAGCCGCGCTACCAATCGCAGTTTCAAGGAGTAAAATAGTCCCGGCAGTCACAGGGCTGATGGCGCATGTTTGCCGTCAGCCCTTTTTTTGTCCCGCCGCACGCAAAAAAAACGGCCGCCCGATAAAGGCGGCCGCACACTGCTAGTGGACATATTTTTTTGTTTCAAAAAGTGGGCTCACTGGTTTGTTTTCGTGGATGCGTTTGATAGCTTCACCCATCAAGTGACCAACACTGACTGTGTCAATCTTATCGGAATGTTTGTGCTCAGGCAGCTGAATCGAATCTGTCACGACCAAGCGTTTGATGGCCGACTTGTCGATGCGCTCGATTGCCGGACCGGACAATACCGGATGGGTACAGCTCGCTACGATTTCCGTTGCGCCAGCTTCCTTCAAAGCATCTGCAGCCAAACAAATCGTGCCGGCAGTATCAATCATGTCGTCGATCAAGACACATTTTTTGCCTTTGACTTCACCGATGATATTCATGACTTCGGCGACGTTGGCTTTTGGCCGGCGTTTGTCGATAATCGCAATCGGTGATTTCAAAAATTCCGCCAGTTTGCGGGTGCGTGTCACACCGCCATGGTCAGGCGATACAACCACAACACCGTCTCCCTCATAACCATGTTCAATAAAATAATCTGCCAATAATGGTGCTGCCATCAGATGATCCACAGGAATATCAAAGAATCCTTGAATCTGCGATGCATGCAGATCCAGCGTCAGCAGCCGGGTTGCTCCTGCTGTTTCCAGCATATTGGCTACCAGCTTTGCCGTAATCGGCTCGCGCGACCGCGCCTTTCTATCCTGGCGTGCATAGCCGTAGTAAGGCATAACGACGTTGATGGTTTTCGCACTGGCACGTTTCAATGCATCAATCATGATCAGCAGTTCCATCAGGTGGTCATTGACCGGATGGCTCGTTGATTGAATCAGATAAACATGACCGCCGCGAATACTTTCTTCGATATTGATTTGAATTTCTCCGTCACTGAATTGTCTGACTTCTGACTTTCCCAACTCCACCCCGACAGCATCCGCAATTTTTTTTGCTAACGGCTTGTTAGAATTTAACGAAAAAATTTTCAACCTTGGATCAAAGTAATTGTTTGACATGAGGACCTCCACTTTCTTTTTGTTCTCTCGTTAACTGTTCCTACTAAATAGTAGTCATTTTTTGTATATAAATCAAGTGGTTTCCGCAGAATTATGAGTTATATGGCAACTTTTTTGCATAATTCTTTAAATTTGTCTGTCGTTCACGGGCAATCGCCAGCGCATCACCGGGCACATCCTCTGTAATAGTCGAGCCGGCTGCCACAAAACTGCCGTCTCCAAGAGTCACCGGTGCAACTAAATTGGCGTTGCAGCCGATAAAGACATTGTCGCCGACATGAGTGTGGTGCTTGTTTTTGCCGTCATAATTGACAAAGACTGTCCCGCACCCGACATTGATGTTTTCTCCCAGCGTTGCATCACCGACATAGGTCAAATGGCCGACTTTAGTATTTTTCGCAATGCTGGATTTTTTGACTTCGACAAAATTGCCGATGTGAACATTTTCCCCGATTTCCGACAGCGGACGCAGGTGGGCATACGGGCCGACATCCGCGCCGTCCGCCACGGCAGATTTCTCAATCATTGACGAAGTGACACGCACACCGTCACCAATCTTGCTGTCCACGATTTCAGAATGGGCGCCAATGACACAATGGCTGCCGATGGTCGTGTCGCCTTTTAAGCTGACTCCCGGTTCGATGACAGTGTCCTGACCGATAGTCACGCCCACATCCACATATGCCGTATCAGGGTCGATAAACGTCACTCCCTGCTGCATCAGCTCATGATTCACACGTTGGCGCATCAGTTTGTTGGCTTTGGCCAGCGCCGCGCGGTCGTTAATGCCCATGGATTCTTCCTCAGAATCCATGATATAGGCGGAGACGATATCACCTGCCTGTTTCAGGATGCCAATGACATCCGGCAAGTAATACTCGCCCTGGGCATTGTCGTTACCGACTTTTTCCAAAGCGGAAAAGAGCGCCGCGTTGTCAAAACAGTAAGTTCCCGTATTAAATTCTTTGATGGTCAGCTCGGACGGATTCGCATCCTTGTGTTCAACGATTTTTTCAACATGGTTGTCGGCATTTCTGACGACCCGGCCGTAGTGGGAAGGGTCTGCTGCAATGGCAGACAAAATCGTTGCTTTGGCTCCGGCTGCTTCGTGGTGTGCAAACAGCTGCTCCAGTGTCGCTGCAGTTAACAGCGGCGTGTCGCCGCAGATGACCAGTGTCGTCCCTGTTTTGTCTGCCAGCAGCTCGCGCGTCTGCATCACAGCATGACCGGTGCCGAGCTGTTCTTCCTGCAGCACGTAGTCGCTTCTATCTCCCAGAGACTCTCTTACCTTGTCAGCACCAAAGCCGACCACCGTAACGATTTGCTCGACATCTAGCTGCTCCACCTGCGTCATGACCAGCTCTACCATCGGTTTCCCGGCTACTGGATGCAGCACTTTGTACAACGATGACTTCATACGCGAACCTTGTCCGGCTGCTAAAATAACGGCATAACGATTAGTCACTTCAAAACACTCCCTGATTCATTTTTTGTTACGTGTAGTTTATCTAACCATTCATCACATTTCAATAAAAAAGAGCTTACGTTATAAGCTCTTTTTAACTATACCACTTTCAATCCAAGTAATAAACTCTTTTAATCGGCAAAATAATTGCCCGGCACAACGGTGATATTTTTTGTCCGTGTGTCCACATCGCGCACGCACAGCAAGGACGTGTATTCTTCGACCATCCGCCGGCCGCTGAAGGTGGACTCGGCAAACACTGTGATACCGACCAGTTCCGCTTCGAACTCTTCAATCAAGGCACGCATGCCGTTGACGGTGCCGCCGCCTTTCATAAAATCGTCGACCACTAACACCTTTGATCCCCGCTTCAAGCTGCGCTTGGACAGCTCCATCTTCTCAATCCGCTCGGAAGAACCTGACACGTAGTTGACGCTGACCGTCGATCCTTCAGTGATTTTTGAATCCCGGCGGACGATGACAAACGGTACGTTCAAATAATACGAGACCGCTTGGGCAATCGGTACGCCCTTGGTTGCCACTGTCATGACGGCATCGATTTTTTTGCCGACGTAGCGGGAGGCAATAATCCTGCCGACTTGCTTCAGCAGCTGCGGCTCGCCCAGTAAATCAGACAAATAGACATAGCCGCCCGGCAACAGCCGGTCCTGCTCGGACAAGCGCTCGCACAGCGCCAAAACAATTGCTTTGGCTTCTTCATAAGACATCTCCGGAGTAAAGATAACGCCGCCGGCTGCACCTGGGACTGTTTCCAGCCGACCGGTCCCCCGTTGACGAAACGTTTTTTTAATAATTGCCAAGTCCTCGCTGATGGAGGATTTTGCCGACTCATACCGCTTCACAAAATACGTCAGCGGCGTCAGCGTGTGGGGATGCGTCAGCAGGTACTGGGTCATATCAATCAGGCGTTCACTTCGTTTTATTTTCATGCTTTTACCTCATCTGTTTTAAATAGTTGATTCTATTATAAGGTTTTAACGAAAAAAAGCAAATGATTTTCTTTAATTTTTAATAATTGTTCGTCATTTTGTATAAAGCGAAAGATGCAGCTGCTTTTCATTCGTCTCTATCTTTTCTTCAAGAGACGCAGCATAACAACGTTGAACACATTGACAAGTAAGAACAACGCAATAAAAATCAACGTGATGGTCGCTCCCGGCGGTGTATCAATTTGAAACGATGCCACCAGCCCGGAAACCATGCCTAACAACCCGGCTCCTACACTAATAAAAATGACGCCGTTGAAACTTTTCCCGATTTTCATGGCAATCGCAGCAGGCAAAATCATGATGGCCGACACCAGCAAAGCTCCAGAAATCGGAATCATCACGGCAATTGCAACACCGGTCAAGACGTTAAACATCGTTGACAGCAGTCTCGTCGGCAAACCGTCGACATGCGCCGTCTCTTCATCAAACGTCAAGACGTACATCGGCCGTTTCAGAGCCAAGAACAGGATGATGCTGACCGCCGTCAAGATTCCTAAAAGTCTGACTTGGCTCCAGTTGATTGTCACAATGGAACCGAATAAATACTGTTGGATGTTCATTGCCGCCGCTCCCTTATTGGCATTCATCAGCACAAGGGCAATCGACAGTCCGCCGGCCATCAAAATCGCTGTGGAAACTTCAGAGTAGGATTTGTATAAGCCGCGCAAATACTCCAGCAAAAGCGCAGAAATCACTACCACTATCAACGTCATCACTGTTGGATTCTGGTTCAGAAAAAAACCTAACGCCACACCTGCCAAAGACACATGTGACAGTGTATCAGCCAGCAGCGACTGGCGCCTCAGCACAAGAAAAACTCCCAGCATCGGAGCAATAACAGCCATGAAACAGGACGCAATCAACGCCCGAATCATGAACTCATATGAAAACATCGCCATTCAGAATCCTCCTTCCGCACAAGCTGGATATGCCGGTCCATGTACTCCTTGATATCTTCATGGTCGTGCGTAATCATCAATACTGCTTTCTGATGCACGTGGGCACTATGGCGCAGCAGCCGGTAAAACTCGCCGCGGGAATTTTCATCCATCCCGGTCGTCGGTTCATCCAGTATAAACAAATCCGGGTCTGTCGCAAAAATCCGCGCCAGACAAATACGCTGTTTCTGACCGCCGGACAGCTCGCCGATTTTTTTATCCCGCATCTCCCACATACCGATGGACTTCAACGCCTTTTCCACATGCAGATGATCACGCTCAGTCAAACGGTGAAACCATTTGCCCCGCGGGAAGCGTCCTGAGCGGACCAGCTCAATCACCGTGCTTGGAAACCCGGCATTGAATGAGGCTATCTGCTGAGGGATATAGCCGATACTCAATTTTTTTCCTTCTATATTCGTCTTTGAAATCGTGACCGTCCCCGCCGCCGGCTTCAACAGTCCTAACGTATTGCGAATCAGCGTGGACTTTGCCGCGCCGTTTTCACCGGTCAGAATGACAAATTCACCCGAATCCACATGGTACGAAATGTCTTCCAGCACTGGTTCTTCGCCATAATAAAATGTCAGGTCTTTGACATCTATGTATCTCATTATTGTTACCTCTCCATTCACAAATCGTAACCGTTCCGTTTTAAAACATTTTATAGCTTATCATTTTCTGTCAGTAAACACAAGCAAAGCACTCAAAAAAAGCGCATCTTCTGCGCTTTTACTGATTCAGTGTCCGGACCACATAAACTTCTTCACAAAACCCTTTCAGGCCATTGGCTACCCGCTGCGCACGCGACTGTTTCCGGCAAAGCGCAAACACCGTCGGGCCGCTGCCGCTCATGACAGCCGCATCCGCACCAAACTGCAGCATTTTTTCCTTGATTTGGCGAACAACGGGATGTTTTTTCATGGTATAGGTTTCCAGAGAATTGCCCAGATAACGTGTCAGCATGTCGTAATCGTTCGTTTCGATGGCTTCCTGCAGCTTGTCGATTCTCGGATGAGTCACATCATCCAGCGACAATCGCGCAAACACTTTAGGTGTCGATACACTCAATTTTGGTTTCACCAGTACGACCCAGCACTGCGGGATGGGCCGTGCCAGCGGAATGACTTTTTCGCCAACGCCTTTGACCAGCGCCGTCCGGCTGTATATGCAATAAGGAACATCTGTCCCCACCGGTATAGAGAGCGCCGCCATGTCCTCATACGTCATGTTCAATTCAAATAAGCGGTTCAATCCGCGAAACGTTGCTGCCGCATCACTGCTTCCGCCGCCTAAACCGGCTGCGACCGGAATGCGTTTTTTCAAATCCACATGGACACCTTTTGTTATGGCATAGTGCTGCTTGATGATTTCAATCGTCTGATAAATATTGTTTTTCCCGTCCACCGGCAAAAAGCCGTTATCCGTCGTGATGACGATCTTGTCTTCATCCAATGCAGTGAACGTCAAATAATCCGACAAGTCCACACTTGCCATAATCATCTCCAGCTCATGATAGCCGTCGTCGCGTTTATATAAAACATCCAGACCGAGATTTATTTTAGCAGATGCCTTTTCAATTATCTCCATTCCTCTCATCCTTACAAAGCTGTTTGCTTGTTTGATTATACATGAAAACAGTGAAATTTTAAATTTTTAATGACTATTGACGCAAAAAAGTAATGAACCTCCGGCAAACATGAAAAAAGCCCCGTCTTTTTTCATGACAGAGCTTGACCGTGTTTAGCTTGATGACAAAAAAATAACAGTCTGGCAAGCGGTTCTCTTTTTTCGTTCATACACATCTGAATTGAGGTTCTTATGTCCACTCAACCCTCATTAATGACCGCTTGTCAGACCGTATTCCATTTGTAAGGAGTAACTCAAATTCCCACATCCTTTACAAGGTTTTCTTTGAAGTCTCATACAAATTCTTTTCAATAGCAGAACCTACATCGTCTGCACCTACCGGGAATTCATATGACCCCTTACACTTATTTTATACCATGTTTCCAGAACGTGTGCAAGCGATTACACTCGGGAGCATTAACAAAGTAAGGCAACTTTGGCAAGCACGTTTCATAAGACTGCTAAATCATATAAAAACAAAACTTGAGAGCACTAATAATCATGCTCCCAAGCTGTTAAACTATGTTCTAAGAAATCCTCAGTCCAGCGCCTAAATAAATTACTTGAAGCTATGCTTCTTTCATTCTGTTCACTTTTTTGATGGACTGATTTAGTTGTCCGCTAGTTTTATCGGCGTGGCTGTTTCAGCCAGTACGGTATTCAATTCATCAATGTTTTGTTTTCCTTGTGTGCGCAGCCAGTCAACTGCTGCTTTTTCACCTTCTTTGACAAAAACCCCTATGCCGTCTGCCCATGTTGCACGACCGCATAGCACACCATTAAAAGTTGAACCGGCATCTTTCGCAAAACGTAAGGTTTCCCGGAACAGCGCAGCTGAAACACCTGCACTTAAAAAGATAAAAGGTAAGTGTGTTGACGCTGATTGTTCTTCAAAACACTTCACTGCGTCATCTTTTGAATAAACTACCTCACCTTCAGCGTACCCTTCAACGAAGTTCATATTCACTGGCACTTCAACTTTCAATACATCAACATGATATTTTTCATCTGAAAAAATTTTCATCATCCCGTTGACTTTATGCGGTTTTACTTTCGCATAATCCGCACTGTTAGCATCTAAACCAGCCGCGTCATAAGAAAGTAATTCTAAGAAAAACGGCATTTCTTCTGCAACACATTCTGAACCCAATCGTTCAACAAAAGCGTGCTTGCGTTCATTAATCTCTTCTGCTTCATCGATATCGTAATATAATAAAAATTTACACGCATCAGCACCCGCTTCTTTTAAGCGGCGTACTGACCAGACATCTAAAATATCTGGTAATCTTCCCGGAACGGTTGCATCATAACCCGTTTTTTCGTATGCTAATAATAAGCCACTTTCTGGATCTTTCTGTTTGGCCGCAGGTAATCCGTATTCGGGGTCTAGTAATATGGAAGATGTGTAGGGTGTTAATTCTTTTGAGACTAAAGTTTTAAATTCTATTATGTCTTCCGAAGTGGCTTCTTTTTTGTGTTTTGACATTAATCTTTTCATAGCCCCTCGTTGGTCAATCGCTAATGCTGCAATGATCTGCTGCTTGTTCAGCATCTTGCGTAGCCTTGCAGTTTTCAACTCACTCACTCAACTTCTCCTCCAATTTCATATAATACCTTGACTTCATTTGAATCTTTTTCGCGCATTTTTTCAAATGGTTCAGCTTGTGCTTCTAACGGGTAAATCCCCGTAATCAATGGCGATGTATCAATTTCACCTGATACTAAATACCGCAACGCTGCATACCATTCAAATCCCGGGAAAGGAGCCGAATACGACATCCATGAACCGGTCAATTCCAGCTCGCGACGCAAAATCAATTCAAATTCCTCTGCTGCAAAATTTACCGGATGCGTACATGTTCCGACAAACACTACTCTGGCTCGCCGCGCTGCATACTTAATCGATTGTACCTGTGTGATGTGATTGCCGGCAGTTTCAAATACAACAGAAGCAAGTCCGTTTTTCTTGAAATGCTCATCTAAATCAGTTGACAAAGGATTGAGAATAACATCTGCCCCAATTCTCTTCGCCAGTGCTAATTTTTGATTATTTAGATCAACGACCGTAATTTCACCAACACCACGCGCGCGTAACGCCAAGATGGTCATTAAACCAATTGTCCCCGCACCTAATACTAGTGTTTTGTCTCCTGCTTTTGTCCGAATTCGTTCGATTCCATGAATCGCAACTGTCAACGGTTCGATGGTTGCAGCAATTTTCAAGGGCAATTCCTTTGGGACAACTAAACAATTTTCAATAGGAGCAATCACATACTCAGCCATTGCGCCTTGTTGCCTTGACCCGATAAAACTGTAATTAAGACATAATTGCGGACAACCGCTGCAACATTGCTCACATGTGTTGCATGGCACCAGCGGAGCGACTGTGACGCGTGTGCCTTTCTTTATTTGCACACCTTCGCCAACCTCAACTATGGTACCGGAAAATTCATGCCCTAATACTTGTGGGAATTGGTGAACTCCTCCATCAAAATAACGCGGTAAATCAGATCCACATACTCCGACATAAGCAACTTTCACTAATACTTCTCCTTTTCGAGGAGAAGGAACGGCAACTTCCTGTAATTCCATTGCGGCAACATCTGTCACTACTAATGCTTTCACTTTCTTCACCTTCCTACGCTTCTTCTACATATAACTTACCTTGTTTATATTTGGCATACGTATAAGCTACACAGAAGCAGTAAAGAACCAAAATCACAAAGAAACCAACACCCATTTCCAAAGTAATACCTTTAGTCAGCAAGTAAGTGATTGGGGAGCCGGCTTGGTCCATTGATGAAATCTGCTCACCCGCCTTTGTTAAACCAACTTGTTGACCTAATGCCTGCTGGATAGGGGCCATTTGATTAGCAATCCATAATGTCATTGTCATGATTGCTGTTCCTGAAAAGAGTGTACGGAAAATGTTTCCTTTATGGACTCCGACCGCAATTGCTACGAAGAAGCCAATTGTTGCCAAATCACCAAATGGTAAAATATTATTGCCAGGAAGCACGACCGCAATCAAAATCGTTAACGGGACAAACAACATCGAGGAGGCAACAACCGCTGAATCACCTAACATTAATGCACAGTCCAAACCAATTCGGAAATCACTGCCAGAAAAATGTTTATCTAACATTGAACGTGCAGCCTCTGAAATTGGAATCAAACCTTCCATAATCAGTTTTACTACCATGGGCATCAAAACCATGACACCAGCCATTTGCACAGCCAATGTGGCAGCTTGCCCAATCGGATATTTCGCTAACAGGCCAATAACAAAACCTAAAACTGCACCGATAATAGTTGGTTGGCCAAACACACCTAGACGTTCTTCAATTTTCTCCGGGGTGAGTGTCACTTTATTCAATCCTGGAATCCGCTCAATCAAGTCATCGACCGGCTTGGCAATGACCCCCATATAAGCAGATGTGCCGTGAGGCATCGCAATGCCTTCTAAGCCAAAGTATTCATCCGTTACAGGCGTAAAAATATCACCTAGTTTGTAAACAATCACGGAATGAACAACAATACCGACAATTCCCCACATATAACTCCCTGTTGCAACTTGAATCATTGCTCCAGTAAATGCAATATGCCAAATATTCCAAATATCAACGTTCACAACTTTTGTCATTTTAGTCAGCAGCATCACGATATTAACGCCTATCGCAATCGGAATTGCAATCAATCCCATACTTGATGCCCAAGCCATCGGAGAAGTTCCCGGCCCGCCGAGATCAATGACATTTAATCCTAAATTATAATTGTCTGCCATTGATTTCGCAGCATCTCCTAAGTTTTCAGTCATTAAGCTGATGACTAAGTTGATACCGACAAAACCAATACCCACTGTTAAACCCGAACGCAGTGATTTACCAATTCCTTGTCTTAGTAAAATTCCAATGATGAAAATGATCAGAGGCAACATCACTGTTGGCCCCAAATCGACAATATATTGAATGACTCCCACGAAAATTCCTCCTTTATTTTAGAACATCTAAAATCTGTTGTTCTAGCTTTTCAATGCCTATTCCTGAAATAAATGCCACACCGTGAATGGTCGGCACCCCATAATCTTTTTTTACCTTTGCTGTCGTGACAATTAAATCCGCTCCCTCTTTTTCTGAGTCTAACTCAGTGATACGTGTTTGCTTGACTTCAGCGTCTATCCCGTGGGCCTTCAGCAACTCACGAATACGACTTGCTGCTACTGTTGATGTCGCAATTGCGCCACCACATGCTACAATAATCTTTTTTTTCATTTTCTCTTCCTCCTACTAGACCTGTTTTCATAAGTATGTGTTTACAACAATTGCGAATTCTTCCAGATTTTTCGCTTCCAACGATTTTGCGACCAGCTGGCCATCTTGAATTTTTTCAACCAGATTTTTCAGTTGCGCTAAATGTGTCTCGCCATTTCCCAGTACTAACATAAAAAATACTCTTGGAAAAACAAAATCGTCTTCATCACCTCCCATTTCATTGAACGGCACCTCATTTCTATTGACGATGCATAAAATCGTATCCTTCTTTACATATGAGCCATCTGTATGTGGAATAGCTACAGGCGGAACGGTTGGTAAGCCCGTGGGAAAATCTTGCTCTCTCTTATTTAGTGATTCTTCAAATTCCGCTGACACATAGTTATTTTTCATTAAAAATTCAGTGGCACCTTTAAAGAGGTCATTTTTAGTTTTGAAACAGGTGTCAAACAAAAACTCTTTCTTAATCATCTTTTTCACCCCCTTCTGTTTTGATAATCTCAAATCCGTATTTTAAAAACTCCTCTTCCGCCTCCAAATCCTTCATGGTTGTCGTGATGACAATATCCAAATCCGCCAAATTTGAAGTTTTGTAAAGAGCAGATTTCCCAAATTTTGTATCATCTGCCAACAAAATAACTGTTTTACTGTGATGAATCATTACTTTGGAGATTTCAATTTCCCCCATATGGTAGTTGGTGACACCAGATTTTGTATCTATACCGGCGCATCCAAAAAAACCTAAATCGACAAATATTTCTTTTGCACTGTTTAACCCGAATGTGCCAAATAGCGAATCTTCGTTTTTCCGTACATTTCCGCCTAAAATAATTAATTGAACGCCTGGGGAATGTATGAGCAGATTCACAATTGGAATACTATTCGTCACAACTGTTAAATCCTTAAAATCGACTAATTTTTCAGCTAAAGCGTAGGTACTCGTACCGTAATCTAAATAAATCGTATCACCTGATTCAATGAACTGATACGCACGATCTGCAATACTTTCTTTTTGTCCTTTATTTTCTGCACGCCTTCGTTCATAATCTGTTTCAATATTGGCCTCATCCAGCACAGCACCACCATACGTTTTTTTCAGTAAACCTTCTTCTTCCATTTCCATGATGTCTTTACGTACAGTTTCTCTGGAAACTTTTAATTGTTTACTTAAATCTAGAATCCGAACTGATTTTTTTTCTTTCAGTATATTCAGTATTTGCTCTTTGCGATTTTCTGCCACTTTTTTTACCCCCTTTGCAATCGTTATCATTATATTATCATATTTTTTGCATTTTGCAACAATAAATTTGCATTTTTATAATAAATAATAAAATTTGCAAAATATATGCCAAATAACTTAGATTTTGTTGTATAATGATTTCAGTTAAAAAAGGAGAGTGCTGAAAATGATTCACTTGATTTGCCCAAACCCTGCGGTAGACCGGACACTGCTATTCAAAACTATTGAATCTTCTGTTCCTAACCGTCCTATTGAAGTAAGGGAGTTTCCGGGAGGGAAAAGTTTTAACGTTGCATACGCTTTGACTTACGAAAAAGATTTGCCAGACATTATGATTCATACGATGATAGGAGGATTGTATGGAACCCACTTAGTTGAATTGGCTGCAGAAAAGGGCTATAAAATAGAGGCAACTACAGTTGAAAAGAACACCCGCCTATGCAATATTTTGGTTGACATGACGGAAAAAGAAATACTTCCTATTTATGAAGCAGGCTTTGATTTAAATGCTGACACACTCGATTTATTTACAGAGAAGTTGATTTCATCAATTAATAATAATGACATTATCGTTTTCTCCGGATCTCTCATGAAAGGAATGCCATCAAACTATATCTCCCAAGTAGTATCAACCTTAAAAAAACGCCAAGTTAACTTTAAACTGTGTGTGGATACTAGCGGCAAAGCGCTCGCAACAACTTACCACGAAACTAACCCGTATTTAATAAAAATTAATGACGAGGAAATTCAAGACATTTTTCCTGAAAAAAAACTGGCTACAGTAGATGATTACCTTGCATTACTGACAAAAGACATAAAAAAGGAAATCCCTAATTTTGTCATTACATTAGGAAAAGAAGGGATTGTTGGGCGTATTGATGGCGAGTTATATAGAGGTTTTGCAGAACCGATCAAAGCTAAAAATCCTATTGCTTGTGGCGACTTTTTTCTAGGGAGATTGGTTAGGGGCATCGCAAACAATGATTCGGCCGAAAAAATGCTAAAAAGCTCATTACTTTTTTCAACCTGTAATGCTATGAACTGGTATCCGGAAATAACGAAAGAGCAGTTGAAGCATATCGGTCCAACTGTTACTGTAAACCAAATTCAGAACAACAAGCTATGATTATTTAAGAAAAATCTTGATCTATCCAAAGTCCGAGTCGACTGTTCGTTGTGGTATTTATCTTTCTGAGATTCGGTTAGCCCCCAATAAAAGTGCATGTGTACAATAAAAAAGCGGCTGCGAAGCCGCTTTTTTTACGCTATTTCCGATACATCTTAAACTCCAAAAACAAATCATTGTACAATTCCAAATACTTGGAACCCAAGTCTTCATAAACTTCCAAATTCGCAACGACTTCGTCACTTGGGTAGAACTGCTCATCGCCGGTGATGTCATCGGGCAGGATGGCCATCGCTGCCTTATTCGGTGTTGCGTAGCCGATATACTCTGCGTTGGCCGCAGCGTTTTCCGGCCGCAGCATGAAATTGATGAAATCGTAGGCGCCCTGTTCGTTTTTGGCGGTTTTCGGGATGACAATGTTGTCGAACCACAGGTTTGACCCTTCTTCCGGAATGACGTAATGCAAATGTTCATTGCCGTCCAGCATTTCCGATGCTTCGCCTGAGAACGTCACGGCGGCGGCACTTTCTTCATTGACCATGTACATTTTGATTTCATCCGCTACGATGGCCTTGACGTTTGGTGTCAGCTTGGACAATTTGGCGGCGGCTTCGTTCAGCTCGTCTATGTTGGTGCTGTTCAAAGAATGGCCGTTGCTGTTCAAGGCAAGTCCCATCACTTCCCGGGCACCGTCAATCAGCATGACATTGTTTTTAAGCTCAGAGCGCCATAAATCATCCCAGTGCTGCACCCGGTCACCCTCAATCATCTTGTCATTGTAGATAATACCCAGCGTGCCCCAAAAATACGGGATGGAATATTGGTTGCCCGGGTCAAACTCCAAATCGAGAAACCGTTTGTCAATGTGTTCCAAGCCGTTGATTTTGCTGTGGTCCAGTTTAATGAGCATGTCTTCTTTCATCATTTTTTGAATCATGTACTCACTCGGGATGGTCAAATCGTAGGCGGTGCCTCCCTGTTTGATTTTGGTGAACATTGCTTCATTGGAGTCAAATGTTTCGTAGACGACTGTATAGCCGAATTCCTCTTCAAAATCTTTGAGCAGCTGCGGGTCGATGTAGTCGCCCCAATTGTAAATCGTTACGGTTTGTTTGCCGGCACGTCCCTGTGTCCTTTTCAGTTGGAACGACGCCAGTGCCAGAATGGCAATCAATGCTAAGATGCCGATGATTAAAGCATTCAAGCGTTTCATCCTAGTTTTGCCCCCCTTCTCACATGGCGTTTTGATTTTTTGCCGGTATTTTCCTGGCTGATAAAATAGTAGCCTAAAACCAGCACAATCGAAAACAGGAACAACAACGCACTCAAGGCATTGATTTCCAGACTGATACCTTGCCGTGCCCGGGAGTATATCTCAACGGCAAGGGTACTGAACCCGTTGCCTGTCACAAAAAATGTCACTGCAAAATCATCCAGCGAATAAGTGAATGCCATGAAATAACCGGCAATGATCCCCGGGGTCATGAACGGCAGCAAGATTTTATATATGACTTGCCAAGTATTCGCCCCCAAGTCGCGCGCGGCATCAATCATCGAGTCGTTCATCTCACGCAGTTTCGGTAAAACCATCAGCACGACTATCGGGATACTGAATGCCACATGGGAAATCAAAACAGAATAAAAACTGAGACTGGCCCCAAGAAAGGTAAACAAAATCAAAAAGCTGGCGCCGATAATGACGTCCGGCGAAACAATCAGAATATTATTCAAACTTAACAGCGCATTGCGTGAGCTGCGCTTTTTCGTGTAATAAATTCCCATAGCACCGAACGTGCCGATGACTGTTGCCAGAAACGCCGACGAAAAAGCCAGCACAAATGTGTCAAGCACAATTCCCCAAAGCCGCATGTCTTCAAAAACTGCTCGATAGTGTTCCCATGTGAAACCGGTGAAGCGGTTCATCGTCCCTTCAGCATTGAAAGAGTAAAAAATCAAATAAATAATCGGGGCGTACAGCAGAACGAAGACAAGCACTAAGTACACGGTCGACCATTTAAAGCGTTTATTTGCCATGTTTCCGCCCTCCTTTTTTTCCCCGTTCGCGGGTCAGCATCATCACTCCGAACATGGCGATAATCAGGATGACCCCGATGGTCGAGCCCATGCCCCAGTTCTGGGTAACCAGAAAATGCTGTTCAATGGATGTCCCCAACGTGATCACCCGATTGCCGCCAATCAGACGCGTCAGCATGAACAAGCTGAGTGACGGGATGAAAACTGCCTGCACACCGCTTTTGACGCCGTTGAGCGACAATGGAAAAATAACTCTGAGAAACGTTTGAATACCGTCAGCTCCTAAATCGCGGCTGGCGCTGATGAGAGAAGAGTCAATTTCCTCCAGCGCGTTGAAAATCGGCAAAATCATAAACGGGATTTCAATATAAGTTGCGACAAACAAAAAGCCGGCATCCGTGAACAAAATCTGTTTGGGGCCAATCCCCATTAATCCCAGAAATTGATTGACACTGCCGTGGATACTGAAAATGCCGATGAACGCATAGGCTTTCAACAGGAGGTTAATCCACGTCGGCAAAATAATCAGCAGGAGCCATAACTGTTTGTGTCTGGTTTTTGTCAGAAAGTACGCTGTCGGATAGCTGACCAGCAGCGTGAAAAAAGTGATTAAAAACGCATAGAACACCGAATTCAGCGTCATCCGCAAATAGGTGCCTGATGTAAAATATGTCTGGTAGTTGGCCAATGTCAACTGTCCGCTGCTGTCAAAAAATGACTGGTAGAAAATCAGCAGGACCGGTGCAATCACAAAAAGCATCAGCCACAGCATATACGGAATCGTGTATAAACGTTTTGATTGTGTCACTCGGCATGCCTCCTTTTACTCGTCATAGCTTTCCAGCCGCGCATCAAATTCTTCCTCGGATTCGCCGAAGCGCATGACATGAATGTCTTCCGGCTCAAAATACAGCCCGACTTCCTGCCCTTCTGTTGCCCGCCGGGTGGAGTGAATCATCCATTCGTTGCCTTCCGCATCATAGCAGATAATCTCATAATGCACGCCGCGGAACAGCTGTGTATCGACTTTCACTTTTAGTTTTCCGCCCTCAACCGGACCGATGTTCAAATCTTCCGGACGAATCACAACCTCCACTGGTTCATTGGAGCGCATGCCGCTGTCGACACACTCAAACTGTTTGCCGACAAATTCGACCAGGTTGTCGGCAATCATGACACCGTCGACGATGTTGCTTTCCCCGATAAAGTCGGCCACAAAACGGTTGATGGGTTCGTCGTAAATATCCACAGGTGTGCCGCTTTGCTGGATTTTGCCTTTGTTCATAACGAAAATTTCGTCACTCAGCGCCAGCGCCTCTTCTTGGTCGTGGGTCACAAAGATAAATGTGATGCCTAAGCGCTGCTGCAGCTCGCGCAGTTCGTACTGCATGTCTGTCCGTAATTTTAAATCAAGTGCAGATAACGGTTCGTCCAGCAGCAGCACTTCCGGTTCATTCACCAGCGCTCTGGCGATTGCAACACGCTGACGCTGGCCGCCGGACATCTCGCTGATTTGCCGTTCTTCAAATCCTGAAAGCTGGACCATCCTGAGCGCCTCATGTACTTTCTGCTGAATTTCAGCTTTCGGCAGCTTTTTAATCCGCAGCCCGAACGCCACGTTTTCAAACACATTCATATGCGGAAACAACGCATAATCCTGAAACACCGTATTGACTTTCCGTTTATCCGGCGGCAAATCGTTTATCCGCTTACCTTCAAAATAAATCGTGCCGGATGTTGCATCGGTAAAGCCGGCAATCAGTCTTAAAATAGTCGTTTTCCCGCAGCCGGAAGGTCCCAGCAGCGTATAAAATTTGCCTTGTTCAATATCAAAACTCACATTCTTCAATACCGGCGCATCATCATCAAACTGTTTGACGACTTGTTCAAAACGAATAATGGTTTGGTTCACATCTCTCACTCCTGACTTATAAATAAGAATTGGTTGCCACAAGCAGCAGTCTGCTTCTGCCGTTGAAATTGTTTTTTATTTGATGGGCTTTGGTCGCCTGATAGTAAATGCTCTCGCCTTTTTTTGCAAAATAGCGGGTCAGGCCCAGTTCAACGCAAACTTCGCCTTCAAGGACAAAAGCAAAGGTTTCTGACAATGACGGCTCGAATTCTTTGTAGCTGCCGTTTTCTTCCAAAGTCAGGATAATCGGTTCCATCTCATTTTCATTGGAATCGGGTATCAGCCAATCAATCAGGTAGCCTTTTTCCTCATCTGTATAAATCGTGTAGTCCTCTGCTGTGTACACAACCCGCTGTCTTTGCTTTTTCTCATCAAAAAATTCCTTTGGCGTCACGCCCAGCACCTCCAAAATGGAAAAAAAAGTTTCCATTGAAGGAGAACTGAGATTTCTCTCCAGCTGGGAAATATAGCCTTTGGTCAAATCTGTCCGCTCCCCCAGCTCTTCCTGGGTCAAATCTTTTTGAATCCGTAAATTTTTCAATTGTTTTCCGATATCCATTCCGATACACCTCGAAAGTTCACTATTATTAAACTTCCAACTACAAAAGTTTTGTAATTCTAAACACTAAGTTTAATACATTGAGTAGTATACACAAAAAACACTGTTATTTCAACCAAAAAATAAGACCCGTTATCACTTTTATTTTAGCGCTGTTTCGATTACACTTAAAACAAGAAATGAATGGAAAGGACATGACGTATGACAACATTTAAGGCGCTTTTTGCAGAAAAAAAAGAAACAGACGTCGCGCTTGTTTACCGCACGGCTGCACTGGACGACTTATCCGAAGGGGACACGCTAGTGAAGGTGGCCTATTCGGGCATTAATTACAAGGATGCCCTCGCCTCTGTCAAAAACGGCGGCGTGATTCGCAGCTATCCGATGATACCAGGCATCGATTTCAGCGGAACGGTCATCGCAACCGACAGCAGTCAATTGGCAAAAGGGACGGCTGTACTGGCAACTGGCTACGGGCTAGGTGTTACCCATACAGGCGGCTTCAGCGAACTGGCGAGAGTGCCGGCCGAATGGCTGATTCCTTTGCCGGAGAATTTATCTCTGAAAAACAGTATGATTTTAGGAACGGCCGGGCTGACTGCGGCACTGGCCATCAACAAACTAGAGCAAAACGGCTTGAAGGAAACGAAAGATGCGGCTATTTTAGTCACAGGGGCGACAGGCGGAGTCGGCAGTCTGGCACTCACACTGTTACAGTCACTGGGATACACCCATATCACTGCCCTATCACGCAAAAAAGACACGGCTGACACTTATTTGCAGTCGCTGGGTGCTTCTGCTGTTATCACTCCCGAGGACATCGTACCGGATAAAGTCGGACCTCTCGGAAAACAGCAATTTGACTTTGTCATTGACACAGTCGGCGGTGATACAGTAGCCCACTTGCTGCCTGTCATCCGTTATGGCGGAAGTATCGCGCTGTGCGGCAATGCTGCCGGGATTGCCTTTCAGACGACCGTGCTCCCGTTTATTTTACGCGGAGTCAATTTGCTGGGCATTGATTCAGTCAATATTTCCCGAGCACTGCGAATAGCGATGTGGCAGCGGCTGGCTGCCTGTGTCACACCTGAAGCACTGGCACATATTAGCCGGCAAGAAGTCGGGCTGGCCGAAGCAGAGCCTGTCATTGATTCACTGCTGGCTGGCACGCATACTGGTAGAACACTGATTCGTATGGATTAACTGGCAAAAAAAACAGCGGAAAGGAGATACTATGAGAAAATGGCGCAACCTTTCATTACATGTTGTTTCAGTGTGCACTCTGATCATTTTTACGCTGATCAATCTGGGCAACCTGTTTTACTATAACGCCGACTATTTCCCGATACCGTTGACAGGACTTAACAGGGGCATTCTGACAGTCGGGTTTCTTGTACTGACAGCTGGCTGGTTCTTCGTTATGCGCTTTGTCTGGCAGCACCTGGCCGATAAACTGACGATGCGGCATATCCTCCTTCTGGCGATTGGATTGAGAGTGCTTTGGATACTGGCGGTCGACACACCGCCGGTACAGGACTTTTCAGAAATGTATCAGGCCGCTGTCCAGTTTGCCGGCGGCCAGCTGGATTTTGCGTCTGAAAGCCGCTACCTGTCCCTGTATCCTTACCAAGTCCCCTTCGTCATGTATCAGGGAATAATCATCAAATTACTGGGCGAACATGTCTTGTGGCTGAAACTGTTGAACTGTATCATCAGTACCGTTACGATTGCGCTGACCATCATGATCGGCAAACAATTTTTTTCAACGAAACAGGCGCTGATGGCCGGCTTGATGCTAACACTTTACCCGCCGCACATCGTGCTGAACTCTGTACTGACCAATCAAATCATTGCGCTTTGTCTGTTTTTAGCCGGCATTTACCTGTTTCTTCAGGAAAAAGACAGCCTGCTCAATGCGGTACTGTGCGCACTGTTCCTGACTTTCGGCAATCTCTTCCGGCCGCTGGGCAGTATCTTGCTGATTGCTTTCGGGCTTTACGCCGTCTGTATCCGTCTGCCGGTAAAAAAACACAAAGGGCGGTATCTGCTCACCTTGCTTTGTCTGCCTGTTATTTATTTTTCAGCCAATCAGCTTGTGGATACCGCACTGATGACTTCCGGCATCACAGCCGACAGCATTCAGACCGTCAATCCGTATTGGAAGTTCGCTGTCGGACTGAATCAGGAAAGCGACGGCAAATGGACACAAGCCGATTATGATATTGTCACGGCATTCGACACCGCCGAAGAACGCAACGATGCAGCCAGACAGCTTTTGGCAGAGCGGCTTGACAATCCTCCTGCCATTAGTCGGTTACTGGTGAGAAAATTTTTGATTATGTGGTCGGACATCGACACCAGTCTGTCGTGGGGAACCAAACAGACGGGCCTGCCTCAATGGGCAATTGCCGGTTTGTCGGTCATTCAGAAGACGCAGTACATGATGTGGGTCTTCTGCGGGACGGTCTATTTGATTAAAAAAAGGCGCCAATTGCCGGACGGCGTGTATGTGCTTTTGATCATCATTATCGGTTATGTACTAGTTCATGAAGGAATCGAAATCCAAACCCGCTACCGTTATGTGCTGATGCCGTTTTTCAGTTTGCTGGCCGCTGCCGGCCTGCCGCTTTTCACCTCACGACCACACAAACAAGCTGACCAGCATCAGGAAAAAGCCTGATGCGGTCAGCTTGTTTGCGTCTTTATTTAGCCAGCTCATAAATCGTCAGCGCGTAAATCTGCATATTTTTCAGCAAATCAGCCACCAGCATATATTCATCACTATTATGCGCAATTCCTTTTTGACCGGGAAAAGATGGACCGAACGCCACAATGTTCGGCATGCTCCGTGCATAAGTCGCCCCTGTCGTCGTAACGGGGGTCCCGTCCATTCCGGTACAGCGTTCATACACGTCCTGCATGACTTTTAGCATCGGATGCGACTGAGGGAACATCACTGCCGGCAAAGAACGGACAACGCGAATCCGGCTGTGCGGCGGCAGATTGGCTGACAGCCGCGAAAGTATCTGATCCTCTGTCACGGTGACCGGATAACGGATAGTCAGCCCCAACTGCAACGTGTTATCTGCTGTCACAGACCAGTCAAAAGGCGTCAGCTGCAGTTTGCCCGACTCGCGGTCTTCAAAATCTATCCCGAGGCCGGCACCGTCATGCTGATTAGCCAATGACTTAACCAGCCAGTCCGCATAGCACCTGACATCCTCCGGCAAACGGCCGCTTGTGTCTGCAAGAAGCGCCTGCGCTAATTGGATAATGCTGTTCACGCCAAGTTCCGGCGCATTGCTTGGCGATCCTTTTCCAGCCGCGCTTATCTCATAGCCGTCTGCAAAGACCAGTCGGGAAAAATCAGGTACCATGCTGCTGTGGTGATTACCTGTCAACTCAGCGATTCCCGAGCCGGCACAGATGTCCGTTTCCAGACAAAGGCGCAACATGCCGCGCTCGCCGTAAACTGCCGGGTATTTGCAGTCCGGTGTAAACCCGTAGACAGGCGCAGGTTCAGCAGCGAGATAGAGCGGAATATCCGCGGACCCGCTCTCCTCGTCACTGCCAAACAATATCCGAACAGTTTTGGTCAGCGGCAAGTTCAACTGTTTGATTGCATACAGGGCAAATAAGCACGCCAATGCCGGGCCCTTGTTGTCCAGCACTCCTCTGCCGTATGCTTTCCCGTCCTCAATCGTCAAATCAAACGGCGGATAAGACCAGCCGTCACCGGCGGGCACGACATCCAAATGTCCAATCACGCCCACATAGTCAGCAGATTCTCCCAGTTGTGCAACTCCCACTGCGTCATTCACCATTTTGGTTTGAAAGCCCAGCTCGCCGGCAATAGTCATTGCCGTATCAAGTGCCTCCCTTGGTCCTTCGCCAAATGGCGCACGGGCGGCTGCCGGTCCTTTGACGCTGGGGATGCGCAGCAATTTTCTTAGAGCGGCAAAATATTCCTCTGTCAGACTGTTTACCATATCTGTCAATTGTTGTTCTGTAGTCATGTCGTCTCCTTCTTTTCAGCATTCTGCTGTCCGCAATACACAGCTGCCCCAATCAGATTCGCCTCACTGCCAAACTGACACGTTTTTAATTGCGGGAATAGCGGCGACCGCTGGCCGTATGTCATAATCTCTCTTAAATGCCGTTCAATGTTGGCAATCAAATCAGGGTGCTCGGAAATGCCGCCGCCAATCACGATTGCCTCCGGGTCGATGATATATTGCAAGTTGTAAATACCAACCGCCAGCGCATGATACAATTCTTCAACCGCTTTTTCCGAAACAGCATCACCTGCTTCCGCCAGCTGAAAAACCTGTTCGCCGGAATAAGCATTTTCCGGCAAGCCTTTAAGCAGACTGACTTTCCGCGCCATGTGAACAGCAGACCCCAGTTTTGCCCATTCGTCACGGCCATTAATCAGCATCATGCCAAACTCGCCGCCGAACAAGTGGTGTCCCCGGAGGATTTTTCCGTCAATCAACAGCGTGCCGCCGATGCCTGTGCCGATGATGACAAAGAGGGCATTATGCATGCGCTTTGCCGCACCGTACGTTATCTCAGCCAGAGCCGCACATTTTGCATCGTTCTCCATCCAGACAGGAAGCGAAAACAGCTCCGTCAGCTCTGCGGCAAACGGCACCTCGTGCAAGTAAGCAACAGAGCTGGCACCGCCGATCATGCCTTCTTCCTGCCGGGGCACGCCGGGCACGCTCACCCCCACTGCATGAATTCCGTCAAATCTGGCGGACAAATCACGCCAAATGCGGATGAACTCGTGCTTTAGCGCATCCCATGTGGCGGGCGTCGGAAAGTTTCCGGCTGCTGTCAGCTTATCCTCTTGCCAGACACCGTATTTCACACTGCTCCCGCCAATATCAATCACAAAATACATCCTTCCCCTCCTCAACCGCTTTAAACCGTCTGAACCGACATGACGCAGTAACCCCGCAGTTCTTCCACTGTCAACTGCACATACCCGTCAGACAATATTTTAAACGGCAGCGCGCAACCAGTTACGACATCTTTGACACCCACTACTTGTTTGTCACCGACATAGTAGTCTACCTTAACCTCTCTTAACGGAATAACCATATCAATGGTGAATAAATCTTCCGCTTTCTTTTGCTGGATATAGTGCAGGCAATAAATCATGTGTTGTGTGTGGTCCGTTTCAGATCCGTTATTAAGGTAATTTCTGCTTGATACGTTCCTCATAGGCTTGGAGCCAGGTTGCTGACGCCCGCTCGATTTTGGTTGTGCCGTCCTCGTTGGGAAAAGCCAAATAAATAGTCGGCGCCAATTGCTCGGTCATCACGACAAACGAAAAGTCCACATTAGTTGCAACACCCCACCGGCCACGGCGGTCCATACAAACTAAAGACATCGCGCCGGCTTTACCGCTGCGTTTTTTCAATAAATCAGAAAATGAATAGACCGCTTTATCCACTGCTTCCTGGGGAGAAAGCCCTTCGCCCATCAAGCGGACTGTTTCATAACTCAGACAGCCTTTCATCAAATCTTCACCCAAACCGGTTGCGGCTGCTCCTCCGATATCGCTGTTCACATAAAATCCGGAACCTGCCAGCGGGGAATCGCCGACCCTGCCTGCCCACTTCATGAACAAACCGCTGCTTGATGTCGCCGCCGTCATCGAATGGTGCCGGTCCAAACAGACCATCCCCACGGTATCATGACCGTCATAGGGGCTTAGCTGATTCTTTTTCACTTCTTCGACCCGGAGTTCCCAAAAGCGCTTGGCTCTGTCCGTCAGCATATTTTTCTCGGCAAAGCCTTCTTTTTTAGCATATTTGCCGGCACCTTCGCCGATTAAAAACGTATTGAACCGTTCATGGCTTAGTTTTTCAGCCACCGCTATCGGGTTAGCAATGTCTTGGATGCCTGCCACCGCCCCGATATCAAGCGTGTCGCCGTCCATAAAAGCAGAGTCCAATTCGACGGCACACTCTTCATTGGGAAGACCGCCATAACCCACTGATTTATAATACGGGTAATCCTCAACCCATTTGACTGCCTTCACGACAGCCTCTCTGGCTGAACCTCCTGCTGCCAACTCTTTTTTTACCGACTCAAACCCTTCATAGGCCATTCGCCATGTTGCGATCATTCCAAAAGTCATGACTATCCCTCCGCTTCATTAGTTTATTCTTATTATACCGTTTCCGGCTGGAAAACAAACCTTTCCTACAAGCAGTGTTGATTAAAAAAATTATCAGCTATAGTAAATAACCAAAAAAGACAGGCGAACCTGTCTTTTCCCGTGCACCTATTTTTCCCGCCCGATAATCCGGACTTCTGTTTCCAATTTGACACCAAATTTTTCCATGATGACTTGCTGAATATGGGCAATCAGTTCAATATAATCAGTTGCTGTCGCACCATTGACATTTACAATAAACCCGGCATGCTTCATGGAAATCTGAGCGCCTCCCCATTTCAACCCCTGCAAGCCGGCTTCCTGAATCAACTTGCCGGTATAGTGTCCTGCCGGGCGCTTAAAGACACTGCCGCACGAAGGCAGCTCCAAAGGCTGCTTGGATTCACGGAGTTGGGTCAACTCCATCATCTGGGCTTTGATCCGCTGGTGGTCATCTTTTGCCAGCTGGAACGTCACTGTCAGCACAATCCCTTTTTGATCCTGCATGATGCTGTGACGGTAAGAAAAGGCCATGTCTTCTTTACGGTACGTGACAATCGAACCATCCTCCAAAATGACTTCAGCAGACTCAAACACATCCACTAATTCCCCGTCATACGCGCCGGCATTCATATATGCCGCACCACCGATACTGCCGGGAATACCGCAGGCAAATTCCAAACCGGACAACCCGTATGTCAATGCCATATAGGTTACATCAATCAACTTGGCACCGGCCTCGGCAATCAGTTTCGTGTCATCGATATACATGTGGTTCATTTTTGTCAACATGATGACAAACCCTGAGATGCCGCCGTCTCTGACGATTAAGTTACTGGCGTTGCCCAGACACAGCCAGTCATAGCCGCGGCTGCGGCAGTAGTCGATTAGCTGTTTGACTTCATCTTTATTTTTAGGAAAAGCCAGCACATCGGCCGGACCGCCTGTTTCAGTATATGTGTAGTTGGCCAACGGTTCATCAAACAACAGCTCAAGCGCGCCCAAATCCCGTTTAATTTGCTCTCTATTCACAGTCAATTTCCTTTCTCTTCCAAACATCTTGTTCATTTTAACATGAAACCCTAATGAAACTCAATTCCCCGGCGGACAATTATCAGAATGTTAATGTTTCCCGAAAAACAATCGTGTGAATAACATTTCCCTGTTGAATTTGTTACAATAAAACCATCACTAACTAATGAAAGGAATACCTCTATGAAATGTATCTCTTGGAATGTCAACGGCTTGCGAGCTGTTGTTAAAAAAGGATTTCTCGACGTCTTTCATGAATTAGACGCAGATTTTTTCTGTTTGCAGGAAACAAAACTGCAAGCCGGGCAGATTGAACTGGATTTGCCGGACACATACTACCAGTATTGGAATTATGCAGAACGGAAAGGCTACGCCGGCACCGCCATCTTTACCAAAAGAGAGCCGCTTTCAGTCCGCTACGGTATCGGCAGTGCCGAACATGATTTAGAAGGTCGGGTCATTACTCTAGAATACCCGGATTTTTTCTTCATCACCTGCTACACGCCCAATTCCGGAGAAGGATTGAAACGGCTCGCCTACCGCATGGCTTGGGAAGATGATTTTCTTCATTACTTGAATCAGCTGGACAGCCAAAAACCCCTCATTCTCTGCGGGGATTTGAATGTTGCCCACCAGAATATCGACCTGAAAAACTGGAAAACCAACCGTAAAAATGCCGGGTTCACTGATGAAGAACGGGAAAAGTTTTCCGCACTGCTAGATAGCGGCTATCTCGACACTTTCCGCTACTTTTATCCTGATTTGACAGGTGCCTATTCATGGTGGAGCTACCGTTTCAATGCGAGAAAAAACAACGCCGGCTGGCGGATTGACTATTTCATCACGTCAAAACGCCTGCAGCCGCAGCTGAATGACGCCAAGATTCATTCCCACATCATGGGTAGCGACCACTGCCCGGTGGAACTTGATATTTCACTATAGCAACGCACTGTCATCAGTCAAAGGAGGACGACATGATGAAACCTGTTTGCAAAAAAATAACTGCCATTTTGTGTTTCTGTTGTTTGATGATGATTAGCGTGTTCATTCACGCGCCTGTTGCGCAAGCAGAGGACATGCCGGTGGATTCGCTCGTCAGTGATCTGCATTATGACGAGAAAACCAGTGTCCTCAGCGGCAAAACTAGCCCGGGAGCAAATATTTATCTGGAAGGCGTCGCCGGGTTTGCTGTTGCCGAAGATGACGGCACCTTTGCTTTGCCCGTCCCTGACGATGTCACAGAGGTCACTCTCTCGGTCCTGGACGTGTTGGCAAATGATTCGACAACCATCCGCTTGACGCTAAAGAAAGAACCCCAGCCGTCATCCGCCAATCAGCAGACGACCTCTGAAACGGGGCCGGACACGGTCGACACACTGGCAACTGAAAGCAGCATCAGCGGGACGAAACACACCGCAGCAGCTAACACATCCAGCACCGAAAAAGAACAATCGGCTGCAACGTCCGACCTCAGTCCGGCAGTCGAAAACAGACGTAAAAAAACAGTTGTCTGGCCTTGGGTGATCGCTGCTGCCGGCACGTTGGCAGTCCTGATCGTCATCTTCTCCCGGCTCAGAAAAATCAGATAAACCCATCACTTTCATTGACACTGCTTCCTAAAATTTGTATCATTAATGAAGAGATACAATAGAACATCACTGTTTTATTGTATCTCTTTTAAGATTATTCTCATAAATACAGTGCTTGTTATCCGACAACCTTGTTTTAGTTATTATTTGTTTTTTCAGCTTATATCACTGTCAAATATTTCTTTTTTGACACATCTTCAGAAGAAAACAGCCAATAAAACACCGGTTCAAACCCGGCATTTAGTTAGCTGACTCTACTAACTAGCTTTCATGATCAGCAGACTTTCACAAAAGATAACACTTTTATGAGAATCCCGCATTTCGCTTGAATCCCCTTTAATCGTTTGTCTATACTAATTATAAGCATATCCCAGATAACGTTATTATGTAACAGCCAATTAAGCGTTTCGAGCGACAAGGGGCAGGCACCCTAATACATTTCAGCAAAGGAGGTACTTCATTGAAACAAGAAATGCAGCAGCTTGAACAGCTGGCAAAAAAAGCCGACGACAACCAGCTTGAACTCAAGGAAAAAGAAAAACAGCTGATTCGTGATGCGAAACAGCAAGCCCACAAAGCTGTGCAGAAGATGAACCAGACAGTTGATTCAGAAGAGAAAATCTGGCAAGCACAAATGGAAGAAGAAATCAACGCCTACCGGACTTCCATGGCGGAACAAGTTGAAAAAGAAATCGCATTTTATCAGCGCTACTACGATGAAAATAAAGATTTTGCACGCAAACAATTGATAAAGGAGATATTTGGTTATGGCAATCGTAAAAATGAGTGAATTCCAGCTCATCCTGCTAAATGAACACGTTGAGCCGTTACTTGAAAAAATGCAGTTTTACGGAAATATTTCCTTTAAAGATATTTCCGGTGAAGCCACCACTTTTTTTCAAAAAGAAAAAAGCGACTATAATTTTGAAAGAAACCGGTTCATGCGTGAACATTTAAAAGATATTTTAGCTTCAATTAAACTCATTGAGAAGAAGCAGAAAAAAAGACGGAAACAGCCGCTGCTTTCCATTTCATTCAGCGAGCTGGTCAGACGCTGCCAGCACATCGACATTGAACTGCTGCTGGACACGTATGACAAATACTATGATGTTTCCAAAGGCATGATAGAGGGATATGACAGCTATCGTCCCTGGACAGAAAATGTCCGCATGCGCAGTGCCGATATTGTCGCTTTAAGCAAAGAAAAAGCGATTATCGGAACCATCGAATCAGCAGATGGCAAAAAATTTGCCGCTGAACTGCAAAAAGTTGGCGACACGTTCTTCATGACAAAACCTTCGTCGGCCCAGACGCACATTGTCGTCATTCTTCCGGGCACTCGCAAACGCACTCAAATCGACATCATTCTTGACAAATACCATTTTCAACGACGCAGCAGCAAGTCGCTGCAAATCAGTGACGATATCAAAGAGCTGCACGACCAATTGAACCAGCTGATTGAAAAACGGAAAAACATCGAAGAAACACTGGGCAACATTGGCAATTACCGTGAAGAACTGCAGTTGTACTATGAATATTTGAACAACGAGATGCTTCGCTATGAAACAAGTGAAAAATTTTTGAAATCGGCGGACACAACCCGTATCGACGGCTGGATTTTCACATCAGAAACAGAAAAATTCATCCAACTGCTGGAAGACATCACTGACAATCACTTTGTCGTGGACATCACCGAAACACCCAGCGACTCTGAAGATGTGCCGATCAAACTAAAAAACAACCGGTTGGTCCAGGCATTTGAAGGCATCACCAATATGTATTCTCTGCCAAAATACAATGAAGTGGACCCGACCCCGCTGTTTACCCCTTTCTACGCCATCTTTTTCGGCATGATGCTGGGGGATGTCGGCTACGGCCTGCTGATGGGACTTGTCACCTTCCTTGTGTTGAAATTCGGCACATTTAAAGAAGGCACAGCCAATTTCATCCGCTTTTTAATGTACCTGAGTGTCCCGACGACGCTGATCGGCTGGGCGTACGGTTCCTTTTTCGGCGGAGTCGTGCCCATCAAAGGTATTCTGGACATCAACAAAGATTTTATGACGGTGCTGGTGTTTTCCATCTGCTTCGGTCTGTTCCACCTGTTTTTCGGACTGGCCGTCAAAGGCTATCTCTTTTTCAAATGGAAGCATCCCTGGTACATTTTATTTGATGTCATTTTCTGGTACATGGCCTTGGGCGGTGCGATTATTCTCGTGTCGCAAATGTTTACACCGCTTTTGGCACCTTACACGCAAGTCGGCTGGATTATCCTGATTGTCGGCATGGTCGGCATCGTCCTGACAAATGGGCGCGACGCCAAAACGCCGTTCGGCAAACTCGCCAGCGGCCTGTACAGCCTGTACGGCATCACCGGCTATATCGGGGACGTCCTGTCTTATTCGCGTCTCATGGCGCTCGGTCTCGCCGGCGCCTCCATCGGCTTTGCGTTTAACTTAATCGTCGAAATGCTCAGCGGATTCGGCATTATCGGCATGCTGGCAGGCGCAATCGTCTTTGTCGGCGGACACGCATTCAACATGGGCATCAGCGGACTTAGTTCTTACGTCCATTCTGCCCGTCTGACCTATGTCGAGTTTTTCGACAAGTTTTACACCGGCGGCGGAAAAAGATTCCATGAATTTAGAAGTCCAAACACATACATCAATATTACTCGGGAGGAAGACTAATGAATTTTTCACAGTTTTTAATTGAATACGGCGGCATCGTCATGGCCGTTTTAGGAATGGCTCTGGTTATCATCATACCGGGTGTCGGCAGTGCCAAGGGCGTCGGCATGGTGGGAGATGCCGCGTCGGGGCTAATGGCGGAGGAGCCGGAAAAATTCGGTAAAACGCTGATCATCCAGCTCCTGCCCGCGTCCCAAGGGCTTTACGGTTTCGTTATTGCCATCATGAGTTTGGCCCGGCTCTCTGCCACAATGACCCTGCAGGAAGGCCTGTTCATCTTAGTTGCCTGTCTGCCGATGGCCATCGTCGGCTACCCAAGTGCTCTGGCACAAGGTCGGATTTCAGTCAACGGGATTGCGCTGTTAGCCCGTGATGAAGAGCAGATGACCAAAACCATCATTTACACCATCATGGTGGAGACGTATGCCCTGCTGGCATTCGTCAGTTCCCTGATTATTCTCAATACGGTGAGTTTCTAATGCGCTACGGAAGCTTTGAAACACTCACTGCTGTTTTAGAAGAAAGAGAAACGGAAAAAAACACCGCCTTTCTTGTTTCTGCTCAACAGAAGGCGGACGAAGCCTACCAGACGATCGTGAAAGAAGGAGCTGCCCGTCTGGAACAGCGCAAGGCCCGTTTCCGTAAGCAGCTGAACGCCCGTAAAAAACAGGAAATGATTCGTATCTCCATGTCCGAACAACTGCGGGTCAATGCGTTCAAACAATCGCTCATCGATCAGGAACTGGAAAAATGTGTCCAATACTTTCATGATTTGCCAGACGATACCTTTTTTGACTGGATGGACCACTTCATCAGCCACTATGAGGAGCAGCCGGTCATCTATATCGGACCAGCGCGTTTTGAAAGTGCCAAAAGCCGCTACGGACATGCCTTTCAAGTCAAGCTCAAGGAAGACTTGGAAATCGGTTTTTTACTGGCTTATGACAACTTTGATGTCAATCAGGACATGAAACAGGTCATGCACTATAAAAAGCAGGAAATGACTAACCGGATGATGGGCTACCTGTTCGAGGATGACGCATGATGAAAAAGCAAAAACAAACAGACAATTTTCTGATGGCTAATATCCAAGTCGTCTACATGCAAAAGCGCCTCCTGAAAAAAGAGGACTTTGACGAGCTGATCTACATGAATGACTGGTACGACATCCGCCAATTTCTCAGCCGGTTCGGCTACCGTCTGGCGGAAGAGGTGACTGTCGGAGCTGTGGATAATTTGTATCAAAGTCAGCTGGAAAAACTGGAAAAAGACATGTACCAGCTGAATTTCCCGGATGACTATTTAAAGGTGCTGTTCGTGAAGCGGGATACCTTCCAGCAAATCAAGGATACTGCTTATCAGAACCTTGATGAAAAAGTGTTGGAAGAGTACGGCAAATACGCCAACAGCAGTTTGCATCCTTTGATCGCCGAGTATGCAAAATACCGCATTGATGAATATTTTTTAAACGGCTATTTCCGCAACAGCACACACACGATTTCATTGAAACGGTTGGCGCGCGGGAACTTCTCCAGCGATGAGCTGACGGAGCTGGAAAAACTGCCGGTAAAAAACGGCATCGAATGGCTGCAGCACACAGCTTACCGCGATGTGTTCGCCAGCCCCTTTGAAACCATCACCTTTGAAAAAAGGTTCGATGACTGGCTGATCAAACACTATCATCAGTACCGGTATCAGACCATCGGGCTCGAAGGTATCTTTACCTATATTTTGGAAAAAATATTTGAGCTGTTCAACTTGCGCCTTGTCTTGAAGAGCAAGATTTACAGACTGTCAACTGAAGAAATGAGAGAAAGGATGCGAGTCGTCTATGGCTAAAGTCGTTTATCTCAGTTATGAAAAAAGCGAAGGACTGATGAACAGTCTGGGACTGGAAGTCGTCACGCTGACACCGCAGACTGATTTTCAGGGGATTATCCGCCAGCTGCGGCAGGCAGATGTTGCTGTCATCTTTACAAGCGAAGAAGTGTTCAGCGACCATCAGGAAATAATCGAAACGTATAATAAAGAATTCGAGGTCACCATCAGCATTCTGCCGAACCGGCTGAATCACCATCATTTGGCGCAGAAACGCTTGAAACAGATGACCGAAGAAGTGTTGGGTGTCAATATTAGTTAGGAGGATGCTACTTGCAACATGGAAAAATAATCAAAGTATCCGGACCGTTAGTTGTTGCCAAGGGAATTGAAAATGCCCGGCTGTTTGATACCGTGCTGGTTTCCGACTTGGAACTTTTGGGGGAAATCATTGAAGTCACTGATGATGAAGCTGCCATCCAAGTTTACGAGGAAACCTCGGGTATCAAGCTGGGAGAAAAAGTCGTCTCACAATACCGGCCGTTAAGTATTGAACTGGGACCGGGCATTTTATCCAGCATGCTGGACGGCATTGGCCGCGACTTGCAGGAATTTGCGCTGCAGGAAGGATACTATCTGACACGGGGAGCAAAAATCACGACTCTGTCAACGACCCAGTCATGGTATTTTCACCCCATTGCCAAAATCGGGCAGCACGTAGTTGCCGGCGATTACCTCGGCTATGTCATGGAAAATAAATTCAAACATTACATAATGGTTCCGGAAGGGATAACAGGCACTGTCAACTGGATTGCAGATGGCGACTACACCATTACGGAAAAAATTGCCACTGTTTTGGACGACACAGAACAAGAACAACCGGTCACGATGCGCCAGTATTGGCCCATCCGCAAACAGCGGCCCTATAAACGGAAAGGACTGCCTGAAGCGCCGCTTGTCACCGGTCAGCGGGTCATC
Source organism: Vagococcus acidifermentans (assembly GCF_003987655.1). Classification (GTDB taxonomy): domain Bacteria; phylum Bacillota; class Bacilli; order Lactobacillales; family Vagococcaceae; genus Vagococcus_B; species Vagococcus_B acidifermentans. The sequence continues at coordinate 108,513 of NZ_NGKC01000001.1, read as the reverse complement.
GATACTTTCTTCCCGGTGGCCAAAGGCGGAACAGCTTGTATCCCGGGGCCTTTCGGTTCAGGAAAGACCGTCGTACAACATCAGCTGGCCAAATGGTCCAACTCCGACGTCGTTGTTTACATCGGCTGCGGCGAACGCGGGAACGAGATGACCGATGTCCTTTACGAATTTCCGGAGCTTATCGACCCGAAAACAAAAGAACCGCTGATGAATAAAACAGTGCTGATTGCCAACACGTCCAACATGCCGGTGGCTGCGCGCGAAGCATCGATTTATACCGGGATGTCCATCGCGGAATATTTCAGAGATATGGGCTATGATGTCTCCTTAATGGCCGACTCCACCTCGCGCTGGGCCGAAGCACTGCGCGAGATGAGCGGACGGCTGGAGGAGATGCCCGGAGACGAGGGCTACCCCGCCTATCTCGCATCACGTTTGGCGCAAGTTTACGAGCGGGCCGGCATCGTTTACTGTCAGGGCTCTGACACAAGAGAAGGCTCGGTCACGATGATCGGCGCTGTGTCACCGGCAGGAGGCGACCTGTCGGAGCCGGTCACACAAGCGACCTTGCGCGTAGCCAAAGTCTTTTGGGCGCTGGACTCGAGTTTGGCGTACAGCCGCCACTTCCCTGCCATCAACTGGCTTGAGAGCTACTCGCTCTATCAAGAAAAAATCGACAACTACATGCGCAAGCACATCAACCGGAACTTTGCCAAATACCGCAAGCGGGCTATGGCCTTATTGAAGGAAGAACAGCAGCTTCAGGAAATCGTGCAGCTGATCGGAAAAGACGGACTCTCCGACTTTGAAATACTCAAACTGGAAATCGCCCGGATGCTGAGAGAAGATTTTCTTCAGCAAAATGCTTTTGTCGAGGAAGACACGTTCACGTCTCACACCAAACAGTTGCTGATGCTTTCCTGTATCATGGAATTTTTTGCCGAAGCACGGGATGCGCTGATGCACGACCATGTCTACATCGCCGATATTCTTAATGCGGAAAGCATTCAGCGCATCGCACAGATGAAGTTTGTGGATGAAAATGAGCTGGATACCATCCGCCGGATTATCGCTGACAATAAAGAAGAATTAGAACAAATTGCAGAAAGCCTGAAGGAGGACCAGATTATTGAAGGAATTTAAAAATATTCAAAAAATTGCCGGTCCCTTGTTGATTGTTGAAGGCGTCTCCGATATTGCGTATGACGAAGAAGTGGAAATTTACCAGAACGACCAGGATATCAGGGTCGGGAAAGTGCTGGAAATCGAAGGCGACCACGCTGTCATCCAGCTGTACGACTCCAACATCGGACTGAATCCCGACGAAGCCAAGCTGCGTTTCAAAGGCCGCCCCGTCAGCTTGAATGTCTCAAGAGAAATGATGGGCCGCATCTTTGACGGGCAAGGCCGGCTGATTGACAACGGTCCGGAGCTGTTGACTTATGAAAAACGGGACATCAACGGCAGTGTCATGAATCCCGTCCTGCGCCAGTATCCAAATCAGTTCATTCAAACAGGCATCAGCGCCATTGACGGCCTGAACACACTGGTTGTCGGCCAAAAACTGCCGATTTTTTCCGGCTCAGGCCTGCCGCATAATGAACTTGCCGCACAAATCGCACGACAAGCAAAAGTGCTGGACGACACAATCGACTTCGCTGTCGTCTTCTGCGCCATGGGTATTTCCTTTGAAGAGTCCCGCTTTTTCATTGATGAGTTCACCCGCACCGGCGCTATCGAACGCTCCGTGCTGTTCATGAATTTGGCGGACGACCCGGCGATTGAACGACTGTCTGCCCCGCGAATGGCGCTATCGGCAGCCGAATATCTGGCATTTGATTTGGACATGCACGTGCTCGTCATCATGACCGACATGAGCAATTACTGCGAAGCGCTGCGTGAAGTTTCGGCTTCCCGGAAAGAAGTCCCGTCGCGGCGCGGCTACCCCGGTTACATGTATACTGACTTGGCCAGCTTGTACGAGCGCGCCGGCAGACTGCAAAACAAAGTCGGGTCAATTACCATGATGCCGATTCTTTCCATGCCGGAAGATGACAAGACGCACCCGATTCCCGATTTGACCGGCTACATCACGGAAGGACAAATCATTTTGTCGCGGGATTTAAACAAAATCGAATACCGCCCGCCGATAAACGTTCTGCCCAGCTTGTCGCGGCTGAAAGACAAAGGCATCGGGAAAGACAAAACACGCGAGGACCATGCCGATACCATGAACCAGCTGTTTGCTTTCTACGCCAAAGGAAAAGAAACTATCGAACTCGCCAGCATCCTTGGAGACAGCGCCTTAACAGAGCTGGACCACAAGTATGCGGCTTTTGCCAGGGCATTTGAAAAAGAATACGTCAATCAAGGCTTCTATGAAAACCGCTCCATCGAAGAAACATTGGACTTAGGCTGGAAACTCTTGAAAATTTTGCCTAAAAACCAGCTGAAACGTATCCGCAGCAAATATCTGGAACAGTACTACTAAGGGGGAATGCGACTATGGCACGATTAAACGTGAATCCCACAAGAGCGGAATTGCGTGAATTGACTCAACGGCTGCATATCGCCACCCGCGGACACACTCTGTTAAAGGAAAAACAAGATTCTCTTGTCCAAAGTTTCCGCAAAATGACAGAGGATGCCAATGTGCAAAGACGGATTGTCGATGAACAGCTGGGGGCACTGTTCAAAAATTATCAGTATGCCAGCATCGAGACCGACGACCAGATTTTGCAGTACAGCCTGAACACAGCCCAAACGAAAATCGACGTCGAAACGACATTGCATCATGTCCTTGGCATTCGTGTGCCGAGCTACCGGCTGATGGCATCATCCGTCAACCAGCAGGACATCGCAAAAAATTCCAGTGCTTACTACACGCCGATCGTCATCAAGGAACTGGATATCAACCAAGCAGAGCTGGCTCGTGACCTCATCAAACTGGCTGAACTGGAAAAGAAATGTTTCCTGATAGGCGAAGAAATCATCGCTACCAGACGGCGCGTCAACTCACTTGAGTACCGGACGATTCCTGACTTGACCGAGACTATCGCTTATATCAAGATGAAAATCGAAGACGCCGAACGCAGTCAGATTGCCAAACTGCTGAAGTTATAGCAATTTGGCATAAAAAATCACCTCATTGGAATGATTTCATGAGGTGATTTTTTTTGATATGATGTCTTGTTGGGCCGGACATTTTTATTTACTTGCCGCCCAACATCCTGCTATGATAATGACACATTCTTAACAAACAGGAGGATTTATCATGGCTATACACTTGGACGTGTGTATCACCGATACAGACACCCGCATTCAATTAGCCGATTCACAAGGCACCATCATGATTACCGACTCGCAAACCGGCAAAAACAATGCCACTCGCCAAGCGATTTGCTTTTTACTGAAAAAGCAACAGCTTGTCGCTATCGGGCCGCCAGACGACACCCTGACATTCGATCAAATCATCACACTATGTCCGCCAGAAACCATTGACCGCGACAAACTGGCACAGTTATTCCAAATGGATGCTAACAATAAGACTGAGCCTCTTACTGATATTGAAGTAAACGTGGCTGCTTACCACCAACAAGTCAAACGCATCTTAGAAACTTTCGGCTACCCGCTTTTTCAAAAAAAAGCGCGGTCCGGAAAAGTCCAGCACCGCTGGCGGAAGGACATCAGCCAACTGCCCTTTTATGTGGACTACCAGGAAAGCAAAGCAACTATCATTTGGGAAAAACGTACGGTCATGCGCATCAAGGCCGGCGCCACACTCAAAGCCGAACCAGCCTTAAACAAAGACGGCTCGCTGGGGCTGTCAGCACGCATGGGCGAACAGCTGCGGACCGAGCACAAACACAAAATCAGCGGCTTGACCACTACAGAAGATATTTTGCTGAAAAGCGTGAATGAAGTCGGCCTATTTTTATACTACGCCGGCACAAACAGCTGGCTCGTGCTGAAAGACACAGACGGCAAAACAATTGATGAATGGACACGAGTCGACTCATAAAAAAGCATGGCAGTGAACTGGCTACCTTTCACTGCCATGCTTTTTTTCAGATTATTGCCGCTGCTTGTCCATCTCCCGAAACTGCCACAGAGATTTACCCATAGCCATGATGATGGAATACGTGGGCAGCACCACAATCATACCTAATAAACCGAATAAGTTTCCGCCGATCAACAGCAAGAAAATAACCAGTATTGGATGAATATGAAGCGTGCTCTTCATGACTTGCGGCGACACAAGATAGGATTCGCCTAATTGCACAATCGTGATACAGATAATCAGCCAAACAGCTGTGCGGGGATTGCTCCCCAATGCAACGAACAGTGCCGGTACAGCACCGATGAACGGCCCGAAGTAAGGCACAATATCCAGCAGACCGCAAACCGCCCCCAGCAGCAGTGCATTCGGCAAACCCAGCGCTAAAAAGATGAAGTAACTGGAAACTGCTACATACAAACATACCAGCAGCTTGCCGCTGATGTAGGCTGCGGATGTCTCATGAAAATCCCGGCAAAGATTGCCGACTAACGGTTGAAAGCGTTCCGGACTCTTGCGTTTTAAAAAAAGCGGAAACTGATGCCCTTCTTTAAACATATAAAAGACAAGCACCGGAATAGTGAACAACACGATGACCGACTTAGAAGCAATCCGCACCAGACTTGATAAACCGACCGTTGCCCCGGTAATCAGCTGGACAAAGGCCGTCACGATTTTATTAGTGTCAATCGTTTTAACAAAAGGTGCCACCCATTGCTCAAACACTGAATGGTCCAGCCAATCTTCGGCAGCACGCATCATCTGCGGCGCCTGGCTGACAAATTTAGCCGTTTCTGTAATTAATTGCGGGACTATTTGACTGACAATGAGATAGCAGACCAGCAGAATCAAAGAGAATGTGATGTACAAAGAGACCCTCTTTTTTCCGGTCCGCTTCAGCAGCAGCTGATACACGGGCAAAAACAAGTAATAGATAAAAATCGAAATCAACACTGGCACAAACGTCGTCGCCACAACCGCTTCAAGCGGCCTGAACACAAACGTTATTTGGGAATACGTCAAAATACATAAGCCGACCAACCATACCAACACAACCGCCCCGAACAATCTGGATGTTTTTAAATAATTCATGAGTCGCTCCTTGCGTTCGGATTTTTACACCATATCATACCACAGCCGGCCGTCAAATGACTGGCGAATCAAAAATTTTACAATTCCTCACGTTTTTTATGACAGTCATTACGAAAAAAACGGCCAGTAAAAACCGCATAAACGATTCTTACTGACCGGTCTTTGTCAGGCTGATTTATTGCCCTTATTCCGTTTATACGCATGAATGATTTTCAATGCCCGCTTACGCGTTTTGATGTTCGGGCTTTTCATACGTCGATACGCGCTTGAAAGGTCCTGCTTTTCCATAACATCCTCTTTTCTTTTTTTATCTAACCTCGCTGTTATGTGTCTACTTCACACGGTCTTTACCAGCTGGCTTTTTTCACTCCGGGAATCAACCCTTTCAATGCCAGCTCCCTGAAGCGGATGCGTGACATACCAAACTTACGCATGTAACCGCGTGGACGTCCGTCTATCTTGTCCCGCCGTTTCAGGCGGTTGGGATGGGCGTCTACCGGTAATTTGGCCAGTGCCTGATAATCCTTTGCCTCTTTTAATTCTTTGCGCAGCACTGCATATTGAGCAATCAGCTGCTGCTGTCTGGCCGCCTTTGCAATTTTTGACTTTTTAGCCAATATGATCCCCCTCTTATAATCAATAAACTTTTTGTAAATCGTAACTATTACGATTTAATAAATATATCAGCCGTTCAAACATTTGTCAATATCTTATTCATTTGCGGCAGTATATGTTTAAAGTTGCTTACCAACAGAAAATTAAGGATAATAGAGAAAGAAGAAAGAGACGGATAAAGAGGGAATTCTATGAAAAAAAATGTGACGATTTTAGATGTAGCAAAACAGGCGGGCGTTTCCAAAACAACGGTATCAAGATACTTGAACGGACACTTCGGCAACATGTCAAGCGAAACCAAAGAGCGCATCAGACAGGTGATTGCCGAGCTGAATTACCGGCCGAATAAGCAGGCACAGGCATTGAAATCAAAGAGAAGCTACCTCATCGGTGTAGTCGTCTCTGATATTTCAAATATGTATTCATCATTGTTATTGAAAGGCATCGGCGAAGTGTTGGGGGAAGCCGGCTACCAGATGATTATTATGGATGCTGCCAGTTCTCTGGAACAAGAACATGATCTGTTAAATAAATTAACTGACCAAAGTGTTGAAGGCATTATCTTACAGGCATCATCCCGCGATGCCAGTCATTATAGCCATTTAAAACAGGCAAACATGCCGCTGATTCTTGTAGACAGGGATGTTGAACCGTCCCTTTTCCCGCTGGTGACCAGCGACAACATTCCATCCACTCAAAAAATAATCGAGGTCATCCTTCAAAAAAACTATGAACAAGTCGTAGTAGTCAGTGAACCGCTCAAAGATATCGTGACAAGAGAATTGCGTTATGCGGCAGCTGAGGAACTGGTAGTCGCAGCCGGCCGTAAAATCAAGTTAATCGAGAAAACACCTGAAATGGACTTGACTGAACCTGTTGTCCGGCTGGCGGCTTCTCCTTTAAAAACGGCGCTATTCGCCTCCAACGGCCGCATGTTGATGGAATTGCTGACCATACTAGTGAATGAGAAAATTCGTATTCCAGAAGACATCGGCATCACCGGTTTTGATGACTGGAATTTATCCGCCTTGGTCGGACCGGGCATCACAAGTATCGAACAACAATCCAAACAAATTGGCGAAGAAGCTGCAAAAATGATGCTGGATTACATACAGTACGGCTCCTGTCCGGTAGAAACCAAAATCATTCCGACCAACATCCAATTACGGCACTCATTGTGATGTTTTATTTCCCATATCTTGAATAGTACGACAAATGCACTCAGGTCAATCAATTCGACCTGAGTGTTTTTTAGCGATTACTTTTGATTCGTGTTTTCTCAATAGAAAGCGCTTGACATTTTTTGGAAACCGGTTTACTATTTGTTTATGGAAACCGGTTTACTAATTAGGAGGTAACGAACATGTCAACGCAATTGGTATTAAATCTCTTAGTATTCGACGAGAAAAAACAGCAAGGTGTGCTGCAACATGACTTGATTCAACACGGGATAAATCTAGGTTTTCGTGCATTCGAAGTTCGCAGAGAATATTTTGAAGACATCAAAAAGGAAATCCCCGCCATCAGACAGCTGGCAGATGAGTTTGAGTTGACACTGTTTTACAGTGTGCCGGATGAGGTATTTGTCAATGGCCAGATTAATTGGAAACTGGAAGCGTATTTAATCGAAGCAAGGCAAATGGGAGCCACACAAATCAAATGGAATATTGGTGATTTTGCCAACTTCACAGGCGACTTGGATGACTTGCGGGACTTAACGCAGCAAGGCATAGCCGTCACTGTGGAAAATGACCAGACTCAAGTTTCCGGACGTGTTGCTGCCATTGACACATTTATGTCATCAATCACACAACACGGACTTACCGTCGGATATGTGTATGACCTCGGTAATTGGCGCTTTGTCGGCGAAAACGAGCTGCAAGCTGCAGAAGCTTTGGCAAAGTACGTCACTTATATTCATGTCAAAGACGTCAAAGAAATTGCAGGAAAACCGGCTGCAACAGGACTTGGAACTGGCGATATTGACTGGCGGCAGGCGCTTGATTTACTACCTCAAGATGTCCCCGTCGCAATTGAATACCCAACACTGTCGGATGAAGAGATACTTGCCGCCAAACAGCTTTTAGAAGAGGAGAAATAAGATCATGGCAGAAAAACAAACTAAAATCGACCCGGAAACATTTGCCTATCATTTTATGGATACAATCGCGCACTCAGCAGCCAGTGCTGACGAAGACATGGAAAAAGCTGCTAAAGAATCACTGGCAGCCTACTTGACAGCTTATTATATCGCGCAACGTTTCAATCATCTGGAAAATGCGTTTTTTGAAGAAACACACCATCATAGTGTGTCGACATATCAGAAAATCTTAAGTGAACTGAATCAATATTAGAAGGGGGTGTCCGTTATGGCAAACATATTGACTGGCATATTACTGATTGTCACATTCATGCTTTTTATCGGCTATGCGATGAGAGGCGGCAACTTGACCGTCGGCTTTTTCGTGATGGCCGTACTCTGGACAATCATCGGCAGAGTGCCATTTAATCAGGCAATTACAGAAATTTTTACGGAACCCGTTCTAAATTACGGGAAAACCGCTGCCTATATTATTTTCGGGTCATGGTTCGGAAGAGTGCTCGTCGATACGGGCATTGCCGGCAGCATCAGCCGGAAAACTGAAAAAGTCGGAAAGAAGCGGCCGGTGTTGGCAACTGTATTGATTGCATTGGTCATCGCCTTGATTTTCACGAGTTCTTATGGGGTCGGCTCAGCCATTGCGGTCGGTGTCATCCTGTTTCCAATCATGTTTTCGATCGGTGTCCCTAAACATATTGCCGTTACGGTCTTCACGATGGCCATCGGCGCAGCGATGTATGTCAATAACGTTTTGTTCGTGCAATTCCAAGTCTTTTTCCCGGAAGTCAAATGGGGCAGCCATTATCAGCGGTTCGGTTTTGTAGCGATGGGGGTACAGATGCTGATTGTCATCCTCTTTATCCTCTTTCATGCCAAAAAAATCAGAACCGGCACACCGGTGATTATCGAAAGTGACGAAAGTACCGTCGCAAAAGATGTGCCAAGCGTGACATACGTACTGCCGGTGTTGCCGGTACTGCTCAGTATTTTTGCCAAATGGGACGCGGTGCCTGCTCTCCTGCTTTCAATCATATTAGCCTTTTTGGCAACAGGCAACATGAAGCGCTACACTAAATTCGTCACCATGATGAATGAAACCGCTAAACACGCGATTAGCGACATTGCAGGATTGCTCATCATGCTGTTCGTTTTGACCATGTTTCAAGCAGCTGCCATCCATGCCATGTCCAGCTTTACATCAGTGTTCCAGAGCATTTTGCCGAGCAACAAACTGATACTGGTCATCATCATCGCAATTGCCGCACCGCTGTCTTATTTCAGAGGACCATTGATGCTTTACGGAGCTGGTGCAGCGACTGCCGCAATTTTGATTGGGACAGGCATGTTTGATCAGTACTTCTTATACGGACTGCTGGTTGTCCCTTCGATGATGGGCGTGTCAGCCTGTATCACACAGTCATGGAATTTATGGGCCGTGCAGTATGCCGAATTAGACACTAAAACATTTCTACTGACCGGCTTGCCTTGGGCGTGGGCAGCCACGGTCATCAACCTTTTCGCCGCTTATATCTTATTATAAAACTTATTGGAGGAAGACATCATGAGTGAATTTTTAACAATTGGTGAACCAATCGCACTGTTTGGTTCAGAAGAAGTCGACAAAAGTTTGAAGGATGCAAAGTTCTTTCAGAAATTCCTGGCGGGTGCGGAAGTCAATGTGGCAGTCGGGGTGTCTAGATACGGGCACAGCACACAGTATATTACAGCTTTGGGGAAAGATCCGTTTGGCGAATTTATTATCGACCAATTGAATGAGAACAACATCGGTACCGACTATATCACTCAGACGAGTGACTACTGGACTGCTTTCCAGTTGAAAGAACGAGTCAGCGAGGGCGATCCGAATATTTATTATTTTAGAAAAGGTTCAGCAGCGGCACACTTTGACCCGGCGATTTTAGACAAGGTCGACTTTTCTGAAGTCAAATTCGCCCATTTGTCCGGCATCTTCCCGGCGATTTCAAAACAGGCTCTGACAAGTTTCCGCTACTTTATCCGTTTGCTGGAAAAACATGATATCCGCACGACATTCGACCCTAATCTCAGACCGCAACTGTGGGAAAGCCGCGAAGTGATGGTCGAAACGATTAACGAACTGGCTTCACACGCCGAGATTGTCCTGCCGGGAATAAATGAGGGAGAAATTCTAATGGGCAGCCGCAATCCGGAGGCTATCGCTGATTTTTATTTGGCCAACGGGGATAAGACACAGGTCGTTATTGTCAAGTTGGGCGCAGACGGGGCATTTGTCAAGGAACGAAGCGGCGAGAGCTATACGGTCAGAGGGTTCACTGTTGATAAGGTCGTTGACACGGTCGGTGCCGGAGACGGCTTTGCAGCCGGGCTGATCAGCGCGTTAATGGAAGGCAAAACACTGAAAGAAGCAGTCATCCGCGCCAATGCCACAGGTGCGCTGGCCGTCCAGTCGCCTGGCGACAATGACGGGTACCCGACACCGGAACAGCTGGCTGTTTTCTTAAAGGAGCATCAGAAATAATGACCAAACTTCAAATAGCAATTGACCGTGTGCCTTTGGCAGAAGCGGTTGCCTTAGCAGAAACATTCAACGGCGTCGCCGATATCGTGGAGATGGGAACTTCTTTGGTCAAAGATTATGGCAACTTGGCTATCAAGGAGCTTCGTCAAGTATTGACACAAAGCGAGCTTTTGGTCGACATCAAAACAATGGATGAAGGTGCGTATGAATTTAATCAGGGCTATCGTTATGGCGGTGACATCCTAACTGTTATGGGTGCCGCTTCGCTGGACACGATTGCCGCATGCTACAAAGTCAGTCAGGCACAACATAAACAAATGATGATTGACTTGCTGGAGGTATCTGATGAAAAAATTAGTCAATTGAAACAGTTTAAAGATGCTATTTTTTGTCTGCATCACTCTGTCGACCGTAAAGACAAGTGGGATGCCGCTGACAGTGTGTTAAAATTCAACGCGGATTTCCCCGGCATAACCTCTCTGGCGATTGCCGGCGGACTTGATTTGGCACAGACACGCAAATTAGCAGAAAAACAGCTGGTTGATATTGTCATTGTCGGCTCTCATATTACTAAAGCTGAGAACCCACTGATATCTGCCACACGCTTTAAGGAGGCGGTCAGCTAATGGAAACCATCACATTAATCATGAAAGAAATCAATGACGTCATGTCTTTAGTCAAAGAAGAGGAATTGGACAAGGCGCTGCCGTATTTTAAACAGGACAAGCGCATTTTCATATCGGGTGCTGGGCGCAGCGGTTTTCAGGCAAAAGGATTTGCAATGCGCCTGATGCATATCGGCTATACGGACTTTGTCATGGGCGAAACTATCACACCGTCCATTCAAAAAGGCGACACATGGGTGGCCATCTCAGGTTCTGGCACCACCAGAAACATTGTAGCAGACACCAAAGCTGCCAAAACACTCGGGCTGGACATCGTCGCCCTGACAAGCGATGCCGCATCCCCGTTAGCCCAGCTGGCTGACCATGTCATCATTGTGCCGGGGGCGACCAAGACCGGGGCAGGCATCAAGTCTGTCCAGCTGCTGTCTTCATTGTTTGACCAAACTGTCCACATCACGCTGGATGCACTGGCGTTGAAATTGGCACAGCGGGATAAAACGTCGAATGAAGAGGCGTTGGCTAGTCATGTGAATGTGGAGTAGGTGGCGCTGGCGATTGATTTACATCAAGTTTATGTGAACAGCCCCTCTTTTATCTGATTGTTTTGGATAAAAAGAGGGGCGTTTGCATACATGATGGTGTTGTTGTACTGTCTTATTTTCTTTTGTACAATGGCCGGTCGGGAGGGAATCCGTGTTTTTACAATTTTACCACTTCACTTGCATATCTGATCTATTTACAAAATCGAAAGTAATTGGCCTGATTAAACCCGTCACCTTTAAATAGGAATCTTCCGTCAATTATTGGTTCTCAGCTTTTAAATAAATCAGTCGACTGTTAAAATCGCCTTTCATGTCCCTTTGCCAGTACTCGGTTTCTCTGCCAATATAGTTCTCACCAAATAGTAACCCTATAGACATCAACTCATCGCCACAATGTACTCCTTGTCCTGATACAGTATACTGATAATTTTCATTTAATCCCGCAAGCTTCAAACGATAGTACTTCGGGTTGGGACGGGCAAGAATTTGGTAATAACCGACCAGTGCTTCCTGTTGATTATGAGAAACCACCATCCATGCTACTTCGTTTGATCCGAACGGACTCAACAAGCGATAAAATTTGCCCGAATGAATAAGTTTTTGGTGTTTTTTAAACTGTTGTATCTGTTGGGAGATCGTGCTTTTTTCCTCAACAGTACATTGAGTAATATCCAATTCATACCCAAATGTTCCAAAATATGCGACATCGCCGCGCATCTTCAAGGAAGTTAACCGTGCCACCTGATGGTTGGGGACCGCCGAAACATGAGAGCCAATTGATGACAGGGGGTATACCATTGAAGCGCCATATTGAATATGTAACCTTTCTACCGCGTCTGTATCATCACTCGCCCATGTTTGCGGTGCATAATATAACAATGCCGGATCAAAACGACCGCCGCCTCCTGCACAGGACTCAATTAAAAGATCAGGATATTTTGCTAACAAGCGCTCGTATAAATCATATACGCCTAAAATATAGCGGTGGCAAACTTCACCTTGTCTATCACTTTCCCAAATAGTTGAGAAAGCCTCTGAGATATAACGGTTCATGTCCCACTTTAAGTAATCTATCTGACACGAAGAAAGAATTGCATCCATCTGTTGAAAAATAGTTTCAACAACAATTGAATTACTAAAATCCAACACATATTGGTTGCGCCCGTGTGAAATATTTTTCTCAGGATGGCCCAAAATCCAGTCAGAATGGTGAGCATATAGGAGTGTGTCTTTAGACACCATCTCAGGCTCAAACCAAAGCCCAAAAAGTAAACCCAGCTCGTGAATGCTATTGCTTAAACGATTCAAACCGCTTGGCAACTTCAGTTGATCCACCGTCCAATCGCCTAAAGAACCGTTGTCACTATTGCGTCTGCCAAACCAACCGTCATCTAACACCAGAAGGTCAGCACCGACCAGCTTAGCTTCTTTTGCAATCTCCAAAATTTTATCCTCATTGAAATCAAAATAGGTTGCTTCCCAGTTGTTAATGAGCACTGGACGCGGCTGTTCACACCAACGCGTATTCATTAAGTGCCGGCGATAGAACTCGTGAAAGGATTGGCTCATTCCATTTAACCCATCTTCCGAATAAGTCATTACCGCTTCCGGACTTGTAAATGTTTCGCCTTGGCTCAATTTCCACGAAAATTGAAATGGATTGATGCCTAATGTAATCCGGGCGACATCATAACTATCCAGCTCCACTTGTGCTAAAAAATTACCACTGTAGACTAAACTGAATCCATAAACATTTCCCTGTTTCTCTGTAGTTTCCGGCGTGCAGAGCGCCAGAAACGGATTATGGACATGACTGCTGGCACCTCTAGTACTGGAAACTGACTGAACCCCTCGATAAATTTTCCGTCTGCTGACATGCGTCTCTCTCGCCCAAGCACCATCTAGTGTCAACATTTCAAATTGCTCATTTGGCAAATCGAGAGACATGCTTAAAAAGCGTTTCAACTGAACTGAAATTTGACCAGTATTTTTTATTTTTGCCCACCTTGTAATAACCGGCAGTTTTTTATAGATAGCATATGCTAAATACAACTCGATATCAGAATATCTATCCTTTAAACGAATTTGCAGCAATTCTACATCGTCTGTGTCGCCAAAACTGGCAGGCTGGCCTGTCACTTTCTTTTTACCGCAGCTGATTACATGATCTTGATAATCAAAAGCCGAGATACTGTCTCCATCAGCATATAGCAATTCAACAGCTGGATAACGGAAATCAGTAGTCCCAAATAGCGGGTACTCCTGCTTTATGTGTTCCAAAGAGCTGGTCTGAGTGCCTTCTGTCAGATTATTTGATGGCCTGATTTCTCTTTCAATTAAGTGAAAAAAATCTTTGCGATGTTTGATTGCTTTACCAAAATAAAGTTGTTCCAGACACTGAGTCTGACTGTCTATCCTGAATATATAGCTAATCAAACCATTAGACAAATGAAATTCGCCAGCATCAGTAAATTCTATCATGAAACCACCTCAGAAATAATAACTGTCTCATAAGGTTTCACAACCGTGGCGTCTGTTAATTTTTGACCGGTTAACAAGTTTTCACTGCCCACAAAATCTTTGGGTATGACTTGTTCTTCATTTCCAAAGTTCATGATAAAAATAAACCGCTGATATTCGTTTTCTCTGATAGACACCTCCAGCTCGGTTGGCTCTGACACTGCCGAAGACAAGTTGCATTCTGCAGTAATTTCCTGCAACGTTTTGTAGAGTGTTTTTGGTTCCAGTTGTGCACCGATATACCACGCATTTCCTTTACCAAACCTATTTCTAGTTATTACCGGCATTTCTTTATAAAAATTGCTTGAATAAACAGCCAAGCTTTCTGCTCCTTCAAGATGCATTAAATCGCATAACAGAGCACATGTACCTGTCTGACCATCATTAAATTTCAGACTGTTAGTTTGTTCCGGCGCAAGAGCGTCTATTTCCTCCACCCAGATGCCGGCTAACTGTCTGAGCGGTCCCGGGTAGCCGCCAAGATGTACATTGTCACTCTCATTTACAATACCGCTCATATAGGTAGTGATAAAATTTCCTCCCGCAGAAACATAGTTTTCCAGTTTTTCTTTCAAACCTTCCTTGACTAAATATAATACGGGGGCTACTACCAAATCATATTTTGAAAAGTCGCTGTCAGGTGAAATCATGTCAACCGATATGTTTTTATCATAAAAGAATTGATAATATTGGTGGATTTGGTCCACATATTTCAAGTTTTTGTTTGGACCGATGGTAAACTCCAGTGCCCAATAATTATCCCAGTCAAACACAATCGCAACCTTGCTCTTTTTCTCCATCCCTAAAATCGGCTGAAGTTTGCGTAGTTGAGAGCCCAAAGAGGCAACTTCCTGAAACACACGCGTATGCTCATGACCCGCGTGTTCAATCACTGCACCATGAAACTTTTCGCAGGCACCTACAGAACGCCTTAGTTGGAAAAATTGAATCGTATCAGCTCCATGTGCAATTGTTTGATAGCTTTGGGTGGACATCTGTCCCGGCTTTTTAAGCGAATTATATGGTTGCCAATTCTGTTGTGAAGGCGTCTGCTCCATCAGCATAAACGGTTGCCCGTCTTTTAAGCCCCTCATCAGGTCGTGGCTCATCGCCACAAAGCTCCATGGTGTATTATAACTTGGGTAATTATCCCAAGAAATAATATCCATTTCTTTAGCCCATTTGAAATAATCCAGTCCTTTAAAAGTGCCCATCAAATTTGTTGTACACGGGGTATCGGGGTCATATCGCTTGATAATATCTCTTTCCATTTTATAATTGTCTAAGAGACTATCTGACATGAACCGACAATAATCTAAAGAAATACCTGTAAAAGAAGCTGCCTCCGAATGAATGCCGTCCCCTAAAAGGTTAGGCACAACAATTTCATCGAAACTATACAGTTTGTGTCCCCAAAACTCCATATTCCAAGCTTTATTTACGGCCTCAACAGTCCCGTATTTTTCTTTCACCCAAACACGAAAAGCCTTTTGACAGTTTTCACAGTAACATTCGCCGCCATACTCATTATTGATATGCCAGCACACGATATTGTCATGATCTTGATAACGTTGTGCTAGTTGTTCCACCATGTTTTTAGCATACTTTTGATAAACTAGACTATTTGGACAGGCATTGTGCCGGTGGCTGAATGTGTGTCGGCGTCCTTCAAAGTCCACCCTGCCAACTTCTGGATAGCGCATGAACATCCACGCCGGCAGCGCAGCCGTGGATGTACCGAGCACGATCTGTGAATTTTCTTGTGATAGCCGCTCGATGATTTCATCCAGCTGACTAAAATCATACTCATTCTCTGAAGGTTGATTTTGTGCCCATGAAAAGACATTAATAGTTGTTGAATTAATATTCGCCAGTCGAAACATGCGCATATCTTCTTCCCATATTTCTTTTGGCCACTGATTCGGATTATAATCCCTGCCATACAAAAATTCATTAAACATTTTCTTCATTAATTGTCTTCCTTTCCTTATGTCATCACCTTGATTTTAAATGTAATCGGCATATTCGGATATTTCCTTTTTCGCTTGAAATTAATATGTATGATTAACCCGTTGTCCTCTTGTGAAAAAGTCACAGGTCCTTCTCCTAATAATTCAACCTCTTGCACGTGGCGATGAAATGTCAGGTTGTTTTGATCTGAAGTATTCCCAAGTGCTGTCAGAAGGTAGCTGTTGTGGTCTGTTCCTCCTAGTACAAAGCCGTACACATAACTACCTTTGGTCGTATAACGAATATCCTGAGACGTATAGTTTTTTAAAGTCCCTTCTTGAAACTGCCCTTCTCTTACTTCAGTTGGCCCTTCACCACTAACACGCCAAGGCTTGCTATCATAAATACCTTCACCATTAACTTCAAGCCAATTGCCAATGTCTAATAATATTTCTCTGTCTTTTTCAGGAATCGTGCCGTCTTTTTTAGGTCCTATGTTTAATAACAAATTTCCATTTTTCGCCACAACTTCTATCAAATCACAGATTATCTCATAACTTTCCTTGTAGTCGAGCGTTTCTGTATAGCACCATGAGTTTCTTGCAACGGCTGTATCGGTTTGCCAGTAAAACGGTTTGGCTTCTTTGAATAGTCCTCTTTCTACTTCTGGAATACCGCTGCCAAAAGCTAGTGCATCATGCTTATAGCAAATAGCGACCTCTTTCTCCCACTTGTCTGCCATATTATAATAATAGGCTGCTGCTTTTTTCAAAACTGATGAAAAAGCCTGATGCTGAATCCACCAGTCAAAATAAACTATTTCCGGTTGACAGTGTTTAATCAATTCACATGTCCGCAACAACCAGTCTGTCACAAATTCCTCATCAGGCTCCGGCTGGCTATCCAGCAACTGGTGTTCCGCTTCCGCCATTGCCGGCCAATACAAGCTGGAACGGTCATCCGCTTCCCGTGACACATCGCTTGTAAAATTTCGACCATTGCCAAAAAACCACCAATGTTCTGCTCGATGCGAAGAAACACCAAAATGTAGTCCCATACTAGCAGCAGCTTCTTGCAACTCTTTTAAAACATCTTTTTTTGGTCCCATGTTTTTTGCATTAAATTTTGACAAATCACTGCTGTACATTTGAAATCCGTCATGATGTTCTGCCACAGGAACAATATACTTCGCACCTGCTTTTTTAAACAGGTCCAGCCACTGCTTGCTGTCAAAACTTTCGGCTTTAAACAACGGGATAAAATCTTGAAAACCAAATGTTGCCTGATCGCCATAGGTTTTGCGATGATGCGTATACTCAGGATACCCTTCAATGTACATGTTGCGTGCATACCACTCATTGCGATAGGCAGGCACACTGTATAACCCCCAGTGAATAAAGATGCCAAACTTGCTTTGTGTAAACCATTTAGGCACTTCAAACTGATTTAAAGAATGCCAGTTGTCCTTAAACACTCCATTGGAAATAGTTTCTTCGATTTCGTTCAACGTTATCATCGTATCCATTTCTCCTTATCACTTAATTCAATTGATAGTTGAATGGCTGAGACATAACGACTTCTGCGCAATCGTGAATGTCTCTGGATGAACCGCCGACACAAATTGTATAAATTTTTTCTCGAACAACAAATCGTCCATCCTCAAATCTTGCAAAACTGGCATCAGGCAAGACTATTTCTATCGTTTCCGTTTGTCCGGCAGAAACAAACACTTTGCTGAAACCTTTCAATTCTTTATACGTTTTTCCGTCTGTTTCAGTTTCCACGTATAGCTGCACTGTTTCATATCCATCTGTTTTACCCACATTCGCAACAGCTACCCTTATAATATGCTCCGATGAATCTGCCGCTCTGTCTACAGCTGAAATAGTCTGTTCAAATTGAGTGTAGCTCAAACCATGCCCAAACGGAAACAGCGGTTCAATGTCGAACGCATCTTGATAACGATAACCGACAAATACACCTTCTTTATACGCTACCGTATTACCGCCAGGAAACTCGCCTATGCTATGAGCAGAACAATCCGCCAGGGATTGGTAAAAAGTCACCGGCAGTTTTCCTGAAGGATTCACTTTACCAAATAAAACGTCACCCAGTGCCTGTCCGCCGCGCGAACCTGCATACCAAGACCAGACGACTGCTTTAGCCTTATCAATCCAAGGCATAGTCACTGCTGAGCCGCCAACAAATGTTAAAATCGTTTCTGGATTGACGGCTAATAACGCTTCAATCAATTGATTCTGCCCATCCGGCAGTTCCAAACTTTTTCTATCATTTCCTTCAGTGTCATGATTATGATCCAAGCCGCCAACAAATATCACAATATCTGCTTCTTTTGCCTTCTCTGCTGCTTCAGCTATTAACTGATGATTGATATTCTGACCAACCTCGTTCTGAATCATCGAAAAGCCTTCTTCCGTACTTTTTTCCTGCCAACTGGTATCAAACGGATTGACCTTTTCAGATGCTTCATAACCTTTTACATATTCGACTGTGCAGTTACCGCCCGCCGCCATCGTGATACCTAGTAACGGTGTGATTTCAGATAACGCTTTGATTTCTGCGCTGCCGCCTCCTGTTGAATGAACTCTGTCTGCATTCGCACCCACAACGAGAACTTTTTTTCCTTCAGCATGCGAAATGGGCAGAACAGCATCTTCGTTTTTCAAAAGGACGACTGATTCTTGTGCTATTTTTAAAATCGTATCCTGTGTGTCAATTTGATTATATTTTCCTGTCTTTCTTTTTTGACCAGGCAGCATATTCAGCCGTTCCATCATTCTCAAAATATTTTTTACTTTTTTATCCAATTCCGCCTCAGCAAGCTTTCCTTCTTCTATCGCTTGCTTCAACGGTTCAGCCATAAAATACTCATCAAAATTATTCGTCACGCTCATTTCAATATCGAGGCCGCTGAGCAGTGCTTTTTCTGTATTATGTACGCCACCCCAATCCGAAACGACCAGGCCGTCAAAGCGCCACTGCTTCCTTAAAATATCATTTAACAAATAGTGGCTTTCACAGCAATATTCGCCTCTAAACCGGTTGTATGCACCCATGATGGACATTACACCTGCTTTTTTAACGAGTTGATAAAAAGCCGGCAAATAAATTTCCCATAGAGCCCGATCCTCTATCTCCACTTCTACTTCCAGCCGTTTCGTTTCCTGATTATTTAATGCAAAGTGTTTAACAGAAGCTGCTACATCTTTTTTTTGAATTCCCTTGACTAAAGGCACTGCCATGGCGCCAGTCAAATAAGGGTCTTCACTAATATATTCAAAATTCCTTCCACACAAAGGTGAGCGGACTATATTGATACCCGGAGCTAAGACGACATCTTTCCCTCTCCCTCTAAATTCATCCCCAAGGTGTTCCCCGAAATGTTCTGCCAAAGAAGGATGCCACGTCGCTGCCAAGCAACTATTGCTTGGAAAATAAGTCACATAATCATAGGATAAATCGACAGGCAGCCATTGATCCTGAAGATGATCTTTACGGACTCCCATAGGCCCGTCTGAAAATTTCACAGGAGGAATACCCAGCCGTTCCACACCTTTCGTTTGAAACAATCCATCTCCATGTACCATACCGATTTTTTCTTCTAGAGTTAATTCTTGTAATAACATTTCTATTGTTGACATATTTCCCCTCCATGTTCTGACCGTTATAAAAGAAAAGCGTGACAAACGTTTCTGTCACGCTTTATGTCAAACTGCCATCACTGACTCGTTGTTATCTGATGACTTGTTCCGTGCCTGTAAGTTTGATTAATGTGCCTTCAGCACATGATTCTCCGCTGGACAACTGCTCATTCCGAAATACAATACTCGCTTCGCCCAGTCCGGTAGTCTGCACGCAATAGCCGCCTTCCTCTAACCTTTTAACACTGATTGAACCAACAGTTTTACCTTGCTGGTCGGTTACTTCCGCAGTCGCCTTCTGATCAATCTCAAATGCATGGATAACGACTTGTTTCGCATAATCGTAGGCCGCTCCTTCTGAGTTCGGACCTGTCACAATCAGACTGTTCGGCTTCACTAATAATGGCATAGTCAAATAGTCATAGTCTTCTTTATACCATTTGCCGCCTTCATGAATGTCATTTGTCAAAAAGTTGGTCCATCTGCCTTCAGGAACGTAAAACTCTGCTACTCCTCTATCATTAAAAATCGGAGCAACTAGCAAGTTTTCACCAAACATATATTGCTGATCCAAATGATGACTGTTTCTGTCTTCCGGAAACTCAAGTACCATCGCACGCATCATCGGTATCCCTTGATTCACCGACACTTGCGCCTGTTTCATGATATAAGGCATCAAAGAGAGTTTTAGCTTAGTGAATTTGCGTGTCACATCGACGGCCTCTTCTCCGTAGAGCCACGGTACTTTATACTCCCAGCTGCCGTGATAACGGCTGTGAGAGGAAAGCAGACCAAATTGGGTCCAACGTTTATACAAATCAGGTGTGCACCCTGCTTCAAATCCGCCAATATCATGAGACCAGAAACCGAAACCGCTCATACCAAATGATAGACCAGCCCGCAGCGACTCCGCCATAGACGGATAATCTGATGTACAATCGCCTCCCCAATGAACAGGGAATTTCTGTGAACCGGTCGTAGCAGACCTTGCAAACAAGACTGCTTCCTGTTCCCCACGCTCTTCCTTTAACAAATCGAACACCACTTGATTGTATAAATAAGCATAGTAGTTATGCATACTTTCAGGTGATGACCCGTCATGATACACACAATCAGTTGGGATACGTTCCCCAAAATCTGTTTTAAAACTGTCAACTCCCATATCAAGCAATGCTTTCAATTTCCCTCTATACCAAGCTACTGCATCTGGATTAGTAAAATCAACGATTGCTAAACCAGCTTGCCATTTATCCCATTGCCAAACATCGCCATTTGGGCGTTTTAAAAAGTAGCCATTCGTCATTCCTTCATCGAATAGAGGTGATTTTTGTCCAACATACGGATTAATCCATAGAGATATTTTAAGTCCTTTATCTTTCAAACGTCTCAGCATTTTTTCCGGCTCAGGAAACATCCGTTCATCCCAAGTAAAGTTACACCACTCAAATTCTCTCATCCATAAACAATCAAAATGGAACACATCCAGCGGGATGTCACGTTCAAACATGCCGTCCACAAATGTATTAACCGTTTCTTCATCATAGTCAGTTAAAAATGACGTACTCAACCATAGGCCAAAAGACCAGGCTGGCGGCAGACTTGGTTTGCCAGTCAGTGTCGTATATAAAGTCAGCACCTTTTTCATGTTGTCTCCTGCCATAAAGAAGTACTCCATAGATTCTCCCGGCTGGCTGAACTGGACCTTGGAAACTTTTTCGCTACCAATCTCAAAGCTGACTTTCTCAGGCGTATTGACGAAAATACCATAACCTTTATTACTAATGTAAAACGGAATGTTTTTATAGGTTTGCTCTGTGCCTGTTCCACCGTCTTCATTCCAGATATCAACGGTTTGACCGTTTTTCACAAAAGCTGTAAATCTTTCACCTAACCCATAAATATACTCACCAACACCAATAGACAACTGTTCGGAAACATGGATCTGACCTGTGTCATCTTTTATATATGCTTTACTTCTAGGGCTGCTTTCAGTCAATACTTCGCCGTCCCTTTTATAAATCATGGACAACTGCTCACCCTTAGCTATTTCAACGGAAGATTTTCCGCTTGAAAAAATATACATGTTCTCATTTTCTGTAATTGTTACATGTGGCTGTTGATGATTTATCTCAAAAGCAGCTTTTTTTTGTGCAGAGCCTTCATGATGATACATCTTGACAGAAATCACATCCTCTAAAGGAGATGTAATTTCAATGGTGAACATACCACCATCCAGCGAATGGCCTTTATGCCCTGTAAAATTAAACGGCGCATACAGATACAGACTGTTTTCCGTATAGCGAACATCATAGACATGTACTGCATAATCGACATTAAAACCGTCTTTAATCAACCAACCGCCATTTGAATATTTCATAGTGTTACCCGCCTTTTCTCATTGTTCATTGTCAACTATTTTTTAAACTCACCGCTCCACAGTTTGATACGATCCTGTGTTAATTGAGTCATTTCATTATTCGCCTTTTCAATACCTATTTTTTCTAATTCTTTTTGCATATCTTCCCAGATTTTATCAAAGTCTTGCGGATCTGCTAAAATCGCTTTGGTTACAGTTTGTGTCACATAGTCATCCGCCTTAGTTTGAATAATACTTGCATCGCTTTCTGATGGCAGCACATATTCGTATGCTTTCCCATGATCAGAGGTACCTAGCTCTTCTGGTTTAGGAAATAGATCGACCCACAATTCAGCATCGTATTCTGCCAAAACTTCTTTTTCAGCATCTGTAAAATCATTGATGACCTGTTCTTTTGTATCTCTTGAAATACTTTGACCAGCAGAATCAACTGCTGCTGTTCCCCATTGCGGGAATGGCCAGCCGTATGCGCCGATCCCTGTCTTAGTTTGATAATTTGTATCTGTTTGAGATGCTTTCAAATCCTCCGGCTTCGCTACGCGTTTCCCGTCTTTGATGTCATAGTTAACACCTTCGACACCCCAGTTAACTAGAATCTGTGCTTCTTCAGATGCCATCCAGTTTAAAAATTCAAAAGCCTTATCTTGATTTTCACTAGTGGAAGAAATAGAAACACCTGTCGTTCCTGTAAATCCATAGTCTTTTACACCTTGGGAAAGAAGGTTTTCATTTAACGTAACCGGCAAAGGAGCATATAGACGCCATTCTTTGTCATCAGCTTTTAAGTTTTTAACGGCATCCTGGTAGTTCCAGTCCTGATCGGCAATGCCCAATACTCTTCCAGAAGACAGTTTTGCAATGTATGTATCTGCCTTTTGCGTAAATGACTCCGGATCCAGAAGCCCTTTGGCATTCATACTGTTCAACCATTTAAAGTACTCTTTAAATTCTGGCAACTGGAATTTATAAACTGTCTCACCTGTTTTGTCATCCACTGCCCATTGACCATCATCCTGCAAACCTGAAGCAAATCCGGCAGGGTTCCCGACAGTAATCAGCCAACGCCAATCCGAACCAAGTAAAGACAAACCAATCGTTTCTTGCCCATCAATCTCAGGATATTTTTCTTTATAAGCAGCAATAGCTTTTTCAAAATCATCTAGTGTTCTAATCTCCGGATAACCCAGTTCTTTTAACACATCTAACTGAATTGAGAACGTTCCGCTTGTTTTATAATAGGCATTCTCTACGCCGCCTGTTCCCAGATGATAGATTTGCGGATCATCTAAACTATTCCGCAGCCGGTCGAGTTGATCGCCGTACAGTTTTTTTATGTTGTCCCCTTTTTTTTCAATCATTTCATCTAATGGAATCACTGCATTGGCGTCAATCAGTTTATTTAAATCGCCTTTACCAAAAATGATGTCGGGATAATCGCCACTTGCTATCATTAGCGGAATTGCCTGTTCATCTCCTCCAACAGGATGTGAGATTTCCAGTTTGACACCTGTTTTCTTTGTAATTTCTTTTGCCACTGGATTATCAAATTTATCATCCTTCTGCAAATCTTTGTTAAAAAACGTTAGTGTGGTAACATCTCCTTCCCCATCCTTAGCCTTTTTGTCTGACCCGCACGCACCTAAAATCAGAACTGCACTTGTTAAAAGTAAGGCGCTACATATTGTTTTCTTTTTCATGTGTTTTTCCTCCTATTTTTTATTTAATTTTTTACTGCCCCTAAAGTTAAACCTGAAACAAAATGTTTTTGTAAGAACGGATATACCACAACAATCGGTACTGTGGCAATAATCGTAATTGCCATTTTGATTGATTCTGGTGTCGTTTGAGCTTTGTTCATTAATTCCATACTGCTTGTCGCAGATTGACCACCTGAGGATACTTGTGCCGATGCATTGTCTAAAATTTTCATCAATTCATATTGTAATGTCGTCAAATTATTATTAGTTTTCGCATATAAATATGTATCAAACCAACTGTTCCACTGGCCGACAGCTATAAATAAAGCTATGGTAGCTATGACCGGCTTACAAAGCGGCAAAATTATTTTTATAAAAATAGTCAAATCATTCGCTCCATCAATTTTCGCAGACTCTTCCAAAGCATCTGGCAATCCCTCTATAAAGGAACGAATAACAATGACATTGTATGCACTCAGAAGCATCGGTAATATATATACCGCAAAATTATTAATCAACCCTAATCCGCGAATAACTAAGTAAGTAGGGATTAAGCCACCACTGACATACATTGTCAAGATCAACAAAGTCGTCGCCTGTTTTCTGAACATAAAATCCCTGCGGCTGATCACATATGCATACACGCAACAGCTGAAAACACCCGCTAGTGTACCAATAACCGTTCTTAGCACAGAGTTGCTGAATGCCCTTAAAAGCTGGCTATTGCCTGAAAATATTTCTTTATAGTTTACCAGTGTAAACTTTCTCGGAAAAATAGTCAGCCCGCCTTTAGCTGTATCCGCAGCATCATTCAATGATGTAGCCAGCACGTTTAGAAATGGATACAATGTAATAATGATGACGCCAAGCATAAAGACGGCGATAATAATATCCATTAGTGTAAACTCTCTTTTTTTTCTTACCTTCATAATAACCACCTCCTATATCAGCCGGCCTTCCCCGGTTTTTTTGGCAATCTGATTAAACACAAAAATCAGAACGACACTGACGACAGATTTAAAAATACCAATCGCTGTACCAAAAGAATATCTGAACATTCCAATCCCATAATCCAAAGCATACTTATCAATTACCAGTGCTTTGTCTTGAACAATATTATTGCCCAACAACATTTGTTTTTCAAAACCAATATTTATTAAGTTGCCAATACTCATAATCAAAAGAACCATAATAACAGGTCTAATTGACGGAAGTGTAATGCTCCACATTTGTCTGAGCCTTGATGCGCCATCCACTTTGGCTGCCTCATACATCTCTTGATCAATTGATGCCATTGCGGCAAAATAAATAATGGCATTCCACCCTGTTTCTTTCCAAACATCAGCCGCTGTCACAATCCCCCAAAACTTTCCTGGATCACTCATAAAGTTAATTGGACTATCGATCACATGTAATGACATCAGCAGATTATTAATGACACCTGTTTGGGATAGAGAGGTGGTCACGATATTAGCGACAATTACCCATGAAACAAAGTGCGGCAAGTAAGAAATTGTCTGCGTCAGCTTTTTGAACTTGGTAAATCTCAACTCGTTAAGAAACAGCGCAAATGTGATGGAACTCAAGAATCCAAAAACAAGACCTAAAACACCCATACCGAATGTATTCTTTAAAGCCGTATAAAATTGCGGCTCATTGAATAATTCTTTAAAATATTTTAAGCCCACCCATTCTTGGCCAAAAATCAACCCGTTTCCAGGTTTATAATTTTGAAACGCCATCAGCCATCCCATCAATGGTGCATAGCAAAAAACTAATAACCAAATAATAAAAGGAATAATCATCAAAATAAGAATCTTCTGATTCTTTAATTCCCTCCATGTTATCTTCTTTTTGCCTTTCCTCCTGCTTTCATTTTCAGAAAGTGATTCTGCTGGGTATTCCATTGCATTCCCCTCCAATTATTCTCTCGTGCTCTACTCTAATTTTACAGAAAGCGGATACAGTAAAGCATCCTACTTTTTAGTGCTAAATATCATAAAAAGTAGATACTTTTCACGGTAAGATATATCCGCTCCGTAAGACCTGCCGCTCTGAATAAGAAAAAGAGCAGTGAATCTGCTCTTTTACCTAATTATCAGATAATTTTTGGATTTCATTCAGCATGTCGTCCAGCTGCTGTTTAGACACCGAAAAATATTCTTTACTGCCAAGTTCACACAAGTACGTGTTCTTTTCACCTGTGTCATAAAAGAGTAGCGTACGTGTCTGACTTTCTCCTTCACTGAGAAATGTATACGTCATTTTTAGCGAAAGAACAGCTGCTTTCAGATCGTCTTCAGATGGAGCGATTTCTGACACAGGGGCAAGCACCGCAATATACTGATACGTTTTTCTGAAAGCCTCTTCATCAACTTGTCGGTCATTTAAGAAAAAACTAGATGTTAGAACTGATTGTGTCACGTCGTGTTCTATCAGCAGGTGGTAGTCCTCGCCTTTGGTTCGTTGAATATCAATAGCTGTTACTGCATCTAAAGGCAATATATATAAGAAACGATCTACCAGCTGTAATCCCTCTTTTGCGAAAACAGACACCACATTTTTGGGAACTTCATACAGGCTATTCTGATACTCTACAAAATAACTTTGAACTGCCTCATTGTAAGCAACAATTGAAAACTGTTGATCGTCTCCATCAACATATTCAAAAACAACACTTATGGGCGAGAGCATATCACTGCCTGAAGGGACTGAGTTTATTTTATGACTAGGCAGCAGCACTGCACTTTTCAAAATCCGTTCCATTGTATAATATTCGACAGACCGGGGTGTTTTAAAGTAATCATGCAAGTACCAGCCGCTAATAAAAGGTGTTGTCTCCACATCCGACAGTGTCCCTTTATCTTTTGTAATAAAATATTCTTTAGTTGCTGTTGAAAAATTTACTCTGCGTAGTGCTTCCGTATCTTCAGCCAATAATGCGCCTCCATTAAAGTATATCGGCGAGAAGTCTGACACAACATCAAAATTGCTGAGTTTGTAAGTTCCTTGTCCAGTGATGCCATAGTAGTCATCATGTTCTTTATAAAATGACACAGTATCTTTTGCTGTGATGACTTTAAATAACTCTGTCCCTTTCTCTGGGTTAAATGTCTCAGCCGGTACACCCGCCGTTTTCAACAGCGTCGTGATTTTATCATTGACCTGTTCCTGCTCAATTAATGTGGCTCCGCCATCCTCTAACTCCCAGTTCGCTTGATTCAACTCAAATTCAAGCAACTCTCCTCCTTTATCCAGCGTAAACTGTTCGACTTCTTCAAAAGGAAACAGATACTCTTCTTGAGGTTCGTCAGCTGATGCGGCTTGCTTGTCCTGATTGTCTTTTTGGGTACAGCCCGTCCAAAATACGCATAATAAGCTGCACATCGCCATATATACTGCTTTTTTCACTGTTCTCCTCCTAACTCTTTCATTAACACATAAAAGATTTTTTGACTGGCTTTTACCAATAGCCATGCAAACAAGCCAAAAACAACCAGCAGACTAAGTGATGGCATATACCAAAAACCGATAATTAGACACGTGATACAACTAAAAAGTCGAACACTTTTTGTAAAGTGAAACACCATCGTATACACACCTAATTTCAGGATTTCCTTTACTGACATTTCATATTTGGCGGTTAGTATCATGATGAGGAGATAATAAGTAATAAAAATGAAGGACAACACTGCATATATGCCTAGCATCAGCCAAGATGCTTCAGCAGCAGCATGTAACATATCTATCAGCAAAATCATTGCTCCTGTAAAAAAGATGGTACCAAACAAGAGAGACTGCCGCCAATTATCTTTTACTGCTGAAAAAAAATCATATAAGATATTAGCACTTTTGTCTCTCTCAAAAATCAACATCGTTCCCAAGAGACCTTGGAGACCGACTGATGACGGTATTAACGCAATACAATAAATCATAATATTGCTAATTGAAACCGACATATTAAAAAATAAAATTAAAAAAGGCGCTAAAAATAAAATAAAACAGCAATTGCTTAAAAATACTACTGTAATCAATTGCAAATACCGATAAATCGGCCGTTCAACAATGGTTTTATTTGACATATTACTAATCCTTTTCTATATTTTTCCGGTACATTTTGGGACTCATATGCGTATTAGCTTTGAATTTTTTATGAAAATAATCCAAGCTGGTATAACCAACCTTATCCGCAATTTCATAAATGAGATAATTTGTTTCTTTCAACATACGCTTTGCCTCTTCTATCCTGACCTGATCCAAATACTGTCCATAAGAAACTGACATTTCCTTTTTAAATTTTTTCCCCAAGTAGGAGCTGTTGTAGCCGAAAATCTCCCCTAATTTTTGCAACGTCAGATTGTCAGCAAAATGTTTTTTAGTATACTTTAACATTTGTTGAACCACATCACTGCAATCGTCCTGCTCACTTTGAATCAGCTGAATCAATCTGTCAATAAAAGCAAAAACATGCTCGATTGCCAAACTTAATTTTTTAACCCCCATGATATTTTCAATCACTTCAAATCGCATCATCCCCGGTACTTCCACTACAGAGGTTTGAACTGCCTCCTCCAGTACAGACAAACAAAAATTACACAACTCTATCTTGATTTCATTTTCTTCCAAGTTGGATTGTTGGTAATAATTTTGTAGCGCACGACTCAACTTCTGCAGCGGCTGATGTTCTTTACCAGCAACAGCCTCTCTGATGTCCGAAAAAATACTTTGCGAAGTATAATGACATCCTTCCTTGCTTACTAATAATGCCTCGGACAGTTTTTCCCATGATAAATATTTAACATCATCGCACAAAAAGCGATATCGGTCATTTTTTTTCATCTGGTCATACACTGCCGGCAACTGGTCTTGGTAATCAATCAGTGACGATAACTGAAAAGAAGTCATTTTTATCCGATGCTTTCTCAACAGCTCATCCATTTCTCGCATTTTGCTTTCCCCGTATCTTTGGTCCAAACTGGAGAAAATTACATAATAATCATTGCCGTGTCTGAAGTGAATATCTTCAGTTTCGATAAGTGTTTTAATAACCTCTTCAAAATAATTCCGGCTGCTGCTGTTTTCTTCTTCAGCTATCATTTCCAGTAATTGCAGTTTAGGCTGCAGTTTAACATGGTGAAAGTCTCCCTCTTCTTTTTTATGAACAATCCATTCCTTCATGGCCCGTGACCGCTGTATCTCTTGGTAATCCTGATTTACTTTTTTAAATTCTTTTTTCTTTTTTTTCGTTTCAGTTATTTTTTTTATCGCATCAATCAGCTCTTCCTCTTCAATCGGCTTGAGCAAATAAGAAGCTATCCCCTGATGAATTGCCTCCTTGGCATAGTCAAACTCCGAATACCCGGAAAGCAGAATATAGTCAGAATCATTTGAAATATGTTTTGCCTTTTGTATCATTTCCAAACCTGTTAAATACGGCATTTTAATGTCTGAAATCACAATGTCTGGACGATGCTGTTTAATTTTTTCCAATCCTTCATACGCATCTTGGGCAAAGCCGATTATTTGGCAGTCCAAAGCTTCCCAATCAATCAAATATTTAAGACCTTCTCTAATATTTGGCTCATCATCAACGATTAAGATTTTCATCATTTTCCTCACCCTCAATTTTTGGTAACTTGATCAAAATTCTAGTCCCCACATCTTTGATACTTTTTACTTGAATGCCAAATTCCTTGCCATAATACAAACCGATACGTTGCTGAGAATTCATCAACCCAATGCGTTTGCTTCTTACATCTGCCAGCTGTTTTCTTAATTTCACTAACTTTTCTTCCGTCATCCCCGCACCATCGTCAATAATCTCAATTTCCAGCGTATCAGATTCGCGAATATTAAATTGTAAATGTCCGCTGTTAGGGTCCAATTCGATACCGTGAACAAAAGCATTTTCAACAATCGGCTGGAGAACCATCGGCAAAATCTGGTATTTGCTTGTGTCCACCCCATCCACATAGATATCGTATGTAATCCTATCACCAAATCGTAATTGTTGGATTTTCAAATACAGCTCTACAAATTCCAGTTCTTTGTCCAGACTGGTCAGTGTATTTTCCTTTTGATAAGCCTGCCTCATCAGTTTGCTGAACAGTTTGATGATGTCAGCGACTTCTTTATCTTGGTTTTTCAACGCTTTCATACGAATCATTTCTAGTGTGTTGTATAAAAAATGGGGGTTCAGTTGAGATGACAGTCTTTTTAATTCCGACTCTTTTTGCAGCAATTGCAATTCATGCCATTTTTTTTCATGAGCTATATTTTCATCCATCAGCTTTTTAAGACTGACTATTGTCCGCTTCAATTCCTCGTAGACATCTTTAATCTCATCGCTGCCGCTAATCGTTTCCTGGATGGAAAAATCCCCGTGTGACACACTGAACATCGCAGACTTCAGTTGTTGAATACGCCAATTGAATGACTGCAAAAATGCTGATAAGAGTGCAAATGATGCGACGACTACACAAATCACAATCATTAAACCTTTCAGCAAAACCTGCTTAACGTCATTTTTTATCGTCAAGCTGTCGCTAAGCGTCACCAGCGAAAAGTCAGTTGTCCACGTATCATTAACTTCCACGTTGTTCTTCATGATAAAATACGTCTTGCCCCCAAAGGTCTCCTCAAACAGTAATTCAGAATCCGAGTTGGACGCTTTAGCGAAGATTTTTTTTTCGGATGATTCTGGAAATGTCTGTATATGCTTTCCTACATATACAGGCTGATCATCAAGAAAAACGATGGATGACGTCAAATCATTACTTAAAAAATTGTTAATGACATCTGTATCAGGGATAATAAGAAGTGTGCCTACCCAGCGCTCCTTTACAAAATGGCCTCTTACTAAAGACAATTGCTCAGCGTGTGTTACCGGGTCCTCAAGAACTTGCCAAAAATAAGCTTGTTGGTTACTTTTTGATTGCTGAAACCAGTCACTGTGTTCTATTTCTTTGTTTAGATTGATGATATTCGAGTTTGTTACAATGCTTGGATTATCCACAATGTAACGAATAGTCCCAATAGACTTATCTTGCATAATATATTCTTCAAATAATTTGAATTGTTGATAAGCCATATACACATCATAAACACTGGCGTAGTTTTTAGCTGTAAATGTTGTCAATTCATGATTGCTCACAATACTTTCCGATTTATTCACCATGTCAATTAGTGTTTCTGACAACGAATTTCGAACATCTATTGCCTGAATTTCAATATCCTTTTGCTTGTTTTCCATTAAAATGGCGTTCATATTTATGAACAAAAAAATGCCTGCAAACAGCAGTGGTATGATCGTGACCACAATAAAAATTACCAGCAATTGTTTTTTGACTGAGTTCTTCACTTTCTCCCCTCTTCTCTAACTAACCATAAATGAAAACAGATCCTGTCACTTCTATCTTTAAATCTTTAGGTATTTGTTGCTTCGGAATTACAACTATCGCCTCATCATTATGTTTTAAAAGCGGCACTTTTTGTTGAAATTCTCCGATAGAAACACTGCAAAATGTATCAGCAAATGTTTTATAGCGAATGCGTAGGCTTATATCTTCATAACAGAATGCATCGAAAAATATAATCCAGCTATTTTTTTCCATTAGCATACCATCCTGTCCATTTTCCTGTTCATATATCCCTTGATAATATTCATCGTGTTTCAAAAGAGACATTTCTTCGCTAATTTCTCTGCTTATCCTATTCTTTCCTGATAAACGTATCTTTTTCCATAATAAGCCATCTTGCGAATTCTTTCCAATGCTTAGTTTGACAGTGGTTGCTGGCAGTCGATAATCTTGATAAACAACATCCCAATAGGTCAACAAATCGGTGTGAATCGGTATCACTATTTCTTTTTCCGAATACGGCTGGAGTTCTTCTTTGACAAACCCTACTAATTTTTTCTTTGGAAGTTCTAATTTGCTATTTTTTTCAAAACTAGCATAGCATTGGACTGTTTCTTTTATGCTCTTCCCTGTAGGATTGCTTATGTTTACACGAACATGATATTCTTCATGTTCTTCCCAAACATCACTGTCCACTATCATATCTGTGTATATAGCATCACCATATGACAAACCATAACCGAAAGGATACAACACATTTTCTGATAAATAATGATATGTTCGTGGATATTTTCTTATGTCATACTGCCTGATATCTGGAAGCAGCGTACTGTCATTGACCCATGTTTGAGACAATCTACCTGAAGGATTAATCTTTCCGTACAAGATATCTTGCAGTGTATCACCTAATGCTTGAGAACCATGATTAGCATATACAATTGCAGCAGCTTTCAATACCACATCAGGCATTTCATAAGGATAACTTGAAACCAGAACAATAATAACTTCATGTTGATGAGCGACTAAGTTAGTTAATAATTCCAACTGCCGTTTAGGAAACTGCATTGATGTGCGATCTTCACATTCCCTTCCGTTAAGCATCGGATGATTACCCATCATCATCACAACCCGGCTACCCTTGTCAATTCCCCGTACCTTTGCCAACTCCAAATCTTCTTGCCATTTGACAGTTACCAAATCGTCCGCACCTTTTTTACCGCACCACAGCAAACAATTATTACTGATAACCAATTCTCTGCCTTGCCAATCAGTCAACTGATTTCGAGTGATATTAAACCGTTCTTTAATGAACCAATCGTATACTTCCCGCTTGTTTAATGTCAGTTGACCGTCATCGTTAGAGATGAGGTAGCATTTTGTTTCAGGGTCTCTCAATAAATAGGCCTGTTGTCCCCAATCTTCTGCCAGCCATTTTGTCGCTTCTTCTTCTTTAGCTGTTGTCGTCACTTTCCCGTCTCTTACTACAATATGCTGGATGCCGTTTGTTAAAATCAACTGCTGATGCCCTTCAATATATTCCGATAAGTTACCGCTTTCTTTTAAACGTGAAACTAATGTATGTTGCTTGGATGGGATACCTCCATACCAGTCTCTCAACTGTGCATTGCCTAACATTCCAACAACCGTAATTTGCTGTTTGCCTAACGGTAATACATCCTCATTTTTCAGTAATACAACGCTTTCATCTGTAACCTTTTTAACAACAGTGTGGTGCGCGTCGCTTCCCAATAATTCAAAAGGATAATGATCGTATACTGTCTCCTCAACAAAATGCCCTAATCTTGATCTAACCGTTAAAATATTCGTCACCGCTGAGTCTAAATCGTTCTCTGTTATCAGCCCCTTCTCAAGAGCTGTTTTCACTGCTGCTTCTACTAAATTTTTGTCGTCAACAAAGCAGTCTATTCCTTGTTTCAAACTATCAGAAACTGCCGAAGCGTAATCTTTATGATAACCGTATTCTTCAATGTTCAATGACAAGGCTCCCCCGTCGCTGACCACAAAGCCATCCATACCCCACTTTTTTTTGACAATTTTCTTAACATCCGGATTTTGCATACCGGCATAACCATTGATGCCATTATAAGCGGTCATCATTGACTGTGCTTTTGCTTCCCTGAAAGCCGGTTCGAACGCTTTTAAAAAATATTCGAATTTACTGCGTTCATCAATGCTATTGGAACTATTCTCCCTCAAGTATTCATTGTTGTTGCCGTAAAAGTGCTTTGGAGCAGCAGCAACCTGAACAAACTGCTCGTCTTGTCCCTGTAAGCCGGTAATAAATCCGCTGCTCAGTGTACCTGCCAAATAAGGATCCTCACCATAACTTTCCTCATTTCTCCCCCATCTTGGATCCCTTGCCATATCTATAGTAGGAGCCCATGGCGTTAACCAACTTTTTTTCCCAGACAGATTGTAAAGAATTCTAGATTCAACACCAATAATTTGGCCAACTTCCATTAATAATGTTGTATTCCATGTTTGCGACAAACCTATCGGCAATGGAAAACTAGATGTCTTGATGTTGTTTCGATCAACAACTCCATGTGCCGCTTCACCACCAATATGATATTCTGGAATCCCTAACCTTTCGATAGCACTTTGATGAGTAGACATTAGCGTGATTTTTTCTTCTAACGTCAATTGTTCTGTCAATTTACTCGCAATCTTTCGATGGTCCATTTAAATCCCTCCTATTTTCAATACTAGCAAAAAATAGAAGGGCAACTAATAGATTTATTGGTGTAAAATATCATAAAAATTAGACATCTACGATTATGATATGGTTTGCTGATAAAAAATACATTTCAAGGGCAGTTTAAAATTATAGGTTATAATTATCGCATGAAACATCAATATAGACTGTAAAATTTTACTTGACGTTACATTTGACAGATATCCAATATTCATCCGACCAAACTCGCTTACATCTTGCAACGATTCCTTTAAAAAAAGGATTATCTATATTTCAATTATAGATAATCCTTTTTAGTATGACATTCTTTTACTTAAAAATTTGACTGATTCAATGAAGCGGAAACAAATGCCTGTGTAATAAACTCGACATAATGTCCGTAAAGCCGCTCTTGGTAGCTTGCAACCTGCTCAACTTTCATCGCTTCCGCAATTTCTTGCAACCCTTGATCAACCAAGGAATCCAACTTCACTAAGCTCTCAGAGACACTGACTTCAGATAGATTATTTCGATACGTTGAGGCATCCATACACATAAAATGCACGCGTTCCCCGTAGCGCATTTTAACTTTATCTGCCATCTGCAAGCCTTCCGGGTCCATGTCACTGGCGTAGAAGAAGCGTGTCGTATCAGGAAAAAGTTCCAATAGTCGCCACATGGCTAGACGGAATTGTCCTTGGTGGCAGATTGCCGGCAAGTCTGGAAACTTTGTCAATAACGCCGAATATAAAGAAGAATTCTCAAAAATAAACACAGCTTCTCCTGTGTTCGGTGAAATTTCCACAATATCCAATAAAGCTTTGATGGGTACATTCCAAATCACTTGGTAATCACAGGCGCCTTGCCACATAGGATGGATTTTATGACGTGCCGTTTTTCCTAATAAATTGCCGATGGTCACAAAGTTCATCAGATCATCTACCACCAAATTCTGTTGATTGTAGACTCGGCTGCGGTACTCAGTGTGAGATTCGCCTGTTTCTCTCGTCAATTGCCCGGCGTCATTTAGAAGCGTATAGAAAAGCTTGCCCATCCGAGTGCCTCGGTCTAATCCGTGGGGATTGCCCAGTTCTTGTTCCGCATAAACTGGAAGATACATCACATTCGGCGGTAAATGTCCAACTAATTGTGCTAAGATTGCCAACTCTTCCTCTGTGACTTGTTGGCGGTAAAAGTCCAGTTGGCGTTGTGCGGTAATGAAAGCCAGTGACGAGTAACGTGAGCATAATTCAAAAAAACAATTTTTTCTCTCTTGCTCCAGACTTTCAACTTCTGCTTTTGTCTGCAATGGTTTACCTGTCACCATTTCAACTGCTTGTGTAAAAGCGATTGAACCGAATCTGCTGTTTTCAAATGCTCTTTGCCACTCTTTTAATTGAAATTTTGTTTTTCCATTCAAGTCAGAAAAAGAACAGCCTAAAAAATCTGCAATCTCTGCTTGTTCGATTTCAGTAAATTTCATCAAAGAGATCGTACCGGTAAATTTACCATAGCGATAATATTTTAAAGCGGCTTCGTCCATGACTTTACGGTAGCTGATTTTTGCTTGGAAAAAATCATCAAGTTCTCGTTCCATCTTCATCACCTAACGTTTCCTTTTTCTTGCCATTCCAATGGCTACGGATAATTCCGACAGTCGTACTGTTGGCTTTTCGAATCAGCTGATAAATATTAAGAGAAGATACTGTGTCGTAATCTCCCCAAAGCGCTTGTGAATTCAGCAAATAATCAAAGCCTAAATCTTCCAATGTACCGAAAAGGTCTGCAATATTCAGTTCATCTACTCCGGCAAAAGCTTCGTCCAGGCAGACCATGCGCGGGGCATCTGCTTTGGCATCTTCAAATCGCGCATACATCGCCGTAAATAGCGGCAAGTACATGGCGACCGCTTTTTCACCGCCGCTGAGCTTATAAAATCGCGGATTGGTCAGTTCTCTTTTTGGCTCGTCGTCCTTTTGGTACTGCAGTAAAAATTTAAACCAGTGACGATAATCCAAGACTTCCTTCATGACCTCATGGAGCGTATGCAAATCACCTTCTGTACTTTTTTCCTGCAATACTTTGGCGTAATTGATTTTTTCGCGGAAGTGGCTGATCATCCGTTCCAAGTCTTCCGTTGTCAGCATGCTCGCAGGCTGCCGCAAAATCCGGACGAGATCGGCAGTGTTCATTTCCCGGTCATTCTCAGCCGTTTTCGGAACCCAACGGATAGCGAGCCGCAAGCGGTTCTCAGCCTTGGTATTTTGCAGGATGCTGTTCATCTTTTTGACCCACTGTTCTGTTTTGGAAATTAGCCCTTTGATGTTGTTGCCGATAGAATTGAGCAAAATTTCTTCAAATAATGTTTGGTCTTCTTGATCGATGAAGGTTTGCTGTTCCTCAATCGTCGCATGCACCTGCTCGTAAATAGCTATCACGGAGGTTCGACGGTTTTGCTCGTCCAGTAAATACAAGATTTCGTTGCGGCTGTCCGCCTGCAACAACTGAATGTCACTGATCAGCGCCATACTCCATTCGCGATTTTCCAAATCAGGAAAGTGGATATTTTCGCTCTCTACTAACTCCGGACTGTACTGCCCTAGAGAAAACATTTTTTCCCTTTGGATTCGTTTCAAGTTGGCGGCGGCTCTTTTCAGAGACTCATCACTTTGGTAGTATTGCGCCGTTTCTGTCAATGGCGGCCACTCAGTTTGATAGCGACGTATTTCTCTGTGGGTAACCTCCAGCCAACAACCATACAAAATTTGATAAAATTCGCTGCTTTCCTGATTTTGCGCGACCTCTTTTTTCAAATCGTCAGTCCGTGACGTGGTCTCAGGGATTTTTTCTTCATGTAACACTGTCAGCTCCTGCTTTTTTTGCTGGTGCTGGGTCATGGACGTTTGTATTTCATTGCGGATTTCTTCGACTCCTTCTATGGCCAGCTGTTCTTCTATTGCTTGAATGCGGCGGTTGAAGTTTGCCAGCTCCTGTTTAACTTGCTGCTGCTCCGCTGCCAACTGTAACTGGCGTTCATGACTGTCTGCCAAGAACGTTTGCTGCTGGCTGATTTGTCCGGGCAGACTCTCTCCTCTGGCAAATGCGTCATACAAATCTTCAAGAGCGGCTTGATAATCTTGCAGTTGTTTGCGAAGCTGTTCCAACTCTGCAATTTCTTCACTTACAGCCAGATTGTGATCTGTTTGAAATTGACGAATCTTGATATACAACTCTTTATGCTGCTTACTGATTCGCTGTAATTCCTGATTCTGATTCATGCTGCTTTGCTGATTATCTGATAGTTGCCGCCGCTGTTCGCTAATAAGCTGGTGGATATCCTGAAGCTCCTTGCTGTCGGGGATATGTTCGAAGCATTCCTTAGTAGCAATGATCCTTTCCTGGATTTCTAAGATTAAGTCAGTACTTATTTGGATTTCTCTTTCTTTATCTGCAATCAGAGCTTCGATCGCAGTTACTTTTTCTTGCAAAAAGCGTTTTTGACTTTCTTTGCCGATAAACTGGCTTTTTTGGCTGTCACCAGCTTTCCCGCGATAAATGCCCAAATCATAGGAGCCGTTGAGGTCAATCACAGTAACCGCCTGAGCATCCTTCTCTAGCGCAATCGATTGCAATAGATCCAGCACATAGCCTTCTGAGATGTTTGTCTCCCCAACAGCCGGCTGCAAATAATCTGCTAACGTGGGGATCAGCCATTGCGGATTAGGTATCAGCTGCTGTTCATTTTCCAACTCTAATAGTTCTTCGCAGACGATGGCATCCAAAATACCGCTATTAAACAGCGCAGCTTCAAGTTGAGCACGCTCTGCTGGCGGGACGTCTGCAACAAAGTCGATGACCTCGTAAAAAGAAACAAAATTCTTCCCTGCGCTATTTAACCGCTCACGATCCGCAAGCTGCTCAGCGCGCCGCTCCGGCTCCGGCAATTTTTTTTGACGCCAATTAGCCAGTTCTTCTTGAAGTTGCTGTAACTGCTTTTCAAGCCTTCGTTTCGAGGATTTTTCTTCCTTCATCAAAGCAGTTTGTTCCACCTGATAATTATTATACGCAGTAAAAAGCGGTTCTTTCACTTGCTCGTAAGAAGGGACTGTCTCAAACAATTCATTCAAACGCTGCAGCATCGCCTTCCAGTCTGACTCTGGAAATGAAAAAGGCAGCGATTTTTGCCACTCGCCCAAAGCAACCCCCGTTTTCGTCAACTCTGTATCGAACATTTCGTGATAATGTTTCAAATCATACTCAATCCGTTCCCGCTCTTTTGCGAGTGTATTGAGCGTTGTAACGATTGCCTCTTTTTGCTTGTTGACGTGATCTAACCGATGGGCTTCGTTGACCATTTCATTGAACGCCTCGCGATATTGCCGCAATTCGCTTTTCCAATAGTGAACATTCATATCATAACCCAAGCGTTTAAAATCATCAGCCAATGTGTCATGCTCAGTAAATCCCGTATGTTCTACATGCTCATCCAGCTCCGCCAAAAATTCTTCCTGCTGTTGATTCAACCGCTCCAACGTTAGCTCCAAACGGTCTAACTGCTGCTGATAATTCGCCTGACTGGTCCGAGCATTTTTTGCTTGCTTCTCCAGTTCTGCAAACCGCATCCGCTGCTTTTGGACTTCATTTTGGAGCCTGTTCAGCTCAGCTTCCAGCCTAAAAATGTCATGATGCTGTAAGGCATTGATTTTTTCTTGCAAAATTTCAATTTCACTGTTTAAAACAGTCCGCTTTTCCTTGTATGCGGCAAGCAGCTGTTGCGCTTTTATTAACTGATCACTTGTTTCTTGCAGGTTGCGTTTGAATTCTTCTGCTTTTTTTCTAATACTCAGGGTACGTTTGGCGTATTTCCCTTGGACCTGCTTATGGTACGTCTCAAACGCATCAGCCAGTTCCTTCAATTCTGCTAAATCACTTTGTGCCTGCTGCAACTGGTTTTTAGCAGTTTCAATGTTTTCCAAACTATCCGATACTTCATGCAGATCCTCATCTTTCAACTGCGGCAGAGCGTCCTCCAAAATTCGATAAATTTCTGTCGGGGCAAAGTCTTTCGACAACTTGGGCTTGCGTATATCAAGCTGAAGCTGGATCATTTGGTTAAATGTTTCCATGCTGTCGAAGGCAAACAAATATTTATTAATCCATTCTGCATATTCCCCTTGTTTTTTCGTCAGACGACCGCTAGTTGCCAAGCGTCCAGATAATTCCCGTTCCGAATATGGTCTGCGTTCATTCCCGCCCAGATCATGCCATAATGGAAAGTCGCTGCCCACACGGCTATTATCCGTCAAAATAAAATACCATCTGTCTAGTGACTTCCCGCGTCGCGCACGAATTCCCAAGCCGCTGGTGAAGTAGACATCACTGTTTCCAAACTTGTATTCCA
This sequence comes from Vagococcus acidifermentans, assembly GCF_003987655.1. Lineage (GTDB taxonomy): Bacteria > Bacillota > Bacilli > Lactobacillales > Vagococcaceae > Vagococcus_B > Vagococcus_B acidifermentans. Next base: position 69,302 of record NZ_NGKC01000001.1, on the reverse strand, counting down.
AAACCAAGTACCCTGTTCGGTCATCATATTGTGCGATATCCTTTTCCCCCAGCAAGTATTCCTCAATTTTTCGGGAAGACGAGCCAAAGGGGTCTAATCGGGAAGGCGTTGTCTTGCCGTCCAGCAAAAGCGGCAGCAAGCTGGCGGTAGTAATAGATTTTCCGGAGCCATTCGCCCCGCGCAAAAGCAGTTTCCCTTTTGAAAACTCAAAATATGCTTCGTCAAAATACCAATAGTTCACAATGCAGGCCCGGTGTAGATGCCAACGTTCATTCTCCATTTGTTTTCTCCCGTTTCTTAAAGTCTTCATTGTATTCGCCAGAAAAGCGGGCCAATTGCGGGAGCAACCAAACTTCGTCCTCCACCACGCGCAAAAGCTCCCACTGAGTGCCATATGCCAGCAGTTCTGCTGCTAATACCTGTACCGGTTTCGTTTCTCGATATTCCTTTGACCAGCCATGGTGATAGTTTTCATACAGCAGGATAATCAACGCCGACCACTCTTCGTGGGATAATCGAATCATGCCAGCTGTTTCAGGTACATACGCTTCTTGACGCACCAATGTACCTAACTGCAATAGAATGTCGTCTAAGGCTTTTGTACCAGGAAAAACAAACGGTTGATTGCCATTATCAGCGGTCAATTGAAAGAAATCTTTATAAACTTCATAAGTCAAATCTGTATAAGTGGTAATAAAATCAGCAATGGCTTTGCGTTGATTCCGAAAATAGTATAGTAACTGTTCGTCAATATCAGCACGCAGAACACTGGGTTCTAAAAATAAACGACGATACGCGAGATAACGCTGGGCATTTTCCTGCTGAAAAATCTGTTGATCAATAGCTGCCAACTCCTCCACCGCAGCAAAACTCGCAATGTCTTCAGGATACGGCCGCATAAACGTCCGCTCATACCCAGTGGCATAATACAGGACTTCAGCTGATTCGTCTTGCCCGAACAATTCAGTCGTCCCGTCACGCTCTTCTATCAAATGAAAGGAGGCTGCTTTCTTCAATACCCTGATCAACGATTTGCGGTGAGTGAAATTTTGCCAGTTGATGGCATCCTTCACAGGATATAAACGAAGAAGGTCTTCACAAATATGACTTAAGAGAAAATACGGTGCGCGGCTGCGTTCTTCTAAAAATGCCAGTAAACAACAAAAAAGAGCGTAGTCTTCTGGCAATTGAAATTCCTGGAAACCCATCCAAGATTTCGCTTCAACCGGAATCTTTTCCATTTTGATGTAGTCCGGTGTGAAGCGTATAGCAAAGCCAAACCGCTCTTTTACCAACTGATAAACTTCTTTTTCAACACTTTTTAATAAGGCGTACTCATCCGGCTGCTGATCTCGAATAATCCAGTAATTGTTAAACAGCAGCTTCAGCGCTGTTTTAAGCCTGTCATTGTTTTTCATTGGTTTCTCCTTGAGCTAATAAACTGAACTTAAAGTTTTCTATTTCCAATACGCCATCATCAGATTCCAGCACAGCTGTTTCCTTTAAACGCTCTAATTTCAAGCGGTGGCCGAACTCATTCGTGAAGACTCCTTCATTACTAAGGATTCCTTGGGCAAACCATTTTAAAAAAATCCGCCGAATTTCTTTCGGAATAAGTGCATGTTTCCCAGGTTGAATTTGCCCGTCAATAATAAACGTGTCTAAAAGTGCTAAGAGTTTTCTCTGTTGAGATTCATATTCTCTCATCAACTTATCTTTCTCCGCCCGCTTCAAAGTGAATGAGGCATTTTTAGTAGATTCGCGATATTCCCGAATCCTCCCCTTCAAGTAATAGACGCTGGGTTCTTGTTGCCAGATATCGCCGTAAATATCGCTGGTAGCGACCTCTCCTGTCCAATAGTGCCGCGGATGTTCCACACCAAAAACCGTCGCAGATAACTGATGCGCCTTGCCTATATCTTCACAATGGTGAAACCATTTCGCCATATGGAGATAATCTTTTTTGCGACTGGATCGCCGGCTGCGCTCCTCGCCAATGTCACGAATCGCCCGAGTGATTTTCCGGATCATTTCATCTGTTCGCTGATTCAATAACGTATACTCGGCAAGATGTTGGGGATGATCAATAAACCAATCGTGAATACTTTGAAAAATCTCTTGTGCTTCTTTCAACTTTTGTTCCGGGTTCAAGATATCCGTCTCAAATCGCGGGATAAAATCCGGTACACTACTCAACCGCACTATTCGCTGTTGAATACTTTCCTTCTCCTCTAACAACTGGCGGATTTTCGCAGCCATTTGGTGAGAACCTAAAATAAAATCCCGTAAATAGCGAATGAACTTTTCTTTAAATTCTAACAACTTCAACTTTTGTGTTCCAAACTCCGCATCATCCGAACTCAAGTATGCCATATAATCCGCTGTTGTTTCCCTGACAACCTTGAACCTGAGCACAACCTCTTCCCAAGCATCCAACAACTGCTGATTATCCAGCTCCGACTCAATGAAATCCGCCAAAATACGATAAAACTTCTCAAACAAACGAACATCCAACGATCCCTTAAACGTATCGCCCTGCCGCTCCAACGTCAGCATCATCCGTTCAATCTCCACACTGATCGGCAGAATCTGATACCGAGAATTGCGGCGATTGAACTCTTCAATGGTCCGCGGATTTTTCACCTCATAGCTTTCGCTAATATTTTTCCAGGCAACTAATTGTTTCAAATCTTGCGTCAGACGTTCGATCGTATAGTCTTTCACATGCTGTGTTTCCATAAAAGTCAAAATATCTTCTGGATATATGAAATCCCGCATACGTTCATGCTGGACAAAAAAATACCGCATTATCATCCGGTAACGTATATGATTAGAGTCGGCATTCAAGTACGCAATTTCAGTGATTTTTTTATAGTCAGATGGGTTTTCAAAAAATTGAGGCATTCGACGCCTCCTCCTCAAATTTATTTGATTTTAGTATAACATGAAGTGCTATCAGTAATAATGAAAAACCTAAGAAAATAATTGTGATTTCTCAGTATTTTTATACTGCCTTAAACAACATGCAACGTTTCATTTTTTTCTGAGAAATATTCTAAAAATATATAGACAGTTACACTAAGTTCAATTAGTAACAGAGTACGGAAAAGTCATACCCCCATCAAAAAAAGACACTCTCCAAAATTTGGAAAGTGTCTTGAGTTTTTGATATAAGAAAGATTAACGTTTTGAGAATTGTGAAGCTTTACGAGCTTTTTTAAGACCTGGTTTTTTACGTTCGACCATACGAGCGTCACGAGTCAATAGACCAGCGCGTTTCAATGGGGTACGGAAGTCCGGGTCAACTTCAAGCAATGCACGGGCAATACCATGACGCGTTGCGCCGGCTTGTCCTGCATATCCGCCACCGTGAACGTTAACCAGCACATCGTATGTGCCTTTTGTTTCAGTGACATTTAATGGTTGTAAGATAACCTCACGCAAATCAGCGTGCGGAATATATTCTTCAACGTCTTTGTTGTTGATAGTGATTTTGCCAGTACCTGGTACCAGACGTACACGGGATACTGATTTTTTACGACGGCCTGTGCCGAAATATTGTACTTTAGCCAATGAAATTCCCTCCTTAAATTAGGTTTGTAATGTCTAGTACTTCTGGTTGCTGTGCTTGATGCGGATGCTCTGCTTCAGCGTAAACATGCAATTTCGCACCTTGTTTACGTCCCAAAGTATTCTTTGGCAGCATGCCTTTAACAGATGTCTCTACCAGACGGCGAGCATTCTTTTCACGCAATTCACCAGCAGATACAGATGTCAGACCACCTGGGTATTGGCTATGACGGTAATAGAATTTGTCGCTTGCTTTGTTTCCAGTTAATTTTACTTTGTCAGCATTGATAACAATAACATAATCTCCAGTGTCCACATGTGGGGTGAAGATTGGTTTATTTTTTCCGCGTAGAATAGATGCCACAACAGCAGATAGACGTCCTAAAGACACATCTGTTGCATCCACTACGTACCATTTACGATCGATTTCGCCATTTTTGGCCATGTATGTTGTACGCACGTTTGTTTCCTCCAATTTTGTTCTGATGTTTGACAAGTCACAATAAGTTTCCGGGGCTCATCGTGGGGCAAACAATACCATTTATCATAATATCGCTTATTCCTTGATATGTCAATGAAAAACCGCCATCTTATGCAAAAAAAATTAATATTTTACCTCCGACAAAAACAATCCCTCAGGTGCTGCTGTCGGACCAGTCATCTTTTTGTCGCAAGTCGCCAGTGCAAGCTCAATCGCCTGTTCCGGCAGCCGGCCATTACCGATTTTCAGCAAAGTGCCTACAAGCATCCGCACCATTTTGTAAAGAAAACCATTCCCGCGAAAAGTAAATTTAAGTCCAGTCTCGCCGATTCGCTCAATCCGCGCATCATAAACTGTCCTCGTCTTGTCGGTGACTTTGGTGCCTGTCGCACAAAACACTGAAAAATCATGCGTACCTTCGATTGCCTTGGCTGCACGCTGCATTCTCGGAATATCTAGCGGGTAAATATAATGAGTCGCGTACAAACGTTTGAACGGATCACGCGACTTGCTCAAATCAACATAATACTCGTAGATTTTCTCCTTTACCAAATAGCGTGCGTGAAAATCGTCAGATACCCGTTCAAGCTTTCGCACGCTGATATCCGCAGGTGTCTGCGTGTCAAGGGCAAAGCGGAAGCGCTCCTCATCCATGACATGAGGGTAATCAAAATGAATGACCTGCCCCTTCGCATGCACCCCCGCATCTGTCCGGCCGGACGGGTGAATAGTCACGTGCTGCTGATTGTTCAGTCTGCTTAACGTTTGCTCGATTTCGGCCTGTATCGTATGCGCATTTTGCTGTATCTGAAATCCGGCATAATGAGTCCCGTCATACGCAATGACCGCTTTATATCTTGGCATAGTTCCTCTCCTTTTAAAAACCAGTATCCAAATCGGATACTGGTTGCATTTTACACTCTTACAAAAAATAATCCTGCTGTCAGTAAAGCAAAGACGACCAGCACCAGTGTGTCGACCAGCTGCCATTGGAGAATGCGGTACTTAGTCCGCCCGTCGCCACCCTGATAGCCCCGTGCCTCCATCGCAGTCGCCAAGTCCTCCGCCCGGTTGAAACTGCTGACAAACAACGGAATCAACAGAGGCACAATCGCCCGCATCTTCTGCATCAGGTTGCCTTCGCTGAAATCTACGCCGCGCGCCCGCTGAGCGTTCATGATTTTTTCTGTTTCGTCCATCAAAGTCGGCACAAAACGCAGCGCAATCGACAGCATCAATGAAACCTCATGGGCTGGAAAACGAAACACCTTGAGCGGCTTCAGCAAATACTCAATGGCATCGGCCAGTGACAGCGGCGGTGTCGTCAGCGTCAATAGCGTAGACATCATAATAATCATCACGAAACGGAAAAAGATAAACACACCGTTTTGCAGACCGTACTTGGTTATCGCGATAAATCCCCAGCTGAAATACTCCTCCCCGCCTCTGGTGAACAAAACCTGCAGCATCACCGTAAACAAAATCAGCCAGATAAGCGGCCTGACACCCCGCAAGAAGAACTTTATATCAATGCGGGACATAAGTATCGCAAAAAACGTAAACGCAAGCATCAACCCAAATGACGCAAAATTATTACAAAGGAAAATAATGGCAATAAAATAAAAACTGGCAACCAGCTTGGTCCGCGGATCAAGTCTGTGAACGACAGAATCTCCCGGGATAAACCTGCCGAGAATCAGTTTGTCCATCATAACACATCACCCGACTTCCCGTTTTCTGTCATCAGCCAGACCAGTTCATCAGCTAATTCATCCGCGGTCAGCGGCAATTTCCTTAAAGATAGCCCCTTTTCCTTTAACCGCAGCGCGAACCGTGTCGCCGTAGGGACTCCTAACTGCTTGCTTTCCAGCCATTCAAAATCGGAAAAAACTTCCCGCGGCGTACCGTTTTTCTGAATCCTGCCCTTTTCCAACACAATCATCTGATCGGCAAACTCCGCAACATCATCCATTAAATGCGTCACTAGGACAACGGTCAGCTGATGTTCCTCATGCAGATGATAAAACATCTCCATCATCTCTTTCCGGCCTTCAGGGTCCAGTCCGGCAGTCGGTTCGTCCAAGACAATGACTTCCGGCTCCATTGCCAACACACCGGCAATGGCCACCCGCCGCATCTGTCCGCCGGATAAATCAAACGGCGAGCGCTCCATATAACTCTCGTCCAGTCCGACCATCGTCAGCGTGTCCTTTGCTAGCTGCAATGCCTCTTCCTCGGAAACTCCGAAATTTTTCGGACCAAACGCGATATCCCTTGCCACTGTTTCTTCAAACAATTGGGCTTCCGGAAATTGGAACACAATCCCGACTTTTTTCCGTATCGGTTTTAAATTTTTATTACTTGTCTCCGGTAAAATGACACGGTCTCCCAGTGTTACCTTCCCGCTCGTCGGCTTCAGCAGTGCATTCAAATGCTGCAGCAGTGTGGACTTGCCGCTGCCGGTATGCCCGACTAGCGCTGTATAGCTGCCCGCTTTTATATCCAAGTCAATATCATAAAGCACACGCTGTTCAAAAGGCGTATTCGGCTGATAGGTAAAATTTACTTTTTCAAACTGGATGTCCATAGCCAATCAACCAATCCTTCCTCTGTCAAGTATCCCTCAGGTACTGTGACGCCTTTTTTCGCCAATGCACTCTTTAATTTCTCAGGAAACGGCACGTCCAGCCCCCACTCAATCAGCTTATCCCCCTCAGAGAAGATCGCTTCCGGTGTGCCTTCCTTAATAATCGTCCCTTGCTTCATGACCAGTACACGGCTGGCGTTTGCCGCCTCGTCAATATCGTGTGTAATAGAAATGACCGTCAAATTTTCTTCTTCTTTTATTTTTTCAATTGTCTCAATGACCTCGCGCCGCCCTTGAGGGTCAAGCATGGACGTCGCCTCATCTAGGATGATCACGTCAGGACGCAGCGCAATGACGCCGGCAATAGCTACACGCTGTTTCTGGCCGCCTGACAGCCGGGCAGGCTCTTTAGTTGAGAATTCACTCATTCTAACCTGTTCAAGCGCCTGCGATACCCGCTGCAACATATCCTCACGGGGAATTCCCTGATTTTCCAGCCCGAATGCCACATCATCCTCAACTGTCGACCCGACAAACTGATTATCCGGATTTTGAAACACCATGCCGATTGTGCGGCGGACATCCCAAATCGTTTCTTCCTTGAGAGGCTTACCTTTAATAGTAATCGTTCCCTCATCCGGTAAAATCAGCCCATTAATCGTTTTTGCCAAAGTCGATTTGCCGGAACCATTGTGGCCGATTAACGCCACCCACTCATTCGGAAAAACTTTCAGAGACACATCATCAAGCGCCTTGCGATCATCTTGCCCTTGATATTTATATGCAATTTGATTGATTTCTATTAAAGGTTCTGTCACTGACTCCAACACCCTCATGTATTTATTTTGGATAAACATGCTTTTTTCTAATTTTCGATGAAATCACAAAAAAACATTTTATAAAAGTCAACATACCACTATCTTACTATAACTCAAAGCAAATTTGTATATAAAAAAGCACTTTATGATGAGTGCCTACTCTCTAACAGTACGTTAGAGAGTAGTGCTGAGCTAGACTCGGAGGACTACCCCCAACATCGTAACACTCTGATAAATCATCTATAAAGTGATGTTATAGTATTTAATTAAACAAGCTCCAGAATAACCATCGGTGCAGCATCCCCACGTCTTTGTCCTTTTTTAAGGATACGTGTATAGCCGCCTTGGCGATCTGCGTAGCGAGGTGCGATATCATCAAATAATTTTTGCAAAGCTGTTTGTTCAATGATGTTTTCGCCAGACTCATCCAGTCTTGCTTCCAAATATTCGTTTCTAACGAATGCGGCAGCTTGACGGCGTGCATGAAGATCTCCGCGTTTGCCTAAAGTAATCATTTTTTCAGCAGTTGAACGAACTTCCTTCGCACGTGCTTCTGTCGTTACGATACGCTCGTTTATGATTAAATCTGTTGTTAAATCACGTAACATCGCTTTTCTTTGGCTGCTTGTGCGCCCTAATTTACGATAACTCACGTCGTGTTCCCTCCTTTAATTCACTAATCATCTTGGCGTAAACTAAGTTCCAAATCTGCCAGTTTCGCCTTGACTTCCTCTAATGATTTACGTCCCAAGTTGCGGACTTTAATCATTTCGGCTTCGGATTTATTCGTTAGTTCCTGTAACGTGTTGATACCAGCACGTTTCAAACAGTTGTATGAACGGACCGAAAGATCCAATTCTTCGATAGTTGTTTCCAACATCTTTTCTTTTTGTGTTTCTTCTTTTTCAATCATGATCTCAGCATTTTTCGCTTCATCAGTCAGATTGACAAAAATATCTAAATGCTCAGTCAAGATTTTTGCCGCCAAACTAATGGCTTCCTGTGGAGCAATCGAACCGTCAGTCCAGACGTCCAAAGTCAGCTTATCAAAATCATCACGACGTCCAACACGGGTATTTTCAACCTGATAGTTCACACGACTGACTGGTGTGTAGATAGAATCAACCGGTAATACGCCAATCGGCATATCCTCAGACTTGTTTTCTTCTGCCTGTACATATCCCCGTCCGGGTTTGACAGTCAAGCTGGCGCGGAATGTCGCACCTTCTGCGATGCTGCAGATAAACATATCTTTATTCATGATTTCCACATCACTGTCGGTGATAATATCTCCCGCTGTAACTGTGGCCGGACCTGTCATGTCAATCTCTAACGTTCTTTCTTCTTCAGTATAGAGTTTTAAGGCCAGACCTTTCATGTTCAGTATGATTTGCGTGACATCTTCTCTAACGCCTTTAATCGTGGAGAATTCATGTAATACACCATCTATTTGCAGATTGGTAATAGCAGCTCCGGGAAGAGAAGACAACAAAATACGACGTAAAGAATTACCTAGGGTTGTACCATAGCCTCTTTCAAGCGGTTCGATGACGAACTTGCCATAATCTCTATCTTCATCAATCTTCGTGATTCTTGGTTTTTCAAATTCAATCATTCTTCTCTATACCCCTTTCAAAACGAAAAGTGTCTGTTGTTCAATGTCGCCGAAGTTCTTAATCAAATATATGAACTCTCCCATTAAACACGACGGCGTTTCGGAGGGCGACAACCATTATGAGGTACTGGTGTAACGTCACGAATTGCTGTTACTTCCAGTCCAGTTGCCTGTAAAGAACGGATTGCCGCTTCACGTCCTGAACCTGGTCCCTTAACAGTTACATCAACAGTTTTCAAACCATGCTCCATTGCTGCCTTTGCAGCTGTTTCTGCTGCCATTTGCGCTGCGAATGGCGTAGATTTTTTACTTCCTTTAAAACCTAACGCACCTGCAGATGACCAGGCAATTGCATTACCATGTACATCCGTCAGCATGACGATAGTATTATTGAAAGTAGAGTGAATATGTGCAACACCTGCTTCAATATTCTTTTTCACACGACGTTTTCTCGTCACTTTTTTTGCTACCATGAAGTTCTTACCTCCCTCATTCAGTTAATTATTTTTTCTTGCCAGCGATAGCACGTGCTGGTCCTTTTCTTGTCCGTGCATTATTTTTTGTGTTTTGACCGCGAACCGGCAACCCACGACGATGACGGATACCACGATAAGAACCGATTTCCATCAATCGTTTGATGTTTAAGTTGACCTCACGACGCAAGTCACCTTCAACTTTTAATTTATCCACTACCGCACGGATTTTGTCTGTTTGATCATTTGTTAAGTCGCGTACACGAATATCTTCTGATACACCTGCTTCTGCTAAAATCTTTTGAGCAGTTTTCTTTCCAATACCAAAAATATAAGTAAGCGAAATAACAACACGCTTATCACGAGGGATATCTACTCCTGCAATACGAGCCATTATTCGTTACACCTCCTTTAACCTTGACGTTGTTTATGTTTTGGATTTTCACAGATAACCATAACTCGACCTTTACGGCGAATTACTTTACATTTTTCACAAATGGGTTTTACTGATGGTCTTACTTTCATGATTATACCTCCTTGATTTTACGGAGTACAATTATTTAAAGCGATACGTAATACGGCCTCGTGTTAAGTCATACGGTGATAGCTCAACAGTTACTTTGTCTCCCGGAAGGATACGAATGTAGTGCATCCGAATTTTCCCGGAAACATGAGCCAGTATGACGTGGCCGTTTTCCAATTCTACTTTAAACATTGCATTCGGCAAAGTTTCGATGACTGTACCTTCAATTTCGATTACATCTTCTTTCGCCACAACTAGTACCTCCTTATTCCTTGTTCTGTGCCACTGGACCTACAAGCAATCATTTGACTGACATCTATTTCTCTTCAACTCACGCATTATATCATAAACAGCCCGCAATTAAAAGTCTCACGAATCCCATTCTATCAACAATCATGAACTGGAGAAAAGTGCCACTCGCAAGAATAATAGATAACTATCTGGCTTTTAGCTTTCGCTTGAAAGAAGTACTTTGATGTCTTCGAAAACTAAAGCAATGTCACGATTGCCGTCGATTGTATGTAATAAACCAAGAGTGTCATAATATGCAAGAATAGGTTTTGTATTCTCAATATTGACAGCTAAACGATTCTTGACCGTTTCAGGCTTGTCATCTTCACGTTGATAAAACTCATGACCCCCACAACGGTCACATGTGCCTTCCACCTTTGGCGGATTGTTTACTTTATGATAAGTAGCGCCACATGTCTTACAAATGAATCTGCCGGCTAACCGCTCGACCAGTACATCGGGTTCAACAGCGATGTTCAGTACATAGTCAATGTTTTTGCCTAATTCCTTTAAAATACTGTCCAGTTCTTCTGCCTGCGCCAGCGTCCGCGGGAAACCGTCTAACAGGAAACCTGCTTCCGTGTCCGCTTCGGCCAGCCGTTCTTTCACGATACCATTAGTTACTTCATCAGGAACCAGTTCGCCTTTGTCCATAAAGCCTTTAGCTTCTAGTCCCAATGCTGTTTCATTTTTAATTGCATCACGGAACATATCTCCGGTAGAGATATGTGGAATTCCATATGTATCAATAATTTTTTCTGCCTGTGTCCCTTTACCGGCACCGGGCAGTCCCATTAGGATGAGATTCATATGATTTCCTCCTTAAGTTCGAGAACCGTGCTGAGGTAAAACCCTCAACACAACCTCTTACTCTCTAATAAAACCAATATATTGACGTTTCAACAGCAATCCTTCCAACTGTTTGTTCGTTTCAAGGGCAACGCTGATAACAATCAACAAGCTCGTACCGCCAAGACCGATTGCCTTAGGCAAGTCCCAAACGTTTTGAGCAATAATCGGCAAGATAGCAACAAGTGCAAGAAAAACAGAACCGACTGTACTTAAACGAATCAACAGTTTCGATATGTACTCTTCCGTTCCTTTTCCTGGCCGCACGCTTGGAATATAGCTCCCTTGCTTCTGCAAATTCTCTGCCACTTTTTCAGGATTGACCTGAACAAACGCATAAAAGAATGTAAATGCAACAATCAGAGCTGTATACACAAGACCTCCGGTAATCGTGGAGTAATCCAGTACCTGTGACAGTACCTGAAACCATCCTTTAGTTGACTGTGTACCCGAAAATGCCTGTAAAATAGCATTCGGAGTCGCAAGGAACGAACCCGCAAAAATGACCGGAATAACACCAGCAGCATTCACCTTCAATGGCAAATAACTGCTCTGAGGAGCCCCGGCAACTCGTTTTGTATACTGTATCGGAATTTTACGTTCTGCTTGCTGCACGAACGTTGCGCCAATAACAACCACACAGATAGCAATAATCAGTATGGCGATGAAAATAATCGATTTCCACAAATCGCTGGAATCAATCCGGACAAAATAGTCCAAATATATTTCCTTGATTCCGCCTGGCAACTTGGCAATGATACCGGCAAAGATAATCATCGATACACCGTTGCCAATGCCTTTTTCAGTGATTTGTTCACCCATCCAAGTCACGATCATCGTTCCGGCAGTTAAAATCAGCCCAATTGTCAAATAGCTCGTCAAACTTTGATTTTTCAAAAATGACGCACTGCTGTATGCACTGATACCGGCAGTGATGGTAATCGACTGCACAAACCCGAGCACGAGAGTGATATAGCGCGTCGCCTGATTCAGCTTTCTGCGCCCGACCTCTCCCTGTTTCGACCATTCAACAAACTTTGGAACGATATCCATTTGAAGCAGCTGCACAATGATAGATGACGTGATGTAAGGCGAAACACCCATTGCAAACAATGAGAAGTTTTCCATCGCATTACCACTTACCGTATTCAGCATTGCGAATATCGTCAGTTCGTTCATCTCAATCAGAGCTTTTGCATCGACACCCGGAACAGTTATATGAGCTCCAATTCTAAACGCCAATAGAATGAACAGTGTAAAGAATATCTTTGAACGGATATTCTTTATCTTGAAAGCATCCCTTAACAGTTTAAACATTAGATCACCTCGACTGTTCCCCCAGCAGCTTCGATAGCTTCCTGAGCAGATTTGGAGAATTTCGCAGCTTTAACAGTCAATTTCTTAGTAATTTCCCCGTTAGCTAATACTTTAATTCCCGCTTTTTCATCTTTCACAATTCCTGCTTCAATCAATACTGTCGGAGTCACTTCAGTTCCTTCTTCAAAACGGTTCAATACATCTAAATTAATAACAGCGTATTCGCTGCGGTTCACGTTCGTGAAACCACGTTTTGGCAAACGACGGAACAATGGTGTTTGACCACCTTCAAATCCCAGTCTGACGCCACCACCTGAACGTGATTTTTGGCCTTTCTGTCCGCGGCCCGCTGTCTTTCCGTTACCAGAAGATGTTCCGCGACCCACACGGTTGCGTACGTGTCTTGATCCTTCTGCTGGTTGTAATTCATGAAGTTTCATAATTCGGCACCTCCTTAAAGTAGTTTCATCATACCTGTTTCGTTAGATTTCTTCAACGTCCACTAAATGTGAGACAGTGTTGATCATGCCTTTGATTGCGTCGTTTGACGGTTTAACCACACTGGAGTGCAGCTTTTTCAAGCCAAGAGCTTTCACTGTGTCACGCTGGTTTTGGGGACGTCCAATGACGCTACGCTTCAATGTAATCTTTAGTTCGCTCATTTTTAGTCCTCCTATCCGTTTAGTTCATCAACAGAGATGCCGCGTAAAGCCGCAACTTCTTCTGCACGTTTTAATCTGCTTAATCCTTCAACCGTTGCACGGATAACGTTGATCGGTGTGTTGGAACCTAATGACTTACTTGTAATATCAGCGATTCCTGCCAACTCCAAGACGGCACGAACCGGGCCGCCAGCTGCAACTCCCGAACCGGCAAGAGCTGGTTTCATCAGGATGCGTCCGCCACTGAATTGTCCGATAACTTCATGAGGGATTGTTGTGCCAACCATTGGTACTTCAATGATGTTCTTTTTAGCATTTTCGATTGCTTTGCGAATTGCTTCAGGTACTTCTTGTGCTTTACCCGTTCCGAATCCAACGTGACCGTTCTTATCACCAACAACTACTACTGCTGCAAAGCGCAGACGGCGTCCGCCTTTTACAACTTTAGATACGCGGTTGATAGCAACAACACGATCTTCTAACTCGAAATGTTTTGCATCTAAATTAGCCATGAATGGTGTTCCTCCCTTTCCTAAAATTCTAGTCCATTTTCACGAGCTGCTTCTGCCAGAGCCGCAACGCGTCCATGGTAAAGGTATCCACCACGGTCAAAGACTACTTGTTTAATACCTTTTTCGACAGCTTTTACGGCAACTGCTGCACCAACAGCTGACGCTTGTTCTTCTTTTGTTCCACCTGAAATGTCTTTATCTAAGGTAGAGGCACTTGCTAGCGTCACACCCGCTACGTCATCAATGATTTGAGCGTAGATGTTTTTATTAGAACGGAAAACGTTCAAGCGTGGGCACTCAGCAGTACCAGAGATTTTGCTGCGTACGCGCTGATGTCTTTTCTTGCGTACTTTATTTTTATCTGGTTTTGAAATCACAATTGTCACCTCTTATTTTTTAATTACTTACCTGTTTTACCTTCTTTACGTCTGACGTATTCACCAACATAGCGAATACCTTTTCCTTTATATGGCTCAGGAGGACGTACGCCGCGGATATTAGCCGCAAATTCGCCGACAACTTCTTTGTTGCTGCCTTTGACAATGATTTGTGTGTTTGATGGCACTTCAACAGTGATTCCTTCTGGTGTAGCGAATTCCACTGGGTGAGAATAGCCGACGTTCAACACAAGTTTTGCGCCTTGCAATTGTGCACGGTAACCGACACCAATCAATTCCAATGCCTTTTCAAAGCCTTCACTGACTCCGACAACCATGTTGTTGAGATTGGCACGCATTGTTCCGTGTAATGCGCGGTTTTCTTTTTCATCATTCGGACGAGCTAATGTCACTTCTGATTCAGAAATGTTCAACGTGATATTTGGTGAAAAAGCACGCGTTAACTCTCCTTTAGGTCCTTTTACAGTTATGTCATTTCCGTTTTGCGACACAGTCACACCTGCCGGAATAACAACTGGTTTATTTCCAATACGACTCACTCTGAGACACCTCCTTGTTAATCTTTTTTCTTACCAAACGTAAGCCAATACTTCGCCGCCGATATTGCGTTCTCTTGCTTCTTTATCTGTGACGACACCTTCTGAAGTGGATAGGATAGCAATTCCCAATCCGTTCAACACTTTCGGTACTTCATCAGCCTTCACATAAGCACGCAAACCAGGCTTTGAGATACGTTTCAAGTTAGTAATAACGCGCTCGTCGTTTTTACCGTATTTCAAAAATACTCGAATGACGCCTTGCTTGTCATCCTCAATGTATTCTACATCGCGTACGAATCCTTCACGTTGCAGGATTTTTGCGATATCAAGTTTGATTTTCGATGCAGGTACTTCCAAAGATTCGTGCTTCACGATGTTCGCGTTACGAATACGAGTTAGGAAATCTGCAATAGGATCTGTCATGACCATTGAGCTGTTTACCTCCTTCTTGCGAGTTTACTTTTTACCAGCTTGCTTTCTTCACGCCGGGAATTTGTCCTTTATAGGCAAGTTCGCGGAAGCAAATACGGCAAAGTTTAAATTTACGATAAACTGAATGTGGACGTCCACAGCGTTCGCAACGTGTGTAAGCTTGAGTTGAAAACTTTGCGGGACGTTTGTTTTTAGCAATCATTGATTTTTTAGCCACGTAGTTCGCCTCCTTTTTTTATTTTTGGAATGGCATGCCAAGTTGCGCCAGCAACTCACGTGCTTCTTCGTCTGTATTAGCCGTAGTAACAATCACAATATCCATTCCACGTACTTTATCGACCAAGTCATAATCAACCTCAGGGAAGATTAATTGTTCTTTAATACCTAAAGTGTAATTTCCGCGTCCGTCGAATGACTTTTTGCTGACGCCATGGAAGTCACGTACACGAGGTAAAGAGACAGAAACTAGTTTGTCTAAAAATTCGTACATTCTTTCGCCACGTAAAGTTACTTTACAGCCAATCGGCATGCCTTCACGCAAACGGAAGCCAGCGATTGATTTTTTAGCTTTTGTAATGATTGGCTTTTGACCGGAAACCAGTGCCAGTTCCTCTACAGCCTTATCAAGATTTTTGCTATTTGCAACTGCGTCACCTACACCCATGTTAATGACAATCTTTTCAACTTTAGGTGTCTGCATCACAGAAGTATAGTTAAATTTTTCCATTAGTGATGGAGTCACTTCTTTAAGAAATTTTTCTTTCAAGCGGTTCATTTAAATGCGTCCTCCTTCCTGAGTATTACTTATCTAAAACTTCACCAGTTTTTTTAGAAACGCGTACTTTTTTACCGTCTACCTCTTTATATCCTACACGTGTTGGTTCGCCGCTGTTTGGATCAATAAGCATCACATTGGAAACATGAATAGATGCCTCCATGTCAATGATGCCTCCTTGAGGAGCTGTTGCGCTAGGCTTTTGGTGTTTTTTCACCATGTTAACACCTTCAACAATCACGCGATCTTTTTTAGGAAATGCCTGAAGCACGATTCCTTCTTGACCTTTATCTTTTCCTGAGATAACTTTTACTTTATCGCCTTTTTTAACGAACATATTTGTTTCGCACCTCCTTTAGAAATAATATCCATTATAAAACTTCTGGTGCTAGTGAAATTATCTTCATGAAGTTATTTTCACGCAATTCGCGGGCAACCGGCCCGAAGATACGCGTGCCTCGCGGACTCTTGTCATCACGAATAATTACACATGCATTCTCATCAAATTTAATATATGAACCATCGGTACGGCGTGCACCTGATTTTGTACGAACGATGACTGCTTTTACAACGTCGCCTTTTTTGACAACTCCACCTGGTGTTGCTTGTTTAACCGTACAAACAATGACATCACCGATATTGGCTGTTTTACGACCAGATCCACCTAAAACTTTAATAGTTAAAACTTCACGTGCACCTGAGTTGTCGGCAACTTTCAAACGACTTTCTGTTTGGATCACTTTGTGTATCCTCCTTTCAGATTTTCTTGCTTCAATCTATAGGAAAATTTCGTTTTAAATGACTACTGCTTCTTCAACTACTTCTACAAGACGGAAACGCTTAGTAGCTGATAATGGACGAGTTTCCATAATTTTAACGATGTCTCCTGTTTTTGCTACATTGTTCTCATCATGTACTTTATATTTTTTAGAATACTTTACTCGTTTACCATACATTTTATGTGTTTTTCTTGTTTCAACAACCACGACGATTGTTTTGTCCATCTTATCGGACACAACACGGCCTTGGTAAACTTTACGTTGGTTTCTTGCTTCTTGAGTCATCTGATTAATGGCCTCCTTCCAATATTAGTTTGCTGCCTCTTGTTCACGCAAAACTGTTTTGATGCGTGCAATCGATTTACGTACTTCACTAATTCTTGCTGTATTTTCAAGTTGACCTGTTGCTAATTGAAAACGCAAGTTAAACAGTTCTTCTTTGTATTCTTTTTCTTTAGCAAGCATTTCAGTAGTGGTTAATTCTCTGATTTCCTTAACCTTCATTCGATTCACCACCCATTTCTTCACGTTTAACTATTTTAGTCTTAACAGGCAATTTATGGGATGCAAGTCTTAACGCTTCGCGTGCCACTTCTTCTGGGACACCGGCAATCTCAAACATGATCTTACCGCGTTTCACAGGTGCCACCCAGCCTTCAGGAGCCCCTTTACCTGAACCCATCCGCACGCCAATCGCTTTGGATGTGTATGATTTATGAGGGAAAATTTTAATCCATACTTTCCCACCACGTTTCATATAACGAGTCATCGCAATACGGGCAGCTTCGATTTGGCGGTTGGTAATCCATTGGGATTCAACAGCTTGCAAGCCGTATTCACCAAAAGCTACTTCCTTGCCGCCTTTTGCTTCACCGCGCATTTTTCCTCTAAACTCACGACGGTATTTCACACGTTTAGGTACTAACATGATTATTTCCCTCCTTTCTCAGTGTTTTTCTTTTCTGGAAGAATCTCTCCACGATAAATCCACACTTTAACTCCTAGTTTTCCGTATGTTGTATCTGCTTCTTCCCAAGCATAGTCAATATCCGCACGCAATGTATGCAATGGAACTGTTCCTTCAGAATAACCTTCTGAACGAGCAATATCCGCACCATTTAAACGGCCTGATACTAATGTTTTGATTCCTTGAGCGCCTGCTCTCATTGTGCGTTGAATCGCTTGTTTCTGCGCACGACGGAACGCCACCCGGTTTTCAAGCTGACGTGCAATGCCTTCGCCAACCAGTTTTGCATCTAGATCCGGCTTTTTGATTTCAACAATGTTGATGTGTACTCTCTTGCCGGTAATTTTATTTAGTTCTTTTCTCAAGCTTTCAACTTCTGAACCGCCTTTACCGATAACCATACCGGGTTTAGCTGTATGAATTGAAATGTTCACGCGGTTTGCCGCACGTTCAATTTCAACAGTTGACACAGAAGCGTCAGCTAATTTAGTCGCAATGTACTTACGAATTTTCAAGTCTTCGTGCAGGTAGTCCGCATACTCTTTTTCAGCGTACCACTTTGCATCCCAGTCACGGATAATGCCTACACGCATTCCAATTGGATGTACTTTTTGACCCACTAGTTAGTCCCTCCTTATTTCTCTGATACAACTACTGTAATGTGGCTTGTACGTTTGTTGATTGGTGATGCAGAGCCTTTTGCACGCGGACGGAAACGTTTCATCGTTGGTCCTTCGTTGACAAAAGCTTCTGATACTACCAAATCTTCAACATCTAAGTCATAGTTGTTTTCTGCATTTGCAATAGCAGACATCAATACTTTTTCAATTAATCCAGCTGCTTTATTAGGAGAAAATTTCAAAATGGAAACAGCTTCTCCAACGCTTTTACCTCTGATTAGATCGATAACAAGACGTGCCTTACGAGGTGAAGTGCGAACAGTTTTAGCAGTTGCTTTTGCTGAAGTAATTCTTTCTGACATGTTCTATTCCTCCCCTCAAAATTAGCGTTTAGTTCTCTTATCATCGCCGGCATGACCGCGATAAGTTCTTGTAGGGACAAACTCACCTAGTTTATGTCCTACCATATCTTCTTGAATGTAAACCGGAACATGCTTTCTGCCATCATAAACGGCAATTGTATACCCTACGAAACTAGGAAAAATTGTCGAACGGCGAGACCAAGTTTTAATCACTTTTTTCTTTTCAAGATCTTTTTGTGCATCGACTTTCTTCATTAGATGATCGTCTGCGAAAGGTCCTTTCTTTAAACTACGACCCATGGTAAACCTCCTCTCAAAATGTGCGGCAACCAGTTAGTTGCCAACTGTTTACTTAGTTTTGCGACGACGAACGATAAATTTATCTGATTTTGCTCTCTTGCTACGAGTTTTATAACCAAGTGCAGGTTGTCCCCATGGACTAACTGGTGCTGGACGTCCGATTGGTGCTTTACCTTCACCACCACCATGCGGGTGATCGTTAGGGTTCATCACGCTACCGCGAACTGTCGGACGTTTGCCCAACCAGCGGTTACGACCGGCTTTACCAATATTGACCAGCTCATGCTGCTCGTTACCAACTGTACCAACTGTTGCACGACAAGTACCAAGAATCATTCTGACCTCGCCTGAGTTCAGACGAACCAGTACATACTTGCCTTCTTTACCAAGAACCTGCGCATTTGTTCCGGCAGAGCGGATCAGCTGACCGCCTTTGCCTGGTTTCAATTCGATATTATGAATGAACGTACCGACAGGAATGTTTTCCAGCGGTAATGCGTTACCGACTTTAATATCTGCATCCGGACCGGAAACAACTTGCGTACCTACCACTAGTCCTTTCGGAGCAATGATATAAGTTTTCACACCGTCTGCATAATGCAGCAAAGCGATGTTTGCAGATCTGTTTGGATCGTACTCGATAGTTTTAACTGTTGCAGCAATATTATCTTTATTACGCTTGAAATCAATCAAACGGTATTTGCGTTTATGTCCACCCGCTTGATGACGCACAGTAATTTTACCTTGGTTATTGCGTCCAGCGTTTTTCTTCTGTGACTGCAACAACGTTTTTTCAGGTGTAGATGTTGTGATTTCTGCAAAATCCAGACCTGTCATGTTACGGCGTCCGTTTGTGGTAGGTTTATACTTTTTAATCGCCACGTATTTTCCCTCCTACATTAATAGTTTACTGATTACTCAGCATCAAAAATTTCGATTTCTTTTGAGTCTTCTGTCAACGTCACAATTGCTTTACGACGTTTGTTTGTGTATCCTGCATGTTTGCCCATGCGTTTGAATTTAGGTTTCACGTTCATGATGTTGACTTGTTTCACTTTCACATCAAAAACAGCTTCCACGGCTTGCTTAACCAATGTTTTGTTTGCACGCAAGTCTACTTCAAACGTGTACTTTTTATCATCCATAGCAGAAACAGATTCTTCTGTTATGACCGGGCGCTTAATTACATCTAGTAATTCCATTATGCAAGCACCTCCTCTACCTTAGCCAGAGCAGCTTGAGTCATTAGTAATTTATCACAAGCAACCACATCAAGAACGCTCACGTTGTCTGCTTCAACAATAGACACATTTGGCAAGTTGCGTCCTGATAAAGCAGCAAAGTCATTGTCGCTTTCCAGTACAACCAGTACTTTTGTATCGATGTTCAAGTTGTTTAATACTTGTTTGAATTCTTTTGTTTTCGGTGCATCGAAAGCCAACGCATCCACTACAACCAAATTATTTTCAGCAACTTTCTCTGAAAAAACAGATTTGATTGCCAAACGACGAACTTTTTTAGGAAGTTTGTAGCTGTATGAACGTGGTGTAGGACCAAATACGATGCCTCCTCCACGCCATTGTGGTGAGCGGATAGATCCTTGACGCGCACGACCAGTACCTTTTTGGCGCCATGGTTTACGGCCGCCGCCGCGAACAGCGCTGCGGTTCTTAACAGCATGAGTGCCTTGGCGTAATGAGGCGCGCTGCATGATGATTGCATCATACACAACACTTTCATTTGGCTCAATGCCAAAAATTTCTTCATTTAATGTTACTTCACCAGTTTGAGTTCCATCTTGTTTAAATAATGCTACAGATGTCATTCCTTAGTTCCTCCTCTCCCACAATTATTTAGCAGCCTTAACAGCTGTTTTTATTTCCAGTAATGATTTTTTAGCGCCAGGCACATTGCCTTTAACTAAAATCACATTCTTTTCTGCATCAACTTTTACAATTTCCAGATTTTGGATTGTCACACGATCGCCGCCCATGCGTCCGGCTAATTTCTTGCCCTTCAGCACACGGTTTGGATCGACTGGTCCCATTGACCCTGGACGACGGTGGTAACGGGAACCATGAGTCATTGGTCCGCGGGATTGTCCGTGGCGCTTGATAACACCTTGGAATCCTTTACCCTTAGTTGTACCAGTTACATCAACGATGTCACCTGCTTGGAATACATCCACTTTAATTTCTTGTCCTACTTCGTAATCTCCCAGCTCAACATCCTTGAATTCTCTAATGAAGCGCTTAGGAGTCGTATTTGCTTTTGCAACATGACCTTTAGCAGGTTTGTTTGACAAGATTTCACGCATTTCCTGATACCCCAGCTGTACAGCTTCGTAGCCGTCTGTGTCCATTGCTTTCAACTGCAAGACAACGTTTGGCGTTGCTTCAATTACAGTCACAGGTATCAATTCGCCATTATCAGTAAAAATCTGAGTCATACCTACTTTTTTTCCTAAGATTCCTTTGGTCATGAGTACACCTCCATCATCTTTTTTTATAATTTAATTTCAATATTAACACCGCTTGGCAAGTCCAGCTTCATTAAAGCATCAACTGTCTTTGGTGTTGGGCTCACAATATCAATTAAACGCTTGTGAGTACGCATTTCGAATTGTTCGCGTGAATCTTTGTACTTGTGAGTTGCGCGGATAACAGTATAAACCGAACGGTCTGTTGGCAACGGAATAGGTCCGGATACACCTGCACCTGTTCTTTTTGCTGTTTCTACGATCTTTTCTGCCGACTGATCTAACACACGATGTTCATACGCCTTTAAACGGATACGAATTTTTTGTTTTGCCATTATTTTCCCTCCTTCGCCTATTTTAAAAGTAGACATAGCTCCACGAAAATTTTCGACGGCCAGCCATGGCAATGCTTCCTGGCGTGTCGTAACCTCTCGCTTCATCGCCGTTCATCTCCATGCCATAATGCTCCCACCTAGTGAGCAGCACCTTTAAAAGTATACTAAAAAAAAAGCTTGATAGCAAGCTTTTTTACCTATTTTTTGTGATTTTTTTCTACTCGTACTCTATTCCCATATTTGTCATCGCCTGCTCAACTAACGCAAGCTTGTCAAGAAGCCGCTCTTTATCGCTGCTTTCAGGTAGAGCTTTGATAGCATCTCTGGCCGCTAAATACTGTTCCATCGTAAAACCACTGATAACAGTACCATCCTCGACTATTTCATTGGTGCGTTCTTCTGCTTGTATCACAACATCTGAACTTTCTCCGACTGTCAAATCAGCAGCCGTAAAAGATGTGAACGACCGCTAAATAGCCTGTTTGTAGAACCAGCACTTACAGGCGACACGTTCACTGAAGATAATGAACTAAAATCAGGTGTGTGTGATAAACAGATTGTGGAGTTGGCGGCTCAGATTAACCGTGCTGCCGGTAAGGATAAGTTTCATACGCATATTTTGACCTATTTGTCATCTTTTACGGCTGCTGACCACTGCTCTATTTTAGATATGTTGACAAGCAGCTCTTCAACTATCGAAATTTTTTCTTGGCTGATGTCTTCTGATAGAAACTCCCTTTGAGTATTCAAATGAAGCGACGCAATTTTCCCTCGCGTTATTTAAGCATATATTAGTCTACAACAGGATTGACTTTTTAACAAATCAAAACCTTCCGCCGTAGCTTTTCTAAAAGACTGTTGCTCTCACGAATGGGAGTACCTTGCGAATAAAACCGTAATTGTATTTTTTTAAGAAAAAAACAACTTTATGTGTATTATGCAAAAAAGAGTCGGACCTAGAGAGTCCGGCTCTTTTCAAAAACATTATTAGCCAACGATTTCAGTAACAACGCCTGATCCAACAGTACGTCCACCTTCACGGATTGAGAAACGAGTTCCGTCTTCAATAGCGATTGGGTGAATCAATTCAACATCCATTGTTACGTTATCGCCAGGCATAACCATTTCAGTGCCTTCTGGCAACTGGATAACACCTGTTACGTCAGTTGTACGGAAGTAGAACTGTGGGCGGTAGTTAGAGAAGAATGGTGTATGGCGTCCGCCTTCTTCTTTAGACAATACGTAAACTTCTGCTTTAAATTTTGTATGAGGTGTGATACTGCCTGGCTTAGCCAAAACTTGTCCACGCTCGATATCGTCACGTGACACACCACGCAGCAATGCACCGATGTTGTCGCCAGCTTCAGCGTAGTCTAACAACTTACGGAACATTTCAACACCTGTAACAGTTGTTTTAGCAATGTCTTCTGCAATACCAACGATTTCAACTTCGTCACCAACACGAACTTGTCCACGTTCAACACGGCCAGTAGCAACCGTACCACGACCAGTGATAGAGAATACGTCCTCAACTGGCATCATGAATGGTTTGTCAGTATCACGTTCTGGTGTTGGGATATACTCGTCAACAGCAGCCATCAATTCAAGAATTTTTTCTTCATAAGCAGGGTCGCCTTCAAGAGCTTTCAAAGCTGAACCAGCGATTACAGGAGTGTCATCGCCTGGGAAGTCATATTCTGACAACAGGTCGCGAACTTCCATTTCAACCAATTCAAGTAACTCTTCGTCGTCTACCATATCCATTTTGTTCAAGAAAACAACGATGTATGGTACACCAACGTTACGTGACAACAGGATGTGCTCACGTGTTTGTGGCATTGGGCCATCAGCAGCAGATACTACCAAGATAGCTCCGTCCATTTGAGCCGCACCAGTGATCATGTTTTTAACGTAGTCCGCGTGTCCTGGGCAGTCAACGTGTGCATAGTGGCGAGTTTCTGTTTCATACTCGATATGAGATGTGTTGATTGTGATTCCACGCTCTTTTTCTTCAGGAGCGTTGTCAATCTCAGCATATCCGCGAGCTTCACCGCCGCCGTGTTTAGCTAATACAGTTGCAATAGCAGCTGTTAATGTTGTTTTACCATGGTCAACGTGTCCAATTGTACCAATGTTAACATGGGCTTTGGAACGATCAAATTTTTCTTTTGCCATTTTTAGTTATTCCTCCTAAAATAATGTCTTTATAGTTTATTGATTAGAGACGCTTCTTAAGCAACCCCACAATCCTACTATCATTTTACATGAAGTTCATTTAAAGTCAAAGCTTTATATTCACCAATTAATTAGCTGAACCGCCATGCTTTTTAATGATATCTTCTTGGATAGATTTCGGTACATCTTCATAATGGTCAAACGTCATAGTGAAGACACCGCGACCTTGAGTAGCAGAACGCAAAGTAGTAGCGTAACCAAACATTTCAGCCAGCGGAACCATTGCTTTCACAACTTGGGAATTTCCTCTTGCTTCCATACCTTCAACTCTACCGCGACGTGCTGTCACGTGTCCCATGATGTCGCCGAGGTATTCCTCAGGGACAACGACTTCGATTGCCATAACCGGCTCCAAGATAACAGGGTTTGCTTTCTTGGCTGCTGCACGCAATGCCATGGATGCAGCCACGCGGAACGCTGTTTCACTTGAGTCCACATCGTGGTATGAACCGTCGTAAAGTTTCGCTTTAATGTCAACCAGCGGATAGCCAGCAAGCACACCATTTTCCATTGAATCTTTCAAACCAGCTTCAACGGCCGGAATGTATTCACGAGGAACGACACCGCCGACAATGGCATTTTCAAATGCAAAACCTGCACCTTCTTCATTCGGTGTGAATTCAATCCAAACATGTCCGTATTGACCTTTACCACCGGACTGACGTACAAACTTACCTTCTGCTTGTGTCACAGGGGCTCTAAATGTTTCACGGTAAGAAACTTGAGGCGCACCGACGTTGGCTTCTACCTTAAATTCACGACGCATACGGTCAACCAAAACATCCAAGTGCAATTCGCCCATTCCGGCAATGATCGTCTCGCCAGTTTCCTGGTTGGAAGACGCACGGAAAGTAGGGTCCTCTTCAGATAGTTTTTGCAGGGCAATCCCCATCTTGTCTTGGTCAGCTTTAGACTTAGGTTCAATCGCAACTTCGATAACCGGCTCCGGAAACTCCATGGATTCAAGAATAACCATATTCTTTTCATCACACAATGTGTCACCAGTTGAGGTATCTTTCAAACCAACAGCCGCCGCGATGTCACCAGCGTATACTTCGCTGATTTCCTGACGGGAGTTAGCATGCATTTGAAGGATACGTCCTACACGTTCACGTTTGCCTTTAGAAGCATTTCTTACATAAGAACCAGATGACAGAACACCTGAATAAACACGGAAGAAAGTCAGACGACCAACAAACGGGTCAGTCATTACTTTAAATGCCAACGCAGAGAATGGCGCGTCATCGGAAGACTCGCGAACCACTTCTTCATCTGTATCAGGATCAATCCCTTTGATTGGCGGGATATCTGTTGGTGCCGGCAAGTAATCCAGAACACCGTCCAGCATCAGCTGAACACCTTTGTTTTTAAAGGCCGAACCGCAGAATACCGGGTAAAATTCAACAGCCAACGTTGCTTTACGAATACCTGCAATCAGTTCTTCCTCAGTGATTTCTTCACCTTCAAGATACTTCATTGTCAAGTCTTCATCTGTTTCAGCAACTGCTTCAATCAGCTTTTCACGCCATTCTTCAGCAAGCTCCTGATATTCCGCCGGGATATCTTCTTCGCGGATATCTGTACCAAGATCGTTTGTATAGATCTCAGCTTTCATTTTGATTAAGTCGATGATACCAGTAAAGTTGTCTTCTGCACCGATCGGCAATTGCACTGGATGTGCATTGGCTTGCAGACGGTCATGAAGTGTGCTTACTGAATATAGGAAGTCAGCACCGATTTTATCCATTTTATTGATGAATACAATACGAGGCACACCGTACGTTGTCGCCTGGCGCCAAACTGTTTCAGTCTGAGGCTCAACACCTGACTGTGCATCCAGAACTGTGACCGCACCATCCAAAACACGCAGCGACCGTTCAACTTCAACTGTGAAGTCCACGTGTCCCGGTGTGTCAATGATGTTTACGCGGTAACCTTTCCATTGGGCTGTTGTCGCAGCAGAAGTGATGGTAATACCACGCTCTTGCTCTTGCTCCATCCAGTCCATCTGAGAAGCACCATCATGAGTTTCGCCAATTTTATGGATTTTACCAGTATAGTACAAAATACGTTCAGTCGTAGTTGTCTTACCGGCATCAATATGGGCCATAATCCCGATATTTCGAGTTTTTTCCAAAGAAAATTCTCTTGCCATCTTTTGTGTTTCTCCTCTCTTTTCAATCTACAGCTATTTTTAAATAGAACACGTTTAAATTTTTCAAAAACAAAGAGGATTTTACCAACGATAATGAGCGAACGCTCTGTTAGCATCGGCCATTTTATGTGTGTCTTCGCGTTTTTTAACAGATGAACCAGTGTTGTTAGCTGCATCCATGATTTCTTTAGCCAGACGCTGTTCCATTGTATGTTCACCGCGTAAACGGGCATAATTAACAATCCAGCGCAGTCCTAATGTCGAACGGCGCTCAGGACGCACCTCAACTGGTACTTGGTAGTTAGAGCCACCCACACGGCGGGCTTTAACTTCAAGGACAGGCATAACGTTTTCCATTGCTTGTTCAAACACTTCCAACGGGTCATTGCCTGTGCTTTCTTTAATTATGTTAAATGCATCGTAAATGATGCTTGATGCGATACCGCGTTTTCCGTCAACCATCACACGGTTGATCAAACGAGTCACTAATTTAGAGTTATAAATTGGATCTGGTAAAACATCACGTTTTGCTACAGGGCCTTTTCGAGGCATACGTAACTCCTCCTTTCAAACATTGTCAGTTTATCTTCAAATCAGGTTATTTTTTAGGTTTCTTCGTACCGTATTTAGAACGGCTTTGTTTGCGGTCTGTGACACCCGCAGTATCCAGCGCGCCACGAACGATATGGTAGCGTACCCCCGGCAAGTCTTTGACACGACCCCCGCGAATCAGAACAACACTGTGCTCTTGCAGGTTATGTCCAATACCCGGGATATAGGCTGTTACCTCGATCAAGTTAGACAAACGAACACGGGCATATTTACGCAAAGCCGAGTTCGGCTTTTTCGGTGTCATAGTACCCACACGTGTACAAACACCACGTTTTTGCGGAGAATTTACATCCGTTTGTGATTTTTTGAAACTATTATACGTTTTTCCCAAAGCAGGAGAGTTCGATTTAGTTTCTTTTGATTTACGAGATTTACGCACCAATTGGTTAATTGTAGGCATTGATAGTTTCCTCCTTCCTGATTCACTGTCTAGTTCCACACATCCAGGTGGTTCTTTTCTTTTGACAAAAAATAATGCAAAGATATACATTGCATCTATCTATCTTAATATGCTCTTAGAACAGTCAGCACGTCTCAAAGAGACCTGTACGCAAGCACCGTTGAAATCATATCACAATCTGATTTCAGCTGTCAACTACTTTTACCTATCTTTTTGCAAGAAAATCATGGTTTTAACTATCTTTTTCCCATTTTTTTGCTTACAATTATTAGTGAACGAAACAATAGCAACGGAGGCGCAAAATGAACTTGAAACAAATGGTCGGCATTGAAGCGGCAAACTATGTAACTGACGGCATGATTGTCGGTTTGGGTACAGGATCTACAGCGTTTTATATGGTAGAAGAAATTGGACGAAGAGTGAACGAGGAGAAGTTGAGCATCACCGGTGTTACCACATCCAAACGGACCGAAGAACATGCCCAAGCGCTCGGTATCCCGTTAAAAAGTATCGATGACGTGACACATGTGGACCTCACGATCGACGGCGCGGATGAAATATCCCGAGACTTTCAAGGGATCAAAGGCGGCGGTGCGGCATTGCTGTTCGAAAAAGTCGTGGCTACCTATTCCCAAAAAAATATTTGGATAGTTGATGAAAGCAAACTGGTGACCAACCTCGGAAAATTTCCTCTGCCAGTTGAAGTTATTCCCTACGGCAGCCGCCAGCTGTTCCGCTTATTTGAAGAAAAAAATCTGCACCCGGCTTTCCGTAAGCTGGCTGACGGCAGCTTGCTCTTAACAGACAGCAGCAACTACATCATCGATTTGCATCTCGGCAACATCGAGCAGCCGAAAAAACTGGCTGCGTGGCTGGACAGCCTGACTGGTGTGGTAGAGCACGGACTGTTTTTAGACATCGCTGACAAAGTGATTGTCGGTACAGCTGAAGGTGTAAAAACAATGAATGTCACAAGATAACGCAAGAAAGGATGAAACCAAATGACAAAACTCGTATTTGTCCGTCACGGTCTTAGCGAATGGAATGCACTCAATCTGTTTACTGGATGGGTTGATGTAGACTTGAGCGAACAAGGTGTAAAAGAAGCAAAAGAAGCAGGAAGAAAAATCAAAGCAGCAGACATTCAATTCGACTTGGCATTCACCTCTGTTTTGAAGCGGGCCATCAAAACATGTCACTTTGTACTTGAAGAATCGGATCAGCTTTGGGTACCAGAAATCAAATCATGGCGATTGAATGAACGCCATTACGGTGCGCTTCAAGGACTGAACAAAAAAGAAACAGCCGATAAATACGGTGCAGATCAAGTACAGCTTTGGCGCAGGTCTTACGATACTCTGCCGCCTGCTTTACCGGCATCCGACCCGAACTCGGCTGTCCATGAAGCAAAATATGCCCACTTGGATAAACGCGTCATTCCCGAAGGCGAAAACTTAAAAGTAACTTTGGAGCGGGTTTTGCCGTTTTGGAATGATCAGATTGCCCCAGCTGTTCTTGATGGAAAAACAGTTCTTATCGCGGCACACGGTAATTCGCTGAGGTCATTGGCCAAACACTTGGAAAACATTTCTGACGATGACATCATGGGACTAGAAATTCCAACTGGCCAGCCGCTCGTTTACGAATTAAACGAAGATTTGACCGTTGCGCAAAAATACTATCTTTAAATTGAATAAAAACCGGCTTTCCCAGACATAGGTAAGCCGGTTTTTAGTTAAGCGTCATGAATAGTTTCAAAATTTAGCGCAGCGCCAAGCAAATTTGCATCATTTGCATATTCGCACGTTTTGATGTCCGGCAAAATGCTGCCGATTGTCTGCTCTTCCAGCAGATTGGCCAGTCGTTCTTTCAAAATATCAGCCAAATCCCGCCGTGCGGATATTCCGCCTCCGATAATGACCAGCTCAGGATCAATTGACACCTGAATGTTGAACAAACTATTTGCCAGCTGCTGGTACATGTTATCCAGCAGTTTTTGAGCCAGCTCGTCACCTGATTCTGCCAGCGCAAATAGCTGTTTCCCGTCAATTGTTGTGTCTTGTTCACGGGAGTAGGCTGCTGCTGCTTTGACTGCTGTTCCGGTCAAACTCAACGTTTGCGAACTGCTGCTTTTCAACAAACCGAATTCACCGGCAAACAAGTGCGCGCCTTTATACAGTTTTCTGTTGATAAAAACAGCTCCGCCGACACCTGTACCGATAACTAAAAACACGACATTGTCCGCATCTCTGCCCGCTCCCATCTCAACTTCGCAAATGCCGGCACAGTTGGCGTCATTTTCAATCGTCACCGGCACCCCAAGTGTCTGTTCCAAATCGTCAAAAATCGGAATGCCATGAATGTAAGGGACAGCACTGATGCCGTCGATTCTACGAGCCGCAACAT
Source organism: Vagococcus acidifermentans (assembly GCF_003987655.1). Classification (GTDB taxonomy): domain Bacteria; phylum Bacillota; class Bacilli; order Lactobacillales; family Vagococcaceae; genus Vagococcus_B; species Vagococcus_B acidifermentans. The sequence continues at coordinate 39,810 of NZ_NGKC01000001.1, read as the reverse complement.
TGACAGCACCAGGCGCGCTCAACGCGGCACCTTCAATGCCATCGCCAAATGAAGCTATCACTTGTGTCATGCGGTCCTTCATCTCATCGTATGTTTCCGGGGTCGTGAATTTATCCTGATGCGACAGCGTGCCATCTTCCCATAACCCATATTTGACAGCTGAACCGCCGATATCAAATACTGCTAATTTCATCCTTTTCTCTCCTATTTCAGTGTGCAACCCGCACTTATTCTGCAATCAATGTTTCCAGTCCGACAATCATCATCTCATCAAATGTTGTCTGGCGTTCTTCGGCAGTCGTTTCTTCGCCGGTGACAAGATGGTCGCTAACCGTCATCAGTGCCAGTGCCTGTACACCGTACTTGGCGCCTAAATAGTATAAAACAGCTGCTTCCATTTCAACTGCCAGCACGCCGTGTTCTCCTAAACGGAACGTGTCAGTCAAGTCATCTTTATAAAAGACATCATCAGAGAGGACATTGCCCACGTGGACCGTAAAGCCCTGTTCTTTGGCAATGTTAAATGCCTTATACAACAAATCAAAATCTGCTATTTGCGGAAAATCGTGTTTTGGAAAATCATGGCGGATGATCGCCGAATTGGTCGCTGCAGCTTGTGCCAGTACCAAGTCACGTACGTGCACATCTGATTTAATGCCCCCGCACGTTCCCACACGAATCAGTTTTTTTACGCCATACTCGCGAATCAATTCATTGGCGTAAATGGCAGCAGAAGGCATCCCCATACCTGTGCCCTGAACAGAAACGCGCTGTCCTTTATATGTCCCGGTAAATCCCAGCATGCCCCGGACTTCATTGTAACATTGCGGATTTTCCAGAAATGTTTCTGCTATATATTTCGCACGCAGCGGGTCGCCCGGCAGTAAAATTTTATCCGCGACTTCCCCAGACTTTGCACCAATATGCACACTCACAATACAACAGCTCCTTATAATTTTTCTAGTGTTTTCTTAATTAATTTCTTAAAATCTGCTTTAACCCGTTCCGTGGTTTCCACCACTTCAGCATGATTCAAGTTAGCCTGCATGCCCGCCGCCAAATTCGTCACACAAGTGATGCCCAGCACATTCATTCCCTGATGTTTTGCCACAATCACTTCCGGTACCGTCGACATTCCTACTGCATCAGCGCCCATCGCTCGGGCCATTCTGATTTCTGCCGGCGTTTCATACGTCGGTCCGGCAAATCCCATATAGACGCCCTCTTTTAAAACAATGCCCAGCTCTGCCGCCGTTTCTTTAGCCAGCGTGCCATATTCCCGACTATAAGCCTCTGACATATCAGGAAACCGAGGGCCTAGCAGGTCGTCGTTAGGACCAATCAGCGGGTTAGTGCCTGTAAAATTAATATGGTCGGTAATCAGCATCAAATCTCCCGGCAAGAAACTCTCATTGACACCGCCTGCCGCATTGGTCACAATGAGCGACATCGCCCCCAATGCTTTCATCACTCGAACAGGGAACGTCACGACACTCATGGCGTGCCCTTCATAAAAGTGAAATCTGCCTTGCATCGCAAGTACTTTTTTACCAGACAACTCACCGTAAACTAGCTGGCCGGCATGGCCAACCACTGTCGATACAGGAAAGTGAGGCAGCTGGTCATAAGGAATAATTAGCGGGTTGCGGATATCATCCGCCAGCTCACCCAGTCCTGACCCGAGAATCAGGCCGAAATCCACTTCGCCAACGCCGAGATTTTTCATGTACGTGACTGTTTCTTGAACATTTGTTTTCATATCGCTCATCTCATCATCTCCCTACTTCAAGTATTGCAAAAAGCTTTGTCCGTTACCGGTGCCGGATACATTGAAGTTCTCGGCAATCGTTGCGGCAATGTCAGAAAAATGACCTTGCGGCAGCTGACCGTGTCCTGTCATTTTTTTGCTGAATGCCATCAGCGGCACAAACTCGCGTGTATGGTCAGTTCCTTTAAATGTCGGGTCGTTGCCATGGTCGGCCGTGATCAGCAGCAAGTCATCATCACTCATCGCATCAATGATTTCCGGCAGACGCGCATCAAAGTCCGCCAATGCCTGTGCATAGCCTTCCGGATTACGGCGATGGCCGTACACCGCATCAAAATCGACTAGATTCGTAAAGCTGAGTCCGTGGAACTCTTGGCCGATTTCAGCAATCAGCTTATCAACGCCGTCCATATTTGATGTTGTACGAACAGATTTAGTGATGCCTTGACCATTAAAAATATCATTTATTTTGCCGACAGCCACAACCTCTTTTCCTGCCGCTTTCAAGGAATCCAGCACTGTTTCTCCAAATGGATTCAACGCGTAGTCATGACGGTTAGCAGTCCGGGTGAATGCTCCCGGCTCTCCTATATACGGTCTTGCGATAATCCGACCGATCATATAAGGATCATCTTTAGTGACCTCACGGGCATATTCACAAATCCGATACAGCTCAGCCAACGGAATAATTTCTTCATGGGCAGCAATTTGCAGTACAGGGTCGGCAGATGTGTAAATAATCAAATCACCAGTCTTCATTTGTTCTTCCCCGAAATCTTCGATTACTTGCGTGCCGCTATAAGGCTTATTGGCTCCCATGATAATGCCCCGGCCGGAAAAATCGCTGATTTTATCCAACAGCTCTTGAGGAAAGCCTTCCGGGAACACTCTAAACGGTGTCTGGATGTTCAATCCGGCAATTTCCCAGTGACCTGTCATCGTGTCTTTTCCGACAGAAACTTCCTGAAGTTTTGTAGCGTAACCCTGATGATCAGTCACAGCTTCAACACCTGTCAGCGGAGCGATGGTGCCTAATCCAAGATTTTCCATATGCGGCACCGTCAAACCGGCTGTTTCAGCGATATGGCCTAATGTATCACTGCCTTCATCACCGAATGCAGCCGCGTCAGGCGCTTCGCCGATACCTACTGAATCAAGGACAATTAAATGAATTCGTTTGAACATGTTCGTACCCTCTTTCATCTTAAATGCGAATGAACGTGCCAAAGCAAGCCGCTCTGGCACGTTTTTATTTATTTAGACTTCACGTATGTACGACCGTTGGCTTTCGGTCCCTTCGACTGTCCAATGAAAACCACCAGGACAATAATCGTCAGCACATAAGGCGCTGTTTGCAGGAAAACTGGCGGAAGCCCTTTGAGGAAATCAATTTGACCACTGATGATTGCCAAGCTTTGGGATAGCCCAAAGAAAACCGCAGCCCCCATCACACCGATTGGATTCCACTTTCCAAAAATCATTGCCGCCATCGAGATAAACCCTTGACCTGCAATCGTTGAAACTGAAAACTGGCCGGAAATCGCCTGAACAACAACCGCACCGCCCATTCCGCCAAGAAAACCGGAAGTCAGCACACCGGCATATTTCATCAAATAAACATTGATTCCCAATGTATCGGCTGCCTGGGGATTTTCGCCCACAGAGCGCAGCCGCAAGCCGAACTTGGTTTTAAATATGACGAAATAAGCAATGAGTGCAACAATAATAGCAACATAGGCCGGAGCAGATGTATTTGTAAAAAATATCTCGCCGATTACCGGTATGTCTTTCAGAATAGGAAAACTCGTTTTTCCGAACCGTTGACGAATAATTTCAGTCTGACCTTTGCCGTCAAACAGCTGTTTCGTTAAAAATACGGTTAAACCGGGAGCCATCAAATTAATGACCGTACCGCTGACGATATGGTCTGCACGCAGATTAATCGTTGCAACCGCATGGACAACGGAGAAAAGCAGACCGATTAAGCCGCCAAACAGCATCGCAACCCAAGGTGTCCATTGGCCGAACATCTCCACAGTATACAAGTTGAAAACCGCAGCACTGAAAGCTCCTATCGTCATGATGCCTTCCAAACCGACGTTTACCACACCGCTTCTTTCGGAAAAAGTACCGCCCAAAGCAGTGAAGATCAAAGGAGCAGAATAAACCAGGGCTGAGGATACAACAATCGCTAATGTTCCTATCATAGTTATGCTTCTCCTTTCTTCACACGCTTCATGACAGCTTTATCCATGATGAAACGAATGGCAAAGCTGATGCCGACGAAAAAGATGATGGAAGCAACAACTATTTCAACAATTTCATTTGGAATACCGACACTCGGCATTTTCAACCCGCCTACTTTTAACACTCCAAACAGCAGGGCAGATAGTAAAATGCCTATCGGGTTGCCGCCGCCCAGCAGCGACACTGCCATCCCGTCAAAACCGATAGCTGGCGCCGAGTCTAAAATAAACAAGTTTTCAAAAGTCCCCAGACCTTCCACCACGCCGCCTAAACCAGCGAGCGCACCAGAAATCAGCATTGCCAAAACAATATTCTTTTTCGCACTCATCCCTGCATATTCTGAAGCAAACGGGTTCAGCCCAACAGACCGCAACTCAAATCCGGTTGTTGTCTTCCTCATTAGTACCCAGACAAAAATAATCATAATGAGCGCCAAAAAAATACCGGCATTCAGTCTAGAACCGCCTGAGATATCTGTCAGAAAAGATAGTCGCAACGAGGCATTTTCACTAATTCTTGGCGTCGCATCATTTTTATCCGTAAAGACATTTCTGACCAAATAGTTGCTGATATGCAAAATGGTATAATTAAGCATAATCGTGACGATGACTTCACTGGTGCCGAACTGTGCTCTCAGAAAACCGGCAATGCCTGCCCATAACGCTCCGGCAGCAGCTCCGGCAATCACACATAACGGTACCAGCAAAAAGCGCGGCAAATCGGGAAAACTCATAGCAACAGCGATTGAGGCAATCCAGCCGCACAATGCCTGACCGGCTAAACCGATATTAAAAAAGCCGGCTGTATTAGCAATCGAAAACCCTAACCCTGTTAAAATCAGAGGGGTCGCCAGACGAACAACTTCTCCGACGTTATACGTGCGTCCAAATGCTCCTTGGAGCAGCGCCCGATAGCCTTCAACCGGACTATAACCCGAGATCAGCATAATCACTGCACCTAACAGCAAGCCGGCAACAACTGAAACCACAGGTACCGCCAAATTTTTAATCGTTGTATTCCGATTATTCATGTGCGCCAACTCCTTCCTGTTTTTCAGCATTGCTCAGCTCCGAGCGGGCATCTTCCAGCGACACACCAGCCATCAGCAGACCCAACTCCTGCTCATTCGTCTCTTTGGGGTCAACAATTCCGACGATTTTCCCGTGGAACATCACAGCAATCCGATCTGATACGTTAAAAATTTCATCCAATTCAAAGCTGACGCACAGAACACCTTTGCCATTGTCGCGCTGTTCAATCAAACGTTTGTGGATGTATTCGATGGCACCGACATCCAGTCCGCGCGTCGGCTGGGAAACAATCAGCAAATCCGGGTTACGGTCGATTTCGCGTGCAATAATTGCTTTTTGCTGATTCCCCCCTGATAAGGAACCAGCAGGAATCGTCTCGCTTGGTGTACGCACATCAAACTCTTCAATCAGCTGTCGCGCATGGCTGTTTATGACTGAATAGTTAAGAAATCCGTGTTTACTGATCGGTTCCTTGTAATATGTCTGAATCGCCATGTTTTCGGCCACAGTCAGCGGCAGCACCAGTCCATACTTATGCCGGTCTTCCGGCACATGGCCAGTACTATTTTCAGTAATGGTACGGGGGCGTTTGTTGGTCATATCCACCCCATTTATTTCGACTGTGCCGCTTTCGACTTTCCGCATACCGGTAATCGCCTGCAGCAATTCACTCTGGCCATTCCCGTCAATACCGGCGATCCCCAGTATTTCGCCTGCCCTCACCTCTAAACTCAAGCCTTTCACTGCTTCAAGTCCGCGGTTTTCTTTCACCACTAAATCTGTGACCTTCAGCACCGGCTTAGTCGGATGAGCCGGACCCTTCGGCGTCTTGAAAGACACCGAACGGCCAACCATCAAATCTGCCAGCTCCTGTGACGTTACCTCTGCCACATCGACTGTGGCGATACTTTTCCCTCTGCGGATAACGGTACAGCGGTCAGCAACAGATTTTATCTCATCCAATTTGTGTGTAATAATAATAATCGATTTTCCTTCAGCAACCAGCTCATGCATGATGTCAATCAACTCTTCAATCTCTTGTGGTGTCAAAACAGCAGTCGGTTCATCAAAAATCAGCAAATCTGCCCCTCTGTACAATGTTTTGATGATCTCCACACGCTGCTGCATACCGACAGAGATATCGCTGACCAGCGAATCTGGTTCAATTTTAAACCCATATCTATCCGAAACAGCTTTGATTTCTTCATAAGCCTTTTTATAATCAATGACGCCAGTGTTGGTAGGTTCACTGCCAAGGATAATATTTTCGGCGATGGTAAAATTGTCAATTAGCATAAAATGCTGATGGACCATTCCAATCCCCAACTGATTAGCAACGGTCGGGTTGGTAATAGTTACTTCTTTCCCGCGTATGCGGATGGTTCCGGATGTCGGCTCCAGTAATCCAGACAAAATATTCATCAAAGTGGATTTGCCTGCACCATTTTCTCCCAGCAGTGCGTGAATCTCACCTTTTTTAACGTTTAAATTAATATTGTCATTAGCTTTAAATGTGCCGAACGCCTTCGTGATATTCTCCATTTCAATCACATAATGCGAGTCACTCACGTCATTCACTCCTAACTATTCCGGCTAAATAAGTTGTGTTGACACCCTAACTTGAACTGTTTAAGGCTTGTCTGGAACCTCGATTTCGCCAGCGATAATCGCCTCTCTCGCTTCATCAATGGCTGGTTTGATGTCTTTGTTTACGTCATCAAGCTGTCCGTCCGTTAAATCAACACCGCCTTCTTTCAAACCGTAAACCATTAAATCGCCGCCAGGGAACTCGCCCTTTTCAGATTTTTCGGAAATGTCTTTGACAGCTGTACCGACGCCTTTCAGCGTTGATGTCAGTGTCACGTTACCGTTATTGTATACCCCTTCTTCTTCTTGGTCGCGGTCCACACCGATAACCCAAACTTTGTCTTCAGGATTAGTGTTCATGATGTCGATAGCCTCTGAGAAGACCCCTTGTCCTGTATCACCGGATGCGTGGAAAATCACATCGATACCGCTTTGATACATCGCTGCAGCGATTGCTTTTCCTTTTGCTGCATCACCAAAGGAGCCGGCATACTTCACATCCACTTCCATTTTTTCATCAACGGATTTGACACCGGCAACGAAGCCTGCTTCAAAACGTCCGATAACCTCGCCTTCCTGACCGCCGATAAATCCGACTTTCCCTGTTTTAGTCGCCTTAGCCGCTGCGATACCTGCTAAATAAGATGCTTCGTGGTCTTTAAAGAGGACAGAAGCCACATTTTTTTGATCTTTCACTTCACTGTCAATAATAACAAATTCAACGTCTTCATTAGCTTTGGCCACTTCTTCAATAGCCGGCTGCAGCTTAAATCCGATACCGAAGACAATATTAAAACCGTCATCGATGGCACTGTTCAAGTTTGGCAGGAAATCAGCATCAGAGTCGGATTGATAATATTTGAATCCGCCCACACCTTCTTCGCGGCCGGTAGCTTCGCCCCATTCTTTCAGTCCTTCCCATGCCGACTGGTTAAACGACTTGTCATCTACACCGCCTAAGTCAGTGACCAGCGCTGCTGAAAAATCCGAAGTTTCCTTTCCAGATTTATCACCAGACTCCTTTGTGTCGCCGCCACCGCCGCCACATGCTGTTAAAACTAAACCTAGTGCTAACACTAATCCTGTCTTTAAAAACGTACGCTTCTTCATTGTTTGTTCCCCCTAATTTTTTTAAAATCAGTCTTGTTTCTACATTTGCCGATCATCAAAATGATACGGCAGCAGCGACCCGACTGTCATTTCCTTCTGTTCGCCTTTAGTATTGCATAATGTCACAGGCATATCCGGACTGCAAAACTCGACCATAACTTGACGGCAAGCACCACATGGAGAGATCGGCTCGTCCGTATCCCCGATAACTACCAGATGCTGAAACTCATGCTCACCCTCTGAGATGGCCTTAAAAAAAGCGGTCCGTTCGGCGCAATTCGTCAAGCCGAATGAGGCATTTTCAATATTGCAGCCCTGAAATACTTTACCGCTTTTGGTAACGAGTGCCGCTCCGACAGCAAATTTCGAATAAGGCACATATGCTTGCTTTTGGGCATCCACAGCTGCCTCAAGCCATTCTTTTTTTACCATTTTTTCCTCCTGTAACGCATCTCTGAAACCTATCTGAGCAAATCATATCGAAAAAAAATAACAACAATGACCGATTGTCAGATAAGCAGATTAAAAATTTTAGACAACTGCCCGCCGCAGATGTCCATCTGTTTGCTGATTCTCATCACCTCTCTTTCCATATACCGCATCGGGCGACTATATATCGCCGTCGCATAAAATATGCTGTTAGAGACAATTGCTGCTACAATAATTATGTATATAAGAACCTAACATTCCGTTAGACTCTCCTAAGAATTACAATACTATTTTTACTCATTTTTATCAACTAAGTATACGGCTTCTCATAAGAATATCAGATTGTTTTTAAACAGCAGGCACCTTCTATTGAAAACGCTTAAACTATTAACGTCATCAATGCAAATACAGAACTACTATTGTCTGTATTTGCCGATGAATGCTATTAACATTATTCAGTCACGCTATCGTAAATCAATGTCGGTTTTTCAGCATTGTCGGAAATAGTAATGCTTTGATACAATTTCGCCATGACCTCTTCAACATCTTCGCTGGACGAATGAATGGTCAACAGCGAATCCCCCTGCATCACCTTATCACCAACTTTTTTATGCAGAACAAGACCGACAGACAAATCAATTTTGTCTTCTTTGGATGCGCGCCCGGCACCTAACAACATGGCTGCCACACCGATTTCATTCGCAATGATTTCAGATACAACGCCGTTTTTTTTCGCCGGCAACTGGATTTTGAACGGTGCCTCAGGCAATTTTTCTGGACGGTCAACAACTGACGGATCACCGCCTTGATTTTTTAAAAACTGCCGGAATTTTTCAAGCGCTTGGCCATTGGCGATTACTTCTTGCAAATTTTCGCGCGCCTCTGTCAATGAAGCTGCTTTTCCGCCAAGCACGACCATCTGACTGCCAAGAGTCAGAACCAACTCTGTTAAATCAGCTGGACCATGACCTTTCAATGTGTCAATGGCTTCTTTTACTTCAAGAGCATTCCCGACAGCATATCCCAGCGGCTGGGACATATCGGAAATAACCGCCATCGTTTGCCGCCCGACCCTGTTGCCTATTTTGACCATGGCATGTGCCAATTCCTTTGCCTCTTCCTGAGTTTTCATAAATGCCCCGGCACCTGTTTTGACATCAAGTACAATCGCATCAGCGCCGGCCGCGATTTTCTTACTCATGATGGAGCTGGCAATCAGTGAAATAGAATCGACTGTACCGGTCACATCACGCAAAGCGTACAATTTTTTATCAGCAGGTGTCAGGTTGCCGCTTTGACCAATGACTGCAACTTTATCCCGATTGACCAGTTTCACAAACTCATCATTAGATATCTCTACATGAAAACCGGCAACTGATTCCAGTTTGTCAATAGTGCCGCCTGTGTGTCCCAAGCCCCGGCCGCTCATCTTTGCAACAGGAACTCCTACTGAAGCCACGAGCGGTGCCAGCACCAGCGTCGTCGTATCGCCAACTCCCCCCGTAGAATGTTTATCAACCTTCACTCCTTCAATGGCAGACAAATCAATTGTATCACCGGAATGGACCATCGCCATCGTCAAATCCGCTCTCTCCTGATCCGTCATGTCTTGAAAATAAATAGCCATAGCCATCGCACTTGCCTGATAATCGGGAATTTCGCCTTTAGTATAGCCCTCAATAAAAAATTGGATTTCTTCTTCCGACAATGCCCTGCCATCGCGTTTTTTCATGATTAAATCGACCATCCGCATCATAAACACCTATCCTTTTATTCTGATAACAATGCTGTTTGACTCTCTGTCACACCGCAACGAACTTATGCTTAGTATGCCGCCGTATCAGACTCCTTCTGTTCACCGCTCACAATTACTACACCCGCACTTGCCCCAATCCGTGCAGCACCTGCCGCCACCATGCGCATCACATCTTCTTTTGAGTGAATCCCGCCGGAAGCTTTGACTTGTGCGGCATCGCCAACTGTCTTTTTCATTAATTTCACATCAGCAACTGTTGCACCGCCTGTTGAAAAACCAGTAGAGGTTTTCACAAAATCGGCTCCCGCCTCTACTGCCAGTTGACAGGCTGTAACTTTTTCAGCATCTGACAGCAGACTGGTTTCGATAATTACCTTGGTCAACGCTTTGCCTTTCGCCGCACGGACGACGGCTTCTATATCAGCCCGCACTATATCTAACAACCCGCTCTTCAGCGCACCTATGTTGATAACCATGTCCACTTCATCAGCGCCGTCGGCAATTGCTTGGGCTGTTTCAAAAGACTTCACCGCTGTGCTTGCAGCTCCCAAAGGAAATCCGATGACCGTACAGACTTTGACTCCGGTCCCCGATAATTCGCGTGCTGCCAGCGGAACCCAGCAAGGATTGATACAAACAGACCAGAAACCATACTCTTTTGCTTCTTTAATAAGTTTCTGAATGTCCTCTTCGGTTGAATCCGCTTTTAAATTCGTATGGTCAATGAGTGTTGCAATCTCCATGATGATTCCTCCTTGTTTACTATTCTAATTATACAATCGCTCTGAACATTTGTAAAATTAAAAGTGAAATTATGTTCACTTCTCTGCTTTAAAAAAAGCCGCTGCAAGTTCTTGTCCAAGCCTTATTGAAGATTGACAAGCCGGTCAGCTGTTTCATGGTCGGTAATCAATATATTGGCGTTCTTGCCGCGAAGTGCAGCATCAATCGCCGCCGTTTTGTGTGTCCCCCCAGCAACCAACACAGCTTTATCTTTGCGTCTCAATTCTTCCAAATCAATCCCGATTGTCCGACTGTCCAGTGTTTTATCGGCAATATTGCCTGATTGATCATAATACCGGGAGCAAATATCTCCTACTGCCCGTTGTTTCAACCGTTTCTTCTCCGTATCATTTAAATAACCTAAGCGGAACACTAGCGCATCATCTCTGACCGTACCGACAGTAAACACTGCCACATTGGCTTGCCTGCCGAGCGTTATGATCCGTTGTATGTGGCGGTCCTGTTCAACCATCCGTTTGACCTCCGGATTATCGAAAATAACCGGCAGCGGCAAAGGCCTGCCCACAGTCTGAAACGCTCTTGCAAATAAATGCAAAATTTCATCCGCATGAGTGTTGACATTGGAGTAGCTGATACCGCCTTTCAATTGAACAACTTCTACTCCCTTGACCTGTTTGGGTTTTAATCTTTGGGCAATTTTGTGCATCGTAGTTCCCCAGCTGATACCGACGATGTCGCCGTCGACAATGATTTCCCCCAAATAATCAGCAGCCGCCTGACCGATGTAATCACCAATCACCTGATAACTGGTGTCCGGCACGTAGACGACCCGGACATCCCGCAAATCATATTTTTCTTTTAACAGTGACGACAACTTCGTGACATCTGAAAACGGGTCAGCCACTTTAATCTGCACATAACCTTTGTCTTTCGCATGTTTTAACAAACGGGAGACCGTGGGCCTGGAGATGTTCAACTCATCAGCAATTTTCTGTTGGCTGATTTCCAGTTGGTAATACATGTGGGCAACTTGCAGACTCAGCTTGTCCTTTTCAGTATTCATTCTCATCACCACCTACTTTCATGTCTATTTCACTGCAACAATTATCTCAAAAATACATATGAGTTACAAATATTAATATCAGGTTTGACAGTTGTGTCAAAACAACATATACTATTAAGTAATATGAAAGGTCAGAAGAATAGTAGTCGTCATTGCTTTTCCAGAGAGTCAGTGTGTGGTGCAAACTGATATTGCAAGATGGTGAATCCACTTCTTTAATCCTTATAGCGAAAACGCTGATTAAGCTATACGGTTGCAGCCGTTACTTGCAAAATGAAGTGTGGTACTGTGCATCTGAACACTGTATCAAACTTGGGTGGTACCGCGAAGACAACCTTTTCGTCCCAATGATATATGTTGGGATGGAAAGGTTTTTTTATTATCTAAAGGAGGTTTTTTAAGATGTTGGATGTAAAAATGATTCGTCAGCATTTTGATGAAGTAAAGAAAAAATTATTGACACGCGGCGTGAAAGAAGAAATCATGGACAATTTTTTATTGCTCGACAAACAGCGGCGGGAAACACTGGTCCAAGTCGAAACATTAAAAAAACAAAGAAATGATGTCTCACAGGAAATAGCTGCTGCTAAACGCCAGCAGCAAAATGCAGACGACAAAATCAAAGAAATGCAAAAAGTCGGCGAAGATATTAAAGGACTGGATGAGCAGATTGCAGCAATCGACAGCGAACTGCAAAACATCGCATTCACTCTGCCGAATCTGCCTCATGAATCCGTCCCTGTCGGTGAAAGCGAAGACGATAATGTGGAAGTACGCAGATGGAAGGAGCAGACGCAGTTCACATTTACGCCTAAACCTCATTGGGAAGTAGCAGAAAATCTGGGCATTTTGGATTTTGAAAGAGGCTCGAAAGTTTCCGGCAGCCGGTTCCTATTTTATAAAGGACTAGGCGCCAGATTGGAACGGGCAATTTATAATTTCATGTTGGATACTCATACAGCCGAGCACGGATACACAGAGATGATCCCGCCTTATCTGGTCAACGAGCAGTCCATGTTCGGTACAGGACAGTTTCCAAAATTCAAGGAAGATGTCTTTCAGATAGAAGATTCTCACCTGACGCTTATTCCGACTGCTGAGGTACCTCTGACCAATTATTATCGGGATGAAATTTTAAACGGGGACGATTTGCCAATCTATTTCACAGCGCTCAGCCCGTCTTTCCGTTCAGAAGCAGGCAGTGCCGGCCGGGACACACGCGGACTGATTCGGCTGCATCAATTCAACAAGGTTGAGATGGTCAAATTCAGCGACAAAGACAACTCTTACGATGAATTGGAAAAAATGGTCGTCAACGCTGAAACTATTTTGCAGAAACTTGACTTGCCATATCGTGTCATCACGTTATCAACTGGCGACATGGGCTTCTCAGCTGCCAAAACATATGATTTGGAAGTTTGGATACCAGCACAAGACACTTACCGGGAAATCAGTTCCTGCTCGAACTGTGTCGACTTCCAAGCAAGACGGGCCATGATCCGCTACCGGGATGAAAACGGCAAAATACACTATGCCCACACATTGAACGGTTCCGGTTTAGCCGTCGGCCGGACAGTCGCCGCCATTTTAGAAAATTACCAGAATGAAGATGGCAGTGTTACTATCCCAGATGTTTTAGTTCCGTACATGAACGGCGTCACAAAAATCACAAAACCGTAATCACAAAACCGGATGGAAGAGCGCAGTCTCTCCCATCCGGTTTTAAATTATGTCACGGTTAAAAATGTCCGGCGAATTTTTTCTGCCGAAAGCTCATATTCATTTATTTCATCTTGTGTCAGCGTCAACGGCAATGCCTCTATCACGCCTTGCCTTCCAATAATATGCGGATAACCAGCATAAATCTGTTTTGACTCATCATACGCCGACACTGGAAAAATTCTTCGTTCGTCTTTTAAAATCGTCTGAATGAGACGGCTGGCCACAGAAGCTATACCATAGCTTGTCCAAGTTTTGCGGGTAAATATTTCCCATCCGCCCAACCGGACCTGCTCCTTGAGCACTGGCAAATCCTGTGCGGCAAAGGCCGGCAGCTCAGACAACTGTTCGCCGGCAATCCTGACCGTTGACCATGCAACAAATTGACTTTCACCGTGTTCTCCCAGCACAAAACCCTCAACTGACTGGCTGGATACACCGGCAATTTTGCCGACAATCCGTTTTAAGCGATTGGTATCCAGCGTTGTGCCCGTTCCCATGACTTTATGCTTGGGAAAGCCGCTGTATTGCTGAACAAGCATCGTCATCACGTCACAAGGATTTGAAATAACGAGAAAAATGCCCGAAAAACCCGAAGCAACTGCTTTAGGAACAACCTCTTTGGCCGACTGTGCATTCTGCGTCAATTCAGATATCCGGTCTTCTTTTTCCAAATCCGTGCTGCCCACAGCCAGAACAATCAGTGCCGCATCGCTCAAAGCCTGATAGTCCTGCTGGATAATCGCGACTTGCGAAGACGTGCTTGCCATGGCATCTTCCAGTTCCAACGTTTCCGCATATACTTTGTCGTCGTCTTTATCAATCAACACCAGTGTGTCAACCGTATTCTCACGACATAACGTATAGGCTAAATCAGAACCGACATGCCCCATACCAATAATCCCGATTTTATTCATTCACAACACCCCAAGTTTATAAGTTAAAAATACCTTTGCCGAAACAGCAAAGGTATTTTTTTTACGACTCAAACGAGTAGTTTGGCGCCTCTTTGGTAATTTGAACATCGTGAGGATGTGATTCCCTCAAACCTGCTCCGGACATTTGAATAAACTGTGCGTCTTCGCGCAGTCCTTTCAAATCTCTGGCACCGACATAACCCATGCCTGAGCGCAGCCCGCCAATCAATTGGAACACGATATCGGAAATAGCACCTTTGTACGCTACACGACCTTCAATGCCTTCTGGCACCAACTTATTCGCCTCATTGACGCCGCCTTGGAAATAACGGTCGCTTGAGCCCTTCTCCATTGCTCCCAGCGACCCCATCCCGCGATATGTTTTAAAGCGGCGGCCCTGATAAATTTCAAATTCACCCGGTGACTCATCTGTCCCCGCCAGCATAGAACCAAGCATCACCGCATGTCCGCCGGCTGCTAACGCTTTGACAATGTCGCCGGAATATTTGATACCGCCATCTGCAATAATCGTTTTGCCGTATTCCCGCGCCACAGATGCCGCGTCATAAATGGCTGTCAGCTGAGGCACACCAACCCCCGCAACAACACGCGTTGTACAAATCGAACCCGGGCCAATACCGACTTTCACCACGTCGACACCGACATCATAAAGAGCTTTTGTCGCTTCGCCGGTCGCTACGTTTCCAGCAATCAATGTAGCATCCGGGAAAGTTTCGCGAATCTCTTTGATCTTCCGCAAGACGCCGGCACTGTGTCCATGCGCTGTGTCAATGACGATAGCATCTGCACCAGCTTCTAAAAGCGCTTCTGCCCGTTCAAATGTATCACTTGTTACACCCACAGCTGCCGCTACCAACAGACGGCCATGTTCATCTTTCGCTGCGTTGGGAAACTCGATAACTTTTTCAATATCTTTAATCGTGATTAGTCCACTCAACTTGCCATGCTCATCAACAATCGGCAATTTTTCAATCTTGTGCTGCTGCAGGATTTTTTCTGCATCTTTTAAAGATGTGCCAACTGGTGCAGTAATCAAATTTTCTTTGGTCATGACATCATCAATTTTCAAATGATAATCTGTCACAAATCTTAAATCGCGGTTTGTCAAAATGCCTACCAGTTTACGGTTTTCCATCGTATCAACGATTGGAACACCGCTGATTCGATATTTTGACATCAGCTGTTC
The DNA here is from genome assembly GCF_003987655.1 of Vagococcus acidifermentans. Taxonomy (GTDB): domain Bacteria; phylum Bacillota; class Bacilli; order Lactobacillales; family Vagococcaceae; genus Vagococcus_B; species Vagococcus_B acidifermentans. The sequence continues at coordinate 24,232 of NZ_NGKC01000001.1, read as the reverse complement.
CGCATCTGAAACGATGTGGCCGGGCGTCAGGAAGAAAGGATCAATAATAACGCCGCTTTCCGAGCGTTTTACTTTACGCACTTCATCAGCCTGCTGGTCAATGCTCATGTTTTTATGAACAACACCCAACCCGCCTTGTCTTGCCATTGCAATCGCCATTTTACTGTCAGTTACAGTATCCATGCTTGCGCTCATCAGAGGAATATTCAGTTTCAAATTCGGCGCGAGCGTTACCTTCAAATCAACGTCATTAGGTAGTACATGACTTTCCGCGGGTATTAGTAAAACATCATCAAACGTAAATCCTTTTTTGGCAAATTTGGTTTCCCAGTTGGACATTACAAAGATACACTCCTTTAATTAATTTTTTAATTATCAAAATATCAAAAAAACGACCATAAGTCAATTTTTTGGGTTAAAAAATACGAAATCTAAGTATAAAACTTAGATTTCGACGATTTAATAGCTTCTTAAAATGGTGCCTTGCAAACCAATTTTCTTTTTCAAAACGTAACGAAGGCCAAACGCCAGCGCGCCGAGCACTAGAGTCAAGACAGGGTCAAACATCGGATTGATAGCCGGCGGCAACATTGCGGACAACGAAAAAATAAGCACCCACGGGATAAAACAAAGGGCCATCAGTCCGCCTGATTTCAATGCGCCGGGACGATTCGTCTGGTCAGCACCTGGTGTGTCATAAATAAAGACATACTTGTAAATCAAATAAAATGAAAATGCACCTGAAACAGCGCCTAATACTAAACTGGTCAATCCTTGCGAAGCTGCTTTACTGTTTGAAAGCAGCGGCATCAGTCCTGCTAAAGCCGAAAGAAACGTAAACATCAGCAGCGAATTATCCAGCATTATTTTGCCGAAAGTCATTTCCGGAAGTGGTTCCGGTGCATTGATAATATTATCCGCGGCTTCTGTCGGCGTACCGTACAGCTGCTTGGCAGTGTGCCCCTTTTTCTGTCCCTCAACAAGCTCTGTCAGCATGTGATTGAGCGCCACTACTTTTTTCTCGCCATCTATTTCTGATTCATCTAAAATTTTATTCAAGTCAAACAGAAACTGGTCGTTCTTTTTGGTCAATTTCTTTTCCATTTCTCTGTTTTGACTAACTAATTTCTGCAATTCACTCTGTTCCACCTGTCATCACCTGGCTTTCCTTTCTATACATTAAAGCGGAACAACATGACATCGCCATCCTGCACCACATATTCTTTGCCTTCAAGACGGACTTTTCCAGCTTCCTTCGCAGCCTGCATACTGCCGTAATGTTTCAAATCTTCATAAGAGACTGTTTCTGCACGGATAAACCCGCGCTCAAAATCGGTATGAATAATACCAGCTGCTTCCGGAGCCTTCATACCTTGCTTAAAGGTCCAGGCTCTGACTTCCTGCTCGCCGGCAGTGAAATAAGTGGCCAGCCCCAGCAAATGGTATGCTGCACGAATCAATTTATCAAGACCGGATTCGTCAATGCCCAATGCTTCAAGAAATTCTTCGCGGTCCTCATCGTCCAGCTCTGCGATTTCTTCTTCCGCACGGGCACTGATAGCAATCACTTCTGCGTTCTCAGATGCCGCAAACTCTTTTACTTGCTGCACGTAATGATTGTTATCGCTGTCGGCGATTTCATCCTCTGACACATTCGCCACGTAGAGAATCGGTTTTGTGGTCAAAAGGAACAGCCCCTTGACGATTTTCTGCTCATCATCCGTAAAGGAAATTGTGCGCGCAGACTTGCCGGCTTCAAGCACCGGTTTGATTTTTTCGAGTACAGCCAATTCCGCCACGGCATCTTTGTCTTTCGTCTTGGCAACTTTAGCGACCCGGGTATAACGCTTGTCGACAGACTCCAAGTCAGCAAGGACCAGCTCCAAATTGATTGTGTCTATATCAGCAAGCGGATCCACGCGTCCTTCCACGTGTGTGATGTTGTCATCATCAAAACAGCGGACAACATGACAAATCGCATCCACCTGACGAATATGACTTAAAAATTTATTTCCCAGTCCCTCGCCTTTGCTTGCACCTTTCACGATGCCGGCAATATCTGTAAACTCAAATGTCGCCGGTACGGTCTTCTTTGGTTTGACAAGCTTGGTCAATTCCCCCAAACGCGCATCCGGCACTTCCACCATGCCGACATTTGGGTCAATCGTTGCAAAGGGATAATTCGCAGCCTCTGCGCCTGCCTTGGTAATAGCATTGAATAACGTTGATTTGCCCACGTTGGGCAGCCCAACAATACCCGCTGTTAACGCCATATATCATTCACTCTTTCTTTCCGATTATCAGCTTTTAAAATACTAATTTTCGTTGTCTTTTTTCTCTAACACTTTTTTAAGTTTTTTTTCAAATTCCCGACGCGGCATCATCACGATATGCTGACAGTTTAAGCACCGTATTTTGATATCCATGCCCATCCGAATAATCTCCCAGCGATTCGTCTGGCAGGCATGCGGTTTTTTCATCTCAACAATATCTCCCAAGTCATACATGAGACACACATCCTTTTTTGTCAATCCATTCTTAATCTTACCACAAACAAACCAAAAACTGCGAAAACTAGAAATGAATATCTAATATGTCCAGAATACGTGTCAAATCATCCTGAGACAAATATTCGATTTCAATTTTGCCTTTGCCTTCTTTTTCTTTAATCGCAACTGTCGTGCCGAATTTATCCATCAGCCGATCTTCACTCTCGCGAATGTAGTATGGTTTAGGCTGGCTTTTTTTCTTTGCCTCTTTTGAAGGTGCCAAACCGCTCTGATGATTTATGTCATTGACAATCTGCTCCAGCTGCCGAACAGTCAAGCCTTCTTTCAAAATACGGTTCGCCAGCGGCACGATTTGGCTACTGTCCTTTAACCCTAACAGTGTGCGTGCCTGCCCCATGGATATTGATTCGTTTTGAACCAAATCTTTCACAACATTCGGCAATGTCAGCAAACGCAAATAATTGGCAATATACGGCCGGCTTTTGCCCAACCGTTCGGACAGCTCGGCCTGAGTCAATTTCAAATTTTTCATCAGCATGTCGTAAGCTTCCGCTTCTTCCATCGGGCTTAAATCTTCCCGCTGCAAGTTCTCCAGCACTGCAATCTGCATCATTTCTGATTCATTGAATTCCCTGACGATTGCCGGAATCGTCTTTTTGCCAGCTAGTTTTGATGCTCTGAAACGCCGCTCCCCGGCGATGATTTCGTAGTCTTTGACACTCGACTTCCGCACAATAATCGGCTGGAAGACGCCTGACTGTTCAATCGAGCGGGCAAGCTCCGCCAATGCACTCTCATCAAATGTTTTACGGGGCTGATACGGGTTGGGACGCAATTCCGAAAGAGCAATATCAATGATTTCCTCTTTTTGAATATCCACCTCTTCAAGGCTGGAGAAATCTTGGAATAACGCATCAATCCCCCGTCCCAGTCCTTTGTTCGATTTACTCATGGGCAATCACTTCCTTTGCTAAAGCCTGATAAACTTCTGCCCCTTTAGAACGCGGGTCATAATCAATAATAGACAAACCATGACTAGGCGCTTCGGACAAACGCACGTTTCGCGGGATGATTGTATCATAAACCCGTTCCCTGAAATATTTCCGGACCTCTTCCACCACTTCCGATCCCAAGTTGGTCCGTGCATCGTACATGGTCAACAAGACACCTTCAATGCGCAGCTCCGGATTGAAATGTTTCTGGACCAGACGTATCGTATTTAAAAGCTGACTGAGACCTTCCAGTGCATAGTACTCGCATTGAACAGGGATTAGAATTGAATCGCTGGCAGTAAACGAATTAATCGTCAAATGACCCAGTGAAGGCGGGCAATCAATCAATATATAATCGTAGTCATCTTTGATATCCGTGATTGCCTGTTTTAACCGGGACTCTCTCGCCATCATGGATGTCAGCTCTATCTCTGCTCCTGACAACTGAATGGTTGCGGGCACAATATCCAGATTTTCACGGGACGTATGATGAATGACGTCTCTAATTGGCACCTCGTCGACCAAAACTTCATAAATATTCTGTTCCACATCTGCTTTACGGATACCAATACCGCTGGTCGCATTTCCCTGAGCATCCATATCGATCAACAGCACTTTTCTGCCAAAGAAAGCCAGACAAGCCCCTAAATTAACAGTCGTAGTGGTTTTGCCGACACCGCCTTTTTGATTTGCAACTGATACTACCCGTGCCATTCTCTTTCCTCCAATTTTATCGTAAAGTTTCTTCATTCAATGAATAATCAACCGTTATTGTAACATAAAACGGTCTGCTTGTTGATAGTTAGACAAGTGGTTTTTTATTGGGGAGACCCGGCTTCCTCGGATATTTTTTAGGCGTGCCGGCTGCTTTTTGAATGCTGATGATAAACCGCTGGTCGCCGCTTATCGGCAACGTGACATCAGTTTCCCCGATCAATTTCCCCCCCAGCAAATGAATCGCTTTTTTAGCTTCGTACAGCTCCTCTTCGCTCTTGGCGGCTTTCATTGCTAAGAACAAGCCGTCCTTTTTGACAAGCGGCAAACAAAGCTCTGTCAGCACATTCAGACGCGCCACCGCTCGGGCAGTCACAAAGTCGAACTGCTCGCGAAAATCCGGCTGCTGGCCAAAATCCTCCGCTCGGCTATGGTAAACAGAGACATCTGTCAAACCTAACGCATCAATCAACAACGTTAAAAAATTGATTCGTTTGTTCAGCGAATCGACGATTGCGACGCGTAACTTCGGAAAAACGATTTTTAGCGGAATACTCGGAAAGCCTGCTCCGGAACCAACATCGCATAAAGTATGCGGCTGTTCATGAAAATCATTGGAAAATGCCAACGTCAGCGAATCATAAAAATGTTTCAGATAGACTTCATGCGGCTCGGTAATAGCAGTCAGATTTATCTTCTCGTTCCATTCAACCAGCATTGCTAAATATGTGGCAAACTGGGCCATCTGATCATCCGTTAAATGAATCCCCTGTTTTGCCAAATGCTCTTTAAATTCTTCAGGTGTCATGTCATGTCTCCTTTTTGTGAAACACCCCATTGTTTCACGACTCTCTATTACTTTATACTATCTTGGCCAAATGTGCAATTCTCTCATAAAAAAAGACAATGATTTACTTCTCATTGTCCTTTCCAAACAGTGTTAATCCACCAGCACCCGTTTATTGTCAATACGTTTCGTGACATTGTTTTTGTCAAGGTACTCCAAAATCAGCATAGATGTCTTGCGGCTTGACTGCGTCATATCGCGAAAATCTGCCAAAGTCATTTCCTGATGCTCCCCGATATACTCCCTTACCAAAGACACAGCTTTATCGTAATATTCTTTCGAGATGACGTATTCGTGAGTCAGAAGAATGACCTGCTCACCAGTCATCGCCTCCAGCACATCCGGTGCATTTTTATCCAGAGACAGTAAATCTTCCGCTTTTACAGGTGTAAATCCGGATTTCGCCAGCTCCTTTTCAATCAGCTGCCAGGCGGCCAGCTGATACTTGTTAAAGACTACTTTAAAGTCAGGCAGCGACAACCGGTGCTGCTCACTGACAAGTGCACGCCGGACGACCAGTTCATCCAACAGATAATCGATTTCCCGGTTGCTAAATAAGTGTCTCAGCTTAGATCTGACCTCTTCAATCGGCATGCCTTTGCGCAGACGATATTTTTTATGGTACTCATCTAAATAACCGCCGACCAGCTGGTTCAATTTATCCAGCTGCTGAGGATGCAGCCATAACTGGTCATCAATCCGAATCACTTCGCCGGAAGCTTGCAGCTGCTCCAGCATGTGCTGCAGTTCTGCCGTGTCTTTATTAAGGAACTCTGACAGGTCATTGACTTCCGTAAACGGATTTTTCTTATTCATCAGGAAATCCAAAACCAATTGGTCCAAACTTCCCTCTTCCTTAATCTTCAAGCTGTCGAGGACCTCTTTCCGGAAACGGCGGTGTTTTTTAGGGCTCGCGTCAATGATTTGACCGCCGCCAATCGTCATCATCGGAGAATAGGAGCGCAAAATAAACCGGTCATTTTGTTTTGCAACAATCTGCTCTTCAAGACGCAGCTGTAAAAAGCCTTCTTCTCCCGGTGCAATATCATCAACACCAATAGGCACCGTCCGGGCAAGAACTTCCTTTGTCCCGATCAATAATCGCACTCGCTCCCACAGACCGATACCGGACTGCGCTTCAGGCAGACAGGTAACTTTCACATCCACCATCCACGTGACAGGAATCTGGTCTGAACGTGACAAGACATCTCCGCGCTTCAACTCCTGTTTGCTGACATTGGACAAGTTTAGTGCTGTACGTTGCCCCGGTCTGGCCTGCTGACAGTTTTGCTCATGTACCTGAATGTTGCGAACCGTCACCTTGTTACCAGTCGCATACGAATACAGCGTATCGCCGACGGATATCGGACCGTCAAGCAACGTGCCAGTCACAACAGTCCCGAAACCTTTCACGCTAAACACACGGTCGATATTCAGGCGTGCATTGCCGCTGGCTGAAACAGGGTGTTCTTCTTCTGTAAACTGTTCTATTTTAGCAATCAGATTATCCAGGCCATATCCGGTGACCGCATCCGTTTCAACAATATCTGCCCCTTCAAGCACTGTTCCCTGTACCTGCTCCTGAATATCTTCGATGACGAGTTCCCTCATTTCCTCATCAACCGAATCAACTTTCGTCAGCACAATCAGGAAGTTCGTTTTGCCTAATAAGGACAAAATGGCAATATGCTCTTTCGTTTGCGGCATGATGCCCTCAGAAGCGTCCACTACCAGCAAAATCAGACCAATCCCCGGCAATCCCGCAACCATATTTTTAATAAATCGCTCATGCCCCGGCACGTCCACAATCCCGACCCGTTTATTATTAGGCAGATCCAAATAGGCAAAGCCAAGATTGATGGATAAGCCGCGTTTTTTCTCTTCTTTAGTTGTATCTGTTTCAATACCGGTCAGCGCTTTTATCAGTGTTGTCTTCCCGTGGTCCACATGGCCCGCTGTACCGATAACGATATCTGTAATTTCCACTGTTATGTTTCATCCTTTCCCCTTCATTCAATAAAATGATGCTCCATTTTTCACATCTCAGATAAAATAATCTCTACACTACTATCTTATCTCAAAATAAAAAATATGTTAACATAATTCTCTATTCAAACATAGCAGCTCCGTCAAATGATGCTGTATCATTTGACGGAGCTGTACATACTTATTCAGCGCTGCTTCGTTTTAAACTGTTTCAGGCTCATCTTTCTTTAGACCTTTTCTAATGTAAATGATACCTGACCAGATGACAACTGCAATAATGATCCATACCAAGATGTCCATATTTAAGTTCGTCACAAAGTATGCAGCGATGATTACCCCGATAATCCCACCAAAAATTATACCAATCGTATTGATGCGTGAGTAATTATCAGATTTAATAAACTCTGCACTTGCTACCGGCATCAACCCTGCACACGATGCCATCATGATTGGGAACGCAACCAGCGGGCTCATTCCGAGCATGTAAACCATCGCCATACACGGCGCGTACAAACCGACACCGATTGTCATCAAAGCACCAAAAATAAAGTTACCAACGATACCGATAACTAATTTGCCGCCTTCCAAGCCTAGCGCTTCGTTACCTGCTCCCAGAGCATCAAGCATTCCTTGCTGTCTCAAGCCCATTAAGACCGCTGTAACAATCAGTGCAATTCCCATGTAAAACTGGATTTTCTTCTCAGGCATTTTCGATACCGTTCTGGAACCAACCCAAGAACCAACAATTGCAGCTACTATCAGTGAAAACAACGTCATAGGCTCAACTTTTACAACTGCGATAAAAATAAATGCTTCCAGCATAACTGGGATAGTATGAGCAACGTTAAGCGTCCCTGGCAGCTGTCGGTCATGCTCCATGTTTTTAGTCATATCCAACAGCATCGCTGTCGGTGCAAAACTTCCGACACCTAGAGTATCTAAGAAGTCTGTAAAAATTCCTATAAAGAAGGCAATGACCAGTTTGACTTTGTTCTCAGCCAACTTAAGGCTGTCACGATGTGCGATCAAGTCACGCACTAGGTAAAATACAAAATAAAGCAGCAGGAGGCCAAGACCGCCTAAAATTATTGTCGAAATCATCTACTTTTCTCCTTTGTCGTTATTAACCCAACACAAATCCATCCTTCAATGGGTCTTTTGGATCAATTAAAAATGTATTGAAGCCATTGATGTATGCAGACCCTGTTACTTTAGGGATGATTGCTTTATAGTCGCCCAATGTTGTTTCACGAGCAACTTCACCAATAAACTTCGTATTCAGGATACTTTCATAAACAAACGTATCCCCAACCTTCATTTCACCCTTGGCAAACAATGTTGCTAACTTGGCACTTGTACCTGTCCCGCAAGGCGAACGGTCAACTTGTCCGTCTCCAAATACAACCACGTTCTGCAACGTTGCATCAGGGCTTGATGGCGGTCCGTAAAATTCAACCAAATCCACCGTGGTAATATGAGCCAGTGTCGGATGCTGAATCTCAACCTGTTCATTCACTGCATCGCGAATCTTGATACCAATATCAGAAAATTTCGACGCATTTTCCGGTTTGATTTCCAGATTTACTTCCGTTGCCGGCAAAATTGCAAAGAAGCTGCCGCCAAAGGAAATATCAACTGTTACTTCACCAATTTCCGGCACATTTACCTTGACATCTTGTTTGTACAAGAATGCTTCTACGTTTTCAAAAGATACTGACTCTGCATAACAGCCGTCTGTCACTTTGACTTCACCATGAATTAAACCAGCAGGTGTATCTTGTACAATTTTCACAGTTTCTGCACCCGGCTCAACATCAACCCAGCCAGCTTCAACAGCTGCTGTCATTGCAGCAATTGTGTTATGACCGCACATGTTCAAGTACCCGCCTGCGTCCATGAAAATAATACCGTAGTCCGCCTCTTTATTCACCGGTTCACAAATGAATGCGCCAAACATTTCATTGTGTCCTCTCGGTTCATGCATCAGCGCTGTACGCAAATCATCTTTATTGTCAGCCAAATAAGCCATCTTCTCAGCCATTGTATCTCCCGGGAACTTAGGAATACCACCGATAATTAAACGAGCCGCTTCTCCAGCTGTATGCGTATCAATCGCTGTCAGCATTTTTGATAATCTCATGAATATACCCTCCTGATATTATTTGTTTTGACGATCTTTTCTCATCTTAAGCTTAATAAACGCTAGCGCTTTGTTGGCATCCTGCCTGTTTACGGCATTTTCACCAACTACCTCGGTCTCAACTCCCTCGGTCGATTTATTAATATCCAGCACAAAATCCGTGTAATCATTTTCCACAACAAATTTTGCTTGCTTTCCGATGAACTTCAGACCAACCACGCTAATATCTCTCTGTCCGACTTCCTGCATCGTATTGGCAAAATCAACATCTGAATTTCCCCAGCCATCTGCAGAAATCACAGCGCCTTGGCACTGCATCGCCTTCAGCCATGTGGCCGTTCGATTGCCCACGAAATGCTTCATGGCATTACTTTGAGGCGTTCCTACAACTACGACACCAAGAAAATTAATATCCGGATCTGTCGAAAACACATCCACCAACGGATCTCTAAAATGATGCAAGGATGTCTCTTTTGTTGATGGGCCTACTCCCATATTTATCCCTACTTTTCCTCTAATCCGTAAATACAGCCACTATTACACCATTGCACGAATCGCGCCGTCACGGTACTCGTTAGCACTCAATATGACTGGCATATTATTCATGTCAATGATGGACACGCCCCCGGCAAACCCGCTCGGTTCATTAGGGAACAACAACGTGTCATACATGGCCCCTTGCCCTGCCACTTGTTTGATCAGCGCCACATTCGGCTTTCCTTCATTGCTTTTTTCAACAAATTCATGCACTTCTGTCGCTTCATTGCCGACCAGCATTTTTAGCTGATCTCGGATAGCCTGTAAATAGTCATCAACCACTTCAAACATCTTCATGCACAATTGACGGTTAAACACCGCGTCCTCATGTGCCAGCAGATCAATATGAATGATGATGTCATTTTCATCAGGTGTGCCGATTTGATTCAATTTCAGATGTTCTGAAAGAATCCCGTCTGATGCACCGAACGAATGCATTTGTTCGCCGTTTTCAATGGCGCCGGTCATTACTACAGTGACACCGGTCAACGTATGCGTCACGCCATCACCAAGGCGACCCAATACCTTAGTGGATATCGGGATAACATCCATTATGGTATTGGTCACCACGTCATGATGATGTGGACGTAAAAGCTGAATAGAGACTTCTTTAATGTCATCATATTTAATCTCTGCATGACCCGCAATCTGTAACTTGTCCGGCGCAAGTACAGTCGACTCGCCGATAGTCACATCCTGCATGTGAAATGCTTTGATTTTCAACACTTTTTCGCCCATAGTTTAAACCTTCTCTTTCCGTTATGAGTGTCAGCAGCGATTAAACGTGTGCAATATACTCATACGGTAAGCTGACGATTTTACCTGGCGTTTCAATGCTTACTAAAGCTTCCAGCGTATCTGTCAGAATACCTGTCTGCATTTCAATATTGTGCGGCTCGCCGGCATTCGCACCCATTGGTACTAAAGGTGCTACCGCTCTTGGTGAACCATTCTGACGTACAACAGGTGGTAAAGCTGCGATTAAAATAGTAGGAATACCTGCTTCCTCAATTGCTCTCTGCACGATCACGGCAGTTCTATGGCAGGTCCCTCAGCCAGCTGTTAAAACAACAGCGTCGACTTCTTCTTCCAATAATTTTTGTGCGATTTCCGGACCAGTCTTATCATGGAACGCTTCCTGGTCACCGCCTCCTCCCATGAAACCGAAGTGCATCGGCGCAACTTCTTTAAATACGCCTTTTTTAGCCAGTTCATTCAAGCGGTCGATTGGGAACATCGCATTGATGTCACGGTTAACATCGGCATTGTCGTATCCACCGTGAGAAACCATCAACTCGCTGCTTGGCGTTGTGTTTGGAATTTCTCTGTAAGTAGTATCCCCTGCTAAATTAAATCGTTTATCAGATTTCAAGTGAACACCTGCAGCAGTTGCAAGTGCAATACGCATATCTTTTAACTCTTTGGTTACAGGCGTAAATATCGATTTAGGTGTAATAGGTACATAAATCTCAGACTGTAAACCTTCAAATACAGTTAAAGTCATTTTTTATTTCTCTCCTTTGTTCTGTGTCATTTTCAACTTTCTTCTCTCATGTTCTTCAATGGCATTGACATAATGCTCATTGGGTTCCTCGTTTAATACTTCCGGATAGGACATCATAAAACCAACTTCCTGACCGATTTTCAAGTCATACTCGGAAATCAGCATTCTTCTCGGGATTTTAAATTGCCCCAGACGTCCTTTAATGTCGATTGTGACACTTGCATCCGTGATTTCGACAAGTACCCCTTCGAACATGCGCTCCGTTGAAATGTATTTGAGCTTATCCATATTGTCCATAACTTCACCTTTGTCGAAAGAAATTATTCTTCTTTCTCATAAATTTCCAAACGTTTTTTACTCTTAGGCAGAACTTGTTCATTGTCAACCAGGTCGATCTTCTCACCTGTTACTTTTTCAATGATTTCGATGTTGTTCTGTTTCACGTTTGGATTCCATTTACGTTCTGCAGCCTTGATTGTTCCGCCGCCCATCAATGTCTTCAGCATAGCAAGATGACGAATGGCATCCTCTGGACATAGCGTATTGTTAGCAAGAATTTCGTTTTCGATACCTTGCTTAGATTTATTGTTGTCGACCATTGCAACCATTTGTTTGTTACCAACTACTAGCGCTCCTTGTACAGCACAGTAGGAAGCACCAACCACATGGATTCCACGTTTACCAACTTCTTCTATGTGAGAAGCAAAGTCGATATGGTTGTTACCGAATCCTTCAGTTGTTACGATTGCTCCGTCGATTCCCATTGCTTCAACAGTCATACCCAGACGTTTAGAAACATAGAACTTCTCTGAGTTAGCTTGTGGTGAACCCACAAACATCACACCAACTAAGTCGATTTCTTCGTCTGCCATAGCTGCTGCAACTAATGGCTCTCTCCAGTAATGGCGAGATGTTTCTTTAGATGCTGGTCCAATACATGTTAGGGCATGGATACCACCATCCATTACTTCTGTCGGTGCCAGCATGACAGGAAGGTTACCCAAATCAACGTTTGGTTTAGCTCCCAGTGTCCCTACTGGTTCAACCGGCATGATTAAGTTGTCGTGCATCGCACCTTGTCCCATGATTTCTTTTACAATCAGGACTCTCTTCTTACCGGGTCGGCGGTATTGTGCGATTTCGTCCTTTTTGACAACTAATGACTCGTCTGCTTCTTTCAATGCCAAACGAATTTCTTGTGTAATATAATCAGATGCTTTGTGAGCTGCCAATGGTCCTGGACGTTCCATGTTAGCTCCAGCTTCGATAGTTACCTGAGTTTTAATGAAAATTTCACCTTTATCAGGCGCTCCTGGACGTCCCCACATAATGTTTCTATCCAATTCACCTTCAGATGAGCCAAATTCACCAATCTGGACACCATTTTCATCAGTTCCTGTGACAATCATTACAACACCGTCAAGAACGCGAGTAACACCTTCACCTAATTCGCCTTCTGTCTTAGTTGCTATTGGTTGTACATCCATGATTGTTTCACTGTATTCACCGTAGTCTTCTGGTGTGATAATTTCTAGTTTAACTTCTTTAACTAATTTTTCCAGTTCAGCTGCTTCTTTACAGATGTCGTCAGCCTTACGTAGAATAAGTGTTGTACCGTCGATTTTTGTTTCATCGCCAAATTCTACTTTATCAATTTGGAAATGCTCTCTTTGTACAGCTCTTACCTTGATCGGCTCTTGCTCTTCATCTGCTGCAATCGTCGGAGCTGCTTCTGCAACAGCTTGTCCGTTTGCTGCAACTTCTGCTGCAATTGGTGCGGCAGCGGCAGGTGCTGATGCAGCTGAAATAGATAACGGTATTTCTAAGTCAATACCTTTACCTTCAGCAATATGAATTTTAACTGTTTGACCTGGTGTGCTGTATACAGGTGCCGATTCACTAACTAAAGGAGCTGCTTCTGCAACTTCAACAACTTCCTCAACAGCTTCAGCACTTTCTTCAGCTGGCTCTTCTTCCGGCTCATTGATGCCTTCTAGCAAATCAGCTGTCAGCGGCACTAAAGCATCTGTAGTTTTCAATAATTTTGCACCTAAAACTTGCTCGATTGTCAAGCTGTTTTCAGGTATTTCAAGTAATCCTGAATCCTCAAGATCTGGAAAAATAGCTGGATCTTCCAAATCTCCTGGTTTGATAATAGTGTTTGCTTCTGCACGGCAACATAATACCGCTGGATCTTTTGCGTGCTCTTTCGCAGTTTCCACAGTAATAGACATTTATTGGTTCCTCCTTAAATAAATTGGTAATTCTATTCGGTAGGCAGTCTTCGATATAGCTTGTGGCCTACTGAGCGGAGCACATGATCCGTATGATGATAAACTGGAACTCCTAACCTAGGAGCTACACCTAAAACGGTGTTTGTTCAATCAGAACACGAGCCGACGATGACGACTTCGGCTCCCGCCTTTTTCATCTTCATCACGGTTTCTGCCTGTCCAGGGCAAATACCAGGAAGCTCACATCTATATCTTCCATTGACTTCTACCATTCGCTTGCATCTTTCAGCAGCGACTACTTCAGCACCCATGTTGGTTGCGATTTCTGTTAGACGTTCATTTGATCCGCCGCATTCGCAAATCAAAAGACCAACTTTACGATGTTCCTGAGGGTACGGCATTGCTACCAGTACACCACCAGTGGTTTTTATGATCGGAGAATTTTCTGATCGGCTCATGCCTGTCATCGGCCCGCCAAAAACAATTTCCCCATGAGGATGAACATAGCCACCCGCCTGGTCAATTAGTTCTTTTGCTGGAGTTCCGATTGGCACATCCTTAAGAATAAGCGATTCGGCCTGAACACGACCTGCAACTGTAACATCTTTGTCAATAAACGGTTTTCTCAATTCAATTGCTTCAACTATATGTTTGATTGTTTCAACGTTTGACACGACAGCACCGACTTCAATCGGCAACTGCCCAGGGTTTAACACAATATCCAACACTTCACGAATGATCATCCGCTCGTCCCCTGCAGGATAAATATCCGGCAATCTGAAGACGTCAATTTCTGGTATGTCTTTGGTTGCTTTTAACAATTCAATGACAGCCTGACGATTTTTGTCTTTAACTGCAATGATACCCCGCGGCGCATTTGTGATTTCCATCAAGTACTGTACACCGCGTACTAGTTGTGCAGACGTTTCCACAATTTGTTTGACGTTATGTTGCAATAACGCTTCACACTCTGCTCCGTTTGCAATCACTGTGCCGTCAGGTATATCAGCCTTTAATTTAATATGCGCAGGAAAACCTGCACCACCTGCACCCACAATACCAGCTGCTTCAATAGCTTCAAGTTTAGATTCTGTTTCAGGAATAGGGACAAAATCAGTCGATTGTGAGTCATCCAATTGAATGACGATTTCCGTGTCATTAATTTCTGCAATCACACCTGACATACTCGCGTGAATATTAGCACCCAATCCACTCGGTTCCGCAATTAACTGACCTCTTTTGACAGCTTCATCAACTTTGACAACTGGAACACATGGTCCACCAACATGCTGCTTCAATGGAATATGAAGTTTTTTCAATATGTTTCACCTCCTTCTATTTAATGGTCGAAAAAAAGTAAAAGTTGTGATTTTTTGAGCATTTTTATCGCCCATCACCTACCCCGATTCTATCACAAAAAGGTTATTTTTGATACATTTTTTCAGAAATACGCCTTTTAATTAAAAATATTCTAATTTTCTTATCACCTATTCCTTTTTTTATTGCATTTTTCTAATGTAACTGCTTCCTTTGCACAAAATACTGGTTTTGGTAAAAATGTTTTTATTCACAAATTGTTATCTAAAGGAGTTGTGATATTATTGATTTCGTTAAAATCTTTGGTCAACCAGCAATTAGCAAATTGTTTCTGTTCATTGCAACAATTATCCAATATTCAAACGTTAGTGAAATATTTGTGTCATTTTAAATGATAATTTTTTCACATTTTTCATTGATTTCCAATCAGTGTAGTCTAACAAGCAAAAAAACCGACGGAGAATCCGTTTAAATTCTCTGTCGGTTTATTCTTTACTATTAATATGCTTTGGCCCAGTGCATCAAGTATTTAGCATCTTGACCATTCCACAAATCTTTCACACCAGTTAAATCAGCATCCACGTTCTCAAAGCTCAGGCAGCGGGATGTTGCACCCGTTTCTTCTTTAATTTGCTCTTCTACGGCTAAATCGCCTGACCAAGGAGCAATAACAAAGCCGCCTTCTTCAATCATTTTTGCAAATTCTTCTTTAGTTGTTGCTGTTCTTGTACGCTTGTCCTGACGTTCTTTCGCTACATTAAACATATTGTTATGAATATCATCCAACAAGGCTTTGATATTTTCGTTTAATTGATCGTCCCATTTAATCGTTGTTTTTTCCAATGTATCACGGCGAACAACAACCAGTGTTTGTTCAGCGATATCTCTTGGACCGATTTCGATTCGAATTGGGAATCCGCGCATTTCTGATTCGCTGAATTTCCAGCCTGGTTTTTTATCACTGGCATCCACTTGGACAGTAACGTCTTGGCTCAGCTGTTCTTTCAATTCATATGCTTTATCAAGAACGCCTTCCTGATGCTGCGAAATTGGCACAATATTAACTTGAACTGGTGCAATTCTAGGAGGCAGAACCAATCCGCGGTCATCACTGTGAACCATGATCATGCCGCCGATTGCTCTTGTCGTAATTGCCCATGAGGTTGTGTTGACAAATTTGCTATCGCCGTTTTTGTCCAGATAGTTGATATTGAATGCTTTACCGAAATTATCGCCAAGGTGGTGAGACGTTGTGATTTGCAACGCTTTTCCATCGTACATCAATGTTTCATTCGTATAAGTTTTCACTGCACCGGCAAATTTTTCGCTTTCAGATTTGACACCTGATACAACTGGAATAGCCAAAATATTCTCACACACATCCACATACATATCTAGAATTTCGAGCGCTTCTCTGTCTGCATCCTCGTAATCAACGTGACAAGTATGACCCTCTTGCCAGAAAAACTCTGTCGTTCTTAAAAATGGACGCGTCGTTTTTTCCCAGCGCATCACGCTAACCCACTGATTATACAATACTGGCAGGTCGCGATACGAATGAATAATTTTCTGGAAATGCTCACAGAAAAGTACTTCTGAAGTAGGGCGAATAGCCAGTCTTTCTGATAATTCTGTGTCGCCGCCGGCAGTCACCCATGCAACTTCCGGTGCAAATCCTTCAACGTGCTCTGCCTCTTTTAACAGTAGACGCTCAGGGATTAACAACGGCATCATGACATTTTGGTGTCCGGTAGCTTTCAGCCGGTCATCCACCACTTTCGTAATATTTTCCCACAATGCTGTTCCGAGCGGACGAACCACCATACAGCCTTTTACACTTGAATAATCAGACAATTCTGCTTTCAAGCAAATATCTGTGTACCATTGAGAGAAGTCTTCATCTCTACTTGTTATCTGTTCTACGAAATTTTCTTTCTTTTCCATGTAGTATCCTCCTTTAAAAAAATAAAAAAATCTACTTTGTGCAAGGACCTGTTACGGCGGTACCACCTTGCTTCAAAGTAGATTTACTTTACGACTTAAGTATCCATGATAAAGGTATAAAGACCTGTTGCAATAAACTGGCAGGTTCGAGGGCTATGAAATAAAATCTCTCAGCAAAATGATTTTTTCTCTGTTAATTTCCTAGTAGGCCTCTACTATTCCAATGCATTTCTTATTCAATTTCGATGATACGAGTGTGCACGTGTATCTAAGTATAAGTGAATCAAATTCTATCATTATATTTTAATAAAGTCAAATACTTAATTTAACATTTTGCTGTTACCGATAGGACACCGCTTACATTTAGATGGCTTTTCAAATAGCTAAGACATCTTTTATCGTATAGAAGCCTGGTTTTTTTCCCGTTAAATAAGCCGCACAGTCACACGCACCTTTAGCAAAGCACTCCCAATTGTACGAATGATGAGTGATTTCCAGACGCTCGCCAAGACCGCCAAAAAAGACAGTATGGCTGCTGGGAATATCCCCGGCACGCAGCGAATGATAGCCTATTGTCCCAGCTTGGCGTGACCCGCTTCCTTCGCGGCCATAGACTGCAACATCTTTTAATTGGCTGCCAAGTTGAGCTGCAATGGCTTCCCCCAATTCTTTTGATGTACCGCTCGGCGCGTCAGTTTTCCATCTGTCATGCATCTCCAGAATTTCTATGTCCGTTTCGTTACCGATAGCTGTAGTTGCTAGTTCTAGTAATTTCACCATGACATTGACTAGTTTTGATGTATTGGCTGCATAAAGTACCGGAATAACTTCAGCTGCTTTTTTGAAAGAAGCCATTTCTTCTTCCGTAAATCCTGTTGTGCCGCAAACCACTGCTTTTCGATAAGCCACAGCAGTGTCAAGAACTTCCAAACTCATCTCTTTTGTTGAAAAATCAATGATTACGTCACAATCACTGATGACTGCTTGTAACTCATCAAGAACGGGGGCCCCAATGTCTTCTCCTAATTTTGCGACTTGGCCTAAATCTTTCCCGATGTAAGGGCGCCCCTTTGGTCCAATTCCGGCAACTAGATGCATATCCGCCCGTTCATTTGCCTCTTGAGCAATTAATCGCCCCATTTTGCCTCTTGGTCCTATGACTACGACATTCATTTTCATCACACCTTTCAATCAATGTCAGTCGTATGGTCCTAGTTGTTAGACCGCTTATATAAAACATCGCCATATTTATCAGGGTGATCGATAAACTGCTGATTGGCAAAACCGCAAGTTGGAATTATTTTTAATTTGTTGTCCCGTGCTTCTTTGACTGCCTCTTCAAATAATTTTTCGCCAATGCCTTGCTTGCGATAATCTTTATCGACATGTGTCTGTTTGATTATCATCACATCTTCAAATCCTAATTCCCATTGAATCTCTCCTATCGGTTTTTGTTCCCCGTCATTAAAAACCATTAAACGGTCACTCATTTTTTTAAATTCCATTGTCCATTCTCCTTTTCTAAAATTAATAACCTACACGTTCATTTTTACATAGTTTCGCAAAAACATAAAGACATTTAAAAACAATTAGTAAATTAATCAATTAAATAGGTAGTCTAGTATTATAAAACAGTCACAAAAACACATTTAAATTTACAAAAATAATCAATATATGTTTTATATCAATGAAATGTTTTATTATCTATTGATATTGCTTTAAGTGTCTTCTTAATTTAATATATGAGAAAAGGGAACGAGGTGTTAGTTATTAAACCACAAAAAGAGATTGTTACCATTTCGCATTGTATCTTAAACCAAAATGCTGTCATTAATGAGTGGGAACGGGCAAAAGGAGCTTTCCCGGTCGCTCAGTATCTTTTAAACAAAGGTGTTGCTTTTATTCAACTACCATGTCCGGAATTTTTGTTTTTAGGTATTAATCGGCCACCTATGACCTACGAAGACTATCATGCGATTGACGGGTATAGAGAAAAATGCCGTGACCTTCTGCTCCCCATTGTTCAGCAGCTGAAGATGTATGTCGCAAATGATTACCGTTACATCGGAATTATCGGCATTAATGAAAGCCCCAACTGCTCAATAACCGGTCAAAGAGGAGTCTTGATGGAAGAATTTTTTAGCCTATGCCGCATAGAAACATTAACCACCAATTATATGGAAATTCCAACTTGGTACAGTGAAGAAAACGAAGGAAATATCATGACTCTTGTTGAATCGTTCATAAAAAAGGAGGAATCTAATAATGACTCGTAATAATACTAAAATATTGATGTTTTGTGCGATGGCGGTAGTAATAAATGTTGTATTGGGATCTGCTGTTTCAGCAATGAAAATTCCGCTGCTGTTTTTAGACACGATGGGAACTATTTTCATTGCTGCTAACTATGGCATGCTATACGGCATCATGACGGGTGTTGCGACAAATTTACTGATGGGGTTAATCAGCGGGCCGCTCTCAGTCCCGTTTGCATTAGTCAGTGTTGCAGTAGCCATCGTTGTGGCTCTTGTTGCACAAAAAAATCTGACCTACAAAAAGGCCATTGTCGCAGGTATTCTGTTAGCTTTTATTGCACCTGCCATCGGCGCGCCAATTCGCTTAGCATTATTTGGAGGGTTTACTGGTTCAGGAACGGATATCGTTATTATGGCATTGAGAGCTTCAGGAAAAGAAATGATTTCAGCGACTTATTGGGGCGCTGTTTCAGGGAATCTAGTAGATAAAATTGTGTCATGTTTATTGGTTGCCTGGTTGATTAGAGTGCCTAGAATTAAAAATGTTCTAGGTTTTAACTGACATTATCAAGCAGTCCATACAGAGTTCTGTATAAAAAAGCAATACCTGATAAGATACAATTTAAAAAATACTAGAGAGTTTCCCTTTTCTCTCTAGTATTTTTCATTTTATATCATCAATCATTTATTTTTCACTGACTCTGGCTATCTTCCCCTGTTCCAGATAGTCAAAAATCCTTATTCATAGACTTGTAAAAGGTGTCATTTCTTTACAAAATCAACGATAGTTCTATTTAAAGCTTCAATCCGTTTCAATGGATATAATTCAAATGGCATTCAATATGGCATTCAAAAAGTAAACCAATTGCGTGGGGCGCAATATTTTATAGAAAAGAAGTAGTATTAATCAGCAGGGCATCATTACAGTGGTCCTATTAAATTCCATTTTTATCTTTCTCAAATACTAACAATTGTCGATTAAATTTCATCCCATAATGATTCTGCTTTTTTTTCACTAATCATTTTATTAAGTTTTATATTATCATCTATTATTTTCGATATTTTGGTAAAGATATCACCAAACTCTCGAAGAGGTACAGAATCAATTACTCTATTTTTGTCTTTAAATAAATAAACAAATTCGTCATTAGAATATTGGGTTTCAAAGTTAGCTGTGTATCCTTTATTAGACCACTCATGACCTACTTTATACTCAAAATCAGCCAGCAATTTACCAACTTTACCAATTTCTTGCTTCATAAAATCTTCAAGTTCTGTATAAATCGTATATCCAGACAAAAATTTAGTCTCACTACCATACCTTGGATCGTAATCAGACGGCTGCTTTCTAAGCTCTTTATCTCTTTCAATTAATATTTCTGCCTTATATCCTCTTAAAAAATTTTGAATATTATTAGGAACTTCTTGAATAATACTATTTAAGCTACTTTTCATCTCTTTTAATTTCTCTATACCCAAATCATTCGTGTGATTGCTTTGTTTTTTCACTTCCTCTGTAACAATTATTGGCATATTCCGTTCAATTACTTCTTGCATAAAATCTTTTATCGTGGGTAATTGATTATTTATTTCTTCCATTAGTTTTTTTATCTCTTTATTATTATTTGTTACTTTTAATTCTAATTCTTCCATTGGTAAAACTCCTTTCGAGTGAACGAACATATATTCCTATCAATTATATATCAAATACAGAGAAATGTTAAGGTTTAGTGTAAAAACACACTCCGTTAAGAGTGTGCCAATACTTTCTTATCGTTTACAAACGTAATCATTATTTTTTTAACCTAGCAACTATCACAGCGTATTCTTTATCAGTTGCGTCCGGCATAGAACGAACAATGTCATAAGATTGTCCCTTGTATAAAATTGCCATCGTATGGTCTATTGCAAAACTTTGGTGAGAACGAATCACAAAATTTACGGTATCTTCAAGTACAGTACCTACCATCGCTTGGTATTCTTTCAATAATTGGCTTTTAATCTTACACCAACATTCACCAATGACCACCAACTCTTTGACAATTTCTCCATCTTCATTTTGATAGGACTTATATTTTTGAAATTTTATACGTTGATCTAATTCATTGATATTTTTAATGAGTGGCATAATACGCACCTCGCATTTGTTGGATCAAAGATTGTACTGTGATCGGTATACGCTCGCTACTAGCTTCTTGGCGATTCATGTACCAATGTTGGACTAACAATGACACCGCCCAATCTAACTGCTTATAGCCCTCTATCACGCCATCCTCTGCTTGGCCATCGATTGCACTTATCACATAATAACTGGCCGTATCAATCAACTCTTGAATCATTTTATCATCCATCGAATGATCTATTCTTAAACTATTTTTTATATCATCAACTTGTACCATTTTTTCACCTCTTTAAGAAAAGGACGGACTTGTTAGCCCGCCCTTCATTTTTAAGCGCCTGTTACTGGCGTAAACTCAACATAAACCGAAGCTGCTTCATCGATCTTTTTATAATCGTTTCTCACAATGACTGCTAGCCCTTGTGAATAATAATCGAATTTCTCCCATTGAGTAGTGACTTGATTACGTCTGGCCACAAAGATAGACTGTGCAATATCTCCCATAATCATTGGGAACGTACCAGCTTTAGGATTAGCAAACAATGAATCTGCAATCAGTACGACCGGCATACCAAACAGCGACTTGCCACTTGGGGCGGTCACATCGGGTTGCAACAAGTAACGCCCATCAGCGTCTTTCAATGTGTCTAGATAGTTATACCCCGATTGATTAAGAATTACCATCTTATTCAACGCCGGGTCTAGTACCACGTTGTGAATCTGTTTCAATTCATCTAGTGTAGCAACTGTTTTCTTAGTGAACGTCTTTAATAAATCCACAATGTGTTTGTTGTCGGTATTTTCTACCAATTTCGCTAACTGATCTTTCACTTCCTGGACAATATTTACTTCTGAATCTTCCACCACTTCATTAGACAAAGCAATTTTACCTGCTCGAGTTTCTACCTTGTATTCTACCTGTGTAAACATATCTGCGTCCACATCGGCAATCTCGGCTAGTTCGGCTTTGGTGGCAAGGATGGCTTGTTGATTGGTGGCTACCGGGTACTTGCCTTGTCCGTTTGATACTGTCTTAACCGTTGCATATTGGGCTAAATTATAATTAGAACGTTTCAAGTCAAAGACTTCTCCAATCACTTCACTTGGGACAACTGCAGCTGCATTGACCGTAGTTACACCTTCACGTTCTTCACCTTGAGAACGAATATAATTTTCGTACGCTCTCATTTCTGTTTGTTCACGATCGATTAGTGTTTTTTCCATATTATCATCTTCTTTCTTGGTTTTTTTGGTTGTTTCTAAAAAGCTTTCGTATGATCGTTTGTCTACCTGTACGTTGGTACTGTCATAAGCTGGGATAGTGACAACAGATATTTCGTTTAAATTCTTAATAGCTTCAATGGAGCGGATCACTTCGCCATTTTCTTTTTTATCAAAGGAATCAACACCCATTGTAAAACCAAAACTCATGCTATCCACTAAACCTTTATCCACGTTCTCATACACATCTTTGGCATAACTCGTATCATTGAGCGTTGCTTCAAAGTGTAACCCCACTTCATCCACCTTCAATTTTAAAGTCCCAGCTTTGGTGCTTGCTAGGGGTTTGCTATAATCGTGATTTTGCAATAAAAACACATTGGATAAATCTACTTCTTTCAAGGCTTCCGGAGTGATTACTTCCACAAAGCCCCCTAAATCTTTGGACGTTTCCCCAAACTTTAACGCATAACCCGATATGATTTTACCTTCCTTTTCTTTGGACTCATCACCGTCAATTTCAGTCGTCTGTGTCGGTTTCGTTTCCAGTTTTGCTTGTTCAGTCACTCTTTTTTCTTGTTCCATTCTGTCCCTCCTGTTCTCTAAATTGATAACTCTCCAGTGAATCTAAATACGTGTAATTCAAACTTGCAAGCAGTCGGTCGCCACCTTCTTGTGGTGGTAGCCCTAGTTTCGCCCGGCCTTCGTTGATGGTTAACAACGACCCTCTTACTTGCTCCAAGGTGTTTTTCATGATTGTTTCGGGGTCTGTTTCCATCAAACGATCTGTATTAAAACGAAAATCTTTCCCTAGTTTTTTGCTGATCTCACTAATAAAACAACTAAAATAATGAACCAGTGTATTTTGTAAATACATCAAGTTACTTTGAATCGTGCTGGAATGGACACTTTCAACGCCTAAACGCTCGGATGATATACCAAAGGCCTTGGCAATCTGCTTAGTTGTCCAATCACTGGAATTGATAAGCTTCAAAACGTCTGTATTAACTTCTAGTGTTTTATAATCCATCGTTTCATCTAAAATAATAGTTCTCAAAGCGTTGTTACCGTCACTTGATCCGTTAGCTTCTTCAAATTTTTCTCGAATGGCTCTTTTAGCGGTTGTGTCCAGATCAGACTTGTTCACTTTTAAAATGCCACTGCCGTTGATACCCCTAGAAAAGAAATTGAAAATCGTTTTATTTCCAGCTGACTGAACTTTCATTTCATCACGCAACGCATAAAGTGGCGGAACCCCGGTCAAACCATCCTGGGTGAAATATTTAAAGTGAAGGATATTTTCAGCTTTCACTTTTCTTTTTTTCTCGCCTATCACATAGTAGACAACCCCGTTATCATTCTGTTTGACTGTTACTAGCGAGTTAGGCAGCAACTCAATACTAATGACTTCTTGACCCTTACGCTTAATCTCGGCAAAGCTATTACCGTTTAAAAGCATATTGACCGCCAAGGCAAACTTGAAATGCCAACCATCCATTTCACTATTGGGCGCTTCATTTAATAGTTTAGTGATAGAATTATCCGCTTGTGGCATATTGTCTTTGGACAGGCTACACTGGACTAGACAATAAAAATAAGGTGTGTAAACTATAATAAAACACACTGGAGGAATCAACATGTCAGAACGTAGACCGAGACGGACATTTACCAAGGAATTTAAACAGCAAATGGTGGACCTGTATCGTTCAGGTAAGCCACGATCGGAAATCATCCGAGAGTATGATCTTACCGGTTCTTCATTTGATCGTTGGGTCAGACAAGCCAATACTAGCGGCTCATTTAGCGAAAAAGATAATCGTTCGCCCAAAGAGGAAGAGCTGATCAAACTAAGAAAAGAAAATATGAAACTGAAAATGGAAAATGATATTTTAAAGCAAGCGGCGCTGATATT